>DASZPM010000033.1:0-128536 GCA_035550215.1 Chitinophagaceae bacterium | reverse complement strand
AATATCATCGATAATACAGTAAATCCCTATAATTTTATCCTCTGTGAGCATTGATAATTGAGTTTTGTGTGTGGTAACTCAAAATTATCTTTTATTAATGCTCTCTTTTACTTTACATAACTAACAACTTGGGTTAATTAGACGCGTATTACTTCTGTGAGGATTTCTTCAAATAATTTTCAAACACCATCTTATAAACTTCATGTTCTTTTGGCAACGGCAAGAATGTGGTATCCGCAACGGCAAATTTTTTCACCTCCAGTACATCTTTTATCCAGCCTTGCGACAGCATGCCAACATAAACTGCACCCAGGGCGGAGGAGTCAGCATCCTCCTGCAGCAGCACCTTTATGCCACTTATGTTTGCCAGCATCTGCGCCATAAATGGATTACTGAAAAAGCCCCCATTTGCGTAAATAATATTTGCGTCGTTTTTATTAGGCAGTGTTTGAAATATTTCCCAAATATTCAGCAAAATACCTTCAATAACAGCCCTTGCCACATCGTTAATGGTTTGGGAGCTTTTCATGCCTGAAAGGGAGCCTGTTGCGCCTGCATCCCACACCGGGCTTCTTTCTCCATGCAGGTAAGGCACAAACAACAGGCCGTTTGCCCCCGCCGGCGATTGCTGTGCCAGGGCTATTATGGTGGCGTAACAGTCCTCGTCCTTTATGCCTTGTGCAAAAATTTTAGGAAACCACTGCACTATATTGCCGCCGTTGTTAGTGGCGCCACCGGTTAAATACCAGCCGGGTAAAAAGGCATAGGTAAATGTTTTGCAGGCAGGGTGGGTAATGGCCTCGTGGGTAAAGGTGCGTACAGCGCCGCTGGTGCCGATAGTTACACAGGTTTCATCCGGCAGCAGGGTGCCGCTGCCAACCTGTGCCGCTGCGCCATCGCTGCAACCGGTTAAAAAAGGCACACTGCCGGTTATGCCGATTTTTTCCGCAATAGCAGGAATCATCGCCTGTTCGGCGTGCAATATTTCAACAGGTTGGGAGAGTTTGTTTTTGGTTATGCCTGCCAAATGCAGAGATGCATCATTCCACTGCTTTGTGTGTATGTTAAACAGGCCGGTTGCCGAAGCCATAGAATAGTCAATGACATATTTGCCAAAGAGCTTAAAGAAAATATATTCTTTTATGCCAATAAACCTGGCCGCGTTGTTAAAAATTTCCGTCTTTTGGTGTTGCAGCCATAACAGTTTACAAAGCGGGGACATAGCATGTATGGCAGTGCCTGTTTGCCGGTAAATTTCTGCCCCTTCCGTCGTTGATTTTAATTGCCTTGCATATTCATTCGCCCTCGTGTCTGCCCATGTCATAGCATTCATCAAAGGGCCCCCTTGTGCATCAACTGCCAGCAGGCTGTGCATGGCGGCGCTGAAACAAACGCAGCTTATTTCTGCCGCAGGGGTGTGTTTAAAAGCCCGCTGCAACAAATCAAGCACCATTTCCCAAATTTCCTGCGCATCCTGTTCGTGTTTTCCATACTCATCAATAAATGAGCGGCAATTTCGCTTTGCTGTAAAAACAATTTTATTTTCCCTGTCAACAATAATAACCTTACAGTGCGTGGTGCCAATATCAACACCTATAATATTATTCATTCACCCGAATTTAGCATAACCTAAATTAGAATTTGCATTTTTATTAGTTATAAATTCATACTTTCATGCGCTTATTATAGTTAACGGTTATACCGCACATGTTTTGTGCACGCTGAAAAGTGCTTCTTCATTTACTTTAAATATCTAACTGTAGTTATGCCGGGAATTCAAATTAAGAAACAGCAAAAAAAGTACGATGCAGTAATTGTGGGCTCTGGCGCAGGTGGTGGTATGGCAGCCTTTGTGCTTGCCAACGCCGGCCTTAAGGTGTGCCTGATAGAGGCCGGCCCGATGTTTGACCCTGCGAAAGATTCAAACCAATTCAGGAACCCGTGGGAATCTCCCCGCCGCGGCGCCAGCACAAAATTCCGCCCTTTTGGCGATTTTGACGGTTGTTACTGGGGCTGGGAAATTGACGGTGAGCCATACACCCATGTTGGCGATACAAAATGGGAATGGTGGCGCGCCCGCATGCTGGGTGGCCGTACCAACCACTGGGGACGAATTTCGCTGCGCTTTGGGCCGAAAGATTTTAAACGCCGCAGTATTGACGGCCTCGGTGATGACTGGCCTATAAGCTATGATGATGTAAAACCTTATTATGATAAGATAGATAAATTACTGGGTGTATTTGGTACTAACGAGGGCTTGGTAGATGACCCTGACGGCTATTTTATGCCACCACCCAAACCGCGCCTGCACGAGTTGTTTGTAAAAAAAGCGGCAACCAGCGTTGGCGTACCGGTAATTCCTTCCCGGTTATCAATCATTACAAAGAAAAATAATGAGCTCGGGCCGGGCAGGGGCGAGTGTAAATTCTGCGCACAGTGCGGACGTAGCTGTAAAATGTACGCCGACTTTTCTTCGTCATCTGCGTTATGTATCCCGGCTATAGCCACCGGCAATGTAGATTTGGTTACCAATGCTATGGCCCGCGAGATAATGACAAACAGCGAGGGCCTTGCAACAGGTGTTTCTTATGTAAGCAAAGATGATATGCAGGAGTACCAGGTAAGCGGCAAAACAGTTATACTGGCTGCCAGCGCCTGCGAAAGTGCGCGTTTAATGCTTAACTCAAAATCATCCCGCCACCCCAACGGCCTTGCCAACAGCAGCGATGTGGTGGGTAAATACCTGCACGACTCAACCGGCGCAGATATGGGTGGCATCATCCCCGAATTATTTGACCGTAAGCGTTACAATGAAGACGGCGTTGGCGGTATGCACGTTTACTCACCGTGGTGGCTTGATAATAAAAAACTCGACTTCCCCCGTGGTTACCATATTGAGTATGGCGGTGGTTTTGGCATGCCTCTCTATGGCTTTAGCTGGGGCATTGAAAACCTTAACGGCACCTATAAAATAAAAGGCAAGCAGAAAGAAGCCGGCGGCTATGGCGCTTCTTTAAAAGAAGATTACCGTTACTTTTTTGGCGCCCACGTAGGTATGGCCGGCCGTGGCGAGGCTGTGGCAAGAAGAGAAAGCCTTTGCGAAATTGACCCTAACGTGGTTGATAAATACGGTATTCCTGTATTGAGGTTTAATACTACTTATACCGATTATGAGATTAAGCAGGCTAAACACATGAAGGAAACCTTTGCCGAAATACTGCATGCTATGGGCGCGGTTATTACCTGGGGCGGCGACGATGGCCCCGAAAATAATTATGGCCTGCATGCACCGGGTAATATTATTCATGAAGCCGGTACCGTGCGTATGGCGGCAAGCCCTAAGGACGGCCCGCTGAATAGCTGGAGCCAGGCGCATGAATGTAAAAACCTGTTTTGTGTAGATGGTGGCCAGTTTGTAAGCCAGGGTGATAAAAATATTACCTGGACGATACTGGCACTTTCAATGCGCGCCAGCGAGAACCTGGTAAGCGAATTGAAAAAGAATAACATTCCGTCAAACGGGGTGTAAAGCATCCTTGCCGGTTACTTGTTACAGGTTGCCGGTTATTGTAAGGTATTAAAAATATTGATAGCCTGGAAACCTGTAACAGGTAACCGGTAACTAAAATAACAAAATATGGACAGAAGAAAATCGATTAAGGCCCTGCTGATAGGCGGCATATCAACAGGCGTATTGGTGGAAGCCTGTAAACCTGGCGATAAGCAAGTAACAGGGAGCACCACGGTGACCCCGACAGACGGCTACAACCGTATGAAAGAAGAACAGGAGCGCCAAAAGGCTATTGATGCCGAACCCACATTTTTTACACCGGCCGAAATGGCAACAATTACATTGCTTGGCGATATAATAATACCCAAAGACGCGGTGAGCGGCAGCGCAAGCGATGCCAAAGTGCCTGATTTTATTGAGTATATTGTTAAGGATATGCCGCAGCACCAGGTGCCTATGCGCGGCGGCCTGCGCTGGCTTGATATGAAATGCCTGGCGCTGTATGGAAATGCTTTTACTGATTGCACGCAGCAGCAGCAAATGGAAATGGTTGACGCCATAGCCTATCCTAAAAAAGCAAAGCCGGAAGACACGCAGGGGGTTAACTTTTTTAACCTTATGCGCAATTTAACAGCTACCGGGTTTTATACTTCAGAAATAGGCATGGTACATGACCTGGGTTATATAGGCAACACCATTACTGAATGGAATGGCGTACCCGATGATGTGTTAAAGCAATACGGCCTGGCATACACTGAAAAAGAAATGAAGGAATGTGCCAGCTACTAATACATTGACAGTACAGAGAAGCCTCCCCGTTGCAAGCCGGGAGGCTTTTTTTATTACAGTTGTAAAACAGTTAGTATGAAAAAGTTTATCGCCGCGGCTTTGCTGTTTTCTGTTATTGTATTAGCCTGCAACACCGGTAACCAGCAAATGCAGGCTAAAATTGACAGCCTGCAAAGGCAATTGGACAGCGCTTATAAACCCGGCCTTGGAGAGTTTATGAGCGATATACAGTTGCACCACGCCAAGCTGTATTTTGCCGGGCAGAAGGCCAATTGGAAACTGGCCGATTTTGAAATGCACGAAATAATGGAGGCACTGGATGATATTAAGCATTATGCCGCCGACAGGCCGGAATCTAAGTTAGTTACCATGTTAAACCCGGCGCTGGACAGTTTAAATGTTGCCATCAGCCAGCAGAGTGGTTCATCTTTCAACAAAGGATTTATATTGCTTACCAATACCTGTAATGAATGCCACCAGGCGGTACATTATGACTTTAATAAAATAAAAATACCGTCTGCGCCGCCCGTAACTAACCAGGAATTTTAGACATTTACAGCCAGGCAAGTGTAGTTCGTAACCTTCAAAAAAAAATTACCCTGCATGATTAGTACTGAACTTATACAGGAAATATTCCCTTCGTTTGAAAAAGGCCTTGTGGAAGATATAGGTAACAACGCAACGCTGCGCACTTTTAAAGAAGGCGATGTGCTTGTAAAAACCGGTCAATACTTTCGTTCTGTATTATTGGTTGTAAGCGGCCTGGTAAAAATTTTCAGGGAGGATGAGGAAGGCAATGAATATTTTATGTATTACCTGCAGGGCGGGCAGGCCTGCGCCCTCTCAATGATATGCGCCACGCGGCAGCAAATAAGCCAGCTAAAAATTGCCGCTTCCGCCGATACGGAAGTAATTACCGTGCCGCTTGAGTTTATGGATAAATGGATGCTGCATTATAAAACATGGTATTATTTTGTGCTGGATAATTACCGCAGCCGTTTCCAGGAACTGTTACTTACCATTGACCATATTGCCTTCAGGAATATGGATGAACGACTGCTCTTTTACTTTAAAAGGCAGCAGGAAACGCTTAAAACAGATATTCTCTTCATCAATCACACAGAAATAGCGCAGGAGCTCAACTCCTCCCGCGAGGTAATTTCACGCTTAATGAAAAAGCTTGCTGAAAAGGGTATGATTGAAAACCTTAAAAACCAGCAAATAAAAATCCTCCGCCTGGAAATTAGCTGACAGGCGTGACTTATATCACGTATTAACGCCCCACAGTTTAGCAGTTTTGCATTAAAGTAGTTTAATGCATATAGCTGGTTACATAGCGGCGGCGTTAATAGGTATCTCGTTAGGGTTAATTGGCGGTGGCGGTTCCATACTCACGGTGCCGGTACTGGTGTATCTTTTTGGTATTAATCCAACGCTGGCAACTTCTTATTCGCTGTTTGTTGTTGGTACCACAAGCCTTGCCGGCGCGGTAAACAATTACCGCAAGGGCTGGCTTAACATTAAAACTGCGCTGTTGTTTGGCATTTCATCCGTTATAACAGTTTTTGCCACCCGCAAGTTTATCATTCCGCATATACCCAATCATCTTGCATACATTGGGGGCATAAATATCACTTCAGGCATTGCCACAATGGTTTTGTTCGCGGTGCTTATGCTGTTTGCCTCAATATCTATGATACGCAGCAACAGGAAAATTTCAAAAGACTCACAACCCGAAAATAAAGCCGGCTTTATAAAGCTGCTGGGTTACGGTATAGGCATAGGTATTGTAACCGGCCTGCTGGGCGCGGGTGGCGGTTTTTTACTTATACCCGCGCTGGTGCTTGTATTGCATTTGCCTATGAAACAGGCTGTTGGCACTTCGTTACTGATTATAGCAATGAACTCCCTTACAGGCTTTGCGGGTGACCTCGGCTATTTCACCATTGATTGGCGCTTCCTGCTGGAGGTAACACTTATTGCCGTCGCGGGCATTTTCGTAGGTGGCATGGTAGCTAAAAAAATAAACGGTGCTTCTCTTAAACGTGCTTTTGGGTGGTTTGTGCTGGTAATGGGCATTTATATCATCCTGAAAGAAATTTTTATGCAATAAAATATAACGGGTGTGATTTATGTCACGAAAAAACGCTGACAGCTTTCTCACCTTTGTACTATAATATTCCTGGTATGATAATAGAACAAATTTATACAGGCTGCCTTGCACAGGGGGCCTATTATATAGAAAGCGAAGGAGAAGCGGTTGTAATAGACCCACTGCGTGAGGTAGAGCCTTACTTAGAGAAGGCAAGGCGAAATAAAGCCGCCATAAAATATGTTTTTGAAACGCATTTTCACGCTGATTTTGTTTCAGGCCATATTGACCTTGCCAATAAAACCGGTGCCTCAATAGTGTACGGGCCGGGCGCAAAACCCGCCTTCCCCGCCATTGTTGCGGAAGACAACCGGGTATTAAAGGTAGGTAAGGTTGAATTTGTGGTACTGCATACGCCGGGACACACCATGGAAAGCGCCTGCTTTTTGCTGCGTGATGAAAATGGCAAAGATGTGGCATTATTTACCGGCGACACGTTGTTTATAGGTGATGTGGGAAGGCCTGATTTGGCGCAAAAAGCGGCAAACATGACCAAAGAAGAATTGGCTAGTATTCTTTTTGATTCACTGCGTAATAAAATAATACCGCTGGCAAATGATATTGTTATTTACCCGGCGCATGGTGCAGGCAGCGCATGCGGAAAGAACATGAGTAATGAAACCACGGATACGCTGGGTCATCAAAAAGCAACCAATTACGCATTGAGGGCTGACATGACGAAGGAGGAATTTATTAAAGAAGTTACTACCGGCCTTGTGGTGCCGCCCGCTTATTTCCCCTTAAACGCTATGCTGAACAAGCAGGGGTATGAAAGCATTGATGAAGTGCTGCAACGTGGCCATCACGCCTTAACGCCGGAGTTGTTTGAAACCGCGGCTAATGAAACAGGGGCATTGATTCTTGACACGAGGGACCCTGACGTTTTTGTAAAAGGGTTTATACCCAATTCAATCAACATTGGCATACGCGGCAATTTTGCCCCGTGGGCCGGGGCGCTTATTGTTGATATTAAACAGCCTATTTTAATAGTGGCATATAACGGGGAAGAAAATGAGGTGATTACGAGACTTTCCCGCGTCGGTTTTGATCATGTGATAGGATTCCTGGAAGGCGGTTTCCCTGCCTGGCAAAAAGCGGGGAAACCAGCCGACCAGGTAAAATCAATTTACGCTCCAGACCTTGCGGATATTATGCAGGAACATAGCTGTGACATACTTGATGTGAGAAAAGCCAGCGAATATGATAGTGAGCATGTAGTTGGCGCCGAAAATTTGCCCCTTGATTTTATTAATGATAATACACAGGGTTTAGACAGGCAGAAAACATATTATGTTCATTGTGCTTCCGGCTACCGGTCGGTAATTTTTATTTCTATCCTCCAGTCGAGGGGTTTTAGAAACCTGGTTAATGTACAGGGCGGTTTTAAAGCGATTAAGGAAAGTTTGAGATTCCCTGTGTCTGATTATATGTGCCCGGCAACAATGTTATAGTTAAAATTTTAAAATAAGACCATGTTACAATTTGTTAAAAATATGTTTGGCGGTAGTTCAACGGATTATAAATCTCTCGTTGAAAAAGGGGCAGTTATTGTAGATGTAAGAACACCAGCCGAGTTTAGCGGTGGTAATATTAAGGGGTCAAGAAATATACCGCTTAACATCCTTAAAAATAAAATTCCCGAACTTAAAAAATCGGGCAAACCTGTTATAGCGGTGTGCGCAAGCGGCGCGCGAAGCGGCATGGCAAAAGCAATTATGCAGCATGAAGGAATAGAGGTTTATAATGGCGGGCCGTGGTCGTCGTTACTAAAAAAAATATAACATGAAACGAATTTTGCAGGGCTGGCATTTTGTACGGGTGTTACGCCTGGTGTTGGGTATAATAATCGTTTGGCAGTCAATATTGCAGCAGGAATGGGCCATAGCAATAATTGGCATGCTGTTGGCTTTACTTGCTATTATTAATGTTGGTTGCTGCACCGTAAACACCGGCGCAGTAAGACGGCCGGTGAATATGGACAGTGACCGCCTTACCGATGATATTGTGTACGAAGAAGTTAAAGGCGATTAACGGCATTGAATTAACGTAAAATAATTTTGATATGGAAACAGCCAATAAAAGTTTTGGAGAATTGATTAAGGGGGATAAACCCGTACTGGTGGATTTTTTTGCCACATGGTGCGGCCCCTGTAAGCTTATGCAGCCGATTTTGCATGACCTTAAAACTAAAATAGGGGATAAAGCCACTATCTTAAAGTTAGACGTGGACAAAAACCCGGCCGTAGCACAAGCTTTTAACATACAGGGTGTGCCAACATTGATTATCTTTAAAAATGGCGAAATAAAATGGCGGCAGAGCGGCGTAATGCAGGCTGCCCAACTTGAACGCGTTATTAATACTATATAATAACGGATTTTCTTTGCACTGTATCTATACCCGCAACCAAACATCATAACATTTCCCTGGAAACCAGCCCGGCCACGGCCGGGCGATGCTACACAAGAATGAAAAGCACCTTTTTTTCTGCCTGCCCTGCCCTGCGCTTTGCCTTGTATTAATTGTGGTTGATTTTAATTTACATTTACGCATATTTGTAAAAACTAACGCTTTTCACAATCTTCGTTGCTTATGAAAAAAGGGTGGAATATTACCGAAAAGGTTATTGCAACTATTTTGCAGGCCTGGGCCTTATTTTATTTATACCTGCTTACTATGGCCATCTATTCAAAACTGCAGTTTGGGCTGCAAACTGGTGGTATAAAAAAAGAAGATATTTCGTTTTGGGAATTATTCAGAATGTTTCACTTTAACTACATTGCAGGCTTGCTTTGTTTTTACGCGGGCCTGATGTTATTGTACGATAGAAAGAAAGGCTGGGTTACAAGCGTTATTTCAACAATCATATTTGCCGGGTTTATGCTTGTATCAGGCCGCAACGGCGTAATGAAAGACAATAACACCCATGTAATGACATCTGTAAGCTACCTTATAGCGGCTGTTGTTTTTGCTGCTATTTTTATTGTATTGGTGCTAAAACCGTTCAGGGTAAAATATCATCCCACCACGGCAAACTGGTTGTTTATTATGGGGGTTATATTATTGGCCGTGATTGATAAAACGGTGTTTACCTTGTAAGCCTTACCCGGATTTTACCAGGGACTATTCATCTTCACCTGCACCGCAGCGGCTTGGATAAAAATTACCGTTTACAGGCTTGTAATCACTTCAACCACCCGCTCAACCATTGCCGGGCTAATATCAAGATGCAGTACAAAACGCATTTGCGTGGGCGCTATGGCTATAGCCAGGATGCCATGCTCTTTTAACGCCGCAGACAAAGCCGGCGCAGTAAAACGCCCCCCTATTTTGGCAATAATAATATTGGTTTCAACCGGCAGAATATCTTCCACAAAATCTTTATTTGCAAGCGCACCGGCTATGGTGGAGGCATGAGCATGGTCTTCGGCAAGGCGGGTAACATTATTGTCAAGCGCGTAAATGCCTGCCGCGGCTAAAATACCTGCCTGGCGCATACCGCCGCCGAATATTTTACGTATGCGGCGCGCTTTTGCAATAAAGTTTTTTTTACCCAGCAATACGCTGCCCACGGGCGTGCCAAGCCCTTTACTAAGGCAAATGGAAATACTGTCAAACGTTTTGCCATAATCCATGGGGCTTTCGTTCTTTGTCACAATGGCGTTAAATAACCGTGCACCATCAAGGTGAAAGCCAAGATTATTTTCCGTGCAAACCGATTTTATTTTGCCAAATTCAGCAAAATCATAGCAACTGCCACCGCCGCGGTTGGCTGTGTTCTCCAGCGAAACCAGCCTTGTGTATGCTTTATGCGCATCCAGCTTATTGTTAATGCTTTCGACAACCTGCTCAGCGGTAACCCGCCCCCTGTCGCCATCCAGCAGCCTCACCGAGCAACCCGAATTAAACCCAATGCCACCACCCTCGTACTGGTACACATGGCTTAGCTTATCACAAATTACCTCGTCGCCTGGCTGTGTATGGCATTTTATGGCTATTTGGTTGGTCATCGTGCCGCTTGGGCAAAATATGCCCGCTTCCATGCCAAACATTTCAGAAAGTTTATGCTCAAGAGCATTAACCGTGGGGTCTTCGCCAAAAACATCATCGCCAACTTTTGCTTCCATCATGGCCTGCAGCATGCCGGCGGATGGCTTTGTAACGGTATCAGAACGAAGGTCAATTATCATGGGAACGAAGATAATAACCGTTACAGTTAATACAGGAGGTTAGCGAAGATTTTTTGAGGGGAGGTAGTTGCCCTATGCATCCGGTATTACCGGCTCAACCAGTTTTACCAATTTTTCCAGCGACTCCTGCCAGCCGAGGTAACACATTTCAACAGGTATCATTGCCGGGATGCCTTCCTGCAAAACTTTTAAGTCAGTGCCTACGGAAGTTTTGGTAAGCCATACAGACGTACTCATTTCGCCCGGCAGGTTGGGGTCGTCAAATACATCGGTGTATTTTAAAAACCCGTTGGGCGTAATCTCAACATACTTTCCGCCAAACGAATGGCTGCTGCCCGTAGTAAAATTATGAAACGACATTTTATATGTGCCGCCCACCTGCACATTCATTTCGTGCACGGTACACAGAAAGCCATACGGCGGAAGCCATGAAGCTATTGCCAATGCTTCGGTAAAAGCCCTGTATACTTTTTCGGGCGATGCTTTAATAACCCTGTGCAGGGATACGCTGTTGTTTGCCATAAAACCTGTTTTAGTTTTCCTACTCTTAAGGCTTTTCGGTTACGCCCGTTTTTATTGTGGTTGCTGCTCCACCTGCAGTATTGTTTTTTTTAAATAACAATTACAACAGTACAAAGGTTATGGTAATCCATCATTCTAAAGGGGTGGGTACGCGGCAAATTAAAGGGCTGATTACGACTTACGGGCATTATTTGCTTTATGGTACGGGGCATAATGTTTTGCATGCAGTACGGTGTATTTAATTAATACTATTTTTAAATTATTCTTGCAAATCTCAAAAAGTATTGTTATCTTACTATACAGGAACAACTGTATTTAGTACTATTTGCTGATTGCGTGTATACACAATGCCCCGGCCCTGTGATGATAATTATACAAAAAATTAATAACTAATTCCTGCTCTATTTTACTGCATTTACCGGTTTTGCCGGCAAATACTTTTGCATACCCCAAAGAAGACATTTGGTAGTACTGTTTTTTAACGGAACGGCTTAAAAAAAGTGTAAACCTTATACAGCAACAACCAAAGCCGGTGCTGCATTGCAAAAACAATTGGATTTTATATGCCAGTTTATACTACACTGGTTGCTATGCCTTTTTCTATTTTTTATATGCAAAATATTAAACCAAAATTCAAGGTAATATGAAAAAAATATCCATTTTTTCAGCCGTGTTAGTCATGTTGCTTGCCATAATTATTATTGTGTATAGTTGCGGCAACTCAAACAACAACAAAACCACCACCGGCATGATGGCTGCCGGGCAGAATGGCGCATTTTTAAATCACCGCGATTCTGTACCTTCTCCCCAACAGTACAGCGATTCACTGTTTGTTCTCAGCCACGATTATCCTGCAACTGCCAGGCCGGTAGTTAACCCCCCGTGGCAACAGGCATTAAACGGGCAGCCTATTTCTGCCGCAAACGTTTTTGCCTACATGGATTCTTTAAAGAGTTATATAGCGCCAAACGTAATGCCTTTTTTTACGAATAATGCGCAGTGGACTTCAGCAAAATATGGCTGGTTTAACGAGCCCTGGATGGGCTCGCAAAGGGAGGCTATTCTCGGCGCATATTTAGGCAATGGCAACCCGGCCAATATGTTTAAAACTTTAAAAGAAGATGAAGCAGGTTATGCGCTGGTTTTATACGATTCAACAGCCGCTTACACCGTAGGGCAAATTTGGGGTAAAACAGGACAAAATGTAAACCTGGCAAACAATGCCGCGCAATTTAAAGAGGGTAGCGTTATTGTAAAGCTTGCTTTCTCTAATGTCAATTACCCGGCATGGCCTGTAATGCAGGGCGCACAAACCTTCAGCATTTATGATACCATACCTACAACGGAGAACCCGGCTACCGGCTACCAGATGCGCAAGATTAGCTTCTTTCAAATGGACATTATTGTTAAGGACAGTAAAACGGCGCCAAAAACAGGCTGGGTTTACTCAACGTTTGTGTATGATAAAGATGCGAATGGATCGTTTTGGGATAAAATGGTGCCGCTTGGCGCTATGTGGGGTAACGATCCGGGGGTAATTAGCCCGCTAACACCGCCTTACCCTAAACTGTACGAAACGATAATAAACCCAAAGGCCCCGGCATACAGCACGGAAACCTTGGGCTGGGGTGGCAGGTTAAGCGGCCCGAACGACGGCGCGGTTGCACAGCAGGCGGTTGATATTGCAACAAGTAAACAGTATAGCAACCTTGCCTTATCATCCTGTATGAGTTGCCACCTGCCCGCGCAGGATACTTTTAAATCGTTCCTGCTGCCCGGCCCCTTCCCTGCATCAGATACGCTGTATGTATATACCCCCGGCAGCCCCAACTGGAATTTATGGTTCAGGGATAATGCAGGCGATGTTCCTTTTGATTCGGGGCAGGTGGCTATGGATTATGATATGGTGATGGCCTTTAAATCTATATCCGCCTACGAGGCTGCACAAACAACAGGACAAAACAAACTGCTTATGACAAATTTAGAGGCAGTAAAAAAATTCAGGCGGCATAAAACTAAAAGCGAGTTTTGGCACTAAGGCCACAGGAGAAGATGAATGTTAAATAACGAACAGGGCTGCCGTACAAAGCAGCCCTGTTTATTTTTCAATCCTTTGGAATTAACCCCGGGTTATACACTATTTCCCAAAGGTGGCCGTCGGGGTCTTTAAAATAGCCGCTATACCCGCCCCAAAAGGTTTTTTGTGCAGGCCTGGCTATAACAGCGCCTGCTTTTTCCGCCTGCGCCATAATGCTGTCAACCTCGGCTTCACTCCTTGTATTATATCCTATGGAGAACTCGGTAGAAGAAGGCGCGCCTTTTTGTTGATGGGAATCCCAGGCGAGATTGTCCCTGCTATACAGCGCCAAAACCATCCCATTCTTCAACTCAAAAAAAACCACTTCCCCGTGTTCAAACTCTTTACCAATAATGCCCTTTGTGGCAAGCCCCATTCCCTCATGGTAAAACTTATACGATTTTTCCAGTTTATCCACGCCAAGCGTAAGTACGGTAAATCTCTGTTCCATTTTGTTATTAACGTTTGTTGATTGTGTAAATGCTGTTACGGTAAAAATTATACCTATTACTGCAATGCATATTTTTTTCATTTTTTTTTGATTGTAAAAATATACTGCAAAACAGGCCGCTGTTTTGTAAAAATGCGACAAAATATTATGACGAAAGGAGCGATGCTGTAAATTAAAAAGCATGTTTAAAGTCAAGTTTCGAAAGGAGGCTAATAACAAAGCAATGGGTTTTAACCAATCGCCAGATGCCGCAGCACTTTCGCTAAGTCCTGCAAGGGCGTAATAATGTAACAGCATTGCATGCCGCCCTTGCAGGGCTTAAGAAAATATAATAACATTCTCCCGACGGGTTAAAACCCATCGCTGATATATGCCGCCCTTACAGGGCTTTAAAGCAAACCCAACCCCCAAACCTGCTAATACAGGGCCGAGGGGATAGTACCCATATACTGTTTGAAATCGTTGGTAAGGTGGGCATGGTCGTAATAACCATACTCAAAAGCAATGGAAAGTAGTGATTGGCCGGGTGTACGCTGTTCAATAGCTTTTATTACATGCTGGCAGCGAACAAGGTTTATAAATTGTTTGGGTGTAATGCCCAGGTATTGCTTAAAGCTGCGTTCCAACTGGCGTACGGTAGTGCAGTGCAGTGATGCCAATTCATCCACCTTACACTGGCCTTTCCGTTTTTTAACGGTGTCAATTTGCTGAAGCAGGTAAGGGTCGGCCTTTGTAAACTTTTTGCCGAAATAATTATTAAGGAATTCAACAGGTGATTTTGCCAGTAAAAGATTGCTGAAATCACCGCCGCACCCCAGTTCCACCGTTGTATTCACAATGTCCTGCAACGGCGTTTGTTTGAAAAAGGCCGAAACTGCCCCCGGCTTAAACCTTACCCCCAATAAGCTGGTGTCGCCCGTCATTACTGTTTCTTTAAAGCGTGTCATGGTGCCCACCAAATAAGCCTGTGCATGTTTCATTAAAACCGTTCCGCTTTCCGTATAACAGTTGTCACCAGGATTGAAAATAATATCCACGCAGCCGTCAGGCGGTATTTTTTCAATAACCACGCCCTTTGAACTGCCTTTGGCAGTCCAGTATGCATCAATGTAAGGCGCTAACGCCTGGTGCGGTTTTACTTCTGTGTAAAGCATGGAATGGTATAAAAGTACGTAATATTGAGAAGGCTGTGTGCTGAATGCTGAAGGCTGTGGGGGGAAAGTGAGCGAGGGGTTTACGGGAAGGGATTTTTGTGGCCATTTGACCTTAGTTATTTCAGCTTGTTAAATGCGTTTTTCGGAACCAGTCAAAGACTGGTTTTTATTAAACATCCTTAAAGCGCTGCGCCAGCTAAGGATAGGGCAGGAGAAATGCCTGCAAAGCAGGGCATTTTATTACACCTCCTTAGCCAGCAACGCCGCAAGCTAACCGCACAAGGCTAAGGAGAGCCTTTAACGGCTTTTATTTCGCCGACAGCCTAAGGTGAGCGGGGGGGTGCAAATCATCAGGAGGTTTTATCGCAGATTTAAACCCAGAAGGAAATCATTAGCCGTGCACCCAAATTATACCCGGAGTTACCGGGTTATATTGAAGATAATTTAACCGTTCTGCCAATTTTCGGGAGTATCCAATATTGCAGGGTAAAATTCATTTTTCCAAAGCTGCTATTCCTTATTACCCCTATTGCCTGTATTGCGGGACACAGTCCCGGTACATTAATGGTCACAGGTGGCCCGCCTTCGGCGGAACACCTGCGCCAGTGAAGATTAATTACATTAATTGTTTACATTATCTAAGTTTCTTTTTGTAGATTGGTTGTATTGAAACAATTATTATGCACCCTTATATTGAGCCCTTTATAGCTGCTGATAGTATTTTAAACATCTTGAGAGATGGACGCCAACCCGCGTATTCTATCAATGATAGTTTAAAAAACAAACATTCTCCGAACAATTTAGTAAGTGCTTTTAATCAATTAATTAAGGACGGCTATATTCAAAAGGACAACGCAACACAAGACTGGTACACCATTTTTGGTACTGGGAGTGCTTTTATTCATAATGGCGGGTACAAAGCATATTTCAAAGAATTAGAAAGAAAAGAAGTGAAAGATAAGAACAGTAAAGAAATAGCAGAACGAAAGACTTCCATTGATATTCTTAATGCTGAAAGAGTTTATAAATCTTATCCATTTACCCGATTTGCAGCAATATTTGGGTTTATTTCTGCATTAGTGCTATTAATTTTAAAATTATTAGAAGTGTTTGGCATATTGTCGCCCAATAAATAAGCCACTAAAATTTTTTTATTATGATGTTCTGAAGTCATTTATTCCCTCTTATATTTTGTACCATAATGTGATTTGGGGCTTAATAATTATTGTATTCAAACAGTTGTGCTTGTTTGAGTAAAAAATAATCAGTGATTAAAGTTTCAAGGTTGTTTATTATAGCATAAATAGTTGTAATTTTTTCCTTTTTGTCGGATAGCCTAAGACCATTGCCATTGTTCGCATCCACTTCATCGGATACAAATTGCCTTAAGCTGGCAATAAAAAGTTTCTTTTGATATTCTATATTATAATTCTTCATATACCTGTCACCATATCGCCTATAATAGTAAACTCCATATTCGGCATAGCCAAGTATCCTTTTGTTTTGATGGCCAAAGTAAGTACCGCCATCATTCAAATAACCATGTATGCCGTTTATATATCGGTATATATTAATTAATCGTATTCTTATAGTTCTATATTTGGCAACTCCGTTTTTCTTTTTTAAAAAATAGCTGTATAACAAATAATAATTATCCTGTCCTGATTCGCCATTAAAGGTGAGGCCTTTTGTTCTATCTTCTTCGTTTATGTTTTTCCACGAAGTTTTACGGTCATACGCAAGGTCCGGCTCGAGCGCATAGCTATAATTTAATTCGGGATAATATTTAAGTATTTTTCTTAAATTAAAATTAGTATATGAAAGAGTGTCGTTGTTTTCAGTGGAGATTATAACTATCGCACTGTCCTCCTTTGTTAATGGAACATCATCATTTAGTTTTGTAGTTGTATCTATAGCAGCGGGCCTTTTCTCCTCAATATTTGCTCCAGGATGTCGACAGGCGATGAGAATTAAAAGAAATAGATAGCTGAAAAAGGGTTTCATCAGGCAATACTTTCCGTATAAAATTAAACATTGCCTTTTTGGGTTGAACGTTAATTATTAGCAAATCCTACCCGGCCAAACGTCTCACCTTTGCAGCCCTACAGGCAAAAGCTTGTAAAAATTGGTAGTAAGTATGTTTAATAATCTCTCCTTTTCTCACCCGGTTCCCTTACTTAATCGGCGTAGAGTAACCGAAGTGAATCGGGTAGAGAAATTTAACTCTTGGCACCGCTATTTCGTCACTGGCGTCTCACCTGTGTGTACTAGTGGTACAGGACTGCGTCCCGCAAACAATATCTTAAACTGGGTTAATTTGTAGTAGCTCGTCTATAAATTATAGCTCACCAGAGAATTTTTCTCCGTCCCTAACAATCCTTCGCAGATTATTCTTCCCCGAATTCTTAAAAATAAATCTTCCCATTTTGTGAGACATTTCGCCCTTTTTTATATATATACATGGTAAGCAGATCTTTGAAAAAGCATGGTGGCGGTTGTATAGTTTTAGGCGGATTATGAAGTGGGAATTAATAAAAAATTTTGTGATATTTTTTACTAATTTATTTATAATCAATTACTTGTGAATTTTTGCATTCCTCCCTCGTCCCTCTTTATCCTCCCGTATCCTCCTTTTGGTAAGAGCGGTTAAGGGCTTTTCTTCGTGCCTTCCCGGGCATTGCCGGACGGACACCTGCGGGTGCAGGAAGTAACCACGAGGGCCACAAAAAAGCAAAAACGGGGTGGGGAGATGAATTTGTAAAAAAAGTGGACAGAATTTAATTCAATTGTTTGAAAATGAACGGGTTGATGAAAATGGCATTCCTCCCTCCGGTGGTACCGGGGCAGGCTTATTCCTCCCGTTATAGGGGGTGTTGAAAATTTGGATTTTTGGCAAGCCCGGTATGCCCGGCAGATTCTTAGCTGCGCTCTGAATAACGGCATTATTCAACCCATTATTTATTTACATTTGCACCCCTGTTGGCCGGGGTAAAAAACAGCCGGTAACAGCAAAATAATTATAGCAGTATGTTTAATAACCTACAGGAGCGGCTTGAAAGTGCGTTTAAAAACCTTAAGGGCGAAGCCCGCATTAATGAACTGAATATTGCCAATACGGTAAAGGATATTCGCCGCGCGCTTATTGACGCGGACGTTAACTATAAAATTGCCAAGGAGTTTACCGATAAAGTAAAAGACAAGGCTACCGGCAGCAAAGTAATTAATGCCATTAGCCCCGGCCAGTTGATGGTTAAAATTGTGCAGGATGAGCTTACCGACCTGATGGGCGGCACGGAGGCTGAGTTTAACCTTACCGGCAACCCTGCCATAGTGCTGATAGCCGGCCTGCAGGGTAGCGGTAAAACCACCTTCAGCGGTAAACTGGCTAACTACCTTAAAACCAAAAAAGGTAAAAGCCCCTTACTGGTAGCGGCGGATATTTACCGCCCGGCGGCCATTGACCAGTTGACGGTATTGGGTGAACAAATTGGCGTGGACGTTTACAGCGAAAGGGAGAACAAAAATGCCGTTGAAATTGCGCAAAATGCTATTAAGGAAGCTAAAAGCAAAAACAAGAATGTAGTAATTATAGATACGGCAGGCCGTTTGGCGATTGACGAGGTGATGATGACCGAGGTGGCCAATATTAAGGCTGCGGTAAAACCTACTGAAATCCTGTTCGTGGTGGATAGCATGACCGGCCAGGACGCGGTGAACACCGCCAAGGCATTTAACGACCGGCTGGATTTTAGCGGCGTGGTGCTTACAAAGCTGGATGGCGATACACGCGGTGGCGCAGCGCTATCCATTAAATACACGGTAAACAAACCTATTAAGTTTGTAAGCAGCGGCGAAAAATTAGATACGCTGGATGTGTTTTACCCTGACCGTATGGCGCAGCGTATACTGGGCATGGGTGATATTACCAGCCTGGTGGAAAAAGCGCAGGCGCAGTACGATGAGGTGGAAGCTAAAAGGCTGGAAAAGAAAATTCGTAAAAACCAGTTTGATTTCCAGGACTTTTTAGACCAGTTGCAGCAGATTAAAAAGATGGGTAACCTGAAAGACCTGATGGGGATGATACCTGGTATGGGCAAGGCCATAAAAGACATTGACATTAGCGACGACGCGTTTAAAGGCATAGAGGCTATGATAAAAAGCATGACACCTTTTGAACGCTCAAACCCCGACGCTGTTAATCAAAGCCGCAGGATGCGCATAGCCAAAGGCAGTGGCAAGGAACTGGCTGATGTAAATGCGTTTATGAAGCAATTTGACCAGATGCGTGAAATGATGAAGATGATGAATAAAATGCCAATGGGCCGTATGCCCGGCATGAGGAGGTAGGCGCGGGCTTTGGCGTTTGCCGGCGTGGGTTTTACGCCCTGGTAAACAGGCAATTTAAAGTACCCGGACGCAGGGCATAAAACACAAACCCAAAACAGTTATTTGTTCCTGTTAAGTTTTGTAAGAATATTTGAAATTTCCATCAAAACTTATACTTTTGTCGCTCAAATTAATGTTAACCTAATTTTTTAGCCTTTAAATGTCTATTTAAGATGGCAGTCAAAATGAGATTACAGAGGCACGGCTCTAAGAAGCGTCCGTTCTACTTTATAGTAGTAGCCGACGCCCGTGCACCCCGGGATGGTAAATTCATCCAGAAGATTGGTACGTATAACCCGTTAACCGTACCGGCAACAATCCAGTTAGATCGTCAGAAAGCGTTAGAGTGGCTGCACAAAGGTGCTGAACCTACTGACACTGTAAGGCGCATCTTATCATTTAAGGGTGTGTTGTTCTTAAAGCATTTGCTGCGTGGTGTAAAGCTGGGTTTGTTTGATGAAGCTACAGCCATGGTTAAATTCCAGAAATGGCATGAAGAGCATGAACAAAACATTCAGCGCCGTAACGAGGAGCACAAAAGGGCTGCCCGTGCACGCCGCCAGCAGGCGCCTGTAAGAAGGGTTGAAAGAAACAACGAAAGTTAACAGCGCTAATTGCTCGTGCAACGATCGTAATAAAAGTCCCTGCCACTTGCTGGCGGGGATTTTTTGTCGGGGTCATACCGGCAAAGGGTTTTCATGGCATCGTCCCTTGCATCGCAATCACGTGTGCGGCAGCAGTTGTGGCGGCAGGTAAAAGTGCGTGATATTACCTCATCAGTCCTATCTTTATTCAAAAGCCTGTTTCATGCTGAAGAAGATTATCATTGTTGCCTTTGCCTGTTTAATGATGTTGAATACGCCTGCGCAAACCGTTATACGCATCAACCAATTGGGGTATGCCCCGGCAGGTGTAAAGGTTGCGGTTTGGGGCAGTAAGAATGATGTTGCCATAACCAGTTTTCAACTCGTCAACGCTTATACCGGGCGTGTTGTTTTTACCGGCATGGCAGGCAAAAACTTTGGCAGCTACGGCCCTTTTAAAAATACGTACCGGCTAAACTTCTCAGCCTTCAAACAGCGGGGCGAATATTACATAAAGGCGGGTAAGATAACCTCGCCGGTGTTTGAAATAGCGGAGGATGTTTATAATGGCGCTGCTGATTTTTGCCTGCGCTATATGCGCCAGCAGCGCAGCGGTTTTAACCCCTTCCTGGATGATTCCTGTCATACCCATGATGGCTATACCTTATATGGGCCCATGCCAGACAGCACCCATATTGACGTAGTGGGCGGCTGGCACGACGCCAGCGATTACCTGCAGTATGCAACAACATCCGCCAATGCCACTTACCACCTGCTTGCGGCTTACCGCGATTTTCCGGCGGTGTTTGGGGATGCAAAACAAGCCAACGGCCTTGACGGTAAAAATGGCTTGCCCGATGTACTGGATGAAGCAAAATGGGGGCTTGACTGGCTGCTGAAAATGCACCCGAAAGCTAACTGGATGTTTAACCAGGTAGGGGATGACCGTGACCACCGCGGTATGCGCATACCCAAAGAAGACTACAACTTTTACGGTAAGGGTTTTGAGCGGCCGGTTTATTTCTGCAGCGGCCAGCCACAGCAACGGGGCAAGTTTAAAAACAATACCACGGGTGTGGCATCTACCGCCGGCAAATTCGCGAGCGCTTTTGCACTGGGCAGTAAAATGTTCACAGGTGTAGATAGCAGTTATGCCGCAACACTATCAGTAAATGCTTCAACAGCCCTGCAAATGGGTATTGAAAAGCCGGGGGCTTGTCAAACAGCGTCGGTGCTGTCGCCATATATATACGCCGAAGATAACTGGACAGATGATATGGAGCTTGGTGAAGCTGCCCTATATGCGGCTGCGCATGGTAATGCCAATGCAATAAATGCGGCATACAGGTACGCATTGCAGGAACCTGTCACACCCTGGTTGGGGGCCGATACCGCCAAACATTACCAGTGGTACCCGTTCATCAATATAGGCCATTATGAACTGGCTAAAATATTAAAGGGGGCCAGGAAAGACACCATTATCCAGTTTTACAAGCGGGGTATTGAACGTGTTTGGCAAAAGGCCCGGCAAAATGCTTTTTACCGTGGCATACCCTTTATATGGTGCAGCAATAACCTCACGGTAAGCTTTGCCATACAGTGTTATTGGTACAGGCAGTTAAGCCATGATGAAACCTACCTGCCGCTTGAGCAGGCCTGCTTCGACTGGATATTTGGCTGCAACCCCTGGGGTACGGGTATGGTATATGGCTTGCCAAAGAATGGCGACACACCAACAGACCCACATTCAGCCTTTACCCATTTAAAGGGTTACCCCATTGATGGCGGCCTCGTGGATGGGCCGGTGTACACAAGCATATACAGCAATCTTATCGGCATACAACTGCACGACAGTGATGAATATGCACCGTTTCAAAGCGGGCTTGCGGTGTATCATGACGACTATGGAGATTACAGCACCAACGAGCCTACCATGGACGGTACTGCTTCCCTTATCTACCTTTTGGCGGCACAACAGGCACAGGCAAACGGCAGGTACACCATACAGCAGGGCGGCATAGTGCGCGGCGACAGCACCAAAAAAGAAGTGGCGCTCGTATTTACAGGCGATGAATTTGGGGATGGGCTGCCTTCTATTACAGGAACATTGCAGAAGCATGGCATACATGGGTCTTTCTTTTTCACCGGGCGGTTTTATCGCACAGCAGCTTTTACACCATGGTTAAAACAGTTATACAAAAACGGCAACTATTTAAGCTCTCACTCAAACATGCACCTGTTGTATAACGACTGGACTAAGCGGGATAGCCTGCTGGTAACAAAACAGGTATTTATGGATGATATGAAGGCAAGCTTCGGGGCAATGCAATCTTTAGGAATAGACACGTCGAAAATAAAATACTTTATACCGCCTTACGAATGGTGGAACGACACTATTGCAGCGTGGAGCAGGCAAATGGGCTTGCAGGTGGTGTGTTTTACTCCTGGCGTAAGAACTAATGCAGACTATACTTACCCCGGGATGCCTTCATATAAAAGCAGCGACTGGGTTATGCAAAGCATACAACAGCAAATAGCCGGTAATGCAAACAGCCTTAACGGCGCCATAATATTAATACATGCCGGCACCGACCCGCGCAGGCCGGATAAATTTTATAACCGGCTTGAGAACCTTGTAACTTACCTGCAGGCAAAAGGCTATGCTTTTAAACGAATTGATGAACTGCTTTAGCTATAAAACGTTTATAAAATAAGTAAAATGCGGATGTGGGCGCATGGCTGCTTCGCACGATACAATTATCTTCGCGCGAAATATAATTTTACCATGGCCAGCCTGGAAATTGATGTACCGTTCAGCATACCGCAGCAAGAAGCTTTAACCCGTATTAAAACATTGCTTACCCAAACAAAAACCGAGCATGGGAATATGATTAAAAACCTGCAGGAAGACTGGAACGGCAACACTGGTACTTTTAGCTTTACAGCCCAGGGTTTTGATATTTCGGGTGTTCTTACCGTAAATGAAAATAACCTTCACCTGGACGCTAAATTGCCCATGGCGTTAACAATGTTTAAAGGCACTATAAGCAAGATCATTACCGATAAAGCGGGCGAGTTACTTTCATAAAGGTTCTAGTTACAACTTTGCAATTCTTCCCACAGTCAATCCCTGCACTATAATAGAAAAAAGCACTACTATGTAGGTTACCGGCACAAAAACGCCGCCATGCATTGTTGAGGGCAACGACAGTGCAAGGGCAACTGACAAGCCGCCGCGTAAACCGCCCCAGGTTAAAATGGTTACCGCATTTTTTTCAAAGGTCTCTTTAAAAAGCAGTACTCTCAGCGGTAAAAAAACAGAGATAAACCTGGCGAACAATACAATAACTATTGTTATGCAGCCCAGCCACAGCAGTGTACTGTTAAAAGGTATAACAATCATTTCCAACCCTATCAATAAAAATAAAACAGCGTTTAACACTTCATCAATCATTTCCCACAGGTGGTCAATATACCGGCGGGTTATTTCGCTCATGCCCTGTTCACGGCTTTTATTGCCGGTTATAACACCTGCCACTACCATAGCAAGCGGCCCTGAAATATGTAACTGGTCTGCCAGGTAATAACCCCCCATAACAATAGCCAGTGTTATAAGCGCTTCTACCATATAATCGTCAATACTGCGCAGTATTATAAACCCTGCGTAACCCAGTACAGCGCCAAATACCAGGCCACCTACTGCTTCTTTCAGGAACAATGAAAGAATGTGTGAAAACGAAACGTCACCGCTGCCCGACTGTAAAACTTCAAACAGTGTAATAAATACTACCACGGCAACGCCATCGTTAAAAAGCGACTCGCCGCATATTTTAGTCTCCAGCGTCCGCGGAATATTTGCTTTCTTTAAAATGCCTAAAACGGCAATTGGGTCGGTGGGTGAAATAAGAGAGCCAAATAACAGGCAGCTTATAAAATCTATGTTAAGCTTAAGCAGGCTGGTAGCCAGGTAAAACAAGCCACCCACTGCAAAGGTTGATATAAGCAGGCCTACTGTTGAAAAGGTAATGATAGGGATAGCCTCACTTTTAAGGCTTTTGGCATTTATTTGAATAGCGCCTGCAAATAACAAAAAGCTCAGCATCATTTTCATGAGCACTGTATAAAAATCAATATTTTTTATAACACTGCTCGTGCCACTAAAAACTGAGGGGTAAAGTTTGCCTACCTGTATAACCACCAGCGATGCCAGCAATGAAAGCACCATAATGCCTATGGTATGCGGCAATTTTAGCAGCTTATAGTTGATGTAGCCAAAAGCCGCGGACAAAACAATTACAAAAACAAAAATGTTATAAGCAGACATGTTACTGGTGTTGTTGCGGTTAAAAATAGCAGCAGTAAGCGGGTGGTTTCCGTTACACTGTGGCGGCAATATATCAAAAAAAATGAATTTGGCGTACCACGGGCTGTACTGTATTTAAGTCATGGTAATTTGGTACTTTCATTATTACCGTTAATCATTTACATACAGTTGCAACCCAACAATTTTCTAACTTTAATAGATGTTTCAAAAGAAGTATTTTATTTACTGGGTGTGCCAGGCAGGTGGCTGGGGTTTATTGGGACTGGTATATATATTTTTTCACGTTACGCTTAGCCAGAAAGCCGACCCTTATTTTTTTCCAAACCTGTTATTGTTTCTTACGGAAGGTGTTTTTTTCAGCCATATTATGCGCCTTATCATCAAATCATTAAGATTATTCAAAATCCGCATTTCGCAGCAAATACCGGCATTGTTTGTAATAATCCTGGCTGTTGCCTTTGTTTTTTCTGCGGTAGATGTATTGCTTACCTATTTTTTAGGTATTGAGGAAACCATGCTTAAGGGCGAGAGTACCTGGAGCGAAATAGTGCGAAACTGGTTTGGCACTGACTTGTTTTTGACGATTTGGGGGCTTATTTATTTTACTTATCACTACGTGATGATGAGCCGGAATGACCAGCTTGATAAGATTAAGCTGGAAAGCCTTTTGAAAGAAATGCAGTTAAAAACAATAAAATCCCATATCAACCCGCATTTCATTTTTAATGCTCTTAACAGCATACGGGCCCTGGTTGATGAAAACCCTGTAAGGGCAAGGACTGCCATTACCGAATTGAGTAATATTTTGCGCAGCAGCCTGCAGGCGGAGAAAATAGAGATAACCCCGATGGAAAGGGAACTTGCCCTGATAAAGGATTACCTGGAACTTGAACACATACGGTTTGAAAGCAGGCTGCAGGTTGAGTATTGTATTGATGAAGCGACCCTGGATTTACCGGTGCCACCCATGATGCTGCAAACCCTGGTGGAAAATGCTATAAAGCACGGTATAAGCAAACAGGTTGATGGGGGCATTATACGCATTATTTCGTTTGGGGATGAAGAGCATCACAATTTAATTGTACAAAATACCGGGCACCTTGCCAGTAGTGCTAACCCAGACGGGTTTGGCCTTGAAAGCACCCAAAGCCGGCTTAAGCTTTTGTATGGCGACAAAGCCAGTTTCGAAATAAAAAATATACCGGGCAACATGGTTGAGGTAACTGTTTTGTTACCCATGACGCCTGATTATGCCGCTTTTGCGTAATCCCACTCCCCCGAAATGATGTAAATAAAAGCCTATTCTTTTATCCGGGATGTATTCTTACAACTTGTTTTGCGCACCTTTGCACACAATAGCATAGAATGACCGACTACATAAATATTGGAAAATTTGTAGCCACATTTGGCCTTAAAGGTGAATTAATTTTAAAGCATGCACTGGGTAAAAGAACGGCGTTGAAGGAGGTAGAGGCTATTTTTGTGGAAGAACAAAAAGGCAGCTACCTGCCATATTTTGTACAATCTTCTGCCGCTAAGCAGGAAGATGAGATATTGGTAAAACTAGAAGGTATTGAAACAAAAGAGTCCGCCCACCGTATTGCCAGCAGGCCGGTATGGTTATTGAATGCAGATTTCAGGAAGCTGGCGGGCAAAACGTCGCCCATTTCGTTACTGGGTTTTATGATTTTTAACGAAGGTGATTTTGTAGGTGCGGTTGAAGAAGTTATTGAGCAGCCGCACCAGGTGTTATTGCGCACAACATTGAATGGAAATGAAGCCCTGCTGCCTTTGCACCAGGAGACTCTGGAAAAGATAGACAGGAAAAAACAGGAAGTACACCTGGCACTGCCGGATGGGCTGCTGGATATTTACCGGTAGCCATGCTAAGAGTTTCGGCCCAAACTGGGGTTTTTACTTAAAATAGTAACACTAATAAACCTTTCCGGTTTGTGTGCCGTTATGGTAAAGAAGGTAGCACGGTACATCATTATGTAAAATAACCTCTAAAATAATTATCTCACCCTTATTTTAAAAAGGCTTATAACACAGTTACATGTATAAAAAGCGCCTGCTGTATTTAATCATCACTTGTACTATAATCCGTATTATTATTGCTAATTGTATTGAGTTTGGTAACGATGAAGTTTATTATTACACGTATGCCCTGCATCTTCAGCAAAATTATTTTGATCATCCGCCGGGTGTTGCAATACTTATCAAATTATTTACATGCAACCTTTTTTTTCAGCAACAGGTGTTTATCCGGCTGGGCGCCATCGTTTCTGCTGCTATTGCCACATGGCTAACTTATAAAATCGGTACGCTTGTCCGCAATCAACGTACAGGCTGGTTTGCCGCTATATTATACAACACAAGCATATATACCAGTATTATTGCGGGTACTTTTATTTTGCCTGATAGCCCGCAGGTAGTTTTTTGGCTCGCTTCTATCTGGGCGATGCTAAAAATAGTGATTGCGTTTCGGGAAAATGGTAAACCTGCCTATGCGCAATGGGTTACCGCGGGTGTTTTAATTGGCTTATGTATTATGTGCAAAGTGCATGGCGCTTTTTTATGGATTGGCTTTGGCTTATACAGCCTTTTATACCAACGGAAAATATTTTTGCAACCAGGCTTTTATATTGCCATTATTATTACGGCAATCATCATAAGCCCGATTTTTTTCTGGAACCTGCAAAATAATTTTATTACGTGGCGTTATCACAGTGAACGGGTTGAGGTGCACAGGCTTATTCTTAATGGCGGCGGTTTTTTGCAGGCTTTAATTGGCCAGGTTTTTTATAATAACCCGCTTAATGTTTTCATCTTAACGGCATCTTTGCTATACCTGCGTAAACATAAAATTCTTTCAGATGATGTAACACGCCTGCTGGTATTGTGCGGGTTACCGCTTATTTTATTTGTAACGGGTGTATCATTATTCCGGGATGTTTTGCCCCATTGGAGCGGCCCGGGCTTTTTAGCCTTATCATTTATAGCCGCTGCTTTTTTGGAGGAGAAAATTGAAACCCGCACAAAATCTTTCTTCCGGGCAATGCTGAAGAGCAGCATTATTTTCATTGCAGTATTGGCAGTGGGTGGCATGTTGTTGATTGATTTTTACCCAGGTACAATGGGTAATACCACTACAACAAAATATGGCGACGGGGATTTTACCCTGGATATGTATGGCTGGCGGCAATTTGGTGAACAATTTAACGCATGGAGACAAAAGGCTGAGACGGGTAAAGAAATAGCGCCGGGTTTGCCTGTTGTATGCTATGAGTGGTTTCCTGCCGCGCATATTGACTATTATATTGCAAGGCCCGGCGGTTATCATGTAATAGGCGTAGGCAAAATTGACGACCTGCACCATTACGCATGGTTAAACTATTACCGCGGCGCATTAAATGTGGGTGACGACGCACTTTGCATTATTCCCAGTAATTACTACCACGATGTTTCTGCTGTGTATGGCCCTTACTTTCAGTCAGTAACGCCGTTGCATACGTTCGCAGGCACACGCGGCGGCAAAACAACCAGGTATTTTAATATATTCCTGTTAAAAGGGTATAAAGGCAACGACGAATTGCGGGGATACAAAGTAATGTAATATCACTCCAAAATAAAATTGAATGGTAATTTCATTGGTTGACGCCTATCTTTCCACTGCAAGTATTTACCTTCATTATTGTGCAACAGCCACAACGTTATATAGCCCATTTTGACCTTGACAGCTTTTTTGTAAGCGTGGAGGTATTGAATAACCCTGCCTTAAAAGATAAGCCGGTAATTGTAGGCGGCAGCCGTGAGCGCGGTGTGGTGGCGGCTTGCAGCTATGCGGCCCGTAAGTACGGCATACATTCAGCTATGCCTATGAAACAGGCTATGCAGTTGTGCCCGCACGCCATTTTGGTGAGGGGTACAAGAGGCGAATACAGCAAATTTTCAAGATGGGTTACCGAGATAATTGCCGACAGGGCGCCATTATTTGAAAAGGCAAGCATTGATGAATTTTATCTTGACCTTACCGGTATGGACAAATATTTTGATGTGTTTAAATGGACAATTGACCTGCGGCAGGAGATAATTGATAAAACAAAGCTGCCCATATCATTCGGTCTTGCCAGCAATAAAATGATAGCTAAAATTGCTACGGACGAGGCAAAACCCAATGGCTATATTTTTATAGAGCCGGGCAGGGAGCAGGAATTCCTGGCGCCGTTGCCGGTAAACAAAATACCGGGTGTGGGAGAATCAACTTTCACCACCCTGAAAGAAATGGGTATTTATTTTATTGGTGATATTTTGAGTAAAACAGCGGAAGAGATGGAAAAGCGGCTGGGCAAATGGGGTGCCGACCTGTGGATAAAAGCAAAAGGGCAGCATTTTGGGGAGGTATCGCCATACCATGAAGCAAAATCAATTTCAACCGAAAATACTTTCGAGGAAAATACCGCCGATACTGATTTTCTTATGAGTGAGCTGGTGAGGATGACCGAAAAGGTTGCTTTTGAGTTAAGGCAGGATGAAAAACTTGCGGGTTGCATAGCCGTTAAAATACGCTACCCCAACTTTGAAACTACCTCAAGACAAACAACTATACAATACACTTTCAGGGACGACGAATTGATTCCCGTAGCTAAGGACCTGTTTCACAAACTGTACCGCAAAGGCAAGCCTGTGAGGCTGTTGGGCGTGCGTTTAAGCGAGTTAACCAACCACGCTATACAGGGTAGCCTGTTTGATGAAGGGGAGAAAAAAACAAACCTCTATAAGGCCATTGATGATGTAAAAATTAAGTACGGCCGCTCGTCCCTGCAAAAGGGGCGTACCATAAAGAAAGAAAAAGATAATCTTGATTAGTCTATATTTTTTGTAGGGAATGGCTATCTTCGCAGTCTAAAACGATTTCATATGAGTTTACGTTTAGGCGATAAAGCGCCAAATTTCCAGGCAAAAACTACGGCAGGTGACATAGATTTTTATGAATATCTCGGTGACGGATGGGGCATATTGTTCTCTCACCCGGCTGACTACACACCTGTTTGTACAACAGAGTTAGGTAAAACTGCAGCCTTGCAGGAAGAGTTTGCAAAACGCAATACCAAAGTGCTGGCGGTGAGTGTTGACCCCCTTGATAAACATCTTGGCTGGGTAAACGATATTAATGAAACACAAAACGTTACAGTTGGTTTTCCCATAATTGCCGATGAAGACAGGACGGTGGCAACATTATACGATATGATTCATCCCAATGCGTCAGCAACGGCTACCGTACGTTCGCTGTTCATCATTGGGCCGGACAAAGCGGTTAAGCTTATCATAACTTACCCGGCTTCAACCGGCAGAAATTTCCATGAAGTGTTGCGTGTGCTCGACTCATTGCAGTTAACCGCCAACTACAGCGTGGCTACCCCTGCCGACTGGAAGGCCGGTGAAGATGTAATTGTAGTGCCTTCTATTAAAACCGAAGACGCTATTGTTAAATTTCCCAAAGGTGTTAAAGTTGTTAAGCCTTACCTGCGTTATACACCGCAACCAAATATTGATTAGTTACCCAATGAACAATATTTACAGGGCCTCCCGGTATACCGGGAGGCTTATTTTTTTATTGCGTGCAGTTATCTTTTCTTAATTTCATTTTCTACAACAAAACCACTGTATGAGAAAAATTCTTTGCATTCTTGCTGTTATATGCAGCCAGTACCTGCATGCCCAAAAAACAATACTTTATTGCGGAAAGTTAATAGACCCGAAGAACCTGCAGGTTCTGCAGGAAATGTCAATAATTGTTGACGGAAATAAAATTGTAGGTGTTGAAAAGGGATATATAAAACCTGCAACGGGTGATAAGGTTATTCACCTGGAGAAGAAGACGGTAATGCCCGGCCTGATTGATTGCCATGTACACCTGGAAGGTGAAATTGGCCCTGACGATTTTGTTAACCAGTTTAAACTTAACCCGCAGGATATTGCGTACATGTCTATCGGGTTTGCAGACAGTACCCTGATGGCCGGTTTTACAACGGTGCGCGATTTAGGCGGCACCGGGGTGAACATTTCACTGCGTAATGCTATTAATAAAGGCCTGGTGCCCGGGCCGCGGGTATATACCGCGGGCATACCCATTGGTAGTACGGGTGGGCATAATGACCCCACAAACGGCCTGCGGTCAGACCTGATGGGCGACCCCGGCCCTATGCAGGGCATTGTAAATGGTGTGGATGACTGCATAAAAGCAGTGCGCCAGCGGTACAAGGAAGGGAGTGATGTAATTAAGATAATGTCTACCGGGGGTGTGCTAAGCCTTGAAAAAGACGGTGCGGGCGCTCAACTTACTAACGAAGAATTAAAAGCCATTGTTGCCATTGCAAAAGATTATGGCTTGCGGGTGGCATGCCATGCGCATGGCGCGGAAGGTATTAAACGTGCTATACGCGCCGGCGTTAATTCTATTGAACATGGTACTTATATGGATGATGAAGCGATACAATTGTTTAAGCAATACGGTACTTACTATGTGCCAACCATTATTGCCGGTAAATCAGTGGCAGATTCAGCAAAAATACCGGGCTTTTTTCCCGCTGTAATTGCGGGTAAGGCACAGGCGGTGGGACCGCTTATTCAAAACACTTTTGCCAAAGCGTACAAGGCAGGGGTGAAAATTGCTTTTGGTACTGATGCGGGAGTATATGCACACGGTAAAAACTGGAAAGAGTTTGTTTATATGACTGAAGCTGGTATGCCCCCGCTGGAAGCCATACGTGCAGCCACTGTAAGCGCATCGGACCTGATTGGCATAAGCGACAAAGTGGGAACTATTGAAGCAGGGAAATTAGCTGATATTGTTGCTGTTGACGGAGACCCTGTTGCAGACATGAATGTAATGGGCAAAATGTGTTTTGTAATGAAAGACGGTGTGGTATATAAGGACAAATAATTGAATGGCGGCTGATAGCAGCCGCCTTGTTTATGTTATGGTTGAGTGGGTAAACTTTATTTGCCGCCAATATATTTTAGTTCATATACATCCACACGCCTGTCTTTTAAATTTCGCACGCTGCCGTGGGAATGTAATTCATCAAGCAGGGATAAATCAACATCGCAAATAAGCACCATTTCCGTATTGGGGGTAGTTTCACTTTTGATGCCATTGGATGGAAAAGCAAAATCGCAGGGCGTGAAAACAGCGCTCTGTGCGTATTGAATATCCATGTTGGATACTTTGGGCAGGTTACCCACACTGCCGGAGATGGCAACATAGCATTCGTTTTCAATGGCCCTTGCCTGTGCGCATAAACGCACCCGCATATAGGAGTTTTGTGTATCGGTTAAAAAAGGTACAAAAAGAATCTGCATGCCTTGTTCAGCCAGCAGTCTTGACAGTTCTGGAAACTCAACATCGTAACAAATAAGAATGCCAACTTTACCTGCATCCGTATCAAAAGCTTTTAACGCCTTCCCCCCACGCATACCCCAACAAGACATTTCATCCGGGGTTACATGTATTTTCTCATACTTCTCAATTTTGCCGTTTCTATGGCAGAGAAATCCTACATTATGCAGCCTGTCGTCTTCTACGCTCGGTAAACTGCCGGTGATTATATTTACGTTGTAGCGGATGGCTAACTGTAAAAACCTGTCCCTAATCTCCGGTGTAAATTCTGCAATCGCCTTCATGGCATCGGCTTCCCCCAGGTTATTATATTTTGCCATTAAAGGCCCGTCAAATAATTCTGGAAAAAGGGCAAAATCACTTTTGTAGCCAGACACAGCGTCAACAAAATATTCAACCTGTTCAAAAAGCTCATCTATGTTTTTATAGTGCCTCATTTGCCATTGCACCAGGCCGAGGCGTGTATAACTTGAGGGCGTAAAAGATTTGTTTGACGGCGCTGAATAATAAATATTATCCCACTCAAGCAAAACAGCAAACTCTTTGCTTTGTACATCATCTGGCATATAGCCCTTCAATACTTTTTTAACATGAAACTCATTTGAAAGCTGGAAGTTTAATACCGGGTCATGAATCTCCCTTCCGCGTACTTTTTGAATATACTCTTTGGGGCTTAAGGTATCTGCATACTTATGATAATTGGGTATTCTTCCGCCAAAAACAATACCCCTCAGGTTAAGGTGCTCACACAATGCTTTGCGGGCGTCATATAGCCTTCTTCCCAATCTTAACCCCCTGTAATCCGGGTGAATAAATACTTCAATGCCATATAACATGTCGCCGCGCGGGTCGTGGGTACTGAAAGTATAATTGCCGGTTATTTGCTTATAAGTATGCTCGTCCTCAAAATGCTCATAATTCACAATAATGGACAGCGCACAACCAACAACTTTGCCGTCTGCTTTTACTACAAATTGCCCTTTGCCGAAAGTGTTTATTAAATTTGAAATAGCGTTCACACTCCAAAAACTTCCCTGCCATGCCGGGTAGGCGGCTTTCATAGCTTCAAGTAATTGAGTATAATCATCCACAGAAAGCCGTTCTACCGTTAATTTATTGATTGTAATAGTCATAGGTTATAATATACGTAATTTTTTTATAATATCAGCCTCACACCGCCCAACTCTTCTATTTTGTAACTAAACTTTTCACCCGGTGAACTGATAAACATGAAATTTTTGGGAATATGCCATTTTTTGCTCAGTTCGTCAATGAGCTTTGGCCCAAAAACGCCTTTTATCACCAGGTATTCTATTTTAATAGCAGGGTACACTTTATCAAGCACTTTAAAATCCTGCATAAATTGTTCCGGAACTGCTTGCTGTTCTTTAAGCACTGTAACAATTTTCATTTTGCGGGTAATTTCATTTTCCTGCACATATATCATCACCTTATTCAGGGTAGCTATGTCGTCCGCTTTTGAAAAAAACACAAACTCTGAGTCGTGTAAAACATATATCAGCCGGTTAATTTTTTTACGGCTCATTATTGCTATTGCGCGTAGCTTGTCAGTAATATCTTTTAACGCATCCAGCATAAAAACCATAATATAATTCCTGTTAAGCATGGCGTAAATAAGCAGCATTGCCGGTATAAAATACTGTAAAAAAACTACCAGGTATTCGGGCCGCATTTTTACGTTGCCATACAATGCAGCGGCCACCGCTAACAATGCAAGAATAACAATATAGGACCTCGCATATTCAGGCCGTGGAAGCCTTGCTCTTCTTATTTTAAGCATCATATTGCCCAAAGCAAAAAATATCATTACAGACAAAAACGAAATAGTATAAACACCCGCAAGTGGCGCCAGTTGCCCGTTTGTAACAAACAATACAGACGCGCAAAGCAGGAAGAAGGTGGTAAGTATGCGGTAAGCGCTTTTGCGTTTATTTTCTTTCAAAAAAAACTGGGGCAGTATGCGGTCAAGCGTTATTCTTTTTATCAGCCCGCTCACGCCTACAAAAGAGGTAAGCACAGCGCCGCTTAATACCGTTACTGCATTGAACGATATAATAACTGCAAGCCATTTGCCGCCGGTAAGCAGCCCCATTTGGCTGAGCAGTGACTGCTGGTGGGCATCTACATCGTTTACCGCCATAACAGACAGGGCCAACAGCGCAATAAGTGGATTAAGCACGGAGACGGCTACCCACATATTACGCAGCGTTTTGGGAAAAACACCCCGTTTTTGTTCTTCTACAAAATTAGCAGAGCTTTCAAAGCCTGAAATACCCAGCATGGCAGCGCTAAAGCCAAAAAACAATGCGTTAACCAAACTACCTCCCTTTACAGGCAACGAAAAATTGGCATCGAGAATAGCTGTACCGTTTTTTATAATAAATACAAATGCGCTGATAATGAGCAGCAGCATTGCAGTGAGATGCACGATAAATATTATCAATGCCACAATAGCGCTTTCTGAAATGCCGAGTATGGTGAGGCACAGAAAAAGAAACAACAGTACCAATGTTGCATATTCAACATTAAGTGATGGAATATTACTGTGCAAATAATACATTGCCTCGCTGGCGGATATAACAGCAGTGGCCATATAAGAAAGAATGGTGAGGCAGGCAGCGACAGATGCGTTGCTTTTACTGGTGGTGTTTAATAAAACATTGTACGCGCCGCCATTAAGCGGAAGCGCACCAACTACCTCGCCATAAATTTTCCTGTACAGGAATAACACGGCTGATACCATGAGCAATGAAATCCATGCGTATTGGCCGGCCATTGCGATGGTAAGCGCAGATACATACAGGCAGGAGGAGGTGATATCGTTACCGCAAATGGCCGTTGCTAACCAAACATTAAGTTTTTTACCGGTGTGTGACATAGGGAAGCAATTTTATTGATAAAGCAATATGTTCAAAAACAACGCCTTTTTTACAGCCGGCGCGCATAACCTTTATAACTAATATACACAAATAAAGTTGCCGTCGTGTAAAAGCATTTTTACCTGCGTGTATTTTCCCGTGAAAATAGTGGTGTGATAAGCAATTGAAACCTGCATGTGAATAAACGTAATAACTGTATTTTCGCTGCAATATTTTTAAAATGGATGAACAGGCTTCCACAAAAAGTTACACGCAAAATATGCAGGGCCATCAACTGATAATTTATACTGACGGTTCAAGCCGGGGAAACCCCGGCCCGGGTGGATATGGCGTTATTTTAATGTGGGGCGACAAAAAAAAAGAACTGTCCGCGGGCTACAGGCTCACCACCAATAACCGCATGGAGTTATTGGGCGTGATAGTCGCCCTGGAATCGCTGACCAAAAAAAATATTCCCCTTACTATTTATACCGACAGCCAGTACATAGTTAACAGTATTGAAAAAAAATGGCTGGACGGCTGGATAAGAAACAATTTTAGCGGCGGGAAAAAGAACAAAGATTTGTGGATGCGCTACCACCGGCTTTCTAAAAATTTCAATATAAAGTTTGTGTGGGTTAAGGGGCATGCAGATAACCCCTATAACAACCGCTGCGATATACTTGCCACAACTGCGGCGGATGGCCGCAACCTGCTTATTGATGAAGGATACGAGGCCCAAAAAAATGAATTGCTCTAAAATTTGGTTTTATTTATGTAAACAGCCATCTTTTTGTATCTTATTTAAAACTAAAACCCTTTTATGAAAAAGATAGCCATTATAGCTTTAACTGCTATTGTAGCTTCGTGCTCGCCCTCGAAGCACGCCTCAACTTCCGAAGCCGGTAAAGTACAAACGTCTTCCAATGCTGCTGCTGACGGTTCTTCCTATGAAAAAGCCATTGTAATACAGGAACAACACGAAACGTCAGGTGTTGATGCAGAGTATAAATGGATAAGGGAGCATTACCCCGGCAGCAAAACTAAAGTGCAGTCGCTTAACTATAATAACAAAAAACCGTATGATGTTTTAACAATAGTTACGGCAGATGGCACGGAAAAGAAGATATATTTTGATATCTCTAACTTTTTCGGGAAGTTTTAGTGACTTGCAACTATTGCATAAAAAATCCTGCACTGCCGCAGGATTTTTTTTATTAGTTACTGGTGATGGTTTTATTTAACCAGCGCAAAGCCAGCTTTGCGCATAACAATCCACCGGTATGCCAAAATAATTGCCGGCAGCATTATTACGGTTGAAATAAGGCTGTTGCGGTAAAAGGGCAAGCCCTGTACATAACAATTCATCAGCCCCGGCATGTCATGTGTATAGCCCATTGCCTGCCATGACACAGCCCATGTAATGTAGTTGGAAATGATATAGAAAAGGGTAGGCCCGGCAAATGCGGCAATAAACACACCCGCAGTTTTTGCTTTGCGGAACAACATGCCAACGGCAGTTAAAACAACTACTAAGGAATATTCAGCAAGTTGCCATTTGTAAAAGCCCTCAAAAGGAAACATATTGAGGCTGTGCAATAATTGCAAAACAGTATTGCTTATAAGTAATGCTGCCAGGGGCAGCAAAAACGCATTGCGGGTATTATATGCTTTATTAAGGCCGGTAAACAGTGCAACAGCCAAAATACCGGTTGCGCCGCTAAGGGCAATGTTTGGTGCGCATATAATTTTAATTATGGTTGTTACGGCTATAACCAGCACGTAAAAAACAACTTCTTTCTTAATCATTTTCATAACTGGAAAAATTAATCACTAGGGCAAAAATAAGCGTTATAGGCTAATGGCAGGCGTATAAATTTCCCAACATTTATTTCGGTATGTTGATAACCCCCGGCTATGGCACAAATGCTTTATACGCCAATACATGCTGCGTTGTAGTAATTCTATAATTTTCGCCCGGTAAAATGGCTACCGCTTCGCCGCTGCGGGCATGTATCGTATTGCTGCCTTGCACCTGCAGCAGGCCGTCAATAACTACAATAATCTCCATTGAAGAACTGCTGCCTGTGGCCTGCTGCCCAGCTACAAGGCCGATTTTACTAATGCCAAAATCCGGTACCGGGCAATTGTATACGGCTTCACCCTCACCAAGTTTTTCACCCGGCATAATGTTTACTACGGTGCCCTCAAAAACAGTATGTTTAAGTAATTGCGGCACATCAACGTGTTTTGGTGTTAAACCACCCCGCAATACGTTATCGCTGTTTGCCATCAGCTCAACATTTTGCCCCTCAAGGTAGGCGTGCGGTACACCGGCCCCCTGGAATATTGCTTCCCCGGGCAAAGCCTTTACTATGTTGAAAAAATAAATAGAAAATACGCCCCTGTCAATAATATCAGCATCCTTGCCCCCGTATAATTTGCTCACCCACCAACCTGGCTGTTTTTTTGTCAGACTTCCTTCCTCTTTAGCTTTTAATTCTCTTTTCACCAGCGGGGTAAGCAGGCTGTTTACTTCTTCCTGTGGTAATTCCATCACGTATTGGTATAACCCTTTGTATCCTTCCAAATTAAATATATCCTCCATTCCGCCAAATTCCGGTGTGTTCATCAGTACTTCCAGTAAAGCCTCTTTTTCCAAAAAACCGTGCAGCAGCCAAAATTCACTTAATGCAACCATTACCTCCGGTTTATGGTTTTTGTCTTTATAATTGCGGCTGGGCGCCTGCAACAGTACCCCGGCGGCCTCTTCAGCCTCATATCCTTCAATCGCCCCGGCTTTGGTAGGGTGCACCTGTATGCTCAGCATGTCTTTTACGTCCAGTATTTTAAACAGGTAAGGCAATTCGCCAAACTGCTTAAACACCTTTTGCCCCAAAAACCTGGCAGGCTCGTTTTGTACAGCGCTGTGTAAAAGTATTTCCGCCTCATTGGTCATTAATGCCGCAGAAGCAGAAGGGTGGGCCCCCATCCAAAATTCAGCATAAGGCTTATGCGCAGTATTTTCAATACCAAGCCAATGCGGAATAAATTCAAATCCACCCCATGCATAATGCTGTACTTTGCCCTTTAACTTAAAAATTTTATCTTGCTCAAAACTCATCCTGCAACTTTTAATAAACGCAAGATACTGAATGGCCAACAATAAAAGCACAGGTAATGAAGGTGAAGAACTTGCTGCCGCCTACCTTGTGAAGCAAGGATATATACTGCTGGAGCGTAACTGGCGCTTCAGGCACTGGGAAGTAGATATAATTGCATCGAAGGGAAAATTCCTGCATATTTTTGAGGTGAAAACAAGAAAGAGCAACCGCTTTGGCAACCCGGAAGAAAGTATTGGAAGGGATAAGATGGACTGTATGAAAAATGCTGCGGAAGAATATCAATACCAGCACCCGGAGTGGAAATTTTTGCAGTTTAATGTGCTTGCCATAACCATGCATTATGGCGAACCGATAGAATATTTTTTGATTGAAGATGTTTATTTTTAATGGTTGGGAAGACATAGTTTAGTGTAATACAGGTTGTATGAAGAGAATATTAATGTTCATTGACAAAAGAAACAGGCTTTCGAGAATAATTATTGCCCTGGTAGTTGCTTCAATAGTTTGGTTTACGGTGAAGGTGCATCATACTTTCCCTATCGCGTTTATGTCTGCCTGGATTGCGTTTGCAGGTACCACCTTATTTATCATCTGGGCAACAATACTTATACTTCATCCAAAGGAAATTGCCTCGGTAGCCATTGAAGAGGATAATACAAGGTTTTTGATATTCGTGTTTATAGTGGGGGCTGCTTTTATAAGCCTGTTTGCTATTGTGTTACTGCTGCAGTCCGCGCCAAGCGCTGCGGGCCTTAACCACCACATTTTATTAAGCGCGGTATCTGTTTTTTGTTCATGGACACTTATTCATACTGTATTCACCCTGCATTACGCGCACATGTATTACACATACCCTTCAAGAAAGCATCTTGAGACAGGGGAAGCGGCACACGGCGGCCTTGATTTTCCCGGCACAGAGCGCCCTGATTTTTTAGACTTTGCGTATTTTTCGTTTGTGCTTGGCATGACATTCCAGGTGGCTGACGTAAGTATTACCAGCCGCAAAATCAGGAGGCTTGCTTTGCTGCATGGGTTTATTGCTTTTGTGTACAACACCATTATAGTAGCGCTTAGTATAAATATTGTATCGGGGATGATTGCAAAGTAGCCCTGATAAAAAGATAGACTATCTTTTGCCAAAAGAAATTTTTTCCAGCCCCACTAAAAAGCCAAGGCCATAGGATACATGTAAAATAAAATACGCATAAAAAATACGCAGGCATTGCATAAACCCGCGCCTGCTGCCGAAAGAAAACGCCAGGTTAAGTAAAAAATAAAAAGTTAATGGTATAAAAGCATACCTGGCATTTACCAGCGCGAGAAAGGGGGCGCTTAATATGTACAAAACAAAAATGGTTGGTATAAGATGCCGTATGCTGAAACCGGAACGGATTTTTTTCAATACAATAGGCTTATACAAACCGTACTGGTAATATTGCATAAACAGTTTGCCAAATGTATTGCGCGGGTGATAATATAGTTTGATGGCAGGCGATTGGTATATGGTAAAGCCCATGCTTTTGGCACGGTAATGAAATTCATCATCCTGGTTACGTTTTAATACTTCGTCAAACAGTCCTGTTTTTGGGAAGATGTTTTTTTTCCACGCGCCGAGGTAAACAGTGTTTGTATAACCCTCAAAATCTTCAAAGTGAAAGGAGCTGTTGCCTACGCCAAAAAAAGTGGAGGTAGCATATCCAATGGCATCCTGCACTGTATTGCCTTTTGCAATACGCATAGGCCCGCCTACAATATCTGCATTGGTTGAATTAAAAGTATCAACAATTTTTTCGAAGTAATCAGGGGAATATTCTGTGTGTGCGTCAAGACGGATTATAATATCGCCTTTTGCCTGCTTTATGGCTTTGTTTAGTGCGAAGGGTACAATACGGTTTTCGTTATCTAACAAACGTATATTTTGATGACGGCTGGCATACTCTTTAATTATCTGCCCGGTGTCGTCTGTTGAAACGCCGTCAACAAATATTATCTCTTTGTCAGCAGGCTGTGCCTTAATGCAAAAATCAAGCACATTTCGAATGTACTTCGACTCATTGTATACAGGGCACACGATTGTTAACATTAAACAAATTAGTTTTCAGCGTAAAACTAAAGGTCTGCGGGTAAATATCAAATTAATTAACGGTAATATAATTGATATTTAAGCCTTATTAAACAGGCTGTTCCATAGTTGCATAATGTGTGCAACATCAAATGTTTCTGCTGTTACCCTTGCTTCACGGCTTATGCCTGCTGTAAATGCGCTGTCATCCAGCAACAGTTGAATAGCTGATACAAATGCCGTTTCGCTGCCTGCATTAACAAGAAGGCCATTGTGGCCGTCTTTTATTAAATAGCCAAGGCCGCCCACATTGGTGCTTATTACGGGCATGCCCAATGCCATTGCTTCAATTACACTTACAGGCAGGTTATCAAAATTAGTAGTGTTAATAAAAATATCATGTGATGATGACAGTTTTACCCACTCTGCTTGTGAAAGCCTGCCTGTGAAATTAATCTTATTTGTTACATCAAGTTCACCTGCTAATTTTTTGCAGGCATCCAGCGAGCCATCTTTATCCGGCCCTACCATGGTAAGCATTACATCGGTATATAAAAAAGATAATACATGCACAAGTTTTACAGCAAGCAACGGGTTATAAATGGCATGAAAAGAACGCACCCATAATAACCGTGGCCGTATATTGGAACGTAATAAAAAAGGGTAGGACTGGAGATTAATGCTATTAGGTATTAAAACTGATGGCCATTTTTTTTGCGTTATGCAACTTTGCAGGTAACCTGATACTACAACATTAGTTTGGCTATGCGCAAATATTTGTGAGCAGAGGAGTGGGTTTTTCGCAATTCTTTCCGGCAGGTTACCCCCGTGCAGGCACGGGATATACGTTACACGTAACAGGCGGCATAACTGTGCACAGGCCCACGCAAAGTAAAAGGCGCTGGTGCTGTAAACTGCTATTAATATTACCGCTTTCCTGTTTTGCAAAACAGCATTCAGCATTTCAAATAAGCGGGCGGGCTTGCTTTTTTTTGTGCCAGCGCGTATAACTTCATATCCCTCATGTAAAAATAACGCTGTTAATGTAACGCCGGTTGTTGGCGTAAAGCCATGTTGCGCCAAAAAATTATCTATATAAACAATCCTGCGTTTCATTAAAATTACTGCTATGGTTTTCTTTTAAGCTTAGAGACTACCGCCTTGAATTTACCATTGCCTGTCAGTGGTATTTCCTGCACTTCTTCAACAATAACCTTTACATCACCCAATTGGCTTTGTATTCTTTGTTTAATCAGGTCAACGCCTCCTTGCTCCAGCCTGCCTTCTGTCACCACTTTTACGGTTATATCGTCAAGTGTTTCCTGTATTACCTGCGATTTTTTTATAGTATGCAGGCCATTAAATATGCTGTGAAACCTAACCATTTCCCTGCCATCCCTTCCAAGAATTACATCTTCAATGCGCCCCGCTATTTCCTGTACAACCGGCATCTCTCTTCCGCAGGAACATATCTTACCCGAAGATATCATCCTGTCTCCTATCTTATACCGTATTAATGGCTGGTCGTAATTTAACAGGCCTGTGCAATATACATTTCCTTCCTGGCCTGGTTTAACCGGCTGCATGTTGCCGTCAAGTATTTCAAGTATGCCTGCATCCGGGCTTATGTGCAGGTTGCCATGCTCACACTCCGTAATAAGGCCGCAGGCTTCAACACTGCCCCACCCGTCAAACGTTTTGCAGCCATATACCAGGGCAAACGTATCACGCATTTCCTGTGTAAGCTTTTCACTGGAGGTTATTACGCATTTTAATTGTGGCGCTTCAATACCCAGTTCTTTAAAAAAACGGGCGAGAAAAAAATTACTTGCTGCATAGCCCGTCATGTATTGTACACCATATCTCCGCATACCCTTCACATAATTTTCCGCTGTTTGGGGGTTTATATGGTAGGCAGAAAAATATACCTGCTTTTCAAAATAATTGTAGCGGTAAAATGGCGGCCTTGCACCAGCGCCGGGCAGAATTCGTCTGCCACCTATCATCCCGCGCGGAATAAAGCTGCTGACGCCCGGCCAGTTGCGCACCCTTAATTCATAAATGGCAAACCACCGCTGGTGCATGGCATGGGAGTACATTATTTGCGTAGGCGTACCTGTGCTGCCGCTGCTTGCAAAGAATGCTCCATCTTTTTCCCGTATCGAGGACAACATGGCTGATGCTCCGTACGTACGCAAGTCTTCTTTGGAAAGTACAGGTAACCGATGAAGCGTGTCGGTGGTTATATTCCTGAGTGATGCGGCATCAAAACCATTTTTCAGGAAAGCTTCTTTATAAAAAGGAACAGTTGCAAAAGCATGCTGCAATAATTTTTGCAGTTGTGTATTTTGATAATCCTGCCAATTGCCGGCAGTGAATTTTTCCCGCAACTGCGCGTTTAAATATTCCTGTTTAAATATACCGCCAAAACGCCTTTTCATCCACGTATAACCGTATAGCGAGACAAGTGCATTTTGTATAAAAACCGGGCTGTTACTGTATATTTTCTCCTGTAATCCCAAGAAAAAAAGATTTTATAAGAATTAATATTGAAGATAAAGAAAGAAAAAAGATATGAAACCAGTATTTATTTTGGATGATAAACGCGTTCAGCGTTTTTATATATCTCCGTTTTATCAAAAGTCATGTTTTTGGTTAACTGGTGGGTGAACAACTGCATCTGGTCATCATAGTGAATGCTGCCTTTGTTATTGGATGCGCCATAGCAGTTAACGCTTTCTATTTTCGGGCCGTCTTTTGTAAAACGCACCAGCTCAATATAACTCTCCCCCTGCGCGGCTTTTACCATGCCATCTTTATAGGGCACCGAATACATGGCCGCGATAACATCCGGGATACCGCCTACCGGCAAAGCCTTGTCGCCGCGCACCAGTTTTTGGTAATCGCCAAGCGGGACATTTATTTTTTTGAAATTGTTCATAAGATATGCCTTTGCATTTTTATACAATTCAATGGCTTTTGGCGTGGTTACTATGGAATAGTTTTTTTGATTTTTGAAATCATTGGCTATGGCATAATAAATTACATCAAAAACCGTTGCGCCAATACTGTTTATTTCTGCTGTGCGGTCCCATTCCTGCAGCAGGCTGATAATATCGGCAATATCTTTATGGGCTGCCGCGTTAAGACTGAACAGTGTATCTACATTAACCATGTACGACAGCTTTGCAGGTAACTGCACATCATATTTTATTTTCTTAAAATCATCATAGCTTATAGTATGGTATTGCTTCAGCAGTTCAGTAAAGCGTAGGCTCCGGTTATTATCATATTTTTCATAGCCCATTGTTTGGTCGTAATTTCTCGCGTCCAGGTTGTCATTAGGGCCTGTGGCATTAAAGGGAGTGTTGTTTGTATTAAAAACATACCCGCAACCCGGTTGTAAAACCTGCGGTAATTGGGTTACCGGGTAAAGGCTTGTCCATAATGTTTTTGAAGTATTGCCCGGCAATGTGGATTTCCAGTTGAACGATTTGTCACGTACAGGTATATTGCCGTTGCTTATGTAAAATATTGTGTCATACCTGTCGGCGTAAACGATATTATAGCCGGGTATCGCATTCATCTGCAGCGTACTGTCAAATTCAGTGAAATTCTTTGCTTTATCAAGAAGGTACCACTCTTCTGTTCCGCGTATATCAAACATAGCGGGTGTGCGTATTGCAAACGTGCCTTTTTTTGTCATCAATACCGGCCCGTATTTGCACCAGTAGGCATCTTTGGTTACGCCGATGGTAATGCCGGCTATTTTTACATTGAGGTGAACTTTGCTTACCGCCAATTTCTCCCATTTACCGTCAAACTTGTACTGCAGTTTGTTTTTTGGGTTTATTTCCAGTTGATAAATGTCCAGTTTGTCAGGGTTGTTTACGGTATGCGCCCAGCCAAGGTACTGGTTGCAGCCATGTAAAACAATGGGTGCACCGGGAAAAAGTGCGCCGATTATATTCCACCCCTCGTTGCTGCATAAATGCGCTTCGTACCAGCTTACCGGCCCTTCAAGCGGCTGATGGGAATTAATGGCAAGGTATGTTTGGCCGTCAGCAGTAATTTTTGAATTAAAGGCAAAGCCATTTGAACCTCCCGGCTGCAAATTGCTGATTGTTGCAACCCTACCCCCGAGAATAGATTTTAAGGCATCATCAACACCGGATGATATGCACAACTGCAATACAGAGTAGCACAGCATGTCCTTAGGGGTTAAAGGCAGTAATTGTTTTACCAGTACATCTTTTGCATGGGTTTTCGCGTATGCATTAAAACCTGCACAGTAGCCTTCAAGTACTTTTTTATATGCCGGCGAAATAGTATTGTATTTATCATCAACCAGTTGGGGTATTCGAAGTAAGTGAACCACGTAATCAATAGCAGCACCGTCTTTACCTTTTAAGCGGCCCAGCATGGCTTTGCCGGCTAAAAAACAATTTTGAATGGTTTCAAAATCATCTTCCGCATGCGCATACGCCAGGCCGTAAGCTACTTCCGCATCGGTATTGGCAAAAATATGCGGCACGCCCCATTTATCTCTTACAATATCAATTTTTGATGCATCAACCTGCGCGCGCGTTGTCAGCAGCGCGAGCAATAAAAAAACAGACGTGTACGCAGCCTTTAAACCCATAAGCTTTGGTGTGGTTCCGGCAACAAATCTATGGTATTATAAGTGGTTAAGTCAATTGAAGCATATTAAAGGTTTATATGTGCAGGCCTTCACCTGTGATATTAAACAAGGCTGGCTGCTGTAGCATGGCTATATGTTTATGCTTACATTTGCAGCATAAGAAAAGACTATGGGTTTTTGGAGACAAATAGCAGAATATCTTTTTATAAAAAAAAGAGATCCAAATGAGCCGCGCTCAAAATACCTGAAATATATGCACGGCATGAACAGGATATCCCTCTTGATGTTTCTTGTCGCGCTTGTAATTATTCTGCTCAGGATGTTTATTCTCCCACTCTTCCGCCACTAATCTTTTACAAATTTCAATGCCGCTGAATTCATGCAGTAGCGCAGGCCGGTAGGGGCGGGGCCGTCATTAAACACATGCCCTAAGTGTGCTCCGCAATTGGTGCAGTACACCTCTGTGCGTTGCATGCCATAGCTATTATCTTCTCTTTCACCCACATTTTTTTTATCAGCAACCTGGTAAAAACTTGGCCAGCCGGTGTGGCTGTCAAATTTTGTGTCACTGCTGAACAGCAGCTTACCGCAGCAAACACAGTAATACTTGCCTTTTTCGTGGTTATCCCAGTATTGGCCGGTATAGGCGCGTTCTGTACCTGCTTTGCGCGTAACAGTAAATTGTTCGGGCGTAAGTATTTTTTGCCATTCTTCATCCGATTTTGTAACGGCATATTTTTGAGAGAAGGCAGATGAAACCGAAACAGTTAAAACTAAGAGGAAAAGTATTTTTTTCATACAGTGTATTTTATGCTTGTTACCGTAATAACGGCAAAAAGCTGTTAACGGTTTTGACGGTTAACTGTATTTACCCTCTGTTAACAAAATCATAAATGCTTTTGGCTGCCCTTGCTGATGCATCGCCTTCGGCGGATAAAATCGTTTTAAGCGCTTCGTAATCCTGTAATACCTGCTGGCGCCTGGCGGCATTATTCAGCAGGTTATCAAGTTCCCGGCTAAGGTTTTTAACAGTAAGGTCATTTTGTATCAGTTCTGTTACTACCAGTTTATCCATTATAAGGTTAACGAGGGAGATATATTTTATTTTAATAAGCCTTTTGGCAATTTGATAGCTTATTGCGCTGCCTTTGTAACAAACCACTTCGGGTAAGGCAAATAAAGCTGTTTCAAGGGTGGCAGTGCCGCTGGTTACCAGCGCTGCTGTTGATTGCCTGAGTAAATTGTAGGTTTGGTTACGCACCGAGGAAACATTTGTAAAAGGCCGGAGCATACCCGCGTAAAAACTTTCTTCCTGGCCCGGCGCCTGGCCGACAATAAACTGGTATTGCGGAAAGGCTTTGCTCACTTCCAGCATTATAGGCAGCTTTTTTAATATTTCCTGCTTGCGGCTGCCGGGCAGCAGGGCAATGATTGGTTTATCCGAAAGTTTATCCGTAACCGGCTTGGCCTTTTCCTGCTCAATTACTTTAACCAGCGGGTGGCCAACATATTCAACATCCCAATTCCACCTGTTTTTGTAATACTCTTTTTCAAACGGCAGAATTACCAGCATCTTATCAATTTCCTGCCTCATCTTTGGTACACGGCTTTCCTTCCACGCCCATACCTGCGGTGATATATAAAATACTGTTTTGTATCCCTTTTGTTTTGCCCATCCTGTAATGCGCAAATTAAACCCGGGGTAATCAATAAAAATTATCACATCCGGGTTATAGGCTTCAATATCCCGTTTGCAGAAGGCGAGGTTACCCAAAATAGTCTTCAGGTTCATTACTATTTCCACAAAGCCCATAAAAGCAAGGTCACGGTAATGTTTTACTACCGTAGCGCCCGCAGCCTGCATAAGGTCGCCGCCCCAGCAGCGTATATCTGCCGAACTATCCAGCAGGCGCAGTTCTTTTATAAGGTTGCTGCCATGCAGGTCACCACTCGCTTCCCCGGCAATAATGTAACATTTCATAAGCCCCTTATCCCCTAAAGGGTTTTTAAAAATAATGTAAATCCTGTAACCGTTTTGTGCTGCACTTTTTTATCGCGGCAAACTTAAGCCATAGTAAGCTTAATAATTATTGCAGGCAACGCGTATGCACAGGTTGCAATAAAAATCCCGATGGCTGTTTTGTCAAGCCGCCTGTTTACATAATAAGTAAAGATAATGGCATTGAGAAAGAGGGAGAAACTTATCATGGCTGTAAGAAAGCTTTTGTTTTGAAAGGCTACCTGCAAAAAATCTCCCAATGGCGCAGAGCCGGATTTCCACAAATAAAATACCAGCACACCAACCAGGGGCATTATAAAGCCAAGCACAAGGCCAAGTACAATTGTATTCTTTTTCAATTTATTTTGTGGTTAATGAATACTCTAATTTTTCTTTCAGTTTATAATAGGTAAGGTCAAACTCCACAGGCACAACACTTACGTAGTTATTTTGCAAAGCCCAAACGTCAGTATCTTTCCCCTTATCAAAGTTTAAAAATTCGCCTGTAAGCCAGTAATATTTTTTGCCGCTCGGGTCTCTTCTTTCATCAAACTTTTCCTCGTACTTGGCATACGCCTGGCGGCAAACCTTTAAACCCTTTAATAATTCAACAGGTACCTTGGGTATGTTTACATTAAGGCAAAGGTGCTTGTCATACTTTTTCTTTAGTAGCTGCGGCACCAGTAACGCAGCATATTTTTGCGCGCCGGCAAAGTCTGCTTCAATATTATAATCCAGCAGACTAAAACCCACGCTGGGTATGCCCTCAATGCTTGCTTCCAGGGCGGCGCTCATCGTGCCTGAGTAAATAACGTTGATTGAATGGTTTGCCCCATGGTTTATACCGCTTAAGCATATATCCGGCTTGCGGTGCAGTACTTTGTCCACTGCCAGTTTTACACAATCAACAGGGGTGCCGCTGCATTGCCATGCCTCGATGCCCTCAAATGTATGCACCGGGTGCAACCGCAGGGGGTGGCCAACGGTAATCGCATGCCCCATACCGCTTTGTGGTTTATCAGGCGCTACCACCACCACTTTACCTAAATGCCTCACCGCTTCAACCAGCGCTTTTATGCCCGGCGCTGTAATACCATCATCATTTGTAACTAAAATAACCGGCTCTTCTTTTTTTGATTTTCCTGCTTTTGCCATAAGTGCCGCAAGATACGAAGAAGGTTTTTTATACGCCTGCTGATAATAAACCATAACAAACGTGTAAAGGGTATTTTTATTACCTTCACCCTGCTGCAACTATCAAATACATGAGAAAGAACCTTTACTCCCCTGCAACAAAAAAATTGTCCGCTTTACTTCTTTGTTTTAGTGCATTTTTACCGGTATGCCTGTATGCCCAAAAACCTGCAACAACCATCGTTTACCATCAGCCGGTTTTCACCGATGCTGGCCTTACGCAAAAAGTATTAGCGTCTATGCCGGTTGTTGAACAGTTGGTGAAAGACTATATGGCTAAAAATCATTTTCCTGGTTTCGCCTACGGCATCATGGTAGATGGCAAACTTTTATATACAAGCTACCTCGGCTATACGGATGTTGATAAAAAAGTGCCTGTAGATGCCGGCTCTGATTTTCGGATAGCCTCTATGACAAAAAGTTTTACCGCCATGGCGATTTTAAAGTTGCGGGACGAGGGCAAACTGCGGCTTGACGACCCGGTATATAAATATATACCTGAAATGAAAACCCAGCCGTACCCCACGAAGGACGCGGCGCCGGTAACCGTAAGAAACCTGCTGTCTCACTCAGCCGGTTTTCCCGAAGATAACCCCTGGGGTGACAGGCAACTGGCTGATTCGGATGCTCAAATGCTTGCGATGATTAACAAGGGCATATCGTATTCAACCAACCCCGGCACAGGGTATGAATACAGCAACCTTGGTTTTGCTATGCTGGGGTATATTATAAAAAAGGTATCGGGCAAAACGTATGAACAGTATATAACGGAAAATATTTTAGAGCCTTTGGGTATGAAAAATACTTATTGGGAATACACAAAAATACCCCCGGTAGAGCTTGCGCATGGCTACCGCTGGCTGAATGACCAATGGGTAGAGCAACCTATACTGCATGACGGCACCTACGGAGCGATGGGAGGGATGATAACTACTATTGAAGACTTCAGCAAATATGTAGCTTTTCATTTATCGGCATACCCGCCTAACGACAATAAAGAAACCGGGCCCGTGAAAAGAAGCTCAATAAGGGAAATGCATTATCCGTGGGATGTAAACGGCTTTAATGTGCAATTTAAATACCCCTCAGGCAGGGCATGCCCGGTGGTTACAGCATACTGTTATGGCCTTGGGTGGACAAGAGACTGCGATGGCAGGACAATGATAGCCCATAGTGGCGGTTTACCCGGGTTTGGCAGCAACTGGCGTATATATCCTGAGTATGGTATTGGTATGATTTCTTTCGCTAACTTAACTTACGCCAATACAGGATATATAAACCTGCAGGTGCTGGATACCATTATAAGTATGGCAGGCCTTAAGCCACGGCAAATGTTGCCTTCATCCATATTAACACAGCGCAGGGATGAATTGGTAAAACTTTTACCCAATTGGGATAACGCGGAGGCCGCAGGGATATTTGCCCAGAATTTTTTTATGGATTATTTTCCTGACCCGCTGCGGAAAGAAGCGACTGCCATATTTAGCAGGGCCGGCAAAATTATAACTATAAAAGATGTAGTGCCCGAAAATGGACTGCGGGGTTATTTTATAATGGAAGGGGAGAATAGCAATATAAAAGTGACATTTACCTTAACACCTGAAAACCCGCCTATGATACAGGCATATAGCATAAAAGAAATACCAAAGAATAATTAGTTATGAAAAGCGCCTTTACAGCCGTTTTATTTACGTTAATTTCAGTCAATCTTTTTGCACAGGGTAACAGTACTAAAGTAGTGATTGTTAACCCGGCAGAAACTGCACCGGGTATTGAAATGATGCACAGCGGCCATTATGCCGTGTACAATACCGCTGTACCAAATAAACACCAGTTGTTCCTGATGATTGTGGGTACCGGCGGCTCTGCTTCTTTTTTACGCCCTATGGACAGCATTGTAGCGGGCATGGGGTACCATGCCATAAGCATTGACTATAAAAACAATGTAATTACCACTGTTTGCAATAACAGCCCGGACAGCGCTTGCTTTGACAAGTTCAGGCAGGAAATAATGTTTGGTACGCCGGTAAGCGATTCAGTAAACGTTGACAGTACCAACAGTATTATAAACCGCTTTCAGAAATTGCTTGAATGGCTTGTAAAAAATGATCCTAAAGGCGGATGGGACGAATTTATAAAAGGCCATGATATACAATGGGGTAAGATTTTGGTAGGCGGCCACAGCCAGGGCGCGGGGCATTGTGTTTATGCGGGCAAACATTTTAAGGTTGCCGGGGTACTTATTTTTTCCGGCCCGCAGGACTACCGCGTGGCATTCAACTCCCCGGCATTATGGCTGGGTACAAAAAGCGCTACGCCTTTAAACCGTTATTATGCTTTTTTGCACATAAAAGACCAATACGATGTCAGGCGCCAGTTAGCCAACTGTGCTAAGGCAATGGGCATGGCTATGCCAGACTCTGTGCATGTTTCACCGGGGGTACCTTTGCATACAACTAAGCACATATTGGTGAATAATATTGAAACCGGCAATGCCCACATGTCAACATTGTTGCCGGAGTTTAAAAATGTTTGGGAGTACATGCTGAAACAAAAATAAACCTGCAGAATGCAAACCCTTTATATGAAACGTATTTTGATAACTGTAGCCTGCACCCTTATTTCAGGCATTATGTATGCCCAGGCGATATTGGTAGCCACCGGCGCGGATGCCTTAATGCCTGAGCATGGTTTTTTGCCCGGCCGGGCTTTTAAGTTTTACCCTGCGTTAGAGAAGTATGATTTTGGCGGGAAAAAATTGCGGGTGGAAATATATGATGAACGTGACAGCCTTAAATTAACCAGTGTTGAATGCTCCACTATACCACTCACCAACAGCTCAGAGTTTAAGGGGGTAAACGGAGCAGAAAAGGTAGTTGAATACTTCGATACCCTTTTCAGGCAGTCAAACATAATAGTAGACTCATTGTCAACTGATACTTTAAAAATACATTTACTGGCATTGGATAACCGGATGATTGGATTTGGTAACATAACAGCCCACGGGCTTTGCCAATTGCGGGTTGAGTACAAAGGCATATCAAAAGGCTATTGCGAGGATATTACAGATAAAAGCCCGCATTCGCCTATTGGTAAAAATGCTTTTGTTACAAGAAAAACTGCCACAAGGGTAATTCAGTCCGCCTCGCTGCGGGAGATAATTGAGCAAATACTGGTTGATTTAAAATCACTTATTTAGTGGTGCAAATTAAATGGAGGTTACCGTGTAATGAGTGGCTTTGCAATTAAAACAAAAGATAATCTCTCCATCCGGTTTAACTATTACCTGAAGGATGCACCTGTGACCTGCGAGGCTTTTGCAAAAACGCTCCCTTTCACATTAACAACTACTGCATGCTCGTGTCTCCGGCCAGGAAATTTGGGCAGGTAATGCACATAACCTTGATATTATACAGGAAAACGCTTCGGTTTTTACCAGCCCTGGTGAAGTTGTGCTTGGACCGGTAAACCCGCTGCGTGCTAAAACCTCAAAATGCATAGGTATTTATTACGGCAGGGGCAGGGGGCTTGATTGCTGCAATATTTTTGGAAAAGTATTTGATGAAGACATGCACCTGCTTGCCACATTAGGTGATGTTGTATGGAAGCACGGCGCTTGTGAGATGACCTTTGAAGTAATTGACTAAAGCATCCAATACCTTATTTCAAAATCAGCACGGGGTGTTTGGCGTTACTGTAAATAGCTTCCGAAATACTTTTGTGTGTTAGCGAATATAAAAAGCTGTGTTTACCAGGCAGTGCGATAATAAGCTGCACGTCATGCGTGTCGGCAAACTCTTTTAGTGCGGCAATGATATACTTGTTGTTGGAATAAAAAACCTCGTGCGGAAAATTTTGCAAATACTCATGCAATATTTTCTCGCTTTTTCTAAAATCGTCATCGGGGTGCAGGTATTTTTCTTTGGGGTCAACATTAAGCACCAATAGTTTTTTATTTCTCCACTGCGGTGTTTTAGCCGTGTGTTGCTCAATTTTGTCAAGGGTACTCACCGTATTAAAATCAACCGGCACCAGTGACTGCTCCACAGGTTGATATTTAAAATGAGAGGGCACTACCAGCACCCTTACCGGGCTTATTTTGGCAATGCTTATAAGGTTGCCTGCAACAAAGCTGTTATTGGAGTAGTTGATGTTATCGCTGCCAAGCACTATAAGTTCCGGGTGTTCGTCTTCAATAATTTCCATTATTGAGCGCAATAACGGCAACTCGCTTACGGCTATCGACATTTTAATACCAGGGCCGGCTTTGTCTACAAGGCCTTTGCATAATTCATTCATTTTACCTTTGGCATCTTCGCGCTCCTTGCTTATATAGTCATCATTAACGCTCACATATTCCGCCGACGGAATCATGTCGAACATGGAATTGTACAAGGTTTTAAGCAGTATTATGCGTGTATATTCATACGCCTTTGCCCACTCAACAGCGTAGTTTACCGCGTTCTTTGACGTGTCAGAGAAGTCGACAGGAACAAGCATCGTTTTCATTGCCAATAGTTGTGATTTTGCTAAATTATTTTTGAGGGCATTGCATATTGCCAATCATTTTTTTCATCAGTGTTAACGAGCCTTCAACATCGGCACAGCAAACATCTGCGGTTGCTTTGGCATACATTTCAACTACCCAGGGGTAAAGCCTTGTTTGCAGTTCTTTTCCTTCTTTGGTTAAATATATCAAATTGTTGCGCCGGTCGTTTTCATCGGGTACCCTTTTTATCATATTCCGCTTTACAAGGTTATCAACCAGGTACGTCATGCTCGATTTGTCCTTAATGGTAATATTTGCCAGTTCCTGCTGGTTAATGCCGTCCCTGTTCCACAAACAGCCTAAAATTTCCAACATTTCAAATGTCAGGTTTATATTGTCCTCTTTTATTTTAGCCTGTATAAACTGTCGAAGGTAATTTTTCATCTCCGTCATGCACCTTCCCAATTCAATCGCCAGTTCCTCAACATTTTTTGTTTTCATGGTAAACAAATCTAAGTGTAAATAATAACTTATTGTTTAACAAAAACATATTCAATTGCTGCATGGCACGAAAAATGTAAAGCAATAATAAACAACCTAAAGCAAAGTTAAGATATTGATAGTTTGAATTAAAACTATTATTATTTTTGCATTTAATTTATGATTTGCGGCCCCCGCTTACCTGGGCCGTAATTATGCGAATGGAGCGAAGTTGCTAAACCATTAACGGAATATAAAACGACAGACATGGAAACACTAAGTAAACCGGGATTTGCCAGGGTTAAAGCTGACCAGGATTTATTTCTACAACTACGCAGGCAGGTTAATGAAAAAGTTGAAATATTAGAACGAAAACGCTGGCCGGTGGTAAAGGTAAAAGCGCTGCTTTTCCCCATCCTATACATAACCGCCTACGTTTCAGCACTTGTATGGGGAAATAACACCGCCGTGCTGTATATAAGCTACTTTTTATTGGGCTGTTTTTTACTGCTTAATTTTTTAAACCTTATTCATGATGCAGTGCATAACACCCTGTTTAAAAGTAAGTGGCTAAACGAGACCTACGTACATTTTTTTGACCTTATGGGCGCTAACAGCTATATATGGAAGGTGCGCCACATAAGGCTGCACCACAATTATCCCAATGTAATGGGCTGGGACAGTGATTTTGAGCAAAGCCCTATGGCCAGGGTGTTTCCTCATGGCAGTTTTTCAAAAATGCACAGGTACCAGCATATTTATCTGCCTTTTATATACCCTTTATACCTGTTTAACTGGCTGCTGGTGCGGGATTTTAAAGACTTTTTTAAAAAAGACACCCTTGTTTGGAAAGTGAATGTAATACCCGGTATTGAGTATGTAAAGCTGTTTGTTTTTAAAGCAGTATTTATTTTTTACATTTTCTTTTTGCCGAAACTGGTACTGCATATAACGTGGGGGCAAATGTTGATTGCTTTTCTAATCATGATGTTTACCGCCAGTGTCAGTTCTTTAATCGTGCTGCTGTCGCCGCATGCAACGCCTGAAAGCGATTTTCCCCTGCCGGATGGTGACAATAAACTACCCAGCAGTTGGTTTATTCACCAGCTTACAACAACGAACGATGTGGCTAACGACAGTTGGTTTGTGCGGTTTTTTATGGGGTGCTTTAACTTTCATATTGCGCACCACCTGTTTCCGTATGTTAACCATGTATATTACCCGGAAGTAACAAAGCTTATTGCCGGTTTTGCAAGGGAGAATAACCTGCCTTATCGCACCTTTCCGCTTACAACATCCCTGCGCAACCACTACCGGTTATTAAAGGAGAATGCAGTGCACGAAAATATTTTTGAAGAAGTGATGTAGGGAATATGATGAATTCAACAGTTCCGGCAGTTTAAAAGTTCAAAAAGTTTCTTTATAACCTGCAAACTGCCGGAAAAGATAAATTATAGGGGAGTTAGGCCTTTTGTACAGCCGTTCTAATCTCCGGCGCTACTTTGGTAGCAAATAATTCAATACTGCGCATTACGTTGGCATGCGGCATTGTGCCCACGCTGGTATGTATTAAAAACCGGCTTAAGTTAAACATCTCGTGTTCGTATAATATTTTATCAATTACCTGCTGGGGGCTGCCTGTTAATAATGCCCCTTGCGGGCCCCGCGCCGCTTCGTATTGGGCGCGGCTCATGGGCGGCCAACCCCGCTCACGGCCAAGCTTTGTCATAACATAAGCATAAGATGGGTAAAACTCGTTGGCGGCCTGCTGGCTGCTATCGGCAACGTAACCATGGCTGTGTACCGCAAGGGGTAATTCGCCGTGGCCTGCTTTTGCTGACACCTGCCTGTATAATTGCACCAGTTGCCTGAATTGCGCCGGTTGCCCGCCAATAATAGCCAAAGCCAGCGGAAGCCCTAGTGAAGCGGCCCTAATTACAGAGTTAGGCGTGCCGCCTACGGCAATCCAAACCGGCAGTTTTTCCTGGTAAGCACGCGGGTAAACACCGAGATTATTAATGGCTGCCCGGTGTTTGCCCTGCCAGGAAACTTTTTCGCTCTCATTTATTTTCAGCAGTAAATCCAGTTTTTCGGCAAATAATGTATCATAATCTTCCAAATCATAGCCAAACAGTGGGAATGATTCAATAAACGAGCCACGCCCGGCCATTATTTCCGCCCTGCCGGCAGAAATTAAATCAACAGTAGCAAACTGCTGGTACACCCGCACAGGGTCATCGGAACTCAATACGGTAACTGCGCTGGAAAGTTTGATGTTCTTTGTTTTTGCCGCCGCCGCCGCCATTATCACGGCGGGGGAAGAGGCAACAAAGTCCGGGCGGTGATGTTCACCTATTGCGTACACTTCAAGCCCTGCCTGGTCTGCCAGTTCAATTTCTTCCAGTACATCCTTCATCCGTTCGTAGGGTGAAATGGTTTTGCCTGTAACAGGGTCGGGTGTTAGTTCTACAAAGGTGCTGATGCCAAGTTCCATAAACTTCCTTTCTTATTTATGGGCAAAGGTACTATGGTATAGTGGCGATTAGTACGTGGGTTACTTATAGTAAACGGGGTAACCTAAGTGTTACCTGAGTGGTTTTACTGCTCAGTTTCAGTGCCCTTCACCAACTCCTGCGCAGCTAAATAGGTACTGTCTTTGCGTATATACGGGCGTATAATAAGCCTGTTGCCTTTATCAAAGGTAAAATAGTTCCACAACCAGGTGGCCATTACCAGCAACTTGTTCCTGAAACTTATTAAAAAAGTTATATGCACAAAAAGCCATATCCACCAGGCTGCCCTGCCGGTTAAATGAATGTTGCCCGGCAGGTCGGCCACGGCTTTTCCGCGTCCAATGGTTGCCAATGAACCTTTGTCGAAATATTTAAAAGGTTTCACTGGCCGACCATTGTGCAGCGCCGTCAAATTTTTACCTACGTATTTACCCATCTGTATTGCCGGTTGTGCAACGCCCGGGTGCCCTTTAGGATATTTTTCAGTTTTCATCATGGCTATGTCACCGATAGCAAAAATATTATCACTTCCTTTTACCCGGCAGTTTTCATCCGTCAGCAACCTGCTTTTTTCCGTCCATTCCTTTTTAAAACCGGGCAATAAATCACCCGCTACGCCCGCTGTCCAAAGCACTGTGAGGGCTTTTATTTGTTCACCTCCTTTTAGAGTAACAATTTCCCCTTTGTAACTTTCTACCATTGTACCTGTTTTTACAATCACTCCCATCTTCTCAAGATTTTTATGGGCGCTTTTGCTTGCTTTTGGGCTCATGGGCGGCAGCAGCCTGTCAAGCCCTTCCAGCAGGTAAATTTTCATTTTGCTAAAATCAAGCTGCGGGTAATCTTTCGGCAAAACATACCTCCGTAATTCAGCCAGTGCGCCGGCAGTTTCAACCCCTGTGGGGCCACCGCCTACAATCACAACGTCCATCATCTTTTCCCGCAACTGCGTATCGGTAACAAGGTTGGCCCATTCAAAAAGCTGCATCAGGTGGCTGCGTATATTTAATGCATCGGGTATTGATTTTAGTGACAGGGATAATTTCTCAATTTGCTGGTTGCCAAAAAAATTGCTTCGTGTTCCATTAGCTATTACAAGGTAATCGTAGGTAAGGTTACCCGCAGTTGTGGCAATCTTATTTTCGCCGGGGCATACCTCTTTTACTTTCAGCATCCGGAAATGAAAATCTTTCTTTTTTGCAAAAGCTTTTCTCAATGGCCCGGCAATGGCGTCGGGCTCAAGCCCTGCCGAGGCTACCTGGTATAGCAATGGCTGAAAAGTATGATAGTTGTGCTTGTCAATCAGCACAATTTGAAAGTCGTCGCTGTTTAACGCCTTTACGGTATTAATTCCGCCAAAGCCGGCGCCTACCACTACCACCCGCGGTTTAGAGGAGGCTGGTATGTTTACAGAAAGATTTTGCATTTTTATGAGTTTAATAACCTGTTGTTAATAAAGGAACGTCGTGTTTACGTGCCGTTATATCTCTTCAATAATATTGCCAAGGGTGCGTGCTTATATACACGCAAATAAATACCACCAATAAAGCCGCGGTATGTAAAAAAATCATTATATTTGTTCTTCTACCTTTAAAATTCAACTGGTTCACCCTGTATAACTGGCCTTTAGTCCCTCATAATTTTTCCCGGGCTACTTTAAATATAATAGGTTGATAAGAAATTTGCTTTTGATTGACGATGATGAAGACGAGATAAATATCTTCACCGAGGCCCTGCATACCGCTGGCATCCCGGCAAATTGCAGGTGGGTGAAAAACGCCATATCCGCCAGGAATGTTTCGCCCATGCCGGATATAATTTTTTTGGATATCAACATGCCCCGGCTTGATGGTTTTGAGTGCCTTGCCGATATAAAAAAATGCCCCACACTTTTTGCTGTGCCTGTTATTTTGTATTCCACAGGAATGAACAACAGCATGAGGGAAAAAGGGCTTTCTTCCGGCGCCGCTGGTTGCATTGCAAAAACGTACAGCATTTACGATTTATCCAATACGCTTAAAAACCTGTTTTGTAATTTCGGGCTGCCTTTTAAAAATTGAGTCCACAATCAGGCCGGTTAACCGCCTTCGTTTGTTTGCGGGGCTATAGGGTCTGCCAGTAGAATATTTTTCCCCAAAAGTCATTTTTAAAATACCTTTCAGCACAAAGGTTAAAGTTGTTTATATATGGATATAGCAAGAAAGGCTGTCGTGCTGTTGCTGCTTCCCCTGCAGCTATGGGCGCAGTTAAGTAAAGAAGATATACAACGTTGTGAAAAGGAATCAAAACAGGTTACCATTATACGGGACAACTGGGGCATTCCGCACATATACGGTAAAACGGATGCGGATGCTGTGTTTGGGTTATTATATGCGCAATGTGAAGACGATTTTAACCGTGTAGAAATGAATTATATTGAAAAGCTGGGCAGGCTGGCCGAAGTAAATGGTGAAAAGGATTTGTATAATGACCTTTTGAATAAAATGGTGCTTGACAGTGCAGGCGCGGTAAATGATTACAACAACGCCCCTTTGTGGCTAAAAAAATTATGCGATGCCTTTGCCGACGGCATAAATTATTACTTGTATAAACACCCGGAAGTAAAGCCAAATTTATTATACCATTTTAAGCCGTGGTATCCTATGCTTTGGACGGATGGAAGCATAGGGGCTATAAGTACCGCCGACCTTTCCGATGTGGATTTGAAAAACCTGTACGGCGGCGGCAATGCGCCGGTAGCGGTTAAGCAAAAAGATTATACTGACGAGCATTTGACCGGCAGTAACGGCTTTGCCTTTTCCCCTTCTATTACTGCAGATGGTAATGCCATTTTGTACATAAACCCGCATGTAACCCTTTACTTCAGGCCGGAGGTGCACATGGTGAGCGATGAAGGATTAAACGCTTACGGGGCAGTTACATGGGGGCAGTTTTTCGTTTACCAGGGTTTTAATGAGCATTGCGGGTGGATGCATACAAGCAGCTACGTGGATGTGAGTGATGCATATATTGAAAAAATATCGCAGCAAAATGGTAAATGGGTGTATGAATACGAGCACCAGGAAAAACCGGTTACTGTAAAGAGCTATGTGCTGGGCTATAAAGAAAACAATACTATACAAACAAAAACCATTCATGCGTTATTCACACAGCACGGCCCTGTTATGGGCAAACGTAAAGGGGTATGGTTGAGTGTAAAATCATACAACCGAAGCATTAACGGTTTAATGCAAAGCTGGCTGCGCACAAAGGCTACCAGCTTCGCGGAATTTAAAAAAGTGCTTAGCCTGCGCGGTAACACCAGCAATAACACGGTATATGCAGATGCAGAAGGAAATATAGCGTACTGGCACGGAGATTTTGTGCCTGTACGCGACCCGAAATATGATTGGGCCAAACCTGTTGACGGAACCATTGCAGCTACTGAATGGAAAGGCATTTATCCTGTTGATGATATTATACATGTTGTTAACCCGAAAAATGGCTGGCTGCAAAACTGTAACTCAACGCCATTTACCGTTGCAGGAAGCGAAAGCCCTAAAAAGCAAGATTATCCCGGTTATATGGCGCCTGACGGCGAAAACTTCCGCGGTATTAACGCTGTAAAAGTGTTAAGCAGTGAAAAGGGTTATACTATTGATAAAGTGATAGCCGCAGGTTATAATACACATCTTGCTTTTTTTGATGGCATGGTACCAGCCCTGCTGAAGGCCTATGATGTATTGCCGCAAAGCGATTCATTTAAATTCGCGCTGTATGAGCCCATACAGGTACTAAGAAGCTGGGATATGAACAGCGGCGAAAATTCAGTAGCCACCACCCTGGCTATTGAGTGGGCAACCAAATTGATTCCAAAAATTATGCATAACCCGCTGGATGATGAAGAAGACGACCTGGTTACGAAAACACTTAAGTTTGAACAAACTGCCTCCGCACAGGATTTATTAGAGCCATTTTTACAAACGGTGCGTGAGTTAACGGCCAAATGGGGCAACTGGCAGGTGCCGTGGGGCCAGGTAAACCGTTTTCAGCGGCTTAACGATGATATAGCGTTAAAATATGATGATACCAAACCAAGCCTGCCTGTGGGTTTTGCTTCCTCTCTATGGGGGCAAATACCTTCTTACTCCGCACGTTATTTTCCCGGTACCATGAAACGGTACGGCGTAAACGGTAACAGCTTTATATGCGCGGTTGAGTTTGGTAAACATATAAAAGCAAAATCATTATTGGCGGGGGGCGAAAGCGGTAATGTAAACAGCAAACATTTTACCGACCAGGCCATGATGTACACCAAAGGCGAGTTTAAGGATGTACTGTTTTATAAAGAGGATGTGTTGAAACACGCGGAGAAAACGTACCACCCGGGGGAATGAGGGATAGATTTTGGGGATTAGTATTTTGTTGTTTTATTTCAATTTACTGTGCAGCCTTACCGCATCATACACCTCTTTTATCGCATTAATCACCAATGCAGGGTCTTCCAAATGAATATTGTGCCCGCTGTTTTTATCAATAATATGCTTGCTGTTGGTGGAAAGATGCGCCAGTTCTTCCTGCTGCTGCAGCCGCTCATTTTCGAGTTCTGCCGAATCAGCCATGCCATCGTAACCACCGCTGCCTCGGGTTAACACTATTAAAGGTATATCCCCCAGCATATAAGCGGCCTGGCCTTTGTGCAGGTACATATCCTGTACATCCTCCGGCGACCATGTCATCTCATTACTACCGGTTTCACGGTAAACAGGCTGACTTTGTGCCCATTCCTGCATTTGCTGCACGCCATCGGGCAGTTTGTTTAGTGGAAATTCAATGGTTGTATCCAACGTTGCCTTTTGTCCTTCAAGCCGTGTAATCGTCGTATCATTATTGCCGCCTGTTATGGGGGCAGGCGCCTGCAGGCCCTTTGCCCATTCGCGTATGCGCATCGGTTTATCCCCTATAATTATCCTCGCATTTTCATTCAATGCCTCTACCAATACCATACCTGCCACTTCTTTTGGGTAAAACCGGGCGAATGCCCTTACTAAAAACCCTCCATACGATTGGCCGACCAATATATATGGGCCGGGTATACCTGCGTTGTGCAGGGCTGTATGTAATTCCATGGTTATTTGGCGGCTGGTGCGTGGTATAGGGCCGGGTTCACTCCAGGCGTATCCTGCCCTGTCGTAACTTACTGCAGTAGTAAATTTTGCTACTTCCGGCTGTACAAGCGCCCAAATAAAGGAAAAGTCGCCACTGCCACTTTCCATAATCACTGCCGGGCCGCCTTTGCCCGTTTTGTAAATATGTATCCTGTGGCCGCCTGCATCAACCATTTTGCCGGGTGGCGGGTACTGGCCATCTGCATTACTTTTTATAACTAAGCATAACGCCAATATTAGCGGCGCTGTAAATTTTTTGTGCATGGTTACGGTTTTTTACCTATTGCTGTATCTATTACTTAAATCTGTTTAAAAAGTTACAGCATTTGTTGTATTTATCACCGGGAACGGTTTTTAGAAAGCTAAAGCATAAATCTTTTGGTGCGAGGCAGGGTGGCTGTTAAAATAATTGTTAAACTGACAATAATAAATTTTACATTAGCAGCAGATATAACAATTGCCATGAAAATAACCCGCCTGCTATGTTTTGCCGCACTGTGTTTTACCTGCCTTCACGGGAAGGCGCAACAGGTATTAGATGTACAAGCCGGCAAACCCGGGGCGGCTATTAAACCCACCATGTGGGGTATTTTTATTGAGGATATTAATATGGCAGCAGATGGCGGCCTGTATGCCGAAATGGTAAAGAACCGTTCTTTTGAATTTAACCAACTATTGATGGGATGGGATGAAAAAAAAGAAGGTAAGGCAACCGGCAGCCTTTTGATAGAAAACCGGGGAGCGGAAAAGCCCGATAACCCCCGTTATTTACGGGTTAATGTAAATAGCGCCGGCGGCAGTTACGGTATAATAAATGAAGGCTTCCGGGGCATGGGCGTATTAAAAGACAGCGGCTATGATTTTTCCGTTTGGGCGAGCCTGCACAACAATGCAGCGATAGTACTAAGGGCTGAGCTTGTAAATGGGAAAGGCGAAAAAATTGGAGAGGCGAAAGTAGCCCCCGCCGGTACAACCTGGCAAAAGTACTCCGTGCATTTTACGGCTGCTGCAACCGAAACACATGCATCGCTGGTGGTATGGTTTGACGGGAATGGAACGATAGATATTGATATGGTATCATTATTTCCTTCAGCAACATGGAAGCACCGGCCGGGCGGCCTGCGGGCGGACCTCGTGCAGATGCTTGCCGACCTTAAGCCGGGATTTATGCGCTTTCCGGGAGGATGCATAGTTGAAGGAAGAGATTTGGCAAACCGTTACCAATGGAAGAAAACGGTGGGTAATGTTGAGGACAGGAAACTTATTATCAACCGGTGGAATACAGAATTTTCTTACAAAAGCACGCCTGATTACTTCCAGTCATTCGGGCTGGGTTTTTATGAATATTTCTAGTTAGCGGAAGACATAGGCGCTTCGCCGCTGCCAATATTGAACTGTGGTATGGCATGCCAGTTTAATACCGCCGAAGTGGTACCTACGGATCAGCTTGACCCCTATATACAAGACGCCCTTGACCTTATTGAATTTGCCAACGGTGCCACCACCACCAAATGGGGTGGGTTAAGGGCCGCTATGGGGCATCCTGCGCCATTTAATTTAAAGATGATGGGCGTGGGTAATGAACAATGGGGGCCGCAGTACGTGGAGCGGTACAAAATTTTTACAGCGGCGATAAAAGCAAAATACCCTGGTATTAAACTGATTAACAGCGTAGGGCCATTTTCCGGCGGCGAGATGTTTGATTACCTGAACGACACCCTGCGTAAGATGCATGCCGATTTTTTGGATGAACATTATTATGCCCCGCCTAAATGGTTTTTAAAACATGCCGACCGTTACGATAATTATGACAGGAACGGACCAAAGATTTTTGCCGGTGAATATGCTGCGCATACAAGGCTTACCGATAGTGGTATATTAAAGAACAACTGGCAAAGCGCGCTTGCAGAAGCCGCTTTTATGACCGGCCTGGAACGCAATGCTGATGTTGTGAACATGGCGTCGTACGCGCCGTTGTTTGCCAATGCAGATGCATGGCAATGGGCGCCCGACCTGATTTGGTTTAACAGTCTTGAGTCGTATGGCAGCCCCGATTATTATGTACAAAAAATGTATTCAAATAACAAGGGCACCAATGTTGTGCCTATTACGCTGGATAATAAACCCATAGAAGGAGAGGACAGCCTGTATGCTACAGCCTGTATTGATAAAAACCAGCACCTGCTGATTATTAAAGTGGTTAATACTTCCGGCAGCATAAAAAAGAATGATGTGCATGTTGAAGGGATAAAAAATTTGCCTTTAACAGCCACCCAAACTATTTTACAAAATGATGTGCTTACTGACGTTAATTCATTTACAAATAAGCTGAATATTAGCCCAGGGGAGGAAAGCATTAATATGGATGGCAGTGCAATACATCTCTCTTTAAAACCATACTCTTTTACTGTTATTAAAATAAAAATGCTATAGCAATAAGGTTTTAACGAATCCTCATATACATCTCTCTTTTTTTACGGTCTGCATAGGCTGAAATAGAGTCGTAGAGGATGCTTATTTTATCGGGGTTGGCCTCATAATAGTGAAAGCTCTTAAAAAAATCATCTTTAGTTATTTTGTGAATGGCAAACACCTGCTGGTATAGCTCAAAAGTTCTGTCCCTTGCGGCAACAGTATCTTTCGGGTTGGTTACGGCAGCCAGTTCCTGGGCGCACATTACATCATACATAATAACTTTCATGTCATTTATAGGAATAACATCCCGGGGTATATCATCGCCTGATGAGCAGGATATTAAAAACGAAGTAACAATTACGCATGCAATCCACCGCCTCATCGCAACTGGGTTTTATAATTATTGCTGTTAGCCACATCAACCTGTGACAGTATTTCCGCCGCCCTTGCTTTTTGCATCGGGTCGGCATTTTTAAATATACCTATAAACTCCTGCGCCCTGTTTTGCACAAAAAATTGCACAATCATAGTGCTGGGGTTTTCCTGGTTAAGCGCCTGTAACTTGGTAAGCGCCTGCATTGCGCTGGCACGCGCATCGTTCTCGTTGCTGTACATACTGTCAAGGCAGGAGCGGTAATAACCATAAAACACGTCGTGTATAACGTTGTAACGGTTATTCATGATATTCTCAGTAAGCCAGTACCGGTTGCGAATACCGTCAAAAGACCGCCAGCCATTTATTTCGCGTGCTTCGGGTGCATTATTCACAATGTTTTGTGCTTTGGTAAAATAAGGTACGCCGCCTTTTATTGAATAAGAATCGTAATCAAATCCAAGAATCATATATGCATAATAGGCAAAAGTAGCGGTAAGGTTTGCCGTTAACGCATCTGTGCCCTGTACCTGGTTGTCGTTAAATTCAACTGGCTGGTACTCTACATATTTAAAAGTAAAATCAGGGTCCTGGTAATTAACAAGCGCTGACTGATATGCTGAATTAAATATCGGCCTTGCTGCCTGCACTGTAAGCGTTGCTTTATACACATTATCAGATACCACGCTTTCTATATTTACCAGGAAGTTGCACTGTATTTTCTCATTAGCCTGGTAAACATCGCTTGTCCATTTACGGTTATTCAGCAGGTTAGTAAGCTGGGTTTGCAGCGTAGTAAATATCTTTTTATCAACGGTGCTGTTAACACGCTGTGCAAGCACGGTAACCTTCGCCTGCAATTCCTGCGCGTGCAGCATATAAGCCGCTGCTACTAGTACACAACAAAAAAAACCACGTTTAAGCATGTAATGACCTGGTGATTATTTTTACAATTTCGCCCGCAATTTCCTGTTTACTTGCCAGCCCGGTCTCCGTTACTTCACCGTTTTTGGAAAAAACAGTTATTTTATTTGTGTCGTAACCAAACCCGGCATTAGCATCACGAAGAGAGTTAAGGATTATCATATCCGCATTTTTGCTTTCCAGTTTTTTCACAGCATTTTCCCGCTCATTATTTGTCTCCAGCGCAAAGCCTACCAATAACTGACCCTCTTTCTTTATCGCGCCGAGGCTCTTCAGAATATCCTTTGTTTTTACCAGTGGCACCTGCATTTCATCTGAATTCTTTTTAATCTTTTCGTCTGCTACTGTAGCTGCCCGGTAATCGGCTACTGCTGCTGACAGAACTGCAATATCCGTATCGGCAAAGGCCGCCATGCAGGCTTCATACATTTGCTGGGCAGTTTCCACATGCGTAACTTTTATGCCGCTATAGGCTGTTTGCACACGCACCGGCCCTGCAACAATATGTACATCGGCGCCGCGGGCGTATAATGCCTCCGCAATTGCAAAGCCCATTTTGCCAGTGGAACGGTTACCTATAAAACGTACCGGGTCTATCGGCTCGTATGTGGGCCCTGCTGTAACCAGCACTTTTTTTCCGGCTAACTCATTTGAGCGAAAGATATGCTCTTCTAAAAATCTCACTATCGTCTCCGGTTCAGCCATCCTGCCTTCGCCAATTAAACCGCTGGCAAGTTCCCCTTTTTCAACCGGGATAATTTTGTTGCCATATTCCTGCAGGAGTGCAATATTTTTTTTGGTGGAAGGGTGCAGCCACATGTCTTCATCCATTGCTGGCGAAACTACTACCGGGCATGTGGCCGATAGGTAAGTTGCCAGCAAAAGATTATCGCACTGCCCTGATGCCATTTTTGCCAGTGTATTACAGCTTAAAGGCGCTATAACCATTACATCGGCCCAGCGGCCAAGCATTACATGGTTTGCCCAGGTATCTTCATCAAACAAATCTGCCAGCACCTTATTGCCGGACAGTGTAGACAATACCAGGGGTGAAACAAAACTTTTGGCTGCAGGCGTTAATATAACCTTTACCTCAGCACCTTGTTTTACAAGCAGGCGCACCAGTAAAATTGCTTTATAAGCGGCGATGCTGCCGGTTATACCGAGCAATATTTTTTTACCTTTTAGCATATAGAGTAAGAAGGTTTATAGCTTATAGGCCATGGCTGATATTTCCTTTATTTTGGTCCGGCAGCTATAAACTAACCGGCAACTAAAGTAATAAAAAAACGACGGTGCGAAACACCGCCGTTCTTAAATTGGCTATAAATAACATTCCATTTACCTGAAAAGATCGTTATCCGTATTAGTGCGGTGATAAATTTTACCTTCCATAAATTCCTGCGTAGCGAGAATTGCAGGGTTAGGCATTTTTTCGTAAGCCTTTGAAATTTCAATCTGCTCCTTGTTCTCATGTATTTCTTCAAGGCTGTCAGTGTGTGTAGCAAACTCTTCCAGCTTATTATGTAATTCTTCCTTAAGGGCAATATTTATCTGGTTTGCCCTTTTGCCAATAATAGCAATTGAATGGTACAGGTTACCTGTTTTTGCTTTAATATCAACCAGGCTTTTGGTTTCCACCACGCTGGCCGTATTAGCGCTGTGTTGTCGCCTTAGCTTGCTCATCTTTTATTTTTTTTATGTTGTTTTGAGATAGTGTTTTAAATTCATTCACCTGTGCTTTTAGCGTACTTTCAGGAAAACGGTCGTTAAATTCCTCGCATTCAGTTACTACTTTTTGGTAACGTTCTTCCTGCTTTGCATAAAGGCTTTGCTGCGCGTATTTGTAATAAGACTTTATAACGTCTAATTTATATTCGTCGCCTTTTTCTGAATCAGGAAAATCTTCCATCAGCGTGGAAAAGGCCACCGCGGCGGCTTTAAAATCAGGATAACCAATATCATAATACAACTGTGCTGCCTTAAATTCTTTCAACTCCAGCTTTTTCCTGCACAAATCCATAATATTGGTTGCATCTTTTATACGTGTACTTTCCGGGTGGGTACTTATATATGCCTGGAATAAAGAGATACATTTTTGCGTATTGGTTTGGTCAAGGTCTACCTTGGGGGATTGCATATAAAAGCAGTATGCCCGCATGTACTCCGCTTCATCTTCCTTTGAACTGTTGGGGAAACTCTCCGTAAAAGTTTTAAACAGGTTTTCCGAGTTCAAGTAATCTTTTGAGTAAAAAGCGCAATAAGCGTATTTAAAATACATATCCTCAAAGCGGGGGTCGCCTTTAAAATAAGGAAATATGTCATCATAAATCTGCTGGGCCTTATCATACTTTTTTTGAGTGTAATATTGCTCTGCCATTTTCAGCTTATATTCATTATCCTTACTTTTCAATACCTTTCCAAACTCGGAAGCGCAGGAAGCAAAGACAAAAGCCGCAAAAAAGATGTAGAGAAAACTTTTCATAAAGTTTGCGAAGTTACGATTTTGCGGCAAATTATGCACTGAAAAAATGTAAATGGCTGTTGTTCAGTTAATAAAAACATAAAACATCCGCCAAAACGATTGCATTGCAGGCAGGCGGGCGTTTATTTGCCGGGTATCGCGTAAACCATATTAAACATTTTTGGTTATGCAAAGTCTCATGTAAATAACATATTAAACTATTTTTGCCAACTTAAAAAATGGAGAATGAAAAAATTGTATGTCCTTTTTGTATTAATTGCCGGGTTAACAGGGGTGAAAGCCAATGCACAAAACGATGCTAATGCCAAAAAGGTATTAGATAAAGTAAGTGCAAAAATTAAAACATTTAAGGGTATTACCGCCAATTTCTCATACATAACCAAAGACAAAAAAAATATACAACGCGGTTCAGTACAGGGAGTTATAAATATTAAAGGACAGAAATATTTTATTAAACAGGGTACTTCGGAAATTTATTCGGACGGAACAAAATCGTGGAATTATAATGGCGAGACAAATGAAGTTACTGAGGCAGACCTGGATGAAGACAGCAAAACCCTTAGCCCGCAAAACCTGATGTCTGACTTTTATGATAAAGATTTTACGTACAAGTTGGTTTCATCTGCCGGCCAATATTATGAAATAAGCATGGAGCCGACGGATAAAAGAAAGAATTTTAAAATGGTTACTGTTTTTGTGGATAAGGCTAAAAGCATAGTTACCAAAGCAAAAGTGATAGATAAAAGCGACAACGTGATTGAATTTAGCCTGAGTAAAATAAATACCAACGCTGATATTCCCGACTCAAGATTTGTATTTGATAAGAGCAAACACCCCGGTGTGGAAGTGGTAAACCAATAATTGAAAGGAGCCCCTTTCAATTAAAATTGTATAACCACCTTGCCTTTTTTATGCTTTTTAGTAGCTATCCAGGACGGCCATTTTTTTACTAGGTCCATAGCCCGGGTATCGCTTTGCCGGTTTAGAGACCTGGTAACTCTTATATCCCGCGCATTGCCACGGTCGTCAACAGTAAACTCAAGTTCAACGTCGCCCTCTATATATGCCTCGCTGGTAGTGTCCATTTCCTTGTGCAGTTGCTTTGATACATAATCGCGAAAAGTTTCCCAGCCACCCTGTGGGAATAAGCTGGAATCTGTAATTATACTACGCGATTCGTTCTTGTTATTAAGATAAGTGACTGTAACTGTAGAATCAAACCCGGGCACCGGCACAAGTTTGATGTTGATATTTTTCTGGGGGGCCGCTGGTTTTGCAGAAGCCGTGTGGTTATTAAGCTTCTTTAAGGCCTCAGCGTTAGCTGTTTTATTTAAAACAGCGGTTGAATCTAATAAACCATAACCGGAATTTCCATCAACGGGCATATTGGTTTTCTGTAAATTGGCCTGGTTTGCTGCCGGGCCATCAAGGCTTTTAGTGATATTAAGCTCATTGGTTGAGGGGTGGGTGGCCAAATTAGCGGTAGCGGTTCTGCCATCAATGGAATCAGCGCCTGGGAGTAATAAACTTTCTTTCTCCGTTGGCGCGGCTTTAACAACAGTTGGCTGGTTTTGTGCAATGGCTGCATCCTTGTTCCCAGTAATACCTGTGGCTGTAATTGACTGTTTTTCAGATGGTTGTATAGTTTTGGCGATTGTTTTCGTGTCGCCAACGGCACTGTTTATACTGTCCCCGGTTCCCGGTTTGGGTAAAGCCGGCAATTTCTGCAGCGCGGCATAATGCGGCGTGTAACCCGGCCTGCCCAATAATACCCAACTAACTATCACAGCACCCGCCAGCGATGCTGCTATCAGCAGGCGCCTCCATATACGGCCACCTTTAACGGGCATAGCAATAACTTTCGCCTGCTGTTTTTCGGTTGCGAGAGAAGCGGCAATTTCATCAAGGTGCGTGTACGATGTGCTGAACGAAGCCTGGCTGTACCCTTCGATGCTGTCAGACAAAAAAGGGTCCTGCAGGGCAGCCTTCTCCATGTCATGCATCTCCCTGGCATTCATTTTACCCTGCAAATACCGCTCAATATCTGCCAGGGTATAGGGTGTGTATGTGTTGTCTTCAGCCATTTTTTTCCATGCAAATTTTTAAATTTCTCCTGCCGTTTTGTATCATGCTCCTAACCTTATTCCAGTCAAGGCCGGTTTGTTCAACTATTTCGTTATAACACTTATTTTGCAGGTAAAATAACGTTATAACATTTTTTTGTTCTTCCTGCAGGTTTTCAAGGCAGTTTTCCAGCCTTTTAAAATCCTGCTCACGCTGCAAGACATTGTCAAGATGCGAAAAATCCTCTGATTGCATAATTTCTGCCTGGAATTCCACCGTAAACATCTTTTTGGCATTCCGTAACTGCATCAGGCAGTGGTTTTTGGCAAGCACATACAGCCAGCTTTTAAAATTATCCACTTCGTGCAAAGGCAGCTTTTTTAAAAGCTCCTGGTAAATATTCATCACAGCATCTTTGGCCGTTTCGGCATCTTTTAAATATTTAAGGCAGGTACCGTAAACAAGGTCAGTGTAGCGCAGGTAAAGGCTGGCAAGGGCATTTTGACTGCCGCTCTCCTTAAAAAGCTGCAGCAATTCCCCGTCAGTGCGGGGTGTTGTGTCTAATAATTTTAATAATGCCAAAAAAAGTCAGTTTGCCTGGTGTATGTATGGTTGCTTTTGCGCTAACGGGTCAAAAACTCCTGCCTGTGCAGCATTACCTGTTACAAAATAATAAAATTTTCAGCCATTTTATGCAAAAGATTTCGCTGCGGCATCATATAGGGCAAAACCCTTACCGTGAAAAAACAGCTATATATAACTATCCCCACACCCTGCCATGAGAATTGGGACAACATGACGCCAGCCGCCAAAGGCCGCTTTTGCCAAGCCTGCGCAAAAACGGTGGTTGATTTTACAGCGATGACAGATAGTGAAATATTGCATTACTTCAGCAAGGCAGCCGGTAATACCTGCGGGCGTTTTGCTAATGATCAACTGCAAAGGCCGTTGCAACCTTTAAAAGATGAAAAAAGAAAAGCATGGTGGATAGCGGCAATAATGCCGCTGCTGATGATGTTTGAAAAAGGGAAAGCGCAGGTAAGGCATACAATCACCCGAAAGGTGCATTCGCAGCAGCTTATCAATACATCATTAAACCTTATTGTTCCTACCGTTAGCAATAAACCTATTCTTTTGGCTCAACCTGTAGATAGCAATATTTTGAATGAGCGAAATAAAAACGATTCTCTGGACATCTTTGCCTTGGAGAAGTCGTTGGTGGGGGCTGTCGGCGTGGTACAAATTTATACAGCACCTGCTAAAATTGATACTTTACCAAACATCATTCGCAGGGTACTTCACATGGAGTTTTTTAAAATTTTTCCCGACCCCGCACATCGCGGAAGCTTTATAAACATTGACCTTAAGAAAGCAGGAGACTACACGATTCAATTATTTGATAACAGCGGAAAGCTTGTTTTAATTAAGCCCTTTATTGCTTCAAAAGGCCCGACACAAACACAAATAAACCTGCCTGCAACTTTGGCCACCGGCACGTATTACCTGCGGTTAATAGATGAAAAAACAAAAAAGCAGTACACAGATAAGATAGTGGTTATGTAAAATTTATTGTTACTGCATCATGCCCTAAACTAAGCTTATGAAAAATAACCTGTCCATCCATATTGCTAACCCCTGCCATGAAAATTGGGAGAATATGACACCCGGTGCAAAAGGCCGCTTTTGCCAAAGCTGCGCGAAGACCGTTGTTGATTTTGCTGCCATGACCGACAGTGAAATATTGCACTACTTCAGCAAAACCACCGGTAATACCTGCGGGCGTTTTGCGAAAGACCAACTGCAAAGGCCGTTGCAACCTTTAAAAGAAGAAAAAAGAAAAGCATGGTGGATAGCGGCAATGATGCCGTTGCTGATGTTTTTTAAGAAAGCGGATGCCCAAAAGAAGAATATTAAAGATACTGCAGAGAATGTTATTAAGCTTGAAGAGGCGATGATGGGCCTGGGCGATGTGGTAGTGATGCGCAACGGTGGTGGTGGCGCAACTGATTACTGGCATGTAGAGGACGACGACTCGCCGGTATTACCCACGGCGGCAGAAATTCAGCAGCCAAAGTATAACGTTGCATTGACCTTAAAAAGGCCTGTTGGAGACCCTCATTTTGTTGTGTCGGGCAAAGTAATTGAAGCTGGCAACAAAGAGCCCCTTTCTTTCGCAACTGTCAGTATTAAAGGTAGCAAAACAGCTGTTGTAACCGATGCCGGCGGACATTTTACCATTAAAGGTGAAACATACGGCAAATCGGAGGTGTTAACCATTAACTGTGTAGGTTTTTCCGATGCTGAAGTATTGGTTAATATAAAAGACACCGGAATTATAAACAAGGTATTTCATTGTACTATAGAAGGCACTGTTATTAACGCGAAGAATGGCCAGCCGGTTGCTTTCGCAACGATACAAAATAAAAATAGTCATAACATTATCGCAAGTGATGTAAATGGAAATTTTAGACTGGCAATTAACGCTAAAAAACCAATCCATACCTTAAACATAACCTCAGTTGGATTCGCAAACCTTGAGGTGCCCTTGCCTGTGCCCGACCCCACGGGCAAGATTAATCTTGGCACAATTAAATTAGCTGAGATGGCACCTTCGCTTGATGAAATTGTTTTGACCGGCTATACAATAGTTTGCAAAAAACCGGTAAAACAAGAAATTACCGCCTCGGTAATCAAAAAATTTTTTGTCACAGAAAAATTTACTGTATCTCCCAATCCGGTGCAGCGTGGCAACAATATACATATCGCAATGAAAAATGAAGGAACATATTCTATCCAGTTGTTTGATAACATGTGTAATCTTATCAGTATAAGCCCAATGAATGTGATGGATAAAAGCAGGCAGGCAACTATTAATATACCTGCCGATGTGGCTGCCGGCACATACTATATACGGTTGATAGATGAAAAAACAAAAAAGCAATACACAGATAAGATAGTGGTGATGTAACAGCAGGATATAAAAAAATAATTTTCATTTTTTATGTGTAAAAAAAATCAGTTGTGCATCTGTATTATAAACACCCTTTCTTACAATGCTAAAACCGTGATGTATGAAATACCTGTTATCAGCCATTTTTTTATGCGCCCTGATTTCACTTTCATTTATTAATACTTCGAGGGTAATTACCGGAAAGGTAACTGACGTAAACGGAGATCCCCTGGGTTTTGCTACTGTTACAATTAAGGGAACAAAAATGGGGGTAGCTGCTGACGCGAACGGAAATTACACAATCAGGATAACGCAGGATAGTACGGTGCTTGTATTCAATGCGGCAAATACCGATCCCCTTGAAATAATTGTTGGCAGCAGCAACACAGTTAATGCGGTGCTTAAGTTAAAAACAACTGAATTAAGCTCTGTTGTCGTTACAAGTATGGGTATCCAACGGCGGCCAATGTTTATGGGTTATAGCTCAGGTATGGCCAAGGGATATTTTTCCAAATCTGCCATATCCTCAAACTCTCAATGGATGCAGGATGCAGATGGAAATCATGATAATCTTAAATCGGCCCGCTCCAATCCCAACTTTAATACAGAGGGTTGTGATCAAATAGTGGAGAACCCATACCTGGAAGTTAAGAATAACCCGCTTTCTACTTTTTCCATTGATGTTGATGCGGCATCATACAGCAATGTTCGCCGCTTTTTAAAAGATGGAACAATGCCGCCGCCCGGCGCTGTGCGCATTGAAGAAATGATAAATTATTTTTCTTATCAATACCCGCACCTACAAGGCAATGACCCCTTTAGCGTGAATACTGAAATAGCAGCTTGTCCGTGGAACAGCAGCCACAGGCTTGCACTTATTGGATTGCAGGGCAGGCAGATAACCTATGAAAGCCTGCCCGCATCCAATCTTGTATTCCTGGTTGATGTTAGCGGCAGTATGGATGAACCTGATAAATTACCGCTTGTAAAAGAATCCCTAAACCTGTTGGTTGACCAACTGCGTGAGCAGGATAAAGTGGCGCTTGTAGTGTATGCAGGCAATGCCGGGTTGGTATTGCCTGCTACCAGCGGGGAGTACAAAAGAAAAATAAAAGAGGCTATTAACAATCTTGAGGCGGGTGGCAGCACTGCCGGCGGCGCCGGTATTGAACTGGCGTATAAAATTGCCGGCGAGAATTTTGTAAAAGGCGGTAATAACCGTGTTATTCTTTGTACTGACGGTGATTTTAATGTTGGTATAAGCAGTGATGATGGCCTGGAAAACTTAATAGAAAAAAAGCGCGAAGGCGGCGTCTATCTTACTGTGCTCGGATATGGCACAGGCAATTACCAGGATGGTAAAATGCAGAAGCTGGCCGACAAAGGCAACGGTAACCATGCTTATATCGACGGTATAAACGAAGCCAAAAAAGTCTTGATAAATGAATTTGGCGGAACGCTGTTTACCATTGCCAAGGATGTAAAGCTGCAGGTTGAATTTAACCCGCAAAAAGTACGGGCCTACCGCCTTATAGGTTATGAAAACAGGATGCTTGCCAAAGAAGATTTTAACAATGACAGGAAAGATGCAGGCGATTTGGGCAGCGGGCATACTGTTACCGCTTTGTATGAAATTATACCGGCAGGTGTTAACGACCCATTGCTTGATAGCGTTGATGCGCTGCGTTACCAAAAAACAAGCAGGGTTAAAATAAACAAAAACTATGAAGGTGAGCTGATGAATGTTAGCTGCGTTACAAACAACCGGATGGTAACACCAGCAGCCTTATAGAGCATCCTGTTTTAGATGCGCAACAAGACATAGCTGCAACCTCTGATAATTTTCGTTTTGCGGCTGCAGTAGCAGAGTTTGGGTTATTGCTGCGCAACAGCAAGTATAAGGGCGATGCCGATTATACTTTTGTGCACACATTGGCTGAACATGCATTGGGTGGCGACGCTGAGGGTTATCGTAAAGAATTTGTGCAATTGGTTAGAACAGCGTCATTGTTAGATAACCGGGTAAAAATAAATGGCGGGAAAATTATTCCTGCAAATGAATAAACAATGTGTGTAATTACACCTAATGAAGTTCTTTAAAAGCCTGTTGTGCGGCCGGGAGTAATTTTAGCCCTTAACCTGTACTATACAGCCTGCTGGTGAATATTTTGTTGCGACAAGGATTGTATTAATAACAGCAGGTTGCGTTGTTTTATGGAATCCCTTTTTATGCTCCCGGTTTGCACAACAGGCTTTAAAATATTTAACTATAGCTAATGGCCATTCCTGAATGACGGGTGAAATTGCGTAAGCGTGGAGCGCAGGTAGTCCCTGTCAAGATGGGTGTATATCTCGGTGGTGGTAATGCTCTCATGGCCCAGCATCTCCTGTACTGCACGCAGGTCTGCACCACCTTCTACTAAGTGTGTGGCAAATGAATGCCTGAAGGTATGCGGTGAAATATTCTTGGTAATGCCCGCCTTTTGCGCAAGGTCTTTTATTATGTAGAATATCATTACGCGGCTAAGCCCTTTGCCAAATTTGTTTAGGAAAAGAATATCGTCGCACCCTTTTTGAATAGTGCAGTGCACACGGATGTTGTCCTTATAAATGGTGATATACTTAACAGCGTCGCGGCCAATGGGCACCAGCCTTTCCTTATCTCCCTTGCCAATTACGCGTATAAAACCCACATCAAGATAAAGGCAGCTTACCTTAAGGTTTACTACTTCACTCACCCGCAGCCCGCAGCTATACATTGTTTCCAGTATAGCCTTATTACGTCCGCCGTCAGCCTTGCTAACGTCAACCTGCGCAATAATACTTTCAATCTCTTCAAAACTTAAAAAATCCGGCAACGCCCTTTTAAGTTTAGGCGCATCCAGCAGGGTAGAGGGGTCGCTGGCTGTAATGCCCTCTATAAGGCAATATTTATAAAAGCCCCTTATGCCTGAAATAATGCGTGCCTGGCTTGTTGCAGTCATCCCCAGTTCACCAATCCATATAACAAATTGCTGAAGGTCTTTTAACGCGACATCTGCGGGCGCTTTTAAATTGCCTTTAACCTGCAGGTAGTCAGTAAGTTTGTCAATATCGCGGAGGTACGCTTCAACTGAGTTATCGCTAAGTGAACGTTCAAGCTGCAAATAGCCCTTAAACCCTTTTTTATATGCATCCCACATAAGCATTCTTCACCGGCATCCAATTTTTTATACCCGGCTCTTTGAAATGCAATTTTATCCCTTATTTTCGTTTATTGCGATATTAATTTTTAATGATATTACCGCTGCCGTTGTGCAGGCTGAGCATATATGGAAAAAGTAAACCTTCGGTCGTTTAAACAAAAAGCAAGGCATCATAAAAGAGCCTTCCGGCGTTTTTTAGGAAAAGTGGAAAAAAATCCGCCACGCGGCCTTCACAAAATGATGGCAGAGATTGATAAAGAAGTATGGGCGGAGACTGACTGCCTTAGCTGTGCCAACTGCTGCAAAACAATGACGCCTACTTTTACGGAGAAGGATATTAAACGCATATCAGCACACCTTGAAATGACACCTGCTGAATTTAAAAATAAATGGCTGCATTTTGAAAAGAAAGACAAAGACTGGGTGAATAACAAACAGCCCTGCCAGTTTTTAAATTTGAAAGACAATAAGTGTTCCATCTATGTTGTTCGCCCGGGTAGCTGCGCAGGCTTCCCCCACCTTACCAAGCAAAAAGCGGTAGATTATATACATGTACACCAGCAGAATGTTGAGTATTGCCCTGCTACCTATAAAATGGTAGAGAAGATGATGGCATTGATTGAAGTGTAAGACTGCCGCTCTTCATCAGCTTCTTGTTTTGAGAAGTTTTGCAGGGTTGCCTGCATACACGCCCGGCACAGCAATATTTTTAGTAACAACGCTGCCGGCGCCTATTACCACGTTGTCGCAAATAGTAACAGGCAATATGGTGGCATTACTGCCAATAGACACATTGTTGCCAATGTTTGTTTGTTTCCACTTGCTTTTATCACCTATTGCCGGCCCCCCGTTGGCAAACAAATCATTTGTAAACATTACGCCATGCCCTATAAAACAATTATTGCCAATGGTTACCAGCTCGCATATAAATGAATGTGACTGTACCCTGCAATTATTACCTATTACCACGTTTTTTTGAACCTCGGTAAATGGCCCTATAAAACAACTATTGCCAATAGTACAACCATATATGTTGCAGGGGTGAACAATAGTAACATTCTCTCCCATTACAACATCATCAGCAACACCTGCAGACATTTTTGTATAATTTTCCATCAGGCTTATTTAGTGTTTTCTGCAGAGGCATAAATTTTTTCAATTATCTCCACCGTTTTCAATCCTTCAAATGCGCTGGTACTTATTGCCGCCCCGTTTTGCAATACGTCAGCAAGGTTTTCGTATACCTTGCCGTGGTTGCTCATGCTGCCGGTGTAGGTGCCATAATCATTAGCTGTGTTGCCTTTTGGCAGGTCTTTTATCACAAAATCTTTTATGTTCTGGTATTCCAGTTCGTTTAAATACTGACCGCCGATTTTAACCGTACCATGTTCGGTAAAAATGGTCACCGAGCCCTCCATGTTTTTTTGAAAACTGTTTATAGTAAAATTAATGTTTCCAATCGCACCATTATAAAATTCAAGTATGGCAGCCCCTGTATCTTCAAATTCAATACTGTTTATATGTGCAAAATTTCGCGTTAATGTATAAGCTTTTTTTACATCGCCAACCATCCAGTACAGCAAATCAATAAAGTGGCTGAACTGTGTAAACAAAATGCCGCCATCCAGTGCTTTAGTGCCCTTCCATGTATTGTGGTAATATCCATCATTCCTGTTCCAGAAACAGTTAACATGTACGTTATAAATGCGGCCTAATATACCCTGCTCAATCGCCTGTTTCAAAGCCGCCACCGGCGGGTTAAACCTGTTTTGTTTTACAATAAACAGCCTCCGGTTATTTCTCTCGGCTGCTTTTATCATCTCGCCGCAATCATAACTGCTTATGGCCATAGGCTTTTCACACAGCACGTCAGCCCCTGCATTTAAGGCGCTTATGGTGTGTGCGGCATGCAGGCCGTTGGGTGTGCAAACTGATACAACTTTCAGCCCTTTTTCATAAGCCAGTAAATCTTCTGCGTTGTAATATATTTTTGTGTTGTATTTTTTGCCAAGGGCTTCTGCCTTTGCGGGTATAATATCGCACACCGCCTGCAGTTTGCCCACGTTTTGTATATGTTCTGCATGCCTTTCCGCTATTCTTCCGCAACCAATTATGGCAAATGTTAATTCAAAACCAGGCATGCTTCTATCACTTTAAATGCATAATATTTTACCGGCATAAAGATGTATAAAATAAAGCAGAAATAGTTAAATATTATTGATGGTCTTTTTCTTTTTCCAGCATCTCAAAATTTCGTGTAACGCTTTCTCCGTCTTCATCTACCACTGTTAATACATGTTTGCCTGGTGAGGGATTTACAGCTATTTGATGAAAGTGCGTAGTAGTGCCTATATAAGTATCATCAATATGCCAGAAAAGCTTCGCGTCCTTATTCCTGTCAGTAGCAGTAAAAATAGTTTTGCCGCGTTCTCCGGATATTTCCAGCGGCACATAGATTCTCGCACCTTCTTCCGGGTAAATTATATCAAGCGGTTTTATGGTTTCAATAGTGCAGCCAGGCATGAAGGGTGGCAAAGTATGATAGTCTGAATGCCTCTGTTTATAGTAATATTCCATGGTTGGAGGCAATACGAACCATGAACGGTGCAGCATGTCAGACGGCTGTACACAATTTTCTGTAACGCGGTAGGTGCCTGTTTTATCAAGATGGATAATGCGGTGATACGGGCAAACGGGCGCATTAATTGCATGCTTTGATACAAGAATGGTATCAATATCCGTACAGTCAGGCCCCGATTTGTAACCCGACTGGTGGCATACAGGCATATACATGTAACCGGAGGCGGGTGGCGGAAACCAGGCCGAAGCAGGCAGCAGCCGGAAAATATCAAACATAATGGGCGCCGCTGTATTGATGCCTGTTAAATCAGGCCTGCCTTCGCCGGTTGTGTTACCCACCCACGCAATTACACAGTATTTTGGTGTAAAACCAACTGCCCATCCATCCCTGAAACCAAAGCTGGTACCTGTTTTCCAGGCAATGCGTTGTGCTGATGAAAAAGAACTCCATAAGCCTTCTTCGCCGGGCCGCATCACTTCGTTCATTGCGGTAAAGGTTTGGTAGAGCGCCGGGTAATCAAACAACTGCGCTGCTGGCATGGAAGACTCTTGGGGCAGGCTGTCTTCACCAGTGTGTTTTATATAGTTGGGCATAAACCAATCTTTTTCATTCCATCTGCCCCTGTTTTTTAACTGGTGATTATACATGCGCGCCATGCTGGCATAAACACCTGCCAGTTCATAAGGGCATATTTCACAGCCACCCAGCACCAGGCTCATACCATAATTATCTGCCGGGCGGTTTAGTGTAGTTATGCCGGTTTGTTTTAAAACATCGTAAAATTTTTGAAACTTAAACTGCATAAGCATACGTACCGCCGGTATGTTAAGGCTGCGCGCCAGTGCCCTGTTGGCGGGTACAGCGCCGTCATAGCCCAGGTCAAAATTTTCAGGCGTGTAGCTGCCAAGCTGCGTTGGTATGTCAGGTATAAGCTGGGCGGGCAGTAAACTGCCTTCGGTAAGCAGCGAGGCATACAGTAATGGCTTTAATGTGCTGCCAGGGCTGCGCCGTGCAGCCAGCACATCCACATCACTTTCAATGGATGAATCTGTGGGTATGTACACGTTGCCCACGTATGCCAGCACGTTACCTGTTTCAACATCCAGCACCATTGCCGCCGCATTATTTATCTGGTTGCCCTTTAGCTGCTCATGATGCTGAAAAACAATATCATTTACCTGCTGTTGCAGGTTTATGTTTATGGTGGTTTGAATACCGGTGGGTAAGCCTTCATTTTTATCTTTAAGCGCCGGGTAATCTTTCTTAAACCTGTTAAACAGGTGCAGCGCAAACTGGGGCAGCGGTTTGGGTGCCCCCGGCAATGGCTCCAGTTTGGAGAGGCTGCAGGTGGTACTGTCAATCACTTTATCGGCCAGCAGTTTGTCCAGCAATTCATTTCTTTTTCTTAACAATTCCTGCCGGTTTTTGCCGGGGTTTACCAGTGACGGCGCATTGGGCAGAACGGCAAGCGCAGCAGTTTCGCCCCAGCTAAGTTTATCGGCGCTTCGGCCAAAATAACGCCATGCAGCGGCGTCAAGGCCTACTACGTTTCCACCAAAAGGGGCGTTGGACGCATATAGCGCCATTATTTGTTTTTTGGTGTAGGAAAACTCCGCCCGGAAAGCCAATATGGTTTCAGAAAATTTGTTCCATATATTGCGACGGCTGTTTTTTTTGTACAGCCTTATCACCTGCATGGTTATAGTGCTTCCGCCGCTTACCACGCCACGGTTGCGTATGTTTTGCAATACTGCCCTGCCCAATGCCACGGGGTCAATGCCGGGATGATAAAAAAAACGCTTGTCCTCAAAAGTTGTAATGCACTTTACAAATTTATCGGGCACCTCCGGGTTATAAGGAAAATGCCATTGCCCGTCTGCCGCGATAGAGGCGTTTAAAAGGTTGCCGTCTTTGTCAGTGATAACGAAAGAGGTTGGCGTATTGAAAAGATGCGCGGGCAACGCAAGCCAAAACCAAACAAGCAGGATGAGGGTTAAGCCCCACTTTGTTTTTGACTTTAGCGACATGTATTGAAAATATGATTTGATACGCCCGTAGATGTTTAAGCGGATTATAATGTGTTAATAAATGTAAATATAAATTGAAGAGCAGCATGAGTGCGTATTGAAACGTTATGAAAATTTTAGTAGATATAACACTGCCCCGCAATAATTGCAGGGCAGCGCATGGTTTTTCGTTATAATGCTGTTATGGTTGTTTTATGAATTTAGCCGTTTGCGTGCCTTTGTCGCCTGTTAACTGTACGTAGTATACACCTGCGGGCAATGCTTTTATATCAACGCTTGTTTGCATATTGTTTTGCGTATTGCCCAATTGCCTGCTTATTACAATTTTACCGGATGCATCGGTTATTCTTAACATGCCCTGCGTGCTGTTTTGCAGGTTATAATTGAGTATCACAAAACCCGATGCCGGGTTGGGGTAAGCCTTTATACTTATAGCCTCCCCGTTTGTTTTAACTGCTACGATGCCTGAATAAGATTGCTTACCGTCCTTATCATTTGTTTGCAGCCTGTAGTACAGTATGGAAGCATTAACACGCAAAGCATTCAAGTCAATAAAACTGTATTGCCTGTTGTTGGTGCTGTTACCGGCGGCCTGCACAGTGCCTATATCTTCAAACTGCCTGCCATCACTACTGCGTTGTATTGTAAAGAAGCCTGTATTTATTTCTTCAGCAGTGGCCCAGTTAAGCGCAACATCCCCTTTAAGGGGCGTAGCGGTAAAGCTGCTAAGGCTGGCTGCCAGTTCGGTTGTTGCTTCATTCACTATGAATAAATCTGTATTGCCTGCGCCGTTGTCGCCATCGTCGGCAGTAAAATAAATATGATTGTTATAAATGCCCATAATTTTTGGAGAAGATGCCCCGCTGCCGGGATTAATGTCTGCCACCATTGTTGTACCGGTGCCCGTACCATCAGACTTCCATAGTTCCATACCATGTATTCCGTCATTTGCGCCAAAAAACAATCCTGACCCGGTATAAAAATAGGTGGTGGTACCACTCAAACTTCCGCCACTGCCTGCCTGAATATCTTTAACAATGCCTGTGTTTGCCACCGTACCGTCTGTAATCCATAGTTCCCTACCATGTGTTCCGTCATCGGCGCTGACAAAAATTTTGCCCTGGTAAAGTTTGCTCGTATTAATGCCGAGATTGGTATATGTGTTAAATGCAAATGGATTGGATGAACCGGCACCCGGGTTGATATCCTTTAACATTGAAGTGCCTGCTGAAGTGCCGTCACAAATCCATAACTCATTCCCTTTTGCCGCAGTGCTTGCAGAAAACATGAACTTATTGGAGAATACAGTGCTTCCAAACAAAACGGGGTTTGAGCCGTTTATGCCGGGGTCAATGTCCTTAAACAGCGATGTACCGCCGGCTGTACCATCAGTAACCCACAGTTCCGTACCGGTTGTTGTGAAAGCGGTTGCCGAGAAATATATCTTGTTATCAAATTTTGTAAAGCCCAGTGATGGAAAGGCTGAGAATGTGCCAAAATCTTTCAACAGGACAGTTCCGCCGGAGGTGCCGTCTGTGGCCCATAACTCTTCGTTACCGGTTAGAATGGCCCCAACAGATACCTCGAAAACTGTTTTAGTTCCCAGCGATGTAAAGCCGTCAAACCCCGGGCCGGTATTGCCCGCCACAATTTCCTTTAAAAGTTTAGTGCCGGCAGATGAGCCGTCAGATACCCATAATTCAGTACCGTGTGTACCATCGTTTGGTGTGAAAAATAAAGTGTTGTTGTTTACAAACCATGTGGCTGAATCCATACTTTCCCCCGCGCCCGGATTTATATCTTTTACCATTACAGTGCCGCCTGCGGTGCCATCAGATTTCCAAAGCTCATTACCGTGGGTGCCGTCATCTGCGGAGAAATAAATGACATTGTTAATAACGTTGAAATTATCCGGGTGCGAGCTTGCGGCGCCGGGGTTTATGTCTTTTACTATACTGGTACCTGCATCAGTTCCATCAGTCACCCAAAGCTCAGTACCGCCGGCTGTGTTAGTGCCTGAAAAATAGAGCTTGTTATTAATGATGGCCACGCCACCGGTATCATTATAAGTAGCTTTTGTGGTAAATTCTTTTGTATTTGCGGCTGTGCCGTCCGTTGACCACAAGGCGCCGTTTTTGGCAACCATGAGGAACTTGCCGTTAACAGGAAGGCCATACAGCATATTACTGTTATTGGAGAGTTTGGTAACCTGCGCATTGCCGGCAGATGCTGTTAAAACAGGTAATAAAAAAAATAAAAAGTGTAAATGATGTTTCATGGTGACAATTTTAGTGCATGCTGAAAATAGCATTTAGCTTATTGCTCTATGGGGCAGATAAATAACTGGTAAAAGATTTTTAACAACCGGTACGGCGATGATTATTTATTGCACTGTTTATCCACTTTACAAGAGCTACGTTTAACAGAGTACGTCCCCTGTACCTGTTTCGCCTATCTTTGCGGCAAAATTTACATAATGGTAAGGGATACATTAGTCTTCGATTTAATTCACAAAGAGCTTGAACGCCAGCGCCACGGCATAGAACTGATTGCTTCTGAGAACTTTACAAGTTTGCAGGTAATGCAGGCTATGGGCAATGTTATGACAAATAAATACGCCGAAGGCTACCCCGGCAGGCGTTATTACGGCGGCTGTGAAATTGTTGACCAGACCGAACAACTTGCCATAGACCGGTTAAAACAGATTTTTAATATTGAATATGCTAACGTGCAGCCGCATAGTGGTGCGCAGGCCAATGCTGCGGTTGCATTGGCGGTGCTTCAGCCGGGAGATACAATTTTAGGGTTAGACCTGAGCATGGGCGGACACCTTACACACGGCAGCCCGGTTAATTACAGCGGCAAACTGTACAATGCCCAGTTTTATGGCGTAAAAAAAGAAGACGGCTGTGTTGATTATGATATGCTGGAAAGCAAAGCGCGTGAGCTTAAACCCAAAATGATTATTTGCGGTGCCAGCGCTTACAGCCGCGATTGGGATTATGCGCGCATACGCAAAGTAGCCGATGAGGTGGGCGCTATAATTATGGCCGATATTGCACACCCCGCCGGTTTAATTGCAAAAGGCCTGCTGAATGACCCATTTGACCACTGCCATATTGTTACATCAACAACGCATAAAACACTGCGCGGGCCGCGCGGCGGCATAATAATGGTGCGGAAAGATTTTGAAAACCCTTTTGGCATAAAAGATAATAAGGGCAATATACAGCCTATGAGCAAGCTGCTTGACCTTGCGGTGTTCCCCGGCATACAGGGCGGCCCGCTGGAGCATGTTATTGCGGCAAAGGCGATTGCTTTTGGCGAGATATTGACAGATGAATATACCGCTTACGCCCAACAGGTAGTTAAAAACGCGCAGGCAATGGCTGCTGCTTTTGTAGAGAAGGGCTACCAGATTGTAAGCGGCGGTACTGATAACCACCTTATGCTTATTGACCTGCGTAATAAAAATATAAGCGGTAAAAAAGCGGAGCAGGTATTGGTGCAGGCAGATATTACCGCCAATAAAAATATGGTGCCTTTTGATGATAAGAGCGCATTTATTACCAGTGGTGTACGTTTTGGCGTGCCGGCCATCACTACCCGCGGCATGATGGAAGAACACATGCAGTTTGTGGTGAACGCAGTAGACAAAGTATTGATGAATGCTGATGATGCCGCCGTAATAGCATCAGTAAAAGGGGATGTAAACGAGTTTATGAAACAGTTTCCGCTATACCCGGAGTGGTAGGGTAGGTTTTGCAGATAAAATAATAAAGCCCGCAGTAAATTATGCTCCGGGCTTTATTATTTATAGAAACTTTTTTTGCTAAGCAACTAATTATACCGGCACCGTATTTTCATTCACTTTTGTGTCGGCTTTTCCATCCATTTGGTAAGTGAGTATATCGCCGTTTTTCAATACTTCTACTATGCGGTAACCGCGGTATTCGGTACCCCAGTCGCCGGCAATGTGCGAGTCAAAGAAATAGTGTTTTCCGCCTGTTTCCTTTACATTATCCTGGTCATGGTCATGCCCGTGAAAAACAGCCTTCAGGTTTTGCTGGCTGCTGAACATGGCAACAATATCCGGGCAGTCAATACCCGCGCCCGTCCACTTAACAGGTGTAATGTGCATAATAACAAACAGGTGTTTTTTGTCTTTGTATTTAGCTAATTGCGCCTTTGTCCATGCAGCGTTGGGGCACACATATTCGCCGGTTACCGTTGCGGTATCCAGCACAATAAACGCTATATCATCCCCTTTTTCAAAAGTATAATTCAGCGGGTAACCCCATGCTTTTTGCCATGTGTCTTCATCTACCTGGTCATGGTTGCCGTGAGATACATATAAGGGCATCTTCAAATCTTCCCATTTCTTTTTAGCCGGGGCAAGCCTGTCCGGCTCATTATGAAAAGTGTCGCCGTTAAGTATGGTAAATTCCACCCCCCGTTCGGCATGTTCTTTATTAAGCCACGCAATCATATTGTCGTGGTGAAAATCAAAATTGGTATTAGGCTGGCCATAGTGCCCGTCAGACACCAGCGCAAACCGCAGCAATACATCCTTTGCGTCGGGCAATTTAAATGATGAAGCGGCAAAAGACTTAACAATGTTGCCGGCGCCAATTACCAAAACGCCTTTAAGCGTAAGGCCGAGAAATTTTCTGCGGGAAAGAGACATAACAACCTTTTTATACAGCTAAGTAAAATTATTAATATAACCTGAATGTTAAGTTAGGGCAGCTACCCTTTGCGAAGCTTTTTTAGGGAGCCATTCGTTTTCTTTCAAAAAGCCTTATATTTATCCCTCCCTATAAGTATGTGCTGCCTGTATTATTGCCGGCAGCAAAAACCAAACAACTTTTTTTCACATCCAAAAACTTAAAAACACGATTATGAAACGTATGCTTGCTTTTGTTTTTATTACCGCAATTTTTGCTGCATCATGCAGCGGCGGTGCATCAAACTCTTCTTCCCCTGACTCAACATCTTCTGCAAAAATGGCTGCAGACAGTATGCTGGAAAAAAATAAGGCCACAGCGCTTGCAGCCGTGCAGGCTTTTGCCAGCGGAAACATTGATGAGGCTTTTAAGGATGTAACCCAGGATGCTGTTGATTATGGCGACGGCACAGGTGCGCCTATAAAGGGGCTTGACTCCATTAAAGCCGGTGCAAAGATGTTTGTGACTTCTTTCGCAAACATTAAGGTAGAAAACCCGCTGGTTATTGGGGACGGTAACCATGTGGCGGTGTTTGGCGACTGGAGCGGAACTTTTAAAAACCCGATGATGGGAATTAAACCAACCGGGAAATCATATAAAGTTAGAGACGCTGACCTGTTTACTTTTAACGATGCCGGTAAAATAACAGAACATTGGTCAACACAGGAAGTGCAGACCATTATGGGACAGGTAATGGGCAAATGAAATAAGTAATTTTTCTATACCAGCACAACCGCCTCAATTTATTGGGGCGGTTTTTGTTTTACAGGCTTTGTGATTTTTCACATTGCTGCGGTACCTTCTTCTGAAAATATCAATATCAACGGCAGAAAAATGGATGATTTGCCATCACCCTGTATTGTTTTGAAGTAAACCCATCGCCGGCATATTCCTATTTCCAGTTTAGCAGCGGGTTGCTCATAAGCCGCGCACTCGCCCGGTATATGATGCAAGAAGACAGCCGCCCACTGCCCTGCGTATGTACCGCGATGATGTGTTAGTATGGACACTGACCGATACCACCGCCATACCCGATGTACCGCACCACCTGTGCGTACAGTTAGACGCTTTTAAAACAACCATAGGTGCGCCTGTGCACATGTATGTGGATTGGGTAAAGTTTTATAAAAAAGAATAGTAAGCAGTTTTTAGAAACCCGTGTATTTAAGGTAAATGCCGTTGCGGAAATATAGTATTGAATACCTTTACATAAATTGCCAATATGAATAAAGTTTTTGCTAACGCGGATAAAGCCATTTATGATATTGCCGACGGAAACACCTTAATGCTGGGTGGTTTTGGCTTATGCGGGATTCCGGAAAATTGCATTGCCGCACTGGAACGCAAAGGGGTTAAAGGCCTTACCTGTATAGCCAATAACGCAGGTGTTGACGGGTTTGGGCTGGGCAAATTACTGGCAACCCGGCAGGTAAAAAAAATGATGAGCAGTTATGTGGGGGAAAATATGGAGTTTGAGCGGCAATTGCTGAACGGTGAACTGGAGGTAGACTTAATTCCGCAAGGTACACTGGCTACAAGAATACAGATGGCCGGCATGGGCATACCGGCTTTTTATACCCCCGCCGGCTACGGCACCGAAGTTGCCGCCGGCAAAGAAGTGCGCGAGTTTAACGGTAAAATGCACCTGATGGAACTTGCCCTGCATGCCAATTTTGCGCTGGTAAAAGCCTGGAAAGGCGACACGATGGGCAACCTTATTTTCAGGAAGACGACGAGGAATTTTTCCACCTCAATGGCCAAAGCGGGTGACATAACCATTGCAGAAGTGGAACACCTTGTACAACCGGGCGAACTTGAACCTGATTGTATACACGTAGCCGGTGTATATGTGCACCGTATTTTCCAGGGCGTGAACTATGAGAAAAGAATTGAACGGCGAACCGTGCAGATACAATAAAAAAAATCCTCTTTTTTTTGTTTTTTAGTGAGACAAAATCCCGTTTTTGCTATTTATATATGTCGCTGCCTGCAGCCGGTTTGCTCTTTGATTTACGGGATTTTTAGAAAGCGACAGGTGAGTTTTTAGCAGGATTAAGAGGGATGAATTATTTACAAAAAAATTACTAATTTTAAATTAATTATTTGAATGTCAATTAGTTATTAAATTTTGTATTCCTCCCCTATCCAACTGTATCCTCCCTGTTCCTCCTTTTACTGCCTGCTGTAGTTAGGCGCTTCCTTGGTTATTTCCACATCGTGGGCGTGGCTTTCACGCATACCGGCGTTGGTTATTTTTACAAAAGTGGCATTTTGCAATTCGGCTATCGTATTTGCGCCGCAGTAGCCCATGCCGGCCCTTAAACCGCCCACGTATTGCACCACTACCTCGCTGAGTGAGCCTTTAAAAGCTACGCGGCCTTCAATGCCCTCGGGCACCAGCTTTTTAATGCCGTCCTCCACATCCTGGAAGTAGCGGTCGCTGCTGCCCTGCTGCATGGCGCCTAAGCTGCCCATGCCACGGTATTGTTTAAACTTGCGGCCTTCGTAAATAATAGTTTCACCGGGGCTTTCCTCCGTACCAGCAAATACGCTGCCCATCATAACGGCGTTGGCGCCGGCTGCAAGCGCTTTTACCATGTCGCCTGTGTAGCGGATACCGCCATCAGCAATAAGAGGAACACCCCTCTCTTTCAATACGGAGGCTGCTTCCATTACGGCGGTAAGCTGCGGTACGCCAATGCCGGCCACAATACGGGTGGTACAGATAGAGCCTGGCCCGATGCCTACTTTTACCGCATCAGCGCCGGCCTCTGCCAATGCTTTTGCGCCGGAGGCGGTGGCAATATTTCCCGCAATAACCTGCAGGTTTTTAAAGTTCTTTTTTACCTGTTTCAATGCGGAAATCATTTTAACCTGGTGACCATGAGCGCTATCGAGGCAGACCACGTCAACACCCACCTGCTGCAGGGCGCTAACCCTGTCTAATATGTCAGGTGTATTGCCTATCGCAGCACCGACAAGCAGGCGGCCAAAACCGTCTTTAATACCGTTGGGATTATTAATGAGCTGTAAAATGTCGCGGTAGGTAATAAGGCCAATCAGTTTGCCCTGTTTATTAACCACCGGCAATTTTTCAATTTTGTACTGGCGCAAAATTTTGCCGGCTTTTGTCATGTCGGTGCCTTCCGGGGCGGTAATAAGGTTTTCGCTGGTCATCACTTCTTTAACCAATACGCGCTTATCCGTTTCAAAACGCAGGTCGCGGTTGGTTAAAATGCCGGTCAGCTTCATATTCTTGTCAACTATGGGTATGCCGCCTATTTTATTCTCGCGCATTAAAATAAGTGCATCACCAATGGTGGCATTTTCCTCTAGTGTAATGGGGTCTATTATCAGGCCGCTCTCGCTGCGTTTAACCTTGCGCACGTGCTCCGCCTGTCTTTCAATGGTCATATTTTTGTGTAATATGCCCAGGCCACCTTCACGTGCCAGCGCGATTGCCAGCGTAGCTTCGGTAACGGTATCCATGGCTGCGGACAGCATAGGAACATTAAGCGTAATACTCTTTGTTAGTTTTGAGCGGATGTCAACTTCGCGGGGTAAAACCTGGCTGAATGCAGGCATTAACAATACATCGTCAAATGTAAGCCCTTCGCCAAAAAATCTTGATTTAGAGGAATTGTTACGGGAGGAAATAATTCTTGTTGCCATGTGCAAAGATATAGCAACGCCTAAATTGCTTCCAAAATATTTTTTGCGATGCTTTGTAAATGTAGTGAGAATGAGGCTATTACAGGTAAGCGTGGCACGGAGATTTAAAAATAGTTAAAAACTAAACAATTTTTTGTGGCGGGTTTCGCTTATAATGTTATCAAACCGATATTTGGCAGATGTATAAACTATTGATTTTTTTGGCAGTTGCATGCGGGTTTGTTGCCTGTTCAAAGGACAATATTACGCAATCTCCCACAGGTATAAAAGGCATTATGCCCCTGAGTGTTGGCAATTACTGGTATTACCAGAAAAAGGTACACGACAGCGCTACAGGCAGCGTAACCGCTACAACGCTGGATACAATAGGAATTACCTCGCAGGTATCGGTGAACGATATTGTGTATTACCAGCAATACCAGTCTTCGGTATTGTTAAAAGCGCCCAGTTTTTTTGCGAATATTGACAGTAACACAGTGCAAAAAATTGACAGCGCTACCAAGTACATCTTTTTTAAAAGGGTGAGCGCTGACCAGGGCGTTGATTCATGGCCCGATATCGTTACAACAAGATGCACCGGCACAAACCAGTTACATGCTTATGCAGGTGATACTACGGTTGATACTTACAGCGGCTGCCTGAAAAATATTGTATACGTGAATGATTGCACCGGCCAGACCTTTGAGAAATGGGTATATTTTTTAAAGCCCGACCTTGGGATTGTTCGTATAGAGCATTACAAGGTGAATAGCGACAACGTTACTTTTTTCCTGGATTTTGAAGAAGATTTAAAAAATTATCACCTGCAATAACATCATGCTGGTTGTAATATTCTTCTAAAGCGTTTAACGTCTGCCAGCGGGTCAATTGGCGATTGGTGCAACAAGTTTTCCGTAAGCTGCTTTGCAAAATATGGCGCCAGCGAGCAACCTTTGGTGCCCATGCCATTAAGAATACCGATAGCGGGAAAGAAGGGATGAAACCCCGCAAATGGCCGCCGTTCTACAGCAACAGCGGGGCGCAGTGAGGCTAAATGATCAACTACGGTGAACGGCAGTTTTAAATGCATTTCCAGTTCCTGCGCTTTTTTATGGCGAAACAACGGCGTTGGTAAAGCATCAGCATAATTGTTTTCATAGCTGCTGCCCACCCACCACAAGCCATCATACCAGGGCACAATAGTACTGTTGCCCACCTTGTAAATGTTGGAAGGAGATAAGCCGGGTACATCAACAATCAATGCCTCGCCTTTGTTAAAAACAAAAGGCAGGTTTTTCCAATAAGGCAGTTGAAAACTGTGGATGCCGTTGCAAAAAAATATTTTACCGGCCCTGGTGTTGTTATATTGCACACTGTCGCCTTCAATGGTAAGATTTTCGTACCGGAACTCTTCTTCCAATAGCATATTGCCGGCATATAGTTTTTGCCGCCAGCCCTGCAGTAAGGGATGCAAATCTATCAGCCAAACAGGGTCAATAACTGCAGCGCCATAGTAACTGTAGAAAGAGTTTGCAAGGGTTGAGGCATGTTCGGGGGGAAGTTGCTTGATGTACGAATTTGCTTCACCTATTCGTTTGTCATACGCGTCGCGCATTTGTTGGGAAGGAGGGAAGACAATGATATTCTTTTGACTGATGACACCTGCTTCAATATCGTTACCGATTTGCTTGTATGCCTCCAAAGTAAAGGCCATAAGTTCATCAGCCATCCACGTAGTTACCACCTGCCTGCCTGTTACCGGGTTTATTACACCGCTGGCCACTTTGGTTGCGGTAGAGGGCTGCGGCTCATCTATCACGAGTATTTTTAGCCCTGCTTTATGCAGGTACCAGCTAAGAAATGTGCCGCAAATGCCCTGGCCCACTATGATGATGTCAGTTGTCATTAAATAGTCATTAGAGTCAGTAAGTAATTAAGCCAATAAATTATTGCCTGCACCTGTAAATTTCAGCCACTCCACAATCTCATCATCCCCCTCTCGTAGAAAAGCGGGCGAGGTGAAAATAAAGGATAAGCGCTGCAATATAGGAAAAGATAAAACCGCCTTTATGCCTAAATGACTATGACCAATTGACGCTTCGTTATTCTACCATTACCTTTATGCCTTCTGAGTGGCTGCTAAACTCCGGCGCGTACATGCACTGCACGGTGGCAATGCCTCCGCTGAATGTGCCAACGTGCGTAATATACACAGGATATTCAAACACGTAGCTTCCCTTGGGCATATAGCTTATAAAGAAGTCTGTGGCCACATCCTTTGTCGACTCGTAGTACCCGAGGCCATCCTGCCATTTGTATTCGCTCAACACATTAACAGGCTCCATGGTGGCGGCACGCATGTCTTTCAGGTGAATGTACTCAAGGTCACGGTCGGTTGTAAGTTCTATCCGCACAACAACTCTATCACCTACATGAAGCACGCTGTCGCTGTCAAGAGGTGTTAATACAGTGCCGGAGGCGGTATTATTCTGCACAAACAATTTTTTGTGGATGGATAAAGAAGTTGTCGCCTGCGTTACTTTATCCATGTCTTCAAAATACTGCCAGTACACTGCGCCATAAGACGGGCTGCTGTTTTTAACCGGTGCAACAGGGGTCTGCGTGCTTACTGTAATATTGCCCATGGAAGCGGCTACACTGTCGCCGGGCAACACCTCTTTAATGTAACCGGTGCCCGCTTCGGTTTGACCAGTATTGCTGACGGTATAATTACCTAACTGTATCGTTACTGTTCTGTTGGCGTCAACCATTGCGCTGTTGTTAAGCAATAAGGCAAAACATGCATCAGCAGTGGCTTTGGTGGTTTTCCAATTAGTGGTTTGTTTTTGGTTGATAAGCCAGGTTCTCATTTCACCTGCGTCAGCTTTCCTGTGCAGGGCTTCGGCAAGTTCAATAAGCAATGCCTGTTGCTCAATGGGCGACTGGTACCAGTAATAACCCCAGCGATTATTTTTCCAGTACATCCCTTTTTCATCAGTGGTTACCGCATTTTCAATAATGGAGGGGTATATGTTTCGTTGCACAAATGAAAGTTGGTTGGTGCGCAGCAGTGCCATGCTTATCATACCTTTCATGTATTCAGACTGGTTTTGCCAATATTTCATGGTCTGCTGGTAATAATAGTTGTATGCTTTTTTATCAGCCACAGTTATGGATGTAAAATAGCTGCGCATAAAAAGATACTGGATAGCGGTTTGGGTAAGATTGTCTTTAGTTAAATCGGCCTTATTTTTTATAAGCCGGCTGTAGTCGCTGCCAGCTTCGGCGTCAAGGTAACTTAATGCTTTTGATGCCATGGCGTTCAGCACTTCTGTATTGTTTTTTGGTATCGCGTTAATTTCCTGCAACCGGCCAATGCCTGTGAGAATATATTGGGTAATATACCTGTCTGCATAGCCGCCTTTAAACCACGCAAACGCGCCGTTATCCATCTGCATGTCCTGCAGCTTTTGCAACGCGCCCTGCGCATTTTCTGCCATTGTAACCATGTCAAAAAGCAGGGCAATATTTTTCTTTTGCTGCGCTTCATTTTGAGCATCAAGCACCCATGGCGTTTCTGCCAGCATAACCTGTTTTAACGCCTGATTCTTTTCAAGGTTGCTTAACAGTGAAGCCGTATCTTTTTTCCATGCATCAAACACTTGTTTTATCCGCGGGTGTTGCTGCACAATATAAGCGGCGAGGGCATTGGCATAAAAACGGTTAAAAGTTTGTTCAGCGCATTCATGCGGGTATTCCATTAAGTAGGGCAGCGCCTGTATGGCATTCCAAACGGGGTTTGCGGTATACTCAACAGTAAGCGACTGCGTTTGCAACGTTTCACTTTTGTTGTTAAGCAGTTTATCAAAAGTAAAATGCTTGGTGGTATCACCTTTTAAGTATAAAGGCAGGCTCTCCGTAACCAGCAAGCGGTTGGTAAGCACCGGCAGCGTATTTTCTTCGCCATCATTAAACGAAGCAGTGCTTGCTATAATGCGGTAAGTGAGCGGTTTTGTATAGTTAAAGGGGATAGCCACCGGGAACTTTACCACTGTAGTTTGCCCTGCCTCCGCGGTAAAATACTGGTTGGAAAAAACATTGTGAAATAAGCCATCAACAGGGTTACCGGTTAAAGGGTCAATTAGCTGCAACTCAGCCTGGCCGGTTAAAGCCGTATCGCCGGTATTGCTGATGCGTGCTGTTAATTCCAACTCATCACCTTCGCGTAAAAAGCGTGGCATGCCGGGTTGCACCATTAATGTTTTTTGGGTGATGATGTACTGCTCAGCAGTGCCAAACGCGAGGTCTTTGGTGTGTGCCAGGCTCATCCATTTCCATTTGGTAAGTGACTCAGGCATGGTGAATTTGATAGTATAATCGCCAGCGCTGTCTGGGTATAGCTGCGGGAAGAAAAATGCCGTTTCGTTAAAGTTGGTTCGTAGGTGGAGGGACTGATTTTTATCGATATTATTTTGTTTTTCGCCCATTGATGTGTTTATAATCATGTCACCTTCTTTATAATAGAAATTTTTATTACTAAGTGACTGATTCGTATCATACATAACTCTTGCACCAGCTACGTTTCCCTCAAGCATTCTTGCCGGCGCCCGTGCGCCGTAGTAACCAAGGACTTCTTTTTTTCTTGCCGTACCGTAACCAGTCACTACCACATCATTAAGCGATTGTGAAGACGGCTTTAGACGAATGTTAAGATAGGTTGAATTCATATAGTCAGAATTATACCATAATTCTTCACCGGTTTTTGCCAATTGCGGGTACGATTTGTAGAAGAAGAAACCTTGCATAGGCTGCCCGTTTTGCAGAGAAGCTTTAGCGTTAAACCCGCTGTTTCCATTCCATGTGTTATTGCCAGAATATTCCGGCCAAAGGTTCGGTGTATTCCACTCATTCTCTGCAAACTCATCCAGCGATGCATCGTACATACTGGTAAGTAATTCAGCAGCTTTATTGGCGCTGTTGCTGCCTTTCACCTGTATGGTCCATTGCTCTTTGCTGCCCGGTTCAGTTTTATTGCGGAAGGTGGTGTACTGTATGTTGAGTTGCTTATTGTCAAAAGGGACAGAAAATGACTGGCCGCCTGAATAAAAGCGGTTATGCTTTACAAAGGCATAGTAAATGCCAAAGCCACCCCTGCTGCTTTCAGTAACAGGACGACGGATATACTTTTTACTGTTATCCAGTTTAACCAGTGTTACCGCTATGGGCGATTGTGGCTGCGCCTGTTGTTTTAGCGTATCTGCCTCTGTTAGCACATACACATCGCTAAAGCCTGAACCAATAAGTAATGAAGTGTTTTCCCCGGGATGCAGGGTTGCTTTTTCTGCAACAGTAAAGTTGTCATCTGTAGAAGGCATTATTTCGTTTGAAGGGTCATATACTTCCGTATAAACTATACTCTTTATCACATGCCCATCTTTGTCTGTGGTGGTTGCTTCTATAGCATACCAGCCCTGTTGAAGTGGTGGGTGTTGTAAAGTGTAGCCGCCGTTGCCCGTGGTAAATGTGTCATTCACAATTGCAGCTTCTTTTTGCCATGTGTGCGGGTCGCTTTCATTGTCATATTCATCGTAAGGGAAATTTTTGATGAACTCTTCCCTGCTCATTACAAACATATCAGGTCTGTCCCAATACCGTTTGCGTAATGTACGCCGGGGTGATTGCAGCGGCGATATGCTGATATGTACATTCGCGTCAACTGGCCTGCCGGAAAGGTTCTCAACAGAAACGGGTATTTTGTTAAGACCGGTATTTGTAACAATACCTGGTATGCCGGGTTTTACTACCAGGGAGGAATAGCCCACAGATAAAGATGTGCTGGCTTCTCTTGTTTCACCGCCTGCATCTGTAACAGATGTCCTGATGTCAAAATCAAAAATGGGATTCGTACTGGTATCAGCCGTTTCATCAGGTAAGGCGGGAAACCTTATGGTAAATTTACCGCTGCCATCGGTAGTGACAGTTCCTTCGGCGATTTGTTGTGTTGCGTTTTTTTGGGGATACCTTCTAAAACCCCAGTCGTAAATAATATAGCGTGTCCTTCGTGTTATGTTGTATTTAACCTGCGCGTTATTTAAAAAGTTGCCGGCAAAGGCCTGCGCAAAGCCACCGACTGTAATAGTGTCCCTCAAACGATAGGCGCTTTTTAATGTATCAAGCTGCACATAAAAAGTGGGGCGTTTGTATTCCTCCACGTTAAAGAAGGCCTGCCCGCTAATACCATTGACTTCAATTGAAAACCGGCCGGTTAAAGCGTTTGCGGGCAGGATAAAACTCCCGGCAATGGAACCATATTCGTTTACCCGAAGGGTTATTGAATCAACGCTCTTACCATTAACATCACGGAGGTAGATTTTTAAGGAGTCCTTAGCAATAAATAGCTTTGGACCGTGGCTGAACCTATCTGTTGTAGTGGCTATTCCCTTGAAAAAGATCTTTTGTCCGGGCCTGTAAATAGCCCTGTCTGTATAAAAGTTTATTATCGCATTGCGCCTCTCAAAATCATCACCAGGTGTTTCGGTATTTGTCTCGCTGTAGTAGTAATAATTGTTGTCATTACTTTCGTACACATCTTTGCCATCAGTAAGTTTTACAGTAATGATGTTATAAGAGCGCCTGGCATTATTGATACTAAAATGGCCTGCTTTATCTGTTTCCCCGTTAAATGCTACATGCTTTTCATTGCTGTAATATGAAATCCAGGCAGTTGCTTTAATGCCCGGTAATGGTTTGCCGCTTTCCCTGTCAACCACGTAGTAATCATTGCCATTGTGTATGTACGCCAGGTGAGAAACAATGATATCCTGCGTAAGCAACCTGCCTGCTGTATCTGCAAAGTTTTTTATACTCGACCCAAGCAATACATATTCACCCGCAGGCAGCCCATCCATTTTTATTTCAACTTTGTGCTCCCTGTAGTCGCCTGTTGCGGGAAGCGGTTGAATGAATGAACTGCTGTAAGGCAGCGTAGCTACTTCTGCCCAAAACGTGCTGTCGTTCCTTTTGCTTATGGCGTCAACAAGCTTTTTGTTAATTATTCTTCCGTATAAGGTGTCGATATTTTTAAATTGTACAAGCATACGAAAGGGCATGCCCGGCACATTTACGCTCTCTGCCTTAGTGGTCAATTCTTTTGCGTTAATTTGTTGCAACAGCCCTTGCATATTTATATTGCCCTCACTTTCTGCCGGTTGCGCAGCAAGCCTTTGCAGTAACTCCTGCCGTATGTTTACCAGGGAATAGCGGCGGCTGGTATCGCCAAACGGGTCATATTTTTCGGTCTCATTATATTCTGAATTTCTTAATAAGTACCACGCTTGCGCGGCCTGCGGGTGGTTAGGATATTTTTGGGTGATAGCTTCCAGTGCCTGTTTATAATATTTAGCCTTGTTGCTGAAAGCTGCATTATTATAAACCCAGCCAATCCTGTTTATATCGGCATCAACCAAAGCGGCGGTATCATTTAACTGGCTGTGAAACCGTATTATATTTTGGTATAGGTGCAGGGTTTTTAATATAAATGACGATGTGTCAGGGGTAATAAACTGGTAATGTGTAAAACCCTCTGCCGGGGCAAGCGCATTAGTGTCACGTAAAGTAAACGCGTTTTCTGCCTGTGTTAAAGTTGCCGCCCGGCTTGTATAAAATACGATGGCCATGTTTGCCAGCAGGTCATACATAGTGGGCCTTAGTGTTGGCACATTGCCTTTGAGAATAACAGCATCGTATTGGTGCAACCCTGTTTGCCTTAACAGGGTCACCGGCTTTAATGCTTGCTGATATATTGAGTCAATGGTTTTTAAAAAATCGCCGGTACTCCACGTGCTTATATCGCTCTTTTTAAAGTTTTTGGTTTCACTTCGCCCTGCTATGCGCCATTCATTATTGTCAAAGTAATTCTCCAGGGTCACCGCAAGTATTACGCGTAAAACACTTTTCTGCAAAGTATCTTTAGTATTGCCTATTTCTTTATTCCATGTTGAGAACGTTGTATCAATACCCGTTTCAGTGTTCTTTTCTTCAAGGCTCAGCCGGTATAATAAAGCTTTTATCACCTGAGCATGTAACCCCCTGCTCTTAGCTTCCCTGTAAATGCTGTTGACCTTCGCGAGGGCCGTTTTTGGTAAGCTGTTTTTGTTGATGAGAGAATCAACGGCTTTCCATTCCTGGGTAAATGTTGTATCTGTTGCCTGCGCATGTATGTTGCAAAAGGGTATAAAAATCAAAAAAAAGAAGGGCAAAAGGTGTTTCATGTGCAATGCGTTTATTGAACAAAATAAAAAGATTTATCATCAAATGGATGCGGGCCTGCGTAATATTTCATACACAACGGGTTATTTTTAGAATTATTTCACAGTTTGCAAGTAATAAAAATCCCCCCATAAAACATGGAGGGATTTACCAATTGCTCAAACCAAATATTAAAACCTCACAGCAATACGTACATCAGTACGAATATCTCTTGTATCAAAAGCAACGTCTTTGCGGTCACTTTCCAAATCGCGGTACAACCTTCGTAATTCAGCCTTGTCCTGGCGGTAAGCATACCAGTTATGGAATGCTGCATCCCTTTTCAATTCGGCCTGTTTTTTATCAATGCGCCACAAATCGTAGTTGATCTTGGCCTGGTCGTGGTGAATATCGCGCATATCATTGCGGAACTCTTGTTGCTTGTAGCCGTAGTCATGGCCGTTGTTGTAATGATCGTTCTTTGCATAGGTTGTATGGTAACGGTCGTAAGACTGTGCAAAACTCTTGCCTGCTATCATAACACTGAATAAAGTTAATGCGCTGAGTAAAATTTTCTTTTTCATACATTTAAGTTTAACTGTTTTTAAAACTGTTTTGTAATAATAAGATGTTACACAGGCTTTGTTGTTTAAATGCGTATAGTTATACGATTGTTAATACCACGCGTTTGCAGGTAGTTACCCTTGTATTTAGATAGTATAGAAAGAAAAGTGATGGAAAGCCGGGCAGTAGTATTGCCTTTTATGTTTCCGCATTTTTTCGTAGCGCATTTTTACCTTCAACTATTCTTGTAATAAGCATAGCTGCTGCAGTATCACCAGTAGCGTTTAATATAGTGGCAAAGGGGTCAACCAATGTTCCTATTATCATTACAGCAGGTACGGCTTCAGGTGGAAAACCGTACGCTGAAATAACCAATAGCTCACCTACATAACCGCCATTGGGTATGCCGCCTTCTACAATGCTTACCACAACGCTTATGGCAAGAGCGATAGCTATGGTATCAATACCCGTTAGCGGTTTATGAAACATGGCAAACACCGTTACTATTTTTGTGACGGATGAAATTGCCGACCCATCTTTATGCAGCGGCGCACCAAGCGGTATAACAAGGCTGCTTATATAGCCGGGTATGCCCATTTTTTTAGCCGCTTCAAGATTGGCCGGTATGGTTGCTATGCTGCTGCAGGTGCCAATGGCAGTGGCCGATGGTACAATATTGTTTTTCCAATAAAGTTTAACTGCTCTGATGCCACCAGCAAGAAATGCATAAAGGCTGAAAAAGACTATGAAGTAAACAATCCCTACACCATGATAGAGCGCCATTGCTTTTGCGTACGTACCAAACAATTGTGGGCCAATGGTGCCTACCTGGTAAGCAAAATAAGCGCCAAGGCCAAAGGGCGCAATCTTCATTATTATAAGCAGCAGCTTTGTAAATACTTCATTGGTAGAATTCAGAAAGTCGCGAAACGGCTTGCCTTTTTCACCGGCGTTTAACGCAGAAAAACCAATGAGTACTGAAAAGATGATAAGCGCAAGCATGCTTTTGCGTGAGAGTAACTGGTAGAAATCATCCGTAGTAAGGATTTGGGTAATTTGGTCTCCGATGCCGGGCTTTTGTATCGTAGTATCAAAGCCCGGGCCTGCGGTAATTTGCTGGTGAATAGGGTACATCCACGCCACTACCAGTGTGATAAAGGCTGATAACAATTCAGTTCCGATAAATACTAAAAAAATGACAGTAATTAACCTGCCGAAATTTTGTGAGCGCTGGATATTGGCAATGGCAGAGGCGACTGCAAAAAAAACAAGCGGCACTACAGCGGTAAACAACAGGTTTATAAAAATGCTACCTATGGGCTTAATTACTGCTATTTTATCGCCCAAAATTATACCGGCAATGCTGCCGATAATCAGCCCGCTGATGAGCAGCAATATATTGCCATAATAGTGTAAAAAGCCTTTTTTACCTGTAGACATAATTAAGGGGGAAAGATAAGTAAATGGCCGGAAAATTTATCGGAATGCTATTTAATTGGCATTAACCTGCTATTCTGTGCGTGGGTTTGGGGTAGCCGGGTATAAAACATGATTCTTTGTTTCCTTCAGCCTGGCAACTATATTCTTTCATAGTTTCAGCAATTGTATCATTAACAATCTTTGACAGAACGGGCGGTTCAGCCTGTACCCGTGCGTTAACCAGCATTGATACGCGTCCCGCTTTTATACCTGCTGGGGCAGTTACCGGCGTATTGTTTAATGTTGTAAAACTTATCTTCTTTTGTACTGTGCCTGTATCAATAAAAAATTTTAAATGCCCTATAGGGTAGCCTGCATTTGTAACAGCAGTGTATATCTTTTGCATGATTGCATAAGCGGCTTCAACATTGGTTTCGCTGTTGCCGGTTATGGTAATTTCTTTATCTAACCATGTAAGCCGTGCTTCGCCGCGGCCATAAGTATCATAATCAATTGTTAGCGGTTTTCTTATTACCGGGTTATTGAAAGCGTGAAGCATGGTATCAACCCAAACCTCTATACTTTCGGGTGAAAGAGAGTTTTGATACAACACTTTTTTGCCTGCGTATTTGTGTTCTATCAATTGCCTGGCACTCTCAAGTTGCGCTGGGGTTACAAGGTCAATCTTGTTTACAATAATAATGTCCGCCTCTTCCAGTTGCTTTTGGTATATATACGTTACTTCTTCAAAAAAAAGCCCTCTGCTATCCTGCAGGTACAAAACCAGCAACCGTATATCCGCAAAAACCGATAATACTATATCGTAATCACCAGGGTTAAGCGTAAGCAAGGGGTTAATTATTGTAGCGGCTAAGTCAGTACACGACCCTACGGACTCGGCAAATATTACTTCTGCCGCATTATGCCGCGTCAGTGACTGTATGCTTTTTTCAAGCGCGGGATAGTTACAGCAAAAACAACTATTGGCAACCTCTTCCGAAGAAATACCATTACTCTCCATAAACCGTGTATCTACCTGCTGATCACCCTGGTCATTGGTAATTACGGCGGCTTTAATATTTAATTCACGCAGGTATAGGCAGGCTTGTTGTATGGCCGTTGTTTTACCACTGCCTAAAAAGCCCCCTGCGAGAAATAGTTTCATGCAATTGTTTAATTGTGCATTAAAGGTAACGCAGGCGGGTAAAAACAAATAGCTTACCTGTGTTCCATATAATATAAAACAAAGTACCGGGTATTAATTTGCGGTAATCTTATACACCGCGCCCTGGGTATTTTTGCCGGTATTCAATACACCGCATAAATAAATTTCATTGCCTGGGCCGGTATCACAACTGTTTATTATAAAAGGAAATTCGAGTTTGTCTTTTACGGTTAATTGCTGTTTTGTCCACGGTTTGCCGGCGTCCTGTACAACATAGTACAACGTACCATTATAATCGGCAAACACATATTTGTTTTGTAAAAAAGGTATTTCACTGCCGTGGTAATAAACTCCGCCAATAATGCAAATACCATCTTTGCGGTGATAGGTGAGTAAAGGTGCAACAAGGTTGGTTGGCAAACTGTCTTTGCCTACTTTAGCTGTATCACCTTCCATATAGGGCCAGCCATAGTTGCCGCCTTTTGTAAGTGTGTCAATTTCTTCTTCCATTTTGTCGCCTACATCACCGCCAATAAAAACATGTTGAATACTGTCGTAACCAAAGCGCCAGAGTCTTCGCAACCCGTATGCCCAAATTTCCGGCTTTGCGCCTTTGGTATGCACAAACGGGTTGTCCGCGGGTATTGTATACGGCAGGCTATGTACATCAATGCGCAATAGTTTGCCAAGATAGCTGTTCAAATTCTCTCCCTCGCGCTCTTTCATCGGTGTGCCGTTATCTCCTATATCAATGTATAAATAGCCGTCAGGCCCAAAGGTTAGTTCATCTGCATCCTGCCAAATGCTGTGGCCTTCAATGCTTATTATACGTTTTTCAGTAGCTGTGTTTGCGCTGGCGGGGTTGCCGGCATCCGCTTCAAACTGGCTAATCACCAGTTTGCATTTATTACTGTCAATAGTTGTGGGTGCGTTGTAGCTTACATAAAACTTATGGTTGGTGGCAAAGGCGGGGTCGAAAGTAAAACTGAACATAGCCCTTGCCGCAGCGCTGGAATCTTTATTTTCCAGTTTGTCACTCATGTCAAAAAAAGGCTTTGGCAGCAGTTGCCCGTTCTTCATCATGAATATTTTGCCCCCCAGGGCAGCGATATACAGCGTACTGGTATCACCCGGCGCCATTTTTGCTTCCACCGGGAAGGGAACATCTTTTGTTACAAGCGCCAGGTTTACCACGCTGGTGGCGCTGTCTGTATTGGTTTGTTGGGTGTTTCCGGCTGACTGGCATGAGGAAATGTATAAGGCTACGGCTGCTACAGCAATCAGTTGATATTTTTTCATGCACGTAATATAGTGTACGAAAGTACAGGATGCACTTTTTTGCACACTAATTATTTGTTGCGTTGGTATATTTAGCCCTGTATCCAGGTAAGGCAACCGGTTATAACAGGCCAATAACGCAACTTCATCGCCTGCACAAAACCGTTTGTCGAAATAATTTACCCATTTTTTTGAAGGGGAGTAGTTTGGCGGTGTACTACTAAAACTTATCCCATGGAGTTTGATAATGACCGGCTGATTCGCCCCTATAAAAAATCTGAAATATGGTTTTGGGTGCTGCTGGCGTGCATAAGCCCGGCAATAAACTGGTTTACCTTTTTTAAAGGAGACTTTATTTTTTTACCCATCCTGCTGGTAATAAACTTGCTGCTTTTTCCATTGTATATACTGTATGGCAGGCAGGTGGTGGCCCGTTTTCTGTTCACCGGCCGGCAGGTCACTTTTGCACTGTTGTCGGTAGCGTTTTTTGTCATTATCCAGTTGCTGCTTATGGCTATATACAGCATCTTTCAATTTGATGGAAAAACCAGGGTGGATTTTCAATCGTATTTCACCTATTCATGGTTTACTTTTGGCCGCGAAAGCCTTTGGTTATTGCTCAACAGCGTGCTGGTAGTAAATATTTCTTTTCTAAAGAAAACATTTGATGAAGAAGATGCCCTGAAGATATTACAAAAAGAGACGACTGTTTTAAAATTGAAATATATACGCAGCCAGGTAAAACCGCATTTTTTATTTAATACATTAAATAGTATTTATTCCCTGAGCCTGCAGAAGTCTGACAAAACCCCGGATGTTATTATACGCCTGGCAGATATTATGCGTTACCTTATTTACGCAGGCGACGAACGGAAAGTGCCTTTATCAAAAGAGATAGAATTTATTTTAAATTACATAGAAATTGAAAAAACAAGGTTTGAAACAGCCGACATTCGCTTTTTTGTGGAAGGAGATACTGACGGGATAATGGTAGAGCCGTTCTTGTTTATTTCCTTTATTGAAAATGGTTTTAAACACGCGCTGAACAATTCATTTGAGCGGCCTTTTGTATATATTACAATAAAAATGGCGGGGGAAGATATTTTGCTTACAGTGGTAAATAATACCGATATTGATTTGGAAACCCAGGCTAAGCGCATGGCTGCCGGTAAAGTTACCGGCAGCAAAGGGCTGCTGGAATTATTGTACCCCGACTCGTATGCTTTGAATATTATTCAAACAGAAAAGCAGGAGAGGAAGATTAGCAGCATAGGTATTAAAAATGCGCGGGAAAGGCTGCAGATATTGTACCCGGATGCCCATACGCTGGATGTTATTTTTAATAACAACGTATTTACCGTAGCATTGCTTATTAAACTCAGCAGGTCGTGATAAAATGCATAATAGTTGAGGATGAATTATTGGCGCAGCAGGTTATAAAAAACCATCTTGACAGGGTAGAAGGTTTTGAGCTGGCAGGCATTTGCAATAACGCCGCCGAGGCCGCTGCAACGCTGAAGGAGAAAGATATTGACCTTATATTTCTTGACATACAGTTACCGGGCACATCGGGCCTTCATTTTTTGCGCTCCCTGGCAGACCCGCCGCTGGTGGTGCTTACTACCGCTTATGCTGAATATGCCCTGGAAAGCTATGAGTTTAACGTGATTGATTACCTGCTAAAGCCCATATCATTCGAGCGCTTCAGTAAAACAGTTAATAAAATAAAAGACGGACGGCTGTTTCCTTTAGATACTAAGGAAGATGCCAGCATTGTGCGCGACCACATCTTCATCAAATCAAACAGCAAATTCTTTAAGGTAAACTTTTCTGAAATAGTGTATATCCAGAGCATGAAAGATTATCTTAAAATACATACTACAGAGTACAACCTTGTAACCCACCAAACCATGAACGACATGGAAAGAATTTTGCCACCGTGGCAGTTTATCCGTGTGCATAAGTCCTATATGGTGTCTATAGCATTTATCAGGAGTATTTATGGCAACAGCATCGAAATTAATAAGGCCATTATACCCATCGGCAATATTTACAAGGATGCGGTAATGGAGCTGGTGGGCAAGTAATGCCATTGAATTTCCCCTTTACTTTCCGGCCTGCCCTGTGCAAGTGAAATAACTTCTCTTTTAGTTTTTTCAATTTATATTGCGGTAAATATCGCCCTTTAAAAAACATAGCATGAAACGCCTTGCCCTTGCCACCGCAGCCAGCTTTTTAATTAATGTTGTTTTATCCCAGTCACCAAAAATTACCTGGGGCGATGAATTTAAAATGCATAAAGGCAGCACCGATCTGTCAGTAATAGCAACAGATAATACTGGTGTTTACCTGCAGGAGAGCCATGCCGTATTGAAAAATTATTTTGTAATAGGCGTTACTACCCGGGAATCGGCCACGCTTATAAAGCTAAATAATAATTTTACCGAGGTGTATAAAAATGATTTTAACAAGGAGTTGCGCGGAAAAGAGTTTGAAGAGTTCTTTTCAGTGGCCGACAAACTGTACATACTGGCAAGCGATTATAGCCGCCGGGATAAAACACTAACCCTGTATGCTGCGGTGATAGATAATAAAACGGGTGAGCTTGCCGGCGATTTTCAGCAACTTGCAAGCTGGACAAAAGACGAAAAGAACGATGATATACACTTTAAGCTGTCGAACAATGTCGATAAAACTTCTTTAATATTGGTAAGCAGTATTGAGGGTAAAGAAAACAATACATACCAGGTGCAGGAATTTGATAAAAACCTAAAGCCTATTGGTGCCCCAATTAATATCAGTAATGAATTTGACCCAAAAACATTTCAACTGGAAGACGTGCTGTTTACTACCAGCAAAAAAGTTGTTTTGGTGGCAAGGATTTATGAATACGCGGAAGGAAAACGAAAAAGAGATAAGTTTCTCGATTTTTTGCACTACAACATCCGTATTTACGACAACAGGGGCAAGCAGCAATTTGACATAAAAACGGATATAAGTGGTAAATGGCTTGTTAGTACCAAGGTTGTGCAGGAGCCTGACAAGGATTTGGTTATTGCGGCATTTTACAGCAACCAGAAAAGGGGAAAGGACATTGACGGCCTGCTGGTAGAGCGTATTGACCCCAACACCGGCAATATTATTACCGTTAGCCAAAAAGAGATAAATACATCATTAATATCGCCGCTTGAAGAAGACAGTAATGCTGTTGCAGGTAACGACGATGAAAGCAAACAGGAAAGAAAGGAGCGGGAGAGGCTGGACAAAATAAAAGATGAAAGTGAAGGCTTTACGCGCGACATGCGGTTTAGAAACATTTTTTATACGCCGGATAATAGCCTGGTTATGCTTGCGGAAAAATATCACCGCTATACATACACCACTACAAGTTATACGCCGGGCGTAAACGGCAGCCCCGGTTATACAACCACCCAAACATATACAGTTTTTGAAACCGGTGACCTGATGATGTTTAAAATAGCACCCTCCGGCGATATTGACTGGCTGCAGGTATTGCCAAAAGCGCAAAAAGAGGTTGTGGGCGGCAGCTACGGTGGTTATGGCGGTGGCTTTACACTGGGTTTTTATTATTTCAATACTTTCAATTTGCCCTTTTACTCGGGTTTTGGCGCTTTGCAAAACAACAATACTATAAATATCATATTTAACGACAATCCTAAAAACGAAGGGGTTTTGCAGTTGGGCCAGCATGTGCGTACCGTTACTGCTTTCCGCCATTCAAGCTGCTTTAACGTTGCGCTTGATGCTATAACCGGTAAATATACCCGCAGGTTCTTTTTCAGTAACAGCGATGTTCCCACAGCCATGCCGCGCCTTGGTTCATACATTGGCGACGATATGTTTATAGTGGGCAAAGAAGACAGGATTTTTGGAAAAACAAAAATTGCCGTCGCTAAAATTAGTGTGGATAAGTAACCTAATACGCTGAGCCCGGGTTTGTTAATATATTTAAAAGAAAAAAATATTTTTTTGTAAAACTAAAATAATTAGTATTTTGCATACTAAACCAATTAGCCATGAGTTTTGCAGGAAAAAATTTACGCTATTTACGCAAACTCCGCGGGTGGACGCAGGAGGAATTTGCAGCAAAATTGAAAATAAAACGGTCTCTTATAGGCGCCTACGAGGAAGAAAGGGCCGAACCCCGCCTGGATGTTATGGAATTAATGTGCAGTATTTTTAAGCTTACCCTTGATGAACTGATGCTTAAAGATCTTTCAGCCGTTAAAAGCGGCAGCACTTACCTTGACAAGCGCCGCCAGATGAAAATGGCTGCCGCCACACAGGACATTCAGTTTGTACCAGTTAAAGCAGCGGCAGGTTATATGGCCGGATATGCCGACCCCGAGTTTATTGACGAGCTTAATACCTTTACATTACCTATGCTTGCCCCGGGCCACTACCGCGCTTTTGAAATTATGGGGGATAGTATGTTACCTACCCCAAGCGGCAGCGTGATTGTGGGCGAAAAAGTAAGCGGGCTTGACGATGTAAAACCAAACAACACTTACATAGTGGTATCAAAAGGGGAGGGTATTGTGTATAAAAGGGTAATGAAGAATAACCGCACCAAAAATAAACTTACGCTTGTAAGCGATAACCCTATTTACGAGCCTTACAATGTGAATACGGACGATGTAATGGAATTGTGGAAAGCGCAAATGATAATTACAAAAGCCAATACACAGCAGCGGTGGGATGTAAACCAGCTTGCCGGCCTGGTAAATAACCTGCAGGAACAGGTAACAAGTTTAAAGAAGAAGATGAATTGAGGATTGATTATTGCAGGATTCTCGAAATATCTTTTTTATAGTCCGGGTTGTCAGTCATGCCGTTATGCCCTTGTCCAGGCAGTGTTATCAGTATGTCTGTTTTTTTGAAAAATTGTTTAAGCTTAAGGGAAGATTCATAATAAATAACTTCGTCGGCATCCCCATAGAATATTACAACCGGCATTTTACAATTCGGCAGGCATTTATTCGTCTCAAGCTTGTATTTTAAAATAAATGTTGGGATTATTGGATAATAATGGCGCATCATATCTGTTAGGCTGAAATAAGGTGCTTGCAATATCAATAATCTTGGATTATTAGCCGAAGCAAGGCGGGCTGCTGGTCCTGTGCCTATTGAATAACCTAATATTATAATACTGTCTTCATGGTATTTTACTTTTAATGAGTCATACAACAATTGTATGTCACTGAATAATTGATGTTCGCTGCTAATATGCCCTTCACTTTTGCCATAGCCCCGGTAATCCGGTATAAAAACATCATATTGCAAATCAGTATAGGTTTTAGCGACCATCCCCCAACTTCGTAATGATCCGGCGTTGCCATGCAGGTAAAAAATTAGCCCTTTCGAAGCCGTCTCTGATTTAAATAACACACCATTTAACAGCGTGCCGTCAGTTGCTTTTATATTTATTTCTTCAAATTTTGGCTGAAAGGAGAACTTGAAATCTTTGTCTAATTTTTCGGGAAAAAATATCAGCTTTTCCTGGAAAAAATACATACCTGTGCAAATGATTACATAGCCCACAAAAGTTATGATGGCCGTTCTTCGTAATATTTTTTTCATTAAGGTTAAAGGGAGGGGAAATCCTCAGTCGTGTTTTATTGAGGGCGCAAAATACAAAACTATTTCCGTCGTTTCGCCTTACAACAGGTCTTACACCTGTTAAATACCTTAACAAAACCGTCATTCTTCAAACCTTGATTACCGCTCGTCAATTTTTTTAGTATTCTGCTAATATCCTTATTATTTTCGCCTGCCAAACCAACATTGCACATGCCCCGGGCTATACTAACCACGCTGCTTATTGTTCTTGTTTCTTTTTACGCCGTTGCACAACCTAAAAAACTCACTGCTGTTAAGGTGCAGCAGGCGCCAAAACTTGATGGCAAGCTGGATGATGCTGCCTGGCAGAATGCCCCGGAAGCGACTGACTTTATCATCAACAGCCCTGATTTTGGAAAGCCTTCTGCCCGGAAAAGCGTTGTAAAAGTGGTGTATACCGATGAAGCAATATATGTAGGCGCCTACCTGTATGACGACCCGGCGCTTGTTCGCCGCCAGCTAACACAACGCGATAACGAAAAATTCCAGGATGCCGATAACTTCGGGGTGGCATTTGATACCTATAACGATAAACAAAACGCCTTCCAGTTTATTGTAACATCAGCCAATGTGCAAAGCGATGTGCGTGTTTCAGCCACCTATACACCTGCAGATGACGGCCTTAGTACAACAACCAGCTTTACCGCCCCGGGCTTTGATTATAGCTGGGATGCAGTATGGGATAGCCGCACGTCCTTTGTGGCAGACGGCTGGATTGCAGAAATTAAAATACCTTATTCAGCCCTGCGTTTTTCAAAAAAAGATGTGCAGGATTGGGGGCTTAATTTTTCCCGGTTTATCCGCCGGGTAAACGAACAGTCATACTGGAATTCTGTTGACCCGAAAGCGTCAGGTTTCGTAAACCAGTTTGGCAGCCTGCAGGGCCTGCAAAACCTGCAGCCACCATTGCGCCTGTCATTTTTGCCATACGTATCAACAGGTTACCAAGATGTGCCTACCAACAACGGCACCATCAGGAACTTTTTAAACAGCGGCGGTATGGATGTTAAGTATGGTATTAATGAAAGTTTTACCATGGACATGACCCTGATACCCGATTTTGGGCAGGTACAAAGCGATAATGTTATTTTAAACCTGAGCCCCTTTGAGCAACAATACACGGAAAACAGGCCATTCTTCACCGAGGGTACGGAGATGTTTAACAAGGCAGGTATTTTTTATTCAAGAAGGGTAGGAGGAGTGCCGGGTAAATATGGAGACATACTGCAACTTGCATCAGACAGCGGGTACACTATTCGTAAAAATCCCTCGGTAACACAGTTGTATAATGCCACGAAATTTTCCGGCAGAACAAAAGGTAACTTAGGCATTGGTGTGTTTAACGCGGTTACTGCGCCAATGTACGCCGAATATGAAAAACCGAACGGAGATGTGGTGCGAACACAAACAGAACCGCTTGCCAATTATAATATTATTGTGCTTGACCAGGCGCTGAAAAACCGCTCTTATATAACATTTACCAATACCAATGTTTTGCGCAGCGGAGGGTCAAGAAATGCCAATGTTTCCGCGCTTGATTTTTCTGTGTACGACAAAAAAAATATCTACAATTTCCAGGCAAAGGCAAGGTACAGCAGCATCAGCGGCGATTCGTCTTATACTGGTTATAAGCTGTATACGAGTTTTGATAAAGTTAGCGGTAAATGGCAATGGGGCGTTTTCGGAAATATTGAATCAGAAAAATACGACCCCAATGATCTTGGCATTTTAAAAGCGCCAAACGATGTTGTGTATGGTATTCACGGCTCATTTCAGCAATATACCCCCGATAAACACTTTTATATAAGAAATTATTCCATTAACATTCAAAGCAGTAATTTATATGCTCCTTTTACAATTGGTGAAACACATATAAGCGCCGATTTTCTGCATGTCTTCCGTAACTTTTGGGACGTAAGCCTGCTGATTGAGAGCTCACCTTTTTGGTTTAATGATTTTTATGAATTGCGTACCCCCGGCAGGGTTTTAAAAAGAACACCCTGGGCATTTTTTGGGGTGCGCGGCAGTACTGACAGCCGTAAAAAATTGTATGTGAGTTATTTTTATGGCTATGCTAATTTGTCTCCTATACCCAATGATCCTTTTTATGTTATAAGTAATGGAGTGCGTTACCGGTTTAGCCCCAAATTCAGCATTGATATTAATGGCGAAAGCCAGCACGATATGGGCAACTTTGGGGCAGTGCTTGATGCTAATGGCAACCCGGTAATGAGTAATGATTCTTCAGTAATGGGCAGGAGGGACTATACCCAGTTTACTACGGTGATAAATGGTATTTACAATTTTAAAGCAAGAATGAACCTGAGTGTACGGCTAAGGCACTATTGGAGCAAAGTGCTTTATACCGCCATGTACGATGTAAAACCAGATGGATACTGGGTTGACAGGGCATTTTTGCCAGGCCACGATGAAAATTTTAATACGTTTAATCTCGACATGTTTTTTACTTGGGATTTTCGCCTGGGGAGCCGTTTAATTATAGGATGGAAAAATGCCCTGGGCCCGGATGCCGCAGTTGATGGTGTAAAATATACCAGGTATGTAGGCAATCTCGAGCACCTTTTTGGTGTTCCCCACAGTAATGAGCTTACTGTTAAGTTTGTGTACTACATTGATTACAACGATATTAAAAAGAAAAACAAGTAAGGCTGCCTCTTCTCCCGGTAAATGTTATATGCTGTAACCTTTTTTAACCACATGCGTTTACAGTACAGCTAGCCTGCCGCAAAGTAGTTGTGCCGCATTTTCGTACAGGAAGTGTTCGGATTCGTACACCTATGCCCTACCCACTTCTATAATTAATTTATTTACAGCCAGTTACGTATTGGCATAACCGTTGAAGCCTAAATGATGATAATGTGTGTATTGCATTGGTGCGATGCATTTGCCCCACAGGCTTTGTAACTTTTTAGTGTAAAAAGTTGTTTACCGGTAAACCAAAAATGCTGTAATATGATTATTCATTACATCAAAGTTGCTTTCCGCAACTTAAGTGCGCAAAAAATCCCGGCTTTTATAAATATTGCAGGCCTGTCTATCGGCCTCGCCTGTTTCAGCCTTTTTTTGTTGTACGCGGTGAATGAATTTAGCTTCGACAGTTTTCATAAAAATAAGAACAACATTTACAGGGTATATGAATGGGACCAAAAGGCGGGCCAGGGTGATGCCGGTATGTACATGCCCCTTGGCCCGGCTTTAAAAAAGGATTTTCCGGAAGTTGAAGATTATGTAAGATTTTATAAAGAGTGGAAAGATAAGCTTGCCAGGGTTGGGGATAACACCGCTTTGTCTGTGCCTGTTGCATACACCGATCCACAGATGTTTTCTGTATTCTCCTTTAAACTATTATACGGCAATGCGGCAACAGCATTGGCAGGCACACAAAATATTGTGCTTACAAAAGACAAAGCAATACAATTGTTTGGAGAAGCCAACGTGGTAGGCAAAACCGTTGAGATTAAGGTTGGTGACACATTTCAACCGTTTGTTGTTGGCGCTGTGGCAGAAAATATACCTGCTAATTCATCTATCCGGTTTAACGTATTGCTTAGCTGGGATTATTTGCAAAACTCACCCCAGGGAAAAGACGCGGTGAATAACTGGCGGTATTCGGGTTTTCAAACATTTGTAAAATTGCGCGAAGGCAGCAGCTTGGCGGGCGCAGCACTGGCGAAATTCAGTCAAAAATATATGCCATGGGAGGCAGAGGAATTCAAGCAAAGCGGCTGGAATGGTACCGGCCCTTTGCCAATAAGCTTTCGCCTTCAGCCCCTGCAGGATATACATTCAAACTTAAAAATCAGCGCAGGCGCAGACCACGCTGTTGACCCAAAAACTACGTGGATATTATTAGGTATTGCAACAGGCGTTTTATTGATTGCCTGTATAAATTTTACCACCCTTGCCATAGGGCGGTCATCAAAAAGGGCGAAGGAAGTAGGTGTTAGAAAAGCTATTGGTGGTGCTAAAGAACAACTGGTTTGGCAATTTTTTACTGAATCGTTAATGCTGAGTATTATTTCCGCCCTGCTTGGCTTGTTACTTGCAAAATTGTTATTACCTTATTTTAACAAGCTTGCGGAAAAAGACCTTCAATTTTCTTTCTCACAATATCCCGCGTTAATATGGCTGTTTGCCGGGCTTGCATTATTAACTGGCATACTTGCCGGTATTTATCCTGCGGTTATATTATCATCTTTCAGGCCGGTTGAGGTATTAAAAAGTAAAATAAAAGTAGGTGGGGCCAATTTCTTTAGCCGCTCGTTGGTAACGCTCCAGTTCGTACTGTCTATGTGTTTAATAATTTCTACCACTGTTATGCTGCAGCAGGTAAAATACATGCGTACAAAAGACCCGGGTTTTAACAGAGAAAATGTTGTGGTGATAAATGCAGATGAAACAGATGCGGCAAAAACGTTCCCGCTGTTTAAGCAGGCTATTACAAAATTTCCGCAGGTAGAAGGAATTGCCTCCTCCGGCGCCGGGTTTGGGGAAGGGTATAATTCCACAGGTTTTGAATATAATGGAAAGCACCAGCAGGTGTTCAGGTGTTTTGCCAGCGCTGATTTTACAAAAGTGCTTGGCATGCATATAGTTGCCGGGAGAATGTTAAACGATAATATGGCATCTGATTCGGTTACGGGTGTGCTGGTAAATGAAGCATTGGTAAAAAGCATGGGTTTAACAGATGATAAAGCATTAGGCGTAAGGCTGGAAGGCCTCTCAAAGGTGACACCAGTTGTGGTTGGAGTGGTGAAAGATTTTAATTTTCTGCCGCTGAGCCAGCAAATACAACCTATTGTTTTTGTTAATGGCAGCCCGTTTGGCATGAGTAAATTTTTTGTGCGGGTTAAACCCGGGTATCCCGCAGCAGCTATAGCCGCCATGCAAAAAACATGGAACAGCTTAGTTCCATCCATCCCCTTCCAGTATAGTTTTTTAGATGAAAACCTTGACAGTTTATATACGTCTGACGAAAGGTGGGGTAATATTGCTGGCTGGGCAGGGGGTGTTTCCATTTTTCTTGCCTGTCTTGGCCTGTTTGGCCTTGCATCGCTGGCAGCAATAAACCGCACAAAAGAAATTGGCATACGTAAAGTAATGGGCGCATCAACTGCGGTAATTGTAAAAATACTTTCAGCGGAGTTTTTACAACTTGTAGTTGTTGCCATAGTTATTGCCACCCCTGTAACATGGTACTTTATGTATGAGTGGTTACAGGGTTATGCATACAGGATAAGTATAAGCGCATGGATATTTATAGTAACAGGCGTAGCCGGTTTATTAATAGCATTATTAACGGTTAGCTTCCAGGCTGTTAAAGCCGCATTAGCAAACCCTGTAAAAAGCTTAAGAACGGAGTAAAGTAATATGTGTGGGTGATTTTTGAAGTGGAAAGAATAAACGTACAATTATCAGCTAAATTTAAACAGTATGATTAAAAATTATATAACCGTAGCATGGAAGAACATTAAAAAGCACCGGGTATTTTCATTGGTAAATATAACAGGCCTTACTATTGGGCTTGCAGCTTTTTGGATTATAGCATTATACATTTTTAATGAGTTGAGCTACGACCGTTATAATAAAAATGCCGACCGTATATTCAGGGTGGTGCATTACGCAAACTGGGAGGGGGGAAGTTTTAAACTCGCGCCAACCGGGGTGCCTTTTGGACCTGCATTAAAAGCCGATTATCCTGAAGTAGAAGAGGCGGTACGCTTTGACCCGGAAGGGGGTGGCGATATAACAGTGGGAGATAAAAAAATTAAAGCTGAGGATATTTTATTTACTGATAACTCTGTGTTTAAAATATTCAGCTACCATTTTTTATACGGCGACCCGGCCATTGCGCTCACATCACCCCAAAGCATTGTTTTAACAAAAACACTCGCAACGAAATTATTTGGAAAGCCAGGAGACGCTTTGAATAAAAATGTTTATTTCGATAAAACATTTCCTAATAAAGTAACAGGGGTTATTGACGATGTGCCGGCAAACTCGCATTTTACATTCAGTGCATTACGCTCGTTTAATGCAAATTATACAGATGGCTGGGGTAATTTTTATGTGTACACTTATATAATGCTAAAAAAGGGGGCAGACAGTAAAAAATTGCAGGCACAATTACCGAAATTTTATAAAACTCATCTTGAGGCTTCGTTAGGTAAAAATGTTGATTACCATCTTGAACTTCAGCCATTAACATCCATTCACCTGCATTCAAATTATGATTATGAAATGTCTGCCAATGGCGACATAAAATATATTTACATTTTTTCTGTGGTTGCCTTTTTAGTATTAATTATTGCGGTAATTAATTACGTAAACCTTTCAACAGCACGCTCATCAGTGCGTGTAAAAGAAATTGGTGTGCGTAAAGTGGTCGGCTCGGGTAAAAAGCAGCTTGTTACAATGTTTCTTACAGAGTCAGTAGTGCTTACATTCATCGCTGCATTGCTGGCTGCTGCTATAACCAATATAGCGCTGCCCTACTTTAACCGGCTTTCGGGCAAAACATTATCAATGTGGCAGTTCGGCGTTGCCAATACAATAACAGCGCTCACAGCATTTGTATTGATAACAGGTATTTTAAGCGGTATTTATCCCGCGTTCTTTCTTTCTGCTTTTAAAACCATACCTGCGTTAAAGGGCGAAACAGGTAAGCATGGCGGAAGTATTTTGTTTCGCAAAGTATTGGTAACGTTTCAATTTGTTATTGCCATCGCGTTAATAGCCGGCACCGGTGTTATATACCGGCAAATGCAATATGCACTTAATAAAAACCTGGGCTTTAATAAAGATGAGGTGCTTAGCTTTCATATTGCAAATCATGCTGTGCGCAATCAAATTCCGGCATTGAAACAGGAGTTGCTGCGCTCACCCTTGATACAGGCCGTTGCTGCTGCCAGTAACCCGATTGGTAATAACGATATTGGCTCCAATGGGTTTTATTTTGAAAAAGAAACAAATAATCCCGCTGAAAAAGGTGCTATTTCAACATCCGCGCTTGTGGCAGAAGATTTTATGGTAGATGAAGATTACCTGCCTGCCTTACAGATAAAGGTGTTGCAGGGGCGCAATTTTTCACCGGCAATGCCAACCGATACATTAAACTCCGTGCTGGTAAATGAAACAGCCGTAAAAGAATTAGGATGGAAAAATGCTATTGGAAAAAAAGTTGAATTTAAAATTGGCAATGGTGAAACAGCGCATGCCACCGTTATTGGTGTGGTAAGAGATTTTAATATTTATTCATTGCAGCATAAAATTCAGGCGCTTGTGCTAAGAATGCCACCGGTGGCAAAAGAAGAAGATAACCTGTACGTGCGGCTAAGCGGTAAAGACATTCCTGCTGCGATTAAATTCCTGCAGCAAACATATAAGAAATTCGATGCGGATAATAGTGTTGAATATTCATTTCTGAATGAAAATTTTAACCGGCAATACCAGGCTGAACAACGGCAGGGCAACATCATTTTTACATTTACATTATTAGCTGTAATTATCAGTTGCCTGGGTTTGCTGGGCCTGGTTACTTTTGCCGCAAGTCAGCGGATAAAAGAAATTGGTATAAGAAAAGTGCTTGGCGCAACAGTAATAAATATAGTACTGATGCTTTCGCACGACTTTGTAAAGCTGGTATTAATTGCGGTGGTTATAGCAGTACCGTTGGCGTGGTACGCTGGCTACAAGTGGCTGGAAGGTTTTGCCTACCGCGTTAAAATGGGCTGGGAAATTTTTGCGTTTGCAGGTTGTATCGCTTTGTTCATCGCGCTGTTAACGGTTAGTTTCCAGGCAATAAAGGCGGCAATTGCCAACCCGGTTAAAAGCCTGCGTACCGAATAGCTAATCAATAACTGTTAACCAAAAACTGTTTAAAGATGTTTAAAAACTATTTTCTTGTAGCCACCAGGAGTTTTTGGCGGAACAAAGTTTTTTCGCTGATAAACATTGCCGGCCTTTCTATAGGCATCAGTGCATCCCTGGTTATCTTTCTTATTGTGTCCTACGATTTAAGCTTTGATAAATTTGAAAAAGATGGCAGCCGCGTGTACCGTGTGGTATCTGATTTTTCTTTTTCAGGCCACTCGTTTCATAATTCGGGTATTACATCACCCATGGGGCCAGCAATAAAAAGAGAACTTACCGGTATTGACCTTGTTGTGCCATTCAGAACATGGGATGACGATGCCAAATTAAGCATACCATACCCTACAGCAAATAAGCCTGTTGTGCTAAAGAAACAAAATGAAGCAATTTTTGCAGATGAAAATTATTTTGAATTATTACCGTACAAATGGCTGGCCGGCTCGCCTAAAACAACACTGAAGCAGCCTTACCAGGTGGTACTGACCGAAAGCCGTGCAAAAACATATTTTCCAAACCTGGATTATACTAAAATGATAGGCATGCAATTGACGTACAATGATACTGTGCATGCAACCGTAACAGGTATTGTAAAAGATATTGATAAGAATACCGATTTTACCTTTAAAACATTTGTATCGTTAAGTACACTTGATAAAACATCTTTAAAGCCGGGAGATTGGGACGATTGGAGCAGTACAACATCAGCTTCCCAGTTATTTATTAAATTATCGCCCGGTGTAACCGCAGCACAAATTGCCCCGAAAGTACTTAAGTTGTATGAAACACATCACACTCCGGACCCGGAGGATCATTCAACTACAGGTTACACATTGCAGCCCCTGAACGATGTACATTTTAATAATGATTATGGCAATTTTGGCACCAATGGCATGGCGCATAAACCAACCCTTTACGGACTGCTTGCTGTGGCCGCATTTTTATTATTGCTGGCAAGCATAAATTTTATAAACCTTACAACAGCGCAGGCATCGCAACGCGGCAGGGAAATTGGCATACGCAAAACCCTGGGTGGCAAAAAAAGCCAGTTGACGTTGCAGTTTTTAAGTGAGACATTTTTGCTTACACTAATAGCAACACTTTTATCCATAGCTATAGCGCCGTTTTTGCTGCATGTATTCGCAGATTTTATTCCTTCGGGGCTAAAGTTCAGCCTGTCAAAACAGCCTGGTATAATATTATTTTTAGCGTTGCTTGTGGTGGTTGTAAGCCTGTTGTCAGGTTTTTATCCCGCAGTTTTGTTGTCATCTTTTAACCCGGTGCTGGTATTAAAAAACCAGGTTTACAGGGGTAAGGGCAGGTCAGCCTGGCTGCGCAAAACGCTTACTGTTACACAATTTGTAATAGCGCAGGTATTTATTATTGCCACGATAATTGTCAGCAAGCAAATAAGCTACTCGCTCAATAAAGACTTAGGATTTAAAAAAGATGCCATTGTTTTTTTCGATACCAATTTTTATGATACCTCGCAAAGCAAAAAGCAGCTTTTAATGGAAAAAATAAAAGCTATACCGGAAGTAGCAATGGTCAGCAGGTCAAATAACCCGCCTTCAAGTAATGGAATATGGACAAGCGATGCAAAATATAATAATGGAAAGCGGGATATTGAAACGGAAATAAATATTAAAATAGCCGACAGTAATTACATTAAGCTATACCAGCTTAAGTTATTGGCAGGGGCAAATCTCAGGAATAGTGACACAACAAACTCGATATTAATAAATGAGAATTATGCTAAAATTATAGGCTGCACTAACCCGCAGCAGGCAGTGGGGAAAATGATTACATGGAATCAAAAGTTGGTACCAATAGTGGGTGTTGTGGCAGATTTCAACCAAAAATCGCTTCGTGAACCAATACAGCCATTACTGATAGCCAATGGTGACAAGCGGGGAAGAAAATTCAATATTGCTCTGCGGGGGCAGGATGATGCGGGCACAGTATGGAAGGCAGGTATAAGTAAAATTGAAAAAGCGTATAAAGAGGTTTATCCTGCTGATGATTTTAGTTATACTTTTTTTGACGAGAGTATAGCCAAATATTATACCGAGGAAAAAAACATTTCCCGGTTGCTTATGTGGTGTACGGGGTTAACATTATTTATAAGCTGCCTGGGTTTATTGGGGCTGGTAATTTATATTACCAACCAGCGCACAAAAGAAATTGGAATAAGGAAAATTGTGGGCGCCTCGCTTACCCAAATAATAGCATTGCTCTCAAAGGATTTTTTAAAGCTTATTGTATTGGCATTTATTATCGCTGTGCCTGCCGCATGGTGGGGCGGCAATATATGGCTGAACAATTTTGCATATAAAACAGCTATGAGCTGGTGGGTATTTGCCGGCGGCGGCGCTGCAATGATAGTAATTGCATTTGTTATAATGCTTGCCAGAACATTTAAAGTAGCTGTAAGCAACCCTGTAGAGAGCCTGCGGGTTGAATAAAGAATGAAAGCTAAAAGGTATTGTAAATTTTGAATAATAAATTTTTGATATGCTTAGAAGTTTTATAAAAATCGCGTGGAGGAATGTACTTAAAAACAGGCTGTACTCCGTGGTGAATGTTACAGGATTGGCTGTTGGGCTGGCCAGCTTTATTGTTATTTTGGTATATCTCAACTATGAGCTGAGCTACGACAAATGGGACACTTCCCTTAAACGGGTCTATAAAATTTCGATGCAGGAAGATAAAGATATTTTACGCACAACACCTGCACCCCTTGCTGACCTGCTTTTGCAAAAGTACCCTGCTGCAGAAGCCGCCACCTCCTGCATGCCGGCGGGAAATTATGAAGTACTAATGAGTGCGGGAGACAAAAAAATATACCAGCCTGGGTTAGTTACCACAGATTCCCTCTTCTTCAAAGTATTCCCGTACAAATTAAGGCAGGGCAATATCGCCACGGCATTAAACCAGCCAAATGCTATTGTATTAAGCGATGAAGTAAACAGGAAACTGTTCGGTAACACTAATAGCATTGGCAAAACCGTGAAATTATATAATGCGGTTGATTGCGTGGTAACGGGCATTATGCAGGCGCCGGATGGCCCTTCGCACCTTGATGTGCAAATGGTGATGCGCGACCCCTACGGGCACCAAAACAAAGATTTTTGGCAGAACTATTCTTATCAAACATATATTAAGCTAAAGCAACCCGTTGCAACAGCGAAGGTAGAGGAGGTGATAAACAGGATTTATTATGATGCCCAGTTAAAGAAAGGCAGTACTACACTTGAGGAATACCGCAAAGCAGGTAATCAAACTGCTTTGTTCGCTGATGAGGTTGCCAACCTGCATAATTTTCCCAAACATGGGGAAAGCAACTTTAAAACAACAATAGTATTACTTATACTGGCAGTGTTTTTATTAATTGCCGGCGCTATTAATTTCAGCAATCTTTCTGTTGCCAAAGCTATCACACGGGCGCGTGAAGTAGGTATCAGGAAAGTATTAGGGTCACGAAAGGGGCACATTATTGTGCAGTCTCTTTTTGAAATAGCCATACAATGTTTTATAAGCCTGGTGCTTGCAATATTGTTGGTAAATATTATGCTGCCTTATTTCAGCAGCAGCTTTAATGTACCGTTGTCACTATTAAATACGGGGAATATTGTTTCCATTTGTTTGCAAATAGCAGGCAGCTTGCTGGCTATTGTGGTTGTTGCAGGCTTGTATCCCGCATTGTTTCTCTCCAATTTCCAAACAGCAGATGTATTAAAAGGAAAATTTGCGCGGGGAAACAAGGGTGTATTTTTCAGAAACGGCTTACTGGTTGTGCAGCTTACACTGTCTGCGTTGTTTATTACAGGCATAATAGTAATAAACCGGCAAATGAGTTTTATGCAGCATAAAGACCTTGGCTTTAACCCATCGCAGGTTATACGCATTACAGCAACACAGCAAAACAGGGAGGGCAAATTCCCGCTTGTACAAAACACCCTGCTGTCGATACCGGGGGTTGAGTATGTGTCAAAATCAACAACCGTACCGGGTGATGAGTCAGTTGATACCAGTACTAACGAATATAAGTTTGCAGGTAATAAGTACCGGTTTAATGGGGTAAAAGTGGGTGTTGATTATTTTAGGGTGATGAACGTTAAATTATTGCAGGGCCGCTTTTTTGAGAATAACCACCCCGAGGATTTGGATAATACCGCAATAATTAATGAGTCTGCTTTAAAGGAATTAGGAGTTGCTGACGCTACCGGCCAAAGGCTTATTTTTCCTTACTGCGATTCCATTCCTTATACCATAGTGGGTATTGTGAAAGACTTTAACGTACAGGGTATGCAAAGTCATGTTGTGCCAACCGTTTATTCTATATCCAATGCACATTGCGGCTACCGTTCCGGGGGAGCTATCCTGGTTAAGATAAATACCAAAAATGTAAAGCAAACACTCAGTGGCATTGAAGCAGCATGGAAGAAATTGGAACCTGATTTCCCTATCAGGTATTCATTCCTCGACGAAAATTTTCAAAAACTATTTTCTGATTATGAGCGATTGGGGAAAGTGATATTTTTCTTTTCTATTATCTCCATATTAATAGCGGTTACCGGTTTGTTTGCCCTTACCTCTTTTCTTGCGCAACAGCGCGTAAAAGAAATCGGCGTACGCAAAGTGCTCGGCGCTTCAGTAAGCGGTATTACAGCACTCTTATCAAAAGATTTCATCAAACTGGTAATAGCCGCTATTATTATAGCAACACCGGTTGCATGGTGGGCGCTTAGTAAATGGCTTAATGAGTTCGCCTACCGTATTAATTTAACCTGGTGGATGTTTGCGCTGGCAGGCGTGCTTATGGTTTGTATAACACTTATTACCGTATGCAGCCAGGCTATAAAGGCAGCCATGGCAAACCCTGTTGAAAGTTTAAGAACTGAGTAAATAAAGACAGGTTTCCATTAGCCGGCTTTTGTATATTTTTATTAATTAAATGTTTTAGAGCATGTTTTTTAACTATTGTAAGATTGCTTTCCGCAATATCAGGAGACAAAAGCTTTTTTCATTTATCAATATTTTCGGCCTTGCGCTAAGCATGTCAATCGGGCTTGTTGTGCTGGTTCGCTTAAAAGACGAATTAGGGTTTGACAAGTTTCATCCAAACCCGGGCTCAACCTATAGAATAATATCGCAGGTAACCGATAAATCTCACAATGTTTTTCGCCTGGCAAGTTCGCCGGTGCCTTTGGCAGGTGCTTTACAAAAGGATAATGGGTTTATACAATATAGCACTACTCTATACCCGGCATGGAGCGGCAAGGCAGACGCGAACAAAAAAGAAATAAATATTAGTTCTGTATTTATACAACCCTCTTTTTTCGATGTTTTTGGGTTTAAAACTTATTACGTAAAATCAAAAGACCTGTTAAACCCCAACGAAGTTATTTTGACTAAGGAGACCGCCGGTAAATTTTTTGGCAGTGCTAACCCCCTGGGTAAAACCATACAACTGGGTAACCTGGGAACTTTTGTAGTGGCAGACGTAATGCAACCGCCTCCTGGTAAATCTCATATAGAATATGACGCTTATCTCTCATTTTCCAGCATTCCTGTGCTGCAGAAAAATAAGTTAGTGCCGATGGAACAGGGTAGCTGGAACCCTACTTTTGGTTACACTTATGTAGTGCTGAAACAGGGGGCATCGAAAAAGCAATTGCTAACCGCGCTTAATGTATTATCAGCATCTGCGGCAAAAGTATGGGCAACAAGCGACAAGGGCACGCTGTCATTTGATGTACAGTCTTTATCGTCCATTTCACCGGGGGAGGAATTATACTACAGTATTGGTAATATACCAACCATTGGTAAGGTAATGGCCGAGGTAGTGATAGCCATAATAATACTTATTTCCGCATGTTTTAATTATACCAACCTTTCCATAGCAAAGGCGCTAAAAAGAGGAAAAGAGGTTGGCATACGCAAGGTGGCCGGCGCCTTCAGGCTGCATATTTTTGCCCAATTTGTTATTGAATCCGTTATTGTCGCCATAATCTCTTTGTTCTTTTCTTACGTAATATTCACTTTTTTGAAAAGCTACGCGCCCTTTAGCCAGGAACTCATTCCGGCAGATTTAAAAATTGACGCGCAATTGTTGCTTTGGTTTATGTTATTCGGGTTAGGCACCGGTATATTAGCGGGGGTTATCCCGGCATGGATACTTTCCTCCTTTCGCCCGGTACAGGTACTTAAGAACCTTGCCAATGTAAAGTTATTTGGGCGCAATGGTTTCAGAAAAACGCTTACGGTTATACAATTCAGCCTTTCGCTGGTAATCATCATTTTTATGATGGTATTCGCAAAGCAGTTTAATTATATGGCAACCGCCGATTATGGTTTTAACCGCACAAACATTATAAGCATGCCGTTGCAGGGCGCAGATTATAATCTTTTAAAAACGGAGGTGGCATCAGTAAGCGGGGTTCAACGGGTGGCTGGTATTTCTGACTTTCCCGGGCGTTCTGCCTCAGGTGCAATGATGGTAAAACAGGCGACAGTTAAAGAGCCGGTAAAGATGTCTTTTTTTGATGTGGATGAAAATTACATCCCCAATATGCAATTACAACTTTTGGCAGGAAATGATTTTGCAGCGTCCGCGCCTGTTGACGAACGGTATGTAATCATTAATGAAAATGCTGTTCATGCATTAAATATATCATCACCTGCAAACGCAGTAGGTAAAACCATTTTTATAGACGACTCTGTTCCGGTGCAGGTTGCAGGCGTTATTAAGGATTTTCATTTTGAAGGGTTTGAACAATCCATAAAACCGCTGGTATTGCGTAACAGGCCTAAAGCGTTTAACTATCTGGCTATTAAAACCAGTGTTGATGAAAAAAATTCTGCCACTCTGGTAGCGCAGTTGCAGGCAGTTTGGAAGCAGGTAAACCCGTTGCAGCCCTTTAATTATAGCTGGTTTGACAAACAATTTCGTGATTCAAAATCAGCTACAGGCACAGTTTCAATACTCGGTTTTCTTGCTTTTATTGCTATAACTATAGCCTGCCTTGGTTTGCTGGGTATGGTTATTTATACAACAGAAACAAGGGTAAAGGAGGTAAGCATACGCAAAGTAATTGGCGCAGGCATAAAAGATATACTGTCCCTTTTGGGGGCAGGATACCTGCGGTTAATAATCATTTCCATTTTAATTGCTGCCCCCATTGGCTGGCTGCTTGGCTATATGTTCCTGAGCATTTTTGCAATACGGGTAAGTATAGGCTTAGGCCTTGTTGCGCTGGCCTCTGCCGGAATGTTATTGATTGCCCTTATTGTTATTTGCTCGCAATTGTACCGCATGGCAACAGCCAACCCGGTAAATGGATTGAGGATGGAATAGACGCCCAGGTGCAGGAGGCTGCAATGCAATTTTTATGTTGACCTGCCGTTATATGGAAACACCAAACTAACAGCTATATGTTTAAAAATTACCTTAAAGCTGCCTGGCGCAATATTGCCCGGCAGCGTCTTACCAGCTTTATAAACATCGTTGGCCTCGCTATTGCCATGACGGCAGTGATACTTATAGCTACATGGGTGCAGAATGAGCTGAGTTTTGATAACTATCATGATGATGCAAACCGCATTTACCTGCTGAAAAATAACTGGCAGATTGATAAAAACCCGGTGTGGGTTGAAGAGAACAGTTTTTATCCCCTGGGAAGTGCAATACAAAATACTTTACCCGGCATAGAAACGTTTACAAGGATGTTCAGGAAACGTGACTTCACTATAACTGTTAATAACAACCATTTCCGGGAAAATGCCGGCATTGAAGTAGACCCCAATTGGTTTGATGTTTTTAAATATTCATTTATTTATGGTAATGCCCGGGCGCTTAGCGCTACCTCGGGCAGTGTTGTTGTTACTGCATCAAAAGCTAAGCAGTTGTTTGGTACTGAAAATGCGTTAGGTAAACAATTCAGTATTGATTCAGCTTTGTATAATGTGGCGGCTGTCATAAAAGATAACCCGTTAAACTCAAGTTTCCAGTTTGATATTATTATGCCTGCAAGTCATGCAGCGTTGAAAAATGACTGGCTATACCTGCAATGCAGGACGTTTATAAAGCTACAATCAAACATTAATATTGCAGCCGCGGAGCAAAAGATAAATGCTGTTATTAAGGCTAACAGCAAGGCAGATGGCAGCATAACGGTTAATTTACTCCCATTAAGAAAAATTCATTTCGCCAACGATTTCGGCTATTCTGCTTTTAAACATGGCAGTGATAAAACTGTCGTTATTTTTAGTGTACTTGCAGTGTTATTGCTGCTAACTGCTGCTATTAACTATGTAAATCTTTCGATGGCGCGCACGGGCGCGAGGTTTAGGGAGATTGGTATTCGTAAAATAAACGGCGCCAGCCGTACACACCTCTTCTTTCAGCTTATAACTGAAAGCGTTTTAACCGGCATCCTGGCGCTATTACTTACCCTTGTGCTGTTGTATGCCTGCTTTCCCCTTCTAAAAATGTTTTCCGGTAGTGCTTTTGTCTTCAATCCTTTAAATAGTATTGCGGCGTTAATCTTATTTGCAACATTTGCAGGCGTGGTAATGTTAACCGGTTTTTACCCGGCGGTTTTGTTATCAGCTTTTAAACCGGCAGATATTTTTAAAAGCAACGGTGGAGGAATAAAAAACTCCGGGTTTAAAAAAGTGCTTGTTACCGCACAGTTTACATTGGCTGTTTTTATGATAATAGCTGCTGTTATTGTTAACCGCCAGATGAACTTTGTTCAGCACCAAAATATTGCCTATAACCGTGCGCAGGTATTCACTGCCAAAGTACCGGAAAACGCATTTCCTTTTACCGGGGATTTTAAAAAAATGGAACAAAAAAGGGATGCCACACTCGCCGCCCTTAAACATGAATTACTGGCAAACGTTGGAGTAAAAGCCGTAAGCCGCACCGATTTGGAGTCTCCTGAAAATGTGGATTTTACTACTTCCGGCGGACTTGACTGGGATGGCAAACCTCAAAATTTTGAACCACAGTATGTTTCTTATTCAGTTGATACGGACATTGACAGTATTATGCATTATACGATGATTGAGGGAAGATGGTTTGATAAAGACAATATGGATGATAAAAATAATGTTGTGTTGAATGAAACTGCAGTAAAGCAATTCGGGCTAAGGCAACCTGTAACAGGAAAGAGATTTAATGATGGGGTAATAATTGGTGTAGTAAAGGATTTTTATCATCAAAGCCTGCATAAAGCCATTGCGCCATTAGTCATCAGAACCGGAAAGGCACTTTCTGCCAGCTTTGTTATACAGGCAAATGCAGGGCAGGCACAAAACGCTTTAAAGGCAACGCAGGTATTATGGAAAAAATATTTTCCCGGCGAAGTATTTGAATATTCTTTTGCAGACACTGATTTCGATGAATTGTATAAAAATGATGAAAAGGCTTTAATATTCACTGAAATTTTTTCAGGGTTAAGCATATTGATATGCTGCATGGGGCTGCTCGGCATAACTATTTTTATGGGTGAACAAAGAACAAAAGAAATTGGGATACGAAAAGTTTTGGGCGCATCCACCCCGTGCATAGTTGTACTTATGTCAAAAGACTTTTTGAAGCTTGTGAGTATTGCTGTCATCATCGCATCTCCGTTAGCGTGGTTTGGCATGTATAAGTGGCTGCAGAATTATGCCTATAGAATTGAGGTTAGTGTTGATGTATTTATTTTGGCCGCGGCTGTTACCTTGTTACTTGCACTCTTCACGTCAGGCTGGCAGGCGCTTAAATCAGCGATGGCTAATCCCGTTGAGGCATTGCGGAACAAGTAACTGTACCGGGTGTGAGGCTGCACGTACGCAAGCGGACGGGCTATGTTCGTTTTCGCACAGTTGTATAGGCTGTGGTGCTGATAACCTGCTTATTATTAGCGGGTTACAATGCTGGCATATTCGTTGAAGGTTGTTTTGAAGACAAAAGTTATTGTTTTTAAAACAAACGCATTATATGCTGAAAAACTACTTTAAAACTGCTGTTAGAAATTTGAGCAGGAATAAGATATTTTCTCTTATAAATATATCCGGCCTTGCTATCGGCCTTGCCTGCTGCCTGCTGATAGCTGTATTTGTTTACGATGAATTAAGTTATGATAAATATGCACCGGGTGCTGCGCAGTTATATAGGGTTGATGTTGGTGTAGTAGGCAACGGTAATGAAGAAGTGTACCCGAATGTTGATGTAGCTGTGGGGCAGGGAATGAAAGACGCGTTCCCGGAAATTGAAGCCTTCACACGGGTTACGGGCCAATCGCAGGCATACGTGCAATACAAAGACAAGCAGTTTAAAGAAGAAAAACTGACGTTTGCCGACAGCAATTTTTTGCAGATGTTTTCTATCCCGGTTATTGAAGGCGATGAAAAAAATGCGTTAAGAGACCCAAACTCAATTGTTATAACAAAACCTTTTGCGGAGAAATATTTTGGTGATGAAGAGCCCATAGGCAAATTGCTTTCATTAAATACAGGCCAGGTATACAAGGTTACCGGGGTAATTAACGAAATACCGGCAAATACTCATTTTCATTTTGATGCTCTTATCAGCCTGTCAAGCAGGCCGGATACTCATCCCACATGGAGCAACATTGGTTTTTACACCTATCTGCGCCTGAAGAAAGGCACAGACCCCGAAAAATTGCAGGCAAAGTTTCCTCAACTGGTGGCAAAATATGTTGTTCCCGAAGTTCAGCGCGATATGGGTATTACATTGGCAGAAGCGCAGAAGAGCGTAAATACCTTCAGGTTTAGCTTATTACCTGTTACCGATATTCACCTGCATTCTGACACTAAATATGAAATTGAGGCGAACGGCGATATAAACTATGTATATATTTTTAGCGCGCTGGCTGTGTTTATCTTACTGCTGGCTTGTGTAAATTTTACAAACCTTTCCACCGCAAGTTCAGCCAAACGCGCCCGTGAGGTTGGTATCCGCAAAGTAATGGGTTCTGCAAAAAAGCAATTGGTAATGCAGTTCCTTACGGAATCAGTGCTGCTCACAGTTTGTTCGATGATACTTGCATTAGGCATTGTTGGTCTGCTGTTGCCATTTTTTAACCAGGTGGCAGGCAAGCATATAAGCTTTGGTTTTTTTGTTCAGTTACCTGTACTATGCGCAGTACTGGCGTTGTGTTTGCTGGTGGGAATAATAGCCGGTATTTACCCTGCATTTTTTATCTCTTCGTTTAAACCGGTAAAGGTTTTAAAAGGAGCTTCAGCACAAGGGAGCGGGCGCAAAAGCGTGTTACGGAGCAGTCTTGTTGTATTCCAGTTTTTTGTTTCAACTGCGTTGATTATTGCCACAATTGTGGTGTACAGGCAATTACACTATATGCAGGATAAAAAGCTCGGCTACGATAAAGACCAGGTTTTGGTGTTGCCAGATGCGCGGCTGCTGGGCGCGGGCCAGGATGCTTTTGAGCAACAGGTATTAAAAGATAACCATGTAATACACGCCAGCATTAGCAGGGGAGCACCTGCAGCAGGTGTTATGAATGGAACCGAAATTTACGGCCATGATGATGCTACCGGCAAAGACAGCAAGGAGATACACAGCAATATTTATAATATTGACTATGATTACGTGCCTACGCTGGGCATGCATATAGTGCAGGGCAGAAATTTTTCAAAAGAATACTCAACAGATTCATTTGGTGTTGTGATTAATGAAGCTGCGGCGCGCGACCTCGGTTGGGGCGATGCTAACGCCATTGGTAAAACAATTATTCGTTCAGGCCAGCACAAGTTTAAGGTTATTGGCGTTGTGGCAGATTTTCATTACGCATCTGTTAAGCAAAAAATCGCCCCATTAATGTTATTGCTGGGCAGTAATTACGGGGGCCTTATTTTGAAAATTAAAACTACTGATGTGCCGGGATTTTTAGCAACCCTGAAAAATGAGTGGAATTCATTTAATGCCAAAGGGCCGTTTTCCTATTATTTCCTGGATGATAAGTTTGCAGCCCTGTATGCCTCTGAACAAAAAACGGGGCAAATATTTACTTCTTTCGCCATTATTGCCATTGTTATTGCAAGCCTCGGGCTTTTCGGGCTGGCAGCCTTTATAACAGAGCAACGCACTAAAGAAATCGGCATTCGCAAGGTATTGGGCGCTTCAGTGCAGCAGGTATTGGTACTGGTATCAAAGGAGTTTATTTACCTTGTAGGCATTGCCTGCTTAATTGCAATACCCGTTACATGGTGGGCAATGAGTGTGTGGCTGCAAAATTTTGCTTATCGCGTTGAAATAGCCTGGTGGGTGTTTGCCGTTGCAGGCACAGTGGCTGTGCTTATTGCGTTGTTCACAGTAAGCTCACAGGCAATAAAAGCGGCAACTGCAAACCCGGTTAAAAGCCTTAAGTCAGAATAATAGGCATATATTCATTGGTATACCTGTATTCGTACGTTCGTTATCGTACGCAAAACTGTCCGTTATCGTACACTTTTAATTTCTTTAATGTATAAATAGTTAATAAGTAACTTTTTATGCGTTGGCATAGCTGTTGTACGAAGTTTATCGTTCAGGCAACAAAGCCCATCATCATCACAAACGATAAATAACTGCAACATGTTTAAAAACTATTTCAAAACTGCTTTCAGAAACCTTTGGCGCAACAAAATTTTCTCGCTTATTAATATAACGGGGCTGAGTGTTGGATTAGCCTGTTGCATGCTGATATTTTTATACGCAAAAGACGAACTGAGTTATGACAGGTTTCATAAAAACGTCAACAGCATTTACCACCTTACTGCAGATTTTATCGGTGATGACGGGCACGTAAATAAATCATCCAGCACAGGTATGATGCCCGGCCCCAATTTTAAATTGCAGGTACCGGAAGTAGAGGATTTTGTAAGGCTACAAAGCACCCGCTTTACTATAAAGCAGGGAACAGAAGTTTTTGACCAGGAAGCGTTTTATGTAGACAGCAATTTCTTCTCTGTATTTACTTTTCCCATGTTGCAGGGCAACCCGCAAACAGCGCTGAACGATATACATTCGGTAGTACTTTCAGAAGAAGTAGCCGAAAAATACTTTGGCAGGCAAAGGGCGCTTGGCAAGTTTTTAGATTTAAAAGTGAATGATACTTTCCGCACATTTGTTGTAACAGGGGTAACAAAAAAGTCACCGCAAAATTCGTCTATAAAAATAAAAATGCTGTTGCCGATGAAATTTCAGCAATCGCAGGAGGACGATAAACAATGGTTTAATTTTTTTCTTAATACTTTTTTTGTTTTAAAGCCGGGTGCCAATGTTGCCGCAACCGAAAATAAAATGGCAAAAGCTTTTAATACTGATGCAGCAGACCAGCTTAAAGAAATGCGCGATAAATATGGATTTAAAGATAAGGTGCGATTTAAACTACAGCCTTTTCTGCAAATGCATACGAGTACGGATTACCCTGCCGATAATGGATTAACCGATGCCAGTAACCCAACATACTCCTATATTTTAAGCGGCATTGCATTATTCATAATGCTTATTGCCTGTATAAACTTTGTAAACCTTACAGTAGCACGCTCGTTAAAGCGGGCAAAGGAAATTGGCATACGCAAAGTTGTAGGCGGGCAGCGCAGGCAATTAATTGCCCAATTTTTAGGAGAGTCGTTTCTTCTCACCTTTATCGCGTTTTTGTTTGCTGTCTTATTAGTACAGCTTGTATTGCCATTCTTCAATACACTTGCCAATAAAGCGCTTGCATTCAGCTACCTGTTTGATGTTAAACTTGTGGCCGGGTATATTGGTATATTTTTAATTACCGGTCTGTTGGCAGGTTTTTATCCGGCACTGGTGTTATCCGGGTTTAATCCAGTACAATCTTTATATAACCGTCAAAAATTTGCAGGTAAAAATTATTTGTCAAAAGGGCTGGTGGTATTGCAGTTTACACTCGCCACTTTTCTTATCATCGCTACCATAACTATTTACTCTCAGTTTGATTATTTAATGCATTATAACCTTGGGTACAACGACAAAAATGTTGCTGTTATAAAAGCCGGTGGAATGCCCAGCGATAAACTGGGAACACTGAAATCTGAGCTTTTGAAAAACCCCGCTATAAAAGGTGTTACGGCAGACCAGGGCGGCCGCTGGGGCACTATAGCACATGTAAATAATGCGCAACAGGTAGAGTTTGATGTTAAACATATTGACGAAGATTACCTGCCATTGTTTGAGATAAAGATGGTAAAAGGGCGGAATTTTTCTAAAAACCTTGTTTCGGACAGCGGACAAAGCGTATTGGTAAATGAGTCATTTGTAAAACAGGCTGGCTGGAAAAACCCACTGGGCCAGGTAGTTGATTTTTATTATAACAATAAAAAATATACGGTGGTAGGGGTAGTGAAAGATTACAACTTTCTTTCCCTTACTGAAAAAATACCGGCGCAACTTTTTACCATGAACCCGCGATACCCTTACGGGGATATTTTTATAAAGTTGAAAGACGGGAACAAAGCGGAAGCGCTGAATTACATTGAGGCAACATATAAAAAATTGTTTCCTTTTAAACCTTATGAGTACACTTTTAAGGATACCTCTAATGCAGAGCAATATAGTAAAGAGGCCAAGTGGAAACAGATTGTAACTTTTGGGGCAATCCTCACCATCTTTATTTCGTGTATCGGCTTATTTGGCCTGGCAACATTGTCGGCAGAAAGGCGTAAGAAGGAAATAGGTATAAGAAAAGTATTAGGGGCATCCGTACAAGGTATTGTGGCAAAGCTGAGTAATGATTTTTTGAAACTGGTGTTACTCTCCGCAGTTATAGCCGTACCCGGTGCATGGTGGGCGATGCAGAAGTGGCTTGAAAATTACCCGTACCGCATAGCTATAAAT
>DASZPM010000032.1:0-1508 GCA_035550215.1 Chitinophagaceae bacterium | reverse complement strand
GGCCTTGCCGTCGGCATGGCTGCTGCCATGCTTATTTTATTATGGGCGCAGAATGAATTGAGCACAGACCGGTTTTATAAAAATGAAAACAGGATATACCTGCTGTACAACCGTGACAAAGATGGTGTCGGTAACAAATGGGCATGGCCCAATACACCAAAAATACTGGCTACAACTTTAAAAAATGATTATGCGGAAGTCGAAGATGTTGTTCGGTATAATAATGTAACCTTCCTGCTTACACAGGGAGAAAAACACCTCAATATCCAGGGCGCTTTTGCCGACACTGGTTTTCTCAATGTATTTGATTTCCCATTAAAAGAAGGCAGTATCAGCCAGTGTTTGAGCAGCAGTTATAATATTGTTCTTACAGAAAAACTGGCAAAAAAATTCTTTGGAAACGAATCTGCTATCGGGAAAACAGTACGTATTGATAGTTCGAACAATTGCACCGTAACTGCCGTGCTGAAAGATCTCCCCAACAATACAAAATTCAATTTTGAATATTTGTTGCCCTGGTCATATATGGATAAACTTGGCTGGAGCGACAGCAGTTGGGATAATAACAGTGTGTTTACGTATGCACTGCTTAAACCAGGCGCTTCCCAGGCTCTGTTTGATGCGAAAGTAAGAGACATCACCATTGATCATACAAAAGGCACCGCTTCTCCATCTACAACGGAAGTGTTTACACAACCATTAAGCCGGGCTTATCTATATTCAAAATCTGAAAACGGGAAATTAACGGATGGCCCGATAGAAACAGTAAGATTATTCATTATCATCGCCGCTTTTATTTTACTGATCGCCTGCATCAATTTTATGAATCTTAGCACTGCACGCAGTGAAAAAAGAGCAAGGGAAGTAGGCATTCGAAAGGTAATGGGTGCTCATCGTGAAAAACTGATATTTCAGTTTATCAGTGAAAGCATCATGTTTTCGTTAGTATCTTTCTTGATAGCATTATTTATTGTGCAAATAAGTTTGAGCAGTTTCAATTCATTAGTGAATAAAGAACTTTTTATCAATTATAGTGATCCATCATTCTGGCTGTTTGCTCTCGCTTTTATTTTGATCTCAGGAATATTGGCAGGTATTTATCCGGCTTTTTTTCTTTCAGCTTTCAAGCCAGCCAAAGTTTTAAAAGGAACATTTAAAAAAGCCGAAGCCGCTATTAATCCCCGCAAGGTGATGGTAGTAGTGCAGTTTACGTTTGCGATTGTGCTTATCATCAGTACACTCATCATTCAAAAACAAATTCAGCATACGTTAGACAGAGATGCAGGTTATAACAGGAATAATCTGATATACATGTTTGGACAGGGTGATGTAGATAAACATTTTAAACTGATAAAGAACGACCTGCTGAACAGTGGCGCCGTTGTTTCTGTAACCCGATGCGCCAACCCAATCACAAGAAGGTGGAGTGACAGTTGGGGTTACGCTTGGGACGGCAGTACTAAACAAGATGAGAAAACCGATTTTGTTCGTCTTGGCGCCGATGCTGA
>DASZPM010000031.1:0-432496 GCA_035550215.1 Chitinophagaceae bacterium | reverse complement strand
TATTGCAAGAATAGGAGGCTGGAAAGGGTATCACTCACAAAGGCCACCCGGCATGACAACACTCCTTAATGGCCTTAGAGAATTTTACGCCATTTTTACAGGCTGGTCTATACAAATAGATGTGGGTACACGGTAGGATATTCATCGGGGCAGGCCTTTTTCCACTCTCCGGGAAAGATAACCACGTCGCACCCCGGAGCGGCAACAACCGGCCGGGAGGTTGCACCTGTAAATGAATATTTTAAAAATTTGTACGAAATTTTAAATAAAATATTGAATATGAATAAATTATCCATTTTAGCATTCCTCCCTTCAGCGCCGATTTTCCTCCCTTTGTGGTTGGCTTTCCTCCTTCCGGGAGAAATAACCACCTCGCAGGCGGGGGCGGCGACAACAGGCAGAGAGGTTGTACCTGTAAATGAATTTTTTAAAAAATTACACAAAATTTTAAATAAACAATTGAATATGAATAAATTATCCATTTTAGCATTCCTCCCTTCAGCACCGATTTTCCTCCCTATGTGGTTGGTTTTCCTCCTTCCGGGAGAAATAACCATCTCGCAGACGGGGGCGGCAACAACAGGCAAAGAGGTTGTACCTGTAAGCGAAGTTTTAAAAATTTGCACGAAATTTTAAGTAAACTATTGAATATGAATAAATTATCCATTTTAGCATTCCTCCCTTCAGCGCTGATTTTCCTCCCTTTGTGGTTGGTTTTCCTCCATCCGGGAGAGATAACCACCTCGCAGGCGAGGGCGGCAACAACCGGCCGGGAGGTTGTACCTGTAAGCGAATTTTTAAAAAATTTGCACGAAGTTTTAAATAAACTATTGAATATGAATAAATTATCCATTTTAGCATTCCTCCCCCGGTATTCATCGGGGCAGGCTTTGCAGGGTTGGTTTTCCTCCCCCAAAAGGGCCGGTACCGGCGCTGGCACCGTTTTATATTTTCCGCCTATGCTTCTGCCCCGCTGTTGCCGCCCATTACTTATTTTTACCGCACCAAAACACTGCGCATGAAAAAAATCATCTTCCCTGCCCTGCTCGTATTTACCGGCCTGTTTTCCTCCGCCCAAAAAAAGCCGCTTGACCATACCGTGTATGACGGCTGGCAAAGTATTGGCGAAAGGCTTATCAGCAATAACGGCAAATACATTGCCTACACGGTAAACCCGCAGGAGGGCGACGGGGTGCTGGTTATTGAAACCGGCGACGGGAGTTACAAAAAGGAAATTCCGCGCGGTTACAATGCCACCATTACAGAAGATAACCTTTACCTGGTGTGCAGGATTAAACCGTTGTTTAAAGACACGCGGGACGCAAAGATTAAAAAGAAAAAGGCTGACGATATGCCAAAGGATTCGCTGGCAGTTGTGTTGCTGGGCACCGACAGTATTATTAAACGGGGCGGCGTTAAAAGTTATAAAATACCCGAAAAAGCCGCCGGGTGGCTGGCATACCTGTATGATAAAGGCTATAGCGGGGAGGCGAAGCCCAAAGCCATGCCCGACTCGCTAACGCAGCTAAACAACCTAGCCCTGCTGGCAGACAGCCTTGCGCGTGTTGCAGACAGCCTTAAAAACAAGGTGGAAGAGGCAAAAACGGCCGGTATTTCAGTGTTGCAAGCCGCTAAAGCCACTGCAAAAAAACCCTCGCCGGAGCATGTTGACGAGGGCACCATACTGGTGCTGCGCAACCTGCAAACAGGCATTGAAATAAAATACCCGCTTGTAAACGAATACGTGTTCAGTAAAAACGGGGCAAACCTGGCCATGGAGACCACCAAAAAAAATGGGGACAGTTTGCTTAAGCCGCTCGTGCTTATGCTGCACCTGCCCTCCCTGGCTACTGATACGGTTATGAAGGGTTTTAACGACGCCAAAAATTACGTGTTTGATGAAGATGGCAGCCAGCTTGCCTTTATAGCGGAACGCGACAGCAGTACCAAAGCATTGCAAAAATTTTATAAGCTGTGGTATTACAAAACGGGTATGGACAGCGCCGCGTTACGCGTGGGTATACATACCGGCGGTGTGGCTGATGGCCTTACGGTGAGTACGCATTATATTCCCCGCTTCAGCAAGTCTGGCGCGCGGGTGCTATTTGGCCTTGAGCCCATATTGCCCGCTAAAGACACTACCATACCTGATTTTGAAAAGGCCGGCCTTGACGTTTGGAACTACAAAGATGACGACCTGCAAACCGTTCAGCTAAAGCGGCTTGAAAGAGGCATTTGGAAAACCTGCCTGGCAGTGCTTAACACCGGCCGCGAAAACATACTGCAGTTGGGCAGCAACGTTTTTGCAAACGTGCTTGTACCGAAAGAAGAAGACGCGGCAATGTTTTACGCCACTACCGATACTGGCAGGCGGGTTGCCTGGCAATGGCAGGGCTATACCTTGAGCGATGTGTACGCCATAAACCCTGCTACAGGCGATAAAAAACTTATTACCCGCAACTTTAAAGGAACGGCTGACCCATCTTACACCGGCAAATACCTGTTGCTGTATGATGACCGGCAAAAGGGGTATTCAGTGTACAACAGCGCAACCGACAAGCTGTACAAAATTGCCGCAGGCATAAAATACCCGTTGTATGACGAAGACAACGATGTGCCTGACGACCCGGCGCCGTATGGTATTATACGGTGGATGGAAGATGATAAATATGTGCTTATATACGACAGGTACGATGTATGGAAGGTTGACCCCGAAAACAGGGAAAAACCTGTATTGCTTACTGATGGCAGGAAGGATAAAACACAATACCGCTATGTAACGCTTGACCCGGAAGAAAAGTTTATAAAGCCCGGTCAACGGCTTGTTTTTAAAACCTATAACGAAAAAACCAAATATACAGGGTTGTACGCGCGGGAAAACAATAAGCCGCTTGTGCTGGTAAACAGCCGCCCTGCCTTATTATCCAGTTTTGTAAAAGCGAAAGACGCGTGGGACATACTTTTTTCAAAAGAGACCTTTTCGGCTTCGCCGGATATATTTTTATATGATGAGCAGGCAGATGCAAAAGTTGACACTGATGGCCTTGAAACGCTCACGCCGCTTTCGCACCTGAACCCGCAGCAATCACAATACCTGTGGGGCACGGCTGAACTTTTTACCTGGAAAGCTTATACCGGCAAACAAACAGAGGGCATTTTGTACAAGCCGGAAAACTTCGACCCTGCCAAAAAGTACCCGATGATAGTGTATTTTTATGAGCGCAATAATAACACGCTGTACAATTACCAGGCGCCTGCGCCTACGCCATCAAGGTTAAATATTCCATTTTTTGTAAGCCGTGGTTACGTGGTATTTGTGCCTGATATATGGTACACCAATGGCCACCCCGGCAAAAGCGCCTGCGATTACGTTATAAGCGGCACCCGCGCCCTGATAAAACAGGGCTTTATTGACAGCACCAAAATTGGCCTCCAGGGCCAAAGCTGGGGCGGCTACCAAACAGCCTACATTATTACCCAAACAAACCTGTATGCCGCGGCATGGGCCGGCGCGCCTGTAGTAAACATGTTTAGCGCCTACGGCGGCATACGCTGGGAAAGCGGGCTGAACAGGCAGTTTCAGTACGAAAAAACACAAAGCCGTATTGGGGCGGATATTTGGCAGCGGCCAGATTTATATACGGAGAACTCGCCGCTATTTTATTTGCCTAAAGTAAAAACGCCGGTGGTTATTATGAGCAATGACGCCGACGGCGCCGTACCCTGGTACCAGGGCATAGAATTTTTTACGGCAATGCGCCGGCTTAATAAACCTGTATGGATGCTTACCTACAACGGGGAGGCGCATAACCTGGTGGAAAGGCGGAACCGCAAAGACATACAAATACGTGAGCAGCAGTTTTTTGACTGGATGTTAAAAGGAGAAAAACCGCCTGTATGGATTACCGATGGCGTGCCCGCTACGCTAAAAGGCATTGACGAAGGGCTGGAAATTAAATAACGGAGGTATATCCAGGCCTTTTTACGGTATAAAAAGTAAAATTTTACCGGATAATGCGAAAAAATTTACATTATGGCTATAAATAAGTGCCGTTAACATAACTGTAACTTTGACACTTATTAAAAAAGGTGTAACTTTGCACAAACAAAGTAATAACAATTCAACTCATTTAAATATTTGTCCGTAAGCGGACAGTTTGGTTGCGGGGGTAATTTCTATTACCCCTTTTTATTTGCGCACCGCGGCAAAAAAATAAGGCAGCCCAAAAGGGCTGCCTCCTCGCATATAAAACCAAACTACCGCCTGAGAAAAAGTTGTTATAAAGTACGGCAGAATTTAATCCTGTATCCAATTTAACCGGTATAACGGCACTTACTACTGTATTACTTTAGCCTGTATGCTTTTGCCGCTTGCCCGTTAATGCCAAATACCAGCGTGTTTTTTACGCGGGTAATGCTTCTCACATCTCCCCTTATATCAAAACCCGATTGTGGCTGGGTTATGTAACTAAAATGGCCTGCACCGTCATTATGCAACAGTACCCCATAGTTGGCGTCATATTTGCCGAACCTCAGCCGTGCATGGTTTATATTACCACATAACAAAAGGTCTTCACGGCCGTCGTGGTCATAGTCAATTGAGTCAATCGCGAATACGGGCGAAAACTGCGCCTGCAAAGGCAGTTGCTGCTCAATGAACTTCCCGTTTACGCCGCAGGTGAAATAAGCCGTTTTAAGATAGTTTGCCTGCAAATGGCCTGCGTCATTTAATTCTCCGCCATCAAATACATCATTAATGGTGGCATCGGCGTAGCTTTTATAGTCGGTGAACTTTTTACGCAACGTTGTAAGTTGTGTCAGTAACTCATCTCTTGAAACATAAGGGTAACTTTTACCCTGTATATAAAAGCATAGTATCGGGTCAATATAACCATCGTTGTCAAAATCTTTATAGTATATATCGGCCGGCTCTTTATCTGACACCCTGCATTGACTGTTTTCTCCCAGGTTACCGATAATAAGGTCTTTCTTACCATCGCCGTTAAAATCGCCCACAAATATTTTATTCCACCAGCCGCTGTATTTTTTTTCAAAATAAGTACTGGTTCTGTCAACCAATTTGCCATTCTCATTTACGAAAACAAGTATGGGCATCCACTCACCTGCCAGCACCAGGTCTTGCTTATTATCACCGTTTACATCAATCCACGCAGCGTCTGTAACCATCCCTGCTTTTTGCAACGCGGGTGCTACCGTTGCAGTTTCATCAGCAAACTTTCCTTTGCCATCGTTAATTAACACGTAGCTGGGCGGCGTTTCAGGATACTGCCCCGGTATTACCCTTCCCCCGACAAAAATATCGGGATGCCCGTCGCCATTAATATCCGCCACGCGCGCACAACTTTTACTTACATGCATTTCAGGCAATGCTGCAGCATCCTTTGTAAAGTTGCCCTTACCATCGTTTATATACAACCTGTCCTGCAAAAGAGGGTCGCCGGGCGCGTAATTATCATACCCGCCACTAACAACATACAAATCAGCAAAACCGTCGCCGTTCGCGTCAAAAAAAACAGCATCAACATCCTCGCTCATTTTGTCCCCATCAAACGCAGGTTCTGCCTTTACCTGGAAAGAGCCGTCTTTTTGCTGAACATATAATGTTCCTGCCTGGCCGTTACCGCCACCGGCATAAATATCTTCAAGGTCATCCCCGTTTACATCTGCCTTTACCATGCATGGGCCTGAAAAAGACAATGGGTTTACCATGAGCGGCTGCCGCAGAAAATCATTAATGCCGGGGCCCTGGTTAACATAGTTAATGGGGGACTTAACCTGGCTGAATAATGGCTGTGGGGGGCTGGCATAATTTGAGGCGCTTACTGCATCTGCCTCTTTCAGGTTCAATACCTGGTTTGCTTTTATGTTTGCCACAGCCTGTTGTTTTCCACTTTGCCATATTACCACCAGTGAATCAACAACAGGAAAAGTGTCGAGGCCAAAATGCAAAATATTTGAAACGGTAGATTGGTAACCCCGTGCAGGCATCTGTTCAAGATACTGCTTCTGCCCTTTGCAATAAATAGTAATTTTTGCACCTATCCCGTCAGTGTTTGCGCCCTGCCCGGTTAGCTTTATTTCCAGGTAATGATGGTTAATCTGGCTATTTTCCTGGTTTTGATAAATAAACGCAGGCTGATTGATGTTATTAACAATAAGGTCAAGGTCGCCATCATTGTCAAGGTCTGCATAGGCCGCACCTGTGCTGTTTGATGGTATATTTATGCCCCATTGTTTGCCTGTATTAGTAAAACCCAATTTTGCGTTGTTCTTAAAAATATAATTTACCACGTTTGATGCAGGCATATTATGTAATATATCCAGCACATCTTCGCGCATAAGCCTTCCTTTTGCCTGCGTGTAATCATTCATGTATTTAATAAAATCCATGTCTGTATAATCCCGCAAATAGCCGTTGGTAATAAAAAGGTCTTTCCAGCCATCGTTATCAAAATCCGCAAACAATGGCGCCCAGCTCCAGTCTGTATTGGAAACGCCAGCCAGTTGTCCAATCTCGCTAAAAGTGTTATTACCGTTATTTATATGCAGCATATTGCGCATGTACTGGTAGTAAAACCCGGATTTCAATAGCACATCAAATTTTTCATAGTTGTCGGGCGCAAATAACAGTTTTTGCCGGCGGTTGTCTTCTGGCAGCATATCCAGCGTGAATATGTCTGGCAACGCATCGTTATTAACATCCGCCACTGCATCGCCCATAGAAAATTCGGAAATATGCCCGAGGTAAGATTGCACCTGGTTGGTAAATGTGCCGTTGTGATTATTTATGTAAAGAAAATCCGGTACGCCATAATCGTTTGATATGTATATATCGGGCCAGCCGTCTCCATTTATATCACTAATGCCTGCGCCCAGGCCGTAACTTAATGCCGAGCTGTTTAAGCCTGTTGACGCAGTTATATCTGTAAAATGATTTTTGTCGTTTTTGTATAGCCTTACACCTATTTCAGTGTTAGGGGTGTTAAATAATTTTGATGTACCTGCTGCATCAAGTACAGGCAGGTTATGAGGATTATGATGCAACAAAAGCATATCAAGGTCGCCGTCCCTGTCATAATCAAAAAAGTAAGCTTGTGTGCTGTAACCTGAATCAGCCAACCCGTATTGGGCCGCCTCTTCATTAAAATGCGGCACACCATTAGCATCATTGCCTATGTTTATAAAAAGCTCGTTTGCCCGTTTAGGGCCACGCAGCATTCCTGAATGGCATATATATATATCAGGTTTGCCATCGCCGTTTACATCGGCTATAGTAACGCCCGTTTTCCATGGCCCCGGCCTTGCCGCAACGCCTGCAATATCAGTAACGTCCTCAAATTGCATCTTGCCTTTGTTAAGATATAATTTGTTGTCCGCCATATTACCGGAAAAATAAATATCCTGCAAGCCGTCATTATTCAAGTCCCCCACAGCTACACCACCGCCATTATAAAAATATTCGTACAGTAAAACATTTGTGTTTAACCCCTCGGTTAACGTGTCATTAAAATCGACATGCGTTTGTGATGCAGGCAACAGTTTAAAAAGTTCATCACCCTGTGTACCCGCAGAATTATTACCAGTATTGCATGAACAAATACATATTGCTGTTGCAATACATGCCAGGTATTTTGTAAGATATTTATGCAAGGGAAAAAATTAATGTGACCAAACCAAAGAAATCTATGCCGGCGTTTTGCAGCCGGCATAGATTCAAAAATAGGATTAAGTTAAATACTAATAACCTGGATTTTGGATAAGTTTAGCGTTCTTATTTATTTCATCACGGCTAATTGGCCTGAAATACATTTTGTCATCCCATGTACGGTTCTCCAACGAGTTATCGAAGTATGTTACATACTGGTATGTGTATTTGCTTTCGTCATGATGATAAGGCGAAGGCGCTGTTGCTCCGGGTTTAAGTTTACCGGTTACATTAATAAACTCAAGTTTTCGGCCAAGCGTTGTAGGCGCTATCATCCAGCGGCGAGCGTCGTGGTAGCGCTGCTCTTCATAGGCCATTTCAACTCTCCGCTCATTCCTGTAATCCTGCATTAAGGCATCCCCAGTAGAGGTTATCGCAGGCATACCGGCCCTGAACCTTATTTTGTTTAACCAGGTTTTGGCTTCGTCTTCCTGCTTAAGTTCAATACAAGCCTCCACATAGTTTAGCACAACTTCTGTGTAGCGTATAAGCGGGTAGGGAATAAACTGCCTGGTGTTATTATCTACAACATTTGGATCCGGGTCAATAAATTTCCTCATATAATAACCAGACCATGATGCATTCCAGTTCTCAATAGTACTCTGCCTTGTATCAAGCCCGGGGAATAAAACGCCGGGAACTGATTCATACGAACCCACCTGAATTTGGTTAGCAGGGTCGACGTTGCCGGATATCTTGTCGCGTGGCTTCCAGTCGGCGCCATCATACAAAATTGAAGCGTAGAAACGCGGGTCCCTGTTTGTGTACGGCGCTGCTGCTTCGGCCGGGTTACTCCAATCGAATTTCGAGCCGTCCATCATTTCATAGTCATCCACCAATTCCTGTATAGGTACATTGCCTGCCCAGTTGTGATAACCGTTAGGGCCGTTATCCAACCCTACCGAAGTACCGTCTGTGCCGGGGCCGCCGGTATAAAGGTCTGGAGAAAAATCGCGTTGCAATATGAGTTCAGACGATGCGGCCGCATCAACACCCGGCGCTTTACTTGCACCACCCATTGAAACTGAAATGTAATTGGCAATGGCATCGGCTTTTGTTTCTGGCGCTGAAAGATTAAGCTTATACCCTGAAGCAGCGTCAAGCACAGCTTTGGCAGCATCTTTCGCAGCCTGCCAGCGGGCATTACGATCGCCGCTAACATAACCAACCAACTCGGGGTTTGCAAAGGCTGCAATGGTTGCCGACTTAGCTTTGGCAGTAGGTATATCATGCAAATCGCTGGCTGCGTATAACAGCACACGTGACTTTAATGCCATTGCCGCAAGAGCTGTGGCACGGCCTTTTGCCAATGTTTTACCGTTAAGCAGCATAGTAGCGCTATCGCAATCGCTCACTATAAAATTCACACACTCTTCATAAGTGCTCCTGGCAATGCTGTAATCTTCATTTAAACCGTAAGAGTGGTCAACAATGGGTATTGCGCCATAGTAACGCAATAATTGCTGGTAATAATACCCTCTCAAAAAATGAGCCTCGCCCTGCAGCCGCTCGTTCAGCGTTGGGTCGTTAAAAGTGGCGGTTCTCAGGTTTTCAAGGGCAACATTACAGGCCCTTATAAAACTATACATATTATTCCACTCATAAGTGCCGTCTGCCCAGCCCGGGTTTGAGGGAGTTAACGTGCCCTCATTGATGGTATTAATGTTTCGGCCCGGGTGAACAAATACAGCCTCATCGCTTAAAGAGGCCAATTCCTGTTCGTACCACCCGCCATTTTGAAAACCATTGTAAATGTTGGTTACAAAGGCTTCAGACAATGCGCCATCCGTCCATGTTACCGCGGACGAAATGGATGTTAACGGCGTGGTATTAAGAAAGTCCTTTTTACATGACGCGAGCGCAAGGCCAGCGCCTGTAATCATATATAATATCGTTCTTTTCATAGCATTCAATTTAAAAGGTAACTTTTGCACCTACGTTAATAATTCTTGCCTGCGGATAATATTGGCCGCTGCCATTGGTTGACTCGGGGTCAAATACCTTTTGCTTAGACCATGTAGCAAGGTTAAGCGCATTTGCATAAACACGAAGACCTGATATGCCTGTTTTCTTAAGAAGATTGGCTGATAAGTTGTATCCCAGCTCAATGTTTTTTAAGCGCAGGTAATCTGTGTTAAACAAGTAATAGGTATTAAGACCGGCAGCGCCGCCATCGTAATATGTATTACTCCTGTTTGCTATGCGTGGGTCAACGCTGCTTGGGTTGGCAAAAGTCCACTGGTGGTCATACGTGTATTGCAGGTAGTTACCTATATCGCCAGATTCAGTATTAATATATAACAAGCCGCCTGTTGCGCCCTGGAATAATATTGAAAGGTCGAAGTTTTTATAACCGAAATTAAAGTTAATGCCGCCGGTAAAGGTTGGGTCTATTGATTTATCAAGCCTAACCTGGTCGTCAGCGTTAATTTTTCCATCGTGGTTAATGTCTTTAAACTTCATATCACCCGGCTTAAGTGCTGGTGTCAACCCGCTGTAATCAATAGTGTTTGCATCAATGTCCTTTTGGGTTGCAAAAACACCATCATACTCGTAAGCAAGGTAGGTACCGCCGCCACCGCCAGTGTAAGGATGGCCGGTTGCTTTTTGGTAATCAGGCGCGCCCGGAGGTTCATCCTGGAACAGGATTTTGTTTTTGGCGTAACCACCGGTGATTGATACTGAATAAGTGAAGTCTTTACTATGGCCGTTGTAACCTACCGTAAAATCATACCCTTTATTTTCAGCCTTGCCTATATTTGTAGGAGGCAACAGGGAAGAAATACCGGACGTTGCAGGTGTAGAACCATTTAACTGCCAAAGTATGTTAGTACGCTTGTTATAAAAATAATCAAACTCAAAAGTAATCTGGTTATTTAAGAAAGCGCCTTCCAAACCAACATCAGTGTTGTGTGCAACTTCCCAGGTGAAATCAGGGTTAGGCACAACGGTTTCATACAAGGTTTTGAAGCCCTGGTCATTAATGGTATAGCTGCCAAAACCGTAGGTAGACAGGTATTGATATTCTCTCAGAGAACCACCGTAATATACCTGGTCGTTACCCAGTTCGGCGTATGAACCCCTTAATTTCAGGTAGTTCATAAACTTCACGTTGTCTTTAAAGAACTTTTCTTCTGATATCCTCCAGCCGCCCAATATACCGGGGAAGAAGCCCCAGCGCTGTTTTGTGTCAAACAGGTAGGAGCCATCAGCACGCCACAGAAACTCCAACAGGTATTTTTCCTTGTAGTTATAAGCCGCACGGCCAAAATAGCTCAGCCTTGCCCTGTTATACCCTGCGCCGCCTGCCTGCTGGCCTGCAGTACCGCCGGCAAAAAGCTGGTCAAGAGCGGGGGATATAAAGTTGGTGCGGTAAGCATTAAAGTCGTCCTCTTTATCTGTTTCCCTTGTAACTGCCGCCAGTAAATTGATAGTATGCGGGCCGATTGTTTTATCGTAATTGACAAAACCTGAGGTAAGTATGTTCAGGGTGTTATAATCAGCTTCGCTAAGCTGGGGACTTGTAAAGGTTGAACGCAGGTTTTTAGTCAGCACCGGAATGCCGTTTGCGTCAACAGTTGAGTGGTCCCAAAAATAAAGGTACCAGGGTGTTTGCCAGTTTTTTACACGCTGAATTTCTTTATCAACGTTTACTGTACCGCTGATTTTTAAACCCGGAACTCCCGGAATAAGAAACTCAATTTTGCCATTAAGCTGGAAGAAATCCCTTTTATCATCATCGTAACCTGTTTGATTGGTTGCGATTACTATAGGGTTTTGTCCATTTTCAATATCCGGGCCTGGCAAGCCATTAGGCCACACTTCAGGGTCAGTAGGCCTGCCGCGCATCAGCATCCTGAAAATAGAACCTGCAGACTGCGTAGGAAAGTGACGGTATTCCTCGCGTGCTACCAGCCCTACACTTGTGTTGATGTACTGGTTTATTTTGGCATCCAGGTTCATAAGCATGTCGTATTGCTTATAACCTGTTGCGGAATTTTTATAGTAACCATCCTGGTTTTCGTAGCCAAAAGAGGTAAGGTATTTTACGTTTTCGTTACCACCTTTTATTTGCAGCGTATGCTGCGATTGAGGCGCCCAGGTTTTAAGCGTTGTGCCAAACCAATCGGTGTTGGGGTGTCCCCAGGGGTCGCTGCCGTCTTTGTACTTCTCTACATCACCAGGCTGAAAGGGGGCAAGAAAAGTGTTGCCACCCTGTGTTTTATAACTGCCTGTTGACTGAAAAGCAGACCATGCAGCATCCCATTCGCTGGCGGGTATCCCGTCGTAAATGGTGGTTGAGTTGTTCATTTCCGCGTACTCAACAGCATTGGCCATTTTAGGTATAACGGTTGCCTGTGACCAGCCCTGGTTGAAATTGTAAGAAACCTGGGGCTTGCCGCTTTTACCGTGCTTTGTTGTAATTAATATAACACCGTTGGCAGCCCTTGAACCGTAGATGGCAGCAGAACCATCTTTCAGTATTGACATGCTTTCAATGTCAGCAGGGTTCAAGCGCTCAAGGCCACCTGCCACATCCGGCACACCATCCACTACAATAAGCGCTGAACTGTTACCGAACGTGTTTACACCACGAATACGGATGCTGGAACCGTCGTACCCGGGTTCACCGCTGCTTTGCACTGCGCTTACACCAGACAAACGGCCTACGAGCGAGTTTGAAAGGTTAACGGTGGGTGTTTTTTCCAGTTCGGTTCCTTTAACTGTGGAAACCGCGCCGGTTACAGTAACCTTTTTCTGCGTACCATAACCTACTACTACCACATCATTCAGTTTAGCGGTAGAGCTTAATAATGTTACGCTGATATTGTTGGTGTTTTTAACATCTACTTCCTGGGTTTCATAGCCAATAGAAGATAAAACCAGGGTATTTTTTCCATCTGGGACGTGAATGGCAAAATTTCCGTCATCTCCGGAAGTAACACCAATTGTTGTTCCTTTTACTATGATGCTTACGTTAGAGACCGGGGAACCTTTATCATCAAGAACGCGGCCTTTTACTTCCCTATCTGCTTTAGGAAGCCTCGCCGCCAGCAGGCTGCCAGTCATTCCCAGCAGCCAGCATAAAAGAAAGAGCGTTTTTTGCATTTTTTTAAAATGCATGAAGAATCTTTTAGTCATACTCAAGCGTATTAGATTGGTTAAAAAATGGAGTTGCGTTTTAACTAACCACATTGTTTGTGGGGTAATTTTTTTTAGGAGTCATCATAAATCATATTCATCAGTTTTGGTTTTACACTTTTGCGCAATCGTTTACGCAAGCTTGGTTTCCTACAATGCAATCGTTTGCACATTCTTTTTAACAACATTGCGCAAACGATTGCGCATTAAGCAAGCCACTACTTTTTTGTTTTTTAAGCCTGTGGCTCTCTACTGTTTTCGCTTTTGGATACAAGAAATAATGAACCGCTTAGGTTAACTCCATTAATGTCAAGCTTGTTCTGCACCTGTTTTTAGCGAGGATTGTCTGCAATACAATACAGGCTCAAGAACAACTTTCGTTTTAATGTTAGCAGTTACACCATTTTCACCTATTAAATCTTTCAATACGCTAAACGCTTCTTTTCCCATTTGAACAGTTTGCTGGTCAACTGTGGACAAAGAAGGCGTCATATATTCGCTAAAACTTTCATTAGCAAAACCTATTACCCCAAACTCATCGGGAATTACCTTATCTCTTTCTCTTAACCTTTTCATCACCCCAAGGGCTGTATAATCTTCCACCGCAAAAAAAGCGTCCGGTGGTTCATCCAAGTCAAAATAATAATCAACCGCCTTTTTACCGCGCTCAATGGATATATCTCCGGTGAATATATATTCCTCTTTTACTTCCATTCCGTGTGCCCTTAGCGCATCCTTATATCCTTCCATCCGTTCCCTGAATATTTTTATATGCTTTTGCCCTGAAACATGGGCAATGCGTTTGTAACCTTGTTTTATTAAATGTTCAGTGGCGTTATACGCCCCACGGTAGTCATCTATCACCACGCAGGGAATGTCCAGCGCGTCATTCGCACGGTCAAAAAACACCAGCGGTATTTTTCTGCGTTTCAAATCCTCAAAATGAGAAAAATCAGTTGTGCTGTTTGCAATAGAAGCAAGTATCCCATCCACCCTGGCCCCCAAAAAAGCTTCTATGGCCTTTATTTCCAGTTCTGTAGTTTCTTCTGACTGGTATAATAATATACTGTACCCATTGGCTTTGGCTTCTGATTGAATACCGTGTACTACCGACCCAAAAAAACTTCGCTGCGCGGTAGGTATAATAACACCGATTGTATGAGATTTACCGGACCTGAGCGAAGACGCAATGCGGTTACGGCTGTAATTAAGTTTTTTTGCCGTGTCAAGCACCAGCTTTCGTGTTTGCTCACTAATACGCGGGTTATTATGCAACGCTCTTGAGATAGTGGCGGAGGTGAGATTTAACTCCCTGGCAATGTCTTGTATAGTGGTTTTGTATGACAAGTGGTGTACAATCGTTTGCACAAGTTAACACTTCTTTTACATCTGCAAAAAAATTATTGTCATTTTTACAATAATTTTTTTGACGTGTATTTTATACATATTCTGCCACATTTTATACGCAGCAATGCCAGTGTGGGGCTTTTTAGTCAAGCCCAAAAACCTGGTGCAGGGCGGGCACCTGTACGTCCTTAAAACCTTTTTTCAAAAGCCGCCGTTGAAACTCCAACTGCACGTCATATTCGCCATGTACTATAAACAGCGTTTTAACTTCACCAGGTATTTGGCAGGCTAAAAATTGTGAAAGGTCATCATAGTCGCCGTGGGCGCTCATGCTGCGCATTGAGCCTACTTCTGCCTGCACTTTATAATACTCTCCAAAAATGCGCACTTCTGTTGCTCCGGCCATAAGCCTGCCGCCCAATGAATGCGGCTCACAATACCCTACCAGCAAAATGGTGTTTTTAGCATCCCCAATATTATTAAGTATATGATGTTTTACCCTGCCTGCGTCTGCCATGCCGCTGGCTGATATTATGACGCACGGTTCAGGCAGGTCATTCAATTGCTTACTTTCATCCACCGTTTTAATAAAACGTAGTGTTTCAAAATCAAATGGATCATTGTCTGTCTCCAGCAACTTTTTTATTGCCCGGTTAAAATTTTCAGGATGATGCTTTACCACGTCTGTAGCTTCACGGCTTAGCGGGCTATCTACATACACAGGCACGTGCGGCAACTTTTTCTGATTATATAAATCATTTAAAAAATATAAAAGTTCCTGCGTTCTGCCTACGCTGAAGGCAGGTATTATCAGCTTGCCTTTTTTTTGTACGCATGTTTTTGTAACCCAGGCAAGTAACTGGTCAGGAGTATTAAAAATATCTTCGTGCAGGCTGCTGCCATACGTGCTTTCTATCAGCACATAATCTGCCTGCGGAAATATTTCCGGCGAACGAAGTATTACATCTTTATATCTTCCCACATCGCCACTAAAACTCACCTGCGTGGTTTTTCCGTTTTCAGTAACACGCACATGCACCGCGGCGCTGCCAATTATGTGGCCCGCATCAGTATACAAAACCTCCAGCCCTTTTTCAATTTCAAACCACTGGTCATATTGTACTGCCGTAAGAAGGCCGAAAGACGCCTGCGCATCTTCCACCGTATATAAAGGCTCTAAAGGTGGCTGCCCCTGTTTTGCCCGCTTTTTATTGATGAATTTTGTATCGTCGCGCTGTATCTCTGCAGAGTCCAGCAATAACACCTGGGCAAGTTCTTTGGTGCCCGGCGTACAAAAAATCTTTCCATTAAATCCCTGCTTAGCGAGACGCGGAATAAGGCCGCAATGGTCAATATGCGCATGGGACAACAGCAGGTATTTTATTTCTTCCGCTTCAAAACCAAATTGCGCATTCAGTATATCAGTTTCTTTACCAAGCCCCTGGAAGAGGCCGCAGTCAAGCAATACTTTTGTGCCGTTATCGAGTGTCAGTAAATGTTTTGAGCCCGTTACCGTTCTGGCTGCACCGTGAAAAGCAATCTTCATGAATTCTCTTTTTTCTGTTTAAAGATAGGTATATAGTTATGCACATTTATTTGGATTAACAAAAAACCTTCGTAACTTATGCTTCTAAAACCTGGTGTTATGAATAACCTTCCAATTTCCCGGGTTGCAGTAGTATTGTTTGCCATAGTTATTGCCTTCTTTGGCCTGTATCACTTTATTGATCCTGAAAATTTAGTAACGTTTGTACCAGATTACATGCCTAAGGGCCATGTTATGGTATATGCTGTAGGCACCGTGCTTATACTAACTTCAGCATCAATTTTATTAAACAGGCAGGTAAAACTGGTATGCTACGTGCTGGCCCTTTTGCTTGTAGTTTTTGCGTTAGCTGTTCACCTGCAGGGTTATCTCTCGCTCAGCGACAAACAGATGAAAGTCCTTTCACTAATGAACATGACACAGGGGCTTGCGCTTGCCTGTTGCGTGTTTTATGTTGGGGCTACCGTTAAACCAAGGCATGCGGCTGAGAAAAGTGCCGCGGCGCGAATGACAGGCGCAATGAGCGTTTAGAATGCCCGCGCCTTTCTCCACTGCTTGTGATTGCATTTTCAAAGAATGATTTCGTTCCTTGCGGGGAAGGATTATGTGCCTGCACGTTACAGCGGTCTAATAACTGCACCTGAATACTGCGGGTATATAACCTTTGCCGGCGCGGAAATTGTTATACAGTAAATTATTGCCTGCTTAAGATAATCACATTGGGTTAGTGTAATTTTTGGGGTCAAGCGCCGCGGGCGTCCAGCTTGAAAAAAAATCCATCACCTTCTCTTTATTGTAGCCTTTGTTTTCTTCAAGGTAGGCGGAATTTTGTGTATGAATGTAATGCCCGTCTCCATCCAAAATAATAAATACAGGAAACCCAAACCGTTGCGGAAAGCCATATTTGGCAAATACAGGCAAATTAAAATTCTCCTTACTGTAATTTAAATGGTATACAATAAAATTTGCCTTTACGAGTGAATCAATCTGCGCATCCTGTGTAATAAAATTATTAAAACGCAGGCACCATATACACCAGTTGCCGCCTGCCTGTATAAACACAAATTTGTGCTCCTTTTTAGCTTGTGCCACAGCTTTGGCAATACCTGCTTCTGCATTTGCCAACGGGTTATATAAATGAGCAGTATCAGCAAAGTTTGCTTTTGAAACAGACATGCTCAATAATAAAACCGCAACTATCATCACTTTTTTCATTACATTATCTATTTATGTTTTTGTTATTACTCCAGCGTTCAAAATATAAATTACTTACCCTGTGGAAATGCAATATTAAAAAAAGAACAAACAGCCCGGCACAAGATTTTCACTATTATCCAAGAGTGGCAAATTATTTCTGCTGCTTGCTAAAAGGCTTTATTTTTATAGCTGTATAATTTTTGTTTAGAATGAAGAAAATATTCCTGTTATTGCCAATATGCATCTTGCTTGCTTTTACACTACAAGCATCAGCGCAAAAAAATGTAAAATTTCATGTCATCGCGTTTTATACAGGCAAAAATGATTTGGCCCATATAAGCTTTTTGCACGAAGCAAATAAATGGTTTCCGCAAATGGGCGAAAAATATCACTTCTCCTACGATTCAACCAATAACTGGAATAATATGAACGATAGCTTTCTTTCACATTACCAGGTAGTATTGTTTCTTGATACGCGGCCGGATAGCCTGCCGCAACGCCAGGCTTTTGAAAGATATATGAAAAATGGCGGCGCCTGGATGGGCTTTCATTTTTCTGCATTTGCGTTAACGCCATCTGATTATAACCAGGACTGGAACTGGTACCACGATACTTTTCTTGGCTCGGGGCAGTATGTCAGCAATACATGGCGGCCCACTTCAGCTATTTTGGATGTTGAAGATAAAACGCACCCTTCTACAAAAGGCCTGCCTGCCACATTTAAAGCGGCGCCTAATGAATGGTACAGGTGGGAGCATGACCTGCGTAAAAACCCGGATATTAAAATATTACTGAGTATAGATTCATCGAGTTTCCCGCTTGGTACAGGCCCCAAACAAAGCGAAATATGGCACAGCGGCTACTACCCTGTTGCATGGACAAACATTCATTACAAAATGATTTACATGAACATGGGGCACAATGATATGGACTATGAAGGAAAAACAAACGCTACGCTTTCATCTACCTTCAGCAGTAAAGAAGAAAATAAATTTATTATTGATGGCTTGTTATGGCTGGGCAATGGCAAGAAGATAAAGTAATTCATCTGTAACATAGCCTGTAAGCCTTATGGCTCAATCTTTTTTACCCCGGAGAATACATTATTTTTCTGGGGTTTTTTGCTGTATAAAATAACCCTTTTTTTCATCCTGGCCACTTACCTGCATTTTCTTTACCTTTCATTAACAAAAATGCCCTGCTTATGCCATCTCCTGTAATTAACAATTTTTTTCAACCTGGTATCAAAAAATTCTTTCTAATTTTCTATCGCCTTAAACAGCATACACATTTCAAACAAATCCCTTTTTATATGTACTCCCACCAACGCATGCCACTAAGGTGGCTAACCGTTTTTGTTTTACCCTTGCTCTTAATCGCCTGTAAATCTAAACCCAAACTGGTAGATGTTGACCCTTCATTCAGTAAGTACATTGAAGCCTACACATCAGGGGTTATTTCTAAAAAAAATACCATACGCATAAAGCTGGCGGTTGATGCCAATGTAACACACACCCTTAATGAAACGATCAAAGAAAACTTATTTGCCTTCTCGCCTTCTGTAGAAGGTAAAGCATATTGGGTTGACGCGCGGACCATTGAATTTAAGCCAGACAAAGACTTAACACCCGACCAATTATACGAAGCCTCATTTAACCTTGGTAAAGTAATGCATGTGCCTGGTGCATTTAAAACATTCAAATTTAACGTACAGGTAATTAAGCCTTCTTTTAACGTAGAAGATTTTGGCCTGCGCAGTAACAATAAAACTACCATGACCCTGACCGGGCAGGTAACAACAGCGGATGTAGAATCATCTGCCACGGTAGAGAAACTGCTTGCAGCAACAATGAACAATACCGGCCTTACTATTAACTGGCAGCATAATGAAGCTAACCGCATACACAATTTTACTATTACCAATATACAACGCAGCAGCGCAGCGGGCACCCTGCAGCTAACCTGGACCGGGACACCGCTGGGGCTGGATATAACGGGCAGCAAGGAGGTTACCGTACCTGCCATTGGCGACTTTACCGTGCTTAATATCCGCGCTGTGCAGGACCAGGAACAATATGCGCTGATACAATTCAGCGACCCGTTGTCAAACCAGTCGTTTAACGGCCTTGTAACGTTAAGCGACCAGGCTGACGTAAGTTATACAGTAATGGGCAGTGAGTTAAGGGTGTATGCATCAGGTAAGCTTGACGGCAATTACACCTTAACGGTGCATGAAGGTGTAGAAAACCAATGGGGTGATAAATTGGAGAAGGCATCAACCGCGAATATATTTTTTGAAAACAGGCTGCCATCAGTAAAAATATTTGGCCGCGGCAGCATATTGCCTAACAGTGGCGGCAGGCTTGTGCTGCCATTTGAGGCGATTAACCTTAAATCAGTAGATGTATCCATTATAAAAATATACGGCAACAACGTTTCTCAATTTTTACAGCGTAATGATATTGACGGCAATGAAGATTTGAGAAGGGTTGGCAGGCCCATTGCACAGGCAACTGTTGCCCTTGATAATGATAAGACATTAAACCTGCACAAAAGCAACCATTTTTCTTTAGACCTTGATAAATATATTAAGACTGAGCCGGGCGCTATATACCGTGTTACCATTGGCTTCAGGCCGCAATATTCGCTGTACACCTGCGACTCGCTGATTAACGACCGGAGGGATGACGGCTATAGTGATGATGACAACGGTAACAGCCCTGAAGGCCCTGATGATGAGGATGATTTTTGGAGCAGGTATGACAGTTATTATACTTACGGTTATAACTGGGATGAAAAAGATAACCCATGCCATACCAGCTATTATAACAAAGACCGTTATGACAGCCGTAATATATTGGCCAGCAACATAGGGCTTATTGCCAAACGCGGTAATGACAAAAGCCTTTTTGTAGCGGCAACCAATATATTAACAACAGACGCCCTGGCCAACGTTGAGCTTGATGTGCTGGATTACCAGCAGCAAATAATAGCCACTGCATCTACGGGCAGCGATGGCACTGCCATGTTACAGCTAAAACGCAAGCCTTACCTGCTGGTGGCAAAGCAGGGTGATGAACGCGGTTACCTAAAATTAGACGATGGCAATTCACTGGCACTGGGCCGGTTTGACATATCGGGCGATGAAGTAAAGAACGGCATTAAGGGATTTATTTTTGGGGAACGCGGCGTATGGCGGCCCGGTGACAGCCTGTACCTTAGCTGTGTTATTGATGATATTGATAACAAACTGCCCAAAGAGCACCCCGTGGAAATGGAATTGGTTTCTCCGCGCGGCCAATTATATAAACGGCTTGTGCAAACGAATGCGTTTAATGGCTTTAACGTTTTCAGAACAGCTACTGATGCCGATGCACCTACAGGCAACTGGCTGTGCCGGGTAAAAGTTGGCGGCGCCACCTTTGAAAAGAGGATTAAGATTGAAACAGTAATGCCTAACCGCCTTAAAATTAACCTTGACTTTGGCGGCCTTGATGCGCTGGGTGAAAATGCTAACACAAACGGCACGCTAAGCGCTGAATGGCTGTTTGGGGCAAAAGCGCAAAATTTAAAAGCAAAGGTGGAAGCCCAGTTGTACCGCAAAGAAACAAGCTTCGACAAGTTTAAAGATTATGTGTTTGATGACCCGACCTCATCCTTCACACCGCAGTCAAAAACCATATTTGACGGCACGCTGAACGGTGATGGCACTGCGCCAATTAATGCGGCGTTTGAAACGCAGGATGGCGCACCCGGGCAACTGCTGGCCAACCTGAGTATAAAAGTATTTGAGCCGGGCGGCAATTTCAGCATTGATAATGTTGCAATGCCATACAACCCCTATAGCTCATACGTAGGCGTGCATGTGCCGCCGGGCGATAAAACATGGGGGTATCTTTTATCAGGTTCACCGCAGCGTTTTGATATTGTAAATGTAAATACCAAAGGGGCACTGGTGCAGGGCACTACCACGGCCGATGTGGAAGTGTATAAAATACAGTGGCGCTGGTGGTGGGATAATGATGATGATAATACCTTAAGCAATTTTACACAGGATAAATATAATAAACTGGTACGCTCCCAAAGTGTTACACTTACCAATGGCAGGGGCAGTTATACTGTTACTTTACCTGAAGAGGATTGGGGCAGGTACCTTATTCTTGTAAAAGATAAAAACAGCGGCCATACTACAGGGGCTACTTTTTACGTGGATGATTATAGCTGGCAAACGCGACGCGACAACAGCGACCCTTCTGCCGCAGCGATGCTTGAATTCAGCTCAGACAAAACCACCTATAACGTAGGGGAGCAGGCTAACCTTACTATACCAACACCAAAGGAAGGTAAAGCGCTTGTAAGCATAGAATCAGGCACAAAAGTGTTAAAGACGGAGTGGATAAAAACCACGCAGGGCCAAACAAAATATTCCTTTGCCATTACCAAAGACATGACGCCAAATGTGTATGTAAACGTAAGCCTTATACAGCCGCATGCGCAAACCCTTAATGATTTACCGATACGCATGTACGGTGTAATACCAATAATGGTACAGGACAAAAACACCATTCTTAAACCTGTTATAAGCATGGCTTCGGAAATAAGGCCTGAACAAAAAAATACCATTACTGTTTCAGAAGCATCCGGTAAAGACATGACCTATGTAATAGCTATTGTGGATGACGGTTTGCTTGACCTTACCCATTTTAAAACACCCAACCCGCACGATGCGTTTTTTGCCCGTGAAGCGCTGGGCGTTAAAAGCTGGGATATTTATGACCAGGTAATTGGTGCATGGGGCGCGCAGCTTGAACGGATATTAACGATTGGCGGTGATGCAGAAGCCGCACTGGCAGCCAAAACACGAAAAGCAAACCGCTTTAAACCAGTGGTAAAATTCATGGGACCGTTTACGCTTACGGGGGGAAGCAAAACCCACACCTTTGAATTGCCCCCTTACATGGGTAGTGTGCGTGCCATGGTTGTGGCGGCCGGCAATAATGCCTTTGGTTACGCCGAAAAAACCGTAAAAGTTAAGAAGCCGGTAATGGTATTGGCAACTTTACCACGTGTGCTGGGTCCGGGCGAACAATTAAAAATACCTGTTACAATATTCGCGACAAATAACTCAGTTAAAGACGTTAAGCTAACCATGCAAAGCAACCCGTTTATTGAAGCCGGCGGTGTGCAGTCTATTCATTTTAATGCAATGGGTGAGCAGGAAGTGTATTTTGATGCTACCGTTAAAAACAACACAGGTATCGGCAAAGTAAAAGTAGTTGCTTCAAGCGGGAAGGAAAGCGATGTGTCCGAGATTGAAATTGATATCCGCAACCCCAACCAACCGATAACGCAGGTAGCGGAAGCTACACTGCAGCCGGGACAATCGTGGAATAATGCCGTAACGATGATAGGCGACGGCGCCAACGCCAAAGCAGTATTGGAAGTATCCAGCATACCGACTATTGATTTACAAAAAAGGCTTAACTACCTTATCACCTACCCGCATGGCTGCGTTGAGCAAACCACCTCTGCCGTATTTCCTCAATTGGTGTTAAATAAGTTGCTGGATGTTAATGATGAGCAGAAAAAGCAAATTGATTTTAATGTACGCACCGGCATACAGAAACTACAAAACTTCCAGCAGACAGATGGTGGTTTCAGCTACTGGCCTGGCTATGCCGGCAGTAACGAATGGGGCAGCAATTATGCAGGGCATTTCCTGTTAGAGGCCTCTGAATACGGGTATAACGTTCCTTCATCCATGCTGCAAAACTGGAAGCAGTATGAGCGCACGAAAGCGCTGGCATGGAATGTAACCAGCGCTCCCTGGTATGGCGCCGACCTTGAACAGGCTTACAGGTTATACCTGTTAGCGCTGGCAAAAGCCCCGGAACTGGGCGCGATGAACAGGCTGAAAGAATGGAAATTCCTTACCCCCGAAGGTAAATGGCGGCTTGCCGCAGCTTACTACCTGGCAGGTCAGCCGCAAGTTGCAGCGCAACTTACCAAAGGGCTGCCCGTTACATTCCCGCAAAGGCCTAACCCCGGCTATACCTTCGGCAGCGACCTGCGGGACGAAGCTATGGTGCTGGAAGCCTTAACCATTATGAACAGGCAGGGCGAGGCCGAACAATTGGTGCGCACTGTTGCGGCAAAGCTGTCGCAGGACAATTGGTACAGTACCCAAACCACTGCTTACTGCCTGGTTGCCATTGCGGAGTACAGCGGTAATATTAAAAGTGATAAAAAGATTCAGCTTACAGGTAATGTTAGCGGGAAAAGTGTTGATATAAGTTCGGGCAGTTCGGTATCGCAGACAGCTATACCATGGCAAGGGGGCAAAGGCAGCGTACAAATTACCAACAAAGGCGGCAACGTGTTATATGTGCGGGTAATAAATTCAGGCCAGCCTTTCAGTAACCAAACAGTGCCTTTTGTAAATAACCCTAACGTGCTGCAGGTTTCGGTTAATTATCTCAATACAGATGGTAACGCCCTGGATGTTGCCAAAATAAAACAGGGAGCCGACTTTGTAGCCAGGGTAACAGTAACCAACCCGGGTAACCGCGGCTCCTACAGTAATATGGCATTATCGCAAATATTCCCCAGCGGGTGGGAGATTTTAAATACAAGGCTGTATAATACCGAAGGCGCTTTTAAATCATCGCCCAGTGATTACATGGATATACGCGATGACAGGGTGTACCAGTATTTTGACATAACCGGCAACGAAACACTTACCTATTATGTACAATTAAACGCCGCCTATTTAGGTAAGTTTTACTGGCCCGGTGTGTATTGCGAAGCCATGTACGACAATACCATCAGTGGTGGTGTTAGTGGCAAATGGATAGAAGTTGTGCAGTAGAATAAATAGTAAACATTTGAAAATGGCGCCTGCAACAAGGCGTCATTTTTTATTTAGAAAACACCAGCAGCCAAACTTTATCAGCAGGATGCTTTTTATCAAACACCTGCAGGTTCACACTGCAATTGGCTTTGTTGGCTTCAGCGGGGAGGATGACCTGGAGAAGAGAATAGTATATTTCCAGGCTTGGTTCAAAAGCCACCGTTTGAAACTGGTGCTCGTCGTATGATTTTTTTTTACCGAAATGCTTTGTTACCACCATGCGCGCAAAAGCGCTGTCCGGCTTTTTGCTGAATACCGCCACCACCAGCATCTCCTTGCCGGGTATAAAATCTGCATCGTTATCCGACGGCAGGCCGTCTGTGCGGCTATTTACAGATTCAATGGTTTGCCGGTAAACATATTGTCCCTGCTTTTCAAAACGGTTTTCCACCCTTTGCAGCAGGGATGGGGTAACAGGAGTCTGAGCTAAACTATTTTTAGCAGCCAGGGCAAATGACAGGATGATTAGTAGCCGCGTAGAGAAATTTCTCAAGGGTTTTTGTTTGACTATATCAACAGGTATTATTGTTTAACGTTGGCTACTACTTTTGCGCCGGCCTTTTTAGCGGATGCAAGCACTTTAAAAAAGCCGCCGGTGTATGATATGGTATCGGCATTTACCACCACGCTGGGGGTGTCAATAGAGAGTTTTGCTTTATCTACTTCCATTTTTATGGCGCTGTCAAGCATAAATTCAGGTACTTCTTTTGTACCTATATAAATCTTATTATCCTTGTCAATGGACACCATAATATTTTGCTTCGCCTTTGTATCACTTTTACCTTTGGGGTTATTTACCTTAACAACGTTTGGGTTAGCCAATGTAGCCACAATAAGAAAGAACATCACCAATATAAATAATATATCGTTGAGTGGCCCTGTGTGTACCTCAGGCTGCGCTCTTAATCTCCTTCTTATATTCATCAGTAGTATTTAATCTGTTACCGGTTTTGTTTGTTTCTTGTTTATATTATCGCCCGCACGTAAAGTAACTACGCTGTACTACAAATTACCTGGTAGGTTCCTGTAAAATATCCAGGAAATCTGCACTGGCAGCTTCCATTTTGTTACCGGTCTTATCTACCTGCGTGGTAAGGAAATTGTGGAATACGTAGGCAATAAGGCCAATAATCAACCCGGTGGCAGAGGTTATCATTTTCACATAAATACCGCCAGCAATTACAGGCAGCTCAAAATTGCCTGATTTGTTTATCTCGTAAAACATCTGCACCATCCCTATAATGGTACCCAAAAAGCCAAACATAGGCGCTATGCCTGCAATAAGCGAAAGTATATTAAGGTTGCGCTCCATTTTATACATTTCCAGCTTGCCCACGTTCTCCATGCTTTTTTCTATGCTTTCAATCGGCTTACCAATACGCTGCAGGCCTTTGTCAATCATTCGGGCAACGGGGTTATCAGTGTTTTTGCTGAGATTGCGTGCCGCGCTTATGTTACCGCTCATAATGTTATCGCGGATGATATTCATAAAGTTGGCATCAATGCGGGATGCTTTACGGATGGCGATAAGCCTTTCAAAAAAGAAAAAAATCGCTAAAACAAGTAATCCGTAGAGCGGGTACATCAGCCACCCGCCCCTGTCAAGAAGGCTCCATAAATTAATGGTATCGGGCGTATTGGCAGCATTTGCGGCAGCACCTAAGAGTTTGGACGAATCAACCTGTAGTAATATTCCCATTCCTTTGAAGTTTTAGGAGATTGCTAAAGTAAACAGTTATCGCAAAAAACGGTGATAGTGTTAATAAATTGCTGGCTGTTGTGATTTTTAGGAAAATTTTTGGGAATAATTTCTGACGGCTATAATAAGCTCTTTACTCCAGGCATTCGCGGAATCTCCCTTAAATTGCACAAGGTAACTAACGGTAACACATGTTTAAAAACCATCTGAAAACAGCCATCCGCAATTTGAAAAAAAATTGGGGGTTTACCCTGGTTAGCGTACTGGGGCTTACCATTGGCACCGGCGCCTTTATTATATTAATGAATTATGCCGGTTTTGAAACCCATTATGACAGCTTTCAGAACGACAGGGAGAGCATTTACCGCGTGGAGGCATGGTTTGCAAAAGCAGGTGTAATAAGCGATTCATGGGTTACCAGTTCGTTCGGGTATGGCCCGGCAATGAAAAAAGAGTTTCCTGAAGTAAAAGAATACGTACGCATCAATAATTACGATTGCGAGCGAATGGTGAAGTATAAAAATATTGTACACCGCGAGCCGCGCGTGGTTGCAGTTGACTCAAACTTCTTTTCTTTTTTTGATTATAAGCTGTTAAAAGGTAATGTAAAAAACGTACTGGTTAACCCAAATTCAGTAGTATTGTCGCAATCTGCCGCAAAAAAATATTTTGGTGATGAAGACCCTATAGGCAAGTTCCTGGATATATCAACGCTGCTTACAAAATACCATTGTGTGGTAACGGGTGTGTTTGAGGATTTCCCGGTACAGTCGCATATTCATCTCGATATTATGTTTTCTTACAGCACGCTTGACAAGTGGCAATGGGATACATGGTATATGCACGAAGCATACACCTATGTTAAGGTAAACACCCGTGCAGAAGCTGATGCTGTTGAGCGCAAGTTTCCGCAATTAGCAGAAGAATACAAAAACCTGCCTGCGCTTAAAGAAAAAACATGGGGCGTGTACCTGGTACCACTTACTTCCATACACCTCAATGCCTTTAAGCCCTATGAACGCGAAGCAAAAGGCAGCAGGCAAACCATTAATTATATATTGGTTATTGCCGTTATTATTTTAATTATAGGCTGGGTAAACTTTATAAACACCCTTATTTCAAAAGCCATGGAAAGGGCTGGAGAAATTGGTGTGCGAAAAATGGCGGGCGCAGGCAACCGTGAAATTTTTATGCAGTTTTTTGTAGAGGCCGTGCTGGTAAATATAGCCGCATTAATATTGTTCTTTCTTTTCATGCTGGTGTTTATACCCCTTTTTAAAAATGTAAGTGAAGAAAATATTTTCTACCATTTTTGGCAACGTCCGCTGGTATGGCAGCTTATAGCCGCAACATTTGCCAGTGGCATTATCATAACTACCGCTATACCTTACTATATTTTAAAGCGCGTAAATACCGCATTGGTATTAAAAAACCGGCTTGCATTTGGGGGCGGTTTTGGCCGCTTACCCCGGCTGGCGCTTATTGTGTTCCAATATTTCATTGCCATGGTATTAATTGTTGCTGCCATTACCGCCCGCAGGCAACTTGTTTATATGCAGTACCTCGACCTTGGCGTTGGTATTAACCAAACACTGGTATTTAAAACACCGGCAATAACAGATAATTATAACGCAAACCTTGCTGCCCTGGAGCAAAATCTTAAAGGCATAAGTGGTGTTAAGGCAATAACCACCAGCAGCACGATACCCGGCAGGAGTGAGCCCTATATAATGAGCAATACACGTGATAATGACCCCCTGAAAACAACCCGGCTTGATGACATGATTCGGGTTGACTGGGATTTTATACCTGCCTACAACCTGGCCATTTTAAAAGGCCGCAATTTCTCACGTAACTCACCTTCTGACACGGCAACAGCAGTAATACTCACGGAGAATGCGATGCAGCTATTTGGTTTTAAAAATGCTGAGGATGCCGTGCATAAGTATATAAACCTTGAAGGAAGGGGGAATGACCGTTTCGAAGTGATTGGCGTAGTAAAAGATTTTCACCAGTTATCACTGAAGGAAGGATACAGGCCCATTGTGTTTTTAATGTATAACCCATGGAATTCAGTTAATATGCAGTTTGTATCAGTAAAATTGCAGGGGGCGGATGCCGGCGCAGTAATGGCAGCTGTAAAAAAGCAGTTTACAAAAATATTTCCGGCGTCCTCTTTTGACGCTTTCTTCCTTGATGATTATTTTAATGCCCAGTACAGCGATGATATGAAATACCAGTCAATCGTAACAGTATTTACCTGGCTGGCTTTAATTATTGTTTGCCTGGGCATATTTGGGTTGAGCAGTTTTATGCTTATTAAACGCACCAAGGAAATTGCTATCCGCAAAGTAATTGGGGCAGGCATAGTTCAAATTTTGCGGTTGATGAATACCGATTTTATGCTTTGTATAGCCGTAGCTTTTGTGATTGCGATGCCGGCAGCATGGTATTTTATGCATATATGGCTGCAAAATTTTACCTATCGCACAAATCTCGCCTGGTGGCTTTTTTTACTGCCCCCTGCTATAACCATCTGTATAACAGTGTTAACGGTAAGTGCCATCGCTTTTAAAACAGCGGCGTCCAATCCCGTGGTTAACCTTAAGGCCGAATAAAAAAAGAAGAAGTGTTTATTAATGATGGTGGGAGAAAATCTTCCTGGCAACGTTTACAACGAGTATAACGCCGAGGGCGGCAATCATAACGTAACCATATATGTTTAATGATAAAGGCATATCTAAAGATAAGTAGTTTTTTACACCAGCAGGCCTTCTATTTTGTTAAAGGCTTTTGCGGCGGGCAAATGCTCCCATAAAACGTTATAAACGGTATCAGCAATAGGCAAATGTACCCCCAGGACGGTGTTTTTAAGGTGTATACACTTGCTGGCATTATATCCTTCCGCCACCATATTAAGCTCAAGCTGCGCTACCTTAACTGAGTAGCCCTTTCCAATCATATTGCCAAAAGTGCGGTTACGGCTGTAAAGCGAGTAGCAGGTAACCAAAAGGTCGCCAAGGTAGGCGCTGGCCGCGTAGTTTATCACTTCCCTGTCATCATCCAGCCGCGCCTTGCGAAGAAACCGCACCATTTCCTCAGCGCTGTTGGCAATATAAACGCTCAAAAAGTTATCACCGTAATCCAGGCCGTGGGCTATACCAGCGCCAAGCGCATATATGTTTTTTAAAATGGCCGCGTATTGAACGCCCATTATATCATGGTTTACCACGGTATTCAAATAATCCGTTTTGAAATGACGCGCGATTAAACCGGCAGTATCTTCATCAATGCCTGAAAAAGTAAGATATGACAGTTTTTCGGCCGCTACCTCTTCAGCATGGCAGGGGCCGAGTACAGCAAAATAATCCGCAAGGGTGTGACCGAAGTTTTGTTGAAGGTATTCATTCAGCAGCAGGTTGCAGCCCGGCAATATGCCTTTAATGGCCGAAACTATTTTTTTCCCTTTAAATGCATCCGTGTTAAGCAGGCTCAAAACATCATCCGCGTAAGCTGACGGGACTGCTATTACCAGCACGTCTGACTGCTCAAGCACGTATTCAAGGCTACTGCTCATGTTAAGCAGGCTGTTATCAAAATACACGGCATTCAGGTAATGCGGATTGTGCCTGCGCAGGCTTATATGGCCAATAGTGTCACTGTTTCTAATCCACCAGTTTATGCTGTTGCCGTTATCTGTGAGAATTTTTGCAAGGGCTGTAGCCCAGCTTCCGCTGCCGATTATTCCAAACTTCATACACGTCTTGTTAAAGCAACAAAAATAAGCAGATTAACCGCAATTACCTGTACCCGCTGCTGTTGGCACACATAGCGCGTGTTTTAAGATGATTAAAACTAATTCTGCATAACCGTTAATTAAAAAATCAACTTCAAAATATAATACCCGTTCGTTATCTTTACGATTGAAGTACTAAAGCGTTGTACCGGGCTGCTATTAACGGTTTTGGCATCTTCTATATGTTAATACAACCCATATAAAGGCACAGGGTTTATTGTATTTGTTTCATGTAAATTAAACTAAAATTAACCTGCAGTTTTTGCTTTAACCTATGCCTTTAAAATTACTTATTGCCTGTTTAGTTGCCCTGTTTACGTGCGCTGGTTTAGCGCATGCTGACCCCATTGCAGGTTTTGATGTATTAAATGTGCCTGTGCAAGGCAGGGTACCCGCAACGGCAGGCCTTAACATTAAAGTATGTGTGGGCACTACGCTCACGTTTAAAGATGCTTCAACCTCTCCGTCCAATAAATTTTATAATATACAGTTCGCATTTGACAATCCCTACAATTACCTGAACGGCTATTACGGCAACGGGGCAAGTATAGGCGTGCAATTTTATACTACCGGCAAGATAACCGTTACACAAATTGTAACTGACGCTAACAACAAGGCTAATGCCGATACTTTAAAAATGACAGTGGAAGTTATTGCCGATACCAAACCCGATGCAAGTTTTAGCCTTGTGAACCAACAGTGTGGCAGCCAAAATTTTACTTATAAAGCTGCTGCAAACGGGCTTGATTATACATGGAAATTTGATGGTAGTTCAACTACTACAAGTACCGGCCAAACAACCACTATACAGTTTGATAAAGCTACCGGCGACGGTAAAGGAAAGCTATATAATGTTAGCCTCACTGTTTCGGACCAATATGGATGCTCCACCACGCTTACCAAACAGCAACCGGTTGACCAGGTGCCTGATATTAATATCACCTCGCCGAATGCGGGTGCTCCGCCGGGTAACCTTGCCGGTTATTTTAATGCTGAGATTTTTACCTTGTGCTCTGCTGTTGATTCTTCGCTTAAGTTTGTAAACTCCTCCACAAAATCCACCAATACCAGTTACCAAATTGTTTGGGGTAATGGTACTCCCGATTTCAATGCAACGGTATGGTCACAAGCGGATACCATCGTAAAAGTATTCAGGGAAGGGTATGATACCCTGCAGGCAACCGTAAAAGGCACCAATGGCTGCAGCCTGTCTAAACAATACATCATTTATCGCGGTAAAATACCAAGTAACGGCTTTTCATCACCCAAAACAGACCCTTACTATTGCATAGGCGACCACATAGATTTTTCATTTGGGCTTGATGACCTGTCCAATGCAAAAGGCACTATTTATAAAATAGGCATATCTGAAACGCCCCATTTTGATACTGTTATTAACCAGGCGAGCATAGAAAGCGGCACGTATAAATTTGTGCATTATTATTATCAGTCATCGTGCAATGTAAATGACCCCAATGAGCCGGGCGACCCAAATTCTTTCCCTATTGAGTGCGATGCAATAAACGCCTGCGGCATTAAAACAAACGTATCCCGCAATATACATATATCAGCAAAACCGGCCGTGTATATGTCAGCTCCGCAAACAGTTTGCGACAGTACGGTTACTAACCTTACAGACGCAACCAACTGGGCGGGTGTTTATCCATACTGCGGCACTACTCCGCCTAACCAAAACAGCTCGGAAGTATGGTCAATTACGCCGCCGCCGGGCGGTAAAGTTGTAGTGGTGTCGGGTGATACTGGTAACCTCGTACTGCCAAAGGATGGCACACGTACCGTTGGGGTAAAACTACTGGGGCCGGGCACCTATAAAATACGGTTATACGTAAAATCAGTAAATGCCGGCACAGCCGATTGTGTTAGGGATTACGGCAGCAATTTTGGTGATTTTCAAATTTGTGTGCGTGCCAAACCTGCCCCCGGTTTCAGGTTGGATAAAAAAGCAGCCTGCACCCCGGCTGTAATAAATGTTACCAATGCTGTTGATTCCACCATTGCGTGCGGTAATGACAGCTACCACTGGGTAATTACGCCGATTGATTCGGTGGACAACTGCACACAAAACGGCAACGGCGCCATTAACGATGAAAATGCCCAAAAGCCTGTTTTTACGTTCAGTGAACCCGGCAGGTACCGCGTAAGGTTTACCGCTACGGCAACCGGCTCAGGCTGCTCTAATTTTATTGATGACACCGTGCGAATATACCAAAAAGCCGGGCTGGCTTTTGCAAAGTTTCCCGCCCTTTGCGCAGGCGACAGTATAAAACCGGTACAGTATATATCATCCATAGATACCTGCTTTAGCAATGGCAACATTAAATACACCTGGGGAATAAGTAATACTACGCCTGTTACATCGTCAAAACCAAACCCCGGCTCTATCACTTACGCAAAAGACGGAAAATGGTATATCGGGCTTACCCTTAATAACGGCTGCGGTGATACTACCGTACACGACAGCATTATAGTTAATAAAATAATTGTGATAAGCCCCGGCCACGATACCAGTATTTGCTCGGGCAACGCTGTTAATATCACCCCTGCCAGCCCGAACGGGCTGTTAACGTATTACTGGCAAAGCATACTGTCAGCCGCACCGGGCAGTATAACAGGCAATACAAATAATACCTCGGGCGGCGGTTCAGCATCAATAAATGATGTTTTAATTAATGCGGCAAACCCGCCGGATACGGCAAGCGTTAAGTATTTAATATACGCGGGCAGTGGCTCCTGCAAAAGCAATACAGATACTGTAAAAGTAACAGTGTTGCCAGCCGATACCGCCTATGCCGGCCCGGATGCTTTTATTTGCCGCGGTGTAACCCAATACACTATGCAGGCAAGGCCATCGAAGTTTGTGAAAGATACGGGTACATGGAGCCAATTAGGTACTTTAATGGCTACAATAACAGACAAACATAACCCGGCAAGCAAAGTTACCGGCCTTGCCGAAGGCAATATTTACACATTTGTATGGACGTTGCCCGGCAAGAGTTCAAAATGCGGCATACTGAGCGATACTGTTTACATAAGCACAAAGCCCATTGTAAATATTATTGATACCCCCGGCCCTATTTGCGGTGGCACAGCACTTACCATTAACGGGCAGCAGCCAACAGGCGGGGATGGCATCAATTACTCCTATCAATGGCTGCAAAGCAGTGATGGCGCAACATTCAATCCCGTAACAGGCGCTAACCAGCAAAGTATTACCATCGCTTCACCTGTCAATAACGACTATTATATGCGGCAGGTAAAATCACAGAGCTGCACGGAATTAAGTGACACCGTTAAAGTAACCATCGTAACAGCAGTGCCTGAACCTCATTTTATTGCGATAGATTCAGTTGGCTGCGCATCGCTGCAAAACCCGCTGCAGTCTACCTTCACCAATCAAACACCCGGCAAAGATCAATTCAGCTACACCTGGCGTTTTGGCAATGGCAACACAAGCACACTGGCAGACCCCGGCACTCAATCTTTCCCAACCACTGTAAGCGGGTATGGTGACACTACCTATTATGTGACATTAACCGCAACCAACGGCTGCGTAAATGTTGATTATAAGGACTCAATTGTTGTTAAATCTCAACCTGCTGTGTTGTTCACTGCTGACAGGGTACTCGGTTGCTCAGACAGCTCAATAACATTTACCAACATAAGCGTAAAACCCGGCAGCAATGCAGTGTACGCATGGGATTTTGGTGATGGAACCCAGCTAACTTCAGGGGCGAGAACAGTACAGCACACATACCACAACGGACCGCCCACCACCTACAAAGTAACCCTTTCGGGCAATAACGATTGCGGTAATCATACGTCGGGGCCGCTACTTGTTACCATTGACAGCAACCGCATTGGCCTGTATGTTGATGTTAACAGCACTGAGCTGTTTATTTGCTCAGGTGATACGGTGCATTTTCATAATAAGAGCAGCGGCGCTACAGAGTTCAGGTGGGATTTTGGCGATAAATCGCCCCTCATCACCACTACCGACAGTATTGGCACGCAACCGCACCGTTACTCAAATGCGGGAATATACACTGTAAACATCTGCGCCAATAACTATTGCGTGGCCGATACCTGTACAACATTAACTATTAACGTGGGGCAGCGGCCCACGGCTGCATTCAGTCTTTTGCCTGATACCGTTTGTGCCGGGCAGCCTGTACAGTTCAACAATAATTCAACTACCGGCAGCGACATTAGTTACTCCTGGAATTTTGGCGATACCACCGCTGGCAGCAATGACTACAGCACGGCCCATACTTATACAAGCGGCGGATTGTTTACAACGCAACTCGTGGTGAACAGGCATTTTAATATTGGTTTCCCGCCTGATTTCAGCTGCCCCGATACTGCGTATGCCACGGTAACAGTAGATAACCCTTCTGGCACACTGGTATATGCCACGGACACCCTGTGTTCGGGCCAGCAGCTTACCTTTACTGTACAAAGCAATACCACCAGGCAATACCACTTTATTTTTGGCGACGGTACAGACATTACCACCAGCAATAATATTGTAACACACATTTACCGGCAGCCGGGTAAATACACTCCTTATGCTGAGCTTACGGGCTTTAGCGGCAAATGCGCTACCATCATACCCGGCCCCGATACCGTGTTTGTAGATGGTGTAAATGCCTCTTTCTATTTTGATTCAATACCTTATTGCGACTCAACCATATTAACACTAACCGGCAATGCCAGCGCTTACTTTGGTATAAAACAATATAACTGGACGGTGAACGGCAACGATTATACCGGCAGCAACCCATCCGTAACCCTAACGCAAAGCACCAATTATAATATAAAAGTATTTGCCACCGCTAACAGCGGTTGTACGGCAGATACAAGCGCGCTGGTTGAGGTATATGTGCATCAAAGCCCTGTGGGACAAATAGCTATCAACTCCGATTCATGCTCACGCGACAGTGTGCATTTTTCAGCCAGCGTGTTTGCTAACGACCCGGTGGCTTATGCATGGGATTTTGGCAACGGCGACCATAGAAATGGCAAAGATGCCGCTACCGTGTATAACCCTGCAGGCTTGTACATTGTTAGCCTTACCAGCGTAACCAGTTTCGGTTGTACAAATACCATTTCGAGGCCTGTAACTATAAAGGCATCCCCAGTAATTAATGTAACCCGTGACAGTGTAAGGATATGCAGGGGTGATTCGGTAACATTAAATGCATCAGCATCAGTTCAAATACCTTCATGGTCATGGAGTCCGGCCGGCAGCCTTGGTTGCACGGATTGCAGCAACCCGGTTGCCAACCCTGTTACCACTACATTATATACTGTAACCGGCACTAATAGCCAGGGTTGCAGCGGCACGCACCAGGTGCTGGTAAATGTGGTGCAGCCCCTGCATGTAACAGCTTCACCGCCCTCGTACAATGTTTGCCTGCCAAATACCACGCTGCCAACCATACAGTTTTTTGCAGCAGGTGCATACAACTATACGTGGAGCCCCGGCACATGGCTTAATAACAACCAGGTGTTCAACCCCATTGTTACCTTGCCGGACACTATACAAGCAGGTACACAGATTGTATACAGGGTTACGGGTTATGACCAATACAATTGCTTTACCGATACAGCAGACGTATTGCTTTCCGTAGGACTTTACCCTACCGTTGAACTGGGTATGGGCGACAGCGGTGTTGCCGGCAGGAAAGTAATTATTCACCCGCAGGTAACCAACGGGCCGTTTAAAAAGTTCACATGGTCGGTTATCAGCGGCCAGGGCAGCGTGGATTGCATGGGCGACCCTGCCTGCGCGGAACCGCAGCTAACTATAAACAGCACTATTGCTTTTAAGGTAGTAGCAGAAAACACTTTTGGCTGCACCGCCAGCGATACAATTTATTATAAGGCATTCTGCAGCGGCAACGAGCAATTGTTTTTGCCCACCGGGTTCAGCCCTGATAACGACGGAATAAATGACGTACTGATGGTGCAGGGCAGGGGGATAATTATTGAAGAATTTAAAGTGCTGAACCGTTGGGGGCAGTTAATATTCAATGGCGCTCCCAACACACAGCCAAACATACCGGCGTACGGTTGGGATGGCAGCGTTAACGGCAACAAAAGCAACCCCGCGCCGCCTGACGTGTATGTGTACTTTGTAAAAGTAAAATGCACTGCATCAAACGAAGAATTTACGATAAAGAATAATGTTACCTTAATACGGGTAAAACGATGAAAACATATTTTTTAACAGCGATGATGTGTGTTGCCGCAGTACTTGTTTCGGGGCAGGATATTCATTTTTCCCAGTTCTCTGAAATGCCCCTGCTGCGCAACCCCGCATTAGCCGGTGTGTTTGACGGCAGTTACCGGGTACAGGCTATTTACCGCAACCAGTGGGTAACTGTATCACCCCAGCCCTACCAAACAACCGCTGCCGGTATTGAGTACAAATTAAAAGAGAGCTGTGACGGGGTTGATGATGCCGCCCCTACAACATGGGTGGTTGGTTTACAATTTTTGAAAGATGTTGCCGGCGCCAGCAATTTTACCCGTAACGAAGTTGCTGTTAGCTTTACAGGAAGAAAACGTATTAATGATAACCTGCGGGTTGCTTCCGGCTTTTTTGGCGGTTATGTAACCGGCGGCTTTGACGCTTATAAATTATCCTGGGGTGACCAGTATGTAAACTACCAGTATTCGCCCAATAACCCCACTGCGCAGCCATTTGGCAATAAAGGCAAAAATTATTTTGACGTTGGCCTGGGGGTTATGCTTACCAACGCCAGCAGCGATAAAAGCTGGCAATGGTATTGCGGCGCAGCCGCCTATCATATAAACAAGCCTGTGATAAGTTATGGTGAAGATTATACCATGCCGGTACGCTTTTCCATCAATGCGTCATCAGCTTCTTATTTAGGCGAAAATGATAACCTGCTGATATTTACCGGCGATGCTATTTTGCAAAAGAACCAGCGGGAATATTTATTTGGAGCGTATTATAAAATAAATGGTTTTGGGTGGGACAATTTTGCCAGCGGTAACAAACAGGGCTTCTCCATAACACCGGGCATTATTTATCGTGCGCAGGACGCGCTAATACTGGCACTTAAACTGGAATGGAACCACATTACCGTAGGCGTTAGCTTTGATGTAAATGTTATTGCCTCAAATATCTCGGAAGCTTCTGGTGGATACGGCGCTTACGAAGGCCTTATAAAATACAGGGGTACCCTTAGCGATATGGGCAGGTGCGGCGGGTACGAATGCCCTTTTCAATAAAACTTGAAGATTGGTTAAAATAGTAAGGCCGCTGCAATGCAACGGCCTTAATCAATTCGTTCTTTACACTAAAAAACAAAAATCGCATTCCGGCTATTTCTTAATGTCTTTTGACAATTCATCTTTTGACACCACTTTTACCTTCATTTTATCTTTCAGTTGTTTACTTACTACGTCGTAAGGGCCGGTAATTACCATATCGCCGTCTTTTATACCACTCTTTATTTCAATGTAATTAATGTCCTGTATATCGGTGGTAACCGGGAATTTTTTAACCGTACCGTCAGCCTGTAAAACATATACCACTTCCTGTATATTATCATCAGAAGAAACAGTTGCCTGCTGGTCGGGCTGACCAGATGAAGATGACGCGTCGTCTTTTTTAACCGGTGCGGCGTCGCTGTTTTTATCCCTTGTTGTTACTGCATTCAGGGGCACAGATAATACGTTGGTATGTGTGCTTGTTTGAATGTCTGCGCTGGCGGTCATATTCGGCCTGAAAGGGAATGGCTGATTTTTCACCACAAGGTCCTTATAGCTGTCAGGCAACAACCTTATATGCACCTCGTAATTGGTAACAGTGGTTGATGAAACCGAGCTGGAGGCCGAAGAAGCGGCTGCCGTTACGGGGTTGGCTATTTTATATACCACGCCTTTAAACTTGCGGTTATTAAACGCATCTACCTCAACAAGGGCACTGTCGCCCAGTTTTACTTTAGGTATGTCATTCTCACCTACATCAACCTGCACTTCAATACTGCTTAAATCAGCAATACGCATTATTTCGGTACCCGCCATTTGTGCCACACCCACAACCCTTTCACCCTTCTTTACTTCAAGCAGGCTTATCACGCCATCCATCGGCGCGGTAATGGTAGTACGGTCAACGTTTTTGCTTGCCATGTTTAAATTGGCTTGTGCACTCTGCACTGCAGCCTTGCTTGCTTTTATTCCCTGCTGGGCTGCAGCGTAATTTGCTTTTGCTGCCAGGTATGCTTGCTGCGACTGCTCAAATTCAGATCGTGAAACCACTTTCTGGTCAAGCAAAGTCTTTTCCCTGTTATATGCGGCTTCGGTCTGGTCAAGCGTAGCCTTTAACGCCTGCAACTGCGCCTGCGAATTGCTTTCCTGTGCTTCACTTTGCGCAACACCTGCCGCTGCCTGGTCGCGCTGGCTGGCATATATATCAGCATATACTTTAGCCAGTACCTGGCCCTTTCTAACTGTATCGCCTTCTTTCACATCCAGTTCAACAATTTCGCCGGATATGTCAGAGGCTACCTTTACTTCTATTTCCGGGAATATCTTTCCACTGGCATTTACCGTTTCGGTAATGGTACGTTTCGCAGCTTTTTCCGCGGTTACTTTCACACCCTCATCTTTTCCAAACGCGCCAACCGCTTTTAGCACTATCAACAATACAATCACAATACCCAGTATAATCAATATCCATTTTAATGTCTTACTCATGTGAATTCGTTTCTGAGGTTATAATTATAATTTAACACCCTGCCCTTTATAAAATTCTAATATTTTCATTTTAAAAACATAATCGTAGTGGGCCGAAAGCTGGTCAATCCTGGCTTTAAACATGTTTGTTTGCGTAGTAATATAATCTATTGTTGACAGCACGCCTATTTCGTACCTTTTAGATGCCAGTTCAAACGCGTATTGGTCTATCTGGTATGCTTTAACTGCTGCGTTGTATTTTTCCAAAGCTGACACGGAGCTGCTATATGCCTGGTAAATATTTGTTTGCAGGGTAATATTATCCTGTTGCTGTGTAAGCTTTAAATTTTCCAGGGTGAGCTTTGACTGCTGATAGTTGCTTTTAAGCTGGCGGTTATTCCATAACGGCACGTTTAACTGCACACCAAATGCCTGGCTAAAGTTTATATTGCTTATCTGCTTCCAGTAAGATGGTTTTGTTGTATAGGAACTAAAGCCCGGAGTTAAGGCGTAATAATTTGTACCATTTACCGGCACAACACCAAGTGTATCATACTTTCCGGTTGAATAATAACCACCGAATTCACGGAAGGTGCTGGCGAAGTTGCTGCCCAACTGTGCAAAAGCGGTAAGCGTAGGATACATAGCAGCCCGGCTGCTTTTAATTTTATAACCCTGCACTACAATATTCAGGCTGTCAAACCTCTGCAGGGGTTGGGTTCCCAGGGCGAGATTATACACGTAATCAGGCTGTAACTCTGAAAGCGGTTCGAGCGGGATTTTATCAACGTCAGGAACAGAAACCTGGAATGACACCGAAGCATCGAGGTTAAGCATTCCCATCAGGCTAATTTTGTTCTGCTCTGCCAGGCCTTTATCTGTAATATAAGTGCTGCTGTCTGTTGCCAGTTGCGCCTCCAGTTGAGCCGCGTTAAGTTCAGGCATGCTGCCGGCATCTACCAGTTTGCGTGTATTACTTAACTGCGCTGCTGTTTGTTGTATCTGCAACTTTGCCGCATTGGCCGTTTCTATGGAAAGCAGGTAATTAAGGTATGCAGCCGCCACATTAAGTGAAATATTATTACGAACTGCATTAAGGTTTATATCGCTGGCGCTTAAAGCCGCATCGGCAGCCTTTTTGTCATTTTTTATCCTGAAGAAATTGAACAGTGTTATGCCCGCACTAAGATTATAGCTTTGAAAGAAAACACTGTTGGTAGTGTACTGGTTTGAGGTAGGGTCAATAGAACGGCCAAAATTCTCACCACCTGATGTGCTAAAAGAAAGGTTGGGGTAAGCCAAAGAATGCGCAAGCTTTGCCTGCAGGGCAAATACCCTTGCATTAACATCAGCCTGTTTTACTGAAATATTATTGGCAATTGCGTATTCAACGCATCTTCTCAAATCCCATGTGTCTTGTTGTGCATGTATCCCGTAAGCAGAAAAGAGAAGAACACACGCAAGCAAAAAATTCTTCATGCCGCAAAAATAACAGAAACCCCTGTGTTAATTGCCTAATTTTTAGATAAACGGAAAGCCTGCGGTTTATTAGGCATTAGCCTTATTTCATTATTTTGATAAAAGCCTGGTTTAAATCATTTATTATATACGCTGGTTCTTCCAGGCCGGTGTAAAGCCTCAACATTCTGTGTGAAATATCATCTTTATCAAATGCTTCTCTTTTTTTGGATGAACAACCGGGTATAATCAATGACTCGTGGCCACCCCAGCTAACAGCCATTAGTATATGTTTTAACGAATTACAAAATAGTTCAATATCTTCCACTGTATCTGCCTTTATAACAAACGTAAGCAAACCACAGGCGCCTTGCATTTGTTGCTTTGCCAAAGCAAGCTGCGGAAAACCATCATCAAACGGGAATATTACTTTTTCCACCAGGGGATGGTTTTTAAGGAAAGAAATAACTGCGTTGGTTGTTTGGGTAATTCTTTCAAGCCTTGCAGGCAGTGTCCTCAACCCACGAATAAGCAACCATGCATTAAAGGGCTGAATGCCGCTGCCAATATTTAGGTACTCGCTGTTAAAAATGCGCTCTATCATAGCACGGCTACCGCTTAAAACACCCGCCACCACATCGCTGTGACCACCAATGTATTTTGTGGCAGATTGCAACGACAGGTCAATACCTAATTCACAAGGCCGCTGGTAAACGGGCGTGCAAAAGCTGTTATCGCAAATAGTAATAATATTGCGCTGCTTAGCCAGGGCAGCTACGGCTTTTAAGTCCTGCAGGTCAAAAGTCCAGCTATTGGGGCTCTCCAGGTAATACAACGTTGTATTGGCTTGTGTTGCAGCAACAAAATTATTTATGTCAGTGCCGTCAATATAGGTATGTGTAACATTAAAGCGCGGCAGCACCGCTTCAAACATCTTTCTTGCCCATGTATATACGCCCTGTACGCTTACAATATGGTCGCCACTTTTTACATTAGCCAGCACCGCGGCAAATATTGCTGCCGCACCGCTGTTAAATACCAGGCAGTCTTCAGCGCCATCCAGCGCCGCCAGTTTTTTGCGCAATATCTCCACGGTTGGGTTAAGCCCGCGGCTATACAACCAGGTGCTGTATTCGTCTTCAAAACTCCTGCGCAAATCGTCCACTGTTTTAAAAGCAAAATTGCTGGTTTGCATTATAGGTGGAGCAACAGCGCGAAAGTAGTCGTCGCGGTCTTCGGCATATTCGTTTATGATGTAAGAGATGTCCATTGAAGTTATTTTGTAAAAAACAATTATAATGTTTAATTCCCGAAGTGCTAAAATTGAGAAATATGCACTATTAAATAAAAAATATTAACCCGATTACAGAAAACATTGCCGGAAAAAATTACTCCAAATGCAAGGTTATTGTAAGTACATTACAACCAGGCGTTATTGGTTAGCTTTTATCTTTTGTAAAAAGGTTCTGTATTGTTCAGTAAATAATTACTCAATCCATCCTTATTATCAATTTTAATAAAATCAGCAAATTCGCCTGGCTTAAAAAGAGACTGCACTGTCAACCCGGCTTTACTAATGATGTCCTTCAAGTCTCCTTCACCTTCAAACGCAAAAATATAATGAGGAGGGTCTCCCGATCCAGGCGCAAATATCCATCCAAGATATGCAGCCCTTACCTCTGGAAATGTAACAAACATTGCTTTTAAAGCGTCTGCTATTTCTGTGGGGTATTTTGCCGGCTGGCCAATTTGCATTTGCGCGCCCCTGTTCACCTTTACCTCTTTATACCCGAAATTTGAATACTTCCCCAGCAAGATGGATTCAATTTCTTCCGGTAAAAGCTCTTTGCCATAATCAGAGTATGGATTCAAAATAAATGTCGCCCGCTTTACAATCTTAAAAAGGTCATAGCCTTTCATTTGCATATATTGTACCTGCGCCTTTACTACGCCTTTATCGAAAATTCTGTCAGGTGAGGTAAACACCGGAATCTTTTTATCGGGGAAAGAAAAAATATTGATTTTTGTTTCCTCCTGCAAAATTTGCTTCCCTTGTGGCAATGCTAAATCTTTTGTAATAACTGTCAGCTTATCTGACAGCAGTCTTTTGTAAAATTCAGGCCTGTACGAAGCATCTTTTACGGCTTTTTCCAGCAAGGCATCGAGTGCTAAAGCTTTTCCGCCACTCTTAAAAAAATCAAATAATGCCATTGTTATTTATTTAGATATTTCTCCGGGAAATTTTTGCTTTGCCCTTTTCGCCGTAGCAAAATAAATTATCATACAGGCTGCCAGCACCGCAAAAGAAGTTATAGCGGCCGCAGGCGTTTGCACCGCGATACTGCCGGCAACAAATAAATAGGCGCTTATAAAAATAATGGGCAACAGGGGGTAAAGTTTCATTTTGTAAATACCTGTGTTATTTAAATCTTTTGTTCGCGGGCGTATCCAAAAAATACTGGCGGCAGAGGCGGCCATACCCATAGAATCAAGGAATATGGTGAAATTTAAAATCTTGTCAAAAGTTTTTGAAAAGAAGATAAGTATAATACAAATAGCAGCGAACACGGTTAATGAAACCACCAGCACTTCACGTTTTACAGAACGCTTTTGAAATGCAGCAGGCAATACGCCGTCTTCGCTCATGGCAAGCATTATGCGCGGGTTGCTCATCAACTGTCCGTTAACGTAAGTAAGCACAGATAAAAATAACAGTACGGAGAATATATTCCCTCCCGTCTCTCCAAACATCTTTCCCACAACAACCGCTGCTATTTCATTCTCCTTTCCCAGGTCCTGGAAGCCCAGTACTTTATAGTACGCAAAGTTTACCAGCAGGTATAAAATGATTATTATGGCAATGCCCATAAATATACCGCGCGGTATGTATTTCTTCGGCCTGTTTACTTCGCTGCCAAAATTTATGGTGTGCTGGTAACCCCCATAAGTAAATGAAGCGGCTATCATGCAAATACCTAATGATTGTATCCAACTATAATTCGCCGTTTCCGGGTTAGGGTTTGTATCGGCGCCGGCTGCGCCGTGATAAAATATTGAAGGCATAAACAATGCCGCCACCATTACAAGCAGCATGCCTATTTTAATAATCATCAGCACCGTTTGGGTTTTGGCGCTCATGCGCAAACCGGCAAGATTTACCAGGTAAAATATGGCTACTGCTATAACAGAAATTATCTCTTTTACCGTGTCGTCAGCCTGGCCCAGCAAAGCACGGGAGATATAACCGGAGCCGATAAGCGCAACCGCGCCCAGCGAAGCAGCGTTGCTGATAAGGATAATGCAATTAATAGAGAACGCAATAGACGGATGATAAGCATAACTAAACACCCTGTAGTACCCGCCCATAACAGGGTAGCGCGAGCCGATTTCAGCATACGTCAATGCGCCGCATAAGGCCACAACCCCACCCACTATCCACGCTGCGAAATAAACGTTGGGGCTGATGGCATATTTTGCGGAGGTAGCTGCCGTTCTAAAAATACCCATGCCTATTACAAGGCCCACCACAATCATTGTAAAATCAAACAGGTTTAGTTTTTGCTTTGACCCCATAGCAGCGAATTAGTTATTTAAAAATGGAAAATAAGGGATTTATACCATATAGCTTATTTTAAAAACATCCCCGTTGTACTCCTCTCCCAGGCATGAAAATTATACAGGCAGGCAATGTACGTAGAAACTATACCCTGTTATCAAAACACAGGCAGGTGAATTGCCGCCTCTTTCTATCTTACCCTAAAATTTAATTTATGAAAATTGCACTGGCTTTTTGCCTGCTGGTACTTACCTGCCGTGTTAAAGCGCAAAATACCCCTGTCCCTACTTTAAAAAGCATATTGCTTGAACAACTTAAAACCACGCATAACGTGGAAGACTGGTTTGTGCCCGTTAATATTGCCATTGCCGGCCTTACGCCAGAACAGGCCGCATGGAAAGACAGCAGCACCAACCACAGTATTGCACAATTGGTTAACCACCTTATTTTTTGGGACATGGAGCAGCTTGCAAAGTTTAAAGGCGAAAAACCACCTGCCTTTAATGGTGATAATACCACCACCTTTACCGGCCTTGATAAAACAGCCTGGGATGCCAGTGTAAAACGCATTGACAGTGTGCTGACTGCATTTGAAGCAGCTATTGAGCAGGCTGATGACACAAAGTTGCAGCAATGGTACAATGCTATTGCGCACGTAGGCACGCACAATGCCTACCACATTGGGCAAATAATTTATATACGCAAAATGCGCGGTAACTGGAATGCAGACAAAGGAGTTAAATAGCCGTTTTACAGGTTGACGTATTTATTCCGTTTCATGTGTACACCAAGGTATGTCCACCGTTCGGGGTTGCGTACGGTTGGCCCCAGCACAATCTCAGATAAATGCGGGTGCAGTGATTTGCTGCTTTCAATATAAAGATTGCGGGGGAGGTCTTCGGTGTTTTCTGTTTTTACCCTGTCATCATCCGCCGAAACGTATTCAATAATGCGGAGTTCATTTTCAGCGGCGCTGGAAGCCTCTTTAAACAGGTACCGCAGCTCTGATATAAACCGGTACACAAGTTTGCTTACCAGGGCATTTACCGGGCCCCCGGCTTTACTGCCGCATAATATAAGTTGCTGCAGTGCATGCTTAAACTGCAGCAGACTTTTTTTAACCCCATTATCCATATCTCCGCATACAGTTCCGGCTTGTGTATCATAGTACAGTACTTTATACAATTGCTCTTTAGGTTTCGCAGAAATTTTAGTATTGTTTTTCAGGCGAAGATGTTGCTCATCCAGGAAGATATAATCATCATTCTGCGTAAAAAAACCTGTTTTAATTAAAAGGCCGCATTCAGCTATATCTCCGCTGTTGTTGGCAGTATGCAGTTTCCAGCCCGGCATATTGCCGTCTTTTGAAAGCCTGGTATGCCCGTTTAATTTTGTTTTGAGTACGGCAGGCGCAAAACAGCCCACATAAATATTGTTTTCATAATACTCGTGGCTGTTGTTAAACACCGCAGCAATGCCTGTTGTGTCATTATCAGACAAAAAGTTGAGCAAGACATTTTCTTCGCCCTGCAATTGCGCTATAGCATTAAAATATGGAAGCCTGGCGCTTTTGTTCATCACCAATATATCTGCAACCTTAAGATTGGTGTAATAATACAATGCATCAACATCATCTGTGCCGCCGGCCGCATATTCTTTTATACTGTCAATCGCCTCTAAAACTGCTGATGCAGCCTGCCTCACTATGTTTTGTTGTTCTGCTTCCAGGCTTTGAACATGCATTTCAGTAAAGTAGAATGCAGTAACACCTGATGCATCATTTATTTCAACATGGCCACCTGTTTTTGACTTTGCCACGTCCATGTTATAGGATAGGAATTTAAAATTACGGTCGAGGCCCACCGCTTTTTCGTAATCGCGCAAAGCTTCCCGGTATTGCCTCAACGAAAACAGGGCGTTGCCCCGCCTGCAATACGCGTCAGCAAAGGCTTCATCACAATGTATAGCCCTTGTGTAATAATCAACCGCTATTTCGTATTTTTTCCGGGCATGCCAAATAAGGCCTATATTACAGTAGCCCCTGGCATCGCCCTGCATAATATTGCTAAATGCGCTAAAATCGCCAAGCGCTTTATCGTATTCACCTTTTGCGTACCACAGCAACCCGCGGTTATTGTATGCCAGCGCCAGCCCGTTATCACATTGCAGGGCTTTACCGAAGTCATCAATAGCTTTATTATATTCTTTTTTCTGCACCCAAATTATTGCCCTTAAAAAAAATGCTTCAGCAAAATTGGGATGCAGGCTTATCGTTGTATTACAATCTTCAAATGCTTTTTCATTGTCTTTTTTAGCATACCATACCCGGCTCCTGTTGTTATATGCATCCGCTAAAACCGGGTTAATAGTAATGCACCGGTTAAAATCATCCAGGGCTTTATCCAGCTCATTTTTGCCAAGCCACAACAAGCCGCGCCTGTTGTAAGCATCCGCAGAGCAGCCATCCAGCCAAAGCGCCCGGTCAAAATCAATCATCGCCCGGTCATATTCCATCTTGTCAATCAAAACAAGCCCACGGTTAAAATATGCCATGGCGTATTTCCCGTCAAGCGAAATGGCTTTTGTAAAATCTTCCACGGCGCCGATATATATACCCAATGCATGTTGCGCGGTACCCCTGTTATTATATGCCTCGGCAAAATGTACATTTATCCTTATGGCTTCATTGTAGTCGTCTATGGATTTTCTATAATCCTTCCTTCCAAGCCATATATTACCCCTTTTAAAATGTGCAAGACCATGTTTATAATTTTTATCTAACTCTATAGCCTTTGTAAAATCGTTTAGCGCATTGTTTTGATTGTGCAATTTCAACCATGCATTGCCCCGCTCAAAATATGCCTGGCTGAATGAAGGGTTCAGCGCAATAGCCTTATTAAAGTCTTCGATGGCATTACCATATTCCTGCACATACAGCCACGCAAGCGCACGGTTATGGTAGTAGCCTGCGTCTTTGTCAGCAATATCAATGGCCTTATTAAAGTTTATAATGGCCTTTTCAAATTCCTGCCTGTTATACCAAAGGCAACCAAGATTATTATACGCATCTGCATAACCGGCATGTATATTTAAAGCCGCCTCATAATCTTTTTCAGCAGCATCGTAGTTCGCCTGCCGTAAATACAGGGTGCCCCTGTTGTTGTACGCCTCCGCACACCCGGCATTAAGCTGTATTGCTTTTGAATAATTAGCTGCAGCACCTTTGTAATCGTATTTTTCCAGCAGGTAGTTGCCAAAATAAATATATACCTTGTAGTAACGGACATCTATATCAATAGCCGCGCGGCAATCTTTTAACAGTTTGTCGTATTGTTTTAAATGGTACCACGCTCGCGCCCTTTCGGTGTACAAAGCAGCATCGTTTTGCTCACAGAGCATTTCATCTGTTAGTCTTTCAATTACCAGGTGGTGGTTTTTTTCATTGTTCAATTGGATTACCTGGTAAAGACAATCGTTGTTTTTTGTTAGCATTTTGGGGGTTAAAAAACTTTACTAAATTCACGTAAGGGGCGAATGTCGTAAAGTTCAGCTGCAATATAATAAAATTATGATATACGTAACATTTTCTTAAGGCTTGCCGGTAAAGCGGCGGCATTCACCTTTCAAAACCTGCGTTTTTATTACTGTTAACCGGCTGAATACACTGCACACACCCGTTTACCCTGTTTGGGCTAATAAAAGGTTTGACCCGGATTAAGACGGTGGGTTTAATGAACGAGCGGGGTAAGAGTGATTAATTTTTTGAAATGCTTCGGCACTGAAAAACCTGGCATTACAGCCCGGTATTCACATACTAATATACAAGGCCCCTATAGTGGTAAACTTACCTCTTTCCAGGCACCAGCCCTTATACCAGGAAAATGACGAACGGCAAGTATAATATCAACTTTAAGCAATATGCCACCCGCTTCCGCAGTTTTAACAGCAAAAACCACCGGCCTGTTATTTTATAAGCAAAGGCCGTTCAAAATATATTACCGGGTTGTGCTCTTTCAGCCTGCTACTTAACAATTTTGGTATCAAATGTGCCGCCTGTGGTTGTTATCCTTACGAGATAAGCACCTTTACTTAAACCGCCCAATTGCGGGAGTGTAATTTTGTTTAAACCGGTTACCAACTGTTGCGCTGCAGCAATAACCTTCCGGCCGTCAAGGGTATAAACGCTAACAACGGCTTTACCAGCATCGTTGCTTATTACTTCAATGGTGCAATAGTCTTTAAACGGGTTAGGGTAAGCACGCGCGCTTAATATACCTTCAAAAATTACTGTACGCACCCCGGAAAAAGTATAACTGCCATCTGCATCAACCTGTTTAAGCCGGTAGTAGTTATACCCGGCAAGCGGTGTTTGGTCAGTAAAAGCATAACTGTGCTGTATGCTGCTTGTACCATAGCCATTTATGCTGGCTATATCTTTCCATTCGGCACCGCTGCTGCTTCGCTCAATAATAAACCTGTTATTGTTTGTTTCGGTAGAGGTAACCCATTGCAGCAATACGCTATTTTTAGTTTTAGCTGCTGTAAAGTCTGCAAGCGTAACGGGTAATACCCCCATAATAATTTTCCTTACCACGTTGTTACCTGCATCTGCCACATATACGTGGCCGGCGGCATCAATATACAAGCCGCGCGGGTTATTAAGTGCAGCGCTTTTAGCAGCCCCGCCATCGCCGGAATATCCTTTTGTGCCGTTACCGGCTATAACCTGGTAACCATAGTTATTGCGGTCAATACGCACAATTGTGTTAGCGGTTGAATCAGAAACAAAAATATTGCCGCTTATATCCGTAGCCACCGCAGTAAGCACGTGACCATTATTGAATATGGTTGTTATTTTTTGCGTGGCTGCATTAACCTTACGTATGCTGTTATTGTTTTTATCAACAATAAAAATATTCCCCGCTGTATCAACTGCAACTGCATAGGGGAAATTTAACCGCGCAGAGGTAGCTGCACCCCCGTCACCACTGCTGCCTGCTGTATTATTGCCGGCCACGGTACTTATTTTTTGTGTAGAAGCATCCACCCGCCGTACAACATTGTTAAGCGCATCTGCTATATATAAATTGCCTGATTTATCAAGTGCTATTCCCCAGGGGTTATTTAGTTGCGCCGATGTAGCCACAGAACCATCGCCGCTATAGCCTGTTGTGTTATTGCCGGCTATGTTTGCTATTACCTTGTTATTGTAAGTTATCTTACGCACAACGTTATTAAACACATCAGCAATGTAAATGTTATTTGATGCATCTACAGCAATGCTTACCGGCGTGTTAAACTTTGCCTGGGATGCGAGGCCGCCATTACCCGCATACCCCTTACTCGCTGCCGCAGGATCAGGGTTGGGGCTACCCGCATAAATATAGGAGCTGTTTGCCACGTTTACCGCCCTTACATCATAATAATAGCCATCTGCAATATAAAAATTACCGGAGGCGTCTGCTACAACATCCTGCGGGTTAAGCTGCGCTTTAAGCGCATCGGGCGCGCCGGTAAAACCGTCAGTCCCGTCGCCTGCTACTGTTGATATAAGCAGGCTGGCCGCGGTAACTTTTCGCAGCCTGTTGTTGCCTGCATCAGCAATGTAAATATTGAAAGAGTTATCTACCACCAGTTCAGCAGCCCCGTAGATATTTGCAGAGGTAGCTGCAATACCATCGCCGTTATAGATGCGGACACCAGTGCCCGCAACAGTAGCAATTTTTTGGGAAGAGGCATCTATTTTTCTTATGCGTGCATTAGCCTGGTCGCTTACATAAATATTGCCTGAAGTGTCTATAGCTATACCCGCCAGGGCCGAAAAGGTAGCGTTAGCGGCAAGGCCACCATCCCCGGAAAAGCCATACCCGCCCGTGCCGGCAACAGTAGATATTTTTTTTGTGGAAACATCTACCTTACGCACAACAAAATTAAATTCATCGGCAATGTACATATTGCCCTTTTTGTCAAACGCAAATCTTTCAGGGTAATTAAGGGTTGCGGCAGTAGCAAGGCTACCATCGCCGCCGTAGCCGGGTGTACCATTACCGGCAACTGTGGTGATGATGCCGGTCGCCGTGTTAATTTCGCGTATAGCGCAATTATTATTGTCAGCAAAATAAATAACACCTTTAACGGTATCGGCAACAACACCTGCAGGGCCACTCATTTTTGCTGCTGTTGCGGCGCCGCCATCGCCGGTATAACCACCCACGCCGTTACCGGCAACTGTTGTAATAATGCCGGTTGAAAGAACAATCTTTCTAATCCTGTTATTACCATAGTCACCTATATACAGGTTGCCTTTGTTATCAACTGCAAGGCCAGGCAGGCCATTTTTAAAATTTAACTGGGCGGTTGCTGCAGGTATACCGTCACCGTTATAGCCGGATACACCTGTGCCGGCCACAGTTGTTATAATGCCGGTTGATGCAGCTATTTTCCGCACACGGTTATCTCCCTGGCAGGCCACATATATATTACCTGCATCGTCCATCGCCATTCCATAAGGCTTGAATAACCCCGCATTTACGGCGATACTGCCATCCCCAAGATAAGTATGCCTGCCAAAAACAGTTGTTATTTGCGCGTGTGTTACGGGGAGAAATGTTACCGAAAGAAGCAAAAAATTAATGACAGATTTAAGGTAAAATTGTTTCATATTAAACGGATTAGGGTAAAGATACAATGATGCGGTGTCTGTACAAACAAAAGCTATAAAAGTTTGTTTATTCATGCCTGTACCAGCCCTTTAGGGCATATTACTCGCCTCCCGGCTTTTTAACCGGGGTATTGATGGCAACAGGCTTTCCAAAATCAGGTGTTCCATTCTTATTCCAGGTGAACTTTTGCATACGCGGGCTGCGCCTGCCACCGCACCCCTGCCCTGCGGCTGCGTTGGCATGGTAAATAATCCAGTTTTCTTTGCCGTTTTTTGACACAAAGAAGCCGTTATGGCCGGGCGCATACACACCATTGGCTGTTTCAAACACGGGGGCTGGCGACTTATGCCAGTCTGCCGGGTTTAACGGGTTGCCGCCGGGTTGCAGACTAAGGAGACCCAACGCATAATAGTCCGTCCAACAGCCGCTGGCGGAAAAAGTGATGAACAATTGCCCGGCGGGGTTAACCAGCGCTTCGGGGCCTTCATTTACCACAGGCGGAGCGCCGTGTTTTTCCCATTCATACGTTGGTGTAGCTATCAACACACGATGACCTTCCAGTTGGGTGGGGTTTTTCATTTTGGCAATGTAAATACTTTGCCGGCCGTTGGTGTCGGCCTGCCAGCCGCTCCATATACAATACAATACGTTTTTGTAACTAAATACCGAGGCATCTATCGCCCACTTATCTGTCGTGGTATCTGCCAGCTTTCCTTTAAATACCCAGGCTCCTTGCAGCGGGTCTGCATTGGTATTTTCCAGCACATATATGCGGTGGTTTTCATTATGGCCGTCATCCGCCGCAAAGTACACATACCAAGCGTGGTTAAGGTAATGTATTTCCGGCGCCCAAATATCTTTCGCCCAGGGGCCCGAAGCCGGCGGAACCCATATTGTTACCGGCGTTGCCTTGCCCAGTTCGCTCATGCGGCTTGTTTTGTACAAGGCTATATGGTTACCAAAGGTGTTGGTGTAATAGTAATTTGTGCCCTGCTGTATAACCCAGGGGTCGGGGCCGGAAGGCAGGAGCGGGTTGGTAAAGGTTGAATCTGCCACCCGTTGCTGGGCTGTGCCGACAAAAGGCAACAGCAGCAAGACAATACCATAACAAAATATACGAGAGTTTACCGGTGTAAAACGCATGGGTAAAAATAGGCTTTTTTGACTGTGGGTTGGCTGCATGTTCTGCGCAGGAGGGATTTTACCGGCGAATACCGGTTCGGCGGAAGATATTGATTTGACGGGGGGCGTTTCGCTAACTGATGGCCGGGGTATTGGCTTTATATTGCTGAATACCCTTCACAGAAGGGATTTTATCTGCAAATCCCGGTGCATCAATTGTCACAGGTGACCCGCCGTTGGCGGAGAACACTTGTGGCAGCGTGGTTTTTGCCAAAGCCCTTATTTAAATACGCTTTTTCATATATCTTTTGGCTGAATATAGCTGAATACCCTTCACAAAAGGGCTTTCATCTGCAAATCAAGGTGCCCTGCGGAACACCTGCATTAACGAGGAGAAGGGAACGGCAACCGCTTTTGGTTTAACAGGCTAATGGGAGCCGGGGGAGATTGGCGGCCTTAGTTAGGCGACTGTTAACAGCCACAGGCTGGCTTTTATTACACCTCCTTAGCCGCTGCACTCCATAAGCTTAGCCCCAGGCTAAGGAGAGCGGCAAATACTTTTTTTATCATGCGCCCGATGGCAAGGGGAGTACCAAATACCTTTATTTACCATGCTACCGATAGCGGGGGAGAGCGGCGGGGAATCTTGTCTTTTTCATATTTACCATTTAAAGTTATGACCTCCCCCAAAAAAACACTCTTGTCAACTTTTAAATGGCCGTTCTTTGGGGGAGCTTACACAGGTGCCCTGCGGAACACCCGGATTAACGGGGATAAATATATTATCATTTCTTTTGATTAATAGTCCTTGTTTTCTTAATAACTCGTTCTTTAAATCTTTTCCCAGTGTTGAAGGCTTTTTGCAACCCATAGTGTATAGAATAAACAACGCCTTCTTTTATCTTTGGGTTTAGGTTAGAATAGGTCCTTTCTCTGAAAGACCAGTGTATGTGTGGTTCATTCTCCTGAGTATATTCGATATAACAAATAACATTCAAATCAAAAAGAAACTGCAAAAACTTTGAACTTGACTCAAAGAAAAAGGGCACTTCTATTTTATTGTTCTCAATAAAATCCGCAAACTCATTATAACAATACATATACTCACTAAAGCTAAATTGATTTGCACCATTTAAAAATTCAAAAAACTTTAGGAAAAGCTCATAATCTCTGTCGGAATGATAAAAAGAAAGGTAATCTTTAATTTCGCCCAATAAATAATCGGAATATTGAGACTTAAAATCAGTGTTTTCAAAATCAACCAAGTCAACAACTCTCAATTTGCGTCTATCATTTTTTATAATATCTTTCAATAAAGACATCATTGTAATAATGTCTCTAGGTTTATACATTGAAAACCTTAAAAAAGATACGAACGAATCATCGGTAACCAAGCGCCCTTTTACATTCTTTCTCTCCTTAAATGGAAAATAATAATCCCAGCAATTCCCTAACGAAGTAAATTCCTCCTGCTGTGAATTTAAAATATTATCTGCCAATTTAAACAAAGAAGATGTTCTATAGTTCGGATAGGTTGTTTTCCAATCTAATAGAACACTATTGTCCCTTATCTTATTGTTCAAATTTTGCAGCCCTAATTGAGAAAATATATCTGGTCGCACTAGCATCATAACTTTTATCCTACCTTTTGAGTCTTTTATTCTTGAAAAATAGTCATTGTTAAGTGACCAGATAGCATTAGCCAAGCCTTTTACACACTCTAAATAATCTTCGAATTCAATGCCCCTTGGTCGAATATCTATGCCATCTATAAATAACAAATGATGTTTTTCAAGTTTAAGACCTCTAATTGCCTCTTCAAATTTATTTTGTATAAAAAGCAAATTCACTTGAAACTTGCTTTCGCTAAAAGATTCTGATCTCTTATCGTCTACTCCAAGTTTGAAATTTTTGTACATTAGTTCCGCAACCTCTTGTGTTTCTTCAATTACACTTAGCGCATAAATAATCTCGGGAGAAAAAGCATGTTTATAAAATGCATCAATGGCACTTTTCAGATTCTTAAACTTTGACGATTTTGAGAACAGTACTGAATCTTTTTCTTTTGCCTGAATTTGTTGAGCAAGCAGTAAGAAAATAAGGATTTTCCAAATATTAGTATACTCTGTTAGCGTAAGTTGTTTCTGTTGTTTTAGGGTTATAAACTTCACATACTCAGTTTCTCTTATATAATTCAAATAGGAGCTAGTATTAATATATTCTGTATTTGCTAAATAAAGCGAATACGCAGTTTTACCGGTGCCCTTATCACCAATTAAAAAATATTTACTTGGCTTTAGTATTTCATCAAGCTCATCTGTTCGAATAAAATATCTTTTTAAAAGTTCTTTATTCTCGTTCTTTTTATAATTTTCCGCATCACCAAAGCCCAAGTTCAAATCAATATAATTTTTCATTAGAGTATTTTAGATTAAACAAAATAGCGCTTTTTTTTGGAAATTAATAATCAAATTTTTATCAGTGATTATGCCCCAGTCGCCCGACGAGTAGCTCGCAATTTGCCTTGGTCTCTCGACCTGTGCGTTCGTTACTTAGGCCTGTCACATATACGCCCCCTACAGGGCTCTTAAAACAATGACCTTTAGATCTGTACTAATGTTACGCTCCTATAAGCCAGCTCGCAGGTTTGATGGTAGCAACCATTTTTCTGCTCCCCAAAAAAAAACTTTCCTAAAAAGCGAGACAGTTTGCCCGTTTTGCTATTTATCCATAGTTCATTGACATATTGCAGGCAGGCAAAGTGGTACATATAACCCGGGATGAATTATGTAAAAATTTTTACTATTTTTTATTTAAATATTTGAAAATCAAATAAATACATTTTTTAGTATTCCTCCCCCCGATAGTCATCAGGGCAAGCTCTCGTCCAACTATATCCCCCTGGCGGCTATTGGGGCAGGCTTTTTCCTCCCTTTTTGTAACGGGACTTTGGGGACCGTGACGACAAAAGGTTAGCGGTGGGTATAGTCATGAGCAGATTCTTCTTTGTGCTTGGAATGACAAAAAACAGTGTGCGTTAAGCCGGGATGAATTTTGCAAAAATTGTTGCGGATTTTCATTTAATTACTAAAAAATGCATTCCTCCCCCGGAAATGCACTGGAGATGCTGAAACGACCCTGAAATAAATTCAGGGCAGCAAGACGATGCAGGGCGGTTTTGGAAGTTAACCACAAAGGGCGCAAAAATGGGAAACACGGAGGGCACGGAGAAACGAACTTAACGGGTATTGGTAACATGGATGGGCAGGGTGCTGTTGCCAGGCAGATCCCTCCTTCGTCGGGATGACGGGAAAGATGGACAATAAAAAAGCCCCCTGTTTATGAGAGGCTTTGGATATGGTGCGATGTGAAATATTGGCTTTCCTTATTGACCAATGACCTATGATTATTGACTGGCGTTTGATGCGCCGGATGATAAGGGCTACTGCATCTTAAAGGTTTCGAGGAACTTGGTGGTAAAGTTGCCTTTTCTAAAGTCCTCGTTCTTCATCAGTTGCAGGTGAAACGGTATGGTGGTCTTAACGCCTTCAATCACGTACTCGCTAAGGGCGCGGTACATGGTATCAATGGCTTCCTCGCGGGTGCGGGCTACGGTAATAAGCTTGCCTATCATGCTGTCGTAATAGGGTGGTATAACATAGCCGGCATACACGTGGCTGTCAACACGTACGCCGTGGCCGCCGGGCGTGTTAAGGCTGGTAATGCGGCCGGGGCTGGGGCGAAAGTCGTTATAAGGGTCTTCCGCGTTAATACGGCACTCAATGGCGTGGCCCTGCGGCATATAGTTTTGGCCAGAGATTTTCTCCCCCATCGCTATTTTAATTTGCTCTTTGATAAGGTCGAAATTGATGACTTCCTCCGTAACACAGTGTTCTACCTGTATACGGGTGTTCATCTCCATAAAGTAAAAGTTGCGGTGCTTATCCACCAAAAACTCTATGGTACCCACGCTTTCGTAATTAATGGCGCTGGCTGCTTTAATGGCTGCGGCGCCCATTTTTTCGCGCAGTTCGGGTGTCATAAAAGGGCTGGGGCTTTCTTCCACCAGCTTTTGGTGGCGGCGCTGTATGCTGCAGTCGCGCTCACTCAGGTGGCTAACGGTGCCATACTGGTCGCCGGCAACCTGTATTTCAATATGGCGGGGCTCTTCTACAAATTTTTCCATGTAGATGCCGTCGTTTTTAAAGCTGGCTGCCGCTTCGGCTTTGGCTGTGTTGAAGGCTTTTTCCAGCTCACTCTCCTGCCATACCACGCGCATGCCTTTACCACCACCACCGGCGGTTGCTTTTAGTATTACGGGGTAGCCTACCACATCTTTCGCCAGGTGTTTGGCCTGCGCTACGCTTTCCAGTAAGCCGCCGCTGCCGGGCACTACGGGCACGCCTGCCTTAATCATGGTTTCCTTGGCGGTAATTTTATCGCCCATGGCATTAATCATGTCGGCATTGGGGCCTATAAACTTAATACCGTGGCCGGCGCAAATCTGGCTAAACCTGGCGTTTTCCGCCAAAAAGCCGTAACCCGGGTGTATGGCATCTGCGTTGGTAATTTCGGCGGCAGCCATAATATGGGGTATGTTAAGGTAGCTGTCGGCGCTGGCGGGCTTGCCAATACAAACGGCTTCATCGGCAAAACGCACATGCAGGCTGTCTTTATCGGCAGTACTGTAAACGGCAACGGTTTTAATGCCCATTTCGCGGCAGGTTCGTATAACACGGAGGGCAATTTCGCCACGATTGGCTATGAGTATTTTTTTGAACATCGATTCGGTTTTGGAATGAGAGAAAGTCCATTGTTCATAGTCCATGGCCCATGGTTATTGAACTTACTATGGACTATCGACTATGGCCGATGGACACGGGCATTACGGTTCAACCAGAAACAGCGGCTGGTCAAACTCAACGGGGCTTGCGTCATCCACCAGTATTTTAACCAGTTTGCCGCTTATTTCGGCTTCAATTTCGTTAAACAGCTTCATGGCTTCAATTATGCAAACCACTTTGCCTGGCGTAATTTCATCACCCACCTCAACAAACGAAGGTTTGTCGGGTGAAGAACGGCGGTAAAATGTGCCAATCATGGGGCTTTTAATAGTTACGAGGTTATCTGCTTTTGGCGCTGCGGCGGGCGCTGCCGGTGCTGCGGCAGGAGCGGCAGGCAAGGGCTGGGCAACAGGAGCGGGTGCATAAACAGGGGCAGAAGGGGCGGCAACAATAGTTTGCACATGCTCTTCCTTCTGTTTAATGGTAATTTTAAAATCGGTTTCCTCTATGCTTAACTCCCCTATGTTGCTTTTGTTGATAATCTTAATTAACTCTTGTATTTGTTTAAAGTCCATAATTGACGTTTTGGAGTTTTAAGAGATTTTAGCGTTTTTTACCGGAAAAGGGGGGCAAAGTAGGCCATTTTTTCGTAAAACCGAGCATTTTTTGCCATTTTTTGAAAAAACCGCCGTTTATGTTCTTTGATATATTAAAAGTAGGCAATACCACTGCAAATAAAAAATTAGTTCGGTTAGCCGGCGTTATTTTTTAAAGGCGTAACAGCCGGCTATATACTGCACGCAGTGTTTAGCAACAAGTAAACGGGCTAATTGTTTACAAGGCATAAAAAAGGCCACCGAAGGCGGCCCTGTATATGCAATTGGTTTTTGGCGGAAATATGTGCAGTTACTCTTTTACGCGTTCAACGTAATCACCGGTTTTGGTGTTAACGCGAATAAGTTCACCGTCGTTTACAAACAGCGGAACGTTTACCGTAGCGCCGGTTTCAACAGTGGCCTGTTTTAAAGCGCGGGTAGCAGTATCGCCCCTAACGCCCGGTTCACAATAAGTTATCTGCAGGGTAATTTTTTCAGGCAGTTCAGCCCCAATGGCCTGTTCGGTTTCAGTGTTGATGGAAACAAACACCTCGCCGCCCTCTTTTAAAAACTGCGGGGCATCAATCATGCTTTCCGGCAGGGCAATTTGTTCAAAGGTTTCGTTATCCATAAAGTTAAACCCACTGTCGTCTTTATATAAATACTGGTAGGCCTTTTTTTCAACGCGAACGGGGTAAATGGTTTCGCCGCTGTTCCATGTTTTTTCAATGGTGCGGTTGTTGTCAACGCCTTTAAGCTTGGCCCAAACTTTTGCAGCGGCCCTTGCCGTTTTGTTTTCGCCAAACTCAACCACTGAGTAAAGGCTGCCATCAAGCTTTAAAATCATTCCGCGGCTTATGTCTGCGGTATTTGCCATACAAAGAAATTTTTAGAGCCGCAAAAGTAGGGATTACAAACCAAATAACAGGTTTTGGGGGTTAGTGTTTTAAAACAGGAACAAAAAATGAAAACCCGTAAAAGGCAGAGACACAACGGGTTTTAAGTGGAAAAATGACAATTATTTTCCTTAAAAAAGCCGCTAAAAATTTAATGTGCGAATAAATAAATAATTATATCTTCGTTAAGTCCATTGAGCAGTTCTTCCATTTTTCCTGAACGTTTCCAGGTAAATGTTTTTGGGTTTTGGTTACTGTTAGCTATGGGTTTTACACTCACATAATTTAAAACGAACATGAACATTTACGTTGGGAATCTTAACTGGAGTATGACCAGTGATGACCTGTACAACCTTTTTTCACCTTTCGGAGAAGTAGTTTCTGCAAAGATTATTACTGACAAGTTCAACAACAACCGCAGCAAAGGCTTTGGTTTTGTTGAAATGAGTGATGATACTGCAGCCCGTACTGCTATCAGCCAGCTTAATGAAACCGAAATCACCGGTCGTAAGATTGTGGTGAATGAATCTGCTCCCCGCCAGGAAGGCGAAGGCGGCGGCGGTTACAAGAAGAAGAGCTTTGGCGGCGGTGGTGGCGGTGGCTACAATCGCGGCGGTGGCGGCGGTGGTTACAACCGCGGCGGCAGCGGCGGTGGCGGTGGCTACAACCGTAACCGTGGTGAAGGCGGCGGTGGCGGCGGTTACAACCGTTATTAAAAATCCCAAAATCAAATCCAAAACTTATAAGTCCTGCCGGTTGGCGGGACTTTTTTATTGTGGATAAATAATGTGAGACGAAAAGCTGTTTTGCCTATATAACTAAAAAAGCCCGAAAGTTTCTCAACCTGCGGGCCTTCCACAATGACGTATTATCTTCTTAACTTAATGACTAAGATTTATCTATATATCCGTTGCCTCACCATACGCAACAGCGGTAGCCTCTTTAAAGGCTTCGCTCATGGTTGGGTGCGGGTGAATGGCATTCAGAATTTCATGACCGGTAGTTTCCAGCTTGCGGGCAACTACGGCCTCGGCAATCATTTCTGTTACATTGCTGCCAATCATGTGTACACCAAGCAGTTCGCCGTATTTGGCATCGTATATAACTTTTACAAAGCCTTCTGTGGCCCCTGCCGCGCTTGCCTTACCGCTTGCTATAAATGGAAACTTGCCCACCTTAATATCAAGGCCGGCTTCTTTAGCAGCCTTCTCGGAGTAGCCTACACTGGCTATCTCGGGGGAGCAATAGGTACAGCCCGGTACGTTAGCATAGTCAATCGCTTCAGGCTGGTGCGCATATTTCTTTTCAAGGTAACCAATGGCCTCAGCAGCAACAATACCTTCTTTGCTTGCCTTGTGCGCCAGTGCCTGGTTAGGGGTACAGTCGCCAATAGCATAAATGCCCGGTACATTGGTTTGCATGTATTTATCAACGGTAATCCTGCCACGGTCGGTTTTAACGCCAACAGATTCAAGGCCAATGTTTTCAATGTTGGCCACAACACCCACTGCGCTCAATACAATGTCCGCCTCAAGGGTTACCGTGCTGCCATCTTGTTTTTTAACCAGCGCCTTAACTCCTGCGCCGCTGGTATCAACGCTTTCAACAGAAGCGTTGGTCATTATCTCAATCCCCTGCTTTTTAAACTGCTTCTCCAGCTCTTTTGACACCTCTTCGTCTTCCACCGGTACCACGCGCGGCAAAAACTCCACGATGGTTACCTTAGTGCCAAGGCTGTTATAAAAGTATCCAAACTCCACCCCTATGGCGCCACTGCCTACAATTATCATGCTCTTGGGTTGAGTTGGCAATACCATTGCCTCACGGTAGCCTATTACTTTTTTGCCATCCTGTTTCAGGTTTGGCAATTCGCGGCTGCGGCCGCCGGTAGCCACTATTATATATTTGGCTTCAACGGTTTGTTTGGTGCCATCGGCTGCGGTAACTTCAATCTGGCCCTTGGCTTTTAGCGTACCATAGCCCATTATAACATCAATCTTGTTTTTGCGCATCAAAAAATTAACCCCTTTGCTCATCTTGTCTGCTACACCGCGGCTGCGTTTAATAACGGCCCCAAAATCCTGCTCGCCAGATGCTGTTATACCATAATCACTGCTGTGTTTCAGGTATTCATAAACCTGGGCGCTTTTTAGCAATGCCTTTGTAGGAATACAGCCCCAGTTAAGGCAAATACCGCCAAGGCTTTCCTTTTCAATAATTGCCACTTTAAAGCCAAGCTGCGAAGCGCGAATAGCCGCAGGGTACCCGCCGGGGCCACTGCCCAAAACAATTACATCGTATGCCATAGTTATTTTTTTATTGCGGTTAATCATCACTAAATCAATTGGTCAGCATATAAGCAGCGACTCAGTTCCCCGCTCCCGGGGGTTATTGACTTACTGATTTGTTATTTTGTGCGGATGCGAAATTACTTGCATTTACCGAAACGGCAAAAGGCAGCACTTAAGCGTGTTTAAAAAATAATACAGTTTTGTTGCACAATTCAAAAAAAAACGTAAATTGTAACAATTAACCGTACCAGCCCGCGACTCCTGAATTTGCAGGTAATTTATATTCCGCAGCCTGTACTGTTGTATAAACCCTTAACTAACATAATTTTAGTGTTCAGTTCAAAAACAAGCGTATTTAACTAAGAACCAGGCCGGTATTTTACGCCTGAATTCTTACCGGGGCTTCAAAAAAATATTATGCAGCAGCACCTTAAAAATCTTGTAGAAGCTTACAAATATGCTTATAAACTAAAGGTTGAGGGCAAGACCCTTGAGGAAATAAAGGATGAACTTCTTCGCCAGGGGCTTGACAATAAAACAGCAAAAATTATTGCAGATAATATTGATAAAAATTACGCGGAATTAAAAGCTAAATCACGGAAGAAAAATATAGAGAGGGGTGTGTTTTGGTGCCTGGCAGGCGGAGTGATGATATTATTCACATCATTTACGCATTTGCATAGAAGCGGTTACCCGTATTTTCTTGGTTGCGGTACTTTTTTATTTGGCGCTATCCGCATTATCCGGGGCTTTTTAAAGTGAGGCTGCTAAAACCATAACAGGCTTACTGCAAACAATATGCTTTTTTATATACCTTCATCGCTGTATGTTCGTTGTTCAAAACGAAACACTGCTAACAAACTAATAACTCCCGGCGATGCTAAAATTATTACTATCCGCTTGTGCTTTATTCCCGGTTACGCTTAGTACTTTTTGCCAACCCGTTACTATCCCCATTGAAACCCGCCACAATGCGCTGGTGCTGCAAACTGACCACGATAACCGCACCGGTATTATTTATTTTGGCAAGCGCTTAAATAACCCAAGTGAATATGCCGGTATAAGCCGTGAATACAGGGATAACGGCGGGCAGAATAATTCGGCGTACACGCCCTCTGGTACATGGAGCCTTGTGGAGCCGGCGCTTGAAGTTACCCAGCAGGATGGCAACACATCCCTTGATTTAAAATATGTGGCCTCAAATACAAAAAAAATAGATGCGGACATAACCCTTACAACTGTGGTGCTGAAAGATGATGCTTACCCGGTTGAGGTTACCCTTTTTTATAAAACATATTATGAGGAAGATGTGGTTGAACAATGGAGTGAAATAAAAAATAACGGCACCGGGGCATTGAAGATGGAAAAATATGCTTCAGCCAACCTGTACTTCAGGAACAAGAGCTTCTACCTTACCCACTATAACGGTGAGTGGGCGCAGGAGATGAAGCCTGAAGAAGATGAGTTAACGCACGGCATAAAATCGCTTGATACTAAATTGGGCACGCGGGCAGATTTGTTTGGGCCGCCAAGCTTTATGGTATCTTTTGACGGGCATGCTACCGAGGATGAGGGCAAAGTATTACTGGCAAACCTTGCATGGACAGGCAACTATAAAATTGATTTCGAAGTTGACTCTTACAATAACCTGCGCCTTATTGCAGGCATTAACCCTTATGCGTCGGAATATACGCTGGCCGCTTCCAAAACATTTATTACGCCTTCACTTATCTATACATATTCAGAGAACGGCAAGGGCGAAGCAAGCCGCAACCTGCACCACTGGGCAACAAAATACCGCCTGGTAGACGGCGAAGGCTCAAGGCTGACATTGCTGAACAATTGGGAATCTACCTACTTCAATTTTGATGAAAACAAACTAACCGGTTTGTTTAAAGGCGCTAAAGATTTGGGCGTTGATTTGTTTTTGCTGGATGATGGCTGGTTTGCCAACAAATACCCGCGCGATAACGACCACGCGGGTTTAGGCGATTGGCAGGAAAACGTAAAAAAGCTGCCGCATGGTATTGGATACCTGGTAAAACAAGCCGGGGCAGCCGGGATAAAATTCGGCATTTGGGTGGAGCCCGAAATGGTAAACCCCAAAAGCGAGTTATACGAAACACATAAAGATTGGGTGATTCGCCAGCCCGACAGGCCGGAGAAATATTTCAGGAACCAGTTGGTGTTAGACCTTTCAAACCCCGAAGTGCAAAACTTTGTATTCAGCATTGTTGACAGCCTGTTTATTAAAAACCCTTCACTGGCATTTATTAAATGGGATTGTAACGCCGTTATTTACAACGCTTACTCCGCCTACCTGCAAAAGCAGGGCTTACCGCAAACACACCTGTACGTAGATTACGTAAAGGGGTTGTACAGCATATTGCAAAGGCTGCGCGCAAAATACCCCAAAGTGCCTATGATGCTGTGCAGCGGCGGCGGCGCACGGGTTGATTACGGCGCGCTGCAGTATTTTACAGAATACTGGCCAAGCGATAATACCGACCCGCTGGAACGCATTTTTATTCAGTGGGAGAACTCCTATTTCTTCCCTGCCATTGCAAGCTGTAACCATATAACAGACTGGGGCAAGCAGCCTTTAAAGTTCAGGACTGATGTAGCCATGATGGGCAAAATGGGCTACGATATTGTGGTAGATAAACTAAGCGCGGAGGATTTGGCCTTTAGTAAACAGGCGGTGCAAACCTATAAATCTGTCAGCGGGCTGGTTTGGCATGGCGACTTATACAGGCTGGTAAACCCATGGGATAATCCTGTTGCTTCATTAATGTTTGCCAACACCGAAAAAAGCAGGGCAGTCGTTTTCACCTACCTTGTAAACAACCGTTACGCAGCAACATCAACCATGCTGCCCATAAAATTAAAAGGGCTTGACCCGGCAAAAAAATACACCGTAAAAGAAATTAACCTTTACCCCGGCACCCATTCAAATATTGATGGCAGCCATGTGTACTCCGGTGATTTTTTAATGACCGCCGGTATAAACCCTGAAGTTAATACCCGCAGGGAAAGCGTGGTGCTGGAAGTAGAGGAGGCAAGGTAGTAGCAAGCATTCCAGGCAATATGTTTTTGGCGCAGGTTTCTGTACTTTGCACTGTAGTTAAGGGGTGAGGCCCTTTTTAAACCTGTACAAATACGGGGCTTTATTGGCTGCGCCGGTAAACTTGTTTACTGGCGCAGGTGTTCCGCCATAGGCGGGCCACCTGTGTCTACTAATGGTGCGGGACTGTGTCCCGCATATTATATCGAATCACCCACTCGTTAGCCCACTCCGGCGCAGGTCTCTATGCTTTGCCCCGTAGTTAAGGGGTAAGCCCCTTCTTAAACCTGTACAAATACGGCGCTTTATTGGCAGCGCCGGTAAATTTTTTTTCAAGCCTTTCCAGCACCTGCAGGTCAAGTATCTTTTTCTGAAAGTTATTACGGGCAAAGGCTTTATCATACACGGCCTCGTACAACTCCTGCACTTCCCTCATAGTAAATGTTTCGGGCAGCAGGTTAAACCCAATCAGTTTGCGGTCAAGGTTCTGGCGCAGGGCCTCCAGCGCGCAGGCAACAATTTCGTTATGGTCGTGGGTTAAGGTGGGCAGGTCTGTTATGCTCCGCCATTCAAGGCGTTCTTCCAGCAGGCCGGGTGCGGGGCTTACCTTATTTATATCCACCAATGCGTAATAACCAATACCCACAAACCGGCTGGTTATCCAGTCCGTTGCAGCCGCATCAAAAGCCACGCTGTCAAGTTTTTGCAGCCCTGCTATAACAGAGGCTTTATGTTTACTGCCGGTAATTCTTTTTTCATCACCAAATACCCTGAACTGTTCCAGGTAAATATGGTCAAGCGCCGTACAGGCTTTTAAAATTCTTTTGGCGGCGGCATCAATGCTTTCCGTTTTTAAAATGTAACCGCCGGGCAGGCCCCAAAGCGCCTTGCCTATTTTAAATTTTGATACCAGCACTTTAAGCTGCGCGTCCCGGTAGCCGAATATTACGCAGTCAATAGACAGGTGGGGAAGATATAGTTGGGAATCGAATTTGTTCATGGCACGTACATTTTCTAAAAACCGGCAGGCCTGCGCTGCCCATCCTGCAAAGATTAATGTATTAAAACAGATGCCGGGAAATTTTATTGTCTTTTTTTTAGACATTAATAAAAAAAGCGCTACTTTCACTTTCTAAACACACAAAATAATTGCCGTATGAACTTTACCCAACATATAAAACCAGTGTTACTGGTTACAATTTGCCTGCAATGCTCACTTATATGCATGGCGCAGAAAAAAGCAGACACCACCAGCTATGTTCAGACGCTGAATATTGAAACAGGTAAAATTGATACCGTACTAATTGCCGATGGCGATTTTGAGGCGCCCAACTGGCACCCGGATAATTACCTGCTAATGAACTTTAGGGGAAAGATGTACACCCTTACCCTGGCTACCAAAAAACTAAAAGAAGTTAATACAGGCACATTAAACCATTTGATGGATGACCATGGTATTTCAGCCGATGGCAAATATTTTGCGCTTACTGATTTTGATTCAAGCGCGCACAGCATGCAGGAGTGGAAATTCAATATTTATACAGTGTCCGCAAAAGGCGGCGAGCCCAAAAAGCTTACCAATGGCAACCTTGCATTTTGGCATGGCTGGAGCCCCGATGGCAAAACAATTGCTTACTGCGGCGGCGACAACTTCGCCAACCTTGATGTGTACACTATTCCCGCATCCGGCGGCACGCCAAAACGCCTGACAGAAACCGAAGGCCTAGATGACGGGCCGGAGTTTTCGCCCGACAGCAAGTACATTTATTTTCATTCGTACCGTACAAAGCACATGCAAATATGGAGGATGCATACAGACGGCGCCGACCCCGAACAAATGACTTTTGATGATAATGCCAACTGGTTTCCGCACATATCGCCCAACAATAAATGGATGGCCTATATAGCTTACACTACGGATGAAAAACAAAACCACCCGTTTGGCAAAAGCGTAAAGCTGCGGCTGATGAACTTAGCCACCAAAGAAGTAAAAGACCTTACTCCCGTATTTTTTGGCGGTGCCGGTACTATTAATACGCCTTCCTGGAGCCCCGATAGTAAACATATTGCTTTTGTTAGTTATTCAGTAAAATAATCCCGCTTTTCGTTAACGCAGGTTGATTTGGATTTTTTAGTCTTTACTGGCGCATGCGCCGGCACCAACCGCAAAATGGGTACCTTTTTAAATATTTTTTATTAAAACGTCAACAAAATAGTAATCCTCTAAATGTAAGGGCCGTTTGTTAAACGCAACCTGCTGATTCCCCAATTTTCGCTATCTTCACGCGCCTTGTGATTGCCTGCCATAAAATTTTATAACACCTATTCAGTACGGTTTATGAACACGTATTCTAACAGCGCGTTGCAGCAATTCAGGAACCTGGTAGGCATCCGCTTCCAGCTATATAACAGTTTGTTTACCTCGCTCCCCTTTCACCGGATTGAAAAAACAGGTGTGCTGCTGTCAATGTTCCTGTTACATTGCGAAGAAAGTTACCGCAAAGGCGAAAGCCCAGTAGAAATTGTTGAATCATTTCTTAAGCAATACACTACTTATCATAAGGAGCAGGAGTTTATTGACATCCTCTTTCGCTTTGTGCAGTTTACTGAAAGGCAGGTAGTGCTGTTTGATGCCCTGGAAGACGCGGCCTTTACCCGCATAAATGACATTAACGGCAAAGGCACACTGAAGCAACTGCAGAATGAAGTAGCGCAGGCACAAAAGAAAGATGAACTGGTTGAAAAATTGAAGAACTTTTCCGTTCGGCTGGTATTAACCGCGCACCCTACGCAATTTTACACGGGCGAAGTGCTGGGCATCATCAATGACCTGTCAAAAGAGCTTGAGCAGGAAAACCCGTCCGTCATCAACACCTATTTGCAGCAGTTGGGGCGTACCCCCTTTCTAAAAAAACAAAAGCCTACCCCATACGACGAGGCTGTGAGCCTTATATGGTTTTTGGAATACATTTTTTATAACGCCGCGGGCAGAATAATAACATCGCTTAAAAGTGAATACCCCGAACTGGATACAGACAAGAACCCCGTTATGAGCATGGGCTTTTGGCCCGGCGGTGACAGGGACGGTAACCCGTTTGTTACCGCTGACATAACATTGAAAGTAGCCGCAGAATTGCGCAAAGGAATTTTAAGATGCTACTATAAAGACATGCGCGCGTTAAAAAGGAGGCTAACCTTTAAAAACGTGGAGGACAGGATAGTTGAACTGGAGGCAAAGATTTATGATAACCTGTTTGATGGTGAAAACAAAGTAAGCATAACCAAGGAAGATTTACTGCAAACGCTTAACGAGGTAAGGGATGCCATCATAACCCAGCACAATGGCCTGTTTCAGCACCTGGTTGAAAACGTTATCAGTAAGGTGGAGGTGTTTGGCTTGCACTTTGCCTGCCTCGACATAAGGCAGGACAGTTCCATACACGAAAAAACACTGGAGACAATCGCCGAAAAAAAACTGGCGCTGCCGCATAACTATACATCGCTTTCAGACGAAGAAAAAATAAACGCGCTCTTTAATATTTCAACGCCGGTTGATGCGGCTGCCTTAAGCAACGATTTGCAAAAAGATACCATTCTTTCCGTTGACGCCATTAGAAAAATACAAGAAATAAATGGCGAGCAGGGCTGCAACCGTTATATTATAAGCCATTGCACCAGTGCATTAAACGTGGTGGAAGTGTACGGTTTGTTTTTGCTGGGAGGATGGAAAAAAGGCGAGGTTAAGGCTGATATTATTCCTTTATTTGAAACAATAGATGACCTTAAAGCCGCGGGTGGTGTAATGAAAACATTATACACCAATGCGGACTACAAAGCGCACCTGGCCAAACGCAATAATGTTCAAACTATCATGCTTGGCTTTTCAGACGGTACAAAGGATGGTGGTTACCTGATGGCCAACTGGAGCATTTATAAAGCGAAAGAAGAACTAACTGCCATATCAAAACAATATGGCATCAGTGTTATCTTTTTTGACGGGCGGGGCGGCCCTCCTGCCCGCGGCGGCGGTAAAACACAAAAGTTTTATGCCTCTATGGGTAAGGATATTTCCAACAAAGAAATTCAGTTAACGATACAGGGGCAAACCATCAGTTCAAATTTTGGCATCATCGAAGCCGCGCAGTACAATATTGAGCAACTGATAAATGCTGGCATAAGCAATGAGCTTTTTTCAACAAAGCAATCAACTTTCACCAAAGAAGAAGATGCATTAATGCAGATGCTTGCAGATGAAGGGTATAAAAGCTATGCAGACCTTAAAAACCACGCGTACTTTGTTGAATACCTCGCCCATGCAAGCCCGTTGCGGTTTTACAGCGAAACCAATATAGGCAGCAGGCCTGCTAAACGCGGGGCTTCATCCAAACTCTCGTTAAAAGACCTGCGGGCAATACCGTATGTTGGCGCCTGGAGCCAGCTAAAGCAAAACCTTACCGGCTATTATGGTGTAGGTACTGCCTTAAAGAAAATGGAAGAGCTGGGCAAATGGGATGAGGTAAAGAAATTGTATAAGGAGTCTTTATTTTTCAGGACGCTGATGGACAACTGCGAAATGAGCATGAAGAAAAGTTTCTTCCCGCTTACAGCCTATCTTTCCAAACATCCGCGGTATGGCGAAATATGGCACATGATGTACGAGGAGTTTGAACTGACGCTGCAATATGTTTTGCGCCTCAGCGACAGCACCGAACTGATGGAGGCTTACCCTGTTGACCAGCTATCTATCTCTATGCGGGAGCGCATTGTACTTCCCCTGTTAACCATCCAGCAATATGCCCTTTCAAAAGTGCGCACGCTTGAAGAACAATTGGTACAGCCGCCGGTAAAAGCCATGTATGAGAAACTGGCGATGCGCTGCTCATTTGGCATTATTAATGCCGGCAGAAATTCCGCATAAAGGAAAAGAAAGATATTTGCGGTGCAGCCTTCACGACAATTTTTTGAAAGTTGTCATGAAGTCTCGTGCCAATGAAATGCCATTTGCACGTGTTATTTAATGCTATATTTGTTTTACGGCATTTGCGATACGTGCTGCCGGCTGTGATATGAAAAAGCTCTTCGTTTACTGTATGGTACTTACAGTTATTACATCATGCACCTCCAAAAGCTCTGTTATCCCGGAACGAAAATGGTGGAAAGAAGCTATTGTTTACCAAATTTATCCCCGCAGTTTTAAAGATGCCAACGGTGATGGCGTTGGCGATTTAAAGGGCATCATTTCTAAACTTGATTATATAAAAAGTCTTGGGGTAAACGTGGTATGGCTAAACCCCATATACAGCTCCCCCAACGACGATAACGGTTATGATGTAAGCGACTACCGGAACATTATGCAGGAGTTTGGCACGATGGCCGATTTTGATACGCTGCTGCAGGGGCTGCACACCCGGGGTATTAAGCTGGTAATGGATTTGGTGGTAAACCACAGCAGCGACGAGCATGAGTGGTTTAAACAAAGCCGCAGCTCACGTACAAATCCTTACCGCGATTATTACCATTGGTGGAACGCTGAAAGAGGTAAACCTTCGCCCCGGTATAGTTTGTTTGATATTAACCACGATGCATGGCGGTATGATTCTGTTACCAATGCTTACTACCTGCACTATTTTTCGCGCAAGCAGCCAGACCTTAATTGGGAAAACCCGAAGCTGCGGCAGGAAGTATACAGCATAATGAAGTTTTGGGCGGATAAAGGCATTGATGGTTTCAGGCTTGATGCCTTCCAGTTTGCTGCAAAAGATACAACCTTCCCCCCATTTCCGCAGGGGTACGAAAAAGACTTTATGAAGTATTACGCCATAGGGCCGCACCTGCATGATTACCTGCAGGAAATGAATAAAGAAGTTTTTAGTAAGTATGATGTAATGAGCGTGGCAGAAGGGGCCGGCAACAGTTTTAAAGACGCGCATAACCTGGTGGATGCAGACCGCCATGAACTTAATATGGCCTATGCATTTGAAGGGGTTGATATTGCAAAATCAACCGGCTACAGCCTGCTTCATTTTAAAGAAGTGTTCACCCGGTGGGACAGTGCCTTCGCGCGCAACGGGTGGCTGTCTATTTTTCTTTCCAACCATGACCAGGCAAGGCTCGTAAGCCGCTTTGGCAATGACAGCCCGGCGTACAGGGATGCATCCTCAAAAATGCTCAGCACTTTTATTATGACCATGAGAGGCACCCCTTATTACTACAACGGCGATGAACTGGGCATGACAAATGCAAGGTTTAGTGCTATCAGCGACTACAGGGATAAAGCCTCTATCAACGAATACCTGCATACAAAAAATACAGGTGGTGATACGGCAAAACTGCTGAAGGAAATGCAGTTTAGCTGCCGCGATAATGGCCGTACGCCTTTCCAGTGGAACGATTCAGCCAACGCAGGTTTTACAACCGGCACGCCCTGGATAAAAGTAAACAGCAACTATTCAGCCATCAATGCTGCTGCTGAAGAAGCAGACAGCAACAGTTGCCTTAACTATTTCAGGAAGCTTACAAAACTCAGGAAGGATAACCTTGTGCTGGTGTACGGCAGCTACGCATTACTTGACAGGAACAATCCTTCTGTGTATGCCTATACCCGTGAAATGGATGGAGTAAAAATGCTGGTGGTGCTGAATTTTACAAAAGATAATGCGATGGTACATACCGGCATTGCAGGTAATGCGACTGTGATGTTATGCAATTTTCCAGGACCGGTAGAAACACAGGCAGTAAGCGACATTACCTTACGTGCTTACGAAGCAAGGGTATATAAAATTGAGTAATAGTCCATGACTTTCACCTTAAACACCTCTTTATGAAAACAAAGCTTCTTTACCTTCTTACTATTCTCAGCTTATTTATTGGCAATGCCAGTTTCACTGTGCACCATATTTCCGGCACCATTACCGCAACTGTCGACGGCACTGCGCAGACATTTAATCTTGGGGCTTCTGCTACTGCAACAACTGCAGGAGGCATCAACGGAATAAACATAACTGGCTCCACCGAAAATGGAGATTACGGCATATCTATAATAGTAACCAGTTTAACAGGGAGCGTTACTGCGGGCTCTTATTATAGCTCCGGTGACAAGTTCCAGGTTCAGTTAATATACGCCTCTTCATCTGGTACTGAAGGCTATGGCAATAAGCCCTTTAACAGTTCAACAAACGCCTACGTAAGAATTACTTCAATCGATGCTTCCGGGTTGCAAGGTTCATTTAGTGGTAAATTAGCTATGGTAACCGGTAGCGGCTCATCAACCAAAGAAATTACAGCAGGCTCATTTAACGTAACTTTTCAATAACCGGGGAAATTATAAAATTCCGCAGGTTTGTTGCCTGGCAGCATTCAATACTGCCCTGTACTCAATAATACCAGCGTGCATGCCTCCAAAGGTTTTATGCCGTTATCCGCCGCCAGTTTTTCCAGTTCCTCATTCTCTGCGCCGGGATTAAATATGATGCGTTTTGGATGAAGTGAGAGTATATAATCGTAATACTGCTTTTGGTTTTGCGGGTTAAGGTACAATGTAACAGTATCAACCCCGGCTTCCTGCGGGCGTTCTGTAATAACATCCACCTTGCCAACCTTCCCTTCTTTTTTGCCGATAGCCACAACAGGGTGGCTATGCGCGTGTAACCGTTCAACAGCCAGGTAACTGTACCTTGAAGGGTTATCGGTCGCGCCCAGCACCACAGTTTTCTTTTTCGTGTTTTCCATACTGCAAAGTTAAAACTTCCAAAGTTTTCGCGGGTACACTTTAACTGCCGAGCCTTCAGCCATAAAAACTGAAACGGGTTCTTCCTGGAGAAAGACATGAAAATCATCACCATACAAGTCCCTGGTATTACAGCGTATGCCGTATGAATATACCGGGTGTATATTCCAGCGCGGGTGTTCCACCTTATATTCAGAGGTTATATTATCTTTTAACCTGGTATATCCCCAAAAATGCTCGGTAATAAATTCAGCCTCACTGTTCTCGGGCAACGGTTTTGCTGTGCCACCCGCTTTAACATCAATAAAATTCCACTCATTTTTGTAGCGCCACTCATACTTTACTGCCAGCGTATCTTCATCCCGCACCAGGCTGTTTTTCATCGGGCAGCAGGCATAGTGCTCCCCGTAAACCGTATTGGCTATCGTACTTACCAGTCGTTTCGGCACTATTTCCTTTACAAAAACAACACCGCGCTTCCAAATACCATCGTCTTTAAACCGCACGTAAAACCGCAGGTTAAATTCCTCAAAATTGGTAAACATCGGTACGCGTAACCCTTTAACACGGGTATTTAGAAACATAAAACCCACAAGGCTTATATAACAGGTGTTATTCCATGTATCAATCTCGGTACCCGCCGGCAAATATTTTATCAGCACGCCCGGGTCAGCAACATAATTAAGCATTATAAGGTTACACCACTCCGCCGTAAGAAAGGGTTTCATAAAAGCAACTTTTACTTATATATGAAAGCAAAAATAAAATGATATTGGCTACATATTTTCTTCTGTGCCGGTATTCGCCATATCACTATATAAAGCTTTCCTAAATGGCCACTCGTTATTTATTTTAGCCTTAATAAAAAACATCGCAATACCCGCGGCAATAAAAATAACCGCGGAGTCTATCATCGTCCAGCCGGTATAACAGAACAATGCAATCCACATAATAATATCAATAATTACCGGCAGAGGGTATAATGGCATTTTCCAGGGCAAAATAGTTTTTCTTTTTTCCTTATGCAGCAAAACCAGCCCTGCTGCCTGTGCCACAAACTGCGTTAATATACGCATCGCCAATATGGCATGCACTACCTGGGCAATATTATTAAATATTATACTGAACAAAAACGCTATACCCCCTAAAGCAATTAACGACACATACGGAAAATCTTTTGTTGAGTGAAGCCTTGCAAATATTTTAAAAAAAGAGCCGTCCTTCGCGGCGGCGTATGGCACCCTTGTATACCCCAGCGTACCGGAGAATACTGAAGCAAATGCCACAATTAAAATAAGCACCGTAACAACGTTGGCCATTGTATTGCCCTGCAGTGTTTGTACAAATTCGCTCACCACGAAATCACTTTTAATAATAGTGTTGTATGGTAATACCGAAGCTACGCTTATGTTCATCAGCAGGTACAACAGGGCTATGGCTGCAATGGAGATAAACATACTGCGGGGTATATTTTTATGCGGGTTAATTATTTCGCCGCCCAGGTGGCAAACATTGTAATAGCCCAGGTAGCTGTACACCGTTTTTATACTTGCAAGCCCCAATAAGGCGGCAAAACCGGTATTTGCGGTTAAGCCTTCATTAACATGCAAAACAGGTTGCAAAAAGTTGCCGTGTACCACGCCGCTGCCAATTACCCATGCAATGGTGCCAAGCACACATGCCCACAACAATATGCTTATTTTGCCTATTGTTTCAATCTTTCGGTAAAGCAGCAATACAATAAGCATAACCACGCCGCCGCTAACCATTTTAGCCTGCAGGGTACTTAACTGCACGAGGTATCCAAAATATTTTGAAAAACCTATGGCTGCGGAGGCAATCACCAGCGGCGCTTGAATCATGGTTTGCCAAACAAACAAAAAACTCATCAGCCTTCCCCATTTGGGGCCATAACCTTCCTTTAAAAAATTATAGCTGCCGCCAGCCAGTGGAAAAGCAGCGCCAAGTTCGCTGCATACCATTGCATCAATAAAGGCGAGGAATGCGCCCGCTAACCAGGCGTATAAAAATGAAGGGCCTTTCATTATTTCAGCCACCACGCTCAACACAACAAAGGGGCCGATGCCCACCATTTCCGTCATGTTAATGGCAGTGGCCTGCAACAAGGTTATTTTACGCTTTAAAATATGCCCGCTCATGTGTTATTACGCAATAATAGCGTTTATTTGTTGTATACTTTTATGAATAACGATAAACCAGTGACAGACCAACAAAAAGCAGGAAACATATACGAAGTAAACATTCGCCAGTACACTACAGAAGGCACCTTTAATGCTTTTGCCGCCCATTTACCCCGCCTGAAAGATATGGGCGTTGACATTTTATGGTTTATGCCTGTTACACCCATTGGCAAGGTAAAAAGGCTGGGCACGCTGGGCAGTTATTATGCCTGCAGCAGCTATACGGCCATTAACCCGGAGTTTGGCACAATGGATGATTTTAAAGCATTAATTGCTACCATACACAATATGGGCATGAAGGTTATTATTGACTGGGTGGCCAACCATACGGGGCGCGACCACGAATGGGTGGCAGAACACCCCGACTGGTATGTGAGGGATGCAAATGGAAATTTTTCAGAGCAGTATGGCTGGGCTGATGTTATCCATCTTGACTATACCAAAATGGACATGCGGAAGAAGATGATTGAAAGCATGTGCTTTTGGATAAGTGAATGTAATATTGACGGCTTCAGGTGCGATATGGCGCACCTTGTGCCGCTTGAATTTTGGCTGGACGCCAAAGAACAATGTGAAGAATTAAAATCTTTGTTCTGGCTGGCGGAGTGTGACCATATTGAATACCACGCAGTGTTTGATGTAACGTACGCCTGGGAATGGATGCACGTTTCAGAAAAGGTGGTAAAAGGCATGGCCTCTATAGGACAAATGAAGGATGTTTTATTCAAATATGCTCAATATCCTAAAGGCGCGCGGAAATTATACTTTACCTCAAACCACGATGAAAACACATGGAACGGCACTGAATATGAAAAATACCAGGGCGCGGCAAAGGCCTTCGCGGTATTTACGCTTACATGGCCGGGTATGCCGCTAATTTACAGCGGGCAGGAACTGCCCAACGTTAAACGACTGAAGTTTTTTGACAAGGATTTTATTGACTGGAAACCTACCGTTGTATTGCACAATTTTTACAAAAACATGCTGGCGTTACGCAAAGCCAACACCTGCCTTCACGGGGATATACAGCCGGATATTATCGCTACCGGCCATGACGATAAAATATTTGCCTATATACTCCACGATGAAAAAAGCAAAGTACTTGTGCTGCTCAACTTTTCGCCGGTAGATAAAGTTCGCATAAACATCGGCCACCAGGTACTGGAAGGCCCTTATAAAAATGTAACCTCCGGGCTGGAATATACCTTAATGGCAACCGAAAGTTTTGAAATGCAGGCGTGGGAATTTATGGTGTACGAAGGTTTGCAACGTTTATCTTATTAATCCAACCCAAGGTCTTCACAAATGCGTTTTCCGGGCGTTATTTCATCAAGAGGCAGGCGTGTAAAATTTGCAACAATGGAGTTTACAGCACGCACAATTTCCTCTCGTGTATAATTATTTCCCTCTTCAACATATTTTTCTACAACATTATAAAAATCTGCAACAGTTGTCACCTTTGCTGCAATGTCATTTGCAATGCTAATATCAAAGGTTTTTTCAATTTCAACTACCAATTCAACAGTATCTAATCCCATAAAACTTTACTTAAAACTCCTCATCATAATGCACCTTACCGCCGTTAAGCCTTACATAATCCACTGACCCCGCTCCTTCAAATTGAAAATCAACCCCGTAAATTTTTGTCCTGGCCACCTGGCCGGGTATGGCATAAGCAAGTTTATCATTAATAAAAACATTCGCCTTGCCGTTTTTACTTTCAATACGCACTTTTACAAACTTGCTGAAATCAACCCCAAAACCTGAAAGGTCCTGCTGCTTTCCTGATTTATAATAATTGGTAAACAACACATCAAGCTGCGATACACACCCTTTGGCGCTTAGGGGTATCCAAATGCCGCTTTCCTTGCAGAGTATATAAATATGTGCTACCTGGCAAACGGCGGAGCCTTCCTTATAATCAGCCTTTAGCGAGGTTTCAAGGGTAAAATCATTTGAATAAATCTCCCCAAAATCCTGCACATTCGCCATCAGCACATGGGGCACATCCGGCTCTAAGGGAATATTATGGGCTTTTACCTGTGCAGCGCTGATGGAAAGTATCCCGTTCTTAATACACTCTTTCCTGTCTAAGTACACCGGTGCGGGCGAATGAATTATCATCGGCGTCCACCCGTCTGACTTTATCAGCAAATCGTGCTGTTTTACTATTTGATTGCCTACAATCAATTTTGCGTGGTAGTACTCCGGGTAATAATAAATGCTGGTATGCTGGCTGCCGGTACGCGGCACCTTAACCTGCAGGTTTTTATCCCAAGACTGTTGAATAATAACCGAATCGTAGGGGGATTTTGCTGCATTATAATCAAACACTACTGAATTTGGCAGCCCCTGCGCAACAACGGTTTTACTGCTAAAGCTGTATTGGGCCGGTATAATTTTGTCATGGTTAGCCGGTATAAAAAATAAAATGCATGGCAGCGCTATTACAGCCGCGGCGATACCTGCTTTTTTTATTAGCCCATTATATTTTTTGGGGGGTAGTGCGGGTTGCGCTTCTGCTGGTTTAGTTTCAACAGCTTTATCTTCCACCTGGTTTAAATAACTGTGGCCATTACCATTTTTCAGCTTGAACGAGCGCCAGTTTTCATAGCCTGTAAACTGCACAAGGGTATCCAGTGTATGAGTATTGGGCAGGCTGTCATACTTAACCTTGCCCCAAAGGCGCTTAAGCGTAACATGGCTTATGCTAACGCCCGTTTGTTCCTGTATTTTTTCACTTAAAGCAATAAAATCGCTGTTAGTCCAGTCGTCACTGTCACCCCAGCCACTATGGTTTTCTACCAGCCTCTTTGCTTTTTCAAGTAATATTTCATCGGTGAGCATACCTGCAATTTAAATAAAGTTGACAAAATTAACTTGTACAAGGCTTGTATTCATCATGTTTTAATATGTACCAACTTGTACATGCCGTGATTTGCTTTCCGCAGGCTGTTTATGCAATTTTACACCGTTCAATGACCGACAGACTGGAAAAATTTACGACGATTGAAAAACTTAATTAACATGTAACCCGGGAAAATGGACATATCCATGGTGAAACGATGAATAGCGGCACTGCTTATCAGGCACATTATTAGAATCAACCGGCTGGCTTTCTCCCACACACGTTTCACACCCGGGTTCGTGCTAATTAACAAGACACCGATTATGATGAAAAATATGCCTGTATTACATAAATTAAGTGTTATTTTTTTCGCCATTTGTTTGGCAGGAATGGTTGCACTACAGGCAATATACAGTGCACCGCTACCCGTAGTAATGCCTGTGGTGCCGGTTTGGTTAGGGCCTCCTATTGTTTGGGCATACCTCTTTAACTTGTGGTTTGTGGCCGCAGCGGCTTGCATGGTAACGGGCAAAATGGTTAAACAGGTACTGTTGTTAATGGGGCTTTTTTTTCTTATTTCGGTATTGTTTTTCCATACACCCGCAGTCTTGTCCTTATATCCTGCCCATTTTGGTTCATGGACCAATGCCTTAAAAGCACTTGCTTTTAGCGGCGGGGCCTTTATTATTTCGGAGCTATTTCCTCAACAACAAGTGCAAAACCGTTTATACAGGTGGCTTGATAAAATATCCGTGGCCGGGCCCTACTTCTTCGGCATAATGATGGTGATTTTTGGGTATGACCACTTTATTTACCAACAATTTGTGTCAACACTTGTGCCTGCCTGGATACCCGGCGCAATGTTCTGGACATATTTTGCCGGCGTTGCATTAATGGCAGGTGGCGTAGGCATAATATGTAATATAAAGCTGGCCGGCACCCTATCTGGAGCAATGATTTTTTTATGGTTCATATTCCTGCATATACCCCGTGCTGTTGCCGACCCCTACGGTGATAACAGCAATGAATGGACAAGCGTGTTTGAGGCTTTGGCTTTTAGCGGGATGGCCTACTTAACTGGGACTAGGCTAAAACGCGACAAAAGCAAGTTAGCCCGGCAGGGAATTACTGTCACACTCAGCCAGGGAAGGGCGGCTGGGCTGTGATAGTTAATTTCCTGCCGGGTTTTTACTCCGCCTCCAAATAATTTTTCCATTGCGTAATTAGGTTGTTATTCCTGCTGCCACCGGTGGTTGTTGTAACTGTTACATACCTTTGCAGGCATGAGCAAGTATGATGTTTTAATTATAGGGGGCGGCCCCATAGGGCTTGCCTGCGGCATTGCGGCAAAAAAGGCAGGATTGAGTTACATTATTATTGAAAAAGGCTGCCTTGTAAACAGTTTGTACAACTACCCCGTTAACATGACTTTTTTCTCTACGGCCGAGCGACTTGAAATTGGCGGCATGCCTTTTATGAGCGTAAACCCCAAGCCGCACCGTTACGAGGCGATTGAGTATTACCGCAAAGTTGCCGACATATTTAAACTGAACATACGGCTGTTTGAACAGGTAACCGCCGTAACTAAAAATGAGGATGATTCTTTTAAGGTTACCACGGTAAAAAATGTATATGCAGCCTCTAAAATTATTGTTGCGTCAGGTTTTTATGATATTCCTTTTTTAATGAATGTGCCAGGAGAGGAATTACATAAGGTTACCCACTATTATAAAGACCCGCACTATTACGCTTTTCAAAAAGTTATAGTGGTGGGGGCGAGCAACTCTGCCGTTGATGCAGCGCTGGAAACCTGGCGTAAAGGGGCAGAAGTAACGATGGTTATAAGGGGTGAAGATATTGGCCCGAGGGTGAAATACTGGGTGAGGCCGGACATTATTAACCGCATAAAAGAAGGAAGCATAAAAGCATATTATCATTCAACTGTTGCAGCCATCCGCGAAAAAGAAGTAGACGTACAAACGCCGGACGGATTGATAACGCTGGAAAATGATTTTGTTATCGCTCTTACCGGGTACCAGCCTGACTTCTCATTACTGCGCAGTTTAGGCATACAATTATCAGATGACGAAGTGCTTTGCCCAACTTACCACCCGGAAACTATGGAAACAAATATACCGGGGTTATACCTTGCGGGTGTTGTTTGCGGGGGTATGAACACCCACCGCCTGTTTATTGAAAACTCCCGCGAACACGCCGATAAAATCATTAACCATATTCTTGCAGCAACATCCGCCTAATAAAATTTTTACTTCATTACGTCTTCAATCACATGCCCAACGTTGCCGCTTGGCATTTGTATATGCAGTAGTGCAGCAATAGTGGGCGAAATATCGGTCATGTAAGTTTCACGGTTAAGCTTACCATGTTTAATGCCCCACCCATAAAACAGCAGGGGTATATGTGCGTCGTACGGGTTCCATACGCCATGCGTGGTTCCTGTCTTTCCGCCATCGTAATAACCTGGTTTAAGTATTATTTCAATATCTCCGCACCTGGGCGGATAATACCCGTTGGTGAGCATTTCTTTTTGCTTGCTGTTAAGGGGCACTGTTGCCAATTGTGTTACAGGAAACGCGCGCGCTACTGCCTCCTGCTTCTGGAGATAGTTTACCACCCAGTTTACAATGTCCTCCCTGTTAAGATATTCCGTTGTGTCAAGCAGTTCATTATTCAGCACCACCTGGTAGTTAAATATGCCGCGAACAATATGGTCTTTACCATATTTATCTTTCAGCATGGCATTCATTTGTTTTATAACATTGCCTTCTTCAAATAAACCGCCGGGCAGGCCATGCTCTTTCATAAAACCGGCCACATGCTCAACACCATGGTCGGCTGTCAAAAACACCGTGTATTGATTTTTACCAACAGTCGCATCCAAAAAGTCTAACAATTTGCCTAATGTTTCGTCAAGGCGTGCGTAGTCGTCCAGTTGCTCCCACGAGTTTGGGCCAAACGCATGGCCAATATAATCAGGCGAAGAAAAGCTTACTGCAAGGAAATCGGTATTATCCCCCTTACCAAGTTCTTCGTTGGTAACTGCTGCTTCGGCCATCTCCAGCGTAAGCGTGTTACCGTAAGGGGTGGACGCAATTTTACCGTAATCCTTGCCAATATATTTTGTCAAATCATACGGAAAAACGGCGCTGTCCTTTCCAAAAGGCTTTCCTTCATATATACTGTAGTCTTCGGTACTGTATTTTTCATAAGTGTCAGCAGGCAAACTAATATCCCAGTTAAGCGCATATAACGAATCAACAATTTTGCGGGCATTAAATGTTTTTACCCAGGCAGGCAAGTCACTGTTATAATAAGTGCTCGTAATAAAATCACCGCTTTTATAGTCGTACCAGTAAGCCGCAGTGGGGTCATGCCCCGCAGGCAATATTGACGCCCGGTCTTTTAACGCAATACCAATTACTTTACTTGAAAAATTGGTAGCGAGTCTTAACTCATCCGTTATTGTTGTTGCCAGCAAATTGCGGGGGCTCATTTTGCCCTCGCCAGTTGTGCTCCCTACCGTGTTCACAGTACTGTCGTCAGTACAGTACATTGCTTTATGCAGGGTCTTATCATACCAATCGTTGCCGGTTATACCATGAATGGCAGGAACAGAGCCTGTATAAACGCAGGTATGCCCTGCCGCCGTAACAGTGGGCGTATATGGTATAAGCGTATTCTCACACGAAAAGCCGTCATTCATCAGGCGCTTAAAGCCACCGGTTGGCTTATATATATTGTAATAACGGTACAGGTAATCCCACCGCATCTGGTCAATCACAATACCTACAACCAGTTTGGGCCGTGCTATAGTTTGCGGTGCATTTACGCTTGCGGGTTGTTTTGTTTGAGCAAGTGAAGAAACAGTAATAAACGCAGTAATAAGGTAACAACTAATTTTCCGCATGCCGTTATTTTTTGGCAAATATAGCCTGCCTCACGATTTATATCCCCGCTTACCAGGGTATTTATATAAACATAACAGTAAAAATACCCGCAGGATGGTATAAAAATTATTTAATACCACGCATACTTTTATTGCAAACAAACAAATATGAAAAAGCTTATTCAACTGTGCTGCATGGTATTGTCTGCAGGTATAATACATGCACAGTCAACACTGCATATAAGCACAGATTATAAACAAACCTGCTACTGGAACGACTCCAAAAGCACTTTTGACAATTGCGGCGATAACGAGGAATATCCCTCAATGTTTACGTTAAATGCAAGCGAAACAATGTTTACGCATACTACCGCCGACATTAAATCATCTTACTATGTAAAAGACAAAGAATATAAAGCGGATTACGACAGCTATGTATATAACGTAACCAGCGATGTGGGTAACAAATACATGTTTATTATTGACCTTAAAAACAAGCTGGTGAAAATTTTATCATCGGGCCATACTAACGCGAGCGACGATTACCTGTTGAAATTTTCAATAAAAAACAGTTGGAAAGATTAGCCGGGAAACTGCTTAGCAAAACAAAAATGTCCCTCATAACCGGGGACATTTTTCGTTTATAGCTGAGGGTGAAAAAAGGCTCATACTTCTCTGCTTCCTGCTGTATATATCATTAACAAATCTTCAATCGGGTACAAAAAAAGCCCTGAATAAGAATACCCGGGCTGTTTATTAACCTATGAAAAACACCGGGACAAAGATAATATCAGCTATAAGCGTACACAATTAAGACTAGCTTAAGAACACATTAAATAAAATATTATATTGCCGTATTGTCTTTAGTTTTTTAGTGCAACTATTGTTTTGTTGCATTATTTTAGTTGATTATTAAACATAGTTGCTATGCCACACATTTCACTACCGGAAGGCTACCCGGGAATACGAAGCCTGTTTATGTACAGCCCTGTTACTGCAGCACCAATGAATAATCTTGTACAAGTGTTGCTGCATGACGAAACAACTTCAACGCTTACACCCGGGGAAAGAGAATTGATTGCCACTTATACATCTCACTTAAATACCTGCAAGTATTGTGCAAACACCCATGGTGCAATAGCGCAATACCAGTTAGGCAATAACCCTGTTTTAGTTGAACAGGTAAGAACTAACCCTGATACGGCAGACATTAGTGATAAGATGAAAGCATTGCTGAAAATTGCCGCGAAAGTGCAGCAGGATGGCAAAAAGGTATTACCTGCTGATATTGAATTTGCAAAACAGGTAGGCGCCACTGATAAAGAAATTCATGATACTGTATTAATTGCCGCGGCCTTTTGTATGTACAACCGTTATGTTGATGGCCTTGCAACATGGGCGCCTGACGACCCGGCGGTTTATGATGCAATAGGAAGGCAGCGCGCAGCAGAAGGTTATATGACCAAACCGTTTATAGTAAAATAAGCTACGCCTCTAAAAGTGCATCCCTTGCCGGTTCCCTGTAAGCGGCGCTTTTAACAGTGCGTGGCAAAATAAACCATTCTGTTACCAGTATGTTTGGCACCCAGCAAAACCACGCTATTGCCGGGTAAGCATAATGAAAGGAAAGTTTAAATGTTAACGCCAGGGGCAACCAAATGCGTAATGTAACTGCAGCCATGGTTAAAGCGTAACTGCGGGTTATCCACGCCCTGTGTTGAAAAACATCTCCATTTTGTATGGCCAACCAGGCCCGGAGAGTTGTATAAAACCAAACAAACGACAGGCATCCAAACCCAAGTTGCGCAGGCAGGCCTTCATCTGCATGGAATGCAAGCACCATGCCCGATGTTGAGGCAAAAAATACGATAGCCAAAACATACATTTTACCTATAAAGCGATGCCGCCTTATGTTACGCGCCCTGAATTTTTTAAGAAATTGAAACCATCCAATGCCCAAAGCCACTGCACCGCTGGTTACATGAGTATAAAACGCCAGCCGCCAATACGCTACGTTAACCAGGTTTCCTTTGGATGAAAGAAAATTGTGCCCAATAGCGTAATAAGACAATGCATACAGGCTAACAGAGACCGCAAAAAAAGCCATGATATATATTGCCGGGTTTGTAAAATGTTTAGCCATATAAAAAAAAATTTATAAAAATTGGTAGTACAATTTCTGCAATAACCACTATACATTGAAATTTATTACACAAATGGCAAGACGGAAACTATTATATAAAATTGAAAATCAATGCGTAATTATTACGGAATGAGAGAGATAGAAGATAAAGGGCATAAAAAAAGCCCTGATAAGACTATCTGGGCCGTTGCTAACCTATGAAAAACACCGGGACAAAAATAAATAGTTATTTTAACAATTGATGTTTTATTCGCTTAAACTCCGCTTAAATTCTGATAAAATTTTTTTAGTCTTTGTAAACTTTTACTTTTTTTCCGTTGCATACAGCGGGAATAACAAGTTGCTGTTGCTTATAAATGCAAGGCGCTTACTGTCCGGCGCCCACGACGGTGTATTAATTGTTCCCTGCCCGCCATACAAGTAAGCAATTACTTTTGGGGTGCCTCCATTTACAGGCATCAGGCGCAGGTAAACGTGTTTGTAAAAAGGATGATCTGAAGGGCTTACTTCGTTGCCAAATGTGATAAATACAATCCACTTTCCGTCAGGCGATATGTGCGGAAACCAATTATTCATACCATCATTTGTTAATTGCTCCTGGTTGCTTCCATCAGGGTTCATCCGCCATATCTGCATTGTGCCGCTACGCACTGAATTAAAATAAATGTACTTGCCATCTGGTGAATATTCAGGCCCGTCATCAAGCCCCGGCGCCGTTGTCAACCTTGTTTCTTCTCCACCACCAGCGCTTATTTTATAAATATCAAACTCATTATTGCGCTGCCCGGTAAAAACAATACTTTTCCCATCAGGAGACCAACCATGCATGTATGATGGCCCTGTGGCGGTAATCCGTTTTGGCTCGCCGCCTGTTATCGGCACCGTGTAGCCAATTGAAGCACCTTTGTCTGCGTTACTGTGATTACTTATGGCCAGCATCTTGCCATCAAAAGAAAGTACGTGGTCATTATTATTGTGTACTGCTGTTCCGGTATTTAATACTGTTGGTGTAAGCGTTGCAAGATTAAATGTGTACAGCAGGCCATCACTATTGTATAAAAGTTTTTTGCCGCCGGGCATCCAGTTAGGCGCCTGCAAAGAACGCGGTGATTGATAGATGATGGTGCTGTTTCCGCTGGCAACATCCAGTATTTCAAGCTGGCTGCTAAGATAATCATGGTATGGCACAAGCGTTGGCCATGCAGGGCTTACAATGCGCACATTATTAAATATCGCTTTTTCAAAAACAGCAGGATTATGTGCACAAACAAATAGCCCCACATATACATCATCCCCCAAATCCAAATCAATTTGTTTTGATATAAACAAATCGCCGGCTTTCGCAACTGACATAATGTAAGTATTTCCTTTTCTTTCTAACTGCACCACTTCCGCGCCGTTAATATCGGTGCGCATCTCAGCAGTGGTATCACCTTTTTTTCTCCTGAATTGAAGTGATGTAAGCCCGTTGCCATGCACTACACCGCTAACATGCGCCGAATTTGAATCGAGCGAGGAACGCACCATCCAGCCAATTTTCCTGTGGTCTTCCACGCCTTTGCCAATAAATGCAACATTCGCACGAAGAATAAAGTCCCCTTTTATTTTTTTATATAAAAAATGAAAGTCGTCGTGAGTAGACCAGATGTTGGTGCCGGAGCCTTCTATGGTGTACTCCTGGTTTTTTACATTGTAGCTTATGCGGCCCGGTTTTGCACTGCCTATATCAGTCTGCGCGTCAAAAATACCAAGCGGGTATTGTTGTGCACGGGCACTCGCCAATGCTGCAACCATAATAAAAACGATGGTGAATTTCTTTTTCATGGCAATAGTTTTACGGAGGAATTATGTGAATTAATAAAAATAGTTACTATACCATTCAACACCCCGTGCTCATTTTTTTGATAGCAGATGTATGAAAGGCCGCTTTCACTTTTTCACACCCGTAAATATTGCCCGTGAGTGATAATTTTTGTTGTTAGCACAACAAAAATCACTATTTATCTCTACCAATCCGGCCTGTCGTTAACCCTTTCTTCAAGCTGTTTTTTTGTTACCATAATTTGCCTGCCGAGAGGCTTTCCATCTTTGTAGGTTATTACTTTAATATCGTTTGCGCCTTCCGGAAAAGTAAGCGGCTGACCACTGTATTTGTTGCTGAAATTATCGAGATCCGTCTCATCAAAAGTGTAATAAATATCAGTATTATTTATTTGGCAACCAAGCTTAATAAGCAATGTATCCTCATCATCTCCTGTTTTGCCCTTCTGCATTTTTGAAGTTATCACCGCGTCATACATGCTGGGGGCGTATTTTACCTGTTCAGCATCAAACCGTTTAAACTGGTCTTCTACCCTGCTCACGAAGCCATCCCAGTTGCGCGTGCTTTTGGGGCTCCATAAAACTTCTGAAATGGCAAGCGCCCGTGGCCATGTCATGTATTCTGCATGGCGAAAGTTAGGCACACTTTCACTCCAAAGGTTTGCCTGGCCGCCTAATATAAGCGAGGCGTCAATACTGTCAGGCACCGGCTCAAATTCATAGCTCGTTCTCAATAGCAACTTACCATAAGTGGCCGGCTCAATATTTGGGTCTCCCTGGTAAAGGTCAATATAGCAGCTTGCCCAGGGCGTCATTACTACCTGGTGGTGCATTTTGGCAGCAGCTATACCACCACTCATACCCCGCCAGCTCATAACAGTGGCGCTTGGCGCTAAACCACCTTCCAGTATTTCATCCCATCCAATTAATTTCTTGCCTTTGCTGTTCACTATTTTTTCTATACGCTTTACAAAATAGCTCTGTAATTCATCTACATCTTTTAAATGTTCATCAGCCATAAGCTTTTTACATTTAGGGCATTTTGCCCAAAAGCCTTTATAAGCCTCGTCGCCACCCACATGGATGTATGGATTCGGAAAAAGTTGTGCAAGTTCAGTAAATATTTTATCCAGCATCATATAAACAGAATCATTGCCCACGCACAATACATTGTCTTCCTCCGTATAAAAATGGCTGCCCGGGTTTACAAAATAGGGCATTTGCGTGCACGATAAATTGGGGTATGCTGCAATAAGGGCAAGACTATGCGCCGGTACATCAATTTCCGGCAATATAGTAATACCGCGTTCTGCAGCGTATTGCAGCATCTCCTTAATATCGTCCTGCGTATAAAAACCGCCGTCTGTGGCTGGTTCCATCCATTCAGGAGATTTAAAAGAACCAAACCTGCCGGTACGCTTAACACGCCATGCACCAACCTGCGTTAATTTAGGCAGGCTTTTTATTTCAATGCGCCAGCCATTGTCGTCGCTCAAATGCAGGTGCAGTGTATTGAATTTAAACACTGCCATTTCATCCATGTATTTCTCCACTTCCTGTTTGGTAAAAAAATGCCTGCTTACATCCAGCATTAAACCACGCCATCCAAAACGGGGATAATCTGTTATTTCAACACAAGGCACATCAACACTCGTAGCAGTGGTTACCTCCACATCAGTTGGCAGTAACTGCAATAATGTTTGCAATCCATAAAAAATGCCCTTAGCGGTATTGGCAGTAATGGAAATATTTTTAGGAGACACAGTCAATTCATATCCCTCGCTGCCAATAACAGCATTTTCTTTTATAGCGACACTTATTTTTTTGGAAGAAGGAGAAAATGCACTGCTTGTTGTAACTACTTTTATATTCAGCGAAGCAAGATGTTTAGTAAACAGCTTTAATGCACTGTTTACCTCTTCAGACGGTGAAAATACATATACGGCATCTCCCTTGTGCAGGGTAAATGTACCCGCCTGCTCCTTTACACTTACAGGCTGAGGTATAATATGTACGCGGCTGCCTTCAGCCAATACTTTGGTGCAAAATACTAAAGCGGGCAGGCATAACAGGGCAAATTTTTTCTTCATGGCAGTGAGAGTTATAAATTAGAAAAAGAAAGAGCGAATGTAAGGCAATAGCCTGTACAATACACCAACCACTTTAAGCACCCGGCAAAATTTTATTTACACTAAAATATTTAGCCAAAACCGGCCATTTTTTGTATGTTTGTACAAAGGGCAGAACCGATGCAGGACGCAAAAAATACTTTATTTACACTGGCGGCAGACTTTATACAATACACTAACCGGTCTGTCTTTCTTACCGGCAAAGCAGGCACGGGTAAAACTACTTTTTTAAAACATATAAGGCAAACTACTGGTAAGCAAACAGTAGTTGTAGCCCCAACCGGCGTAGCGGCCATCAACGCCGGGGGCGTAACAATTCATTCATTTTTCCATTTGCCGTTTACGCCGTTCGTGCCTGCCCAAAAAGGGTTTTCAAAGGATGATTCCACTGTTGATAAACATGCACTGGTAGGCCGTTTAAAAATTAACAGTGAACGCAAAAAAGTATTTCAGCAACTGGAATTACTGGTGATTGATGAAATAAGCATGGTGCGTTGCGATGTGCTGGATGCTATTGACACTGTGCTGCGCCATTTTAGAAACAGGCAGTTTGAACCCTTCGGGGGAGTACAGGTACTTTACATTGGCGACATGTTTCAGTTACCGCCCGTTGTGCCTGATAACGAGTGGCAAATTTTATCTGCATTTTACAACAGCCCCTATTTTTTTGACAGCAAAGTAATTGCCCAGCAAGAGCCAGTACATATTGAACTGAATAAAATATACCGGCAAAGCGACGAGCATTTTATTAACCTGCTGAATCTTGTGCGCAATAATGAAATGGATGAAGAATCATTCAACGAATTAAATACACTATATAAGCCGTCTTTTCAGCCGGGCAAAAATGATGGTTACATTACACTTAGCACGCACAACAATAAAACTGACGCCATAAACAACGAAGAGCTTGCAAAGCTGCAGGAAAAAGCGGTGAACTATAAGGCAGCTATTACGGGCGACTTTTCTGAAAAATCTTACCCGGCTGAAGAAACACTGCAGCTTAAAGCCGGCGCACAGGTAATGTTTATTAAGAATGATAAAGATAAGCGCTACTATAACGGGAAGATTGGTATTATTACCGAACTGGGGGCAGATATAGTTAAAGTGCAATGTAAGAATGAGCCCGACGTAATTGAGGTTGCCAGGGAGAAGTGGGAGAACATACGGTATACGCTAACCAGTTCATCGCAGCATGTGGAAGATGAAGTAGTAGGTACTTTTGAACAATTTCCTTTAAGGCTTGCCTGGGCAATTACCATTCACAAAAGCCAGGGCCTAACCTTTGATAAAGCTATTATTGACGCAGGCGCCGCATTTGCGCCGGGGCAGGTATATGTGGCACTAAGCCGTTGCACCAATATGCAGGGCATTGTTTTAAAAAGCCAGATTACATCGAGAGGTATTATAAGCGATCCGCACATTATACAGTTTACACAGCAAAAACAATCCGCTAATTATTTGTCGGCGCAACTGGCATCATCCAAAGGTTTGCATGATCGCAAAACAATACGTTTGATTTTCACTATTTCCGAAATCTCCTCGCAACTGGAAGAAGTTATTAACGTTGTGGATGCACACGCTGCCTCATTCAACGCTGAAACAAAGCCATGGCTGCAAAGCGTTAAGACAGTAATATCACCGCTGGATGAAACAGCTAAAAAGTTTGAAGCCCAGTTATTACAGTTATTTTCAGAAGATAAGCCTGTAGAAACGCATACCGCCCTGCAGGATCGTATAGTAAAAGCATCTGCTTATTTTATACCACAGTTGCAGGCCATATTGCAACTATTACCGCAATCACCTGCGGTAACCGACAGCAGAACTTATGCAAATGAGTACAATGAAGAACTCAACCAGTTGCATGCGCTTATTTCGCAAAAAATATACAACATTAGCGTTTGTAAAACCGGCTTTAATGCTGAAGTATATGCGGAACAGAAAAATAAATTTGTTGTAAAACCCCTGCAGGTAAACGCATACGCAGGCACAAAAAGCTACTATAAAACAAGCAACCCGCACTTACCCCTGTACATGAAATTAAAAGAACTGAGGGATACTATTTGCCAGGAAGAAGATGCGCCTATTTATATTATTGCCAAGAGCGAAACACTGGATGAAATGGCACGCTACCTGCCCCAAACATTAGATGAGTTAAAACAGGTAAGCGGCTTTGGAAAGACAAAAATTGAAAAATATGGTAAAAGGTTTCTAAAAATTATTACCGATTATAGCATTGAGCATAACCTGGCATCTCAAATAAACAATAAAGACCCTAAACGGGAAAGAAAAGAAAAAACACCCGGCGCCAGTAAGCCAGACACCAAAGAAGAAACATACAAGCTGCACAAAGATGGAAAGAGCATTGAACAGATAGCCAAAGAAAGAGGCTTTTCCACATCAACCATTGAAGGCCACCTGGCACACTATGTACAACTCGGCATTTTAAATGTGCAGGAGCTGGTGTCAAAGGAAAAAATTTTACTGATAGAACCTTTAACACGTTCGTTTGAAGGCGGTTCTATCACCCCTTTAAAAACGCAGTTAGGTGATGAGGTGAGTTATGGTGAAATAAGGCTTGTACTTGCCTCTAAGGATTATTTGAAGGGCAAAGCTATAACCGGGGGCTAAAGGCAATTCCATAAAACTTCAAAATAAGTTGAGGTTAGGAGATTGTTGGCGTCAACATTCTCCTAACCTCAACAAAGCTATACACCGCTATTTAGTTAGCAGAAGTATCCACCGGCCAATCGTCTGTTCTAAAAGGGTTAACAGGCAACCCACCCGGTCCCGCTAAGTTGCCAATGGCGGTATTACTAAAGGCATACCTTACTGCGACAGGGCTGCTTACCTGCGGGCTCCATACAATAAGTTTATCATGATCAATAGTGGCTTGCGCCGGATAAAATATTTTATCAGCACCGGCAACGTACACTTCGGTAACATTTTTACCTTCTGCGGATAAGCCGCTGCCGGCGTTATCAAAACTTATAATGGCTTTGCCGTTTTTTACCTCCATACTTTTATACAGGGCGTTTTTATATATTATACCGGGCTGATGATATGTTTCCGCCAATGCCCAGTTGGCAAGGCGCATACCTACCGAAGGTTTATCTTTCGGGTGAATATTCATTGTGTCACCAGTAATATCGGTAATCACTACCATTCCGGTATTGTCTAATTGCATTGACTGTGTTTGTGCTTCGCGCAGCAGGGCGGCTATATTTTTATTACCATATTTAAAGGGTGCAATCTGCACATAATAAAACGGAAAATTTTTGCCCCATAACGAGCGCCATGATGTTATCATAGTGGTAAACAACTGCCGGTAACTTGCCGCTGTGCCGGTATTACTTTCACCCTGGTACCATATTGCACCGGCAATCGTATAATTCAGCAACGGCGCAATCATTGCGTTGTATACCGTGCCGGGTTTGATGGCGCACCATGGGTTAGGCTGAATTTTAGCAGCAGCCTCGCGCAGTGTTGTATTGCTCTCCACAATATCTTGCGGCGTCCATACTTCGGCAGCGGTTGCGCCCCAATTACTGCTGATTAAGCCAATAGGTACATTTAAATCTTTATTCAGCTTTTTACCAAAGTAATAGGCAGCGGCACTAAATTCTTTTACCGTATTGCTGTCACATACAGCCCACTGCCCCTTACAGTCATCCTGCGGGTAAGCAGACGCTGCTTTTGCCACAGTAAATAAGTGAATATTGTTGTTATACGCGGCTGGCACATCGTCTTTCATTTTCGGTATGCCCCAGGTGTAATTCATTTCCATATTGCTCTGACCGCTGCATACCCAAACTTCGCCTATTAAAACATTATCCAGTTGAATGGTGTTGTTTCCTTTAATCGTGATAGTGTAGGGCCCTCCCGCGGCAGGTGTTTGTACGGTAACATACCAGCTTGCATCAGGCGGCACAATGGTTGAGTCCGTCTTATTATCCCACGATGTAGTTACAAACACTTTTTCTAAAGGGTTACCCCATCCCCATATTTTTACATCGCTTTTTTGCTGCAGTACCATGTTGCTGCCAATAACGGAAGGCAAAGTAATATTTGCATGAACCGCATACAAAACAAAACATTGCAGGAAGAGTGCAATTATCTTTTTCATGTGGCTAATAATTTTACGGGCAAGCTACAGCATAATTTGTTTTAGGGGAAGAATTATTTTGTGTACAAAATCACGCTGCAAGAAATCTTGCAGACCAGGTGAAAGAAATGCAGCTTACTTTGCGCGGCTGAATATAAAGCTGCTGACAGACCTTGCAGGCAACGATACAGTAAACACACCATTAACCGGCCTGCTGTTAATAGGATAAGGCGCAAGGTTATCCTGCTCTTTATAAGTAGTAACATAACGGCCCGTTAGCATCAAAGGTAATTTATTGCCCTGCAACGCTAAAGCCGCAGTGGTGTCATGCGTGGTGTAATTAATCATGTTAACTACTACACCGCCTGATTGCCGGTTAGTAAAGGCTGAAATCATTATTTGCTGTTCGGCGGCTATGTTACTGGTACTGTCATTACGGGTTGTTTTAACCCTGTACATACCGGGGCGTACAAACAGGCTGTAATGCCCCAGCGCCCAGGCATTTTTTGTAATGGTGTAACGGCGGGCTGTATCTGAAGAGCGTTTAGGATTGAGTGCAACAAGATAATAGCGTGTATTGCTATCGGCCGGCCCCGGCTCAAAGGAGTTCCAGTAATGCCACGCAGAAGCATTGCCCTCCGTAATATCAGTGTTAATTACTTTGGCCAAAAAAAGCGCGCAATCCATCGCGCTGCGGCCGCCTTTTGTGCCATCCTTAAACCCATCCCCCAGCATACAATATTCACTTTGCCAAAATTCAAGGTTGTGGCCATAAGCAGCAAGTGTATCACGCAGGTTGTTACGCACCTGCGTCATACGTGTATCTCCTGTTTCTGTAAAATAGCCATGCCCTTCAACATAGGGAGTTGTATTAGGCAAGTTACCTATATACATTGGGCTGGCGCTGTTAAAAAATGCCTGTACCTGTTTTCCCGCCTTACCGCCTGCATTATATAAATACTCCAGGGTACCGGCTTCTGTTACCAATATGCGTGTAGTTAACTGTTTTGTGCTTAATGCAACACTCAGTGCTTTTACCACTTTATATATTTCGGCATTCGTCCATGCGCTGCCTTCCTGTGTAGCTTCGCCAGGCTTATTACTCCAATCCCATTGCGGCTCATTTACCGGGCTTATATAGTTAAAATGCAGGTGTTCTTTGTCAAAATGTGCGGCCACTTCTGCTAAAAAATCAGCATAGTCCGTATACCTGTCATCTCTAAGGTTACTGCTATAATCCTTTTCTGTTTTATACCCCAGGCCATTTTTGGTAAACTGTACCGGCGGGCTGTTTACAAAGGCAATAAGGTTCTCCACGCCGTAATGTTTGGCTTGTTGCAACAACCATGTATAACCCTGCTGTTTATTCCAATGGTACGTGCCATCCGGCGACAAAAAACATTCCACCCTCCGCGCAGGGTTTCTTATACCGCTGCTGTCGCCTTGCTCAGCGGTGCCTGCACCAATATTAAACCTGAATGCCGAAAGCCCTATGCCCTTTGGCCTGCCGGATTTATCAAACTTGCGGCTAAAGAGTAACTCAGCCATTCGCCGCCTGTCAGGCTCCGGCCAGTTGCCGACTTCTTCTCCATACCAACAGGCAGAAGCGCCTATATTGCGCATTTGCTGAAGGGTATCGTTTACGTGTATGGTAAAAATTACCGGAACATTTTTTTGAGCTTCAGCCGGAACTATAATAAAACAGAAGATGTATATAAAAAGGTGTTTCATATAAAAATGCTTGCAGGGAGATATTGTGCGTTAAAGATACCTTCTCACCCTGTCTTACACAATAAAGAATGTATAAACTTTTACATCCGTACTACCGCCCCATACAAATTTGCCCTGCCAAAAGCAGACGGCATTTCATTTGTTTTTTTAGGAGAAAATAGCTCATACTCCGTACACAACTTTTTTAGTGCTTCAAAGCTTATAGGGTAAGGAACCCACGGGTTAGGTGCATCCATGTCGTACTCCACTACCAGTAATAAGCCATCTGCCAGGATATGCTGCCGTAATCTTTTAATAAAAGGGCCTTTATCTTTTACATAATGTAACGCGTTGGCCATAATAATGCCATTAACTTTATTAAACGGCCACTCCTCCTTTACAAAATCTATGGCAAAAGTTTTTAATTGAATCCCTTCTGCAACTTTCACTTTTTTTAAACCAGGTGCATCGCTATCCATCGCATAAATAGTACTGCCCTTTACAAGTAATGATGACAGAACATTAGTGAAAAAACCTGCACCGCACCCAAGGTCTGCCCAATGGGTTGGAACAGCCGAATGCAGGGCGGGACTGCTTATGAGGCTAACACCATCGTTAAATTTCATCCGGTAAAGTTAGCCGCTACTGCTTTTCAGAATTACTTACAAAAGCAATAAACTTACTGTCAGGCGACCATGAGGGGGCGTTAAGCGTACCCTGCCCACCGTACAGGTAGGCAATTACCTTAGGTGCACCCGGCGCAGTAAGCGGCATTAGCCTTAGCATCACTCTCTTGTACGAAGGGTGCGCATTGGGGTCTATATCAATGGGAAATGATATAAACACCATCCATTTACCGTCTGGTGAAATATGCGGAAACCAGTTATGGTATTCGTCAAAAGTCAACTGCTCCCTGTCGCTGCCATCCGGTTTCATACGCCATATCTGCATAGTGCCCGTTACATTGGCATTGTAATAAATATACTTACCGTCCGGCGAATATTCAGGGCCGTCCACATGCCCCGTTGTGTTAGTAGTTAATGCAACTTCGGTGCCGCCGTTTATGCTTGTTTTATACAGGTTAAATATGTTAGTGCCGCGTTGTGCCACAAACACAACTTCCTTACCATTGGGCGCCCAGCCATGCCAGTATGATGGTGTTTGTTCTGTAATAAGTTTTGGTTCGCCGCCGGTTAACGGCAGCACGTACACTGTTGAGCCACCACCGGGCAATCCTTTTCTTCCACTGCTTATGGCCAGCATCTTTCCGTCAAATGATATGCCGTGGTCGTTATTACAATTTGTTGCAGAACCAGTATTCAATTTTTCCGTAGCGCCACCTTCTATTGGAATAGTATATAACGATCCCCCTTCATTAAACAATAGCTTTTTACCATCGGGCATCCAGTTTGGCGCTTCAAATCTTCCCGGCGCTTCGTGTATTACTTTGCGCGTACCGTCAAATACATTCAATATTTCCAGTCTCGAACCCAGCGCACCATTCCTTTCACTATAATTATTAGGTACGGGCTTGTCAATACGCACATTCCATACTTTCGCTTCCCCCAGGGCTGTTGAATCGTGCGCGCATATAAATAAACCGGCCAGCACGCTATCCGGCATGTCCGGCATTTCATGGCTGCCTACTTCCTGTAAAGGTTCGCCCGGGCGTGCTACACGCATGATGAATTTTTTGCCCATGCGTTCAAGCTGTATAATTTCAAAATGCTTTTTTTGCGTGGGTATCTCATCCTCGGGGTCGCGCATATAGGCGCCACGAAGTACGCGCCATTGCAGTACAGTGAGACCATCCCTGTGAGACACTGCGCAAATTTGCGCTGATTCATCATCCAGCGAAGGGCGAACCATCCACCCTATTTTTTTATGATTGCTGCCAGTATCGTTGCCCGTGAATTCAAAATTGGCGGTTAAAATAAAATCGCCACCTATTTTTTTATACAGGTAGTGAAATTCATCCCTGTTAAACCATATATTGTATCCACCGCCTGTCAGCGTATATGATTGTGTTGTTTCGTTATATGCAGCAGACCCCTTTATTTTCGGGTTGCCAACATCAGCATTACCCGGAAATATTCCAACAGCGTTTTGTGCGAACAAAGTACCTGCAAAAGCTGCCAGGGCAGCAGTTAATAAAAACTTCATACAGCAGTATTTAAATGAAAATGGATATTTTATAACTGGTTCTTTTTCATCTCGCTCACTGCATGGTCAACCGCGCGTGCAGTAAGGGCCATATAAGTAAGTGATGGATTTTGTGTTGAAGTAGATGTCATACACGCCCCGTCTGTCACAAAAACATTTTTACAGGTATGCAACTGGTTCCACTCATTCAGCAGAGAGGTTTTAGGGTCTTTCCCCATTCTTACACCACCCATTTCGTGAATATCAAGGCCGGGTGCCTGTTTTGAGTCGCTTGTCTTTATATCCGTAAAACCAGCCTTTGTGTACATCTCTGTCATCTGCTCAAAAAAGTCCTTTAGCATTTTTTCATCGTTGTCATCATAGTCAACAGATATTTTCAGCAACGGCATCCCCCATTCATCTTTCTGCGATTTATCAAGGCTGACAAAATTTGTCTCCTTGGGTATGGTTTCGCCCATCATGTGAGAGCCAACACCCCAGGGGCCAAGCTCAGGCTTTTTCATAAGGCTTTCTTTTAATTCAAGCCCAAAGCCACCTGTTTTGCCCATGCCACTCCAACGGTTTGCAGAAAAACCTGCAGCGTACCCGCGTAAAAAATTCGTCTCCTGCTTAAATACATTCCTGAAACGCGGTATATAACCGCTGGTTGGGCTGCGCCCGTCGGTGGTAGAATCAAGATGTCCATGATGTACAGCAGAAATGTGCCCCCGGTAGTTATGAAAAGCAACGTATTTGCCCAACAGGCCATTGTCATTACCAAGGCCGCCGGGAAAGCGCGATGAAGTAGAGTTTAGTAAAATAAGGTTTGTGTTTAATGCTGCTGCATTTACAAAAATAACCGGGGCAAAAAACTCTATATGTTCTTTGGTGTTTGTATCAATAACGCGTACCCCTGTTGCTTTACCTTTTTTATCATCATAGATAACAGACTCCACCACTGAGAAAGGGCGTAACGTCATATTACCGGTATTTGCAGCCCACGGTATGGTAGTTGAGTTGCTGTTAAAATAACCGCCAAACGGGCAACCCCGCTGGCACAAAGTCCTGTTCTGGCACTTTCCCCTACCCTGTTTTAAGTGTACAGGTTGTGGCTCAGTAAGATGCGCGCACCGGGCATATATAACATGCCTGTCAGTGTAATGCTGGCTTACAAAATCTTTAAAATAATTTTCAACACAACTTAAATCGAGTGGCGGTAAAAACTCGCCATCAGGTAAATTGGGCAACCCATCTTTATTACCGGAAATACCTGCAAATTTTTCAACATAGCTGTACCACGGTGCAATGTCTTTATAACGTATTGGCCAGTCCACTGCATAACCATCACGCGCCGGCCCTTCATAATCATAGTCGCTCCAGCGTTGTGTTTGCCTTGCCCACATTATTGACTTACCACCTACCTGGTAACCGCGTATCCAGTCAAAAGGCTTGTCCTGCACATAAGGGTGGTCAGTGTCTTTTACAAAAAAATGCATGGCGTCTTCGCGAAAAGCGTAGCACCTGCTTATTGATGGATTTTTTTCTCGTATATCTTCAGGCACCTGGCCGCGGTGTTTAAACTCCCAGGGCATCATGTTAGTGGTGGGATAGTCTTTGTTATGCACCACGTTGCGGCCACGCTCAAGCACAAGTGTCTTGAAGCCTTTTTCGCAAAATTCTTTCGCGGCCCAGCCACCACTAATGCCTGAGCCAATTACAATGGCATCAAAATTATTATTACTCATAAGCTAAGCAGTTTTTACCGGAACACAACCATGGTAACGGCCGGGCACAAGCTCATACACCCGCACCTTAGTTAAAAAATATTGGGATGTAACGAAGCTTTGTATAGTTAGCCTTTTTACCATGCTGTAAAAATCCTGCACATCCCCGGGTACATTATTTTTTTGTTCAATATCAGTGAGTAAGGCCTTTTTTTGTTCGGGGGAACATTTACCAAAAGTTGTGTTATATTTTTTATGCACAAGTGATTCAAAGGAAGACATGCCGTTAGTAAATTTTTGCTGGTCTTCTTTTTTAGTGCACTCGTCAATCATCATCATCACAAAAAGATGAGATGATAATTCCCCGGCGCCCGGCACACCATCCGTTGACGGTATGATGGCGGCGGTAAGGTCCGCAAGCATTTGCTCATCATCACCATTCAGCGTAATATTCTTAAGCAAAAAAGATGATTTGCTTTTATCCTGCATACAGGCGGGCAATAAACTTGCCCCTGCGGAAACCAGCAAAATATTTTTAATTAGCAAGCGCCTGTTCATTATGGCAGTTTTTGGTTGCCTAATGTAATAATTATAGCGCAGCATGCTAAAATTAATTGAACAAATAATTTTATTAGTGCAGGCGAGATGACTGGTTGAAAAGGTGAACAGGAGGTGGCGAATCATCAATACCACGATGTAAGCCACGGCAAGATTCATTTCAGCCTTAGTTGGTTTATTGCTGCATGTTCATTCTTTTAGCTTATCTTACTGCCACATTACTAACTCAGCTTCATGCGCCAATCCACCCAAAACAAACTCGGCTTATGGACAAGTACATCGCTTGTAATTGGCAACATGATTGGCGCAGGTGTTTTTTTAATGCCTGCTGCACTTGCCGGCTATGGCGGCATTAGCTTGTTTGGGTGGCTGTTTTCAGCAATAGGCGCTTTTTTCCTGGCGAAGGTATTTAGTAACCTGAGCAAGCTGTTACCCGGTATAAGCGGCGGCCCCTATGCCTATACCCATGCGGCTTTTGGTGATTTTGCCGGTTTTGTTATCGCGTGGGGATATTGGATATCCGTTTGGTGTTCCAACGCTGCGCTGGCAGTGTCATTTGTAGGAGGGCTAAGCTCCTGTTTTAAAGGGCTTCAGCAAAACCCGCCACTTGAAATAGCAACAGGCTTAAGCGCAATATGGCTGCTTACATGGGTTAACTCGCTTGGCATTAAGGCAACAGGCAACACGCAACTAATACTAACAATTTTAAAATTACTCCCCCTTTTGTTTGTTGCGCTGGGTGGCATATTTTTTATTCATTTCAGCAACTTTATACCATTTAACATAAGCGGCACAAGTAATTTACAGGCTATAACAGCAACAGGTGCCTTAACATTTTTTGCATTTCTTGGTGTTGAGTGCGCTACAATACCTGCAGGCAATGTAATTAACCCGCAAAAAACCATACCGCGCGCCACCATTTTGGGTACAGTTATTACCACCATTGTATATATACTGGTTACCGTTGTTGTTATGGGTATGATACCTGCTGTACAACTGCAAAACTCCGCTACCCCCCTTGCAGATGCGGCCGCTGTAATAGGCGGCGAAAAGGCAAAATATTTTGTGGGCGCCGGTGTGGCGCTGGCTGCATTTGGCGCGCTGAATGGCTGGATTTTAGTGCAGGGCCAGATACCAAATGCCATTGCAAAAGACAAGCTTTTTCCCGGTGTGTTTAAAAAAGAAAATAAAAATGGGATGCCCGCCATGGGTATTGCTATTGGCAGCATACTCGCATCAGTGCTGATGTATATGAATTACAATAATTCCCTGGTTAAGCAGTACACTTTTTTGTCGCTTATTTCCACGCTTACATCCTTAGTGCCCTACCTGTTTTGTGCAGCGGCCTATGCTATTATAGCTGTCGCGAAAAAGCAGCTTTCAACACGCAAATGGCCCGCTGCTATTGCGCTTGCCTCAATCTCTTTTGTATTTTCCCTGTGGTCAATTATTGGCGCACCGCAGGACGTTGTGTACTGGGGTTTTATTTTGCTGATGAGCGGTGTCCCTTTCTATGTTTGGATTATTTACAAGAAAAGTAAAGATGGAGCAGCAATAAAAGAAGTGGATACACCGTAAAGCCTCTTTCAACTATTCCCGGAAAAAAATAAATTTGATTATGAAACTTACCGCTCATTCGGAAACGGGCAAACTACATTCAGTAATGATAAAAAAGGCCGCTGAGGCTTTTGTGAGTGATGCAAACACAGAAAAGTACTGGAGGCCTCTCAATTACACAAGAAAGCCTGGTTTTGAAAAAGCAATTGAAGAGTACAACAATTTTGAAAACATTTTTACATCCCGCGGCATAGAGGTTAAATACCTGCCCGCTGACCCCAGCGTCAATATAGATTCAATTTATTGCCGGGATGCTTCCATAGCAACAAACGCAGGCGTGATACTTTGTAACATGGGTAAAGAAGCAAGAAAAAATGAGCCTGCCGCACAAAGAATGGCCTTTGAAAAATATGGCGCTCCCATTTTGGGTGAGATAACAACACCCGGCACAGTTGAAGGCGGGGACGTAGCGTGGCTTGATGAATGTACGCTGGCCGCCGGTTATACATATCGCACCAATGCAGCAGGTCTGCAACAACTGCAAGCCTTTTTGAAGCCATTGGGAGTTACCGTTCTTACTGTTCCGCTTCCGCACTACAAGGGGCCATCAGATGTGTTTCACTTAATGTCGGTATTCAGCCCCGTTAATACTAACCTGGCAGTTGTTTACTCCCCTTTAATGCCCGTTCAGTTCAGGAATGAATTGCTTGACAGGGGATATACCCTTGTTGAAGTGCCCGGTGACGAATTTGAACTAATGGGCTGCAATGTACTGGCATTAGCGCCTGGCGAATGTTTAATGGTTGAAGGCAACCCCAAAACGCAGGCCGCACTTGAAAAAGCCGGCTACCGCGTGATTACCTACCGCGGAGACGAAATAAGTATAAAGGGTGGCGGTGGCCCTACCTGCCTTACACGTCCGCTGGCAAGATATTCTTAAGCTCATACAGGATTAACGACCAAAAGTATTCGCTTATCCATGGATGTGGTATGCAAAATACGCGAGGTCAATGCTATATTTATTTCGCCTGCGTTGCCGGATGTATAGCTCATCAGCATATTAGTAACGGGCTCATCCTTAACCAGTATATTTCTCAACACCTGTTTTATTTCTGCGCTGTTCCAGAACGGATGGCCCAAATCACCTACACGGCTCCCTTCTGCCGGTAATTTGTTTAAGCCAAACATTTCGGCAAACTTGCTGTTAACTTTAATCACTTTAATACCGGAATCCAACACGATAAGTCCCCTGTCAGTAATAGATTCAAAAATTGTATCAATAAAGTCGTTGGACTGCAAAAGAAATCTCTCCAACTGCTTTTGCGCTTCAATGTTGTGTATTATCTTAATAATAAAAGAAATATCATCTTCATCTTTAACCAGTATGGATTCACCATTTACCCAAACCGGTGTGCCCGACTTTTGCACCAGGTAGTTATCGTCACTGCCCGAACCCTCAAGCAGCGCCCTTTCCAGTTCCCGGCCAGGCTTGTTCATATTCCTGTCTTCATTGGTAAAAAGTATGCTGAAATTTTTTTGCAAAACATCCTCCTGCGTGTAGCCAAATGACGTAAGAAAAGCATTATTTACCTCGAGTATAATACCCTTGGTATCCATAATAAGAACAGCATTATGCTTTGCGTTTTTGCAGAAAGAATCGAAAAAAGCAGATGTTTTCAGCATAAACAAGGTTTGAGGTAATAAACAAAAAACTGCGCTAAACCGCTACCGGCAATTTTGCCACATCCATGTGCTTAATAAGGTTATCCTCTATCAGGTAGGTATGCTGCAGCATTTCATCCTCTATAATATTTTCGTGGGTATCTCTCACAATATGGCGAACATTTGCCACAATTTTGCCTTTCCCGTCCGCTGCAATACTTACCGGCTCAATATCGCTGTTAGCCACCTGCCACTGGCTGCGCCAGTATTCCCTCAGGCCGTCACGGCCATGAATATAGCCGCCACTTATGCCATTGCTCCATGCCACATTGGGGTGCACAATGGCAAGCGCCGCATCCATATCACGTTTATTAAATGCGTAGTAAATCTTCTTTAACAAAACTGTGTTTTTGTCCATAATAATGATAGGCAATTCGTATGCCTGAAATTTATATTAATAATAGTAATTCAATTTTGCATAAAATGTCGGAATGGAAAACAAAATACTAGTCGGTTAAAGCTCTTGTTTTCCCTTTATAGTTCCAGTAAATTTTAATGATTTGCCAACCAATTTCTGCCGAAAGCAATGCTGCCACCGCTGAAACAGCAGTTATCAACGTTTTGTCGCTGGCTGAAATTGCCCCGCTTAAGGCAATAATAAGCAAAGTAAGGGGAGAAAGTACCATTATACAAAGCCCCCATGTTTTTAAGGGTATTTTAAAAGGCCTGCAGGTATTTGGTTCTTTTATTCTCAACGCAATCAGGCTAATCATTTCCAGCACCAGACCGGCGCCATATACCATAACATCTAAAATTACCAATTCCTCAAAATCAAAGTTGACCATAATACTTACAATAACAGCGCATACGATGATGGATATGTGCGGGGTATTGTAACGTGAATGAAGGGAATTTAATTTAGCCGGTAGTAGCTTGTCATCGGCCATAGCTTTTGGCACTCTTGACATTGATAATAAAACAGCGGAAAAAATGCCAAGCATACTTGCCATTCCGCCAAAGGCTATAACTGCGCCCAGCCATTTGCCCCCAATAAGTTCTCCAAGTCGTGGTAACCCATTTTCACTCAGGTCTTTAAAGTCAATACCGGACGATTGTGCAGTATATATTGTTAACCCGTATAATACAAACACCATGCAAAACGTAATTGCTATGGAGATAAGGTAGCTTCTGATTGGTTTATCAACTTCTTCCGCGTAGGTGGTGGCATTGTCCCATCCTAAAAAATTCCACATAACATAATACAGCGCCATCCCGGTTGTCGGCAGGCTTGCCCCTTTAAAAGATAATGCCGGGAAAGTGAGGCTTGCCCCGTGATGAAAAAAGAAAGTTGCAAACATTGCAACAAAAGGCACCAATACCATGGTACCTAATATCATAGATGTTTTACCAACCCGCACAATACCAATTATATTGAGTATCGCTCCAAACCACACAATAGCCAAACAAACAGGCACTTTATATGCCATAATAGACGGGAAAAAAAACGCACAGTACGTAACAAACCAAACCGGGTAAATGGCAAGGTCAACAAAGGTGTACAGCCATGTCCACCATCCTTCGTAAAACGCCCATCGCTGCCCCAACGCCCGCTTAACCCACTGATAATAGCCGCCGGTAACAGGCATCATGCTGTTAAGTTCAAGCACCATAAAAATTGAGGGTACATCCCACAAAAAAGGGGTAATCATCAACAGCAGCAATGAAGCATTCGGGCCGCCAAACTGAAGCAACGGTTCAAGCCCGTAAGGGCCGCCTGATACGGTTAGGAATATAACAAAAGCTAACTGGATTGGGCGAAGCCTTTTTTGCATTGCAGATTATAGTAATAGCTGTTTTAGTAGATGCAGTGTGTAAATGTACAGGTACTGTTGCATTCAGGGGCAAAAAATTTACCAGCGGAAATATAGCCGCCTGGAAAAAGTCATAAAAATTAAGTTCATTTATTATGTGTAACACCAACTATTATGGTTAGGCGTAAAATTTGTGCAGTTATACTGCTGCGCAACTAGCTAAACCTAAATAGCGCTTCAGTGTTATAATTATAAGTAAAAAAGCTACCAATGACAGACGAACTTACACAGTTATGTATCAATACAGTACGGGTGTTATCAGCAGATGCAGTACAAAAAGCTAATTCGGGGCACCCCGGCACCCCTATGGCCCTGGCGCCCGTTGGCCACGTGTTGTGGACAAAAAGTATGCATTATAATCCACAAAATCCCGAATGGCCAAACCGCGACCGTTTTATATTATCGGCGGGGCATGCCTGTATGCTGCAATACAGCTACCTTTTTTTAACAGGCTACAACTTAACACTTGACGATATAAAAAAATTCAGGCAACTGCACAGTAAAACAGCCGGCCATCCCGAGTACGGGCTGCTGGAAGGAATTGAAGTTACCACGGGCCCCCTTGGCCAGGGCTTAGCAAACGGCGTAGGTATGGCCATTGCCCAGCAATACCTGGCTGCACATTATAATAAACCTGGCTTTGACATTTTTAACTACCATATTTACGCAATATGCAGCGACGGAGACCTGATGGAAGGCATAAGCGCCGAAGCAGCCTCGATTGCCGGTAACCTGCAGTTGGGAAATATCATATACCTGTACGATGATAACCACATAACCATTGAAGGTGATACTTCTTTAACATTTAGCAAAGAAGATGTAGCCTTGCGTTTTGAAGCCTATGGATGGCATGTACAAACATTGCCTGATGCCAATGATATTGCCGCCGTGGAAAAGGCCATTGACAATGCAAAGAAGGAAACCCAAAAGCCTTCGCTGATAAAAATACGTTCACACATTGCTTATGGCAGCCCAAATAAGGTAGATACAAAAGAAGCGCATGGCGCTCCATTGGGAGAACAGGAAGTTAAACTTGTAAAAAAGAACCTGGGTTTTAACCCGGATGAAAGTTTTGTGGTGCCTGGAAAGGTTTTGAACTATTACCGGCAGGAGGGAAAAAAAGGCGTTCAATTAGAAAAAGAGTGGACAGAATTATATAACGAATATAAAAAGCAATACCCACTGTTAGCTAAAGAATACGAATTGCTGCGCAGCGGCAAATTGCCGGATGGATGGCAGCAAAATTTACCGGCTTTTAAAACCGGTGACAAAATGGCCACGCGCAAAGCCTCCGGTAAAGTGCTGAACGCTATTGCGGATAATTTACCGCTTCTATTAGGTGGTTCGGCAGACCTTGCACCTTCAACTGATACCATGCTGGAAAAATATCCTTCTTTTTCCGCGACGGAAAGAGGTGGCAGAAATTTTCATTTTGGTATAAGGGAGCACTCTATGGGCGCTATATTAAATGGCATGGCTGTTACAAAGGGCTTTAGCCCTTACGGCGCCACCTTTCTTATTTTTTCAGAATACATGAGGCCTCCTATACGCCTTGCGGCCATTATGAAAATACGGCCAATCTTTATTTATACCCATGACAGTATCGGTCTTGGCGAAGATGGCACAACACACCAGCCTGTTGAACAACTTGTATCATTAAGATCTATTCCCAACCTGGTTGTAATAAGGCCTGCAGATGCCAACGAAACAGCCCAGGCATGGCGGGTTGCACTTGAACATTCAGGCGGACCTGTTGCATTGGTATTAACAAGGCAGGGTCTGCCTGTGATTGACCAGGAAAAATATGCAAAAGCCTCCGGGCTTGAAAAAGGCGCTTACATTTTATCAGGTGCAGACAAGCCGGCAGATATTATATTAATCGCAACCGGCTCTGAAGTATCATTAGTTTTGAAAGCAGAAGAAATGCTTGAAAAAGAAGGTATTACAGCAAGGGTGGTTAGTATGCCGAGCTGGGAGTTGTTTGAAAAACAGGGTGACGATTACAAGGAGGCTGTATTTCCAAAAGCATTAAGGAAAAGACTGGCAGTAGAGGCTGGCTCACCGTTAGGCTGGTTGAAGTATACCACGGAAGACGGTGATATTATCGGGATAACTAAATTCGGTGAATCCGCGCCTGGTGAGGAAGTAATGAAAGAATATGGTTTTAGCCCGGAAAATGTAGTGGTAAAGGCAAAAGTGTTACTTCAAAAATAACATTACATTTTTGCAATCTCCATGTGAGCAATAAGACCATCCTCAAAAGTGTAAAGGTGTTTTACCGGGCCTTGGAATAAAAGGTTATCCCGCATATCTTTTACTGTTTGCTGAATAATTATTTCGGCACGTCCGTCGTCCAATAACCGAAAAGAAACAGGCACCACTTTGGGATTTAATCCCGCCCATTGCCTTTTCCAATAATCCCTTACGCCATTATGCCCGAAAACGTAGCCACCTTCCCAGCCGTTCGGCCATGTTATATTTTCTTTCATAAGAGAAATAACGCCCTCCATGTCCCGTGCATTAAATGCATCATAGGCTTTCATCAATAACACTTCCTGCCAGTTTTTTTCCGGATTCATAATAGTTTTTATTACCTGCCTAAAATAACGCCTGTAATTATTTTCTGTTCAATGTAATTCTTTTATAAATATACTCACCATTTGCGGTAAGCCCTGATATTGTAACAACATAAGTTGCAGAATCGTCAGCCGTATAAAAATCCACCGAGGCTTTACCTTTTGCATCTGTTATAACATTGCCATTCCAGTAAATAGTAGTGCGGGGGTCGGGAGATTTGCTGTTTCTTATGTCTGCATTTGCGTAGTCGGGCATTTTAAATGCGGACGTAGCCCTGTATGTAACAGGGCTGATAATTTTAAAAGCCGGCCTTTCATTGCTTGACAACTCCCTTGCTTTTGACCTGGTATTAATAGATATGGCACCATGACCTGCCCTTACACCAAACGTTCCCGCATCAGCCCCCCTGAGCACCTCAATAAAATCAATGTCCCTGAAACTTAAAGAGGCTAATACTTCACGAACGCTCGCAGTTTGCACCTGGCCATCCAGCACAGCTACAGGCTCAGCCGCCCCGCCAAAGCTGGAAATACCATATATGGTAAGTACTCCGCCAATTTCAGATACCCCGGGTATCAAAAGCAGTTGATTATAAATTTCATCAGGCGCGCCATGCCCTAACTTGTCGCCAGTGATGATATAAGAGAAAGGGCTTATGCGTTTTGTTTCGTCATAATCTGCCTGTTTTTTGGCATTGGCAGAAACTCTAACAGGCTTTAACCAGCCCTTGCCTGTACCGGTAAAAATTGTATCAATATGATGCATGTTTAAACCGCGCGGTTGCAAAATATTGCCATTTATAAAATATTTCTTAATAGATACAGGGGTCATTAATGGAGGAAACGTAAAGTTATTGATGACGAGGCTGTCGTCTACCCTCTCATCATGTTTATTGGTGACCTTTACTTCAAGTGTGAGGCTGTCGCTTTCCTGTGGCAGAGGTATTTGAATATCACCTTCCGCATCGCTTGTGTCAATTCCGAAGTATGGGCTAACAGGATTAAATGATACTGCCGTTACCACCCTGTCCTTTACGGGCAGGTTCCTCCGGTTCACTATTTTGCCGCATAAATTAAGCAGCAGGCTTGTCGAATCATTATAGGCAAAAGTATTCATCTCCAGGTTTTGCCAGTTTATGTATGCCGGCCTTTGCGCCATTAACAACAGGTCAATATCCGCCGGTGACAAACTATCTTTATTTCGCTTTAACCAATCGTTCAGCTTAAATGCATCATAGGGAGGGATGGACCCGGCTGCTATTTCATCAGACATTTGCATTATCCTGTCGTCCTGTACCGACACGCTTAAAGTAGCAATCAATGGCTGACCCTTCGCATCATTCAGCGTAATATCAAGTCGCACATTATCTCTTGCCCCATAATCTTTCTTGTTCTTTTTGATGGTTACCTGGTAATTATCCTTGTTGATAAATACCCTTCTTTCACTTAGTAACCGCAGCCGTGCATCAAACAACAGCAGGGTAGCAACACCACCCGGAAAATTCTCAACAGGGATATCCAGCTTGTACAATCCCTTTCCCACCCCGGTAAAGCATACACTATCGCCGCTTATACCCACCAGGTAAGTAGTATACTTCGGGGAGGCAATCGCGTCTTCCAATGCGACATACGCATGTATATTACCATCATCCTGGCCAGATACAGCCAATTGCGCAACATAGGGATTGTAGCCAGGGAGAGGATATTTTGCAATACCGTTTTTAGTATTAAGGGAAACAAAATATTTTTCGTCGGGCAGCGGGTAAAAATTAACTTTAGCAAGACCAAACCTGTTAGTGACAAACTCAGTAACGAAAGAGTCGCGTTCATTTACTATACTTCCTTTTACAACCAGGCCATTGCCATAACTGTTAGATACCTGAATTGCGCCTGCGGAATTGATATTGGTAACAAGAAAACCGCCTTCGGGGAAATAATTAATAATTGGCGCCGCATTTTGGGTTTTGTTTTTCAAGACATTCGCCGCGTTGTCAGTTCTTGCCAGGTTTTGTATGTACACAGGCTGTATTAAAATGGCGGCAGTATCTTCTGTTATCATTTTCCCGGTGTAACACCGTAACCAATAATACCCCGTTTTTACCGTATCAGGAATGTTTATAACCCCGCTTGTTTGCAACACGGCAGCGTTAAGCACCAGCTTATCCAGCGCCACATCAGCACTATCAACCAGGTCAACAAACAGGTTTTTGCTCATAGTATCTAACCTGTTAGTAATAATATTCACCAGGCATGCTTTAAACCATATTTGTTCGCCGGCTACATATACGTTACGGTCTGTTTGCAACATTATTTTTTCCGCGTTAAAACTGCGCACTTTAGTAATAAACCGGCCGGCAAGCGAATCAAGTTTCGATGCATTAAAATTTTGCGCAGATGCGTGAATAAAGGTCAACAGGGTGGCAGGCAGACCCCAAATTGCAAAGCGTCTCATAAGCGGTAAAGGGGATGAAACTATTATTAACTGGTATAAATATAAGTTTTTTGTTGTTTTCCAAACAAAATAAACAATCATTCCCCCAGGAATACATGAAGGTTTATTTCCTCTTTATGATAGTTCTTTTATATATATACTCGCCATTTGCCGTGAGGCCCGATACAGTAACTGTGTAGGTTGTTGCTTCATCGGCTGTATAAAAATCCACGGAAGCCTTGCCATCCAGGCCGGTAATAACATCACTATTCCAGTAGATAGTGGTACGCGGATCAGGCGACTTGCTATTTTTTACCTGTTTTACCATGTAGTCAGGCATTACAAATTTGGGCTGAACATGATATGTAACCGGCTGCACAATTTTAAAAGGCGATACATCCCTTACAAGCTCCTTAGGCCGTGTTTTTGTATTAATAACAATTACCCCTGCGCCCCCGTTTATGCCGTAAATAGCGGCATCAGGCCCTTTCAGAATTTCTATGAAATCTACAGAACGCGCATCCAGGGTACTCAGAAACTTCAACACACCGCTGCCGGGTGGGTACAAACTCTGCCCTAATACGTTAGCATCAAGCATAACACCGTCAATAATTACCACCGGTTCTGTATCATCACTCCCTCCCATAGAATTGCCACCGTATAAAACCAGTTTCCCGCCTTTAAGCGCCATACCTGGCACTGTTAAAACAGCAGCAGCAATTTCCCCATAACTGCCATGACCCAATTTGTCGCCGGACAAGATGTAAGAAAATGAACTCAACCTTTTCGACGCGTCATAATCAACTTCTGATTTTGGGCGGGTAGCGGCTCTTACAGTAACCGGTTTCAGCCATTCTTTACCAACGCCAACAAATACAGTATCGATATGATATTTAGCCATGCCCTTCAAAAAAAGTTGCTTTCCTGTGGTAAAAATGTGCTTTAAGGACGCGGGAGTTTTAAAGTGAGGAAAAACGAAGTTATTAATTTCAATACTGTCGCTCTCATTTATATCGTGTTTGTTTTTTACTTCCAGTTTTAACAGCAGGTCTCCTCTGCCGGCCGGCAAAGGCAGCGCGAAGCCGCCACGGTCATTCGTAGTATCCAACCCGATGTACGGGTTGGTACCTGTTAGTGAGATTGCGGTTACAATTTTTTGTTTGAGTGGCTGCAGCCGGCGGTTTACAACTTTGCCGGCAAGATTAAGCAACAGGCTGGTGCTGTCAGCATGAAATTCTCTTAATGGAGGCAATCGCCATTTATTGAAAGACGGCTTTTGTGCAAGCATCAGCAAGTCAATATCAGCATCGGAAAAGGTGTTCTTATTATGTTTCAGCCAATCATCTATATGATCAGGGGAGACCGGCTCAATGGTGTCAGATTTTATTTCATCACTCATCTGCATTATCCTCGTGTCCTGTATTGATACATTAAGCGACGCTACCAGCGGTTTACCATCTGCATCAGTTACGGCAAAAGCTACATGAGCTTTGTCCCGCGCCGCATAATCCGGTTTATCCGGTGAAATACTTATTTTATAATTATCCTTATTAATAAACACTTTTCTTTCGCTCAGCAGGTGTTCATTTGCATCAAACAATAAAAGCGTGGCAATACCACCTGGAAAGTTTGCAACCGGTATATCTACCTGATACATGCCTCTGCCTATGCCTGCAAAACATACGCTGTCCCTGCTTATGCCTAATACAAATGTGCTGAACTTACGGCTGTAAATTGAATCCTCCAGGGTTACATACGCCTGTATATATTCATTACCCTGGTGTATTACAGACAGTTGTGCCGCAAATGGGTTCCACCCCGGCAACGGGTATTTTACATCCTGCCCCGGTAAATGTATTACTGCGAAGTATTTTTTAAACCAAACAGGGAAAAAATTTATCCTTGCGAGGCCCATCCGGTTTGTAGAAAAAGTTGACACAACAGAATCAGCAGCATCAGTTACTACTCCCTGCACCATTAACGGGTTACCCGCATCATCACTTACCTGCAGGGCGCCTGTTGAATTTATGCCCGATATAACAGCGCCCCCCTCAGGAAAGAAATTAATGACCGTCCTGCCCGGCAAGGCTGTTTGCTTTACCCCTTCCCCTACCTCCATATTCTGCGTGCTGCTGTTACCAAGATTTTTAATGTATACAGGCTGCACCCATATACTAAGCGAATCGTTTTGCAACATCACCTTCGTATAGCAACGAAGCCAATAATAGCCAGTGCTCAAAAATTCATTTAGCTGTATTGCACCCGATGTTTGCAAAGTAGCCGCGTTTAATACCAATTGTGAAATAACTTTGTCACTGTCATTCACCAGGTCAACAAAAAGATTTTTGCTCGCTGTATCCAGCCTGTTGTCAATTGCATGAAGCAAAAAAGCCTTAAACCATATTTTTTCTCCTGCAGCATATATTTTCCGGTCGGTTTGAAGTATTACTTTTTCCCTGTCGTTATCGTGAATGCTTTTTACGAAATACCCGGCCAGCGAATCAGCAACATTAAATAGTGCATTTTGCCCCATTGAGTTGCCGGTGATTAAGCAGGTTAGCATTAAAGAAATAATCAAGGTTTTCATGCAACTTTATTTCCGGTTTAAAATAACTCTTTTGCAGATATATTCACCGTTGCCTGTAAGGCCGGAAACAATAACGGAATAGGTGGTTGCGTCATCAGCAGTGAAGAAATCAACGGAAGCTTTGCCGTTTGTGCCCGTAAGCACACTGCCATTCCAGTAAATAGTTGTACGGGGGTCCGGGCTTTTACTATTTCTTACCTGTCTTAATAAGTAATCCGGCATGATGAATTTTGGCGCCGTGTTATACGTTACGGGCTGGACAATTTTTGATGCTGCCGGAATGCTTTCGTCAACATGATGTGTTTTAGTATTTACGAGGATTACCCCATTACCTCCTTCCACCCCGTATATAGATGCCTCGGGGCCTCTTAAAACTTCAATAAAATCAATATCCTGGTAACTGAATGCATTTAAATAACTCATTACCGGACTTTGCTCAAGAAGCATGCTGGTGCCGCCTGCTTCAACCGCGCTTTTTGACATGCGGATACCATCAATTACCAGCAGCGGTTCAGATTTGCTGGTTGAATCCATCCAGCCCTGGCCGCCAAACAACACTAATTGCCCCTGTTTATATGTTATACCGGGTATCATTAAAAGGGCATTGCCGATACTACCGGCGCCATATTGTCTTAATTTTTCCTGGTTGAGGACATAAGAGAATGAACTTACACGTTTCGATTCGTCATACTGTGTCAAAATCTTCGGTTTTACGTAAGCCTTAACAATAACGGGTTTCAGCCACTCTTTGCCAACGCCAATAAAAACGGTATCAAGGTGATACCTGGTTATTTGCCTTGCGAAGCCTTCCTTTTTCGCAGCATAAACCCGCTTAAGCGAAACCGGCGTAGCAAAATGAGGGAAGCGAAATTTATTTATAACAATATCATCATCCTCATTCCTGTCCCGCCTATTCTTAACCTCTACCTTAAGCAGTAAACTATCCCGGTTCATTGGCAATGGTAATTGAAATGCCCCCATATAGTTGGTTGTGTCAAGACCTATGTACGGGTTAAGCCCGGTTAGCGATATAGCTGTTACAACCTTTTGTTTTAATGGCTGTTGTTTATGATTTACTACGGTGCCTTCCAGGTTACGCAACAGTTCTGTGTTGTCTGCTACTCTCTTCCCTGTTTCATTACCGGCCTGCCAGTTATTAAACTCCGGTTTTTGCGCAAGCATTATTAAATCTATATCGTCGGCAGAGATATTATTTTTATTTAATTTCAACCAATCGCCCATTTCATATTGTGCAACTGGCGGTATTGTTCCGGGATTTATGTCGTCACTCATCTGCATCAGCCTGTTATCCTGCACTGCTATGCTTAATGCAGCTACCATTGGCTTGCCGTCAGCGTCGGTTACATCAATATCAACATGCGCTTTTTCTCTCGCTGTGTAATTTGTTTTGCCGGGTACAACCTGTATGCTGTAATTATCTTTATTAATAAAAACTTTTCGCTCGCTCAGCAAGTGGCTGTTCGCATCAAATAAAAGCAAGGTTGCAATTCCTCCCGGAAAATTGGCTACAGGTATATTTACGCGGTACATGCCTTTACCTACGCCTGCAAAACACACGCTATCCCTGCTAACACCCAGCACATACGTGGTAAACTTCCGGCTGTAAATGGAGTCTTCAAGCGCAACATCTGCCTGTATATATTCAGCAGACTGGCTGGTAACGGAAATTTGCGCAGCAAACGGGTTCCAGCCCGGCAAAGGATACTTTATCGCTTTACCGTTAATATTCATAACTGCGAAGTATTTTTTAAACCAAACAGGGTAAAAACTTATTCTTGCCAGGCCAAACTTATTGGTTATAAAGTTTATAATTAATGAGTCATGATCATCCTTTACTGTTCCCTGCACGGTAACGGGGTTGCCTGCAGCGTCGCTAACCTGCAGGGCGCCGGTTGAATTAATGCCCGTAATGCTTGAGCCTCCTTCAGGATAAAAATGTATGACCGATTGCAGTGAGCCAGCCCTTCCTTGCTGCCGGCCCGAAATATCCAGCACATTGGTATTATTTACATTTTTTATATACAGCAGCCGGACATTAATAGCATTTGAATCCGTACGAAGGATATTTTCCGTATAACCGCGAAGCCAGTAGTAACCAGTAGGTAATGAGTCATTGAGCTGTATGGCGCCATCCGTACGCAGGTTTAAGGTATTTAATACCTGTTGATTTATAACCTTATCATCATCGTCAACCAAATCAACAAACAGGTTTTTACTCATTGTATCTATCCTGTTATTTAAAGCATGTAATAAAAATGCTTTATACCATATTTTTTCACCCGCTATATATACATTCCTGTCAGTTTGAAGTATTACTTTTTCCCTGTCATTATTACGAATACTTTTTACAAATTCTCCTGCAAGGCTATCAACCGTGTTTACTGAACTGTTTTGACTGAAAACCGCGGGGCCGAATAAAGTTGTCATCAAAAGGCAACAAAAAAAACTTTTCATACAGCAGCTTTGGATGTAAGATGAAAACTTTGAAAATATTGCATAAAAGTAGCCCAATTATTTTTAACCGGCTGCCGGGCTCAATGATAGAAACTGCGGGAAAGGTGGTTTTTGAAGACTGGGGTGATAATACAACACAGGTAGATATAATGATAACTTACCACCCCCTGCAGGTTATATTGGTACTGCCATTGCAAGTTTGTTTAAAACCCCTTTTATTGAAATTGTAAAGCAGGATGTGGAAAATTTTAAGCACTATATTGAAGAAGGCCGGGTAATTACAGCAATAGTTGTTAGCACGCATGTGCTCACCAGGCAAAAAATATGCTTATGTTACCCACTGAATGCGCACGCACATTCTTAAGTAAAGACGTAGCTATTTTTTCTGTTACAGCAATTGCAAATTTACGGCCTGCCAAAGTGAGGCCACCATTAACGTGCCCTATTAATTTGCGGCTGTCTGCACGCGGGGTAATTCCATCGTCGTAATAGCTGGGCTTATCATTAAATAAGCCGCCCTGTATAAGAGCATAATACCCCAGCAATTCTGCGCCGGGCTGTATAAATGCGTATAACTGCAAGCGTTTTTTCCTGTGTGTATTTGAATGGCCTGAAATATATCCATCAAAATAAGGCTTCATAATGCCGGCACGTATTTTCAGGTAAATGGTTAAGCCGTCTTCCATGCTCCCTGCGGCAAACCTTGCTCCTCCCATTAATTCAGCCCTGTTCCTGTACTCTGCCAGCATTTTTTCGGCAGTAACATTAACGTTAACCAACACATCAAAAGGCAACTGGTAATCCCAGCCCCGGGGCAACCGGTAATTAATAACATGGTGAAAAAAGGTTTGTGTTTGCTCTGCAAAAGATGGAGGGCCCATTACGCCTGCAATTACCGTTGTTTGTATTCCAAATTTTTTAACCGGGTTGGCCGAGTATAAAGTATGGGATGCAACCAACGCGCCCGCATACCGGTAGTCGTTTTTGGCTGGCGGAACGCGGGATATATCGCTTGGAGTGTAAATCAATTGAGATATGGCCCACTCAAATGTGTTAACGGCACCAATGCCTGTTTTTGGTAACCACCTGTCAATAAAGAATTTTGACAGGTGCCGCTTATTATATACCATACCCAGGTTTATACCCGCTGTATAGGCTTCATCCGTGCCTTTGCCCCTTAGGTTTATACAATCATCGTCTATTGAAAGCCAGAAAAGATGCCCGAAAGTGGTATCCTGCGCCTGAACTTTACCTGTAAGCGCCCCCGCCACCAGGATGCGCCATAACCATCTTCTAATCATATAATTATAACTGGTATTGCTTTAAGCAACTTAAATGCCGTTTTATGTAAAGAAGGTCTGCTTAAACTGGCATGATAATGAATGCTTAAAATATTACCGGCTGCTTTGCGGCAGCGTATTTAAATAACAAAAAAAATTGTATGTCATGATTAACTATGCCGACAAAGTATTTACAAGGCAATATACCCATGGAAACAAAAAATTTTACGCCACATTTCACCCCGAAGTAATAGTAGAACGTGATGAATATGCTACAACAGGCAGGTACCTTGTGGTGTTGCTTCACCCTGAAAAAGGGTTGGAGCCCTTTTTTATAAACCAGGACAGTGGCACCGGTCAATGGCAGCCCGATGAAAATGCAGCCGCAATTGTAGAAGACGACTTACTGGAATGGCTGAGTAACCAGCTTACAACCCGGCAAAATAGCCAAGCACCAGTTAGCGAAAATGTATAAACAAAGCTTTTGAAGATAAATTAAAACCCCTGTTGTTGAAACAGGGGTTTTCCGTTTGGTGTAATTCCAAGGTTATTTATTCGGGAAAACGTTATCATCTTTTACATAGCAAACCTGCTGCCAATTATTGATGGTATAGTACTCAACCAAATGCGAGGCAAAAAATGCCGGCTGCTATAAATAATGAAGCGAATATTCTCCGTTTGCTATTTAAGCATTATAGCAAGGATTTTTATTTTACACAAAAAGTTTATCTAATTCAGCGATACTTATGGGCTTTTCCAATATGCGGAAGATAGAAGCAGATGTTTTTGGTACGTAATAAGCACTTATCAGGTTTAATTGCGCATTAGGGAATTTCTCCAGAATATATTCAGTTTTACTCCAGCCCAACCCATCGGGCAGGTTATTGTCCAAAAAAATAAAGTCAGGTTCTATTGTCTCCAGCATTTGCATCCCGTCGGTCAGGGTGTAGGAAAGAAATACCTCATAGTTTTTTCTTACAAAAAAACCTTTAAGTAATATCCCGAAATCCTGTTCATCATCAATAATCAGAACTTTCTTTTTCTCCATACACTTTTGTTGCAGAAAAAATCTTACCAAAAATTAACATCTTCATAAAAACCATTGAAATTGAAGCCTTTTTGTTACCACTTATCCTAAAAGCGGCCACTGCAAGGTGTTCCTTGTGCATCAGCAAAAGGGTAAAGCCCTGCTTATAATGTTATTAAATTTGATAAAAACTTTATCAAGTTTTTAAAAATTACCTCATATTTTTACGCTGTGGCATTTTTTCCACAAACCGGTTAAGGAAATTCTACAGTTCCAATTTTGATTTTTGAAGTAATTCCCAATATTGTATAATAACAGGCTTTATAGAGGAATTTCCACAACTTTTTACTGTTTGGTGTTTTATTTGCTTAGTGTACTGTGATTCTTACTTGCTATGCAAACCATTATTGATTTTTAGATTTTATTCAACTAAACAGCATGCAAAAAATATTAGTAATTGATGATGACAGAGACATGTGCCTATTGTTAAAACATTTTCTTACACGCAAGGGGTACGAGGTAACTGAAATGTACAATGGCAAAAAGGCGCTGGAATACATGGAAAGCGCCCATACCGGCCTTGTTATGTGTGACCTGAGGCTTGAGGACATGGATGGTATTGAACTGCTGAAGAAAATTAAAGAGAAAAATCCCTCAATACCTGTAATAATAATGACGGGCTACAGTGATATTAAAACTTCGGTAAACGCTATTAAATTAGGGGCATTTGACTATGTTACTAAACCCCTTTTGCCTGATGAAATTTTGCTCACCATTCAGCATGCACTGCAGCGTGAAGAGACAGCAGATGCCGGGAGGCAGGCGATACCTGACGACAGCCCCAAACCAGGCCGTGAGAAAGCCGCTGTAATACATTCCGGCGAGTACATTTTTGGCGATACCGATGCATTTATCAATATATTAAAACAAATAAACCTTGTTGCACCAACCAATTACAGCGTTATTATATATGGCGAAAGCGGAAGCGGTAAAGAAGCCATTGCGCAGGAAATACACAAACGCAGCAAAAGAGCCGGGAAACCGTTTGTTGCCATTGATTGCGGCGCTTTATCAAAAGAGCTATCCGGCAGTGAATTGTTTGGCCACGAGAAAGGCGCTTTTACAGGCGCGTTAAACCAAAAAGCCGGGAGTTTTGAAATAGCCAACGGGGGAACGATATTTCTTGATGAGATAGGTAACCTGTCGTATGACGTACAGGTGTCTTTATTACGCGTTGTGCAGGAGAGAAAATGCCGCCGCGTTGGCGGCTTAAAGGATATTGACCTTGACGTGCGTATAATTATTGCCAGCAATGAGCAACTGTGGGAGGCAGCACGTAAAGGCAAATTCAGGGAGGACCTTTATCACAGGTTTAACGAGTTTAACATAAACGTTCCCCCACTGCGTGAGAGGAAAGAAGACATAATGCTTTTTGCCCACCACTTTTTACAACAAACAAATGCTGAACTGGATAAGCGCGTTAAAGGATTTACCCCTGAAACCGAAGCTATTTTTAAAAGTTATGTTTGGTATGGTAACCTGCGCGAACTGCGGAATGTAATAAAAAAGGCTACCCTGCTGACGGAGACAAGTTATATTGAGCCTCATGTGTTGCCATTTGAAATATCCAACTACAGCAAATTGCAGTTTGCGGAACAGCCTGCTAATGGTAATAGTGATAGCCTGGAAGAAAGAAAATTGCACCATTCAAAAGCAGTGGTTGACGGCACTTCTTTAAAAGAAGCCAGCATTGACGCAGAGTTTGAAACTATTATGCGTGCATTACGGCAGGCAAATTATAATAAAAGCAAAGCTGCAAAAATTTTACAGATAGACCGTAAAACTTTGTACAATAAAATGAACCAGTACCAGGAACTAAAAAATTTCTGATTAATATTTTCTCATGAATAATTCAGCAAAAAGCCAAGCCCTAAACTTGCCTGATATTTTTTTTGGCAATGCAGAAGCAGGCGCTGAATTGCAGGAAAAAATAAATGAACTTATCCCTTCAATTGTATACGTGTACAATAGGGAAACCAACCACTTATGGTACCTGGACGGAAAAATTACGCGCACTTTAGGGTACAGTCCGGGGGAAATAAGTACATGGCACCACTATCTGTCAATCCTGGTTTATAATGAAGATTCGAATTTTGTCGCTGGTGAACTAACAAAGTTTTACAGCCTGCAACACGGTGAATCACATAGTTATAAAAGCCGCATAAAGCACAAAAATGGCTACCTGAAATATTTTAAAACCACCGGCAGCATATTAAATAGAAATGACAAAGGAGAAGCGGAAACACTTCTTTTTTTAGCTGAAGATATAACAGCAACTGTTGAGGCTGAAAAAGAAATAACCGCTAAAAAACAATTAATCGGCGAAACCGAAGAGTTACTGGAATTTGGCACCTGGACATGGGACGAGGTAAACCAAACCATGGAATGGAGTGATGGTATGTATAAAATACTCGGTATCAGTCATGGCGAAGCTGTGCAGAATATTGACTTTTACCTCCAGTTTATTTCCCCGGACGACATCGCTATTCTCACAGATAAGGTTAAACAATCCGCAACAGGCGGAGCCATATTTGAACATATCTACAATTTAACCACGAAGGCGGGGCAGCAAAAAACAGTATGCACCAATGGCAAAGCCGTATTGTCTGCCAATGGCGGGCTTTTAAAAATAATTGGCACTACCCGGGATATAACTGAACAAATAAACGCCTACAGGGATTTATATTATTACAAACAGATGACGCTTGAAAAAGAGCAATTTTTACAAAGCGGGTCCTGGGAAATTGATTTAGGAAGCGGCAAAATAAACTGGAGTAATGGTATGTATAACCTGTTTGAATATAATACCCAAAATGGTGATTACTTACCGCTACCGTCTGAAGAATTTTATTTTTCCCATTTTTCCGACACCGAGATTGCCCGGAGCAGGCAAGATTGGGAAGAAGCGCTGCAGAATAAAGATAATTATGTGCGCCAAGAAATAATTACCGCAAAAAATGGCGCAAAGAAATGGTTGGAAACATACGGAAAAGTTATTAGGAACAGCAGTGGATCGCCGGTAAAAGTAATGGGCGCCACAAAAGATATAAGCCGTATAAAAGAATATGAAAGACAACTGGAGAAGAGGCTTATTGAACTTGAAAGATCAAACAAAGACCTTGACGAATTTGCCTATATTGCCTCACACGACCTGCAGGAGCCATTAAGGAAAATATCAACTTTCAGTGAACGGATAAGGATAAAATTCGAGGAAGCATTGGGGGATGAAGGGCAGGGATACATCAAACGTATGCTGTCCGCTGCGTCAAATATGCGCTTGCTGATTGATGACCTGCTAAATTTTTCAAGGCTTTCGTCAAAGGCAGTGGAATTCGAAGAAACAAGCCTGGATAAACTGGTTGAAGAGGTGTTAACCGAAGCTGAACTGCAGATTGAGGAAAGTAAAACCACTATAACAAAACAACCGCTGCCTGTGGCAGAGGTTATTCCCTCCCAAATAAAACAGCTTTTTGCCAATATTATTTCGAACGCAGTTAAATTTAGAAAACAGGGGGTAAACCCGGTTATAGAAATATCATATACAATCGTTTTGCCGAAAGAAAAGGAAAAACATCACCTGCAGCCAGGTACAGAATATTATGCCATAAAAGTACAGGATAATGGCATTGGCTTTGAGCAGGAATATGCTGAGAAGATTTTTCTTGTATTCCATCGCCTTAATGGTAAGTCTGAATATCCCGGCACAGGTATTGGCCTTGCTATATGTAGAAAAATTGCTGAAAATCACCACGGTAAGATATTTGCTGAAAGTAAACCGGGAGAAGGGGCAGTTTTTACGGTAATATTGCCTGAAAAAAACAGCTAAAATTTTTTCCTAAAAATGAATTTGACAGCGCCGATACGTGTTTTGATTGTTGATGATGATGAAGACGATTTCTTCCTCACCAGTGAGTATATTAAAACCATAAAAGGCAGCGCTTTTGTTATAGACTGGTCGTATCGTTACAAAGACGCATTTGACAGGATTATTGGCCGGGAGTATGACATTTATTTTATAGACTACAGGCTTGGGGCTAAAACGGGACTTGACCTTTTAAAAGAGGCGTTAGAAAATAACTGCGAGGAACCCATGATATTGCTTACCGGTAAAGGCAACCAGGCAATTGACGTGGAAGCAATGCAGGCCGGCGCGATTGATTACCTTGTAAAATCCGAGCTGAATACAGAAAAACTGGAAAGGTGTATACGCTACGCCCTTGAACGCACTAACTCAACAAAGAGGTTAAAAGCCAACGAAAGAAAGTTCAGGAGCATTTTTGAAAAGTCTAAAGACATTGTTTTTCTCGCAGATGAAGAACTGGTTTTCAGGGACGTTAATCATGTTGCCACCGAGTTGCTTGAATACGACCGGAATGAATTACTTAAAATGAGTTTGTATACTTTACTGGCAAATAAAGAAACCCGCCAGGTGCTTAGGAAAGAAATTTTATCGCAGGGGGAGGTTGATGATAAGGAAATTGAACTGCTCACCAAATCAAATGAAAAAATAAGCTGCATACTATCCGTATCAACAGAAACAAATATTACCGGAGAAAAATATACCCAGGGGATAATTCATGATATAACCAACCTGAAAAAAGCAGAAAAAGTTACCCTGCAGGCTGAAAAATTGCGCGCAGCCGGCAGGCTTGTAAGCACGCTTGCCCATGAAGTGAGAAACCCTCTTAACAACATAAATCTCGCGGTTGACCAATTGTACCAGGATGATACTATTAATGGCGACACTAAAATGTTCCTGGACATAGTAAACCGTAACAGTAAGCGCATAGCGTTGTTGATAAGCGAATTATTAAATTCTGCCGGGCCTACAGAAATGGCGCTGCACAAAAAATCGTTAAGGGAAATATTAGATGATACCCTAACAGTTGCTTCAGACAGGATTACGCTTAAAAAAATCAGCGTAGACATTTTTTACGATGACGAAGAATTATACATTTTAGCCGATACTGAAAAGCTGAAGATAGCTTTTCTTAATATCATCATCAACGCCATTGAAGCCGTATCGGAAGAAACCGGCAAACTTGTTTTAAAGGCGGTTGCAGATAACGGTTACCATAAAGTAATAATTGCTGATAACGGCACAGGAATTAACGAGGAAAATCTTGCCAGGTTATTTGAGCCCTATTTTACGTCAAAACGCAACGGGCTTGGCCTTGGGCTGGCAGGCACCCTGAATATTCTCCAATCACATAAAGCCTTAATTGATGTAAAATCCAAAATTGGTGAAGGCTCAATTTTTACTATTTCGTTTAAACCCGCCTGATTAACGAGGTCATTAGCACAGCATTTGATTTAGCATATCTTTCTACACAGTAAGATGCTAAAAAATATTTATATCGGCACATCAGGATGGAGTTATAAAGACTGGAAAGGTTTATTTTATCCACCTGAACTAAAATCAACAGAATGGCTAACCTTCTTTTCCAACACCTTTAAAATAACAGAGATAAATTCCAGCTTTTACCATTTGCCGTTAAAGAAGACAGTAACAGGATGGGTAAATAAAGTACCTGCAGATTTTAAATTCTGCCCCAAAATAAGCCGGTATCTTACCCATATTAAAAGACTAAAAGACGCCGAAGAGCCATTAGAGCGATTTTTTAGTGTTTTTAGCCCGATGAAGGATAAAATGGGGCCGGTACTTGTGCAATTGCCACCCTCACTGAAATTTGATAGTGGGTTGGCACAGGAGTTCTATAAAATTTTACACTCGAAATATAATGATTACAGTTTTGCACTTGAAGCCCGCCATGAGTCATGGTTGCAAAAAGACAGCTTAAAGCTAATGGGTGACTATGATATTGCTTTTGTAGTAGCGCAGTCAGGTAAAGGCTTTCCGTATGCAGAAGTGGTAACAGCCAAAAACATTTATGTAAGGTTTCACGGGCCAAAGGAATTATACGCGTCTTCTTATAGTGACAGTATGTTAGCGGATTTTGCAGGCCGTTTCAAAAAATGGCATAAGGCAGGACACATTATTTGGGCCTTTTTTAATAACGACTATTATGGGTACGCTATAAATAACGGGCTTAAACTTATTAATATGTTGCAGGCAGGGTAGCTAACTTTAGCAGCCGCCTGGTTAATCAAACATCCGGTTTAAATCATCAAGGCTTAATGGTTTCTCCAATATTTTAAAAGGGCCGCTTTTTTTCCCCGGTTTATTATAAGCGCTTATAAGGTTAAGCTGCACTTTAGGGTAATTATTCATTATGTAGTCCACTTCCCCCCATCCCAGGCCATCGGGCAGGTTATTATCGAGAAAAATATAATCGGGCACATTTTCATTTAACGCTTTCATACCATCTTCAATGGTATAAGCCAGTTGAACGTCGTATTTTTTCCTGCTGAAAAACCCTTTAAGCAATAGCCCAAAGTCCTGCTCATCATCTATAATTAATACTTTCTTTTTCATAACCTTTATCACTTTTCTATCTCTACAGAAAGAAAAAAGCTTACCATATTTGCATAATAAAAGCCGCTTTTGAAGCGGCCCTTTATTTAATTTGCGGTTATTTACGCGTGTTCATGCACGCCCTCCTTAATTTCTTCAATCATTTTCCGGTTAAAGGCTTCCAAATCTTTTGGACTTCTGCTGGTAATCAATCCATTATCAACAACCACTTCCCTGTCGTACCATGTAGCCCCGGCATTTTCAAGGTCTGTTTTAATAGACGGGAAAGATGTCATTTTTCGCCCTTTTAACAAATCTGTTTCAATTAACAGTTGCGGGCCATGGCAAATTGCTGCTACCGGTTTCCCATTTTCAAGGAAATGTTGCACGAAATCCACACATGCACTATTCCGCCTCATCTTGTCCGGGTTTATAACCCCGCCAGGAACCATAATAGCATCATAATTTTCAGGGTCAGCCTGGTTCAGTACAACATCCACGGGCAATTCAATTGACCAGTTATCCGTATTCCAGGCTCTTACCTTTTCTTGCTGCGGAGAAACAATATCTACCTTTGCCCCTGCGTCTTCCAGCGCTTTTTTCGGGCTGGTCAGTTCAACTTCTTCAAAACCATTTTCAGTTAAAATGGCCACATTTTTTCCTGCTAAATTTTGCATAACAAAAAATTTAGGTGTTTTAAAATATATGTACACAATACATAGGTATGCGGCTAAAACTAAATCGCCTTAATAGCGTTCAGGGGTTCTTTTCTAACCCATTTTGAGAGTACAGTTTGGTCAACCATTAATTCAAGCACGCCGTTTTCAATTTTAAAATGGTTTACTTTTAACAGGTTGGCTACAAAGGCCTCCTCGTTGTAACCGGGGCATACATTTTTTGTGGTAATCTCCTGTTCACTGAAAGAAAGCATATTACCGCTCATGTTAAACTTCCCGCTTATAGAATTACAACCGGTGTTACCTATAAAACTATTGGCTGATGTATTAAACTGCAATATAGCCAGCTTGCCCGATGCCGTATCTGAAGCAAGCACCGGCATTAACTTCCATGTTCCCGAAATATTTGACTCAACGGGGAAAACTTCTTTTTGCGAGAAGCTGTTTGTGCCAGGCGCAAATAAAGCACCTATTGCAGCAACCAGTACAACAAAATATATTATGCGGTGTTTCATAATTTTTTAAATTTAGTGAGTCAATTTTCCTGCCACCATAACAATAACAGGTAGTGTTTGCAAAACGTTTACACTTTGGCATAAAGTTTACGCAATTTTAATTAAACAAAAAATATATGAGAGCGATATGGACGGGGGTCATTGGGTTTGGGTTGGTAAATATCCCGGTAAAATTATACAGCGCCGTGCAGGGCAGCGAACTGGACCTTGACATGCTGGATAAAAAAGACCACAGCAACATACGCTTTAAACGGGTAAATGAAAACACAGGTAAAGAAGTAGCCTGGGAAAACATTGTGCGTGGTTATAAAGTGGATGATAAGTACGTAGTGCTTACTGATGAAGATTTTAAAAAAGCGAGCCCTGAAAAGAGTAAAATTATAGAGATAGCAGAATTTACCGATGAAGCAGAAATTGACAGCATTTATTATGATGTGCCATATTACCTTGAGCCGGAGAAATCCGGCGTTAAGGCCTATGCGCTTTTAAGGGATGCATTAACAAAAACAAAAAAAGTCGCCCTGGGTAATTTTGTTTTACGCACAAGAGAAAACCTTTGCATTTTAAGGCCATACGGCGATGTTTTAGTGGCCAATAAAATAAGGTTTCAACAGGAAATAAGAAGCACTGAAGACCTTAATATTCCGTCTTCGCAAAATAAACCCGCAGAGTTGAAAATGGCGATAGAACTGATAAATCAGCTAACCGGCGAATTTGATATCTCAAAATACAAGGACACTTATTCAGGTGAGTTGATGAAGCTGATAACCGCAAAAGCCAAAGGCAAAAAGCCGGCAACGCCGCATTTAAAAGTGGTGCACTCAACGGCAAAGGATTTAATGTCGCAGCTTAAGGCAAGCCTGCAAAAAAGTGGTCATAAAAAAGCATCCTGATGGCGTTAACACTATACAATAATAAAAGAAATTTTAAAGAGACCTCAGAACCAGAAGGCAAGGCAGTTAAAAAAAACCACTCAAGGTTTGTTGTGCAGCGCCATGATGCCTCTCACCTGCATTATGACTTCCGGCTTGAATTGGGCGGTGTGCTTAAAAGCTGGGCCGTGCCAAAGGGCCCCTCGCTTGACCCAAAAGATAAAAGGCTGGCGATGATGGTGGAAGACCACCCGGTTAGTTATATAAATTTTGAAGGCAAAATACCCGAAGGGAATTATGGCGCGGGCGATGTAATTGTTTGGGATAAAGGCACATTTACACCGGTAGATGCCAAACATAAAGCCATTACAGAAAAACAGGCGCTTGCAGCAATACATAAAGGCGAGCTGAAATTTTCTTTAAAAGGCAAAAAGCTTAATGGCGAGTTTGTATTGGTGCATTTGAAAAGCGATACCAAAAAAGATAATAGCTGGCTGCTGATAAAACACCGCGACGAGTTTGCCGAGGATAGTTACAACAGCGAAGAACACACACCCGCCGCAGCCTTAAAGGCCAGCGAAAAAAAACGGGCCAAAGTAACACCTGCTGTTAAAAAAAAAGTAGTGCCGCGGGATGAACCCCCTAAAAAATTGCAAAGCTATTATAAGCCAATGCTGGCAACCCTTACTGATAAAGCATTTGATGACAAAAACTGGGTTTACGAAATTAAATGGGATGGCTACCGTGCCATAGCAGACTGGCAAAACAAAAAGCTGCAACTTTACTCCCGCAACGGCCTGTCTTTTATTAATAAATACCCCGTTATTGCTGAAGCAGTTAAAACTATTAAAGCAAATGTGGTACTTGACGGTGAAATTGTTTTGCTGGATGAGCAGGGCAACCCCAGCTTTCAAAAGTTACAGCATTACGAGGATAACACTAATTTGCCTTTGGTGTATTATGTGTTTGACCTGCTGTTTCTTAACAGGAAGGACATCCGCTATTTACCACTGCTGCAGCGCAAAGAATTGCTGCATGATGTGCTGGCGCAAAGCAACAACGATCTTGTGCGTTATTGCGACCACATAAAAGAGCATGGTATTGAATTTTTTAAACTTGCGCGGCAAAAAAATCTTGAAGGCATTATTGCAAAGAGGGCCGCCAGTGAATACGTGTGCGGTGTAAGGACAAAAGAGTGGCTTAAGATAAAGAACAAGAACAGCCGCGAAGCTATTATTGTTGGTTACACGAAACCCCGCAACAGCCGCAAATACTTTGGCGCACTTGTGCTGGCGCAATACAATAACAATACGCTGGTTTACATGGGGCATACAGGCACCGGTTTTGACAAAAAGGCGCTGAAAGAACTGTGGGAAAAAATGCAGCCGCTTGTAACAGAAAAATCGCCGTTTAATACAAGGGTAAAAGTAAACATGCCCGTTACCTGGATAAAGCCGAAACTTGTATGTGAGCTTGCTTTTACCGAGCAAACTGAAGAAGGATTATTGAGGCATCCCGTTTTTGAAGGATTACGTATTGACAAAAATATTAAAGAAGTGAAAAAGCAAAATGAACAACCAATGCCCGTTAAAAAAACGCCGGCAAAAAAAAGCGAAAGCACTATTGAGGCCGATGATGAAAAGCAGGATGCAACAGCCAATAAAACCGTAACAGTAAATAAACATACCCTGCAGTTAAGCAACCTCACAAAAATATACTGGCCGGGCGAAGGCATTACCAAAGGTGATATGATTGAGTACTATGAAAAAATATCTCCTTATATATTACCATATCTCAAAAACAGGCCGATGTCACTCAAAAGAAACCCAAACGGTATAGCAGATGCCGGCTTCTTTCAAAAAGATGCAGGGGAACAGGCGCCGGCCTGGGTAAAAAAGATTGATGTTTTTTCGGAGTCCAATGAAAAAACGATTCACTACATCATGTGTAACGATAAAGCATCACTGTTATACATTGCTAATCTTGGCTGCATTGAAATGAACCCATGGAACTCAACTGCCCAAAAAATTGACAACCCGACTTATGTAGTAATTGATATTGACCCATCTGATAAAAATACCTTTGACGAGGTAATTGAAACTGCCCTTGCTGTAAAAAATGTACTTGATAAAGCGGGCATTGAGGGTTATTGTAAAACATCCGGCGCTACCGGGCTGCATGTATATATACCCATGGGAGCCAAATATACCTATGACCAGGTGAAAGACTTCGGCCATCTTATAGCCAGCCTTACAGCCTCGCAATTACCTGCTATAACAAGCCTTGAAAGGTCTTTATCAAAAAGGGGTAATAAAATATATGTTGACTTCCTGCAGAACAGGAAGGGGCAAACGCTTTCCTGCGCGTACAGCGTAAGGCCTAAACCCGGCGCCACCGTATCAACCCCCCTCCAGTGGGATGAAGTTAAAAAAGGGTTACATCCTTTAAACTTCACCATAAAAAATATTTTCAGCCGCCTTGAAAAAAAAGGTGACCTGTTTTTGCCTGTTTTAGGTAAAGGAATTGACCTTGCGAAATGCCTGCAAAAACTTGAAAGCTGAATTTATACTACTTGTGTAGATATTCTTACTCAAATTATACTGCATGTAATCAATCCCGCCTCTTTATACAGCTATTAAACCATAAGGAGTTTCTTGGCATTGTTTTTACACTATTAATAACAGCAAACATCTTTTTTAAACCTAATACTTTATTAACCATGAGAAGCATTTTGTATATCATTGCCGTAATATTAATCATCGGCTGGCTTTTGGGCGTATTTGTTTACAGTGTTGGCGGCCTCATTCATATTCTTATAGTGCTGGCTGTTATTTCACTGTTACTGGCAGTAATTCAAAGGGCATGATAACAATATATTATCAGCCCGTTTTTACACTATGAAAGACATTTACATATTTAGACGTACCCCGGCTGTGGTGATTTAAAGGTGAAGTGCCTTAATGAAATGCCGGGTACGTTTATTTAAGCCCTTTTCAAAATCTTCATCAGTATTTGCTCTTCAGCCGTTAAGCCTGATTTATCATCAGGTTCTTCCAGTTTATCCAGTTCATGTAAATAGCCCAGCAGTTTCTTTTCTTCATACAACCGTATCAGCAGCGGGTGTACATAATACTTTTTGCACACCGTCCTGGTATTGCCCAATTTGCCGCTTACAACATCAAGTACCCTTACAATGTTTTTTTTACATTCGGCCTCAGATAATGCCTCCCCTGCTGCCCTGAAGGCCTGCAGCGCCTGCAGTGAACCCGCCCATGTTCTAAAATCCTTTGCACTAAAATCCGCACCCGCCGCTTCGTGAATATAGCTGTTTACCATTCCTGAATCAATGGCCTTTCTTGTACCGTCGTCAGCATAATACTGAAAGAGTTCCTTTCCTGGTATATCGCGGCATGCTTTTACAGCCCTGGCAAGCCGCCTGTTTTTTAGCGCAATATCATGGTACACGCCTTTTTTACCCCTGAATGAAAAAACTACCTTGTCACCGGTAATAACTGCGTGTTTGTCTTTCAGTGTTGTCAGGCCATAGCTGCCGTTTAATTTCTCGTATTCGCTGTTGCCAATCCGTATAAAAGTTCTTTCCATCAGGCTCAATACCAATGCCAGCACTTTATTTTGGGTAAGCTCCCTGCCTGCCATATCCTGTTCAATCTTCAGCCTTATTTGCGGCAGCGCCTTACCAAATTCATACAGGCGATGGTATTTTGTTTCATTTCTAAGTACATTCCACAACTCGTGGTACCGGTACTGTTTGCGCTTACGGGCGTCAAAGCCGGTGGCCTGTATGTGGCCATTGGCCAAGGGGCAAATCCACACATCCGTCCACGCATGGGGAATTACCAGTCTTTTTATCCGTTCAATCTCTTTCCTGTCCTTTAAAGGCTTTTCGTCAAAAACATAGGTAAACCTTTTTCCGCGTTGCAGGCGTATAATGCCGGGGCTGTTGGGGTTTACGTACACCAGTTTAACAAGCGTTGCGGCCTCCTGGGGGTCTTTGTTCGCCTTCAGTAATTGGCGGTGCGTTAAACGGGCGGTTGTTATGCCAGTCATAGGTGTGTTTAAAGTATAAGTAATTAAAATATAATGCCAAATGCATGTTTTTAAACCGTTTCGCTTTTTATTTTTTTACACAGTTTTAACCTAATTATAATAAAACAGGCAACTGTTTAATAAACAAGAATGTTTTGTTTTGCCAAACATACCTTACTATGAAGAGAACTTTTATACCATTTTTAGCCTTACTGTTATTATGCAGCTTTACCGCCGTAAACCTGAAACCTGTTGACAATGATGATGCTGTAACCTTTGTAATTAAAAACTTTGGCATAAACACAAAAGGCAGCCTTAATGGCCTTAAGGGTACCCTTAAGTGGGATGCCGCTAACCCTGCCGCCTCACAAATAAACGCCAGTGTGGATGTTAGCACCCTTAATACAGGCATAGACATGCGGGATAAGGATTTGAAAGAAGAAAAGTATTTTAACCTGGCCAAATACCCCACCATAAACTTTACCAGCACCGCTGTTAGTGCAACCAATATTACCGGCAACCTTACCATTAAGGGCACTACAAAGTCAATCAGCTTTCCCATAACCGTTACGCCATCCGGCAGCGGTTACCTTTTCCAGGGAGAGTTTACCATTAACCGCCGCGATTTTGATGTTGGCGGCAGCAGCATGGTACTAAGCGACGATGTAAAGGTTACGCTTAAGGTACAGGCTAACCCCATGTAATTACCGGCTTTTTGCAGTGGTTTAGCAACAAAACTTTAACCCTCGCCAACTTATTACGGCCATTTTACTTGTTACGTTTGGCCGGTAGCCAATAAAACCGCTATTTTTGCCGCCGCATGGCCTCGTAGTACAATGGATAGTATAAGAGTTTCCGAAGCTCCAGATACAGGTTCGATTCCTGTCGAGGCCACAAAAGCTATCACATAATTTACAAAATTAATCCCGCTAAAATCCGGCACTGCTCATCGTTTCAAAGAACGCCGCGCTGCAGCGCACACCTGTAAATGGCAAATCCACTTTTTTGTCTCACATTTCTATCGAAAATTTCATACGTTATTTACGAATCCCCTTCTACATCAAGCCCGCCGCGGGAGGAAAACTACTCGCTAAAAAGGAGGACGAGGGAGGAATGCTAAAACACATAATTAATTGATTTTAAATTAGTTAATTAAAAATTAGTAAAAGTTTTATAGCAATTCAACCTGGATGTTGCAGCCGTCATCGCGAAGCCATCAGCCTTGCTTTGTGCGCCGGATGGCTGTGGCTATCTGGCTGGCAAAAAACAACCTCTTGCCTTCTAGCGCGCTTTGCGGCTTTATGCTTTGTGCGCTCATCAAGCCCGCCGCGGGAGGAAAACTACCCTCAAAAGGAGGACGAGGGAGGAATGCAAAAACGCATAAATAGCTGATTTTAAATTAGTTAAATACAAAATAGCAAAAAAATTTGTAGCAATTCAACCTGGTTGCAGCAGCCGTCATCGCGAAGCCATCAGCCTTGCGTTGTGCGCCGGGATGGCTGTGGCTATCTGGCTGGCAAAAACAACCTCTTGCCTTCTTAATACGCTTTGTGGCTTTATGCTCTGTGCGCTCATCAAGCCCGCCGCGGGAGGAAAACTACCCCAAAAGGAGGACTAGAGCCTGCCCCGATGAATATCGGGGGAGGAATGCTAAAACACATAATTAGTTGATTTTAAATTAGTTATTTAAAAATTAGTAAAAGTTTTATAGCAATTCACCCTGGATGTTGCAGCCGTCATCGCGAAGCCATCAGCCTTGCTTTGTGCGTCGGGATGGCTGTGGCGATCTGGCTGGGAAAAACAACCTCTTGCCTTCTTAATGCGCTTTGTGGCTTTATGCTCTGTGCGCTCATCAAGCCCGCCGCGGGAGGAAAAGTAACCCAAAAAGGAGGACCAGAGCCTGCCCCGATGAATATCGGGGGAGGAATGTCAAAACACATAATTAATTGATTTTAAATTAGTTAATTAAAAATTAGTAAAAGTTTTTACATAATTCACTCCCGGTTACACGTGCCATTTTACCTGCCTGCAATATGTCAATGAACTATGGATAAATAGCAAAATGGGCAAACTGTCTCGGTTTTTGGGGAAGTTTTTTTGTGTGTTATTCTGGGCGCAGCGAAGAACCTGCCAAACGGGTTTGCGTCATCGCGAGGCCATCTGCGCAGCTCCCGCGTGTTGGGATGGCTGTGGCGATCCCCGGCATTGTCATCCTGCCATGGGCACAGCGAAGAATCTGTTGAGAGCAGAAATATGAGCTTTAGCATTTTGAGTACGCTCACAGAAGGGGCTTATCAACAAATCCCGGTGCCCGTCTGAACAAACGGGCAGGCCCGGCAGTACACCCGGATTAAAAAGCCGACACTGGCACTTGTATAGGGAGACACAGTCTCCAAACACCAGCAAGCACAGGTGGCCCGCTGTGCGGAACACCTGCGCCAGTGGGGGAAACCCTTCGCCCGTAGTGCCTGCAAATTTGGGCGGACATTTTTATGAGGGAGAAAAAGGAGTGTTGGGCTTTTAATAAAGAGTTTGCAAATGCTAAAACAAAAATATATCTTACCCTTATTAAATATTCCTATCCATCAAAACAAATCATTATGAGCATTCGCTACCCCAGTGGATCAGAATGGAGAAAATGGGATTTACATGTTCATACTCCGATAGACCATGAATGGATTAACAGACCTGATTTATCGGAAGAAGACTCTAAAAAACAATTTGCAAAGAAATATGTCGATTTTGCTGTTCAAGAAAATATAGAGGTTATTGCTATTACGGATCACAATTTTTGTAACGCAACAAGTGAATTATTAATTCCGTATATCGCTGCAGAGGCAAAAAAGAAAAACATAACAATTTTGCCAGGTTTCGAGATAACTGTAAAGGATGGCAGTGGTATTCATCTTTTGGTGATATTTAGAGAAAACACCGATCTCCAAACAATATATGAAGTTGTTAAACGGCTATTTCCGGTCAACACTCAATTAATTCAAGATAAGTTTGTGCCGGTTAGCGATAAGAGCATTGACGAATTGAAGGATGTCTTAAATGAAAGTACACTGGATTATGTTTTAGCTTTTGCTCACGGTGATCGGGAAAATGGTATACTCAACAAAGCTACAATTGACGGAGTGAGAAGAGTTCAAGAATGGCATAAAAAATTTGTAGGCATTTGTCAATTATCTAAAAGTCCAAAAGAATTTACCCAAGGGTTCCTTGCCCAAGTGATAAATAAACAAAACGAACATTATAAAAGAGATATTGCCTATATATGTGCTTCGGATTGCAGAACTATTGAAAAAGAAAATGTGCCCGAAGGCAGACATTATTTGGGCCAAAAATTTACATGGATTAAGGCTGACCCGACATTGGAGGGACTGAAAGAAATTTTATATGAATACGAGTTAAGGGTTGCTATTCAAGAAAGATCACCTGCAAATAAAATCCCCTATGAAGTAATTGATGAGGTAAGATTTGTTGTAGACAATGCTATCGATAAGCAGAGATTCACGCCAACATCTTTAAAGCTCAATGCCGACCTAAACGTTGTAATAGGCGGAAAATCGTCCGGAAAATCTTTGCTATTATACTCAATAGCTAATACGATTGACCCCAAGCAGGTATTTATAAATGAAGATGGCCCGGATGAGAGAAAAAGAGACAAATATGGTCTCAAAAAAGATAATATTGATTTTGAGGTAAAGTGGAAAAATGGAACAACGCAATTATTTTCATCAAATAACGACCTTAGCAACTCTAACTATTCTATTCTTTACATACCCCAAAGTTATATTCAAAAACTGGCAGATACGGAAGGTAAAAAGACAAGAAAGGAGGTTGGGAAAATTATTAGAAATATTTTGCTTCAAAAAGAAGAATACGGCACTGCATATAAAAATTTTGTTTTTGAAGTCAAGCGTCTTGACGCTTCTAGAGAAAATTTTATTTCGACATTTCTAAATGCGCTTGACGCTTATAAGTTGAGTCTGGATGGTATTAAGAGCATTGGAGACAAGAACGCAATAGCTGTATATATAAGCCAATTAAAAGCACAAATAGAAGAGTTGAAAAGCAAATCATCCATAACTAATGACGATCTTGAAAAGTATTCATTCTTGAGGCAAAGTTTACAGTCTCTTGACTCGGAGCTTTTTGATTTGAAAAATGACAAACAAAAAATCGAACTTTATTCTTCAGACTTAACAGCTTCACTACGTGGACTCTTAGCAAAAAATGAGCAGTTAGTGCCCTCTATCAAAAATACTAACATTCGTACCGAAGTTACCAAGCAGTTTGAAATCTTTAAGTCTTTAGAGTCATTCACACAGGAATTTTCGAAACATTTTTTAGATGCACAAAATGGTATTATGGCTGAAAGTGAAGGTGCTATAAAAGCAAAAATTCTCTCACTCAATGAACAAATTGCTCCTATTTCTAAGAAGTTTATTGACAGAGAAGAGGTTGAAAAAATTGAAGGTCAAATTCAGCAAGAATATCAAAAACTAGACAGAATTGCTGCTTACGAAAATGATATCAAAGTAAAAGAAGAGCAAAAAGACAAAATAAAAACTCAATTATTTGAAGAATACAAAAAAACGTATGTTCAATACGTTGAGATAGTAAAAAAACTGAATGAGCGAAGCGCTGAAATAGCAGGTCTAGTTTTAAAGGGGTCTGTAAAATTTTATACAAAAAGATTTGAGGATAGATTAAATGATATGATAAATAAGAGGTCATCATATGGTTACATAGAAGATCACAAATTATATAATATAGAAAGTAACATTCATGAGGTTGATATCGAAAAAATGATCGAAAAAATGGAGATTATTTTTCAGGATATACTTGAGGGTTCCGTTGTATTCAAAACTGCAATATCAACAAGAGACGCATTGAATGCCTTGTTTAAAGATGATTTTTTTGACTATTGGGAAATAATCTCTGGTAATGATGAAATTGCAAATATGTCACCCGGAAAAGCTGGGCTTGTGTTGTTAAAACTTCTTATAGAGTTAAGTGATTCAAAATGCCCCATTTTAATAGATCAGCCTGAAGACAACCTTGACAACAGGTCTATTTATACAGATTTAGTAAAATATATCAGGGAAAAGAAGGTAGTAAGGCAATTTATTGTTGTCACCCACAATCCAAACATCGTTGTGGGTGCCGACGCAGATAATGTAATTGTAGCAAATCAAAATGACCAGGATCCTTCCAGACAAAACGAAATTTATCAATTCGATTATACGACCGGATCTTTGGAGTATACATTGGAGAAAGACAATATAAATAAAAATATTTTGACAAGTATGGGAATAAGAGAACATGTGACCGACATTCTAGAAGGCGGTAAAGAAGCTTTTCAAAAACGCGAATCAAAATATCGATATGATGTTTAACTGTGATAGTTCGCCCCCACTGGCGCAAGTCTCCCGGCCTGTGCCTAACAGTTACTTATATAATGTTATAAAAGTTTTCCCTGGTAACAATTTTACCCCTGCTGCAATAACATCATCTTATCAGCACCACCGTTCCTCTCCTCGTTATTTTCCGGCCATCCTTTGCCGTCATTTCAAGGTAATATACATACGTGCCCGGCGGCTGTGGTTGCTGGTTAAAACGGCCGTCCCATCCTTCGCCGGGGTTTGTAGTGCTAAAAACGGCTTTGCCCCAGCGGTTGTATATAATAAAATGGTTAAGGGTGTAGTTGTCAAACGGCAGTATCCTGAAAACATCATTATGGCCGTCGTTGTTGGGGGTAAAAGCATTGGGTATATACATGTTGTCGTACACATGCACGGTAACATCGTCGGTACCATTACCGCAGCCGGGGCCGGATTGTGCATGCAGGGTATAAATCATATCACCCAATGGCGGGTGTACTTTTGGGTTAAAGGCTGCTGCGTCATTCATATATATTCCCGGCGTCCAGTAATAACTAACCGCCGTGCCGGTTATTGCCGGGGTTAGCGTAGCGGTATCACCCGCCTGTATGTATTTGTCGGGCCCTGCTGACAGCGTAATCCTCCGGTAAACGTCCACTTCCACAATGGCGGAATCCCTGCAACCGTATTCGTTTTCAATAAGCACCTGGTATTTTGCGGAATCTTTCGCCAGCAGCGTGGGGTTGGGTATTGTGGTGCTGCTAAGACCGGCAGCGGGTGTCCACAGGTACGTACCGCCGCCTGAGGCATCAAACTGCAGCGGGCTGCCCTCGCAAACAGCGTAATTTTTTGTAACGCTAAGCGTTACGGATGGTGAAACGGTAATATATACTGAATCAATGGTTATACAGCCAAAATCAGTTATCGCTTTTACCTTGTACAGCCCTGTATCGCTGTACTGTATAGCCGGCACAATTGGCTGCAGCGAAATGGAGTAAAACCCGTTTGGCCCTGTCCATATATAGTTGGACCCACCGGCCACATAAGGCATCGTATAATCTTTGTCGAGGCAGGCAGAGCCATGTGTTAACGGCACAGGAGGCGAGGCAGAATGTACCCCTATCCATACCGGGTTTGACGCAATGCGGCATTTGGGGCTGTTAAAATTTACCGCTTCGGCCACTATAATCCGGTACATAACCGCGGTACCGGGCTTTGTGCGGGGCGCTTTATAAGTAGTTGTTACCGCGCCGGCTATATCCTGCCAGGTTTGGCCGGAATCAAGGCTGTTTTGCCAGGTTGTTTTGGGATTGGTGAAGCCAAGATAGCTTGCTTTTAATAAAAGCGGGTTGGTAAATCCTTCGCAAACATCCACGGCTGAAACCGTGTCATCGTCAAGCGTAACGCTTACCCTGGTGCCGCATGGCCTTACTGTTATATCATCAATGGCAAACGCCGCCCCGCATCCGCCAATTGCATTGCTTGTTATTTTAAAGGTAACGGGGGTGGGTGAATCCGGCGTGGTAAAAAAAAGGCCGTATTGCTTCCAGTCAACCCCAATACTGTCAATTTTAATATCACCGGTACTGTAAGTTGCGTTTATAGCGCCTGATGCATCGGTTACGCTAAAGGTAAGGTTTGGCAGTACAGGCTGCCCCCCGCAAGCTCTAGGCCACATCATATTGGTAACAAAGGCCGAAAATTGGTACGTAATATCCCCGCAAAAACCATCTGCCGTGCGCTGGTAAATTATACCCGGCTTTCCTGCGGCATTTAACAGCATCTCGTTGCTGTGGGCATTGTGCGATACCAGGCGTGTGTGGTCGCCCGCGGTGGGCGGCCAGGTTTTATTACCGCAGCCAAAAATAAAATTAGTCAGCACAAATTCGCCCGGGCCGGGGCAGTCATACACTTCTTTATAAGAATTATAATTAGGTGGCAGGCTATTTTTATCAAAGGTTTCGCTTATTGCTGTATCGCCCAGGCTGCCGGCACATAGCTGCGCGTGCAGTTGTTTACAGGGGTGCAATAGCAGGCACACACAAATACATGTGTTTAAACAGGTTGGTATGTAACGTTTTATGCGCAAAAGCGGGGACCGGCAGTTTGGTTTTTAAAGTGCTTAAAAATAACGCATTAACGCCACACTTGTTTATACAATGCGGTTTATATTGGCAGCAAAACGGCGAATGGGTGGCTTTTCCCCGGCAGCGGCATACCGGTTAAAAACGCAGCAAATAGATGAACGGGCATATTTTCCGGGTTAAATGCTGTATTGGCCTGTATATATTGCAGCCGTTCGTCTCAATAATACCCCCGTTCGTCGCAGGATTTTACCTTACATACCGAAAATTATCTGTAAGTTACCTACTTTGGCAGAATGAAAAAGTCCTGGTACTCTTATACATGGGTAAAAATACTATTGCATATTGCCGTATGGATTATAGTGTTTTCTCTGCCTTTTTTATTGTTTACCTCGTACCATAACGATAAGCCCCACACAGAACAACGGTCTGCTGTATCAATGTTTTACATCGGTAAAGCCATCATGTGGATTGTCTTCTTTTATATCAACTCGTGGGTACTTATTCCCGCATTTATTTATAAAAAGAAATACTGGCAGTTTTTAGTGATGCAGCTATTGGTTTGGGTGGGTATTTTTGGGTTAGACTATGTGCTTTTTATCAGTTTTCCGCCATTTCCAAACCCTGAGTATCATTTTCAGTCGTTCATTATTTCCAACCTGTTTCCTTACCTGTTCTTTCTTGCCAGCAGCATTGCCTTTCAAATGATACAGGACAGGATACAGATGGATAAACTGGCCAAGGAAAAAGAAAATGAGAACCTTAAAACGGAGCTTGCTTTTTTACGCAGCCAGGTTAGCCCGCACTTTATGTTTAATGTACTCAACAACATGGTGTCGCTTGCCCGCAAGCAAAGCGAGCAACTGGAACCAAGCCTTATAAAGCTTTCGTCGCTTATGCGGTACATGCTGTATGAAACCGACGAAGAAAAGGTGCCGCTGGAGCGTGAAATTGAATACCTGCAAAGCTATATTGACCTGCAGCAGCAGCGCTTTGGCAAAAAAGTAAAAGTAACCGTATCGCTAAAAGTGGGCGAAGGGCATTATGAACTGGAACCCATGCTGCTGATACCGTTTGTAGAAAATGCTTTTAAGCATGGCACTGGGATGATTGAGGATGCGCAAATTGATATTTCGCTGAAGGCGGAGAACAATATTTTGAATTTTACCGTGCGCAATAAGTACAATGAGGAGTCTAAAGAAGTGAAGGATAAAACCTCCGGTATAGGCCTTACAAATGTTAAACGCAGGCTGAGCCTGTTGTATGGAAAAAATCATAACTTGTGGCTTACCGCAAAAGATAACTGGTTCCTGGTTTCATTACAGATAAACATGCATTAATGCTAAGATGTATTGCCATAGATGACGAAGAACTTGCACTGGAGTTGCTGGAAGACAACATCAGCAAGGTGCCCTACCTGCAGCTTGTTGCCAAATGCCAGGACGCCTTTGAAGCCATAAAAGTGCTGGAAAAACAAACTGTTGACCTGATTTTCCTGGATATACAAATGCCCGGCCTTACCGGCCTGCAGTTTATACAGAGCCTGGCGGTAAAGCCAATGATAATACTTATTACCGCTTACGAAAAATTTGCCCTGCAGGGCTTTAACCTTGATGTACTTGATTACCTGGTTAAACCTGTTTCTTTCGACCGGTTTATGAAGGCCTGCAACAAGGCAAAAGAACTTCACGACCTTAAAACGGCTAAACCTAAAGAAGGCAATACCAATACCATTAACCATGGGTATTTTTTTGTAAATGTTGACTATAAACTGCTAAAAGTGGTAACTGCCGATGTAACCTGGATTGAAGGGCTTAAGGATTATATTAAAATACACCTTAAAAGCACCGCCCGCCCCATTGTTACCCGTATGAGCATGAAGGGAATTGAAGAAGAGTTGCCAAAAGACGAATTTTTACGTATTCATAAATCATACATCGTATCAATAACCCACGTTACCGCGGTAATGAAAAACAGTGTTTTTATAGGAGAGCTTGAATTGCCCGTAGGCGAAAACTACCGCGAGGAGATTGCCGCCCTTACCGGCAAAACCGGTTAAAATTTAAGCCTGCAAAATGCCATATACCGCTAGTACATATTTTTATCATGCAAATCCTGCAAAAATTAGCTTTGCCATCCATTACCCCCGAAACTGCCAAATACAAACGACACTTTAATTTATAAAAACAAAAAAACACACAATGAAACCGGTAAAAACCATGCTATCCGCTGCGGCAATAGTATTTGCCTGCATATCTGTAAATGCCCAGACGGTAGATGACGTTATTAACAAACACCTTGACGCAGCAGGCGGAAAGGATAAATTAGCCCAGGTAACTTCTGTAGTAACTGAAGCCTCGGTAAATGCCATGGGCAACGACAACCCTGCCACCACAACGGTATTAATTGGCAAAGGGTACAAAAACGAAATGGAATTTAATGGCCAGAAAATGGTGCAAACAGTAACCGATAAAGGTGGCTGGGCTATTAACCCTTTCCAGGGCGGTACTGATGCCCAGGCAATGCCTGATGAGCAATACAAGAGCATGGAAGGCATGATGTACCTCGACCCTTTTTTGGATTACGCGGCGCACGGAGCGAAAGCAGAATTGCAGGGAACCGATGGGGATGATTATAAAGTATTGTTTACCAGCGCCGATGGCACTGCAACTACTTATTATATAAACAAAACCACCTATCTTTTTAGCAAACTTACCCGTACTGTAAGTATGATGGGTAACAACGTTGACCTTACGATGACCTTTTCAGACTACAAGCCAACTGATTTTGGCAATAAGGCAGCCTATACGATTGAGATGGATTACGGCGGCCAATTTCAAATGACCACGACTATTAAAAAGATTACCATTAACTCTACTATTGACCCTGCGATATTTGAAATGCCTAAATAAACGCATTTTTTTAACCAATGCAATGTCCCGCTGCAATTTTTGTGGCGGGATTTTTTTAACCATCGCGTTCCCATTCTGCAAATTCCCGTCAGCCAGGGCCACAGCTATTCCTGTCTCTCTAACCTTCTTCCTCCCGTCTTCCGGACTTTCCAACTTCAAGACATTCGGACTTCCCTCTACCGCTTTTCCTCCATTTTTACTTTTCGTCGCAACATTTTATCCTGTTGTCTCATTTCATTCATTATTGTAAGTGGTTCAAAATAGCTTTGTGTCGCTTTTATAACCAATATTAATAGCAATTACAAAATACATTTATGAAAAAGTTATTACTCGCAACAGGTATTTTATTATTCACGGCACAGTTGCATGCACAGTTTCCTGCAGGTGGCGCAGCAGGTAAGGGGCAGCAGCAGGCCATGAATATCGGGCATGTGTATGGTAAAGTGATGGACAGCCTGGATAAACCTATTGCCGAGGCTTCAGTTGTTTTATTACAAAACAAATATGACAGTGCCACTAAAAAAAGAAAAGATATTTTACTCAAAGCCATGAATACCACCGCCCTGGGCGAATTTAGCTTTGAAGACCTGCCTTTATTTGGCACCCTGAAACTTAAAATTGTAGCAGTGGGCTATAAGCCATACAATGCGCCCGTAGCCTTCCAAATAAACATGGGTGGCCAAAAACCAGGGGCAGCAACTGCTCCGGCAAACTCATCAAACCCCATGGCAGCAGTTACCACTTTTGCCAACATGGTTGATAAAGACCTGGGCAATATTAAACTGGTTGAAGACGTCAACCAGCTAAAGGCGGTTACCGTTACAGCCAGTGCGCCGGGCCTTAGGCTGGACATTGATAAAAAAGTATTTAATGTAGACAAGAACATTGTAAGTTCCGGCGGAACCGCTGTTGACGTTATGCGCAATGTGCCCTCAGTACAGGTAGATATAGACGGTAACGTAAAATTGCGTAACGCATCACCGCAAATTTATATTGACGGCAGGCCTACCACCCTTACGTTAGACCAGATACCTGCCGACGCAATTGAAAGTGTTGAAGTAATAACCAACCCTTCAGCCAAATACGATGCAAGCGGCGGTAATGCCGGCATATTGAATATTGTGTTGAAAAAGAACAAAAAAACAGGCTACAACGGTAACCTTATGGCAGGTGTAGACAGCAAAGGTGGTTTTAACGGCGGCGGCAACTTTAACGTACGCCAGGGTAAAATAAACTTTACCGCTGCAACAATGGTTAATGCCATGCACAATAAGGCAACAGGCACCACTGACCGTTACACTTATGGCAGCAACCCTACGCATGTTTATCAAACCAACAGCGACAAAACAACCGGTGCATTTATATTCGGCAGGTTAGGCCTTGATTATTATGTAACTAACAGGACTACCCTTTCGCTGGCAGGCATCAAAGTACACGGGGAGTTTAAACCAAACTCAACCATTACTACAGACAGCCTTAATTCAGCCGGCGATATGTTTAAGTACAGCGACCGTATAACATCAGGTACACGCACATTTAATGCAACAGGTCTGCAGTTTGGCATGGTGCATAATTTTCCAAAAGCGGGTGAGCAGTGGACTGCCGACGGAAACTATTTTTCCGGCAAAAACAACAGCAACTCCATGTACACTACCAACAACTATTTGGGAGATAAAACATTTATCGGGCAATCTTTACAGCAGCAAATTTCAACCGGCGGCAATGATTTCTTCACTATACAGAGTGATTATGTAAACCCGCTTACCAAAAAAACAAAACTTGAGGCCGGTGTAAGGGCGCAGATACGTAAAACAACCAATAATAATGACATTTTTGTAGGCAGCACTGCAGGCAATCTTACCAAAATACCCCAGCTCACTAACAACTATAAAAATACTGACCAGGTATATGCAGCTTACACAACTATCACAAGTTCTATCAAAGATTTTGGCTACCAGTTAGGTCTGCGTGCTGAAAGCAGCAAATACGATGGCGAATTAACTAATACAGGGCAAAAGTTCAGTAACTCTTATCCCATAAGCTTATTTCCGTCAGTATTCCTCAGCCAGAAACTTAAGAACAACCAGGAGCTACAGGCAAATTATTCAAGAAGGGTTAACAGGCCAAACTTCTTTCAGTTAATACCTTATACTGATTTTAGCGACAGCCTTAACATAACCATTGGTAACCCCAACCTGAAACCGGAGTTTACCAACTCGTTTGAAATGTCCTACAGCAAAACATTTAAAGGTGGCAACAACCTGTTGTTCTCTATTTATTATAAACACAGCACCGACCTTATTACCAGGTACACTGATTCAGAAACTATAGCAAGCAAAACACTGCTTGTAAACAGGTATATAAACGCTGAATCAAGCTACAGCTATGGTGCGGAACTTACTTCAATCAACAAGGTTAAAAACTGGTGGGAAATTACTACCAACATAAACATTTATAATGGCAAAATAAATACATCCAACGTGCCTAATGCAACACCGCAGGATGCTATTTTAAGCTGGTTTGGCAAGTTAAACAACAACTTTAAATTACCTAAAAACTTTACTATCCAGCTTTCAGGTAACTACCAGAGCAAAACAAACCTGCCTGTATCCCAGGGCCAGGGTATGATGGGCCCTCCCGGTATGCAGGCGCAAAGCTCATCACAAGGTTACATCAAACCCTTTTGGTCAGTTGATTTAGCAGTTAGAAAAGCATTTCTTAAAAACCAGGCAGCGGCAGTTTCGGTTAGCATCAGCGATATTTTCAGAACAAGAGCTAATGAACAGGTATCAACCAATCCCGGCATATTTTACCAGGACTACTACAGGCTTAACAACCCGCAGTTAGTAAGAATAAACTTTACCTACAGGTTTGGCAAGATGGATGTGTCATTATTCAAACGCCAGAATACAAAAAGCACCGGTTCGCAGGATGCTATGCAAATGGGTGGACAATAACAAAATAGTTTAGTAACATGAGATGTTGACAGGTGAAATAAAATTTGGTAAGACTTGAATAAATAAGCCCGGCCCAAAAATCTCCTTTGCAATAAGGAGGTTTGGGCTGTGCAGTAATGAATAAACTTAGTCTCATAAGCAAGCGATCGAAGATAAACTTGCTTAACGGCCTCCCTTTGTGGGGAGGCCTCTTTTAGTGTTGTGCAACGAAGAAAGATGCAACGGTTTGCTGTGATAATTATTGAATAAAAACTTTATAAATTAAGTGATTTTTTTTTGTTGTAATAGATTAAGTTATACCTTTCCATTGCGTACCATTTACGCAATAATTGGTTTGTAAAACCTTTGCAAACCGTTGCCAAAAAAGGTATTTTTAAAACGGTGTTTATAAGGAGGGATTGCCGACGATTTAAAAAGAAATTGCCATACATATATAAACCAAACTAGTCACACAACCTCTAACAAAAAAAGCCATGCGACATTGCACATTAACTACCGCGTTTCGTTCCGCGCGCATAAGCCTGATTTTTGTGGCCGCTTGCGTAATGTTTTACTCCTGCTCCCAAAATGAAGAATCGGCAGCCGATGCCAAAAAGCCCGATGACAACCGTTTTACGCCTGTTGTATTAACACAACCGGGAGACTTTGACGAGCCATTAAATTTTGAAGTACTGAAAGATGGCCGGGTATACATTAATGAAAGAAAAGGGGCATTGAAATTATTTGACCCGATTACCAAAACCGTTAAGCTTGTTGCCAACATACCCGTAAATACCAAATACACAAGCGCGCAGGGCGTGGTAACTGAGGCAGAAGAAGGTTTTATTGGTTTTACCATTGACCCCAATTTTGATAAAAACCACTGGGCCTACTTATTTTACGCCAATCCCAACAAAGTTGAAGACGTTTTAAGCCGTTGGGAGTTGCGCGATGACAAACTGATACAGGGCTCAGAAAAAATATTACTTACAATACCTACGCAGCGTGAAGTGTGCTGCCACACCGGCGGTGGTATGACATGGGATAAAGACGGCAACCTGTATCTAACTGTGGGTAACAACACAGGCAATGTGGCCGATAAATCTCAAACCGATGAACGCCCCGGCCGTACCAGTTGGGATGACCAGCGCGGCAGCGGCAACACCAACGACCTTCGCGGCAAAATACTGCGTATTCACCCTGAAGCGGATGGCACTTATACAATACCGGATGGCAACCTTTTTCCAAAAGGCACCGCCAAAACAAGGCCTGAAATATATGTAATGGGCGACCGTAACCCATGGCGGCCTTCTATTGATACTAAAACAGGCTGGTTGTACTGGGGCGAAGTTGGGCCTGATGCAAATGCTGACAGCAAAACTACCCGCACCGGCCGTGATGAATTAAACCAGGCACGTAAAGCAGGGTATTTTGGCTGGCCGTATTTTATCGGCGAAAATGTTGGCTATCCCATGTACGATTACACAAACGACAGTGTACATCCTCCGCAGGATCCTGCGCATCCCTACAATCATTCCGTAAATAATACCGGGCTTACTGAGTTACCGCCCGCCCAGCCCGCTTTTATTTCTTATCCCTATGGCGTTTCTGATGAGTTTCCTGAAGTGGGCACGGGCTCGCGTTGTGCTGTTGGTGGCCCCATTTTTCACAAATCAAATTTTAAAGACGCCAAAAGGCCTTTCCCTGCTTATTACGAAGGTAAGTGGCTGGCTGCAGATTTATCCCGCGGGTGGATTATGTCTATTACAATGAAACCTGATGGCGACTACCAGTCCATGGAAAGATTCCTGCCAGACTACCATCCTATTGAACCAATTGACATGAAATTCGGGCCCGATGGAGATTTGTATGTACTTGAATACGGCAGCAACTGGTTTAGAAAAAGCGACAATGCAAAACTGGTAAGAATTGAGTACAACGCCGGTAACCGCACACCTATTGTTGAAGCTTCATCCAGCGCAAGCGGCGGCACGGTACCGCTTACAGTAACACTGTCTTCAGCAGGCACTAAAGATTATGATGGCGACTCGCTTAAATACGACTGGAGTGTGACACCTTCTGCCGGCGGCGCTGCACAAACATTTAATACCGCCAACCCGTCTGTAACCCTTTCCCAGCCCGGTGAGTATAAAGCTACCCTTACGGTAACTGACCCATCAGGCGCCAAAAACAGCAAATCACTCACTATTATTGCAGGCAACGAACCGCCAAAGGTTGATGTAACAATTGGCGGCAATAAAACATTCTTCTTCCCCGGTAAATCCTTTAACTATGCCGTGGCGGTAAGTGATAAGGAAGATGGCAATATTGACCCCAAACAGGTAGCAGTAAGCATAGATTATGTGTCGGATGGCTTTGACCTTGCTGAAATAAAGCAACAGCAAAGCAGTGTTGATGCTTCTACGCAGTTTGCGGTAGCGCAGGCGTTAATAAAGAAAAGTGATTGTAATAACTGCCACCATGTTGATACAAAATCTGTCGGGCCGATGTTTATACAGATAGCTGATAAATATAAAGCTCAAACAGCATGGGCGCTTGACAGCCTGCCCAAAAAAGTACGTGGCGGCGGTGTAGGTGTTTGGGGAGAAGTGTCAATGCCGGCACACCCGGGGTTAAGCCTTGCTGATGCGCGCACCATTGTAAATTACATCTTACACTCCACTGAAAAAACCATCAGCACTTTACCGTTAACAGGCAGCTATACACAAAACCTGCCACCTGCAGATGACGGGCAGGGAATGCTTATTGTACGCGCTGCTTATACTGATAAAGGCGCAGCACCGGTGCCCTCGTTAACTACCGAAAACACCATTGTTTTACATACGCCTAAATTAAGCGCGGGCTCCGCCGATTTCAAGAATAATGTGCAAACCAAGATGCAGGCTATGTTTAATGTATCATTAAATGTTGAGCCAAAAAATGGCGGTTACATTGGCTATAAAGGTATTGACATGACAGGCATTAAACAGTTGGGCATAGTAGCAACCGCAAACCCGTCCCAGGGTTTTTCAGGAGGCACTATTGAGGCACATCTTGACAGCCCCGACGGAGAATTGCTTGGCACCGTACAGGTTGAAGCTGTTAACCCCCTGGCTGCATTAATGAGCGCTGCTAACGCCGCGCAAAACAATGGGGGCGGCAACAAGGCGGCAGGCGCAAAACCCGCCGCACCACCTGCAGGTAAACAGCCGGCAGCGGCCCAGCGGCCACGGCAGGGCGGCTTTAACATGGCGGCCATCGCAAGGCTTATGGCAGGTATGGCTAAAAAAATAACCATAAAAGATGTTAGCGGCCAGCATGATATATACTTTGTATTTAAAAATGACAAGGCTGACCCTAAAGGGCCGTTAATGTCAGTGTCGGGGGTGGAATTCAATAACGCTATTGTGCCGGACCCGCCAATGCCGAAACCATAAAACATTTATAACAAAACAGGCAACGAAATTTTAAAATAACAATCATGTATAACAGGAGAAATTTTTTAAAGCAATCGGGCGCAGCCGCATTAGGCACTATGTTTTTGGCCAACAAGGCAGGCGCGTCTTTTTTTGAATATAAAAAAATGCATGCCGTAGGTGTGCAGCTCTTTACATTCTTCACCACTATCGACAAAGATGTGCCCGGCACGCTGAAATCCATAGCCGGCGTGGGATACAAAGAAGTGGAATCTGCTTTCAGTATGAAGGGTGGTTACTATGGCATGACGTCAAAAGAATTTGCGCAGGTGGCAAAAGATTCAGGCGTTAGCTGGGTTTCACATCACACTATGGGCGCCCCTTTCAAAATGCCTCCCGGGGGTATCAGGATGCCGGGCGGAGATACCACCAAACGAATGACCATGCCCAAGATGCCGCCCATGGCAAACCTGAAAGATAATTACCAGCAAATAATTGACGAAGTGGCAGCCGGTGGCTTAAAATTTCTTGTTTGCGCATCAATACCTCTTGGCACAGGAGATGAAATAAAAGAAGCGGTGCAAATTTTAAACACTGCGGGCGAGGCAGCAAAAAAATCAGGCATTACATTATGCTATCACAACCATACACATGAGTTTGAAATGGTGGATGGCATGAAGCCTTATGATGTGCTGCTTACGCAAACAACAGCCGACACGCTTAAGTTTGAGCTTGACCTGGGCTGGGCCACTGTAGCGGGTGCTGACCCTGTAGCATTGTTTAAGCAAAACCCGGGACGTTTTCCGCTGTGGCATGTTAAAGACATTAACCCTGCAACTAAACAACCTGTTGAAGTTGGCACAGGCATGGTTAATTTTAAACCGGTATTTGAAGCGGCAAAAACTGCGGGCATGCAGCACTTTTTTGTTGAGCAGGATGGCGCTCCAAAACCGCTGGAAAACATTACTACCAGTTACAACAATATTGTAAGCAAAATATTGGCGTAAAGTTTTTTGGCAGATATTTACCACCCGGTAATTTTCCGGGTGGTAAATTTTATAAATAATTGAAATGGTATTGAGCAAAAGATTACTGTTGATTTGCGCTTTGATGATGATTTTACCGGTTTGTTTTGCGCAGGATATTCCGAAAACGATACCACCCTTTAACATGGTATTGAGCGATGGAACAACATACTATAATGCTGACAATGTTGAAAAAGGCAAGCCGCTGATGATTGTTTATTTTGACCCTGAATGCCAGCACTGCCAGGAGTTTACAAAATTGCTTATAAAAAATATATCAAAATTTAACAAGGCCCAGGTTGTAATGATTTGCGCGGTACCGGCCATACCGCCACTTAAAAAATTTGTGGATGACTTTGGGTTGGCGAAATATGCAAACATAAAAGCAGGTACTGAGGGAATGTATCATGCAACAATGAACTTTTACCATGTTGATACTACGCCTTTTACCGCTTTGTATAATAAAAACGGAACATTAATATCTTATTATCGCACGGTTCCCAAAATACAAACGCTTGTTATGCAATTAAGCAAATAACTTAGCAGTTTTATTAAAAGCGATTGTTATGAAAATATTTAACTGGTTTTTTATTTTCTGCTTTATTGTTTTTGCCGCGCTGCAGTATAACGACCCCGACCCGTATGTATGGATGCCTATTTACCTGTATGCGGCGTTCTTATGCTGGCAGTCAATAAAAGGAAAGTTCAACCCGCTGCTTTATTGGATAGGTTACATAGTTTATGGCGCCTATGCACTTTACAAGGTTTTTGATGCAAATGGGTTAATAGACTGGATAACAAAAGACCACATGGAAAATATTGCAGGCACTATGAAAGCAGAAACGCCCTGGGTGGAAGAAACGAGGGAATTTTTTGGGTTGGTAATTGTTATTACTGTATTGCTGATTAATCATATTTATTTAAGCAGGAGGAAGAAGAAAATAGTTTAACCGCAAATATTTTATCAAAGCAACAATCTTTATTAATTTTTATTCTAACTGACGATGTACAGGAAATTTTGCTACTTATTATTCTGCGTATTTATTTGTTCGTTTGCTTACAGCCAGGAACAGGGTTCCGTTACAGGAAGAATTTTAGATAAAAGGTCAAAACCCATACAGGCTGCTTCGATTTTTGTGCTCAATACCAATATGGCAACCATAAGCGACGCCAATGGCGATTTTGAAATAAAAAATATTGCCACGGGTGATTATACCATCGCGGTTTCAGCCGTTGGCTTTGCTACGATTAATGAGAAAGTACATGTTGCCAAAACAGGCAATGCCCCTGTTTCGCTGATGCTTGCTGACGCTGCCAACCAGTTGGATGCAGTTGTTGTAAGCGCAGAGAAGAAAGAGGAAAATGTCCAAAATGTTCCATTCAGCATTTCAGCATTAACTGCAAAAAATATACAGGAATACCGCCTGTGGAACAGTAAAGACCTCACTGCCATTGTCCCCAATTTATACGCCGGCAACCCCGGTGACGGAAGGAATGTTACTTCCATCCGCGGCATTACCTCATCCTCATACGACCCTGCAGTTACCACCTATATTGACGGCGTTAACCAGTTTACGCTGGACACTTATATACCGCAGCTTTTTGACGTTGAACGTATTGAAATACTCCGCGGCCCGCAGGGGACATTGTATGGCAGGAACGCTATGGGCGGCGTTATAAATATTATTACCAAACAACCGGGCAATAAAACAGACGGCTTTGCTGAAATAAGTGAAGGCAACTACGGCCAGCAGCGTTATACCTTTGGTATAAACACGCCCATCATAAAAAATAAATTGTTTTTTGGCGCTTCCGGGTTGTATGAAGGCCTGGATGGCTATTACACCAACGATTATAATGACACAAAATTTGATAAACAACACAGCATTGGCGGTAATTATTACCTTAAATACCTGGCTTCTGACAAATGGGCATTAACACTCAATGTTAAGCACATGGCAGCAAGAAACTACGGCTCATTTACACTGGCCGGCAGCGCTGCTGATGCTTTCGCAAACCCATATCATCTAAATCAAAACGCAATTGCAAAACTGGTTGACAACACTTTCAATAGCTCACTGTCAGTTAATTACGCGGGCAGCAACTTTAACTTCAGTTCTCAAACGGCCTACCAGTCAAACTACCGTTATTATGCTACGCCAATTGACGGAGACTTCTCCCCGATTGACGGCGTAACCATCATCAACAACTACGGCAACAAATGGAACAATGTAAAAGTAGTTACACAGGAATTTAAGTTCTCTTCTCCTGCGTCATCAGTTTCACCTTTTAAATGGACTGCGGGCACTTATTTCTTTTACCAAAATACGCCCAACAAACAGGCAACACATTTTGGCAAAGATGCGCAATATGTAGGCTCGCCTCAAACAAACTATGCAATCATCAATACCACTACAGCAAAATCAACCGGTGCAGCGCTGTACGCCCAGGCCACCTATTCAATAAACAGCCAGGTTGATGTTAAAGGCGGTATCAGGTACGACTACCAGCACAGCAAAGAAGACGTATTGGGCGAATACCAGCCTGACGGCTCACCCACTCCTGTATTTCAAACACAGCCTGACACGTCAGGCACTGCATCATACAGCGCATTCTCGCCCATGGTAAGCCTTGCCTTCCACCCAACAAACAATACAAACCTGTATGCAACATATAGCCGCGGTTACAGAACAGGCGGGTTAACACAATTGTCCGCAGACCCGTCTCAGCCACCGTTGTATGCTTATAAACCTGAATACAGCAACAACTTTGAAGTTGGCATAAAAAATACTTTATTAGACAGCAGGTTAAAGCTTGATGTAGCATTGTTCTACACAACCATAACCAATGCGCAGGTGCCTACGCTTGTATTACCTTCTGCCATCACTGTTACTAAAAATGCCGGGGGCCTTACCAGCAAAGGCATAGACGCTGAAATTGCAGCAACCCCCGTAAAAGGGCTTGAAGCAACATATAATTTGGGATATACACATGCCAGGTACACAATATTAAAACTATCATCCAACGGCTCAGAAGAAAACCTTAAGGGCAATCGCCAGGTATTTACACCGGATGTTACCTCTATGCTGGCTTTGCAGTATAGCCTTGCGGTTAACCAGTCGCAATCAGTTAAAGTGTTTGTACGCGGTGAGTGGATGTACCTTGGCGAACAATATTTTGACCTTGCCAATAACATACGGCAGGCGCCATATAACCTGTATAACGCAAGTATTGGCGTTACCACCAAACATGTTGACGTAATGCTTTGGGGCAGGAACCTTACTGACGAAAAATATATTTCATACGCGTACGACTTTGGCGCTGTGCACCTGGGCAATCCTAAAACGTATGGAATAACCGTTAGGGGAAAATTATAACCGGCTGCGCTTTTATTTGTAATGATTGCAGGTAAAATATGCTGCAGCATGTTGTAAAACGATGGGCATTTATGCCTGGCAATAGTATTATCAGCTATTTTCAAATAAAAGCAACACCGTATGAAAGTGTCAGATTTTCGCATTGCGCTATGTGCTGCAATTACTGTTATTCTCTTTTCTGCAAAGCTGCATGCACAAACTGAAGCGCCCCAACTGGGTAAAAGTTCTGTAAAAGATGTGGTTAATGCAATGACGCTGGAAGAGAAGGCCCGGCTTGTAGTAGGCATGGGCTTTCATTTCCAGAGTCCTGTACCCCGCAGGGATACAGGTGCGGCAGCGCGGAGACCGCAAATGCCGGCAACAGACCCCGCAGATGATATTCCCGAAAAAGTACCCGGTGCGGCCGGAAGAACACATGCTATTCCACGCCTTGGCATTCCATCCATCACTGTGTCTGACGGCCCTGCCGGTATCAGGATATCACCTATAAGAAACAACGACAGTTCCAAAACATATTATGCAACCGCCTGGCCATCCGGCACTTTGCTGGCCTCCAGTTGGGATACGCTGCTGGTAAAAAAAGTAGGCGCTGCCTTTGGTAACGAGATAAAAGAATATGGCGCTGACATAATACTTGGGCCGGCATTAAACATTCACCGCAATCCCCTTGGCGGCCGCAATTTTGAATATTATTCTGAAGACCCGCTGATTGCCGGCGACATTGCTGCTGCAATGGTTAACGGCATTCAATCGCAGGGGGTTGGCACATCAATAAAACATTTTGTTGCCAACAACCAGGAAACAAACCGCAACAGCATTAACACCATTGTAAGTGAAAGGGCCTTGAGGGAAATTTACCTGAAGGGTTTTGAAATAACGGTTAAAAAAGCACAGCCCTGGACGGTAATGACGTCATACAACAAATTGAACGGGCCTTACACATCGGAAAACCCGGAACTGGTAACAACCATCCTGCGAAATGAGTGGGGCTTTAAAGGCCTTGTAATGACAGACTGGTTTGGCGGCTCAGACCCGGTTGCGCAAATGAATGCCGGGAATGACTTGCTGATGCCCGGTACAGCCGACCAGACAAAAAAAATTATTGATGCTGTAAACGACGGTAAGCTTGATGTAAAGAAATTGGATGAAAACGTTGAACATATTCTGAACATAATTTTAAAAACGCCTGAGTTTAAAAAATACAGTTACTCAAACAAACCTGACCTGAAAGACCATGCAGTGTTATCACGGCTGGCAGCGGCAGACGGCATGGTGCTTTTAAAGAATGATGGTAAAACGCTGCCATTAAAACCGGGCAAAAAAATCGCGCTTTTTGGCAATACTTCATACGACATTATTGCAGGCGGCACCGGTAGCGGCGATGTAAACAAACCATACACCATTAATCTTGCACAGGGCCTCGCAAGTGGCGGGTATTCAGTAGATGCCCCGATGCAGTCGGAATATGAACAACATATTGCTGAAGCAAAGGCAAAACGCCCGAAACCAAGAGGGTTTTCATTTGGTCTTCCTGCTCCAATACCTGAACTGATAATTGACGCGGCCAGGAAAGCAGGCGACAACGATGCCGCAATAATCACCATAGGAAGAAATGCAGGTGAAGGGGCAGACAGGAAACTGGAGAACGACTTTTATTTATCCGACACCGAAAAAGCAATCATTAAAAATATATCGGACGCCTTTCATGCGCAAAACAAAAAAGTGATTGTGGTACTTAACATTGGCGGCGTAATAGAAACAGATAGCTGGGCAGACGAGGTAGATGCTATATTACTTGCCTGGCAACCGGGCCTTGAAGCAGGCAACGCTATAACGGATGTGTTAAGCGGAAAGGTTGATCCTTCAGGGAAGCTTGCAACAACCTTCCCTGTAAAGTATGAAGACGTGCCGAGTGCTAAAAATTTTCCCGGCAAGGAGTTACCGCTACCAGCAGGGCAACAAGCTCCCTCACGCATGCGCGGCCGGCCAGCAGAGGTTACATATGAAGAGGGTATTTATGTTGGCTACCGCTATTATAACACCTTTCATGTAAAGCCGTCTTATCCTTTTGGCTATGGCTTGTCCTATACAGCGTTTAGCTATGGCCCGCTAACAGTAAATGCCTCTCCTGTTGACGGAAAGTTTACCGCTACTGTCACTATAGTCATCAAGAATACAGGCATTATTCCCGGCAAAGAAGTAGTGGAATTATATATAGGCGCCCCGGGCAAAAAAATGGATAAGCCTGATGCTGAGTTGAAAGGCTTCGCCAAAACGCGTTTGCTGCGGCCGGGTGAATCTGAAAAAATTACTTTCAATATTGACGCTGCTGACCTTGCCTCATTTGATACGAAGGCAAGTGCATGGGTAACAGAAGCAGGCAAATACACCGTTGAAGCAGGGGCGTCATCTGCTGATATAAGGCAAACTGCAACTTTTAATATCGGCAGAGACATTATTACCGAAAAAGTAAACAAGGTGCTGGTTCCTCAGGTAAGCATTGATGAATATAAACCACCAACACAATAATAAATGCGCAGTAACCATGTATAAAAACTCTTCAATGCGGTCAGCAATCATCATATTCATACTTCTCTGCATGCTGCCGGCAGTAATACTCGCACAGGATACTGCGTACACCAACAGCATCGGGATGAAGTTTGTGCTGGTTAGGCCGGGAAGCATGATTGTGGGCAGGTTTCAGCCGACTGTTCCCCCGCCGGGAGGCGGTCTTGGCGGCGGCCCGGGCCTTGCAGATTCTGTGTACAAAAAGGCGCAGCAAATGGCTAAGGAAGCATATATGCCGGGTTTTTATGTGGCGATACGGCAGCCCTTTTATCTCGGCCAGTTTGAAGTAACCCAGGAACAATGGAAAAAGGTAATGGGAAACAACCCGTCTTATTTCCAGGGAGATAAAGTAACAGATGATGCGGGCAAACACCCTGTTGAGAATGTGACGTGGAATGATGCGCAGCAGTTTATACAAAAACTAAACAAGCTTGAACAGGGCAAAGCGGTTTACCGGCTGCCAACAGAGTTTGAGTGGGAATATGCGGCGCGCGCCGGTGCGCAGGACGATATTAGCTGGAAAGATATTTTTGCGTCAGCGGTCATATCTGAGAGGCACACACATGAAGTGGGTGAGAAAAAACCAAACGCCTGGGGCTTATATGATATGCTGGGCAATGTGTGGGAATGGGTGCAGGATTTTTATAATGAAAAAATATTTGCAGACCCGGTACCCCCTGTACAAGGCAGTGTGCATGTATTGAAGGGTTCGTCATTCACGGGAGATGTAAAGAACGCCACGTATATGACACATGCTGCCGGCCCTGCTGACGGATGGAATGTTGGTTTCAGGGTTGTGATGGAAGTAAAATAAATAGCTTACAATTCCAGGATAAAATTTTTGTATGCGCTTAATAACATCAATAATATTCACCCTCGCCGTTGGTGCAGCAAACGCTCAAACAGGCATACCGAAAGGATTTAAGCCATTATTTGACGGTAAAGATTTAAAAGGGTGGCACATAAGCAGAAGCACTCACCAGGGCACTACGCCAAGTTTTAGCGTGGACGATGGCATAATAACCGGCACGGAAAACCCGTATGGACAGGGCGGTCTTTTAATGACAGATAAAAAGTATAAAAACTTTGAATTATACGTTGAAGTGAAGATTGACTCGTTTTCTAACGGTGGCATTTTTTTACGTTCGAGTGAAAGTGGTGTAGCTTATCAAATTGAACTGGCAGAGCCGGGTGGCACCGGCCAATTGTTAGGTGAGCGTATTAATGTAAGCAAAAGCCCCGACGCTTCTGCTATTAAAAAGGTGTGGAAAGCCAATGACTGGAACTCTTTCCGTATTCGCATCACCGGCGACACGCCACACGTAACCCTTTGGGTAAACGGTGCATTGATTTTTGATGTTATTGAACCAAGGAATGACCTTATTGCCGGTGAAACAAGCGGGCATATAGCTTTACAATGCCATTGGACTGCCCTGTACTCGGATGCCGCAGGTGTAGGCATGGGCCTGGGCTCATGGCAGCCAGGGGCAAAACACCGTTTCAGGAATATCGGTATCAAAGAATTAAAAGATTAAATGAAACATCTTTCATAAATACTAAACCAAACTTGCCGTTATGATGCCTAAAAAAATTACAGCATTCGTTATACCATGTATTGTTCTAACCGGTGTTTTGGCAGTGGCAGCATTCGCCCCTTTTAAAAAATCAGCTTTCGAAACTGTTAAGGTTGAGGGCGGCCTCGTGTCCGGCACAACCAATACCGCGGGAGACGTTCATATTTTTAGAGGTATTCCCTTTGCCGCCCCACCTATAGGCGATCTTCGCTGGAAAGCACCCCAGCCCGTAGCGCCCTGGCAGGGTGTAAAAAAATGCGACGCTTTCGGGCCAAGCCCTATGCAGGGTGCACCTGTGCCTTTCGGCCCATGGAGCGAGGAATACCTTATACCAAAAGAGCCCATCAGCGAAGACTGCCTTTACCTGAATGTATGGACAGGAGCTTCCTCTGCTAAAGAAAAAAGGCCCGTTATTGTATGGATTTATGGCGGGGGGTTTGCCAGCGGGGGTGCGGGCTGCGCTATTTATGATGGCGAAGCAATGGCAAAAAAAGGCATCATATTCGTGAGCGTTAATTACCGTGTAGGCATTTTCGGCTTTTTTGCCCATCCTGAATTAACGAAAGAATCACCGCACAATGCTTCCGGCAATTATGGCCTGCTTGACCAAATAGCCGGGCTGGAGTGGGTTAAGAAAAACATAGCGGCCTTTGGCGGCGACCCCAATAATGTAACAGTTGCCGGGCAATCGGCCGGCTCTATGAGCGTTAACTGCCTTGTGGCTTCACCTCTCTGCAAAGGATTGTTTAAGCATGCTATCGCCGAAAGCGGCGCAAGCTTTATTACCAGCCCCATAAGAGGCGCATCTACATTAAAAGAAGCAGAGGCCGACGGTGCAAAGCTCGGCGCCTCAATCGCCGATTTAAGAAAAATGCCGGCAGAAGACCTCATGAAAAAACAAACAGGTTTTCGTTCTCCTATAGTTGACGGGTATGTTTTGCCGCAGTCAATCGCCCAAATATTTGCTGCAGGCAAAGAAAATGATGTTGATTTATTAACAGGCTGGAATGAAGATGATGGCGTAATATTTGGCAAGCCCCAAACGGCGGAACAATTTAAAAAACAGGCTAAAACCAGGTGGGGGGCTGATGCCTCTATGCTCCTGCAATATTACCCGGCCAGTTCTGATGAAGAAGCGGCCGCCTCGCAGGGAAAGCTTTCGCGCGACCAGATATTCGGCGTGCAAAACTATACATGGGCAAACATACAGGCAGAGAAAAGTAAACACAAAGTATTCCTGTATCATTTTACACGCCGGCTACCCGCCATAGGCGATTATGTAAAATACGGAGCATTCCATACCGGCGAAGTTGCTTATGCTTATGATAACCTGGATTTTGTACACCGCTGCCCATGGCAGCCCGTTGACCGCGAACTGGCTAAAACCATGTCAACCTATTGGGCGAATTTTGTAAAAACCGGCAACCCGAATGGCAAAGGTTTACCCGCCTGGCCGGTCTATAACACCACCAATAATATGACGATGATACTTGGCGACCAGGTTGAGGCAGAATCATTACCCGGCAAAGCACGCCTTGATTTTCTCATTAAAGAAAATAAGTAAACTTTTTAGATAAAAATATAAGGCCCCGCGAATTAAGGTTAGCGGGGCTTTATTTTGCTCTTTATTTTATTGTTATTTTTCAAGGTTTTAAAGGCTGTCAAACAAACATTCGCCAGCAATACCAGGTGCGTAGAGGTCTCACTTCAACCATTTTTAGATTATTTAATCTTTAAAATAGTAATTTTGCAAAAAATTTGTTAACTCCTTATTGCTGCCTCCTTTGCCTCAAATAACCAACCGACTAAAAGCAAGCTTTATTTTTCCTGCCCTTTTCTTATTTTCCCTGGCTTCGGTTATATCTTTTTCAGGTTGCACCGGCGGTATTGTGGTAAATGTTGGGGAAATAACGAATCAGCTTCAAACGGTTGATAGTCTCCGTCTTGCCCATCGTACAGATTCTGCCATTTCCTTCCTCTTTGGCTTGAGGGACAAATATAAAAACCTGCCAACCCCGGTAATGGCAGCCTATTACCGCATAAGGGTTGACCAGGAAAGAGATAACGAGTACACAATGAATTTATATGCTGACAGTGCGGTAGCTGTTTTTAATAACGGGGAAATTACGCGCCTGTTCCCCGTCGAATATGCAAAGGCGCTTGTGGCCAAAGGTGAAGCCTGCAGTATTAGTCAAAAATTTAACCTCGCCCTTCAATTTTATGAGAAAGCGGCCGAAGTAAATGATATAACCGGTTGCACAAGGTCACTGGTATTGTCTAAAATTGCAGGTATTTATTACGACCAGGGCAACTACCGCATGGCTGGCAGAAGCTGGTACAACGCATACCTTTTGCTGGACAATTGCAGCGAAGAAATACCCCAAAAGCTATTTATGCTGAAACAAGGCAACCTTGACAATGCAGGGTTGGCTTACGATAGGGCATCAGACCTGGATAGTGCCGCTTTTTGTTATTTAACAGACATAACCTTTTTGAACAGCCAGAATGCAGGCAAAATAGACAGCAGCCTGCTTAATCCATCACGATTGGTTGTATATGATAATTTAGGGGGGTTGTATATCAAGCTGGGGCGGAATGATAGCGCCGCTTATTACCTGGAAAAATCTATCAGCATAAAGTTTCCCAAGGTTGACGGTATTTTAATACCGCCCCTGCTTAAGCTGGCGGACCTTTACACCAGGACCGGCAATTACAAAAAGGCGCAGGATGCTTTTGACCACAGCGGGCGGCTGCTGCAAAGCTTCAGTAAGCGCAATTCTGACTCTAAAGTAAAATGGCACAAGCTTTATGCGGAGTTTCTTTTGAAAAATAATAAAATACCTGCGGCTTATAATGAATTGGCTGAAAGCATCCGCCTGCAGGATTCTCTTGACAAAAGCAACACTGTTGTAAAAAATTTAAACGTTGGAAAAGAGTTTAGCACAATACAGCAACAACATACGCTGGAAGAATTGAAAATAAAAGAGAAGGTTAACCAAATTTACCTGTGGGCGATAACGATAGTGGTTCTGCTATCACTTATAATTATTTTCCTGGCGTATCGTAACCTGTACAAAAGCCGCAAGAGCCATAAGGATACTATTTTACATAATAAAGATTTACAAAAGGCGCTTGGGGAACTTGAGGCAGCCAACAAAAATTACCTGCGCATAATGCGCATCATGGCCCACGACCTGCGAAACCCGCTGGGCGGCATTACCGGCATAGCCTCTATGGTGCTGAGAGAAGAAAGGCTGAGCGACGATGCCAAAAGGATGGTACAGCTTATTGAAGCGACAGGCAATCATTCAATAGAGATGATTAATGAATTATTCAGGTCTGGCCTTGCCGAAGAAAATGAACCCATGGCTGTTCAGCGACTTGATATCTCAGCCCTGTTGAATGATACCGTAGAACTGCTGCAGTTTAAAGCCAACGAAAAAACCCAGCTTTTGTCGTTTGAAAACGACAAAGGCCCGGTTTGGTCAAACGCCAACCACGAGAAATTGTGGCGCGTGTTTACCAATATTATTGTTAATGCAATTAAATTTACCCAGCCGGGAGGCGAGGTTCGCGTATCCCTTAAACAAAGCGGCAACCGGGTTATAATAAATATTACCGATAACGGCATTGGCATACCGGAAAAAAATAAGGCCATTATTTTTGATATTTTCACAGAGGCGAAAAGGGCCGGTACAATGGGCGAGAAGCCATTTGGGCTGGGGCTTTCTATCTCTAAAAATATTATTGAAAAACACGGGGGGCGTATATGGTTTGAAAGCGTTATGGGCAGCGGTACCACATTTTATATTGAATTACCTTCTGCTGGTTAACATCTAAGATTGATATAATATCCCGTCCAGCATATAATAATCCCACCAAAACAGTCTTTTTACCGTTTTTAGGCTTTTACTTCAATCAATTGCCTGCTTTGTACTTAACTTGCCGCCCTCACAATCTTCAACACATGAGAAAGGTTACAACACACATTTTGCTGTGTACTGCAATGCTGTTATGTTCAGCAGGCATTTTCGCACAGCCCACCAACGATTCAATTAAGTACGACCACCAGGACGTTTTTGGCCCCATAACGTGGCCCGTAACAACCGGCGATACACGTTCTGCCAGCGGTCAGCCCGGGCCGAACTACTGGCAAAACCGTGCTGATTACCTGATTCACGCCACACTCAACGAGGCTGCCGATGATACCACTATTACAGGCGATGTTACGGTTAACTATACTAATAACAGCCCTGACAACCTTGATTACCTGTGGATGCAGCTTGACCAAAATCTTTTCAGGCCGGATTCAAGAGGTGCGGCTGTTACACCCTATACAGGCGACCGTTTTGATGTAAGGGGCTTTAGCAGGGGCGGTTACCATATAAAATCAGTATCCGTAACCTACAAAGGCCAAACGTATGCCGTAGAACCGGTAATCACCGATGCCCGCATGCAGCTACGTTTACGTACACCTATGGCTGGCAAAGGCGCTAAAATAGCCGTAAAAGTAACTTACAGCTTTTCCATTCCCTTTTATGGTGCAGACCGTATGGGCCGTAAGCTGTTTAAAGACGGTTACGTGTACGAATTAGCCCAATGGTACCCCCGCATGTGCGTGTATGACGATGTGGAAGGCTGGAACACCTTGCCCTATATGGGCCTTGGTGAATTTTATTGCGACTATGGTGATTATGACTATTATATAACAACACCGGCAAATATGCTGGTTGTGGGCAGCGGCGATTTGCAAAACCCGGCGCAGGTGCTTACGGCAACACAGCAAAGCAGGCTGGCACAGGCCCGCAAAAGCGATACAACCGTAATGATAATTAAGCCCGAAGAAGTTAACCTGGCATCCACTCACCCATTTAAAGGAAACCTGACCTGGCATTTTAAAATGCTTAATACCCGTGATGTTTCCTGGGCAGCCTCAAAAGCATTTATATGGGATGCGGCAAGGGTGAATTTCCCCTCCGGCAGAAAGGGACTGGCAATGTCAGCCTACCCTCAAGAAAGCGCAGGCAAAGATTCATGGGGGCGCTCAACTGAATACCTGAAAAACAGCATGGAAATTTACTCCAAAGCGTATTATGAATATCCCTGGAACAACGCTACCAGCGTATCCGGCGTGGCGTTGGGTATGGAATATCCCGGTATTATCTTTTGTCTCAGCAACTTGAAAAACGGTAGCCTTTGGGGCGATGTTACCCACGAAATAGGGCACAACTGGTTTCCTATGATTGTTGGCAGTAATGAAAGAAAATATATGTGGATGGATGAAGGCTTTAACACCTTTATTAATGAATATGCCACCAACGTATTTAATAATGGCGAATACAGGGATACCAACAAGAGGGCCCAGGGCATTTTACGCTCCTTCAGGAACAGTAATGACCCATTAATGACTGCACCTGAAGCCATAGGGCTGAGGGATTACGGGCAATATTACATAAAAACAGCGCTGGGACTGGATATGCTGCGCAACCAGGTACTGGGCCCTGAAAGGTTTGATTACGCTTTTCATGAGTACATAAAGCATTGGGCGTTTAAGCATCCCCTTCCCTACGACTTTTTCCGCGCGATGAATGATGCTGCCGGCGAAGACCTTAACTGGTTTTTTAAGCCCTGGTTTTTTACTACCTGGAAGCTTGACCAGGCAGTTGAAGGTGTAAAATATGTAAAAGACGACCCCAAAAACGGCGCATTAATAACGTTAGTGAACAAGGAAAAAATGGCGATGCCTGTTGTACTGGAAATAACACAGGAAAACGGGACTGTAGAAACGCTTAACCTGCCGGTAAACATTTGGCAACGTAACAGTATATGGACGTTTAAATATCCTTCCACTTCGGCTATTAAATCCATCGTGATTGACCCCGGAAAAGATTTGCCGGATATTAACCTGAAGAACAATGTTTGGAAAAGCGATAAATAAGCACACTGCATCATAAAAAAAATCCGGGACGTTGTAATCCCGGATTTTTTTATTCCTACATACCGTTTCTTGGGTCCTGTGCCGGTTTCAGCTCAAACTCCTTTGGCGGCTCTGCGCCAAGTAAATTCTTTACAAAATAATCCCAGCGGCGGCGCATCATATAGTAAGAAAATTGGCCGTAGCCATGCGGGCTGTTGGGGAAAACAATAAGGTCATAATCTTTATTGGCTTTCTCAAGGGCGTCAATAACCAGTAAAGTATTTTCTGGCGGAACATTGTTATCCATCAGGCCATGCGCCAGCAATAATTTACCCTTTAAGTTCTTCGCGTAATTTTCATTTGCCTGTGCTGCATAGTCTGAATTTGACACAAGGCCGTCATATCTTTCGCCCCAATCGTCTTCATAATTGCGGTTATCATGGTTACCACTTTCGGCAATGCCTACTTTAAAAAAGTCGGGGTAACGGAACATAGCCCCTGCAGTGGCAAAGCCGCCGCCCGAATGCCCCCAAATGCCTATGCGCGTTGTATCCATATAACCATAGCGGGCAGCAAGCTGCCTGATGCCTGTTACCTGGTCCGGCAGTGTATTTTCGGCCATGTTGCCATAACTCATATCGTGAAAACTTTTGCTGCGCAACGGGTTGCTGGTACCTTCCAGCACAACCACTACAAAACCAAGTTCAGCAAGCGCCTGGTTATCACCCCTTGACGCAATAAACGACCAGCTACCCACACTGCCACCCTGCGGACCGGGATATATGTAATCAATAATAGGATATTTTTTATTTGCATCAAGCTTGTTTGGCGTAAACAGCAAACCGTATATATCTGTTTTGCCGTCATGCGCTTTTACTGTAAAAGGCATGGGCGCATGCCAGCCTGTGGCCACAAGCCTTGATACATCCATTTTATCAACGGTACAAACCAGCTTGCCGTCAATGGTACGCATTACAGTAACCGGCGGAACATCGGGCTGCGAATAGGTGTCAACAAAATAATCTTCCGACGGCGAAAAAGTAATGCTATGGTTTCCAACTTCAGGCGTCAGCACAGTTAACCCTGTGCCGTCAAATTTAACTTTACACAACTGGCTGAAATAAGGGTTTTTTTCTTCCATGCCGTCCACCATAAAATACAGTTCCCTGTTTTTTTCATCCACTTTAAGCAACCTGGTTACCACCCAGTCTCCTTTGGTAATTTGATTTTTTAGCTTGCCTGTTGTTGCATCATACAGGTATAAATGCCCCCAGTTGTCACGTTCACTGTACCATATAATTTCATTGGTCTTATGCAGGTAACGCCAGTTAATAGTGCCCTGGCCAGACTCAAATTGCGTTGGCACTGTTTCTTCAAACACTTCCCTTACGGCGCCGGTATTAGGGTCTGCAATGCGGAACTTTTCGTCTTTATGGTCGCGTGAGGTGGACACAAAAGCAAGTTCAGCGCCATCATTCCAATCCACGTCATCAAGCGTGCCACTGCTGCTTATATCATCACTTAGTGTAGCCCTGTGCGGGTCAGGCGGCACCTGCAACGTAATAACTTTCGCAGGGTCCACATCAATCACCACCCTTGTTATCATGGGTATGTATTTATCACCGGGCAACGGGTATTTCCATTGTTTTAACGTGGGGTGGCCTACGTTGGTGGTAACCAGGTACATATCGCCAACATCCCGCTGGTCCTGTTTAAATGTGGCAATCTTTTTTGAGTCTGGCGACCATTGTAATATAGCCCTGTCGCTGCTTTTCCAGCCAGCATTATCAGTGGCATAGCCAAAGTCCTTTATACCGTCAGTAGTTAGCTGCTTTTCCTGTTTCGTGGCAATATCCCTCACCCATAAATTGTAATCACGTATAAATGCAGCCATTTTGCCGTCAGGCGATATTACGTCAGTACCGCCGCCAAAACGCCTGCCGCCGCGGCCGCCGCCAAAATCAGCGCGGCCCGACCTTACAGGTGACCCATCCTCCGTGCATTTACCGCTTGCCATGTCATATTTCCACTGCTTGCCATCTACCCTGAAAATAACTGCTTTTCCGTCCTCTGAAAAACTAATCATTTGAAATGGCAGGCGGTCGCCGCTGTATTGCTGGCCTGTAGCTGCTGACAACGAGGCAGCCAGCTTTTGGTGGTCAAAAGCCGGGGATGACGTTTTTTTAGCCGGGTCAACCAGTATAAACTCGCTGCCGTTCGGCGTAAGTGTGCGGTACCAAAATTTATCACCAGGTAACCACTCCGGCCGTACGCTGCTGTGGTCTATATACGGCTCGGTATTGTAGCTTAAAAAGTTTTCCGCATGCTGGTAGTCACCCGCAGTAAGTTGTACACCCTGCTGGGCTTGCGCATTAACGCCAATAGCCAAAACTGCCAGCGGCAATAAATATTTTCTCATGTGTTTAAAGCTTGAAAATTTTATCCTCAAAAATCGCAAAATAATGGTTTTATTTTTTTGATTGTTTGAGATATAGATGAATGGTATTAACGATGAATATCGGTAAGGTTAGCAAGATTGGCTAAAGTATTTCGGTGGAATGAGCATTTTTTTGCTTATGCGTGAACGCAGGCGTCATATTGCATTAAAAGTATGGCCAACAAAAAACCCGGCTGACAGAACTGCCAGCCGGGTTATATGAATATATATCACATCAAAATCTCCTATCGCATTACTTTCCGTTAAACTGCAATGAAGCAATGCCCGTTATAGTTGTTTCTGCGCCGCGTGGTTTGCTTACAAAATACAACGTGTGCATGGCTCCGTCAGTCACAGCGGCCAGGTTCATGTGCACCATGCCAAACTGCTGCTTACTGCCGGGTTGTGGCAGCAGGCTTGCAGTGCCTAGTACCTTGCCATTTTCTCCATCAAGCCGTATTTCATAATCAAACCCATGTGTTGGGGGCGCCTGCCAGCCAACCATTATATTTACTGACCCCACACCGGTAAGGTCAATGCTGTCTACAGCAAACCAACCTTCAGCTTTAGGGGTAAGCATGTAATTAGCCCCGTTGTAATTAGCAGTGGTAAAGCCATTCATTTTTTCCTTACCTGTAAAGGTTACGGTGCTGCTGCCCAGTGATGCAGAACTTCTGCCGGTAAGGGCTTTAATATTATTACCGCCTTTGTCAGTATAGCTGGCGGTTAATACCAGTGATGTATTAGGTTTGGTTGCAGCAGGCGGCACAATAGTTCCGCTGGCGGGCAATGATTTTTTCTGCTGGTCTTTATTGGTAAGACCGAGAATATAATGTAAAATTTGGTCGAGGTCGCTCTGCGAGATGTTTGGATGCGCAGCCATTGCTACATCACCCCAAACGCCGCTGCCGCCTTTCATAATCTTCTGGCTCAGGTAAGTCATGGCATTGGGGTCTTTTGCATATTTCTGCGAAACCAGCATAAATGCAGGCCCTATTGATTTGTCGGCCTCTTTATGGCAGCTCTTACAATCCAGGGTTTGTGTAAGCACTTTGCCCGCAATATTGGCTTCACCGCCACCGGCAGTTACTGATGCTTTATCATACCCTTGTATATAATCCACTGAAACAAACAGGTTGGCAGGGTCAATTTTAGAAGTATCATCTTTATCTGTAACAGTAACAGAATACTTAACAGGCTGGCCCGGCAGGTAGAATGACTTGTTGCTGCCCTGCAGGCTGATATTCACCACCGGTATTTCATTACCGGCGTACACACTAACTGCATCACTTTTTTCTGAAGCGCCCTGGTTATCTTTTACCTCAACAGATATTTTGTAGTCGCCCGCCGCAGTATAGGTATAATCAAGTTGCGGCTCATTGGTTTCTTTGGTTGTGCCATTGCCTAAATCCCAGGTATAAGTAAGCTTGTCGTTTTCAGGGTCTTTAGCATCTACGGTAGCTTTAACGGCAAATGGCAAGGAACCGGCAGTTTTATCCACTGAAATGGAGTTGATATGCGGCGGCCTGTTACCACCTGTATAATCAACAACAGACAGGCCTGCATCCGGGTTCTTCTGGAACCATCCCGTGCCATATTCCAGCAGGTATAATCTTCCATCGGGCCCAACCTCCATATCAATACAATTGTGCAGTTGTGTATGCTCCATAAACGGCTCCATTTTATCAAAGTCGCCATTAGGTAACATAGTCACCACTTTTATCCAGCCGCGTATCCAGTCATAAATAAACAGTTTACCGTTATAATAATCAGGATAGCGTGTTTCTTTGGGGAACATGTCAGTGTAGTACACCGGACCGGCCATGGCATTACGCCCGCCGGTACCTACTTCAGGAAAATCAGGCGAAGCAGCATAAGGGTACCATATAAATGCCGGCTGCGCAGGTGGCAAATCAACAAGGCCGGTATTGTTACGCGAATTATTTACCGGGTGTTCCGGGTCGTATGCCGGGCCATGTTCGCCTGTAGCATAGTTATAGGGGTGGTACGCATAATTATTACCTACAAAGAAAGGCCAGCCAAAGAAACCTGCCTTGCGGGCCTGGTTTACTTCATCATAGCCACGGGGGCCTCTTGTTGCGAGGCTGTCAAAATTGGCATCAGGACCAACCTCACCCCAATACAGGTAACTGTTCTTTTGGTCAACAGAAATGCGGTACGGGTTACGGTCGCCCATTACATAAATCTCAGGCCGTGTTTTTGGTGTGCCCGGGGGAAACAGGTTACCGGGCGGAATGCTGTACGTGCCATCGTCGTTAACCTTTATACGCATTATTTTACCGCGCAAATCGTTGGTATTGCCGGCGCTTCTTCTTGCATCATACTGCTCATGGCCGGGTATATCGTTTTGCGGGGCAAAGCTGTTGCTTACATATTTTGCACCGGGCTCATCAAACGGTGTGGAATTGTCGCCGGCTGAAAAATACAATAAGCCATCAGGCCCAAAAGCAATTGAACCACCCGTATGGCAACATATCTCCCGCTGGCTGTGCACATCCAGTATTACTTTTTCAGTTTTCGGGTCAAGTGTATCATTCTCAAACGTAAACCGTGAAAGCCTGTTGACAGAAGTATCTGCAGGGCTGTAATAAATATATACCCAATGGTTTTGCGCAAAATGAGGGTCTTTACAAAGCCCGAGCATGCCTTCTTCAGCATTAACACCGGGTGTATGCAGCGTGTGCCAGTACACGTTTAAAAAACCAACCTGTTTTACCTTCTTTGTCTCATGGTCGTACCGCATAATTTCACCACGGCGCTGCAATACTAAAATATCCATGTTTGGTAAAATGGTCATTTCAGTTGGCTCAAAAAAAGTACCCTGCACAAGCGCCACTTTTGTAAAGCGGTCTTCATCTGGCGCGTACTGCGATTTTGCCTTGCTGTAATCCAGTTCATTATTATCTCCTATAGCATATTGAATACCGCCAAGTAAATGTTTCAGGTAATCCGGCTCTGAATATGATTCGGAGGTATGGCCAAGTTCAGTATAAAACGCACGGCCGCCGTCAAACTCGTGGTACCACGACATTGGGTGGTCGCCCATCCTGTGGCCGCCATTGTAGCTGCTTTCGTCAATTTTTATCAACACATGCAAATCAGGCTGCACCTTTTTAAAGCTGTAAAATTCATCCGTACGTTTCCATTGCGCGGGCAGGTGTTTCGTGGCTATAAAATTCTGGTCAACCACATCAAGCACGCCGGGCTGAACATTAGGAAAGGTATCGTGTATGCCGGGATGGTCAACAAAATAGGCGCCTACCAGCCGCCCGTACCAGCCCCAGTCATATTCGGTATCTGTTGCAGAATGTACGCCTACAAAGCCGCCACCGGCCTGTATGTACCTTTCAAGCGCGGTGCGCTGCCTGGAATCAAGAATATGCCCGGTTGTGGAAAGGAAAATTACCGCAGAATATTTTTTAAGGGTATCCTCGTTAAACATATCTGCGTTCTCTGTAGTATCAACATCAAAGCCATTCTCTTTTCCTAATTTTTGAATAGCAGCGATGCCGTCAGGAATAGAAGCATGCCGAAAGCCAGTTGTTTTTGTAAATACAAGTACGCGTGGGTTACCGCTGCGTTTACTGTTACATGAAAAGTAAACCGCAACAACAATAACTGCCAGCAGCAGTGAAGCAATCTTTCTCATTTGATGGTTGTTGACTAATGGTGTGATAAAAAGAGCAATAAATGTAAGGGTTAACGGGGATATAGGCTTTGATTTTATGAAAAGTTTTATGAATGGGGGAAATTTGGCGGTGAATCAATACCCGGCAGTTCGTGCCGTTGCTATAATGCCAGTACAATGCCCTCCTTCAGCGCGCGGTCATATCTTCTTTTATCAAATTTATACAGGTAGGGCGAACGGTGCGCACCTATTTTCTTTTGTTCATCCAGCTTTTTGATAATGCCCACTGCCAGCAGTTTTTTGGGGAAGTTGCGGCGGTCAAGCTTTTTGTCTAAAATAGTTTCGTATAAGTCGTGTATCTCGGGCAGTGTAAATTTTTCAGGCAGCAGGTTAAAGCCGATAGGCTGGTGATATATCTGCATACGCAATGCCTTCAGCGCTTCGGTAACTATCAGCTTGTGGTCAAATACCATGGGGGGCAGGCTGTCAATATCCCACCATTCGCATAACTCAGAAAAATAATCCGGCTGGGGATGCACTTTGGAGTACTCCGTTACAGCATAATAGCCGAGGGATAATGTGCGTTCCAGCAACCAATGATTTTTACCAAGCGGCGCTTTTGCCAGGTTAGACAGGGCTTTTATTTGCTCCTGCGTTCTTACAGAACGGCCGGGCTCGCCAAATGTTTGAAACTGCTGCAGAAAAAGTTTATCAAGGCCGGTTCTTTCTTTCAAAATTCTTATAGCCGCTTCCTGCAAAGTTTCCTCGAATTTTATAAAGCCTCCCGCTACAGACCAGTAACCGCCTTTATTCTTTAACAAAAGCACTTTCAACTGGTGGTTATGATAGCCGAATATTACGCAATCCAGGGAAAGATGTTTCAGGTAAACCTTATGCCCGTTGGTGATAAAATCATTAACTTCTTCCTGCTTATTCATAAGCTAAAATAAAAATTACTTTTTGATAATTCATATTGTTTTATACATTAATTTCATTGCGTAAATTTTACAGAATGGAGATGTATGGCTATTGATTGCCTTCTCCCGGCTGTATTTAGTTGCTGCAGTATAAAAACTAATATATACAATAAAACCAAACAATCAAATCATAGTTATTAAAAACATTGCTTATTAATAAAGGATTGCTGCCGCATAGCCGTTGCCTTGTATGCAAACTGCCACAGGCTATCAATCGAAACCATTTTTAAATAAAATAGTAGGTTTTCACTTTGGGAGGCCACTGCCAATGCAATTATACTTTTAAACAATTCATCATGACAACCAGAAGGTCATTCATCAAACAATCTTCGGCCGCAGCTATGGCCGCTTTGCTGTTAAAAGAAAATGCAGGCGCCTCAGTTTTTGGTTCCCGTAAAGACATCACAGCCGGGGTACAGCTATTTACTTTTTTTGGGATAATAGACCAGGATGTGCCCGGCACGCTTAAGAAAATAGCTGGCATCGGCTATAAAGAAATTGAGTCTGCCTATGGGCTAAAGGGTGGTTATTATGGCTATAAACCTAAGGAATTTGCCTCGCTCGTCAGCAGTTTTGGTATGTCCTGGCTCTCGCAGCATGTGCTGGCTGTACCTTTTGTTATGCCTGCAGGTACCAAAATGCCAACCATGCCTGACGGCAAACCAATGGTAATGCCGAAGGTGAATAACCTTAGAGACAACATGCAGCAAATAATTGATGAACTGGCCGAAGGCGGCGTTAAATACATGGTTTGCGCATATACACCCACCAGTACGCTGGCAGAAATAAAAACCTCCATTGATATATTGAACAAATCCGGCGAGGCCGCCAAAAAAGCAGGGTTAACTTTTGCCTACCATAACCATGATATGGAATTTAAGGCCATAGATGGCAAGGTGCCGTATGATTTACTGCTGTCTGAAACGGACCCGGATAACGTAAAAATGGAACTTGACCTTTGCTGGGTTACCAAGGCAGGTATTGACCCCGTTGATGTGTTTAAGAAGAACCCGGGCAGGTTTCCACTGTGGCATGTGAAAGATATTGCAGCAGACCGTACAACGCTGCTGCCCGTAGGCGAGGGCATCGTTCCTTTTAAGAAAATATTTGAGAATGCCGGTATAGCCGGCATGAAACATTATTTTGTAGAGCATGACATGCCGAAAGATGCCTTTGCAAGCATAACTACCAGCTTTAATAACTTAAAAAAGATAGTTTGATTATGTGGTAAAACACACGGGGTAAACAGTAGTGGCGCCTTTGGGGCGTCACTATCTTTTTACTAAGCGGCTGCCAATTCAAACCGATTCGTAATTTTAAAGTCTAACGAAAACTATTGCCTGTGGAAAGAAGACGTTTTATTAAGCTTTCTGCTTTAAGCGCCGGCGCATTCACTATACCTTTTATAGTTAGCTGCAATAACAAAGCGTTTAATCCTGCGATGGCACAACCATTATTTCTCTCGGGAATCTTTGATGCAAAAACAATGAAGACGACAGGTGAAGCGTATGCTAAACAATACCCTGCCGAAGACAGCCGCAATAAACTTATTGATCTGCTAAGCGAAAATAGCGGGATAAGCCAGGCTACCGACGCCGCCACTGTACACAGCTATTATGCCAAAAAAACAACCGCCGATTTTGAAGCATTGAAGACAGTAATTGTAAACGGCTGGGTGCTGGCGGTAACTGAAGCACGCCAGTGCGCGCTTTTCTCACTAACACAAAAATGACTGCACCATGCATATTGATGCCAGGAACATAGAGAATAATACTGTTATAGAAGGGGATATTTGCATTGTTGGCGCCGGAGCCGCGGGCATAAGCATGGCTATGGACTGGATGCACACCCCATACAAAGTTATTTTACTGGAGGGTGGCGGCTTTGAGTACGACCCGCAAATGCAGGATTTATACGCCGGTAAAACTACAGGCCAGCGTTACTTTCCGCTGGTATCCTGCAGGCTGCATTATTTTGGCGGCACTACAGGGCATTGGGCTGGTTATTGCTCCCCCTTTGAAGAAATAGATTTTAAAAAGAGGGATTGGGTGCCACTAAGCGGGTGGCCGATTACGCGCAAAGACCTTGACCCATATTACGCAAAAGCCCAGCCAATAGTAGAACTGGGCCCGTATGATTATTCCGTGGCTTTCTGGCAAAAACAGTTTCCATCCTATGTTCCCCTGCCAATAGACAATGAAGTGATATGGAATAAAATGTGGCAGTTCAGCCCGCCTACCAGGTTTGGAATGAAGTATAAAGACACCATTGTAAATGCAAAAAACATACACCTGTACACCTACGCCAATGCTGTAGATATAAAAGCCAATGACAACATATCAGCGATTGAAGAAGTAACAGTTAAAAATCTTGCAGGAAAACAACATACCGTAAAAGCAAAACATTTTGTGCTGGCCTGCTGCACCATTCAAAATGCCCGCTTATTACTTGCCTCAAACAAACAGGCGCCCAAAGGGTTAGGCAACGATAATGATAACGTTGGCCGTCATTTTATGGAGCACATTGAGATTAAATCGGGTGAACTCTGGCTGGAAAAGCCCAACCCGCTTGACCTGTATATGAACGACTTTGTAACAACAAAAGCGCGCGCGGAACTGGCAGTTACAGAAAAAAAGCAGGAAGAATACCGGATATTAAACGGCACAACATCGCTGTCGCCACTTGAGGACGCGAGAAAATTCAAATCCATGATAGAAACATGGAGCGATGATGTAAAAAAGAATGAACAGTTATTTAAATCATTTGACGACTCAGCAAAAAAAAGTAAAACAAAAAAGGCGTACAACTCCTTTGAATTATTTACGCGCATAGAGCAGGCGCCAAACCCTGACAGCCGCGTAACACTTGATACAGAAAAAGATGCGCTTGGAATGCCACGCGCCCAACTGCACTGGGTGTTAACGCAACTTGAAAAAAGAAGCATAAGAAAAATACATGAATTGCTTGGCCAGGAATTGGGTAAAGCAGGGGTAGGCCGGGTAAAACTGCTGGACTATTTATGGGATGAAAAAGATGAATCCTGGCCTGTATTCACCGGCGGCGGCTGGCACCACATGGGCACCACCAGGATGAGTGCCGACCCAAAAACAGGTGTTGTGGATGCTAACTGCAAAGTACACGGCATTGCCAACCTGCATGTGGCGGGCGCATCGTGCTATGCAACAGCAGCAGCGCCTAACCCAACGCTTACGGTAATCGCACTAACACTGAGGCTGTCTGACCATTTAAAAGGAGTGATGAAACTATAGCAACATAAGCAGATTTTCACTTCCCAACCCGCCTATTTGCCAAAAGCAGCAAAGTTGCTGCTGAATATTTTAACAGCTATGGCCAGCAATATCACGCCAAAAAATTTTCGAATGGCGGTTAAGCCATTTTTGCCCAACACCTTCTCTATAACATTTAGTGAGCGCAGTACCAGGTAAACAAATATAAGATTGAGCAGGATGCCGCCGAGTATATACGGCTCATCATAGTTGGCTTTTAAACTCATGATGGTTGTAAGCGTGCCGCTGCCCGCGATAATAGGAAAGGCAATGGGCACCACGGTGCCACTTTTCGCGCTCGCATCAGCTTTAAAAATTTCGTGTCCCAGCACCATTTCAAGCCCAAGCAAAAAAATTACAATGGAGCCACCCACAGCGAAGGAAGGAATATTAAGACCAAGTATATGCAGCAACTGCTCACCAACGAATAGGAACAATATCATCAAACCGCCGGATATAAGTGTTGCCTGCATGGCATGTATGCCGCCCATCTTTTCTTTTAAACCCACCAGTACAGGAATTGACCCTACTATATCAATTACGGCGAAAAGAGTAAATGTTATGGTGATGAGCTGATTTATGTTGAACTGCATAAAATATAGCTTTGGTGAAGTGTGTGAAATACGAATCTACGAATTTAACGCCGGCGTTTGCAGTATTCAATTTTTCATGTGCCTCAATATAAATCACAAAAGTAAAAGCCATAAGGCGTGGCACTATCACCCGGCGAAGCATATTCCTTATATACAACCTCGCCCCTGGTTACAGGGATGGCATGTTTGAATAAAGGCGCCTCATATACAAAAGAATGAAACTCCCCGTTTTCGCCGCAGGGGTCAACACCCGCCGGCAAGTCTCTTAAAAAATCGTCGTCAATAACCCGCCCGCAAAAACTCTTATCAAGGTATGCTGTATTTACGCAAACTATTATGCTCTTAAAGCCCAACTGGATAAACTCTTTTACCAATGCAGTAGTATCAATTTTCCAAAGCGGAAAAACACAGCTAATGCCAAGTTGCTGTAATTTCTCTTCCCTGTACAATTTTAAATCTTCCAAAAAAATATCGCCGAATATTGCATGGGTGCAGCCCGTATTTTTTAGCTGCAAAACTCTGGCTGCCATCGCCGTTTCATATTCAGGCATCGCCGGTTGTTCAGGCAATTCTATGGTTTCTAATGGCAGGCCAATAGCAGCCGCCTGTGCTTCCAGCAGGCTCCTGCGTACGCCGTGCATTGATACCCGGTTATGCACGGTGTTAACACTTGTAAGCAGCCTGGTAATGTTATAGCGCCCTGTTTGAATTGTCCTGTAAAGGCACAACGCAGAGTCCTTGCCGCCACTCCAGTTCATATATGCCTGCATTTGTTTAGCCATTGTACAGGTATTTTTCCTTGAATAAAATATATTTATTCTGCAAGTCAGCAAGACATGCAGCACAAAGGCAATCGTTGTAACGCATTTCAATAAAAGCCGTTTCTTCAACCGTAAGCACCATACTGTTACACTGGCAATTGCTTATATCGCCTGCCTTACACTCAAAGGCGCTCCCGCACCTCGGGCAACTTTTTTGTTCGTGCTTTGGCATAATTTGTTATTTCAAACTTCTTCAATATTCAATGCTCAATGTTCACGTCACTGTTTTGATACATGAACATTGAGCATCAAAATTCAGCATTTATGCAGTCCTTAACGCTGGCTTACAACTGCACCCTTATTCCCCCTATGAAGTTAAATCTTTTACTGTTGTACCCTCTTATATCAAAGTATTGCTGGTTGGTAACATTCATAAAATCTGCAAATAACTGTAACTGCTTATTTGCCTCGTATTGCACATGCAGGTCAAGCGTATAATAACCGCTAACTTTAAAAGGCGGCGCCATATATGCCGGTTCTTCATGACCGCTTACTGCCCTTACATGAATACCAAAATATAACTGCTGCAAAGGCTGAATATTTACCTGCAGGTTAAATAAGTTTCGCGGCACACGGTAGTGATTAAACAAGGCTGTGTCCTTGCCTGTAAAGTCAGACGTGGTATGCAATGTTCCGTCTGTATAAGTGTAGTTGGCCGAAACACTGAAGGCTTTACTAATATTGGCCTGCGCTTCCAGTTCAAATCCATTATCATCCTGTTTGTCGGCATTTATATACTGGCTGGCATACGTTTGCGGGTCAGTATAAAAATATATTACATCCTGTATGTTTCTTTTAAAAACTGTTGCCCTTGCGGTAAACACTTTTGAGGCAAACTGGATACCCCCCTCATAGCTTTGAGATTGCTCGGGCTTAAGGTCTTTATTACCATATTCGCTGTACAACTGGTACAAAGACGGTACCCTGTATGCAGAAGCAATATTGGCATACAGCTTCCAGTTATTATTTATTTTATATGATGGGTTAATGGAATAAGTACCGTTCCATCCATACACAGAATGATTATTTACACGGCCGCCAAATTCAAAAGTAAACCCCGAAACATCCCGCACTATAAACGATGCATACGCCCCTGCCTGGCTGGTTTCAGCCATCCCTTTAGACAAAGGCGCGGAAGGATAATCTGTACCTGCGTAAATAAAATGAGAAGACTGGTCGGTGCTGTTATGCCTGTAATCAACTCCCGCCACAAGTTCGGCTTTGGGGCTTATAGAGAAATTACCATACAGTTCTGCAAAATGCGAAAACCCTTTATACATGCCCGACTGGTAAACTACAGCACCATAATATTCGCTTGAATCATCCACGTAACTCCTGTTAAGTTTATTATACTGGTAATTTAAAAACAGCTTGTTTTTGCCAAGCTTATACACTGCGGCTGCGCCAAGCTGCAAATTTTTATCATTCAAATTATAATTATTATCGTCGGTAAAAGCGCCTTCATCAAGGCCTGCCTTAAACTGCGTATAGTGGGTGTAGGCACGAATATTAAAGCCTTTACCTGCATCATATCCAATTGAGGCATTAATGCTGTGCTGCGTGTAGCCGTCATTGTCAAAACCGGCTTTCCCGGTTGAGTCGTATGCGGATGAAAAGCCTTTATCATGCAGGTAGGTATAGCCTAAATTATATTGCCACCCTTTGCTGTTGCCGTTTATGCCGGCAGCACCGTTGATGGTTCCGTAACTTCCCCCCGCCAGTGATGCATACCCACCCAGGGGTTTAACACCTTTCTTTTTGGTAATGATATTAATAACCCCTGCTACCGCATCGCTGCCATACAGGGTTGATTGCGCCCCCTTCAAAATTTCAATGTGGTCTATTTGATTAATATTAAGGTAACTTATATCAAACTCGCTGGTAATGCCTGATGCATCATATACCGGCACGCCGTCAATTAAAATAAGCGTATTAGCGCTTGAAGCGCCCCGCAGGGATATGCTCTCGTTGCTCCCCAAATCATTATCCGTACCGTTAATAAAAATGCCCGTTTGTTCATTTAAAACATCCCCCAGTGTACGCCCGCTGTTTCGCCGTAACTGTTCCTGCGTAATTACTGTTAATACTTTTCCCGTTTCCTGTTGTTTCTGCTCAAACTTGTTGGCGGTAACAATTACCGGGTTAAGCTGGTTGGCTGTTGTGTCTGTTTGTGCTAAAAGGCCCTGCGCCAATGCGCTTGCCAGTAAAGTGTAAACAATTTTTTTCATGCTCATTCTTCGTTTTGAATGTTTTTAAATGTTTTGGAAGAATGAGCTTTCGAACAATGAAGTAAGTAGAAATGAAAATGTCTCCTGCAGAAAGACGATTTACATCTCCGGCTTTTCACCCGAAAGCTCAGCGATAATTTTTTGGATGTGGCAGGTCTTCTGGCTTAGCGTTCATTGTATCCTTCCCGTTTCTACAACAGTGGCTTTATACAATCTATCCCGCATTTGCGGGACCGCTTTACAGCTACGGGGATAGCGCCGGAATTACACCGGACTTCCCTTTTAATTTGTTTGTAATGATTATGTGCCCGGCTTTGGCACGTTGTTCAACTTTGTTGCGTCGCACACTTGTACTGCAAAACCTGTGGCATCATTACAGTCAAAACCAAATCCGTGGCAAAAGTAGCGGTAACGGGTTTACAGAAAAATTTATTTAGTTAACAGTATGGGTAAAAGTATACTAAGGTTATGTAAAGCATTTATTTATTAACGCTTAAAAATCTATTTTAACTGCTGATGACATAAACGTAGTGCCCAGGCCAAGCACGGCAATTATAGTGAAGGAAAGCCGCAAGCTTACTGCCTGTGCCACAAAGCCTATAACAGGCGGCCCTAACAAAAAGCCAATAAAACCGATGGAAGACACAGCAGCAAGCGCCACGCCCGGCGACATATTTTTTGATTTACCGGCAAGGCCATACACCATAGGCACTACAGACGACACCCCAAAGCCTACCAGCATAAAGCCAACCAAGGCCGTGTACAGGTATGGAAATATTACCGCTGTTAACAAACCGGTTGATATAACAATACCACTCATTTGCAGCATACGTTTAACGCCAAATTTGGTAATTAAAAAATCACCGGCAAACCTTCCGGTGGCCATCATGCCCATAAAGCAAACAAACCCCGCTGATACAAGCTCCTTTGGTGGTTGTACCACCTTTTGAAAATATACACCGCTCCAGTCAAACATAGTGCCTTCGCTCACCATGCTGCCAAAGGCAATTATTCCTAATTTAAGTATAGCGCTGTCCGGCAGGGCAAACCCAGGTTGTTTTGTTTCACCGCCAATGTCTTTTTCCAGTGCATAACGCTGTACAATAAATACGGTTATAAATATACCGGCACAAACAATACAAAAATGATAAAATGGCGGAACGCCCAGCGAAATAAACAGGGTACCAATAGCTGCGCCGGTAAACCCCGCAAGGCTCCATACGCCATGAAACGATGCCATGATTGACCTTCCGTACCGCACCTCCACACCTACCGCCTGCGTATTTACAGAAATATTGAGCAGGTTGCACAAAAGGCCATACAAAAACAAAACGCCTGCAAGCTGCCAGGTAGCGTTTACCAGCCCGAGAAAAATAAGTATAAAAGGATAAGCCAGTGCACCGATAGTTACAACACGTTTACTGCCAAACCTGTTTACAAGATACCCTGATACCGGCAGGCTGGCCATAAGACCGGCGGGCAGGGCAAGCAACACAGTGCCCAAAGTACCCTCGTTTAAATGAAGCTTAGCTTTTACATCAGGTATCCGGCTTGCCCAACTGGCGAAACTAAGCCCGGCAATAAAAAAGAAGACTGAAACTGCAACCCTGTTCGCTCGTACAGATACTGTTTGCTCAAAAGCCATGTAATAGCAATTATTGCAAAGAAAAGGAAAACAGCCGGATTACGCGGCCTGCATTACTTATTCTTCCAGTAATATGGAAAACACAACCATCCTGCTTTGCAGTTTATCAAGCACGCTGCTGAATTTCAGGTTTGGGTCGCGGCTGTGAATATTACTTAAGCCATTGCTTACCTTCAGCTCGGGAGATAATGTTACGAATTTCAGAAAGATGTTGAAGCCAACACCCGCCTCATAGCCAAAGTCGTACTTCTTTAGTTTCACAAGGTCTTCGGCATTACGCGCGGCTGAATTACTGGCCAAATCAATATCCATCTTAAGGCCGCCCATCATATACACGCGAAAGTTATCAATACGGTCTGAGTTAAATTTTACCTGCCAGGGAAAACTCACAATGGTAGATGGTAATGTTTTTGTAACTATCGGTGCCTCATCTGCTGTAGGGTATTTAAGGCTATAGGTAAAAAATTTTGAGCCGCCCACAATCAACTGCGGGTTAAAGCGAAGCTGAAACCTTTCCGTTAGCTTTAGTGTGCCTAACAAGCCAAGCGCTATACCGCCGCTTGCGCCGGGTTCAACGGCAAGTACGCTGTCATTCTCCAAAAAATGCGCGCTTTTCGTGGGATGTAAAGATGAATTGTTATATGAAAATGACAACCCAAAATAATACGGCAGGTTATCATGGTCGGGGCGGTTAAGTTCGCGGGGCTGTGAATGTGCAACCAGGCTTACAAACAAGCTACAGGTAAGTATATATATTGGTTTCCGCAGCAGGTACCCTGGCTTTTTAAACAATTTAATATGAGCCATTTAAGTTTTCCCTTATTTTACAAGCACAAAATCTTCATACAAAACTACCTTTAAAAACCTCAAATGTAGCGTTTGCGGTTTCTATAACGGTTTAAAAGCAAAAATATTTTGCAACGTTAAACCTAGTTTACGTTTATAAGGCTTTATGCAGTAAAATTTAAAGCCTCCTTTGGTTTTAAATAAACCCAAAGGCAGGATTATAAAAACTTACGGGGTGACCAATATCCAACAAACAACAACGATTAAAACCAGCTATTTGAATTTGCATTTGAAGCCGGCTCAACTACCTGTTGCTTTTTTTGCATTTTTATTACCGGTGATTGTAATACGGATTTTTCAGCGGAGGATGCATAATTATTGTTTGTTCCTAAAATTGGTATAGTGTCTCCTTCATTGTACTTGGTAATATTTCCGTATATCATTGCCTCCGGGTCAACCAATATGGTTTTTGCCGCAATAGTTCCGGTTAATGATGCTGAAGCCGTAACAACAGCTTTTCCTGTACAAATTATATTGCCATATACCGTACCTTCCAAAACCAGGTTACCAACTTTAAGGTTGCCGGTTATATTGCCGGTTTTGCCTATTACCAGCTTGTCATCAGCCATAATATCCCCTTTTACAACACAATCAATCCTGCCGGGTACATTTGAAGCAATGTTACCGTTTATAACCAACCCTTCTGCCAAAAGAAATGAATTGGTATTTACCGGTTTTGAAAATAGTTTAGAAAGCATAGGGAGATAAGATTATTAATATTATTCAATAGTTGCAAGTACTGTAGATGAATTGCCTAAATCCAACCCTATGCACTGGTTAGGCTGCCCGCTTGTTAATCTTAATGTATTATACAAATATCCTATGCTGGCCGTATTTTCAGGTTTATTAGGCACAATAACGGAAAGTATATCCCTGAACTCTTCCTTAAAACAGTTTACAAGTTCCTCGTAATTTGCGCCACCGCCTATAAGGTATATATTCTCGCAGGTTTCAAAATCACTATCTGCAAAATATTTTCGCATAGCAGGCGATATCACTGATTTATAGTATTGCTCTATTATTTCTTTACGTAATGGTTTTAAATCAATTTTCTTCCTGTTTACAACAATATGTGCGTTAACCATAGCATCGTCAAGCTGAAACTCATTCTTCATACTTAAGAAATAATGCTTGTTCAATTCCCTGTTAAGGTTATTTACTGCATAACTTAACCCATAGGTGCTAAAAACAGTTCTTTGTATCAGCCCTTTTTTTGAAGCCATAGCGCCTTCAAGCGTGCCAAAACCCAGGCTTATAACAATAAAATTGCCTGCAGAAAGTTGTCCGCCAAAAATATTTTTTATGCCAATAATGCCGCCTACAATTTCTGGTATTACTTCAAACTTTTCAAGCTCTATCATGGCCTTCTTAACAGCACCTGTATAATTAAATGTTTGTGTATCATACTCAATTAAGAAATTTCTTTTTGTCAAAAAATCTTCTGTAGGCGTTTTATATATATTATAAGTTGAAAAAGGGAACCCCACTGTAACGCTTATAGGGTTTTTAATTCTTCCCGACGCTATTACCATAGCGGCCTTAAACAATATCTCATAATCAGTTTCTTCGGGAGAAGCATTAATTATTCGTTTGGGGCTAAAGCCGTCAAACTTAGCAAGATTTCCGGCGATATACCAGTTATTACCATTTTTAATTTTGATACCGTTTAAAAGATCGTTGGCTGAATTTTCTGTGTTGCCAAATACAGGCTCAAAAATGCTGGGGAAGGATACAGTGTTAATTTGCATAATACAGTTAGTTTTTTATAAGGTATTTTATATTGACATCTAATTTCAGCTAAGCAATAAACCGTCAGGGCAATAAAAACTATATGTCGGATATCTGGACGGAATGGATTTCAAATGTAGCAAAACACATCTCCTTTGCAGAGGCGAGAAGTATTAAATTAATATGATGAAATTCTTAACTACTGCAATTTACTTGGTAATTGATTTTTGCAGTCAGACAGTTTTATGAAAACATACTTGTTAAAAGCAAGTTGCAGATGTTGTATTAAAAACATCTATGATTATTTGCTTCCGCAATAAATGCAACATATTCCTAAGCTAAGAGGTTTAAAATACGTTTGGGTGTAGCCTGCTGCCTGCATAATACCTGTAAACTCCTCCCTTTCAGGGAAGGCCTGTACAGATTTACTAAGATATTGATAAGCGTTTTTATCTTTCGAAAACATTTTACCTATACCCGGCGTCAGCACATGCATATACCAGTTACACAAATTTTTAAAAATGGGCTGCTTTGGCCTTGAAAATTCAAGCACCACCAATTTACCGCCGGGTTTTAATACCCTGCGCATTTCTGACAGCCCTTTTTCAAGGTTCTCAAAATTGCGCACACCAAAAGCAACGGTTATTGCATCAAACGTGTTATCCGGGTAATTTATTGTTTCGCTGTCACCCTGCTGCAGGGTAATATACTGGCCCAGGCCAAGCTTCTCAATTTTTTGCCTGCCCAGTTGCAACATCCCTTCAGAAATATCAATCCCGGTAATTTTAGCCGGTTTAAGCTGTTTATAGGTCATTATGGCAACGTCGGCTGTTCCGGTGGCAACATCTAAAACAGCCCCGGGCTGCAATTGCTTAAGTTGGCTAATAGCTTTTTTTCTCCACCAAACATCAATGCCAAAACTAAGAAACCGGTTTAAAAAATCATACCTGAAAGCAATGCTGTCAAACATCTGCGCTACCTGCTTTTTTTTGGCTACGCCGCTTTCGCCGTAAGGCACTACTTCGTCATGTGCAAATTTTGCCATAGGGGCGCAAAGATAAGCAAAGTAAGGTGCCTGATTAAGCCGGCCTTATTTTTAACTGGCCGGTTGCACACACCCCGGCAAAATACCCACATGCGGGTATAGTATTACATAGCATTGTTTAGCACATTTATGCACTAAAACAAAATATTATGATTATCGTGGTTAATCACAAAATCAACAATCCGGGCGACTTTTGGTCAACAGCCCAGCAAAGCCTGCCCGAATTACCCGTAGCTGGCGTACAACGCATTATACAGGTTTTGCCTAATAAAGAAATGAATGCCGCTACCTGCCTATGGGAAGCGGACAGTATAGAAGCGCTTGATAGTTACCTGCGGAGCAAGGTGCATGACTGGAGCGATGACACTTACCAGGAAGTTGATACGGCACACAGCATGGGCCTTACTGCATAAATACCATATTTACGGTATTTTTCTAACCGGGCATTATAGTCAAATTTGCTTTGGATGAAACTGCAGTAACCGCAGACAATCCATTTTTCAAGGGGGAAAAGTCCCGCTTTTGCGGGACTTTGTTTTATACTTAATTCACCGCAGCCTACTATATACCGCAATTAATAGCCCGTTACAAGCAACCGGGAGGCCGCTTTAACAGAGCAGTGCTGATATTTGCTGTACGCTTCTGCGGCACGCATGTGTATTTGCTCTGCGCTTTCATTATTTAGCCATCCCGTCACGGCAGCATGCAAAGTATATGCTTCGGGGCACATCAGTTCAGTAGTCAATAAAAGCGGGTTCGCACCGCTTTTACGCAGGGCCCGGTTCCAGTATTGACGGCTTTCACAGGCGAGTATTATTGCATCACGACTGCGCGTGTCACGTTGCGGTGGAAAGCTGTCCAAACTAACATCCATCAAACCCTCGTGCCCCACATAAACAATCATGTTCGCATTTCCTGCAATGCCCAGCGTATCCTTTCCAAAAACTATAGTATCGTTTACAGTACCCGCTGCCGCATTTATAAAAGCCTGCATTGTATTTTTAATATAGACCCCGTCAAACGCATCAGCAACCATATAGGCATTAAAGGTTTGCTCTTTAAATATGCACCGTCTAAAACATGCCGTGCCGGGTTTTTAACAACAGAAACCAGCTTCCACGATGTTTTATTTTTAAAAAAGGCCTTTACACCATAATCACAGCCCCAATACAGGTTTGTTGCAGGATCCCGGCCATTTCCTATCCCTTTTGGAACAGGCTCAATGCCCTGGTGAAGATTATCACACAATGCCACAAACACATGAATTACTTTATACTGATTATTATAAATATTTTGGGAAGATGTTGCTGTGCCCGGGCTTTGAACAGTATTTTTTTCTCTTTGCGATTGCTTTGGCTGTACAGCCCCGTTACAAGAGAATGCTGCATATATACTGCAAGTTGTTATACTGAATAGCGAGGCCCATTTACACGACAATTTCACCATAAACAACATTGCTGTCAAATATTTTTTAATATCAATAATCGCAAGGGCGTATAGCCCGCATGCATTGGACCATAACGCCCCGCGATTAATACTTGTTTGGCAACAGCCCCCTTCAGACTGTTACCACAACTAAGATGCAGCGTTGCAAATTATCCATAAAATATCCCCGTATTTTTAACCGGCCCTGTTATTCTTTACCGCCATTGCAACCTGTGTTTACCGACAATTTTTATCCCCGGCTTACATTTTCGCCTGCTGTTTTCCGATAATAACCACCTGTAGTATTATGCCTGCCTATAACCAGTTTTACCTGCTTGCACGCAACAGTAGCTTTGTGTTGTGAATGAGCAAAAAAACAATTCACTAAAATAAATCTCATAATCATAAAAATCTGAAAAAATGAAAAAGATTATTACCATCGCCCTCAGTGCTGTTATAGCTGTAACAATGAGCGCAACAAGCGTACACGCAAATGCAGCAACAGTAAACGCCAGTGTAAAAAGTGCAACAAGCACAGAAGTGCATGACAAAAACGGCAAACTGCTTTACTCAGTAAAGCGCTATGACGAAAGCCAGCTTAGCCGTGAAGTAAAATCAATAATACACAGCCAGTACGCTGATTTTGATATTGCCGGCGTGGAAGAGATTGTAGTACCCGGTATGGAAAAAAGCATTTATATAATACACCTGCAGAATGAAACCAGCCTTAAAACTGTAAAAGTGTATGACGGTGAAATTGAAGTAACAGGCAATTATAAACGCGGATAGTATAGTTAGGTAGTTAGGTGACAAGCCGCCCCGGTTTCGGGGTGGCTTTTTTGTACAGCATTGCTTATTGCTGTAAGAGGTTTCTTTCCATGCACAAAAAAACCGCGCCACTCACAAGCGCGGTTTAACTATAAACAAAACACAACTTTGCTGTTATACAATGCCAGCCAACTCAAGGCTGCGCTTTTTTAAATTACGTATTTCGATGTTTTCAATAATCGGCTGGGGTGTTACAATTAAAGAAATGCCCTGCACCTTCCACCACGCGTGGTTTACAAGCTTCGCAAAATGTATCACGCCTATAAAATAACTTCTTTCCTGCCCCCCGTGCCATTCTTCAATCCATTCAAACTCGTGTTTGGGTATGGTATTTAGCTGGTCAAAGCTCACATACACTTTTATATAAAAATCATTGGTTAGTTCGCCCGGCGTATGGTGGTATAACTTTTTATACTCATAATGATAATCATACCTTAGCGCAGAAATATCGCTTAGCACTGCCGATGCCGTTGGAAAGCTACCTGCCCCCTTACCGTAAAAAAATTGCTTGTCGGCAAAACCGCTTTCAATAACCACGCCGTTGTATTCGTTACGCACAAAACTCAAATGGTCATCTTTCGTTACAAATTGCGGTAACACAAATGCCGCCACTTTACCGCTTTGCAATTTTTGCGCCTGCGCAACAAGTTTAATATCATAGCCCTTTTCCTTGGCAACATTAGCATCGCTTAACTGTATATTCTGTATACCTGTAAACAAAATGTTTCCAGGTGTTTCAACTATTCCGTATGCGTGCGTGAGCAGGAATGTCCACTTGTTCACCGCATCATACCCTTCCACATCAAGTTTGGGGTTGCTTTCAGCGAAACCTAATTGCTGTGCCAGCAACAGTGCCTCACTGTACGGCAGTTTATCTTCAAATATTTTGGTGAGGATAAAATTGGTTGAGCCGTTTACAATAGCACGTATGCCATGCAGCAAATCATTATCATAATATTCTTCCAGGTTACGAATAACAGGGATAGAAGCACAGGCAGCGGCCTCGCACAAAAACGGCAGGCCGGTTTCCTGCTGCATCGCAAGAATTTCAGGCAGGTGTTCAGCTATCATTTTTTTGCTGGCGCTCACTACAGCTTTGCCATTACGCAACGCTGTTGATACTATATGAAACGCGGCATCAGCATCGTCAATCACTTCCACAATAACATTAATGTCTCTATCAAACAGCAATGCATCTTTTTCTGTGGTAAACAACTCATCCGGTGCGTTCCTTTTTTTATTGGGGTGTTTTATACAAACCTTTTTTATGCGTGCTTTTAATGAAGGTGTTTGCTGTAATACTTTGTACAGCCCCTCGCCTACTACGCCAAAACCAAATAACCCTATTGTTAATGCTTTATGCTTTTCCATTGTATAATTGTATAGTATTTTCTTTTTTTGCTGTTAGAGGATGTTTTCTCAAAAATTTCTCAATAAGTTCTGTTATTTGTTCGTACTCCAGCAGGAATCCATCGTGCCCGTAATGAGAATTAATTATCTCCAGTTCGGCATTGGGTATATGTGCCGCGAGAAATTCCTGTTCGGCCGGGGGAAACAAAATATCGGATGAAATGGCTATCACCAGCGTTTTTGCCGTTATGCTGCCCAACGCTGCATGCTGGCTGCTTCTTCCGCGCCCAACATTATGCTTATCCATACCAAGGCTTAAAAAATAATAGCTGAATGCATTAAACCTTTTTGCCAGTTTTTCCCCCTGGTAGTGCTGGTAACTTTCGGCTTTACTTACCTGTTTATCAACAGGCAGCATTTCTGTCTCGGCCGTGAAACCTGTTTGCGTTAAGGCGTAAGTATCGTAGTGCCTGTATGACAACAAGGCTATAGAGCGGGCTGTTTTCATCCCATCAAGCCCGGCGTCAACATCTTTATTCTGCCATGTCGCGTCATTTTCAATGCACCAGCGTTGTGATGTATTAAATGCAATACCCCATGGAGAATGAAACGCATTGGTAGCAATAGGAATAATGTATTCAAATAACCGGGGTTCCTCAACTGCCCACTCAAGCAATTGCTGGCCGCCCATGCTGCCACCAATACCTATCATTATTGTATCAATGCCCAGGTAATTTTTAAGATGCTGGTATGCTTTAATCATATCCCGCGTGGTAAACATGGGAAATTCGTGGTAATAAGGCTCCCCGGTAGTAGGGTCATTGTCTAATGGACTAATGCTGCCGTAGCAACTACCGGGCATATTAACACACACTATAAAATACTTTGCAGGGTCAAAAAAAGTATTGCCGCCTACCAGGCCGGGCCACCATTCAACAGGGTTACTGTTGGCTGTAAGTGCATGAAATATCCACACTACATTGTTTTTGGCGGCATTAAGCCTGCCGTGCGTGGTATAAGCAAGATGAAAACCCTGCAATGTTTTCCCGCTCTCCAAATTAAACAACTCCCCGTAATAAAAAGTCTTGTGTGACAACGTAAAAATTTTAAACCAAAAAATTAATTGCAGGCTCCAGATGAAATAAAAGATTAATTACAGTTAAAATCTGAAACCTGCAACCGCCAACCTGCAATTACACGGCAACGGCGCTTGCAAATACTTTATTGAATGCCTGTTCAAAATCAGCTTTAATATCATCAATATGCTCTATGCCTGTACTTACCCTAACCATGTTTGGTAATACACCGCTGGCAATTTGTTCCTCGCCGCTCAATTGTTCATGCGTTGTTGAGGCAGGATGTATTACCAGCGTTTTAGCATCGCCCACATTTGCCAGGTGGCTCGCCAGCTTCAGGTTATCAATAAACTGGCTTGCTTTTTCCTTACCGCCCTTAATACCAAATTGTAATACACCGCCATAACCCCTTGTTAAATATTTTTTGGCAAGGTCGTGATAAGGGCTGCTTTCAAGGCCGGGGTACCACACATACTCAACATTAGGGTTTTCTTCAAGCCATTGTGCAAGCGCCAAGGCATTATCGCAATGTCGCTGTACGCGTAAGCTTAATGTTTCAATACCCTGCAATAACAGGAAAGAATTGAATGGGCTTAGGGCAGGCCCAAAATCCCGTAACCCCTCAACCCTTGCGCGGATTGCAAAAGCAATGTTGGGTAAACCCAGCGGGTTGCCCTCACCAAATATTTCCCAAAACTTCAATCCGTGGTACCCTTCAGAAGGCTCAGTAAACTGGGGAAATTTTCCGTTGCCCCAGTTATAATTGCCCCCATCAATTATCACCCCACCGATAGAGTTGCCGTGGCCGCCCACCCATTTGGTGGTTGATTCAACCACAATATTGGCGCCCCATTCAATTGGCCTTACCAGGTAGCCCCCGGCGCCAAAAGTGTTGTCAACTATCAGCGGTAAATTATATTCTTTTGCCAGTGCGGCAAATTTTTCAAAATCAGGGATATTTAAACGCGGGTTACCGATTGTTTCAAGATAGATAGCTTTTGTATTCTTGTCAATCAGCGGAACAAATTTTTCCACGTCGTCACCATCTGCAAAACGTACATCAACACCAAGGCGTTTAAACGAAACCTTAAACTGGTTATACGTGCCGCCATATAAATAAGAGGTAGAGATGAAATTATCGCCCGCCTGTACAATGTTATTCAGGGCCAAAAACTGTGCTGCCTGCCCCGAAGCAGTTGCCAGGGCAGCCACGCCACCTTCCAACGCGGCAAGGCGTTGCTCATACACGTCGGTAGTGGGATTCATAATACGGGTATAAATGTTGCCAAATGCCCGTAAACCAAACAGGTTGGCAGCATGTTCACTATTGTCAAAGCCGTAAGAAGTTGTTTGATAAATAGGTACCGCACGGCTTTTTGTTGTCGGGTCAATTTGCTGACCGGCGTGCAATTGCAAGGTTTCAAAATGCAGAGTGCTCATAGTTTAATTTTTTTTAAAAGATGAATATTTTGTTTAAAACGCCGGTATATACCGTGCATCCGTTTAATATCAAAAATATTTTAGCGGTGATTATAAAAATGGTGATTAATCACGGCGGCCCAATTAAATTGCCGCAGCGCTTCTTTCATTATTTAAAACGCTAAAACCTATTCTATAAGGTATTACCAGGAAGCGAAGGATAAACCGGGAATAACCGGCATAAAAAAAGCCCACCGCTAAGCCAGGTGAGCTGAATATGGTAAGCAACAAATGTGCTGTACAAAACTTCAAACTGTACTCTGACTTATCTTTCCACATTTATTGGTGTGGAAGGAGTTGGCACCTTCATTACAACGGAGTACGCTGTAAGGGTTGCCAAGGCTTCACAGGGCCATTTCCCTCTGCCTTTCTTGATAAGTATATTAAAGAACTGGAGTGCAAAGATATGAGCGTGGTGCTGAAACCGCCAAAAAAAATTATTTTTCCTATTTCATATTATGTAGCTCATCCCTGCATGCAGCCGAAAAAATCATGAAAAAATAACTAAAATTTTTAGCCATTTGCTTAAATTCTGCCTACATTTACAGGATTGAATTATGGCAAAAAAGAGCAAGCAGGAAAAAAGCACCGCAGAAGAAACCGTAACAGCAAAAAAAGCTGAAAAGAAACAACCGGCCAAAGCATCTAACACCGGGATAACAGAAAATGCTTTTACCGGGATGCCTCCTACCGGGGCGGTGTGGGGAGAGTCCATTGAAGTCATCGGTGCACGGGAGCATAACCTGAAAAACATTGACATTTCTATTCCTAAAAACAAACTGGTGGTATTTACCGGTGTTAGCGGCAGCGGCAAATCATCGCTTGCATTTGATACGATTTATAATGAAGGCCAGCGCCGGTATATGGAAAGTTTCAGCGCTTATGCCCGCCAGTTTATTGGTGATATGGAAAGGCCTGATGTTGACAAAATAACCGGTCTTTCCCCGGTTATTTCCATCGAACAAAAAACCACCAACAAAAACCCCCGCTCAACAGTTGGCACTGTTACTGAAGTATATGATTTTTTGCGCCTGCTGTATGCCCGTATTGGCGAGGCTTACAGTTATAATACAGGCAAGAAAATGGTGAAGTTCAGTGAAGAAGAAATTGTTGAGAATATTTTTAAACGCTTTAACAGCAACAAAATAATACTTCTTGCACCGCTGGTGCGTGGCCGTAAAGGGCATTATCGTGAGTTGTTTGAAGACATACGCAAACGCGGTTTTGTGAAGGTGCGCGTTGACGGAGAGATAATGGATATTACGCCGCGTATGCAGGTTGACCGTTACAAGATACATGATATTGAGGTAGTGGTTGACCGCCTGCAGGTAACTGCAGAATTTAAGGTACGTATAAGCCAGAGCGTACAGCAATCGTTAAAAATAGGAAAGGATTTAATTTTTGTGCAGGCAGCAGAAAATGTTGCTGAAGGGAAAGAGGGAAAATCAAAAAACGCATCTAAGGAAGTGAGCCCGGAGAACGTATTTGCTTCCTACTCCCGCCAGCTAATGTGTGAAGACACGGGGATAAGTTACGAAGAGCCTTCGCCCAATGCCTTCTCCTTCAATTCTCCCTACGGTGCCTGCCCCACCTGTAAAGGATTAGGCTCGGTATACTCCGTCAGCATTGAGTCTATTATTCCTGACAGAAGTGTCAGTATTAAAAACGGGGGCATTGCACCATTAGGCGAAGAGCGTGATGCATGGGTGTACCGGCAGGTGGCCGCGCTTGCCAAAAAACATAAAATAAGTCTTGACAAACCGATAAAAGACCTGCCGCAAAAAGGGTTGAATATTTTGTTATACGGCAGTGAGAGTGATGCCACGGAAGAGACGCTTGAATTTGATAATGATATTACCACGCAACCCTACGATGGTGAGTTTGAAGGCATTGTGCCGATGCTTAAAAGATGGTTTGCTGGCACCGGCAGTACAGAAGGCCTGCGTGACTGGGTGGAAAAATTTATGGAGTTAAAGACCTGCCCGTCCTGTAACGGCGCACGACTTAAAAAGGAAAGCCTTTGGTTTAAGATAGATGAACAAAATATTGCAGTACTGAGCGAGATGAACCTTGATAAACTGATGGTTTGGTTTAGCGGCATAGAGGCGCGGCTCAGCAACAAGCAAAATGTTATTGCAAAAGATATTTTAAAAGAAATAAGAGAGCGGCTGCAATTTTTACTGGATGTAGGGTTAACGTATTTATCACTTAACAGGCCTACAAGAACTTTAAGCGGCGGGGAATCGCAGCGTATAAGGCTGGCTACCCAAATAGGTTCGCAGTTACAGGGTATTACCTATATTTTGGATGAGCCGTCTATCGGGCTTCACCAGCGCGATAACCACCGTTTAATAGGCGCCCTGCAAAACCTGCGCGATATTGGTAACAGCGTGCTGGTGGTTGAGCATGACAAGGACATTATGCTTGCATCAGACTACCTGGTTGATATTGGCCCTAAAGCCGGAAAGCATGGCGGGGAAATTGTTGCGGCCGGCACCCCGCAGCAAATACTGGAGTCTCACTCAGATACCGCACAGTACCTTAACGGCGAGAAGAAAATTGAAATACCTAAAGAAAGAAGGGAAGGCAACGGAAAATTTTTAGAACTAAAAGGCGCCTCCGGCAATAACCTTAAAGATGTTTCTGTTAAACTGCCCCTCGGGAAATTGATTGTTGTTACCGGCGTTAGCGGCAGCGGTAAATCAACACTTATTAATGAAACCCTATACCCGCTTTTAAGCAAGCATGCCTACAATTCGCGTGTAACGCCAATGCCCCACAAAAGTATTTCAGGGCTTGAAAATATTGATAAGGTGATTGAAATAGACCAGTCACCCATTGGTCGCACGCCGCGCAGCAACCCTGCGACATATTGTGGCTTTTTTACTGAAATAAGAACATTGTTCGCTTCTGTGCCGGAAGCAAAAATACGTGGTTATAATGCGGGCCGGTTTTCCTTTAATGTTAAAGGAGGCAGGTGCGATTTATGCGAAGGCGGCGGCACACGCGTAATTGAAATGAATTTTTTACCGGATGTGTATGTGCATTGTGAAAAATGTAACGGCAAAAGATATAACCGGGAAACACTGGAAATACGGTATAAAGGCAAAAGCATTAGTGACGTGCTGAATATGACCGTAGATGAAGCCTGTGATTTTTTTGGCGCCGTGCATTACCTGTACCGCAAAATAAAAGTATTGCAGGATGTAGGGCTTGGTTACATTACCCTTGGGCAAAGCGCTGTAACGTTAAGCGGCGGCGAGGCGCAGCGCGTTAAACTGGCGACAGAACTTGCAAAGCGGGATACCGGCAAAACATTTTATATTCTTGATGAACCTACTACGGGCCTGCATTTCCAGGACATTCAGCATTTGCTTGACGTGCTAACCAAACTTGTTGACCGCGGCAATACTGTGCTGGTTATTGAGCACAACCTGGATGTAATTAAAGTAGCCGACCATATTATTGACCTTGGGCCGGAGGGAGGTGATGGTGGTGGTAAAATTTTGTTTGAAGGAACACCGGAACAAATGATTAAAAACAAAACGAGCCACACTGCTAAATTTTTAAAGCCGGAGATGGATGCAGGGAAAAACTAAGCAGGCAAATAGCATTTAACCATTACCTGTTTGTATAATTCGCCACAATCCGCTCGGCCTCTGCCCTGCTTACGGGTGCGCTTTTATCATCAATGTTTATTACCATTACATAACCTATGTCGCCGGGGGTTGCCAGGAAAGCATTTATAAGGTTAAGTTGCTCACTCTGCAATAAAGTTCCGGTAGTTGTATTCCATATTTCTTTGGCACAAAGGCATCCAAGTGTTGGGGATATAGGGTAATACGGTTTGCCTTTAAAATATGCCGGGTTTAATGTTGTACCATGCGCAATAACTGCGCTCCTGCCTACCCGCCCTGCATAATATGCTTCTGTAAGGGGAGTGTATTGCTGCCAGGAAGCCGGCAACTGGTTAAGATAATTTGTCAGCGTATCTTTTGTGTAGTCAAATTCATCACCCCAATATGCCTGGTCATCTTCAAAAGGCATAACCATTTGTATATTGGGCGTGGGGCCTAAAAAATGGCTGCGGCTTGTTTGCAATCCCGTCACACTGAAAATGCCCTGCGGGGTATTACCATCTGTTATAAAATAGGGCAGGTTACTTGCAGACCTTGCCAGTTGCTCAAATACCAGCAGCTTACCCGTACTATCGCGCGCAAATGTACCGTCAGCATTTTGCAGTATCGCCAGGCCCGGGTAATCACGGTTCCATCGTTGTAAGGAGTAAATTGTTTTTTGATGCAATTCTGCCTGGTGCGCAAACAGGTCGTTTAAAGGAGGCAAAGGTGTTTTTATATATATAGCGTGACTATTTATATAATCTCTTAATTGCAGCAATATGTTATTCCGCGTTGCGGGAAAACGGCTGTTGAGCATGTACAACAGCGTTTGCCTGTTTTTTGCAGAGCCGTCGGCTGCAAACAGGTATAATTCCTGCATGGCAAATAACTTAGGGATAGTTTCATTGCTTAACAATATTCTTATATCGTTTTCATAAACGCCGGGGTACAGGCCATAGATAGATTCCAGGAAAGCGGCCTTTGTTGAATATTGCAGCGTGTTATATTGCCTGAAAAGGGTGTTAAAGCCCTGCTCAACCACCGGCGATTGCATCATAAACTGGGATACCGTGAGGCAGGCTGTTTCGTAATCATACTCCGTGTTGCTGTCAAGAGGTTCAGTAAAAGCTTTTTTCACGATTGTGTCCCGCAGGTACGTATCAAACCATTGCCGCCTGGCCTGCAATACAAAATCTGTTTGAATAGATGTTCGCTGCACCTGTGCATATAAACCTGGAACAGATACAATGCTAACAATAATAAACAGGAAAAACTTCATCGCACAAAGATACTAAGATAGTGCGTGGCCATTATTGCAGCGGTATAATGCAACACGCCATCTTATGTTTTTTATAACAAAATGCATTTAGCGTCCAAATAATTTAAGACAGCCTAATATAAAATTACCGGGTCTACCACCAGGCCGGTTGGGCCGTATAAGTCCCCGCCACTCCATTCCTGTGCCGCCTTATTGTTTTTCAGCGATTTTGTATAAGCACCCAATGTAGTTACAATCTTTATAGTTACCTGGTTATCGCCGCTGTGCACCGCCCTGCTTATATCATACAGGTGGTTGCCATACCATTTTGTACCAATATACTCACCGTTTACTGTAAGTTCACTAACATCATAAATATGTCCCAGTGTTAAATAAACCTTGCTGCCTGTATTACTCAAATGCACTGTTGTGTTATAAGTAATAGTTCCTGAAAAGTCTTTTGTATCCGGCCGTTGTTTTAAATCTACCAGCTCGCTGAGTGAAATTTGATTGTCGCTTCCGTCAAAGTGGTGCAGGTCAACTTTCCACGGCCCTTTTATGCTGGTTTTGTGTAAACCGGTAGTGTATGCAGGAGCATACATTTCCCCTGTTTCGTTATCATCAAATACCAGCAACTTTGTTTCAGACGGCCCGAGGTAAATATCAAGCGCTCCATCGCGGTACGGATATTTTTTGCGCTCACCGGTTTCCGTGTCCCAAATCCACGCGGTTTTATTGGATTTAAATGTTGCTTTAAAAGAATGTTCTTTGGCAGCGCTGTAATTGGTAAAATAAAAAACATCCCGTTCACCGTTTTTGTAATATAATTGGCTTACATGAATAACAGGTTTGTTTATGCCAATATATGGGGCAAGGCTAAACTGTTGCTGTATGTTGCGAAACCAATCAATCATATCATTTCCAGGGGCGGGAACAATCCCTGTTGTTTTAGGATGATCAGCCAGTATTTGTTTGCTTATGCCGGCGATTGCTTCACTTTTTTCTTTATAGCCAACCATGCCTGATGAGAGATGAGGAGTTTTAGCGATAAAAACAATTTTTCCGCCTGCATCTGCAAATTTCTTAATTGCTTCGGCGGTTTCAGGCATTAATGTTTCCACCTCAATTAATACCAGGGCTTTGTAACTGCGGGTATTGTAGTTAAGTGTGCCGCCGCCCGTTGTTGACTGCTGCAATACGTGCTCAGAAATATAGTCGCAGCCGTTACCATTTTGATGCACAGCTTCCCAAACTTTGTGCACATATTTTGGGTAGGAAACATTAGGAAACGGGTCTCTTTGGAAACCGTACTTTGAAGCAAGGTCTGCAAGCGGGTGTAGTATGGCAATATCTGCCTGCATTACGGAGTTTTGCAGAACTGATGATAAGCGCGCTTTGTACGCGCTCCACAATTTAAAATACGGCCACCAGGTATTCCGCTCATTAAAAAAGCTGCCGTATCTTATCCACCCGGGAAATGGCGCCTGCAGCGGTGAATAATTGAAGCCATGCAGTATGGAATGTGTTACACCTGACAGGTTACTTTGGTCGCCGGTTACTTTTACACGCTCCAGGGTGGTGCTGAATATACGCCCTGTGTTGGTCATCTCTTCGCAGCTAATAACCTGTTTGCCGCTGAAGTGCCCCGCAGATGAAACGAATTTGTTTACCATGGTATAATTACGCCCGCTGAAGTTTCCTGGCTTTTCGTCAAACTCTTCTATTTCGGGTACCCATATCCATGTCTCGCATTCGGGTATATCAAGCATCATACTTGCATCAATGGCATTACAATCCATACCATACGCCTGCATGCGGCTTTTTACATTGTGCTTGCGGCACCATGCAGTAAACGTTCCAACAAACCGCTCCTGGAATATCGCCTGCTTTACTTCCAGGAAATCATACCGGGCACGGTTAATATTTGCCTGCAGCTCTGGCGAAAAAGTGCTGCCATACTTTTCATTTACCGCGTTGCCCATTTCGCCAACCTTGAATAGTATATAGGGAAAATACGCTTCTATATCATACCCTTTACGCTGCTTAAATTGCTCAAACATGTCATTGCACCAGTTAGCGCCTTCCAGCTCAATGCTGTCAGTAAAAAATGCCCTGAAATAATTATTCAATTCACCCAGCCTGCCTGTAAGTAAGTCGCCAAAATGGCCGAGGTAGTTTTCAACAGCGGTTTGGTCATAATGGTTTATTACCGGCCCTTTAGCACCGAGGGCACCTTGTATTACTCTTTGAAAGCCGGTAACTTTTACCAGGTAGTATAATACAAATTTCCCCCCAGGTACGGGTATGGTTATGGTTTGGTTACCAACCTGGTCGTTGAAGGATGTGCCGGGCGTAAATTCGTCCATTACAGCGGGCGCAAGCCTTAGCATGAATAGCTCATTTACTTTATTCTCATAATTTGACGGTGGCTCAATGCTGTTCATCAGTTCAGTCCTGTCAAACGTATATGTTTTACCGTCCTCCAGGTTTTTGGTGCCAAGTATCACAATCTGCGATTGTTCGGCGCGGGGCACATGCTCTCCTCCAAAAGGCCATCCTGAACCCACTATCATGTCGCAAATAATGCCTTTTTCTTTTGCGCCTTTTACTGTAGCTTCCACTACATCAAGCCATTCATCGCTACCCCACACCAGCTCTTTAATACCAATATCGTCCGCGTTTTCATTCCATTTTATCGGGTTAATCTCCACACCGCCAATACCGGCGGCTTTCATTACATCCAGCTCACGCAATGCTTCTTCTTTGGTAACCCTGTCCCCGTTCCACCACCACCGTACAAACGGTTTATGGTAGCCACGCGGGTTTACAAACATTTCAAAAGTGGCATCGTCTGCCGGTAAAGTTTTCTCACTTAGCAACTTTTTGCCGCTTGCTTTTGCGGCATTTAATAACGGCAATGATGATGCGGTGCTTAATGAAGCAAGCTGTAAAAATCGTCTTCTTTTTATGTACATACCAGTTAATTGCGATTGATGACGGAAAGATAAGTAATGTACGGTTGCTTTCATTATGCAAACGGCAGAAGATTACATTTTAGCCGGTAATTAAAAGGCCGGCAATTGTATTGACAATGGATGAATGACAGCCGCAACAAATTAATGTTTATCAGCCTTGCTGTATATAACGGTGGTGGGCAGTTCAAAAATATCCCGGTCGCGGGCAATTTCTTTAACCGGCAACTTTGTTAATGAGTCGCTGTAACCGGCCCTGGTAATTATTATAGCGTCATTGTGTGTTTCAATAATCCTGTGCAATACAGAGGTGTCACCGGTATGTATAATATTACTGTCCATGTAAAACCTATAAGCGGGATTAAACAGTGTGTACCCAACAACATACTTATGCTGCTTAACCATGTTAATAGTTTTGGTAACCGGGTTTTGTTTATACAGCTCCGGGTATATAACCTGGAGGCCCAATATATTAAACAGCGAATAACCTGCTACTATTGCTGCAATAATTACCGGCCATTTTTTAGGCAATGTAAAATATGCAAGTAATAACACTGCGGGGCAAACCAGCAGTAACAGGGGAAGCCACTGCAAAAAACGTAACTCCGCCTCGCTGCGTATGGCAAAAAAACCTGCGACCGCCACAACCGATGCAAATACAACTGCTACAAAGAAAGGATACTTTTTACTTTGCACACGCCCATCAAGCAGCGCCACAATAAAGTTGCCCAAAATAATGGCCGCAAACGGATAGCAAGGCATAGGATAATTAGGCAGCCTTGTGCTGGATAAACTAAAGAATATTACAAACACAAGCACCACTATGCCACTGAATTTTGTTAGCGCCTGCTGAAAAATGCTTTTACGCTGCTTAAACACTTCACCCAAAAAACCTGTAAAAGGCAACAGCCCGGCAATAACAAAAATGGGTGTAATAATAAATAAGCCGCCGTGCCCTTCCTGCGGCGAGGAAAAACGGTTAAGGTTGTTGTCAATAAAAAACTCCTTGGTCCATTCCCCATGGGTGGCCCTGTCAACAGCAACATACCAGGGCAAGGTAATTACTGCCAAAACAAGCAGCGCTCCTAAAATATGCCAGGTAAAAAGCGTTTTCCATTTGCGCGCAATAATTACCCAAAGCAATAAACACACGCCGGGCAAAGCCAGCGCCACAGGGCCTTTAGCCAGCGTTGCCAGTGCAAGCGCAGCAGCAGATATATATAACTGGCTTTTGTTATTTTGCTCCAGCCACGCAAATGCGCTGAACAAACCAAGCGTTATAAAAAATATTAAGTAGGGGTCCGGTACCGCCAGCCTGAATTCAAATAAAAAATGTGGGCTTGCCAGTAAAACAACCACCGTGCAAAAGGCAGCAAAGGGCGCTAAGAATTTTTTGGTGTACAAGTATGTTACCAGCACGGTTAATAAGCCCATAATAGCGGAAAAAAAACGCGCGGCAAAAGGTGTTGTTCCCCACACCTTGTAGGCGGCTATCATAAAAAAATAATGCAGCGGTGGTTTGTCTGGCCTCAGCTCTCCATTGAAAGTGGGCGTTATAACATCGTGCCGCTGCAGCATTTCGCGGGCACACTCTGCGTTTTTCGCCTCATCAAGTATATAAATAGGTGTTGCGCCAAGCCTCATCAGCAGTAATATGGCGCCTATTGCAAGCACTATCCAAAAATAGTGCGGCTTATAGGTTAACGTACTCACAGGCCCAAAAATTTAAGCAAAGCTACGCTGGCAAATAAAAAAAAGTTCAACCCTTACCTTCCGGTAACCTTCAACCCAGGCATCATTTACTATACATACGTACCCGCATGGTTAAAAAGTTTCCGTTAATCGAAAAGAAAAAAACCTTAAGAACGCCCGCAGGCAGCAAAATAAGGGTTGTTCATCTTGTGTCTTCTCGCTTCAGTCAGTCATATTCCAGCTTCAGTATGGCTGCTAAAATTATACAACGGCTAAAATGTATTTTAAAGTTTATTCTTTCACCAAAACATAAATGCACATGTTAAAATCACTTGTTATAGCGGCAGCATTTATCTTGCTGCTTATATCATCATCATTCAATAACAGCAGCGCGCAAGCCATTACCACACCACGGCCAAGTGCCGCTGCAACAGTTTTGCAAACCATCGGCATTTCAACGGTTACCGTAAAATATTCAAGACCATCCGTAAAAGGCAGGGAAATATGGGGCAAGCTGGTACCCTATGGCTATAATGTGCAGGCATTTGGCGCACACAACCCGGCGCCATGGCGTGCAGGTGCGAATGAGAATACAACCATTGAGTTTTCCCATGACGCAATAGTGCAGGGCAAGGCGGTGCCCGCAGGCATATACGGGCTGACCTTTGTTGTAAACGACGATAACAGTTCAGGAGAAGTGATACTCTCCAAAGACAGCAGAAGCTGGGGAAGCTTTTGGTATGATTCAACCCACGACCTTATGCGGGCCAACGTACAATTACGTGATATACCCATGACCGAACAATTGACATATGATTTTATTAATGTTGACAAAAACGCCGGTGAACTGGTGCTTAACTGGGAGAAGAAACAGTTTCCTGTTAAGATAGAATTTGCAACCGATGATATTGTTATTGCCAACGCCATTGAAGAATTAAAAAACACTACGGGCTTTAGCTGGCAGGGTTACGCAAGCGCCGCCAATTATACGCTGCAAAACAAGACTCACCTTGAACAGGGGTTGAAATGGATAGAAATAGCGGTAACTGCCAATCTCAATTTTGCAACATTGAGCACAAAATCAGGCATATTAAAAGAAATGGGAAAAACTGCAGACGCAGACAAGATAATGAATGATGCTATTGCCGCAGCCACTGAAAATGAATTGAATAATTACGGTTACCAGTTGCTGCAGGGCGGCCAGGTTGACAAGGCGATAGAAATACTTACCATAAACGCCAACCGCCATCCGGGAAGCGCCAATGCGTGGGACAGCCTTGGTGAAGCCTATGCAACTAAAGGTGATAAGGACAACGCGATTAAAAACTTTAAGAAATCGCTGGGGCTTAATCCCCCACCACCGGTTAAAGCAAACTCCGAAAAGTTTTTAAAGCAGTTAGGGGCTATGTAAAAAACAAACAAACTGAACACCCGGGGCATAATAAATTCCCCGGGGTTTTTATTTGTATGTATCTTGACTGCCTTAAACTTTTATACAATATGCCGGGCATTGATTACACCGCAAAAAAAATAGCGGCTTCAATAAACATTGATGGAAATATTTATAAAGACATTTGGAAGAAGGCGGAATGGAGCAAGCGCTTTGCTGACATGGTAACCGGGCAGCCCGGTATGTATAACACACAGGCAGCTTTGTTATGGAGTGAGAGCCATCTCTATATAGCGGTTACCTCCGAAGAACCGTTTGTAGAAGCCCTGCAGACGCAGAGGGACAGCATTGTTTTTTTGGAAAACGACCTTGAAATTTTTATTGATGGCGGTGATTGTTATTATGAACTTGAGGTGAATGCCGCCAACACTATTTATGAAGTTTTTTTTATTTGGAAAGACGCATACACAAAAGACAGCAGGTTTAACATACCGCAGTTTGATGTTCACCAACCGCAGGCCTACACATTTGGCGGAGACTATGACCGCAGCGGTGCAAGCTTTTGGAAAGGCACACACCCGCGCGGCATACGCTGGGCATTTACAAACTTTGATATGCCGGGCCTGCAAACGGCTGTACAGGTTGAAGGCACAATAAACGATAACAGTGATATTGACAAGGGCTGGAACCTTGAGGTAGCCATACCATGGGCAAGCCTGCAATTACTTGCAGGCGGCAGAAGTTTACCGCCTGCAAACGGCGATATATGGAGTATGTTTTTGGGCAGGTTTCAAAAATTAATGGCAGGCGGCAAAGAAGTTGCGCCACACCCCGCAATGGCGCTAAACAGCCATGGCATATATGATACCCACCTGCCAGATAAATGGAGCAGGATTTGTTTTACGGAATAGAAGCACCCCGTGCTTTAACACCTGTGGGTACGCGGTTGATATATTTATCAATACCTTTGCCTTTTAAATAGTTCAACACTATGAAAGAACCTGTTAATGCAGACAAGTACCGTGTAAAGCCTGGTTCAAAAGTTTTATTGAAAGATTACACTACCGACCAGAAGCATAAAGACTACACCAAAGAGCAGGGAGAAAAGCTTTTACAAAACAGCCTGGAGCAACTCTCAACACTGCAGGATAAATTATACGCCAGCGGCAAATACAGTTGCCTTATAGTGCTGCAGGCGATGGATGCCGGAGGAAAGGACAGCACTATAAAACATATAACAAGCGGGCTTAACGCCACCGGCGTTAAAGTAAATAATTTTAAAGTGCCGTCATCCGAGGAGCTTAACCACGATTATTTCTGGCGGCATTATAAAGCCCTTCCCGAACGCGGGCAAATAGGCATTTTCAACCGGTCTCACTATGAAAATGTGCTTGTAACAAGGGTGCATCCTGAGTTTCTCTTAAAAGAAAAATTGCCCGGCATTAATTCTGTTGAGGACGTGACAAAAAAATTCTGGAAACACCGCTTTGAACAGATAAACAATTTTGAACAGAATATAGTGGAGAATGGCACGCTTATGCTGAAGTTTTTTTTACACGTTTCAAAAAGCGAGCAAAAGAAAAGATTTTTAGAGCGAATTGACAACCCCAAAAAGAACTGGAAATTTTCGGTAGCCGATTTAAAAGAAAGAGAGCATTGGGACGAATATCAAAAAGCCTACGAAGATGCTTTAAGCTATACATCAACCAAACATGCGCCCTGGTACGTAATACCGGCAGATGATAAATGGTACCTGCAATTAGCGGTAGGCACAATTATTAACAGCGAGTTTGAAAAACTCAACCTTTCTTATCCCAAAATTTCAAAAGCAGAGAAAGCTGAATTATTAAAAGCCAGGGATGCGCTTGTTAAAGAAGCATAATATACATAAATCTTTACAGGCGGCTATTTCTTCTTTACCGCATCACATACCCCTTTAAAATATCCTACAGATTCAGCGAGGCCGGGCAAAGGGTCTTTAGCGTCTTTCTCATGCTCAAAACTGCAATACCCGTTATATCCTTTTTTATATAACGCCTTCACAAGGCCGGGTACATCAATTACACCCCTGCCGAGTTCCAGGCTTTTACCATCTTTTTCAGCGGCAGATACATCTTTTACATGCATATCCATAATGCGGTCATGATACTGCAGGTATGCAGTGCCTGGGTCAATTTTATCCCGTTGCGTATGGCCGATATCAAGGCACAATCCCATCCGGCCGTCTAAATTTTTTACATGCTCGTAAACATCTCCGGGTGTAGGATACACAGGGTCTTCCGGTCCATGATTGTGAATAGCTACCCGTATATTGTATTGCTTAACTTTCTCTTCAACATACGGCAACAAATCATACACGGGCGAGCCGATAATTAAGTCAACACCAACCATTTTTGCATATTCAAATGCCTGGTCAGCATCCTCTTTTTTCTTCATGTAAATAACGCCCACGCCATAAATAGCTATACCCGCCTGTTTAAAAGTATTCACCACTTCATCTATCTTATCCTTTGTACTGTTTAACGGCAACTGGATGTCTTTTAACGAGAATGTTTTTATGTTTACCCGTTGCATCATAGCTATAGCTTGTGGTATGGTTGACTGAGAAAACGTATAGCCTGCTATGCCCAACTTGAGTTCTTTGCCGGGCTGTTCATCAATAATTTCATTTCCTTTTGCATGTGAAATTAACGGAGCGAAACTTGTGGCCGCAGTACCTAAAGCAGCCTGTTTTAAAAAAGCCCTTCTGTTTGACATAATGTATAGGTTAATAATGCAACAATCGCGTACAAGGGTTTAAAATTATTGAAATAGCTATAAAAAACTGCCAATAAGTGCAGGCAATTGTAAAATATTTTCTTTAGCATGCATGAGCCTTTCATTCACCTGCTAATACCTGCTGTTTACCGCTAATTTTATTTTACCTGCCGTTTACCGGTTGTAAAGTTTTGCTGCACTAATAAACTTTATCATGTTAAAGTAGCATACTAAACTGTACTTTTATTATAACAACATTTGCTATGGAGCCAATTATCAGTATTCAAAACCTGCGAAAAAGTTATGGTGATAAACTGGTTTTAAAAGGTATCAATCTCAATATTTACCCCGGCCAGGTTATCGGGTATATTGGCCCGAACGGCGCAGGTAAAAGCACCACGGTAAAAATACTGTGCGGCCTGCTGGGCGACTTTGAAGGAGGGGTTTATGTAAAAGGGGTTAACCTTGCCGACAACGCGATAGCTGTTAAAAGCTATATTGGTTATATTCCGGAACAGGCTGAATTGTATGATGTGCTTACCCCGGCGGAGTTTCTTGGATTTATGGCCGACTTGTACGGCATGGACGAAAGATTAGCACGCGACAGGATGACAAAAATGCTTGGAGCATTTGGGCTGCAGGGAAACATGAATGACAGGATGGATACATTCAGCAAAGGCATGAAACAAAAAGTGTTAATCACTTCAGGATTGCTGCATAATCCTGATATTATTATTCTTGATGAGCCGTTAAGCGGCCTTGACGCTAACAGTGTAATAATAGTAAAAGAACTGATAAGCAAACTTGCTAAAGAAGGTAAAACCATTTTTTATTGCAGCCACATGATGGATGTGGTGGAGAAAGTGAGCGACCGCATTGTTTTAATAAATGAGGGCACCGTAATAGCTGACGGCAGCTTTGATGAGTTAAAACAACAACAGGGTAATGAAAGCTTAGAGAAGATATTTGCACACCTTACAGCCAAAGAATCTTTAAACGATGCGGCGGACCAGTTAATGAGCGCATTTGATTAGCATAAGTATAATTGCTTTAAAGCATGAACATATTTAACAAAGTATTGCTGAAGATGGTTTTACTACCATCATCCCTGTATAAAAGAATGGGCGTAAACATACACCAGCTTAAAGCCATTTTGACCACCAAGCTTATTATGGACGACCGGCGACCCAACAGCTTTCAGCAAATGCGCCAGAAAGCCCGCAGGAAACCTGTTTCTACTGCCACTTTATCTACAATGTTTATGGCCGTGGTGGTGGGCTGCCTGTTTACATATATGAGCTTTATTTTGACAGACACCATTACGAGGTTTACCATCTACTTTTCATTCTTTATTGCTTTTCTTGCGTCTGTACTTATTGCTGATTTTACCAGCGTACTTATTGATGTACGGGATACTTATATTATACTGCCAAAACCTGTAACCGATAAAACTTTTGTACTCAGCCGCTTGCTGCACATATTTATACATGTATGCAAGATTGTAATACCCATGATATTGCCCGGGGCCATATTCTTCGGCAGCCATTACAATATAGTTGTGTTGATTGCCTTTTTATTCATGGTGATTATGGCAACACTGTTTACTCTTTTTCTTATAAATGCGTGCTATATTTTAATTCTCAAAATAAGTACGCCGCAAAAGTTCCAGAACGTTATCAGCTATGTACAAATAGCTTTTGCCATATTCTTTTATGCCTGCTACCAGCTTGTGCCGCGCATGATGAATAAGTTTGCAGGCTTCAACATTAATCATATAAAATTTATCTGGCTGCTGCCTCCTTATTGGTTTGCAGGCACCATTCAGCAGGTTTACGAGCCCGTTAACACAGTGCAATTATGGTTGTGCGTGGTATTAAGCGTTGCGGCGCCTGTCTTCTGCCTTTGGCTGGTAATAAAATACTTTGCCCCCTCCTTCAATAAAAAGCTTTCACTCATAAGCGCCGGTGTGTCTGAAAACGCTGACAAAACAACCGTTAAACAAGAAGTAACCGCCACTACTTACAGTATGTTTTTGGCAAAGCTTTTTACAAAAAAAGGAACTGAGCGCACCGGTTTTTTATTTACCTGGAAAATGATGCTGCGCAGCCGGGAATTTAAGATGAAAGTGTATCCATCCATTGGCTATATGCTGGTTATAATAGTACTGATGTTTTTTAATATGAAAGGCCTGTCGTTTGGCGACATAAGATTGCAGAACAGCAAGGGCAGGGTGGCAACTCTTATAGTAATTTATTTCAGCAACCTGCTGCTTATTGGCGCCCTGGGCCAAATAACCATGTACGACAAATTTAAAGCCGCATGGATATTTTTCACCACGCCTGTTGATGTACCCGGTAAAATTGTAAGCGGCGCAGTTAAAGCCTCCATAGCGCAGTTCTTTTTCCCTATTGTTTTAATAACATTTGTGTGCCTTGTGTCAATAGCCGGCATCCGTATAATACCTAATGTGCTGTTTGGCTATTGCAATGTTTTGCTTGTAAGCGCAGTATCTGCCTATTTAACAACCAATAAATTACCTTTTTCTTCCGCGCCAACAATCAGGGGCAGCGTGGGCATGCTGCGGTTATTTACAGTAATGATTTTGGGCACATTAATGGCTTTTGCCCATTATAGCTTATACAATATTACCGCGGTTATCATTATACTCGTATTTATTTCCGGCGGCGCAGCATGGATGATTTTTGACTCCATTAAAAAATATAGCTGGCAAAAAATAAGCAGCAATTACGAGGATTAAACACAACCATGCAAAGTGTTTCCCAAGGCTTACTAAGTTTTTCATAAGCGCGTATAAATGTCATTAAAATTGTAAGTTTAGATTCTAAAAACACAGCATGAAAAACATTTTCCTTACCATACTTTGCGTGTGCTTTATGACCATTGGGTTTTCGCAGCATTCACTAACAAAATTATGGGCCAGCGATACTACCCTGCCGCAACCTGAATCCGTTTTATACGATGCACAGGCTAAAGTTTTATATACCTCACTTATTGATGGGGATGCTTCAGCCAAAGACGGTAAAGGCGGTGTAGCAAAACTTGACCTCACCGGCAAAATAATTAACAAAGGCTGGATAACCGGGCTGAACGCTCCAAAAGGGCTTGGCAAATTCGGCAACACCTTATATGCGGCAGATATTGATGAAGTAGTGGTGATTGATATTCCTTCCGCAAAAGTCATTAAGAAGATACCGGTAGCGGGTTCCAAATTTTTAAATGACATAAGCGTGGACAGCAAAGGAGCAGTTTATGTAACCGACACGCAAACGGGCGATGTTTTTAAAATCGTCAATGGGCATGTATCCACTTTCTTAAAAAACGTTACCGGTGCTAATGGCGTTTTATGTGTGGGAAGTGATGTGTATGTTTTGTCCTCTGGCACAGTTGTTAAAGCAAACGCGCAGGGCGAAAGGAAGAATATTGCAAGCGGGCTTGATAATTCAACCGACGGCATTGAGCAGGTAACAAAAGGCGAGTTTCTTGTTTCTGCATGGAACGGCGTAATTTATTATGCAAAAGAGGATGGCAGCAAGCAACAGTTACTTGATACGCGCCCTGTAAAAATGAACACAGCAGATATAGGTTATGACACAGCTAACAGAATAGTGTATGTACCCACCTTTTTTAAGAATGGCGTAGTGGCATACAAGCTGAAATAAAAGTTAACGGTCGCCATAAAACAGCCTTTGCTTTATTCAACATCAACAATGGTTATCTGCCGCGCTCTGCGCTGTTGTTTTGCAATCCGCATCATTTGCAGTACAACAGCAATAAATATAAGCGCAAGGCCAAAATAAAAATTGCTGTGCAGTTGCTGGTTTTCATGGTACAATATAAACGCCAGGATGATGCCATACACAGGCTCCAGTGTAAGCAGCAGGTTAACAGTAAAGGCGCTAACACTTTTTAGTGCGCTGATATACAGGATGAAGGTAAAAATAGTGCAGCACCAGCTAAGTATAATAAGCCACAACCAGTCTGTACCATTTGGCAGAATTGGTCCTGCAGGAAACAGGTAGTTATACAACGGCATTAGCAATGTAAGTCCCAAAAAACCGCCGGAGAGCTGGTATAATGTCATGGTTGCGGGTTCATACCCCGAAACAATTTTCTTATTCAGCACCGATGCTACTACTGTTGCTACGGATGAAATCAGTCCCAGGTAAATGCCCGTTGAAAAATGAAGGTTGTAGAGATATATAACAACAATACCGCCCAAAGCAAACAACCCTAAAAAAACCTCCTGCATATTTATTTTACGCCTGAAAAAAACGGGCTCAATTACTGCGGATAATAAGCCGGTTGTAGAAAGGCATGTCAGCGCTATGGATACATTCGCCTCTTTTATACTGCTGTAAAAAAATATCCAATGCAGTGCCAGCACAAAACCAATAAGGCCGATTTTAAGAAAATCCTTTAATGCAATTTTTTTGATGTTGCCCGTAAAATAAAACAGCACCCATAAAGACACCGCCGTTATGCACAGCCGCCACCAAATAAGCAGCGCGCCATTCATAGTAATAGCCCTGCCCAAAACGCCTGTAAAGCCCCATAAAAAAACGGCTATATGCAACCGTAATAAAGCTGCCCGCATAGTAATACAAAGAAACTATTAATACGGCTACAAATGAAGATATTTCTCATCGTAAATACCTGGCTGTTTTGGCAGTAAGCAAAAAGTTTCAGTTATCTTTACGCCCCGGCTATATGAAGATTGAACATCCGCTGCCCGGAAGACGCAAATCACTTTAAACAAAACTACATACTATGAGCCCCGCAATTGGCATTACCGACGCTAACAGGCTTGCCGTAGCCACCGCGCTATCAAAATTACTGAGCGACGAATTTGTTCTTTATACAAAAACCCGCAATGCGCACTGGAATGTTGAAGGTTCCGACTTTCACAGCATGCATTTGTTTTTTGAGGCGCAGTATGAAGCGCTTGATGACATAATGGATGGCGTTGCCGAACGCATCAGGATGCTGGGCCATTATTCACCCGCCACTTTGAAAGACTTCCTGGCTTTGACACATTTAACCGAACAGAGTGACAGGAAAAACGACAGCGCCGGGTTTATTAAAGACCTTTTGGAAGACCACGAAAGCATCATCATCTTCATCAGGGAAAACATTAACCCGTTTGCGTCTGAATACGGCGACGCCGGCACCAGCGATTATATTACAGGTCTTATGGAGCAGCACGAGAAAATGGCCTGGATGTTAAGGGCGCACCTTTAGGCCGCATCAAAAAATAGTAGACGCTATGGCTATGAAATACCTGCTGGATAACCCGGTTGAGGGGCACATCTTCACGCAAAAGTATCAATGCACCATCGAGTGGCGCAATGGCAAATTTGTTGCGGACGAACCTGTAAAGTCCGGCGGGCTTGATACAGGCCCCGACCCCTACACGCTGCTGCTTTCATCGCTGGCTACCTGTACATTAGTTACCCTGCGTATGTATATTGACCGCAAGGAGTGGGACATACCGCATATTACCGTGAAGGCCAATATGTTTCAAACCACGAAGGATGATAAGCTTGTAACCGTTATTGACCGCGACATAAACTTCCTGCAACAAATTCCCGACGAGCAACGCGAAAGGCTGACTGAAATTGCCAAAGCCTGCCCTATCTCAAAAATACTGCAGGGCGAAATTAACGTGCGCACATTTGCTTATAACGATAGCGATGACACAAAGAAAATGCTCTATACCAATGGCGATATTACCGTTGTGTGGAAGCCTGATGTGTGCAAGCATTCAGGGCGCTGCGTAACCGGCTTGCCCGGCGTCTTCAATGTTAACAAGCACCCATGGATAAACATGCAGGCTGCATCTGCTGATGCCATTGCTGCGCAGGCAGATAAATGCCCCACCGGCGCTTTAACCTGGTATAAAAACAGCGAAGGCAACAAGGCCGGCGATGCTGCAAATAACGATAGCCCTGCATAACAGGGCTATGTACATTGTAAGGATGTATAATTGAGGAACTGTTACTCAAACATATTTGCAGCGTCTTGCTGTACATCGCTTTTAACTTCAACGTACAGCTCATCGCCTTCTTCCATAAAATCGTTGGCTTTGCTCTTAATACGGTCATATTGCCTGCCCACTGTTTCAGCAATGTTATTGTAGGTATTACATGCCGCGTCTTTAACATCCGATGCTTTTTTGGCTATTCTTCTGCGGGTTTCGCTGCCGTTATCGGGCGCAAACAATACACCTAAAATAAAACCAGCTATAAGGCCGTTCGTAAATGCTTTTATGCTCATAAATAAGTTTTAAATGGTTTAATAATATTTATTTACCATGCTAAAACTTTGCCAGTTTTATTTACGGCTTAAAATTTAAATACATTCGTTGCGGTGTAAAATAAATTCTACAAGTGGCGGGTAATTGATGGCTCACCATCATCCCGCTGTTGCCGGTTAAACGCGCTGTTACGAGAACACCTCTTTCACCTTTTCAAAGAAACTTTTTTCACTTTTGCCGGGCTGCGGTTTAAAATTAGGGCTGCGGCTAAGTTTTTCCAGCATTTCCCGCTCCTCGCTGGTTAGGTCCTGGGGCGTCCACGCGTTAACGTGTATCAACTGGTCGCCGCGGTGGTAACCATTTACTTCGGGAAAGCCTTTGCCCTTTAGCCTGAATATTTTACCGCTTTGCGTACCTGCGGGAATTTTAATTTTTGCCCTGCCGTCAATGGTCGGTACTTCTACATTGGTACCAAAAGCTATTTCAGGAAAAGTTAAATGCAACTCGTACGCAACATTCAGCCCGTCCCGCTGCAATTCTTTATGCGGCTCTTCCTCAATCAAAATTATCAGGTCGCCGGGTGCGCCGCCGCGCTCGCCCATATTGCCTTTACCGCTCATGCTTAGCTGCATGCCTTCACCAACGCCTGCCGGTATTTCTACGTTTATTGTTTCTTCGCCAAATACTCTGCCTTCCCCTTTGCAATTACCACATTTGGCAGTTATGGTAGTACCCTCGCCGTTACACGTGGGGCAGGTGGTAACCGTTTGCATCTGGCCCAAAAAAGTATTGGTTACCTTGCGTACCTGGCCGCTGCCGCCGCATGTGTTGCAGGTTTGTACGCTGCCTTTGTCTTTAGCGCCGCTGCCACCGCAGGTATTACAGCTTACATATTTTTTAACCTTAATATTTTTTGTTACGCCTTTTGCAATCTCCTCGTAGGTAAGCTTTATTTTAACGCGCAGGTTGCTGCCGCGCACGCCCCTGGCCCTGCCGCCACCGCCGCCACGCCTTCCGCCGCCACCGCCAAAAAAGCTTCCGAAAATGTCATCGCCAAAAATGTCCCCAAACTGGCTGAATATATCTTCCATATTGCCCGAGCCGCTAAACCCGCCTGCACCGGGCGAAAACGCCTGGTGGCCAAAACGGTCGTACTTGGCGCGTTTGTCCGCATCGCTCAGTACCTCGTATGCTTCTGCAGCCTCCTTAAATTTATCTTCGGCTGACTTATCACCCGGGTTACGGTCAGGGTGATACTGCATAGCCACCTTACGGTAAGCCTTTTTTATCTCATCAGCAGACGCGGTTTTGGATACACCCAAAATTTCATAATAATCTCTCTTCATGAAACCTTACCCTTAAAAGGGATTTGTTTTTACGCCCTGCGGCGCTATCAATAGTTAAAATATTATTTGCCTACCACCACCTTAGCAAAACGAATCAGCTTGTCATTCAGGTAATAGCCTTTCTGCACTTCGTCAACCACTTTGCCCTTCATTTTGTCGTTAGGAACGGGTATTTCTGTTATCGCCTCGTGCTTTTCAACATCAAATGGGGTATTAATGCTTTCCATAGCCTTTAACCCTTTTCCCTGCAGGTTTTTACGCAGCTTGTCAAACACCAGCTTAACGCCTTCTCTTACCTGGTTAACATCATCCGTTTTTGCTATCTGCTTTTCAGCCCTGTCGCAATCATCCAGCACGTCTAAAAGGCTGGTAATTACGTCCTTACCGGCAGTTTGGCGCATCTCCAGGTTTTCTTTGGCGGTACGGCGGCGAAAATTGTCAAACTCAGCCATCAGCCGCAGGTATTTATCCTTCTGTCCAGCCAGTTCTTCTTTTAACTTCTCTACCTCGCTTTCCTCCTGCACCGGCTCATCCAAAAAGCTTGTGCCTGCTGCATTTTCGTCAGTACTAAAGTTTAAATCGGACATTTCTGCGGTATTGTCCTGCACATTTTTATCAAAATCCTTTTGTTCCATATTTTGTAAAGTTAGCTATGTAACAGGGCAAATAATTTGCCAAGGGCAAAATAGGCGAAAAATTGACAGGCGCATGGTAAATAGCTGTAAAACAAACTGCTTTGTTTTGTGCCGCAGTGATATCGCTACCGGGTTTACCTCCGCCCTTATTACTATCTCCGGTATTGCCGCCCCCAATCGTTCCCATAAGTCCCGGCCGGGGGGAGGAAAACTGCCCCAAAAAGGAGGATGAGGGAGGAATACCAAAACTCGTAACCTATTCATTTTCAATTAAATGAAGTAAAATTGTTTCATTTTTTTAGTGAATTCAATTTTATTGCTGCACCAATAGTTAATCTGCCACCCGCTCAAAAAACTACACACCCCTTTCAAAATAATGCCTCGGTCGCGGGAGGAAATCCGCGCCCAAAAGGAGGATAAGGGAGGAATGCAAAAAATCATAATTAATTGATTTTAAATTAGTTAATCAAAAAAATAGTAAAAATTTCAAAATATTCACCCCCCCATGCAGCAGCCGCCATCGCGAAGCCATCAGCCTTACCTTGTGCATTGGGATGGCTATGGCGACCTGGCCGGGAAAACAACCTCTCGCCCGCTTAGTGCACTTTGTGGCTTTATGCTCCGTGCGCTTGTGGTTTCAATTTTTACCACAGAGGCCCCAAGGTCTACACAGTGGATACAAAGAAGAAGCTCCTCGTTAGGAGAAATTTTTAAAAACTCATTGTTTCAAAGAACACCACGCCGTAGCGCATACTTATATATAGCAAAATGGCTGTTTTGTCCGCGTGGGGATGATATTTTTTTTAGCATTTTATCAATCGGCGGTCATTCAAGGTACGGCGAAGAGTTTATCGGCTTGCTTCAGGGGTAAATAAGTAATTTTAATGCCCAGGTCAGGAGACCTGCGCCAGTAGGCAACTCATCTTTCGTAGGTGATTTAATAACCTTCCCCTTAATAATTATGACTCGAACTGTCGAATCATGCTTTCCTCATATATATTAAAATTGCAAAAAGGGTAAAAGATAATATCCCATACAAAACCAAAAAGAAATATCCTTTCTTGATTTTATGTTGATCATATTTCACTGTCTGCAACTCTTTTTTTCCTATAAAAACTATGAAAAATAAAAAAAATGGAGCACATAGCATAGCATCTTTAAATAAAACTAAAACATTATTATCTCCATTTCTTTTCGGCAACCAAAAGGTTTCATTTAGGATCAATAGAATTTGAATCAAATGTAAATATGAAAACACTACCAAAGCACAGATAGTTCTTGTATAGGCAATATCTTGCGATCTGCTATTATAAAATCGTTTGTAAAATAAAAACGCCACAAATTTTAGAATCTTCATGAAAGAACTTTCAATTTTGAAATTAAAAATATGTTTTAGTTCAACCCGCTCGTATTTTTACTTTCTCCGCGGGGTCTCATGCCAAGCGCACAGGGCCCTACATGAAGACCCTGCGGGAAAGGGGAAACATTGGCGGCTATATAATTTTATTTTCATCTCCTGTTTTACAAATACCCGCCAGAGGCGGGGCTTTTTTATCAACTCCGTAGCCGCAGGCAACGGAGAGCGGTTGCCGCTTTTACTTTACCTACACGCTACCGAGAGCGAGGGGGGATGAGGGAGGAATGCCAAACATCATAATTAATTGATTTTAAACTATTTATACAAAAAATATCAACAATTTTATAGCAATTCAACCCCCATGCAGCAGCCGCCATCGCGAAGCCATCAGCCTTGCCTTGTGCACTGAATGGCTGTGGCGACCTGGCCGGGAAAGTTTCAAAGAACGCCGCGTCGCCGCGCATACCTATATATAGCAAAAAGGCTGTTTTGTCCGGTAAAGGAGGGATATTTTTTTTGAGCATTTTATCAATCGGCGGTCATTCAAAGTACGGCGAAGAGTTTGCCGGCTTGCTTTAAGGGTAAATAATTAATTTTAATGCCCAGGTCAGGAGACCTGCGCCAGTGGTGGAGGGAAAGGGAAAATTGCCTTTAACTTTTTAAACTAGAGTTAAATGAAATTTAGTTCAATCATACTTTTTATTATTTGGAATTTATCGACCAATGCTCAACCATCTGAATTAAGGCAAGGTAATATTCTTCATTATAAAGGATTTCTTATTGTAAACGATGACACTTCACACTCAAAAAAAATATCTGACTTTGCAATAAGAGTAGACACTCTAATTCGATACAAAGAAGGATCTGGACTACTGCTTTTTTCTCGATATTTTGATGACGTTTACTCTCCATCTAAAGAAAGGAACAAAACAATTTTTTTATTCTTTAATCAGAAGATTTATACAATTCTTGTAAATAATCTAAATCAATTTATTAATGACTATTCAAAAAACATTTTATTCTGGAATAGGCAATTAAAAGATTCAGTAGATATAAATGAAGCTTACAAGGATTTTAAAGATAAACGGTATGATTTTACGCCATTTCTCAATCTTAAGGATGCCGTGCCTTGCAGGCTTGTAGACTCTATTAATATGGTAAGTAACACGGATAATCTTGTGTCCTTTGCTTGTTTTAAAAGAAGTTATAAAATAAATGTTTTCAATTCCATGCAAAAAATTAAAGTTTTTACGTCCGAAGATAAAAGGGCATCGGATACCTATCATTATTCTAATAATCTAGGAATTGTTCATGTAGTAGGAGAAGATGAACTCCAAGGTAAAATTTACAGTTATTCTCTTTCACTTGATAAAATACAATAAAATATTCTGTCGATTTTAAAGTGACTAAATATCAAGGTAAAAAGGTCTCATTCCAGCATCGTTGGCAAAGTATGCGACTAAGCCAGAGTGGCCTTTACAATTTGTGTTTCTGTGAATCTTGTCTTTTTCATATTTACTCATTTAAAATTAACCTTTTTGTCAACTTTTAAATGAGCGAACTTTAGGGGAGTTTACAGAGCACAAATATTGACAGCGATTGGCCTGCACTGTACTGAAATGAACGCAAACGAGAGTGCAGCGAAATGAAGTGCTTGTGCAGGACAAGAGAGCTATCCGAATGCAGGCAGAGGCAGCGAAAAGTATGTGCCATGCTTCTGAAAGAACCCGACCGGAGGGAAGGCCAGGCAGTTCTAAGCATGCCATCAAAGAGACATTAAATAAGCATGCTTTGTACTGCCCTGGCTTGGTCGCATACTTTGCCAACGATGCCGGAGTGAGACCTTACTCCCTGTAGTTAACAGTTGACAAGGAAACAACCTAATTATCCGATGGCGGAAACCATACAGGAGGAAAAAATTTATCATTACGCGCAAGACTATACAAAAATTCAATCGTTTTTTGATTGTCACAATTTTCCGTAATTTTTTGCCTTATAACTTCCGCAATATCTGGAGAAACTTCATTCTTTTGCAACATTCTTGCTTCTTTTAAGAGTTGTTCTATTAGAACAAACTCGCTATCTGTTGTTCTGTCAAAGAGAAACCAAGACGATCTAATAAATAAGTCAATATCACCATTATATTTTATAAAGGTTTTTAGTTTTTTGTATGTAATCATAACTCACCTAATGAAGATTTTTAAGGACATCCTGATAAATAAGGTTCACCTACTTCCCTTCTCCGCAAGGGTCTTCATTCATAGCCCTGGGCGTTTGCCATGCGACCCTGCGGCATTTTCAGCACCGCAGCGCAACAAAGATATAAAGCCGGTATTTTATCTTCCTGCCATAAGTGTTCGTAAAACCATACTCCGGCTATCCTTAGCATTCCGGCGGGTTCCAGGGATTATTTATTAAAAGCCAGTCACCGGCTGGCATTTTTAGCCAGCAATTTTTACCGCTGTTGTTATTACTTAGTACATGCTTTAGGCAATACCCTGTTAGCAGTTCGTTGTTTTTTCTTTTGCCGGCCCATAGTAAAGGGCTACCGCGCCACCACTAAAGGTTTTAGTTTTTATGAGTGTAAAAATAGTTCTGTCGTTTATATTTTCAAATAATGGCAAACCGCTTCCTGCAACAACAGGGTGAATACAAAGCTGGTATTCATCAATCAAATTAAGTTTCATTAGCTGTATAATTAAACTCCTGCTGCCAACTAAAATATCTCTGCCTGGTTGTTGCCTTAATTGTAAAACTTCTTCTTCAATGGCCCGGTTTGTTAACCTTGCACTTTCCCACCCGGTAGTTTTCAACGTGTGTGAAAAAACTATTTTCGGAATTTTATCTATCGCAATAGCAAAGTCGTCCATTGTTTTTTTACCTGAAGGGTTTTTCACCAGGGGTTGCCAGTATTCCATAAGCTGATAGGTTATTCGGCCGTACAAAATTGCACCTGCTTCATTTAATAGTTCCGTATAATGTTGATGTATTTCTTCATCCGGAATACCTGCCGTGTGGTCGCAAAATCCGTCAATTGTCATATTGATTGCGGCAATTACCTTTCTCATATTTTAAAGTTTATGTCAATCCAAATTCGTTTGACGGTTACAATTACCGCTAACTACCTGTTTACCGATACGTTATAATAAAGATATAGAAAGCGGTTAAATTATTGCACCAACCCTCTGGCGCAAGTTTACCGGGCTGCGCCTTACAATTACTTATTTCAATTGTAAACCCGGCCCAAACAAAACCAGGTACAAAGGTCTTTGCAATTATTAAAGGGAATAACTGCTTAATCCATCATCCCATCCTCCAACCTTCCATTCCCACGCCGGTTGTATCTTTGCCCGATGATTGTTCAATTAAAGAAGCGAATTTCCCCCCGTATTGCCAACGGCCACCCCTGGATATTTAATAACGAGATAGAAAAAGTGAACGGCAACGCCAAACCGGGCGAAATTGCTGATGTACTGTACGGCGACGGCAGTTTTGCCGGCCGCGGGTATATTAACCCGCAGTCGCAGATAACGGTACGGCTGTTAACCCGCAAAAAGGAGGAAATAAACGATGCCTTTTTTTTGCACCGCATACAGCAGGCATGGCAGTACCGCCAGAAAATTGGTTATACGGAAAATTGCCGCCTTGTTTTTGGCGAGGCTGACTATTTGCCCGGGCTTATTATAGACAAGTTCAACGATTATTTTGTAATACAAACCATAGCCTACGGCATGGATGTTTGGAAGCCTGCTATTGTAAAAGCGTTGCAAACCATTTTTACCCCCAAAGGCATTTATGAAAGAAATGATGTGCCAGTGCGCGAACTGGAGGGGCTGCCGCAGCAAAAAGGGTTTTTGTCTGCCCCGTTTGATACAAACATTGTTATAAACGAAAACGGGCTGAAATTTTACGTTGATATTGAAAACGGCCAGAAAACCGGCTACTTTTTAGACCAGCAGGATAACCGCCGTGCAATAAAACATATTGTAAAAGGCGCAGATGTGCTGGGGGCCTTTACCTATACCGGCACATTTGAAATTAATGCCGCGCATTACGGCGCTAAAAGTGTGCTGGGTATTGACATTTCAGAAAACGCGGTTACACAGGCCAACCGCAATGCCGCGTTAAACGGGCTGGATAAAATATGCCGGTTTGAAGCAGTAAATGCCTTTGATGTACTGAAGGTTTGGGCGAAAGAAGGGCGGCAGTACGATGTTGTAATGCTTGACCCGCCGGCGTTTACCAAAAGCCGCGAAAACATTCAAAAAGCCATTACCGGCTATAAGGAAATTAACCTGCGCGGCATGAAACTGGTTAAAAATGGCGGTTTTTTGGTTACCAGCAGTTGCACTAACCTGGTATCGCCTGAAATGTTTTTGCAAACCATTAATATGGCCGCAAAAGATGCGCGCAAAAAAATAAGGCAGGTTACCTTTAGGGCGCAGGCAAGCGACCATCCCATTATTTGGGGAATGGAAAATACCAATTACCTTAAATTTTTAATAGTGGAAGTTTCGTCCCTGTAAGCAACATGAAAGGTATATTAATGTGAGTTCGGGATAAGATAATGTTTCGCTATGGTAAGCCCCAAAGGGGCTAAAGCTTTGCAGAGAAAGTGATGCCAGCCTCTTTTTGCCGCGCCGCAGGTGCGGAACGCTGAGAGCATTGCCGCCGGAGCAATAATTGCCAAATAATTTTTGCATTTCTGCAAAGCTTTTACTTCTGCGGAGTAAAGCAAAACAACTTGAGTTTACAAATTAAACAATCCCTCAATTATCCCGAACTCACGTTATATTATCTTATTACCTGGAATTTGCCGGCTTCAATAAGCTTACCGCTTTTGTCAACCAGGTGAAATATGTACAGGCCGCGGTAATAATCGTTGGTAAGGGTAAGCGTTATTTTATTGGAATTTACAGGCATTTCTGTCATTTTCCGTCCGGTAAATGAGTATATCTGCAATATATAGCTGCTGTCGCCTGCTTCGTTGGGAAACTCAAAATTAATCAGCGATGTAGCCGGGTTAGGGTAAAACTTAACTATGTTGGGCTGGCCGTAATAGTCGTAATCATATATCTCCTTTCCGCCATTACCTGCATACACAAACCATCCAGCCAGCACCAGGAACACCAGTGTAAGGCCTATTTTTTTACGGTAATAAAAAAGTTTGTGTATAAATATTTTCATCTAACCCACTTTACAATAGCTAAGTTAACTAAAAAACAAGGTTTTGCAAAAATAGCGGCCCAAAACTTTATTAAAAGCGTTTAATATTAACTGTTTAGCAACGCAAGGGTATGTTGCATTTCGTTAAAATCCGGCAGGTCTCCCGGTGTGGCGCATACTTCCGCGTATTGCACAACTCCGGTTTTATCAATTACAAAAGCCGCCCGTTTGCTTACGCCCTGCATTTCAAAAGCCGGGAAAACATCGTACAGCACATCGTATGCTTTTGAAGCCTCGCGGTTAAAATCACTCAACAGGGTAAAGTTAAGCTCCTGCTCTTCCTTAAACTTTTTAAGGGTGTATAACGAATCCACGGAGATGCCGAACACCACTGCCTGCAAATTGTTGTACATGCTAATGTTGTCCCGTATGCTGCACAATTCCTTTGTGCATACACTGGTAAATGCCAGCGGAAAGAAAAGCAACACCACATTTTTACCGCTGTAGTCACTCAGCGATACTTTGTTCTTTTCCGTATCATACAATGTAATAGGTGGCGCCTGCTGGCCTTTTTCAATACGCATAGTGCAACTTTTTGGGGCCGAAGCTACGGCTATAAGCCGTTTAACAATGCCGGTTTAGTAAATTTCTGTCAAATAAATTGTTTTAAAATCTCGGGCAAAGCACGGCGTCCCTTGTTGTATTGCCCCTCTGTAAAAACCCTATATATGAAATGGATAGTTCAAACCCGCCCCTGCTCTGGCTCACAGCCTTTAACTGCGAAATGTTTGCATCGTAACTAAACCCGATTGAAAAAGGATTGTAGTCAATTTTTACCACGGGTATAAAGGCATCCTTCCACCTTAAATAACCGCCAAAGTGAATAACATAGTCGGGGTTTTCAGGGTCAGTACCCAATTTATAGGAATACATGGCGCCTGCTATCATATCATTATAATTGCCCTGGTGGCTAATATCGGCATCAAGGGTGAGGTAGGAAACTTCGTCAAGCCCAAATTTTACGCCTGCAGACAAAACCAGCTTGGGGTTAAGCTCCACCGGCGGGTTTACATAAAAAGAATTTTTTGGCCGGTTAAAATGATGGTATGCCACACCAACAAAATAGTTGTCTGTTGAACTGCCGGCGATGGATGAGTTAAATGACACGCCCACGCTGCCATCCCAGTAATGATAGTTAAATTGGGTTAGCGCTTCCCCATCCGACAGGGAGGGGTTGTAGCCGGTTCCGTCGTACTGGTTATTGGTGGTAATTTTCGAGCGGTCAATATGCCGCTGAACATACCCGCCCATAAAACCAACGGAAAGATATTTGTTCTTATCCCCGCTCAGGGCTTTGTGGTAATTAATGGCCGGCAACAGGTCTGACGTGGTAAAATTTGTAGTGCCGGCACGGTCGTACAAAATTTCCATCCCCATAGTAACATAATCGTTGCCCCTGCCTACAGGCTGTTTGTATTCAACATCAAACGACCCTGTTTGGTAAGGTACCGTAATGCTGCCCCACTGGCTGCGGTAAACGCTGTTAACACGCACATCACCATTAAACAACCCTGCCAAAGAAGGATTGCGCAGTAAAGGCGCGTCAAAAAATTGGGAAAAGTGCGGATCTTGCGCATAGCAGGTACAGCTGCATGCAATTAGCATGGCTATGCTTAAAACGTTTTTCATTGTATTGGATATTGTATGAATAAAGGTACTAAACACATTTAAAAAATTTTACTTTTTATACTGAATTTTTTATTATAAACCACTTAAAAAAACTTTTAACGCAATAAAGTAACATTTCCTTTCTGTGACAGTATTGTACCGTTGTCGCAAATAACCTCAATTGAGTATACATACACATCCGAAGGCTGCGCTTTGCCGTTATAAGTGCCATCCCATGCATTGGCAGCATCGTTGGCTTTAATGTTTAACCGGTAAAAAACAACCTGCCCCCAGCGGTTAAATACCCGCATTGATTTTATACTGTATATATTAGGCCCGCGCGGGTAAAAATAGTCGTTCACCCCATCGCCATTGGGCGAAAAGGTGTTAGGTATAAAAAGGCTTTGTTCGTTACACAAAACAACCACATCAAAACTTGCAGTGGCAGAACAGCCGTATTGGTTGTATACAGTTTTGGTATACTTTGTGGTAAGCCTTGGCGCGGCAACGGGTTGCGCGCAATTGTTACAGGACAACCCGGCCGGCGGCAACCACAGCCATGTTATAACATCAGGCGAGGTGGTTGAAACCATGGTATAATGGTCACCTTCCATAATAGTAACGCCGGTATCAGCAAAGCTGACGGAAGGATTTGGAAAAACCTCCACTACAACAGTCGCGGTATCAAAAAAACATTTTTTGGTATCATTACCTATCAGCGTGTAAGTGGTGGTGGTTGCGGGTGAGGCAACCGGGTTGGCTATAACTGTACTGCTGAGGCCTGTGGCAGGCTGCCAGTTATATACTTCTGCGCCGGAGGCGTTCAACTGCAGCGAATTGCCGGCACAAAGCGTATCCACCGGGGGCTGCAATACAAGGGTGGTGCGCTGTTTAACTGTCACAGTTACAGAATCAATATTCACACATCCCGCCGCGCTTGTACCCGCAACATAATAGGTAGTGGTAGAATCTGGCGTAGCCACCGGGTTTGTACAGTTAGTACAGCTTAATGTATTACTGCTTGCCCACACATAGGTATTTGCACCTGAAGGTTGCAGGGTAACGGGTGCACCAAGACAAATAGTTGAATCAATACCCGCATCTACCGCAGGCAGCGGTTGCACAGTTATATTTGATTGAACGGTATCTGCGCAACCAAATTCGTTGGTGGCGGTTACACTAACAGTGTAAGTATTTGCAGTGGTATAAGTATATGAAGTATTGCGCAATGTATCAGTGCCGCCATCGCCAAACTGCCATAACCATTGCAGGGCGCCTGCCTGCGGTGAATTGTTTGATGCGGTAAAGCCCGCTGATGTATTTACACATACAGCGGCAGGAATAACAGCATTTACAACCGGTGACTGATGAACCACAACATCAACCGGTAATTTGTACGTACTGGTGCATCCCGTATTTGTGGTAACATTTAAGGTTACGGTTCTGTTGCCGGATGTGGAATAGTAATGCTGCGGGTTTACCGCACCTGAGCTGTCGCCATCGCCAAATTTCCATTGAATTGACTGCAGTGCATCAAAATATATTTGCGACGAATCTGTAAACGATACAAGGGCAGAATCGCACCCCGGCGCCGTTGTTGCGCCAAAATTAGCTTTAACATCTGCAACCCTTATACTGTCTCCCGCATTTTGTAATTGCACCTGGCAATTTCCCAGTGAATCAATAATAGTAAGCGATGGCAGGTAAATGCCGGCAATTTTATACGTGTAATTGAAAGATGGGGCTGTGGTGGCTTGCGACTGCCCGTCGCCAAAAACCCAGTTGTACGCTGCAACATCTTTGCCTGTAGCTGAAAAGCTTACTTTACCGGGTGTGCATATTGCATTGGAGGAATATGTTAAAGTTCCGGATGGCCCGAGCAGTGTAAGTTTTTTTTGCGCAGTATCATAACAACCGCCATGGCCCTGTGCTATCAACAATAAGTTGTACACACCAGCGGTTACATAAGAGTGCTGCGGCTTAGCAATGTTTGATGAATTGCCGTCACCAAACTTCCATGTTAAAAAAGTGTAACCGGTTGAGTTACTTACCGGGTTTACTATCCATGGCGGGCAATAATGCGCAGTATCGGCTATTGAAATAACGGCGCGGGGATTTGATATTCTGATAAAATTATTTTTGGTAATGCTTGCCTGGCATCCAAACCTGTCGGTTATATGGAGAGATACTGAGTATGTGCCCGTTTTGCCGTACAGGTGTTGGGGCGAGGGAATAGCCGAGGTTTGATTATCGCCAAAATTCCACACGTATGCTAAAGATATGCCCTGCGAAGAATCGATAAAATTAACTGGTGAAACCGAACACCTTATTGAATCTAAAGCAGTAAAATTGGCAACCGGGTGCGTAATGGTATCTGCTGCCGTGTGCAAAGCCGTATCATAACATCCATATTGGTCAACCACCTTAAGCTTTACCGCATATATTCCTGTAGCTGTATAAACGTGCGTATACGGTGTATCGTTTATCGTTAATGTCTTTACTGTACCGTCACCATAATCCCAAATCCATTTTTGTATAGGGTGAGGTACCGCATCAGGTGTTGACATGTCAACAAACTTTATTGTGTCATTTACACAGGTGCCGCCAATATTTGAAAAATTTGCTTTAGGTCCATATACGGCAAACTTCACATTGCTTATGGCAGTGTCCCTGCAGCCCAAAATATCTTCCGCTACCAGCATCGGCGTGTAATTACCTGATCTCGTATACCGGTGTGAAATGGTGGAATACTGCTGGCCAAAGCCTGAATTAATGCCATCGCCAAAATTCCAATAAAAAGTACTTATTTGTGAGGGGTTATAATTTGCGTTAAACCGAACACTGTCGTATTTGCAAAATGTGGTTACTGCAGGGTTAAACGTAAAGGAGACGCCGTTATTAACCACATTAATAGTATCAATTTTAGTGCTTGAACAGGTGCTGTTTGTTACTGTTAACTTCACGTAATACGTACCGGCTGCCTTATAAATATGAGAAACGTTTTGTGATGACGAAGTTGAATCATCGCCAAAATCCCACGCCCACGACTGGGCGCCAATTGAGCTATCCGTAAAATTTCGGGTAAGCTTGCTTCGACAACTGTATGTATATCCAAAATTGGCAATGGGCGCGTTTATATGTACGTAGTTTACCATCTTCGTCGAATCATAACAGCCATTGCTCGAAACGATTAGGCTGATGGTGAATAAACCGGTATCAGCGTACCAGTGGCTGGGGTTTTGCGCGGTGGTGTCGCCGTATTTATCACCAAAATTCCATGTCCAGCTTGTAATCTTCCCGATAGATTTATCGGTAAACTTTATCGGCGAAGAAGCACAGGCATCAGTAGGAGATGCAGAAAATTTTGCCGTAGGATGATTACCAATATTTACGGGGTAAGCAAATTTTAATGAATCGGTGCACCCTGAATTGGTGGTTACCTTTAAGGTAACATTATAGGAGCCGGCACTGGCATATTGATGAGTAGGTGATGCCGCACTAGATACGGCCCCATCGCCAAAACTCCAGTTATAAGAACTTATAGGGTCGCCGGAAGAAACCGCGGCATTAAAGCTTAGCGGGGAGTTTACGCAACCTGAAAGCGGCGAATTACTAAGACTGTCAATCCTGGGCGGTCCTACCTGCACATATTTTGTTTCAACCAGGGTGTCACTGCACCCATTTGAGTTAGCAGCAATTAGCGTTACATTGTAAAAACCTGCTTTTGAGTATGTATGAGACGGGCTGGCAAGGGTCGATTTAACTCCATCGCCAAATTGCCATACATACGATGCACCATTTTGGGTAGTGTTTTGAAATTGTATGGTTGAAGGGACGGTGCACGTTGCCCTGTTGTCGGTAGAGGTAAAGGAAGGAACAGGTTTATCGGCAACAATAAAAACTTTTGTTATACTGTCTGTACACGAGCCGAAATTTGCCAGCAATTTTACATTATATGAGCCCGGAGAACTATATGTATGAGAAACTTTTACGCCAGCACTTGTAGTGCCGTCCCCAAAATACCATTTGAGAAAAATCGGCGTCGGCGATGAGTTGTCCTGAAAAGTTATGCTCTTGTTTGCGCAGCCTCCCGGTGGCGAGGTAAAGTCCGGTGAAATGGTGCCAATAGAAATGCTTTTGGTAACAGTGTCCCTGCAACCCTGTTCCGTTGCCACTATTAATTGCACATTGTATTGCCCGTTGGCAGTATAAGTGTAAACGGGGTTTTGCTGTGATGATGCCCCACCATCCCCAAAATACCATTGGTACGTAACGGGCGAATTAGCGCTGGTAGTGTTGGAAAACGTAACGCGTGTTGGAGGGGAGCAGGCATTATTGTAAGAATAGTCAAAGTCAACATTGTTTACGCCGTCCACTTCAACCACACGCGCTTTCTGTGCCAGGTTTGAGCATCCAAAACTATTGGTTACTGTAAGGCTTACGCTGAATGTATCAATAGTTGTATAGGTATGGGTAGGGTTTTGCACTGATGAAACCTGGCCGTCGCCAAAATCCCACGACCACTTTTCTTCTGTACCGGAGGCGGCTGTGCTTTTATCAGTAAAGGAAACATTAAGAGGAGAGCAGCCCGCGTCTGGTGATATGTCAAAATTAACTACCGGTTTTGCATAAACTGTTACATAGTTTGTTTTTATAACGGAATCTGCATTACCCGCTCCGTCGCTTGCAACCAGCTTAACTGTATATGTGCCCGGAACATTATATAAAACACCTGGATTTTGCAAGGTTGACGTACTGCCGTTTCCAAAATCCCAAAAGAAAGAGGTTGGAGAGCCCCCGGATGTATTGGCAAACTGCACAACAAGCGGTGTGCAACCCGCTGCAGATGAAGAGGTAAAGTCTGCTTTTACCTGTGCGCTGCCGGTTGAATGAGTTAACAATAATAACAAAGCCACGAGACCTAAATGCAAAGCACTGTTAGAAAGGTTTTTCAAAAGAAGGGCATTTAAAAATAAACGATAGCAAAAAGAAAGCCAATTCGATAATGAACGGCTTTCTTTGTATTTTATTTTTTTCCCAGGGAAGTACTTTTGTTTAGTTTAAAATATTAAACTATTAACAAAATTGGTTTAAATAATGGCAACAATCAAAAAAATTTAGGTACAAATCAGCGCAGCAGCGTAACATTTCCCTTAACGGGTACAACAGTATTGTCACTGCAAAGCACTTCAATCATATAAACATATACATCGGCAGGCATTAGTTGCCCTTTATAAGTTCCGTCCCAACCGTCTGCAGGATTGTTAGCGCCTGAATTAAGCTTTTCAAACACTATTTGCCCCCACCGGTTAAACACCCTGAAGGATTTAATATTATACAACCCCTTACCCTGTGGATAAAACTTTTCATTTACGCCATCTCCATTCGGGGAAAATGTATTGGGCACAAAAATGTTTGCGCCACTGCATATAACAGTAACGGCTATCTGTGCCCTGGTAACGCATGCCCCGTCGTTGGCAGCTACAACTGTATATGTAATGCTTTCCCTGGGTTCGGCAACTGGGCTCGGTGAATTTGGATTGTCAAGCCATATTGCCGGTGACCATCTCCATTTAGTCACGTCAGGGGAACTTATGGTGCTTAGCTGAACCTTTCCTCCTGCACTTGTGCTTATAGCCTTCTGCACTACCTGCATCTGCGGTATGGGGTACACTTTTACTTTTATACTTGCTGTGTCGGCAAAACACATTTTTTCATCGTATCCTACCACCTGGTAAGTAATAGCTGTGTCCTTTACAGCCTGGAAGGTGGGCTGCGCCGTGCTGGCGTCACTTAAATAGGTTGCCGGGAACCATTTGTATGCTTTTGCACCGGAGGCGGTTAACTGTTTTGACTCGCCGTTACACAATGTGTCGTTGTTTGATACGGTTACATGTACCGGCTGGCTAACACCTACGGTAACAGAATCGCTGGCTGAACAGCCGAACTCATCCCTGCCTGTAACACTATACGTAGTTGTGCTGTCAGGTTTGGCAAGGGGGCTGCTGCATGATGTACAGCTTAGGTCCGGCGAGCTGCTCCACCTGTAAGTTTGAGCGCCGGTTGCGCGTAGGTTAATAACTCCCGCACGGCAAATAGTAGTGTCGGCGCCCGCTTTAACCACCGGCAACGCATGCACATTAACGGTTGTTAATGCAGTGCCTGTGCAGCCATTGCTGTTAGTTGCTGACACAGAAACATTATAGCTGCCCGCATTATTTAATAAAACGCCTGATGGATTTTGAACACTTGCGCTGATACCGTTGCCAAAATTCCAATTCCAGTTTGTGATTGAAGTATCCTGCCCGTTGGTTTGCGCCTGCAAAGCAATAGTGGCCGGCATGCAATATGATGTTATGCCGGTTACACTTACAACCGGGCTTTTTGCAATGGTTATCGGCGCGGAAAATGTTGTTGAATCTGTACAGCCGTTTGCAGTAACATCAATAAGCGCCACTTTATACATTCCCGAAGCATTAAAATAATGAGTTACCTGCCCGCCCCCATTGATGATATCATTACCAAAAATCCACTTATGTGATACGATAATATCATTCGTTACTGATGAATCGTTAAAGGTAATTTTACCTGAATCGCAAAGCACCTGGTTGCCGGCGTAGGCTTTAGCCATAATATTATAAATCCTCAGCGTATCTGCACCTCTTATGGGCACCTTGCACCCCTGTTCATCAATCAAAATCACCTTAGGCACAAAGGCCCCGGGCGCATATTGGTGGCTTGAAGTGCTGCCTGAAGTGAGTTTTGTCTGGCCATCGCTGTAATCCCATAAATATTGGACTGCATTACCCGATACAGCTTTAAACTGCTGAGTGTAAGGGTAGCAAACAGGCTTACTTTCATATTGCAGTGTGCCTGTCGGCCCTTTAATTACAATATTTTTAATCATAGAGTCTGCGCAGCCGCCATTTCCTTTTGCAACCAATTTAGCTCCGTAGGTACCCGGGTAGGTATAAATATGGTCTGGCGATAAAACTGTCGAAGTATTATCATCACCAAAATCCCATTGAAGCGAAGCGACATTGGCTGACCTGTTACTGAAGTTTACCGTTAATGGCGGGCAGGAAGAAAATGAGTCGCTCAGTATAAAATTAGCAACAGGCCTGTACACTTTCACACCTTCTGTCAATGATACAGAATCCTTACAATTGTTAATGTCTGTTATATACAGTGCCGGCGTATAAGTGCCCTGCGCAGTATACAGGTGTGTGGGGGCAGCATCAGTACTTACAGTACTGTCCCCGAAATTCCAGTTATACTTAAGGTTCTGGCCTGTTGATGTATTACTGAACATTACTTTTTTACCGGGGCAAACCAGGGTATCAGACAATTTAAATGAGGCAAATGGCTGGGTAATATTTACAGCATTGCCCTGCCAGGATTTATTTACGCACCCATAACTGTCAACAACGGTTAATGCAACCCGGTAGTGGCCTGTATCAGCATACATGTGTGAAAATGCTGTTTTTGCTGAATACGTTTTACTACTGTTATCCCCGAAATCAAACTGCCAGGAGATAATGGGATGTATGCCATCTGAAAAGGATGTATCCGTAAAATCAATCACACCATTTTTACACGCTCCGGGCTCAACTACCCTGAAAGCAGATTGAGCACCATAAATGTGCATAGCATGTGTACCGCGTATTGTATCGGTGCAACCAAGTATATCAGTAGTTATAACGTATGGATGAAAAGTCCCGTTGGAATTATAGTCGACTGATGTGGAAAGGCCTCGACCGTATGACGGGCCCGGGCCGCTAAAATACCAAACTGCCGAAGCTATGTTTTTCTCATTTATATTAGTTACGGCAAACTTAACTCCTGTATTTCTGCATAAGGTTGAATCCGTGTTATCAAGTATTCCTTTTTCGTTTACAATTTTAATTGAAGAATCTCTCACATACCCGCAGGTACCGTTACCAACGGTAAGCGTTACTTTATATGCACCCGTGGTACCGTAAATATGCACCGGATTTTTTGCTGTATCCGTAGTTCCGTCGCCAAAATCCCACATATGTGTCAGGTCGCCAATTGATTTATCGGTTATACTTATCCTCATCCTGTTGCCGCAATCATTCTGCACTTTAAACCGGGCAATGGGTGCGGTAATATGTACCGCTTTTTTCTTTGTGAGCGTGTCAAGGCAACCATTATTTGCTACTACAAGTGTGGCGTCAAAATAACCGGTATCAGCAAAATTGTGCGATGGGTTAGGCTGTTTGTAAATAACTGTTCCATCACCCAGGTACCACCATAAAAAGTCGCTTTGCTCCGCTGTGGTGTTATTAAAAGTCACTTCTTTGCTGGCGCAAACATTAGTTGGCTCAACAGTAAATGTTGGGTGAAGTTTATGGCCAACTGAATCAAGTAGCGCAATAGAATCTGCACACCCGCCATCTGTTATAATTTTTACTTTCACCGCATAAATACCTTCTTTAGTATAGGTATGTACCGGGCTGGCATCGGTGGATGACGTGCCATCGCCAAAGTCCCAGAAGTATTTTGAAATTACGACACTTACATTTGTTTTTACAACAGGTTTAATACTAACTGGGGCGCAACCGGCCAAAAGCCCGCTAACGCCGGTAATTTTAACAGGTTGAACAACTACGGCATTGGGCTGGCCGACTTTATTTTGGCAGCCGCCGGCATTGGCAGCCTTTAAGGTTACTGTATATGAGCCATATTTGTCATATTCGTGCACAGGGTTTATTTCGGTAGAGGTATTCCCATCTCCAAAATCCCAAACATAGGATAAACCACTTGCAGCAGTGGTATTTTTAAAATGCACGGTATAGGGGTATGAGCAACTCGCAGTATCAGCCGTGCTAAAAGAAGGTGTAACACCGCTGACAACAGTAATATTCCTGGTTGTTGAGTCAACACAGCCCGCAAAAAACATATTTACTTGTTTAACGGTATATTGCCCCGGCGCGGTATAGCTTTTATAGGGGCTTATACTGCTGCTGGTAGTGCTGTCCCCGAAATCCCAGGCAGAGGATGCGGGCACAGGGGAAGAAGCGTTAATAAACTGAGTTTGCTGGTTAAGGCAAACATTATCGGCAGCGTTAATTGCCGATTTTACAAAGGCCACATTAAGTGTTTTGGATATAGTGTCGCTGCAACCCAGGTTTGAGTTTACTTTTAATGAAATGGTGTAAACACCTGCATTATTATAATTGTGCGATGGCGTTGCCTGTGTTGAGGAAGCGCCGTCGCCAAAATTCCACTTGTATGATAAAGCGCCGTCGCCTGAAGCTGTCTCGGTAAAATTTATAACTGCAGGCGAATGACATATTTGGCCTGCATTTATTGAGAAATCTGCTTTTATGCCATGACTTATATGAATAAGATTTTTGCGGGCAGCAGTGGCCGTACAGCCGTATGTATTGGTTACGGTGAGTGTTACAGAAAAAGTTCCGCCGGCCATATAGGTATGAGAGGGTTGCGGGTCAGCGGAAATATTGCCATCACCAAAATCCCAGGTATGTGAGGCTATACTGCCGGAACCGGCGATACTGTTGTCGGTATATAGAACATTTAACGGGAAACACCCGGTTGAATCAGACACGCTGAAAGCGGCAACAGGGTTTTTGTAAACTGTAATAAAGCTTGTTTTAACAATTGAATCACTGCCGGAGGCATCAGAAATGGTTAGCCTTACGGTATAAACTCCCGGGTCAAAATAAGATGTAGCTGGATTCTGGTCACTCGAAACCACACCATTTCCCAAATCCCATTTGTAAGACGAAGGACTGCCTTGTGAAGCATCGGTAAATTTTACAACTAAAGGAGCACAACCTGTTTGAGGGGATGCAGTAAAATCAGCTTTAAGCTGGGCCATCGCGGGGTACGACAACGGATACATCATTACCAAAAACAGCACTCTGCCGAGTACGGTTTTACTGGTTCTCATAGATATTGGTTTTTCGCTATTAGGAATCTTGGATATTGCCCTTACAATTTACTGCATGCAGCTTATTGTAAGAATAGGTTAAAAGTAGTTAATTTTTTATATATAAACATGACTTATATTCTAAAATTTAAAAAATTAATTCATTTTAAGGTGTCGTTCGGAAGCGCTCCCTGCCAGGTTAGAGCACCCCACTTTTGTTCGTAATTTATTTATAAACAATTTTTTACAAAAAAAACTCGCATCATTTTTTTGGTAGCCCGCTTATTGGGAAGCCCTGTTAATTTTAAGGGAAATTAATTTGATAACTGCCTGGTTTTAGCGGGCATAAAAAAAAGAAGAATGCTAAAAAGCATTCTTAAAAAGGGGTTAGGGCTAAAAAGTCTTATATAAAAACGGGCTATGCGCTAATACCGCCTAAAATTTGAAAAAAGTCATTACAAAGTCAATCACAGGTTTATGTGATTTTTTTTTACAATCTCAATTTTGCTGCCAGTTCCGCCCTGCTGTGAATATTTAATTTGCTGTAAATATTGCGTATGTGAGAAGAAATAGTGTCAATACTAACATTACAGGCAGATGCTATTTGCTTATAGCTAAGCCCATCCATCAGCAGGTTCAATACTTCATTTTCACGGTTACTAAGGTTATAATCACTTGTATAGGACGAAACTGTTTTCTTTAGCTGTTTGTTAAAAAAATCCAATACCTGGCGGGCAATTTTTCCATTCATCACACTTTCTCCCCGGTACACTTTACGTACAGCTTCAATTATCTGTTCCGGCGGGTCTTTTTTAAGTAAATAGCCTACTGCGCCAGCCTTTATTGAGTCAAATATCCGGTCCATATCCTCAAACACTGTAAGCATAAAGATGTTAAGCGCCGGGTGTTTTTCCCTTAACCTCTGCACACCCTCAATACCATTCATGCCGGGCAGGTTTATATCCATTATCACTACGTCAGGCTCAATTATGTCGATGGTAAGCAACAGGTTTTCGCAATACATGTCTGCATATACCACTTCCATGTCGCTTTCTTTGCCAAACAAGCTCTGTAAAGACTTGCGGTACGACTCGTTATCCTCAATAATAGCTATTCTGACCATAGATTAATTACTGTAAAAATGACCATTTTCCGGCATCCCCATATCACCTATTTATGTGATTTTTTAAGCCGGCGCCCTGCTAAATTAATACAATGCCATGCCGTTTTGTAAACCCGGGCAGAGTGCATAGTCATCCCGGCTGTAAAATCCAGGCATTTGCTATACGCCGCAAGATTATTAAATCATTAATTTTGCCGCTGCATGAATTATTTAAAAATACCCAGGTATATACGCTGGCTTACATTAACAGGTTTTATTTTCCTGGTGCTAATGACGATTTTGAGGCTGGCCCTGGTAATTTTCTATAAGTCCCCCGCTGGAAACAACCACCTGCTTGGCGCTTTTGCTCTCGGGCTGAGATACGACCTGCGCATGGTTTGCATTGTGTGCATGCTGCTGTTTTTACTGGGAACCATACAGCCGCTTCACCCTCTTGACAAAAAATGGGGCAAACGCATTAGTTTTTGGATATGGACAGTGGCCATTATTGGGTTTGCTATTTTTTACGTGGTTGATTTTGCCAATTATGCGTACCTGGACCAGCACCTCACTGCATCACTGCTCAATTACCTGGACGATGCCAAAATATCGATGGGCATGGTATGGCAAACGTATCATGTAGGCTGGATAGTGCTTATATTATTAATTTCAATAGCAGGCCTCCTCGCGCTTATCCGTTCAACATATAACATTACTCTCTCCAAACCCAAAAGCGCTACCAGAAAGTCACGCATAACCTGGGGTATAATATTCTTCCTGCTTTTGTTTATTGGTATTTACGGCAGGGTACTGTACAGGCCGGGCATTTACCCCTTGCGCTGGAGCGATGCCTTTGAACTTGGCAGCGATTACAAGGCAAGTGTGGCGTTAAATCCTTTTCAGTCATTCTTCAGCTCACTGCAGTTTCAAACCGCCACTTACGATGCGGCTAAAGTGCGCAAAAGTTATCCATGGGTTTCATCTTACCTGGGCGTTACCAATCCTGACAGCAGTTCATTAAATTTTGAAAGAGATATTGCTGAGAAACCCAAATTTGCAACTCAGCCCAATATAGTGCTGGTTATATGCGAGTCGTTCAGTGGCTATAAAAGTTCCATGTACGGTAACCCGCTAAATACAACTCCTTTCTTCAATTCGCTTTGCCAAAAAGGTATTTTTTTTGACAGGTGCTTCACTCCAACATACGGTACAGCGAGGGGGGTTTGGGCTGCCATAACAGGCATACCCGATGTTGAGCTTGCCAACACATCAAGCCGAAACCCCGCCTATGTTGACCAGCATACTATTATCAACAATTTCCAGGGGTACGATAAGCTGTATTTTATCGGCGGCAGTACAAGCTGGGCAAATATACGCGGGCTGCTAACCAATAATATACGCGGCCTGAGCCTGTTTGAGCAGGATGATTATGACGCTCCAAAAGTTGATGTATGGGGCATAAGCGACAAAAATCTTTTCCTCCAGGCAAATATTGCCTTAAGCAAACAAAAAAAACCTTTTTTTGCTGTCATTCAAACAGCAGATAATCACAGACCCTATACAATACCGGACGAAGACCGAAAGGAGTTTAAACGCTTAAACATACCGGTTGATTCCGCTAAAAAATGCGGTTTTGAAAGTGTGGATGAATACAATGCATTCAGGTATACGGATTTTTGTTACCAGAAGTTTATTGAAGCAGCTTCTAAAGAACCGTATTTTAATAATACCATTTTTGTTTTTGTAGGCGACCACGGTATCAGGGGCGATGCCGGTAATATGCTGCCCCGCGCCTGGACAGACCAGGGGCTTTCAGCCGAACATGTACCCCTGTTATTTTACGCGCCTGCTTTAATAAAACCCCAACGCCTCTCCTACCCGGCATCACAGGTTGATGTGTTACCCACCATTGCAGGCTTATGCGGCATTAATTATACAAATACCACGCTGGGGCAGGACTTACTGGATTCATCCCTTATTACCACGCATAACAGTATGACCAAATGTGATTTTATTATTGATGTAGGCCTTAACCGCATTGGCACCATTCAAAATAATATGTTTTACAGTTATGGCCTTAACAACAGCAGCCCTGAGCAAATTTGCAGCATAGTAAACAACAACAAAATTGTGTTAACTGATTCGCTGCGTAACCATTACCGCACCATAACAAATGCCTTTTTTGAAACCGCAAAATATATGCTGGCAAATAACAAAAAGAAGAATGGCGAATAGACATTAACATTTTACTAAGCCACCAACTACTTTTTAAATTGGCGCAAAAAAAGCATATTGTTAGATTTGTTACTAAACTGCAGCTTATGAAAAAAATATTATTTGTTGTGTTGCTTGGCACGATAGCTTCTGCATTACACGCCCAAAAAAATTTTGTTATACCCAACGCCCAATTGCAACCTTATTTAAATGATTATAAAATTATAACAAGCGATACTGCAGCATTTCGTAAACTACTAATGCAGCAATTTAAAAAACAAACGTTAACCGATAACATGCCTGTAGTTGCTTTAAACTCAATAAAACTACAGTATAGGGGCAATAACGGTAATGGGCTTGATATTTACCAGGCTAATATTGACAATATGTACGTGGTTAAACCCGACGCTACTTTTAGCTCGGCCATGCCTGTAACAACATATTCCCCTAAAATTGTCACTGTACGCCCGCCCAAAAAATAGGGCCTTTATTGGTGAATTTTTTTCGCGACAATTATCATACGTGAAGATTTACGCACATTATAGTGTCCAAGTTCATAATCGCCAAAAACATCCTGTACCTGCATGCCCTGGTAAGCCAGCATATCGGTAAAATCGCCTAACGAAAACTTTGCTACCCGTTCAGTAAAAGTTTGTTTTTTACCGGCATCGCGGCTATCGGTAATTTTTACCTGCTTAAAAAAGTGGTCATCATCATGCCAGCGGTGTATGTCAAAGGTCACACCATCAATCTCTCTTTCTTCTTCCCGCACAAGATTGTCTTCTGTATAATGTACATTCAGGTAATCTATTACAAAAATACCACCTGCCTTAAGGCTTTGTGCAATGGTGCGTACCGCGTTGTCGTGTTCCCGCATGGTTCGGAAATAGCCAAAGCTGGTAAAAAAGTTAAATGCATAATCATAATAGTTAATGCGGAAGGGCATGCGCATATCATGCAAAAAAAAGTGCAGGTTTTCTGTCTCGTACTGCTTAGCCTCCTTTATAAAAGGCTCTGAAAGATCTATGCCGGTAACATCAAACCCCATCCTCGACAAACATTTACTAAAGCGCCCCTTGCCGCAGGCCACATCAAGCATACAACTGCCCGCAGCGGGATGCAGGTATTGAACCAGGTGATTTACAAAACGTTGAGCCTCTTCTTCATTACGCCTGAAATACAATATTTCGTAATAGGGTGAGCTAAACCAGTCCCTGTACCATTCATTATGCAACATGTTAGCCTTTTTGTGCATCAAAATTATCAGCAAAAAGTGAGTAAATAAATAAAAAAGCCATGAATGGAGATTTATCCCCGTTTGTTGTATGATTTTTGACTTATGTTTGCCATTACCAAATTTTGATGCGTTATGCCGTTAATTAAGAGCATATCTGGTATTCGAGGTACAATTGGTGGCAAGCCCGGAGAAACACTTAGCCCGCTGGATGTTGTTAAATTTACTGCTGCCTTTGGCACGTGGCTGCTTAACAACAACCCGGCTAACAATACAATAATATTGGGCAGGGACGGCCGTATAAGCGGCGAAATGGTTGAACGCCTTGTAATAAGCACTCTTAATGCCGTTGGCATAAATGTTATTAATGTTGGTTTAAGCACCACACCCACGGTTGAAATGGCCGTGCTGTTTCATAAAGCGGCGGGAGGTATTATACTTACTGCAAGCCATAATCCCAAAGAATGGAATGCCTTGAAATTGCTGAACAGTGATGGAGAATTTATTAGTGGCGCTGATGGGGCAAAAGTGCTGGCAATAGCCGATGCGGACGCTTACAATTTTGTAGGCGTTGACAAATTAGGCGCTTCCAGAACAGATGATACTGTGCTGCAACAGCATATTAACGCTGTTATTGCACACCCGCTTGTAGATGCAGCCGCCATAAAAAAATGCAAATTTAAAATTATTGTTGATGCTATTAACAGTACGGGGGCCATCGCTGTTCCCCTCCTGTTAAAAGCGCTTGGTGTAAAAGATGTGGTGGTGCTGAATGATGAGGTGAACGGTAAATTCGCCCATAACCCTGAGCCTTTGCCGCAGCACCTCACGGGCCTTTGCAATGAAGTTAACAAGCAGCACGCAAATCTTGGCATTGCTGTTGACCCTGATGTTGACCGCCTTTGTTTTGTATGCGAAGACGGTTCTTTTTTTGGAGAAGAATATACGCTTGTTGCAGTTGCCGACTACGTATTGCAACACCGCAAAGGCAACACCGTCAGCAATATGTCATCAACAAAGGCATTGAAAGATGTAACATTAAAACATGGCGGCGAATACTTTCCAAGCGCTGTTGGCGAAGTAAACGTGGTTACCAAAATGAAGGCAGTAAACGCAGTAATTGGCGGCGAGGGTAACGGCGGTATTATTGTGCCCGACCTTCACTACGGCCGTGATGCGCTGATAGGCATTGCATTGTTTTTAACACACCTTGCGTTAAGTAATAAGAGCGCGGGGCAATTACGCAGCACCTACCCCAATTATTTCATCAGTAAGAACAAAATTGATTTACAAAACGGGCTGGATGCCGGCAAAGTTTTTGAGAAGATTGAACAGAAATATAAAAATTATCCTATAAATAAAGAAGACGGCCTTAAAATTGAATTTGAGAACGACTGGGTACACCTACGCCCAAGCAATACTGAGCCCATTATACGCATTTACGCGGAAAGCAATTTTGAAACTACTGCAGATAATATCGCCCGCAGGATAATGCAGGATATAAAGGAATACATGTAGCGTCTTTGCAGACTCACCGGCAGCGGTATTTTCAGGTATAACCGGGGACACCGGGTTTCCTCCTGATCACGAAATTCGGAAATCAGCAACAACCTCCTCCCTGTTTGAATATTTGTATGTAAAATCAATAGAGTGATATTGCCTATTTTTGCGGTTTTATTACAAGGATAAATGCCCGCGGGCAGTATTACATGAGCAGGATTTATTTTGACAATGCCGCCACCACACCGCTTGACCCGGTTGTGCTTGATGCGATGATGCCTTACCTTACCGCCAATTTTGGCAACCCTTCCTCTATCTACAGTTATGGCAGAGAAAGCAGGCTGGCAATAGAAAATGCCCGTAAATCAGTGGCGAAAATTTTACATGCCCACCCCGCAGAAATATTTTTTACCAGCGGCGGTACCGAGAGCACCAATACGGCTATAAGCGCTGCTGTAAGAGATTTGGGCTGTAAACATATTATCACATCCCCCGTTGAACACCACGCCACCCTGCATACGGTAGAATACATGCATAAATACCAGGGCGTTAAACTAAGCTATGTAAACATGCTGCCTAACGGCCACATTGATATGCAGCACCTTGAAAATTTACTGGCAAACAGTACTGAAAAATGCCTGGTTACCTTAATGCACGCCAATAATGAAACGGGCAACATGACCGATATAAAGGCTGCAGGCGAACTTTGCCGGAAGTACGGGGCTGTTTTTCATAGCGACACTGTGCAGACAGTAGGGCACTTTCCTTTTGACTTACGGAACACGCCCGTTGACTTCATTACCGGCGCGGGGCATAAGTTTCACGGGCCAAAGGGCGTGGGTATTTTATATATAAATGAAAACATAAAAATACAACCCTTTGTGCACGGTGGCTCACAGGAGCGTAATATGCGTGCGGGTACCGAAAACCTGTATGGGATTGTAGGCTTTGCAAAAGCGCTTGAAATAGCCACGGCAAGCCAAGAAAAAGACACTGAATACATTCATGGCCTGCAGATGTATATGATGCGGCAGTTAAAGGAAAATATTCCTGCTGTTACATTTAACGGCGACCCTTGCGGGAAAAGTTTATATACCGTTTTAAGCGTTAATTTCCCCAAGACCGATAAAAGCGAAATGCTTTTATTCAGCCTGGATATGAATAATATCTGTGCTTCGGGCGGAAGCGCCTGTACCAGCGGTGCAGACCAGGGCAGCCACGTAATAAGAGCTATCAACAACAACCCAAGCATAGTTACCGTACGTTTTTCATTCAGCAAGCATAATACTAAAGATGAAATTGATACTGTAGTTGAAAAATTGAAAGAATTGGTGTAAACTATCCGCCACCACTTAAAATATTTACATATAATAACATAAAGAAGGCTGCCTGCGGGCAGCCTTCTTTATGTTAAAGCTATAAAGCGCGTTTATTTATTTTCCGGCGCCAGTACTAACTTAGCCATGTTATTCTCATCAAAATATTTATTGGCTATTTCTTTTGTTCTTTCAACAGTTAATTTTTTAACCATATCACTGTCCTGCAAAATGGTCAATGGGTCTTCGTTGTGATAAATCTTTTGCTCAAGGTTATATTTCCAGTAGCTGTTTTCCTTTACGCTGGTTTCCAAACCACGCACATCCTCGGCAATAACTTTATCTACATCTACCTGTGTTGCGCCGTTTTGTTTAAGCTTGTGTATTTCATCCATTGTAAGGCCAACCAGTTTGTCAAGGTTTTCCGTTGAGCATGTAAACAATATCACTATGCTGTAGCTGTTAATAGGCTCACGGTTAATTGCGCCATGTACCCCTACTCCATATACACCGCCCTGGTCTTCACGCAACACCTCGCGCAATTTTATTTCCAGTGCTTTGCATGTTTGGTCCAACTGGGTAGCTTCAAGGTCACTGTAATTTGTCATGCCGGTAAAATACAAACGCACAGTGCTTTTATCTTCCTGGCCTTTTTTAACAACTTTATTAATAATGCCTTTCGGGTAGCGTATACCAACATCTTTAAAGCTTTCCTTTCTTCCATGGGTAGGCAGTGAGGCGATGTATTTTTCTATTAACGGTTTTATGCTGTCAACAGAAAAATTACCAACAAACGTAAAAATAAAGTCATCCGCGTCAGCAAACCTGTCTTTATATATGTTATACGCCTTATCAAGATTCAGTTCCCCAAGCCTGTCAATAGTTAAAGGCTTGTTGCGCGGGTTGTAGCTGCTCATAATGTACTGCACAGAATCATTAAACACGCTTGAAGGGTCTTTGCCCTTATTGGTAAGTGATGTAACTAATTGCTGCTGCAACACCTGAAATATCACGCTGTCTTTTCTTGGCTCGGTAAAATAACCATACAGCAACTGCATAGCCGTCTCAAGGTCTTTTGGTGTTGAACTGCCTGTCAAACCCTCGTTATAACGGGTGATGCCGGGTGTTACATTAACCTGTTTGCCGGCCAATAATTTTTGCAGGCTTTGTAAATCATTATTACCGAGGCCTCCATAATTTACGATAGAGGCGGCAAAGGTAGCCGACAGGTTGTCAGAAACCGGGTAAAGCGATGCGCCACCCGGGCTGATGGCAGAAAAAGTTATTTCATCATTTTTAAAGTCAGTCGGCTTTAAGATAACTTTTGCCCCGTTTGACAGGGTTAATACGGTGGTGCCTATTTCATCATATTTCTTCTCACTTTTTATCGTACCGGCAACAGGCTGCTTTTCTAATAAAGGTGAATTAGATACTTTATCCTTGTAAGCGGTAACATTTGTTATCGGCTTGTTCAGTAAAGCCAGCATATCTTTTTCCGAAATAAGCTTGTCTTTATCTGCTTCAGGCCCCATAACTATTACGTCCCTGTCAGTTGGCTTTATCCATTTCTTTATCAGGCTGTTTACTTCGTCCAGCTTAATGCCATCAAGGTATTTTTGGTATAACGCATACTCATATGCAATGCCTGGTATGGGTTCACTATCCAGGTAATTACGTATCAGTTCTTCCACCAATTGCGAAGAACGCGTTTTGTCGCGCTCGTTATAGGCGCTCTCCATGTTAGACATGGCATTCTTTTTAGCCCTTTCCAATTCCGTTTCGGTGAAGCCATATTTACGCACTCTTTCGTTCTCTGTTAATAATACTTCTGTTGATTTGGCGACACTTGCCCCATTTTTGGCCACGGCGAACAACGATAATGCGTCCTTATCCCCAATAAATTTCCCGTAATCGCTGAAGCCTTGTAAAAAAGGGGCGTCGGGTTTTTGCGCTATTTCCTGCAGGCGATCGTTCATCATATCATTAAAAAGTTCGCGAACAATGCCGCTGCGGTACTGCAGGTCGGTCTTGGCTTCAGGTATTTCCGGCTGCAAATAAAATATCTGCAGAATGTTATATTGTTGCTCAGGGTCCGTCAATATTGATACGCGCGTATCGTCATGAGACGGGACACCGTATTTAACACGCGGCCTTTCCTGTGTGCGTTTGGGTATGGCGCTAAAATGGTCTTTAATCATTTGTTCTACCTGGGCTACATCAACATCGCCTACTACCACAACGGCTTCCAAATCGGGCCGGTACCAGTCTTTATAAAATTTACGTAAGGTGGCATAGTGAAATGTATCAAGGTTTTCCTTTGTGCCAATCGGGTTACGAATAGCATACCTTGACCCTTTTAATATTACCGGGAAGTATTTATTCCGCAATCTTTCCGCGGCGCCAAGGCCCAAACGCCACTCTTCAATTACAACACCGCGTTCTTTATCTATTTCAGTACTGTCAAAACTTACATTATGCGCCCAGTCTTCCAGCACCTGGAAGCCCTTTTTAAATACATCCGCGCTGTCGGTAGGCAACTGCAGCATGTACACAGTTTCATCAAAACTGGTATAGGCATTTAAGTCAGCCCCAAACTGCACCCCGCTTCTCTCCAAAAAATCCACCAATTCGTTTTTGGCAAAATTCTTCGTCCCATTAAAGCTCATGTGCTCTGTAAAGTGCGCCAGGCCAACCTGGTTGTTATCTTCCATTATTGAGCCTGTATGCACCACGAGGCGCAGTTCAGCCCTGTTTTTTGGCTCCTGGTTTTTTTCAATATAATAAGTAATGCCGTTGGGCAGCTTGCCTTTAATAACTTTCGGGCTTATGGGTATAGGTTTGTCGCCGGCAGGCGTTTGTGCCGGCGCCTGTATTGCAACACACATCACCATTGCCACCAAAAAATACATGAATGCCAATCGTTTCATATTAAATCTTGTTTTGTTACGAAGTAAACTAAAAATAGTGAAATGATGGTATTTAAAAGTGAAGAGCGGGATAGTTAAACGTTAAAAAAGGGCGTATAAGAGGCACCTGTGACCGTTTAATACAGGAAACCAGCCAACAGCTAAAAAATGTGTTTGTTTTACACAAATCTTTCAAATACTTTTATCCTATAAATAACGCTGTATGCTTTTGAAACGACTGCTTGCCATTTCTGCAATAGCTGTATGCCTTTTTTCATGCGGCACCAATACCACCAATTCAGGTAACACCAGTGCTTTAACCAATACAGACACCGCCACCATTGACGGCCACCCCGCGTGGATTATGCAGGGGAACATATACGAAGTAAATGTGCGCCAGTATACGCCGGAGGGCACCTTCAAAGCATTTGAACCCAACCTGCAAAGGCTTAAGGACATGGGCGTGCAAACCCTTTGGTTTATGCCCATTAACCCCATAAGCAAAACCGGCCGTAAAGGGGTGCTGGGCAGCTACTATGCTTCGGCCAATTATACCGCGGTAAATCCTGAATTTGGCACTATGGAGGATTGGAAACAACTGGTACAAAAATGCCATGACATGGGTTTTAAGGTGATACTGGACTGGGTGCCCAACCATACCGGTGCGGATAATTACTGGCTGACCGCCCACCCTGATTTTTACGTAAAAGATAGCACAGGCAAGGCGGCAATACCAAACGGCTGGGACGATACCCGCCAGCTTGATTACAGTAACCCGGTTATGTGCGACAGTATGATTAATTGTATGAAGTTTTGGCTTGAACAAAGCAATATTGACGGTTTCAGGTGCGACTACGCTGTTGGCCCAACCAAAGAATTCTGGAAAAGATGTATAGATAGCCTTAGAAAAGAGAAGAACGTTTTTATGCTTGCAGAGGCCGATGCCGCCTGGCTGCATGAAGTTGGTTTTGATGCCACTTATACCTGGAGTGAATTTAATGCAATGAAAGAAGTTGCGGCAGGCAAAGCACCCGCTACCGCCATTGACTCTGCTATTGCTGTGCTCGACAGGGATTTCCCTGCAAATGCCCTTAAAATGTATTTCACCAGCAACCATGATGAAAATAGCTGGAACAAAGCCGATTATGGCACTATGCCCGGCCCCATTCATGCCCCTTTTGCCGTACTTACCCAAACTATAGGCCGAAGCGTGCCCTGCATTTACAGCGGGCAGGAAGAACCTTTTTTAGACAGCATAAGCTTCTTTTATAAGGACACCATAACTTTCGGCAAGTATGCAAGGGCGCCTTTTTACAGTACACTGCTGCACTTGCGTGATAGTACGCCTGCCCTGGCAGCTAACGCATCGTTTACCAAGATAAAAACAGGAAAAGATAATACTGTGTACGCTTTTACCCGGGAAAAAGACGGCAAAAAGGTGTTGGTATTGCTTAATCTTGGCAAAGCTCCTGTTTCATTTACTTTGGGTAATACAGATATTGACGGGAGTTTTAAAAACGTATTTACCGGGCAGCAGGAAATGCTTAAAAAAGGCCAGTCCTTCAGCCTGGCCGCATGGGGGTACAGCGTGTACAGCAATTAATGCATAATGCTTTAATTAAGTATCTTTGCCGGCAACAGGCACCTGAAATGCACAATTTTTTCAATAACAGATTATAGCATAATACCCTTTTTTGTTACTCAACGCTAAAAATAACTTTATAGGTCTTCAATGCTGTCAAAAAAAGCTAAATACGCCATAAACGCCCTTGTTTACCTTGCCCGTGAGAATAAAGGCAATGAGCCAATACAGATTAGCACCATCGCGAAAAGTGAACATATCTCCCGGAAGTTTCTTGAAGCTATACTGCTCGACCTTAAAAATGCGGGAATGCTAAACAGCAAAAAAGGCAAAGCAGGCGGTTATTACCTGCAAAAATCACCTGACGAAATAAATATTGCTGAAGTAACCCGCCTGTTTGACGGCGCTATAGCCCTATTACCCTGCGTGGCTCACCTCTATTATGCAAAATGCGAGGAATGCAAGGATGAAGCAACCTGCGGCATAAGGGATGTTTTCGCAGAAGTGAGGCTTGAAACCGTAAATATGCTTAAACACGCAACATTATCTGATATAATCAACCGGGAAGAGCGGCTTACATCCGGGCAAAAAACTCCTTTATAAACCTGTTTTTAAATTTTTTACAAAAAAAATTAATTATAATTCCTATTAAATCAATAGGATTTATATATTTGCTAAAACACTAAAATGAAAACCTTGACACCAAAACTCAAAAAGCCTGCTTTATTATTCTGGGTAGTTTCAGCTAACTTATTGACATTTAACTATTTAAATGCGCAATATCTTGTAAACAACGATTCCGCCTTTACTGCCGGGAAGCCAAATTCAGGCAGGCTGTGGGGATACGCTTTTGGTGATTTTGCCTACAAGGGCCACAGCGATTCGCTTAGCCGGGGCGGCAAGCAGCAGTACACAGGCATACCTGCAGGCAGATCAACCTTCCAGTTCAGGCGAATTTATCTCGGTTATGACTACAACATCAGCAAGAAGTTTTTTGCTGAACTCCTCCTGGCAATGGAAGACAACTTCCCCGCGGGCAACCCGCCGTCTTCAACCTCCGCCACCGGGGATTTACTTAGTAATGGTAAAATTGCCCCGTATATTAAATACATGAATGTGCGGTGGAAAAACATTTGGAAAGGCACTGACCTCGTAATCGGGCAAATGTCAACGCCCGCATTCTCTTTAACTGTCGAAAAAGTTTGGACCTACCGCTCACTGGAAAGAACTATCACCGATTTTGGCGGTGGCACTCCTTCGTACGACATGGGGGCTGCACTACGGGGTGTGTTTGACCCTGCCACTAAAAACTATGGATATTATCTTATGGTGGGCAATGGAAATAAGGCAGTGCCGGAAAATGATAATTTCAAATGGTTTTATGGGGATGTATGGGCCAAATTATTAGATAAAAGAATTGAATTGCATCTATACAGCGATTATGAGCGCCTGAACTGGACACCCACCTGGCACCACGACCGGAATATGATTAAAGGCTTTGCTGCATATACTACCCCGCAGTTTACCGTTGGTGTTGAGGCATTTATAAATAACCTGCATAAAGACAATTTTGCGGTTAAAAAAGCCGGCGGTGTTGATACTATATCAGTAAAAGCAAAGGGCATATCCATATTTGCAAGAGGTATTTTGCTACCTGATAAGCTGAGGTATGTTGTACGGTATGATGTGTTTAATCCCAATACAGAAATAGACAACGAAATGTACAGCAAATATTCCAGCCCAACCACCGGTTACAATGACCCTGCAACAAAGGAATACTTTATATTGGCTTCACTCGACTGGACGCCGGCTAAAACAGTCCACATAATGCCAAACATTTGGTATTCGCATTATGCATCACAAATAGCAGGCACAACCGGCAAAGCAACAGGTGACCATGATATTGTTTACCGCCTAACCTTTTTTTACAGCTTTGGCATGTAATAAAAATTTTTTTAACAATTATCCTATAAATCATATAGGATTTATATAATTAAATTGATATGAAACTTAAAGTATATGGTATTTTGATTTTGCTGTTTGTATTAAACTTTAACGGCAAGGGGCCGGGCCCCCGTTTATCCAAAACTGTCTCAATTTCTTTTTCAGGTGCCTTTGCGTTATACCCGCTTGTACAAACCTGGGCGGCCGAATATAATAAAACCCATCCTGACGTTCGCTTTGATATACAGGCCGGGGGTGCGGGCAAAGGCCTGACCGATTGCCTGTCAGGAGTGGTTGATGTAGGTATGTTTTCGCGGGAACTTACCGCAGAAGAAAAGGCAAAAGGCGTATGGTGGCTCTCGCTTTGCAGGGATGCAGTATTACCTACAATAAATGCACGCAACCCGTATATAAAGCAAATACAGGCAAGGGGCATAAAAAAAGAAGAATTCAAAGCCATGTTTGTTGACCATACTATTACCAGTTGGGAGCAGCTATTGGGTTTACAGGGCGGGCCCCACCGGGTGAATATCTACACAAGGGCAGATGCAGCCGGCGCTGCAGATGCATGGGCGTCATTCTTCGGGAAAAAACAGGAAAACATTAAAGGCGTAGGCGTTTCAGGCGACCCGGGCGTTGCCGACGCAGTAAGAAAAGATATGAATGCATTAGGGTACAACAACACCCTGTTTGTATTTGATGCAAAATCAGGCAAAAAAATGCAGGGTATTGAAGTGGCTCCTATTGACATTAATGAGGACGGTAAGATTGATGCCACCGAGGATTTTTATAAAAACCTGCGCACATTTTTAAAAGCGGTGAATGATGGCAAGTTTCCGTCGCCACCGGCAAGAAGCCTGTATTTTTTAACAAAGGGAAAAACACAAAAGAAGGAAGTGCTTGATTTTTTTAAATGGGTGCTTACAGACGGCCAAAAGCTGGTTGACGCAGCAGGCTACGTACCCCTGCCCAAAGCAGTAATAAATGAGCAATTAAAAAAACTCACTGCCAATTAAGCACATACGTTATTTAATCATCGCCAATACAAAACACCCATGCTAATATCCCGAAAGCTGATTGATATAATTTCCTCCAGGTGGATGCTGGTGTGCTTGTCAATATGCCTTGTATTGCCGCTGGCAATAGGCAGTGGCCTGGTACTTAAATCCCTGCCACTATTAAAAAAGCATTCATTTAGCAAACTGGTATCTTCATCGGATTGGTCGCCGTCAGACGGGCAGTTTGGTTTTTGGCCATTTATTACCGGCTCACTATGGGTTACCGCTATAGCGCTTGTTATCTGTATACCGCTCTGCCTGCTTGCCAGCATATACCTTACCCAGTTTACCCCTAAATGGATGCTAAAAGCTATGCGGCCGGTTATAGATATACTGGCGGGCATCCCGTCTGTAGTGTATGGTGTTTGGGGTGTGCTTGTAATAGTACCGCTTGTTGGTGATACTATTGCGCCGCGTTTTCATGTTGATTCGCTTGGTTACAGCATATTGGCAGGTGGCCTGGTGCTTGCAGTAATGAGCATTCCTTACATACTTAATATGCTGCTGGAAGTATTCAGGCAAATACCTCTTGAGCTTGGCGAGGCCTCGCTATCATTAGGCGCAACAAAGTGGGAAACTATCAAATACATTTTCCTGCGCAAAGGCAGGCCGGGCATCTTTTCCGCATTCGGGCTTGGCTTTTCCAAAGCGCTGGGCGAAACAATGGCGGTGTTAATGGTGGTGGGTAACGTGGCCCAATTACCAACATCCGTATTTGATGCGGGCTACACCCTGCCTGCACTTATTGCCAACAACTATGGTGAGATGATGAGCATCCCATCCTACGACTCTGCATTAATGTTTGGCGCATTGCTGCTGTTCGCCATCATCATCGCCATAAACATTTTATCACGTTACATTATTTATAAAGCTGAACTTATATGACGATAAAACGAAAACTGGAAGAAAATTTTTTTCGGGGGCTATCGGCCATCTTCACTTTACTAATTGTATTTGTATTACTGCATATAATATGGAGCATAGCGCAAAAAGGTATATCTGCATTGTCATGGCAAATGATTACACAGGAGCCAAAGGGCGGTTTTTACTTAGGTAAAGAAGGCGGCATATTGAATGCCATTGCCGGCTCGTTTTATCTGGCTATAGCCGCAACCTTGCTTGCTTTCGTTATCAGCCTGCCGGTAGCGCTGTTTATGAATATTTATTTAATTAAGTACAGGCGCCTGCTTTTAGGCATACGCTTTTTTCTTGATGTGCTGTGGGGCGTGCCGTCAATTGTGTATGGGGCATTCGGGTTTGTTATACTGATATATTTGGGTTTAAGAACATCGCTTGGCGCCGGTATTATAACAGTTGCTGTAATGATAGCGCCTATTATGATACGGGCGATGGACGAAGTGCTTAAAACTATACCCATCGGCCTGCAGGAAGCAGCGTATTCGCTTGGTTCCACCAAAACAGAAACAGCATATAAGGTTTTTTTCAGACAGGCACTACCAGGTTTTGCCACCGCAGTACTGCTGGCTTTTGGACGTGGAATCGGTGATTCGGCATCGGTATTATTTACAGCAGGTTTTACAGATTATACACCGGCCAAATTAAGCGACCCGGCTGCAACACTGCCGCTGTCAATATTCTTCCAGTTAGGTTCGCCGGTTGATGAAGTACAAAACCGGGCGTATGCTTCAGCCATAATTTTAGTTTTTATAATATTGGCAATAAGCATATCAGCAAGATTTTTATCGGGGTTCAGCAAAAATAACCAGTAGTCACCAACTGCCGGCAGGCAACACTCAAACAAACGCAATATGGTAACAGCAATCAGCAACACATCACCGGAAACAGTTACAGTAACAATACCTGTTAGCCAGCCCATCGTTAACATCAGCAACCTGCATGTTTACAACAAAAAAGAACAGATATTAAAAAACATAAATATCGGCATACCTAAAAATAAAATAACGGTATTACTCGGGCCTTCAGGTTGCGGCAAAACAACGCTGCTTAAATGCCTTAACCGGCTAACAGACCTGCACAGCGATTTAAAGTTAAGCGGCAGTATTACCATAGACGGCGACGATGTATTGAACACCCGCAATGATATTACCCGGATACGTCAAAAGATGGGCTTGCTGTTACAACGCCCCTACCCATTGCCAATGAGCATTTATGATAATATAGCCTACGGCTTAAAACTGAAGGGTATTACTAATAAAAAAATAGTAAGCCAAAAGGTTGAAAAGCATTTAAAAGAAGTGGCTTTATGGGATGAAGTAAAAGGGCGATTAAAAAGTTCGGCGCAAAGCTTATCCATCGGTCAGCAGCAACGTCTCTGCCTGGCAAGGGGGCTTGCGGTAGAGCCGGAAATAATACTGGCAGATGAGCCTACTTCGGCGCTGGACCCAATTTCAAGCCGTGTGATTGAAGAAGAATTTTTAAGGCTGAGAAACGATTATACCATAATTCTTGTAACCCATATTTTGCGCCAGGCGAAACGCATAGCTGATTACGTGATATTTATGTATTACGGCGAAATAATTGAATATGGTGAAGCAGCAGAAATTTTTGATAACCCGCACACAGATATTCTGAAGGAATATTTAAAAGTGGGGCACTAAAATAATAGTAGGTTTTTCAATTAAAGCGGCTAACCAGGGAAAACACCTTTGAGATAAACGTTTGAGTAACAAAGCCATTCTTGTCTAAGCGTGGCTTTTTTATAAATATTTTATAAAATTTAAAAAAACCGCTTTAATCCTTCGCAAGTTTTAACTAAATGCATAACTTTATCGTATGTATTGATTTTCCGATACTTACATGAAAACTGGCAATCTGTTAACCAGGAAATTGGTAACATGGGTTAGCCGGGCCGATAATCCGTTATAAACCTTTATCAACCTTACCTTTTCATAACACAGTTATACTTTTTCGTATAACAACCAATTGCCCGCGCCATAAAAAACCGTCCAAAACGTGCACCCATGAAAGGAGGCCTACTTTTTATTATATTAATTGTACTAGCCGCGCAAGATGCCCTGGCGCAGTGCGGCAGTTGTACTGTTACTGTAACCCCATCAACAAACACCAATGCAAACATCACCTTGTCAGCCGGGCAAAATCTTTGCATACAGGGCGGGGCAACATTCACCGGGCAAATAAATGGTGTTTCGTCAACGTCAACCATTTGTGTAACCGGCAACTCGACTTTTAATGGGCATATCTACAGCAGCATACCGGCAACCGCCCAGGTCTATATTGAATCAGGCAGTACTTTTAACGCCAACAACTATTACGGCAGCAATTCGTCCAGCGGCGGCTATTTTATAAATTATGGCACGCTCACCTTCCCATTAATGAATGCAACCAAAGCCGATTTCAGGATTGACAACTATGGTACCGTAACATTTAGCTCAGGGGTACAACCGGCCTCGTCCACTACAAGCACATTCAATAATTACAGCGGTGGCACCATCAGTTTTGTTTATTATAATAACAGTAATACTACAAGCTGCATTGTAAATATTAATAATGCCGGTACAATAACTTCTTCGGGTACACTTGGGTTTGGCAACAATTCAACTTTCACCAATTCCGGCAACGCCACCATAAGCGGCCAGTTTAATTTCGCGGGCACAGGCTGCGCTTTAAACAACAGCGGTACGTTTACCGCCAATGGCTTATCAACTTTTGCCAACAATTCAACACTCACTAATTCAAACAGCACTTATATAGATAATCTTACTTTATCAGGTACCAGCAGTTTTACCAACACTGCTGACGGTGTATTAACTTTTGGTGCACATCAAATTTCGTTACCGGATGGCAGCAGCAGTTCCATCACTAATAATGGCACACTCAATTTTCAAATTGGCCTGCAATTGGGCACTAATACAACCCTTACCAATAACAACGACATACAGATGGATAACTCCGGCAGCACGCTGGTAAATAACGGCAATTATTACAATTATGGTTATATATATGTGAACGGTACTTTTACCAGCAACAGTACATCAAACAGCTATAATTATTGCACGCTTGTTACCACCTCAGGCATCAGCTTGCAGGGTAATTCAAACAATTCAGGGTATATGCTTGTGCCCACCAATGGTACCTCAGCCAATGGCGGCTCACCATTATTTTTAGTCAATGGCGGAACTTTTACAAATAATGGCTGGGTGCAGGGCACCAATTATAAGAACACCTCTGCCGTAACCGGCCATGGTAATTTTTATTTTACCGGCAATACTGATGTAGAAAATAATTTTAGCGGCACAAGTTCCTCGCAGACGATGAATTTTTACGACACCTCCCGCAACCCCATACAAACAGGGTCAACAGGGTATAATTATTTTGACCAGGGCTGGGGTACGGTATCAAACACGGTGCGTACTGCAATATCACCCGTTTCCATCAATATCCGCCCCTCCACCTGCAGTGCCAGCGTATTATCAGCCGGCAGCAACTCTGAATGTTCTTCAATAGGCACAGGCTATAATACATCAGCCTCAAACCTTTTGCTGAACGGGAGTTTTACGAGCCCGGTAACCACTTCGGTAATCACCTCTTCACCCGGAACTTATAACAGCGGTGCTGCAACAACATACTCATTTTCCGGGGGTAGCTTTAAATCGCAGGCAGACTATAACGGTACCACCTGCGCAAAAGCCTATAGCAACGGTAATGCATTTGCATTGGTAAATGCAACCCCTTCAACCCCATACACAGGCAGCGGCAATTGCAGTAACGATAACCAAAAATATTTTCCTGGTGACGCAACTTATGGCGTGGCCGCCGCTGATACTATGATGGCTATAACCGCCAATTATGTTAGCGGTTCCGAGTTTTTAGCCTACCAGCAAACAGTTACCGGGCTTACTGCCAACACCTATTATACGTTTTACTTTTATATAAGCAATATGCGCGAGCCAAGCAACAGCAACAGTACTGATGAGCCGTATATAAGAGTAAGGGTGGGAGGAACAGACGGCAAACCTGACGGCACTCTTTATTTTGGCCCATACACATTTGATGAAACCACTACACAAAACAGCGCATCCCTTAATGGCTGGGTTAGGGTAGCGGTTACTTTTAAAGCTACTTCATCATCCGCTTATATTAAGATTACAGACGGCGCTTATAAAAGCAGCAATGGCGACGATTGGGCCATTACGGCCATGGGATTGAACGTTTGCGCGAGTTGCCAGCCTACCATAGCCGTAAACTGTAATACTGCCACTATTCCGCAATCCGTACAATTATATGAGTCAAGCGGCCTTGGGCAAAGCTGGTATTGGACAACAACCTCCGGTGGCCGTTTTTATACAAGTTCTGCATACAGCACACAGGATGATAGTGATGTATCGCACCTTGACGCGCCATATATAAAATTTTATGGTGATTATAGCTTGCAAATCACAACATCAACCGGTTGCACCGGAACAAGCACCCTAACAGTAACAGATGCCTGCGGCTCAGTATTAGCAACGGGCATAATGAAATTTACAGCAGCCGTAAAAGGGGGCGCTGCCTTATTAAACTGGACAACCGCCCAACAGGTAAACGCCGATTACTTTGATATTGAGCGTAGCAGCAACGGCGCCAACTGGGCTGCAATAGGAAAAACAAAAGCTTTTACAACCGGCACGCAGCAAAACTATACTTATACAGACGATGCACCGCTTAATGGCATCAATTACTATCGTCTTAAGCAGGTAAACACAGATGGCAATTATTATTACTCACAGGTATCTATAGTTAAATTTACCCCTACCGGCATTTTAAAAGTGTACCCCAACCCTGCAAGCAGTTATTTAACCGTCAGCTTATCTAACGACAAGAATGAAGCAGCATATATAAGCGTTTTTGATGCCAGCGGCAGGTTATTGTACAGCAAACAGGAACAGCTTACTACCGGTGCGAATACAATCCGGATTAATTTACCCGGCAATATGGTCAATGGCACATACCTGTTAAAAATAAGTACCGGAAGCAACACATACACCTCAAAGTTTTTAAAAGCTTTGCAATAAGCTGTTTGACGAGGTAAAATCTATTGCTCGTTCCATCGGTAGGTTTTTACCGTTAACCCTGCAAGGTCTAAAATACGGTCAACAACTGTAGCAGCCACTTCTTCAAGTGTAGCGGGCCTGCTGTAAAACGATGGAGTTGCCGGGCAAATAATGCCTCCTGCAAGGGTAACCGTTTCCATATTGTGTATATGAATAAGGTTGTACGGCGTATCCCGTACCGCGAGTATAAGTTTCCGGCGTTCTTTCAATATAACGTCAGCAGCGCGCGTTACAAGGTCGTCACTTATGCCACCCGCAATCCGCCCCAATGTTCCCATACTACAGGGCACAACCATCATTATATTGTAACGTGCTGAACCCGAGGCAAACGGCGCCATAAAATCGTTCTTCTCAAAAAACCTCACCGGGTAATTTGTGTAGCTGTCATTGCCTAATTCGGTTTTCCAAACTTCTTTGGCATTGGCGCTCATTACTACATCCAGCGCCTCCCACTGCTCTTTTACCTGCAGCAATTTATCCAGCAACACCTTTGCATAAATGCTTCCGCTTGCACCGGTTATTGCAACAACAATTTTATTTGGCATACAGCAAAGGTATGAGTGAGAGGCGAATTTGGATAAGCGCGTTTAAAACGATAGGTATCAAAAACAAAAAATAGCAAAAGGGCGGAATGAAGTAGCGGTAATAAAAAAGGGAGCAACGCAAAACGCGGCTCCCTTCCATTCTATTGTAAAATATGTTAATGTTTAACGTCTGCGTCCATAATATTCATGGCTTTTGCAAAATATGTGCAGGAGCCCGGCAATGCAAGCCAGAAGAACTGGCGGATAGGCGCATAAATAAGCATGAAAGCCATTATCGCTGTCCACACAAAACACCAAAACCAATATTTGCCTGACGGGTATTTATTTTCCATGTTTCAATATTTTGCGCAAAAATAAGGGATGAGAGAATACGGGGAAAGTATTATTTGTCAATAAAGGGCATTTTAAGGCCTGCCTGCCAATGCGCAACCAATTAATTTGGTATTCCGCCGCCCTGTATGCCTGGCAGTACTTCCCCATTACTGCCTAAATGTTTCTGTATAAAGCTTAATAGCTTCCTCAATAATATGCAGTGCCTGGCTTTTATCACCAAACTCTTCCACCTTAACGGTTTTGTTTTCCAGCCGTTTGTACTCTTCAAAAAAGTGGCGAAGCTCACTAAAAAAATGCTTGGGCAGTTCTTCAATGTTATTAATGTAATTAATAGAAGGGTCATGATTAGCTACCGCAATTATTTTATCATCCGCGTCGCCGCCGTCAATCATTTGCATTACCCCAATAACCTTAGCCTCAACCATACAAAGGGGCTGTATGCTAAGGCTTGATATCACCAGTATATCCAGCGGATCTTTATCATCCCCATAGGTTTGCGGAATAAACCCGTAATTGGTGGGGTAATAAAACGATGAATAAATAACCCTGTCGAGCTTTAGCAGCCCGGTAGGTTTGTCAATTTCGTATTTAGCCCTTGAACCCTGCGGTATTTCAATAACCGCGTTAACTATCCTCGGGGCTTTGTCGCCAAAATGTGCTCCATGCCAGGGGTGTAAAACTGTTGTGGTCATAAAAGATTATTTTAAGTGTGTAGTTAGCCAAAAACCTGAGAAAACCGCCGCAATACCAGCCGACAAACTCAATAAAACATAAAAAGCAAAACTGCCGTAACGCTGCTGTTGCAGCATTTGAACACCTTCAACCGAAAAAGTTGAAAAAGTGGTAAAGCCGCCGCAAAGCCCGGTGGTAAGAAAAAGCCGCCAGGTTTGATCAAACCCCTGGTTTTTAAACGCAATACCTAATACCGCCGCAATAATAAAACTGCCGGCAAAATTTACAATGAAAGTTGAGAGCGGGAAAGACGGGTGTTTAATAACAAGGGCAACAAGGTACCGCAGCATTGACCCCGTCATACCACCAAGCCCTACCAAAACAAAATTCTTGATCATGCGCTATAAATTTCCATTAAACGTGTATTTAAAATCAACCTGCCAGGTGTTATTGCGTAATACCACTTTTACCTTACGGGCGATTTTATCGTACGAGTTCATATAGTTAATTATATGTACGGTGTCGCTTATGGTAGCGTCCTCGTTAACGATTATAGACGCCTGGTAATACAATTGCTTTTGTTCCTGTGTCCTTCCGTTATACGTTGTTTTTATCTGCTGCAGGTCTTTATTGTTCTCTGAATCATTTACCATGTAAAATGACGCGCGGCTAAACTCGCCTTTTAAACAGCCATCAATAAATTCACGCCCTGCATCAAAGGCATTTTCAGCTTTAGGGTAATTATTCCTCCCGCCAAAGCATGCAGAAAATGCCAACGATAACAATATTATGTAACCCGCTTTCATTAAAAAGAATACTTTCAAATGTAAATCAACCGTGTAAAATATAAAAATAAAAGGCAGCCTGTTTAATGGCTGCATGTGGTTATGGCAGGGAATCGAGGTTGATTTTGATGGAATCCAGCGCTTTATTTATATCCTTGTTTATATCAACACCTTCCTTTTTTATAACATCGGTTACCATTTGCATAATGGCGCTCATGTTAAACGACACTTTCCAATCGCCATGCTGGTATTTGAGGTTAAAAGTCAGGGTAGCGCCCGTACCCGCCTGCACCTCAGCTTTAGCCTCATCGCCATTTACCTCAACACCGGTTATATTAAATGTTTTATTACTGTAGATATTTTCGCTTCCCGTACTGTGATTTTGCAACTGGGTGAGAAAGTCCTGGCTATCATCAGTAGCATATTTTTTTGCTTCTGTAAAGTTGCTCTTTTCCATGGCGGACAAAAACTTTTCCAGCGATTCTTTTGGCGAGCCTTTTGTACCGTTGTTACAACTAAAAATAACGCCTGCAACTATTGCAACCCATACCAGTTTCTGCATATATCTCCTTTATGCAAATGTACCGGCATTCCGTAACAATAATCCATAAAATATACCGGCGGCAACCGGCATAAAAAAAGCAGCCACGAGACTGCTTTTACCATATATCGGTTTCTCTGAATTATGCCTTTTTTACAAAATAGCCTGAAGGGCCGTTTTCATGCTGGTGCTCTTTATCATACGCGCGTATAATAGCTTTTACCAACCTGTGCCTTACTACATCCTCCTCGTCAAGCTCAATGTGCGCAATACCGTCAATGTTCCCTAAAATACGTATGGCCTTTTCCAAACCGCTACGTTGGTTTTTTGGTAAGTCAACCTGCGTAGGGTCGCCGGTTATAATAGCTTTGGCATTAGCGCCAATACGTGTTAAGAACATTTTTAACTGCAGGTCGTTAGCATTTTGCGCTTCATCCAAAATAATAAAAGCATTGTCAAGCGTACGGCCACGCATATATGCCAGCGGCGCAATTTCTATGGTGCGTGTGCTCATATAATAGCCCAGCTTATCGGCCGGTATCATATCATCCAATGCATCGTATAACGGCCGCAGGTATGGGTCAATCTTTTCTTTCAGGTCACCCGGTAAAAAGCCAAGGCTTTCACCTGCTTCTACAGCGGGGCGTGTAAGAATTATTTTTTTAACCTGTTTATTTTTAAGCGCCCTTACGGCAAGCGCCACCGCTGTGTATGTTTTACCTGTACCGGCCGGGCCTACGGCAAATACTATATCATTGCGCTCGGCAGCCTGCACCATTTTTTTCTGGTTGGCAGTACGTGCCCGTACTGTTTTGCCATTAGGGCCAAATACCAATATATCATTGGGGTTGCGGTCAACAAAGTTATCTATGGTCTCCGCATCATCACCACCCAAAATCTGTTCAAAATAGTTTTCGCTCAAATCGCCGTTGCGCTCAAGATACTGTATAACAAGTTCTATTTTTTCTTTGGCTGATTCTATTTGTTCCGGCGCCCCGCTTAGTTTTATTTGTGTTCCTCTCGAAAGTATTTTCAGCAGCGGGAATTTTTTCTTTAACAGGTCAAGCTTCTTGTTATTAACACCGAAAAATTCAATTGGGTTAACGGTGTCAAGGTTAATTATTGTTTCAGTCAATGCTCTTCAATTTATGTAAGTAATATAATGTGGTTGCGCGTGCTTTATTAAACACAATTTACTGATTTAAGTTTGATATATGATGTTAATTGTTATACACAGGTGTGGATACTTTTAGCATGTAGTTGATTTGTAAGGAAAGTTGATTAGCGCATAAATATTCAGCCTGCAATATGATTATAATAACTGCTGAAGGTTGTGCAACTTTTTAACGCAACAACTAAAACGTAAATAAAAAAAGATAATGAAAAGTAGCCGCTATATTAAATATGATTTCAACGAAAACACGTTTAACTGTAATAATAAAGAAATAAAAACTTTTTATTAGTATGTTGTATTGAAGTATCGTTTTACCATCCGCCACTGGCGCCGCCGCCACCGCTGCTTCCTCCACCGAAACCTCCAAAGCCGCCACCGCCGCCGCCTCCCCAGCCTCCGCCGCCCCAACTGCTGCGGCCCCCGCTGTTTAGCATGCTGCCAAGTATTGCGCCTGTTAAAAATGAACCACCGCCGCCACGGCCACCACCACCCCTGCCAATACGGCCGAGTATAACAAATAAGATGATAAAGAAGATAGCTACGCCAATGATTGAACCGCCCTTATTGTGGCCATCATCATTGTCGCGTGCTTCATGGTACTCGCCCGCCGCAGCCCTGCCAAGGTCATCAACCGCGGCGTTTAAGCCTGAGTAATAATTACCCTGCATGAAAGCAGGTGTTATATCATTCCTTATAATATCATTTGCTGTAACATCGGGTATCGCGCCCTCAAGGCCGTAGCCTACTTCTATGCGTACTTTATGGTCGTTCGCAGCAACTAAAATCAATACGCCGTTGTTGTTTTTAGCGCCCCCTATTCCCCAACTGCGAAACAACTCGTTGCTGTAGTCTTCCAGGTCATTATCACCCAATGTAGGTATGGTTACAATGGCTATTTGATTGGAAGTGCTGTTATCCAATGCCACCAGTTTACTTTCAAGCGTTTGCCTGTCGTAATCTGACAGCAGGTTAGCATTGTCAGTTACCAGGCGCGGCGGGTTAGGTTTAGGCAAAACCTCAACCTTTTGCGCAAACGCGCCGCCTGTTGTACCCAATAAAAAAAGTATGATTATTAAAAAACGCTTCATAGTATATAACGGTATTGCGCCACCCTAAAAATTATTTTCCAAAAGCAATATCATCAGGCAATTCATTTTTATCAGTAGCCCCATCATAAGGAAAATGAAAAGCCAGTGTTTCACCTATTTCCTTAACAACGCCGGCAATGCCTTCAGCATAATTCTGTTTATTAAAATGCGCCAGCATTTTTTTTACCGCGTCATTCCAAAATGCCGCACCCGCTTTTACATAAATGCCCTCATCAGCAAACACCGCAAGCTGCCTGTCTTTTAACGCTACATACACCAATACGCCGTTGCGCAGTTGCGTTGCCGCCATGTTAATTTTGGCAAAAATTTCTTTTGCCCGGTCAAGCGCGTCCATGTATTCGCACCGGCTTTCAACATACACGCGTATTTCACCGCTGGTTAACTTTTCAGCCTCCTGCACAGCATGTACAACAAGCTGCTGTTCCTCAGCGGTAAAAAATTGCGTTGGCTTTTTTTTGAAGATTGAAAACATGAATATTATTACTTGATATCAAACTTTATGTCGGGATTGTTTTGAGCGCCTTCGTCAGCCTTGTAGGAAGGTTTTTCGTGGTACCCGAAAATGCCCGCAAAAATATTGCCCGGGAAGGTTCTCACTTTTAAATTATAATCATTAACAGCAGCATTATAATCCCGGCGGGCAATATTTATCCTGTTTTCAGTTCCCTCAATCTGCGCCTGGAAATTTTGAAATGCGTCAGTTGTTTTTAACTGCGGGTATGCCTCGGCAACTGCCATCAAACGGCTGAACGAGCCCTGCAACTGTGCCTGGGCAGCCTGGTACTGCGCCAGGGAGGCCGAATCGTTTACATTAACACTTATTGAAGTGGCTTTTGACCTTGCAGCGATAACGTCAGTTAACGTTGATTTTTCAAAATTAGCAGAAGCTGATACTGTTTTCACGACACTGCTGTACAGGTCAGTACGGCGCTGGTAGTTTGCCTCAACGTTGCCCCACGCGGTTTTTACCGCCACGTCTGCTTTAACTATTCCATTATATTGCCCGCAGCCGCATCCTCCTATAATAAGCAGCAGGGCTGCAATAACAATTAATACCAGTGTGGATGTTTTCATTTTTTTTTGATTGTTTATGTTACACAAATGGGTATCAAATCAAATACCTTTTTATTACCCTGACGATACGTCACTTCTTTTATATACCAACCTGCCATTTCGCAGGTAAAATGCTGATATTAGCAACACTATTGCATATTATCAAACGCTTTTGACATCTTTTCCACCTCCTCATTTGACAACCTGCTGCTGCCTGAATGTATTACAATACGGTAACGAAAGGTAACAGATTTATCTTTATCCAGCGTAAAGTTGAGGGTTTGTTTTCCGTTACTGAATATTTTTTGCCCCAGCGGGTTCACGGCAAACAAACCATAATTGCGCGCGTGCCAGTACGCGGGGTAGCCCACATTACCAGGGTTGTCAATAATAGCTATGCTTATAGTATCGTTACCCTCTTTTCCGTACAACATGCACCAGGTTGCCCGCGTGCCCCATGCCGCATCGCCTTCCTTCCCTTCGCTTGTTATATAGTTACCTGTAGCGTCAGCATTACCCTGCACCATAGTAACGTTACCTTTATTGTCAGTAAACTTTTTAACTGCGGTGTCAGGCAACTGCAGTTCATGCGCCACGCGCAATCCCATCATGCCGTCCTTTGCATCGTTAAACACTACCTTCTGCATAGCGGTAAGCCTGGTAGTACGGTCTATTATACGCGTGTGCCCGTCGCCACTAAAAACAAACGTGGTTTGTTCGGTCAGCAATACATTCTTATTTATGTCCTCCCAATGGGCATTATAACTTAACTGGCCCGTGCTGCCGCCTTTTGCTGCTGTTACAGCATCGGTGCGTATCCATCCGTACAAATGCTTTTTGGCGGCTGGAATGGCATACGAATTATTCCAGAAATCAAGCCCGTTTACATTTTCGTAGGTAAGCCATAAGCCAAGGTGATGCGGGTGGTCTGTCGGCTCTCCCGGCCGGGGGTGCACCGGAAAGCCACGTGTAATCAACTGCCCGTCCGGTGCGTAAATGGGGTATAGTACAGGTTTTTCCAGTGTATCAGGGTACAAGAAAGTTGTAAAAGGCTCGCCATTTACAGTTACGCTTACCGTATGCTCCGCGGTATTTTCTTTCACTTCAAAATGCGTTTGCGCCATAATAGTAGCGGCAACAATATTGCACATAATAAAAACAATGATTTTATGCAGGCTACCGTTACTCATTTTGTTGAATAATTTTAGGTGTTAACCGATAACATGTTAATCGCTTAATACTAATGTATAACTTTAAAGGCAGTTATAAATATTTATATTTATTTTTTTATATATATTTTCGTTTCTGCGATTATGCTTGCCCTTTATAATGCGGCAAAGCACATAAATTAATTACTATGAAAAAAATGTTATTGCCATTGTTTTTTGCAGGCATTTGTTTTACAGTTACACCAGCGCAAAAGTTTACTTCATTATTCAACGGTAAAGATCTTTCCGGGTGGCATGTGTTAACAGGCAATGCCGGTTATGCTGTAAAAGATGGTATGATTGAAGGCACCACGACTGCTAACAACACCACATCATTCCTGGTAACAGACAAAAGTTACGGTGACTTTGTACTTGAACTTGATTTTAAAACAGACGCTACTGTAAACTCAGGCATACAGGTAAGAAGTGAAAGCAAAGAAGATTTTATTAACGGGAAAGTATATGGTTACCAGGTGGAGATAGACCCATCGTCACGCGCATGGACAGGCGGTATTCACGATGTTAACCTGCGCGGGTGGCTATACCCTTTAACCTATAATACCGCTGCCCAAAAAGCATATAAAACAGGCGACTGGAATAACCTTTATATTGAATGCATTGGCAACCATATACGTACATGGGTAAATGGTGTTGCTGCCGCTGATTTGGCAGATGACAAATCAGCAAAAGGCTTTATAGGCCTGCAGGTACACGACCTTAACAATACGCCCGGCGCACATGTTTACTTTAAAAACATTCGCATACAAACAACCGGGCTAACACCCAAGCCACTTACATCAATTTACGTGGTGAATAATATTCCCAACACTTTAACCGACCAGGAAAAAAAGAATGGCGTGCAATTGCTATGGGATGGGAAAACAACGAAGGGCTGGCGCGGCATTTATAAGCAAACATTTCCTGACAAAGGCTGGGCGATTGAAAACGGCACGTTAACCATCCATTCATCCAACGGGCAGGAAGAAGGGCTTGGAGGAGATATTGTTACCGAAAAGGAATACAGCGCTTTTGAACTTGACTTTGAATTTAAACTTACCCCGGGGGCAAACAGCGGTGTAAAATATTTTGTGAAGGAGACTTATGACAGTAAAGGCAAATCAGGCATAGGGCTGGAATACCAGGTGCTTGACGACTCATTGCACCCGGATGCAAAACTTGGCCGCAATGGAGACAGAACATTGTCTTCATTATACGACCTTATTCCACGTCAAAAAATTCCGGCAGCAATGAAAAAAATAGGCGAGTGGAACCATGGAAGGATAATTGTTTATCCCAATAATCATGTTGAACATTGGCTGAATGGCTACAAAATGCTGGAGTATGAAAAAGGCAGCAAAGAGTTTTTGGACGACGTAGCCATAAGCAAATATAAAGTATGGCCAAATTTTGGTTTATGGCCTGAAGGGCATATACTGCTGCAGGACCATGGCAACCAGGTAAGCTACAGGAGCATCAAAATAAAGGTTTTATAAGCCGGTATTTATTCCATCCTTACCGGCAATATAACTAAACAATAAATTTACCATAATGGAACAATCACGCAGGCAATTCATTAAGCAAACTGCACTTACGGGGGCAGCTACCTATATAAGCACATTAGGCATGAGCGCTGCAAGTTATAAACGCATAATAGGCGCTAACGACCGCGTTAATGTAGGGGTTGTGGGGTTTAGCGACAGGCATAAAGACGGTCATATACCGTCCTTTATGGTATCATATAAAGAGTTCAATTTTGACATTATTGCTGTTAGCGATATATGGAAATACAAACGCGAGGTGGGCCAGGCGTTTCTTGCACAGAAAATGGGCCATGATATTAAAGCCTGCGTTAATAACGACGAACTATATAACATTAAAGATGTTGACGCCGTATTCATCAGCACTGCCGATTTTCAGCACGCATATCACTGTATTGAAGCCGTAAAAGCCGGTCGCGATGCTTATTGCGAAAAACCGCTTGCCGAAACAATGGAAGATGCGCGCGCCGTATTAAAGGCAGTGAAGGATAGCGACCGCATAGTGCAGATTGGCAGCCAGCGCAGGAGCGGGCCAAACTACTGGGCAGCCCGCGATTTTATACAGGCAGGCAAATTTGGCCCCATTGTTATGGTTGAGCTTACATGGAATGTAAACCAGCCCGGGCGCTGGCGCAGGCCTGAGCTTGTAGCAAAGCTGAGAGAAGAAGACACTGACTGGAAACGGTATTTAATAAACCGCCCTTATGAAAAATTTGACCCCCGCCATTACCTTGAGTTCCGTTTGTTCTGGCCCTATTCATCGGGCATACCAGGGCAATGGATGAGCCACCAGATTGATACGGTACATTGGTTCAGCGGTTTACCGCACCCGCGCAGTGTTGCAGTAAACGGCGGCATTTATGTTTGGAAGGATGGCCGCAAAAATGCTGATACCCTTACAGCGGTTTTTGATTACGGCCCGCTGGATGATATGAGCAGTGGATTCCAGGTATTATTCAGGTCAAGGCAAACCAACGCTGCCGGCGATGTTAAGGAAATCTACTACTCAAATGGCGGAATGCTTAATCTTGACACTAATAAAATAACATCTGAAGGCGGCCTTACAGAAAACTTTGCAAAAGCAATGGGCATGCAGGCAAACCTTTTACCTACCCTGTCGCTGACGGATGTGGCTGTTAAAGCTGCCACAGGCGCCAATACCGGCGGCGACCCGCTTACCGTAGCGCATGTGCGCAACTGGATGGAATGCGTACGCAGCCGCAAACAGCCCAATGCTCCAATAGAAGCAGGTTATAACCATGCTACCGCTGTTATTATGACAAACGCTGCTTACCGTACAGGCGAAAAAGTAACGTTTGACGAAAAGACACAGGAAGTGATGGCCGGCGGCAAGGTTTTTAAGTATTAAATGGTAGAATCGCTTTTCGACAAGTCAATGATTAAGCTATTTAAAAAAGTATGACAACTAATAACATATATAAAAAAAGATATAATATTTCAAATGAAATAGCTTTTATAAATCAACTTCAAAAAACAACACGGCTTAAAGTTAAAAGCTCTTGCGAGTTAGATAGCAAAATAGGCTGGCTTAAAAAAGATTCTCCCAAAGGCTATTCTTTAGATGTAAGATCCACCGTACAATTCGAGGTTGACACAACCGGTGAAATTGAACTAATAAATAGCAAATTAAGTCTAAAGACAAAAAATTACTTTTTACAAACTGAGAATCACTCTTTTTCGCCTAATTCACAGAAGCATTCATGTGTTCTTAAATTGTACTCGTTCAAAAGTTCTATATCACCACAAAATAATGAAGGTTATTATAAACAAGTAATACCGATAAAACACGGCACACATTTTTTATACCAAATATTAGATGAAAGCTATCTTTTAGATAATGGCACTAAATGTAGAGGGCTGATAAAAACCAATATAGGAGATAATAAATTCGGAAGCTTTATAACTACCTTAAATCAAAAAAGTTACTTAGTAATAGAATGTGCTGAGAAAATAAGTCTCAAGAATTTTCAAGATTCTGCATGGGCAATAATAATTTCTTTGGGGTATCTATTAGCATATTTAATGCAAAATGAATGCTACTATTTTTATTACGAGGATAGCAGTCTAAGCAAATTCGCGTCTTTTGAATATAACCAGCTAAGAGAGAGCATTTATAGTATATATGAGCCAATTAATTGTAATCCTTATGGCTGGAATAACACAAAAGACATTGCAGAGAGTTATGATAAGAAACTAGAACGAATATCCTTTGAACATTTTTCTAATCTTTGTAATTTAATTTATGAAAATATAGAAATTAAAGGTATAGTACTGCTAATTCTTGAATGCCTTAATAGAACTTTATTATTAATGCCAGCGGGATTTTCTATTGCATTAGAAGGACTATCCGAATATTTTTACACACAAAACTCTGAAAAATTAAATCCTATAAAAGATAAAAATTTATCGTCAAAACTACATCTTGAATTTAATGAAGTTTTAAAAAGATATGTTGACAAAATTAGTCCAGAGTCGTACACCATAATCGGAAACAAAATAAATGACTTTAATAAACCAACCAATCCGGAAAAACTAAAATCACCCTTCAAAATATTGAACCTCAGATTAACCGATATTGATGAAATTGTTATCCGCCATCGCAATGATTTTTTACATGGGAGAATGAACTTTGATTCTAAAAACTCTAAGCACACATATGAAATGAACGTTTTAGAAATTTCTTTAAGATTACTAACACTTTTAAATTCCATCATTTTGAAAATGATTGGATACGATGGTTACATTTTAAACCACGTTAAATTGCAAGAGAACGGTTGTGGGAAAATTATTAATGAACCTCCGTATATAAAATTGAGCTAACCATAGACTAAATTTACCTACAATAGTTTTAATGCTTATATCTCCGCTTCTTTATATGTATTAAACCCATTTATCATGAATAACAAATTGATTGCTCTTTATACGATATTCGTCTGTTGCTTTATTTGTACAAGTTCTTTTGCCCAGCTTAATAAAGCGCCTGCATACCCGCTTATTACACATAACCCATACTTTAGCGTGTGGAGCTTTACCGACGAATTAAATGCAAGCACTACAAGGCATTGGACGGGAAGTAATCAATCACTTATCGGCCTCATAAAAGTTGACGGCAAAACATACCGTTTTTTAGGTAAGGAAGATGAAGTGTTCTCAACACTGTTACCGGCTGCAGATGAAGGAAAGTACCAGGTTAAATACACCGAGTCGCAACCGGCCGCCGGCTGGATGAACACCAGTTTTGATGACAGCCAATGGCAAACTGGCACAGCCCCGTTTGGCGACAATGCGGAAGCCGCAACACAGTGGCGCAGCCATGATATTTGGGTGCGCCGTGTATTTGATGTTACAGACAGGCAATTTGACAAACTGTTTCTTAAAATAATTCATGACGATAATACTGAAGTGTATTTGAACGGTGAAAAAATTTACAGCATCGTTGGCTGGCTTAATAAATACAAATATGTGCCGGTAACCGATGCCATAAAGCAAAAGCTAAAAAGCAAAGGCAATGTACTTGCCATACATGTAGCTAACACAGCAGGCGGCGCCTGGTTAGATGCCGGTTTCGTAACTCAAACGCCATCCAAACAAAGTGTTACCATATTAACTGCCAAACAAAACAGCGTAAACATTAAAGCCACCCAAACAATTTATAATTTTACGTGCGGCGGTGTAACCCTTAATGTTATATTTACTTCGCCGCTTATCATCACTAATCTTGATATCCTGTCAAGGCCTGTGTCTTATATCACATTCAAAGCAAAATCTGCAGACGGCGCATCACATCATACACAATTATATTTCGGCGCATCAACGGACCTTGCTGTTAATACTTCCGCGCAACAGGTGGAAACATCGGCAACTTCATCGGGTAATCTCTCCATTCTTAAAGCCGGCACCGTTGAGCAGCCAGTGCTTAAAAAGAAAGGTGACGACCTGCGCATTGACTGGGGTTATGTGTACGTTGCAGCACCTGCCGATGAACATGCTGTGCAAAACGTAACCATGGGCAATTTTGGCCCCCAGCATTTTGCAGGCGCTATTACCCCCGCCATAGCGGTTACAGGCGGCAAGCACCTAACGCTTAACACGGCGATAGACATGGGAGAAGTAAGCTCAACGCCAGCCGAACGTTTTATAATGGTTGGCTATGATGAATTATACTCCATTCAATATTTTGGTGATAACCTGCGCCCGTGGTGGCGTAATGCTTCTCCTAACATGACCATGGAGGATTTGCTCAGCAAGAGCGCAAGCGATTATAAAACCGTTATGGCAGAATGTGATGCCTTTAACGACAAGATATACAATAACGCAGTGGCCGCAGGCGGCCAAACCTATGCAAAGCTTTGTGTAGCGGCATACCGCCAAAGCGTGGCAGCACATAACCTGGTTAAAGCCGGCAACGGCGACCTGTTGTTTCTCTCCAAAGAAAACTTCAGCAACGGCTGTATCAATACCGTAGATGTAACCTATCCTTCGGCGCCATTGTATCTTACTTATAATCCCCGGTTGATGGAAGGCATGCTGAACGGCATCTTTTACTTTAGCGAAAGCGGCAAATACACCAAGCCTTATGCAGCGCACGATTTAGGTACTTACCCGCTTGCCAATGGCCAGGTTTACGGAGAAGGTATGCCGGTGGAAGAATCGGGCAATATGATTATCCTCACTGCCGCCATAACGCGTGCGGAAGGCAATACTGACTTTGCCCAAAAGCACTGGCAAACGCTTACTACCTGGGCGCAATACCTTATGCAATACGGCTTTGACCCTGAAAACCAGCTTTGTACAGACGACTTTGCGGGCCATCTTGCGCGCAACGCGAACCTGTCCATAAAAGCCATTGTTGGCATTGATGGTTACGGAATGATGGCCCGCCTGCTGGGCGATGAAGCCACCGCCACCCAATATACTGACAGCGCCAAAGCCATGGCAAAACGCTGGATGGTACTTGCCAACGACGGCGACCATTATGCGCTTACGTTTAATGACAAACACACATGGAGCCAGAAATACAACCTCGTATGGGACAAAGTGCTGAACCTGCATCTTTTTCCGCAGGAGGTGTATGACAAGGAAATAAAGTACTACCTCACCAAACAAAACGCTTTCGGGTTGCCGCTTGACAGCCGCAAGACGTACACAAAGTCTGACTGGATATTATGGACTTCTGTCCTTGCGAATAACCATGCAGATTTTGAAGCGCTGGTTGACCCCGTTTACAAGTATGTGCGCGAAACACCTACGCGCGTGCCGTTAAGCGACTGGCATGAAACTACCAACGGTAAGCAGGTAGGTTTCCAGGCCAGGAGTGTAGTGGGCGGCTATTTTATGAAGGTGCTGGATTATAAACTCAACAATCATTAAACGCCCGCACTGCACACAAACTTCATGGCGGTTAAAATTCCTGCCTAAGCAACTGAAAATCCTGCTACAGCATAATTTAATCATGCCAGCGCCCATAAAACTTTAGTTTGCTGCAAACAGTTGCATGGGCATGAGAAAATTGCTATTGGCCATCCTCACTATTGCTTTTTGTGCGGCAGGCAAGGCACAGGCCGACAAAAACAACCTGTCAGTGGCGGTTGATTTTAAATCAATAGCCGGGCTTGGGCGTATGCAAACTTCCGATGCCTTTCAATCGTATAAATCCGGCGCCGTTACAGGCTCCCAATTTTACACTGATGCCTGGTGCCAGGGCGCTGTTACCACAACCGCTAATGAAACCATCAGCAACTATCTTTTGCTGTATGACAAGGTAAGGCAGGAGCTGTTTATCCGTCCAAAAGATACCAACCTGGTTATACAGGCAGATAAAAGCCAGGTGAAAAACTTTACGCTCATCGTCAATAATGCTCCCCACCTGTTTGTGCCATCTTCCGTTTACACCGGTTTACCTCCCGGTTGTTTTTTTGAGATGCTGGTTGCAGACACAAACTACACCTTGCTGAAATTCACCAGGACCACTTTTGTAAGGGCCGATTACATAGACATGCTTAAAGTGCGCAACGGCGAAGTAAACGATGCCTTTGTTGACGATATAACCTATTACGTTTACCACAATAACGCCATTATAAAGATGGCGCTGAAAGAGCACGCTGTAAGAAAAGCGTTAAGCGGCCTTTCGCCAAAGGTGGATGCTTTTTTAGATGCTCACCGTAACAACGAGTTCAGTGAGCAATTATTAATCAACCTTGTAACTGCTTTAAACCAATAATCAATGGCTTCGGGACTGCTTGTTATGGAGTATGAAGGGCCTTCAAACAAGTACGTTCCAGCGCCTTGATGTCTCCCCTGCTCCTTATAATAAATACATGCGTTGTTAGTGTACTTAAGCGGTGGCTTTAATCACCCCAAGCTCCTTCCCCACTTTGGTAAATGCCGCTATGGCTTTATCCAAATGTTCCTGTTCGTGCGCAGCGCTTAACTGTACGCGTATGCGGGCAAGGCCTTTGGGCACAACCGGGAAGAAGAAGCCAATTACATACACCCCCTCATCCAGCAGCTTTGCCGCGAAGTTTTGGGCAACTACTGCATCATACAGCATTATAGGTACTATCGGGTGGTCGCCGGGCTTAATATCAAAACCGGCGGCGGTCATATTCTGCCTGAAGTATTGGGTATTGTATTCCAGCTTATCGCGCAAAGCGGTTGTTTCAGTCAGCATATCCAGCACGGCTATGGAAGCGCCCACAATGCTCGGTGCAAGCGTATTGCTGAAAAGGTAAGGCCGGCTGCGCTGCCGTAACATCTCCACTATCTCTTTTCTTGCGCTGGTAAAACCGCCGCTGGCGCCGCCAAGGGCTTTGCCAAGTGTGCCGGTAATAATATCAATCCTGCCCATCACGTTCCGGTATTCATGCGTACCGCGGCCTGTTTTGCCTAAGAAGCCGGAGGAATGGCTGTCGTCCACCATTACAATGGCATCATACTGGTCTGCCAGGTCGCAAATCTTGTCTAACTGGGCAATAGTGCCATCCATGCTGAACGAGCCGTCTGTAGCAATTATCCGGCTCCTGCAATTAGCGCTTTCCTTCAGCTTCGCTTCAAGGTCGGCCATATTGTTATGCTCGTACCTGAAGCGCTGGGCTTTACATAAACGCACACCATCAATTATGCTCGCGTGGTTTAAGGCGTCGCTTATAATGGCATCCTGTTCGCTAAACAGGGGCTCGAACAAACCGCCGTTGGCATCAAAAGCCGCCACGTACAAAATGGTATCTTCCATGCCCAAAAAGGCGGCAATCTTATTCTCCAGCTCTTTATGAATGTCTTGCGTGCCGCATATAAACCGCACGCTGCTCATGCCGTACCCGCGTTCGTCAATGGCCTTGTGCGCTGCTTCAATCACTTTTGGGTGGGAGGACAGGCCCAGGTAATTATTGGCGCAAAAGTTAAGCACTGTTTTACCATTAACCTGTATTTCCGGGCCTTGCTCACTGGTAATAATGCGTTCTCTCTTCATTAGTCCTGCCCCGGCTATTTCGGTCAGCTCGTTTTTTATGCGGTCCACAAATTTTTCATTCATACGTAAAGCTTTAAGGCGACAAAGATAAGGAGTGTTGGCAGTTGCAGGTTGCCAGTTACAAGTTTCCGGTTTTCGGTTGCCGGCGACCCCTGTACATACCTGTTTTCTTTTGCTTCACCATGCAAGGGAGGAAAATGCGCGGGAAAAAGGAGGAATGCAAAAACAACTAAACCTATCATAATCAACATATTATTTAAAAATTTCGTCACTTTTTAAAAAATTCAATTCCCTGTCATCCCGGCGCAGGAGGGATATGCCCTGCTTATCTACCACAGTTGCTACCAGGCAACCCACCCTCCATCATCTCCTTCTCCAATCTTCGCGTCGCCTTGCCACCGAGGAAAGGCCGGGATAGGGGGCGACGAAGGAAAAAGGAGGAATGCAAAAACAACTAAACTTCTCATAATCAATATATTATTTAAAAATCAGGTTACCGGCCAACCCATCCTCCATCATCTCCTTCTCCAATCTCCGCATCGCCTTGCCCCCACCGGGGGAAAGGCCGGGATAGGGGGCGACGAAGGAAAAAGGAGGAATGCAAAAACAACTAAGCTTCTCATAATCAATTTATTATCTAAAAAATTATTCGTTTTTTAAAAAATTCAACAATGCTACACCCGGCCTGGCGGTCCTCCGTCTTACCGCTAACGCTGCCAAAACCCCGCCCTGCAAAGCCCTCCATCATAAATAGCAAAATCCGCTTTTTGTCCGCTGATTTTTTAAAGTTTTCAAATACGTATATTTATGTAAAATGCACTGCCCGCTACAGGTTCAATATTGCATTGAATAGTCAAGCCAAAAAACGATGTATGCGCAAACTTCTCCTTCCCATATTGCTCCCACTTTTCCTGCACGCCCAATACCAGCCGGATACCGCCGACCTTTGCCGGGGCGCCTATTTTACGCTGGAACAGGCAATAACGGCGCAGCAAAACTTTGCTAAAACCTACCACGATGCGGCCACATGGCAGCAGCGCGCTGCCATGATAAAAGCCAACATTTTACAGGGGGCTGAGCTAACACACATGCCCGCCAAAACACCACTGCATGTAATAGTTACCGGCAAAATGGCGCTGGGCAAATACACCGTTGAAAACATTGCCATTGAAACGCTGCCGGGCTACTATTTAACCGGCAACCTGTACCGCCCTGCGGACACTACCAAACCTATGGCAGGTATATTATCACCCCACGGGCATTTTCAAAACCCGGACGGCCGCTTTCAGCCAGACCAGCAAAAACTTTGCGCCACGCTGGCACAAATGGGCGCCACCGTTTTTACGTACGACATGGTGGGCTATGGCGACAGCAAGCAGTGTAAGCACGAAATACCCAAAGCGCTGAAACTGCAATCCTGGAACAGCATACGTGCGCTGGATTTTTTGCTTTCGCTGCCCAATATTGATACAGCCCGCATTGGCATTACCGGCGCCAGCGGCGGCGGCACGCAAACCATTATACTTACGGCGCTTGATGACAGGATAAAAGTGTCCGCCCCGGTGGTAATGGTATCGTCATATTTCTTCGGCGGCTGTGTGTGCGAAAGCGGTATGCCCATACACAAACACGGCAGCTTTCAAACCAATAACGTGGAAATAGCCGCCTGCGCTGCGCCAAGGCCGCTGCTGCTGGTAGCAGACGGCGACGACTGGACAAAATATGTGCCTTTTACCGAGTTTCCGTATATACAGAATATTTACAGCTATTATCACAAAGCCTCTAACGTAGAGAATGTTTACCTGCCGCTGGAAAAGCATGATTACGGCCCTAATAAAAGGCAGGCGGTGTATGCCTTTTTTATAAAACACCTGGCATTAAACAGCGCTGAACTTAACACGGGTGGCATGGTGGACGAAAGCCATTGTATAATGTTTGCGCCGCAGGCACTGGCTGTTTGGAACAAAACCAACCCCTTACCATCCAATGCTGTAGTTGGCGACGACGCTGTGATGAAATTGCTGGAATGGTGAGTGCGGCTTTATAATGAATATACGCAAAAAAATTTCTGTAAAAGGTACTTAAAACAAAGTGCCTTGTATTTCTTTTTTTGGATGAAAAGTGCCAATAATCATAAATGGATTGTGAGAGACGTAATGATGCACTTGAGATGTCCCTAAGTACAAATACAAATCTTTGTCAAGCGCAAAATCATCGAAGTATTTTCGTTTAACATCTGTTACTGCAAGCAATTCGTTCCCCTTATGTTTCAATAAACAATTCCAATATAATTGCCCTATTTCCCAATCTTCAATCATCAACTTGCTGGTCTTTCCTTGATTATCCTTAAAAATATATGAAAATTTATAAGGCAGTTTTTGTACAACTTTAAACGGGTCTTCCGGTTGCTTAAAGAGGTTAAATTGCAATCGTTCTGCTTCAAGTTTCGCTACCTTGCTTTCATCCCACTCCCGTTCGGCATCTTCAATAGTGAAATCCAGAATTTTAGCTGGCTTAAATAAGGCCAATGAAGTGCAAATATTCTTGTCCTTAGCCTCGGCTATCAATTCAGCAAGGTTGTAATAAATCTTCCCCAAAACTATCTTTTTTCTTTCCGCCCAATTATTGGACGTATCAACATGTGCCAAGATTTTTATTTCGCTGTCATGTGAAAAAGGCCGGAAACTCTCAGGGCGAAAATCACTTTTGTTCTTTATGAGGTCTAGTTCTATCCAGTCATATTTTTTATACTGTTCACTGTATGATTTCTTTCTAAATTGTATTGGATAAATTCTTATCAGGGAGCCGTCTTCCTTAAATCCAGCGGTACACACCAGTTCCTCGTACTTACTTGAAATAGTAGGGTAGGTTTTTACAGTTATTAAAACTTTGGTCAGGGCCATTAAATGTGTTTTATCCTGTAGTTAAATTCCGGCAATGCTTGAATAGACTCTGATAACGATTTGCGATGGCATTGACAAATATTAGCTTCAAAACATGTAAGGGCGATACGGTTACTTTCTTTTAAAATGTTTAACACATTTTTTTGCAATTCAGTGGTCTTTTTTAGATTATTCGTTTTGTAATCCTCAAACAACGAATTATAATCAGCCTGGCTATTTAGGTTCCGTCGAAGGTCTGATTGAATACCAAGCTCGGGGAAATGAAGATATTTTATACCTATGTTCTGACAATACTGTTTCAGTTGGTTTTTGCTGAAGCCATATTTCATACTAACAGGGTTACTGCGAACATCAATGAGTATTTTAATATCATTCTTGATTAATCGATTCAAGTATTCTTCTAACGATATCCCTTCATAGCCTATAGTAAACATTATGGTCTCATCCACTTTAGGCTTATATTTATCTAACTTGTCATACTCAACAGGTGGGAGGACATCTCTTGCCCGGATACTATTAATCGCCCAATAAGGATAGTTAATATATGTATGCAGCATAAGTGCCTCCGCAGTCATGTGGCCGTATAATCTTTTAACCTCCAGCAATACGTTTTTATCATCGTTTTTTAAACCTGCCAAATAATCTGAAGTATCTACCTTTTTTAATAAACTATCATCTTCCTGCAAAAACCCCTTTGTAATCATTACCTTCAAATCAGCATTGGCAGAATAAGAATAACAGCCAAATTTATAGGGTATAAAATCATATTCTGCTTTTTTTTGCCTTTGAGTAAATAAAAACAAGAGCTTTTGAAGGCGGATTTTGTCAAGCTCGCCGTCAAAAATTTGAAGCAACGATAATATAATTTTTCGCCTATAATACATCATACAAAGCTATGAGTTTATATGCAAACAATTACCCCACTCCAAAATTCCTTACATTCATTCCACAATTTGCTGGTATGAAATCACTACTTACTGCGATCTTAGTTTTTGTTCTCATTATCTCACGTGCACAACCATTATCCGACGCCAAACAGCAGTACGCCTCAATCGGTAATTTTATTTTAGAAAATGGCCAGGTAATTTACGATTGCACCATTGGCTACCGCACTTACGGCATCCTTAATGCAGGGCGGAGTAATGCCATTGTTTGCCCCACATGGTTTACCGGCACGGCTAAGGATGAAGAAGGGCTTATGGCAGGCAATTTGATTGACACGACAAAATATTACGCCATATTGGTTGATGCGCTGGGCGATGGTTATTCATCCTCCCCTGGCAACAGTACAAGGCAGCCGCGCCTGCAGTTCCCGGTATTTTCCATACGCGACATGGTGGAAAGCCAGTACAAGATGCTCACCGAAAAATTAAACATACACCATCTCGCTGCCGTAATGGGCCTTTCTATGGGCGGCATGCAGTCATTCCAGTGGGCGGTAAGCCACCCGGGTTTCATGGATAAGGTAATACCCATTGTCGGCTCGCCGCAGCTTACCTCCAACGACCTTTTATTGTGGAACGGCGAGTTGGAGGCAATGGAGCGGGACACCGCTTACCACAACGGCAATTATACCGGTCACCCGGCCATAACACCTGTTACCATCATACACCGGCTGGCAATATCTTCCCCTACATATATGGCGGAAAACATTAAGCGGGACAGTTTTACAGTGTGGTTTGATGCTGTAAAAACTTCAGGTGGTTTTGACTGGAACAATTGGCACCGCCAACTGGAAGCTATGATCAAAGATGATGTTACTCAACCCGCGGGCGGGCCGCTGGAAGACGCCGCAAAAAAGGTAACCGCCAAAATGCTTATCATTACGTCGAAACAAGACCACATGGTTAATCCCATACCTGCTACTAAATTCGCAGCCATGGTGCATGCCCAAATGCTTGAACTGGACAATAATTGCGGGCACTTAGCCCCTGGGTGCGAAATGGATAAGGTGCTTGGTGCTGTAAAAGCATTCTTAGCAGAATAAAATAAACCGGGCAGGTATCGTTCGCCAACATGCGCTGGTTTTTATTTTGCTGTGCATGTTTTTTTCTGCCGCTACCCATATCACCACCAGCAACCGTAAAACACGTTTTACTTCGCACTCCTGCAATTTTTTTAATTTTCTTTTACACTATTTATCATTTACTTTGCAATTCAAAGTACTTTTAAAATTATATGTTCCGCTTTAACAAAGCATATTTTATCTGGATGCTTACATTGCTGGCGGCGGAAATATTTATCGGCGTGTTTATGCACGACAGTATTATACGCCCCTACGGCGGTGATTTTTTGGTAGTGATACTTATTTACTGTTTTGTTAAAAGCTTTACAACATGGGCAACAAAAACAGCCTGTATTGCCGTGCTGCTGTTTGCATACTTAATTGAGGTGCTGCAGTATTTTAAATTACTGGTGCATCTGGGTCTTAAAAATTCAACCATGGCAAAACTAATTTTAGGTAACGCATTTTCATGGACGGATATGCTCATGTACACGCTGGGCATTTTATTTGTGGCTTATGCTGAAAGGGCAGCATCTGCAAAACGCGCTAAAAAAGCTTTAACGGCGTTTGCGGAATAACCTGTAAAATAAATGTATATGGATTGTTTTGTGCCGCGCGATAGTATTGTGCGAAAGATTTGGGGCAGTGCAGACACGATACTGTTTGTATTTGCAGGAGCTTCGGCCGAGTTTGCATTAAACAAGGCAGTTGACTGGCTGTATTTTACCGGCAGGCTGCCTGCAGACCCGCTGGCAAGATTATTTTCAACGGTAGCATACGCGCAGAAAATTGTTTTTGCCAACAGGGCGCAGGCCCTTGCGGCTATTGACAGCATTACCGCCATACACAAAGGGGTGGAAGAAAAAAGAGGCGCTAAAATTCCCGCATGGGCCTACCGAGATGTATTGTTTATGCTGGTTGATTATTCCATCCGTGCTTTTGAATTGCTGGAGCGAAAGCTAACTGTGGCGGAAAAAGAAGAAGCCTTTGACGTTTTTTACCAGATAGGGCAGCGCATGGGCCTGGAAGATTTGCCGGGCACTTATAACGAATGGCTTGTAATGCGGGAGGAACACCTGCAGCAAAACCTTGTGCGCAGCCGGTTTACCATACACCTGCACAAACAGTACAGGAAACACCTCGGCTTTATACGTTACCAGTTATTAAAACAGGTGCAGGTACTAATAACACCCGCCATAGTTCGCAAGCAACTGCGCCTGCTTAACATACCTTTTCTTTTACCCGTGGTACAACTGTATAAATTAAGCCGGAAAATAAAATTAGACAGCCTGCTGAAAAATGCCATCCTTCCCAACGCGTATAAACCGCAGGTGAAAAAATTAACTATTATCGCGTAAGGTGTGCAACGCCGGCATAAATGAAAGGGTCAACATATAAAATGTGTACATGAAGCCTTTTAATATTTGTTGTACCATGCTGGCAGCCTGCATACTGGCAGCATCCTGCAGTAAAAATGCCAAAGCCCCTTATTCCGGCCCGGTAAATGACCTTTACAGCAAATGGATTGCCGGTTCTATTGAAACCCAGGCATACTTTTACCCATCAACCAATGTTTCCGACACTACATATAACGCGCATCCCGGGGACTATATAGACTTTTCTAAAAAAGGGATGATTGTTTTTAACATACAGGGAAATGTTCACACCGATATATACGATACCACGCGTTACGACCTGCTGAGAGATACCCTGGTGGAGCTGTACGATGGCTCGTCGCTGCCGGGCAGGGTAAGCGTAAAAGCCACCGGTAAAAACACCATCAGTTTTGCAAAGAGCAAATTTGGTATTGATTTCCAGAATAAGTTTATTTATAGCCTGCACAAGCAGTATTAACGCAGCTCGCTATATGAGCACCAAAAAACCGTCATTTCTTTTCATAAATTATCTTTCCTTCAAACATCGTCCATAGTACCTGCGTTTGTTCCATTGCCTCGGGGCTAACGGTCAAAACATCCCTGTCAACAAGCACCAGGTCGGCATATTTGCCCGGCTCAATAGAGCCGATGCTTTTTTCCATCATCAGTGCTTTGGCGCTGTTAATGGTATAAGCATACAGCATAGCCATACGCGGCATGCACTGTGTGCTGTCAAGCACGCCCAGCCTGCCTTTGCGGGTTTCTGCTTCGTACATCGCCTCAAATGGGTTGGCGGTGCTAACGTTCCAGTCGCTCGCCCCGCAAATGGTTGTGCCTGCCTGCAAAAGGCTGCGCGCCGGGTACTGGTATTTATACAGTTGCGGGTCAATATACGGCTTTACAATATCAATGGTGGTGGGGTCGCCCAGCGCCCAAAGCAGTTGCAGGGATGCCAGCACATGCAGCCTGCTGAACCGCGTAATATCTTCAAACTTCATTACCTGCACATGGGTAATGGTATGCGGTATGCCGCTGTACCCGTTCGCTTTTCGCGCAGCTTCAAAACCGTTTAAGGTTTCAGTAACGGCGCGGTCGCCAATGGCATGCACATGCACCAGTAATTTTTGTTTGTCGGCTGCAGTTGCAAAACGTGCAAAGTTTGCAGGCTTGTACATTAATGCCCCATAGCTGCCGCTGTTGGTATAGGGTTTTGACAATGCTGCCGTTTGCGTGGGGTATTCAATTACACCGTCGGCAAAAATCTTAAACCCAATTACGCTTATGTTCCTGTTACTGTTATAAATGGCCTGCAATTTCTTCAGCTTATCTATTTGCGGCTGTGGCGGGGCGTCAGCATCAGCCACCACTACCGCCGCAATGTGCGCTGTAAGCTTATTATGCTGCGCCAGGAATTTATACCCGTTAAGTATGCTGTTTACGCTGTCGGTTATGTGGCCCGCGGCAGGGTCTAACCAGGCTGTAATACCTAATGCATTATTATATTCAAGCCCTTTTTCAGCGGCAATATTGTCATCAACAGGTATACCAGGCAACACAGCATCCACTTTGTAAAAGCCGCTGTCGGCAAAAAAGCCATTGGGTTCATCGTTATTGTTTACATTAAAATATTTTTTGGTGCTTGCAGGCAGGCTTTCAATAAATGGCTTATCAATTCCGGCAATTTTCATCAGCGCGGTATTAGCCCATGCTGTATGCCCGTCGCTGCCGCGCAATAACACCGGCTGGTTTTCATATTTACCCCGGCTGAATGTTTTATGTAACTCATCTATTTTACTCCATGTTTCAATATTCAGCCCGTCAATCACCAAAAAATTGCCAATCATTCCAAAGCCGCTTTGTTTAACTTCATCTGCGTAGGCAGCCAGTTGTGCTATCGTAAGAACACTGTCGTTAACGTTAGCGCGCATAAGGCCTTCGCCACCCTCAACCGCATGGTTATGGCTGTCAACAAAACCGGGTAATATGGTTTGCCCATGCATATCAATCATAATGGCGCCGGCCAAACTATGCCTTATGTCGTCAGCATTGCCCACTGCTATAATCTTATCCCCCTTTACCGCCACGGCTTCAGCATAGGGGTGCTGCGGGTTACCTGTAAATATTTTGGCGTTAAAGAGAATTTTACTGGTTGAATCAAGCCCGCCATGCTGGCAAAATACTTCACAGGGAAGCACTAAAAGGAGCAGTAAAAATGCAGACGTATAAATAGTAATTTTCATGCAATGGTTTTGGTATTACGAATATACGAATTGCAAAACCTTGCATATTATCATAAATAAAACCCCGGTAATAATACCGGGGCGCATTGTTTTGATTTTTTATAGGGCTATCCTGATTTAGACGGGCTGCCAGGTTTAAAACATCTTATTCCCTTTCTTATCAATATAAAAGCTGTTATCGCCAATAATCACTTTTGCAAAACCATGCGAGAAGGGATAAGCTTTATCAAACTGCGGTTGTATTATCCATTGGCCGGTTTTATCAATATACCCAATCTTGCCTTTCTGCATAGCCACCGCGTACCCTTCGTTAAATGATTGCATAAGGTCTTCAAACTGTGGTGCAATTACTTCCTTGCCGGTTTTATCAACATACCCTATTTTTTGGTGAATGTCCGTTACGCCCGTCATCTCCTTGTTTGGCGATGTGCCGGTTTCAACACCTACGCAGGCAAGGCCCTCGCTCCACTGCTCAATATTGTCGTATTTACCGTAAGGCACAACAAGGTTGCCGTTGCCATCCATCACGCCGTACTGGGTGCCTTTTCCTTCGGTGGTTTTGTTTACTATATACGCGCCGTCATGCGGGTAAAATACCCCGTCAACATCAAGCTTTTTTATAACTGCGCCTTTATCATCCAGCAGGTACCAGCCGCTGTCATTGCTTAAGGCATATTTGTTATTTGCTTCATCATAATACAACTCTTTAAAATTGGTCACGGGCAGGGCCGGGCCACCTTTTATATTAATCACTTTTTTCTCTCCGTCAACGGGCCAAACTATATACATATTGCCGGTAATGTTGCGCGGCCCTTCCTCGTACATGCAGGGTATAACTTCCCTGCCTGTTTTATCAATCATTCCATACTTACCGTCTTTATTGGCCACCACAGCATACCCGTCAACAAACGAAAAGGCATTGGTGTACCCCGGCAGGTCAAGTATTTTTTTGCCGGTTTTGTCAATGTAATAAAATGGGCCGTCTTCTCCTTCTTCCACCAGGCCAAGGCCTTCCCTGAACGTTTGCACGTTGTATTTATACGGAATAAGTAGTTTGCCGGAGGAATCAATATAGGTAGAAGAATCTTTCAGCGAAGCGCGGGCAATACCTTCCGCTGAAAAGCTGTCAACCTCGTTAAAAAGCGCCTCAAGGTTAATACGGGCCCGTTCAAAGGCCATACTTGCAGGCTCACCGGCCTGCTGCTGCCCCTTGCAGGCAGCAAATATGATGACTACTATAAGAGGTATGGCAGATTTTGACATGATGATTTTTAACTAAAAATACGCGGCAGTTATAACATTTTTTATACCCGCCAATGGGTATAAAAAGCCGGAAAACGCCTTAAAAAGGGGTATTTTGCAAAAAATTTACACGGTATGTAACATTTTAAACCGTGTTGCGTACAACAATCAGTAACGAACGTGCGAAATTGATACACGCTGTTTATGACCGAACGAGAATATAACGAATGTGTGAACCTTTATGCTGATAACGTATTTCGCTTTATAGTGAAGAATATTCGCCATGAAGAAGATGCGAGGGATATAGTGCAAACGGCTTTTGAGAAACTGTGGCGCAACCGGGATATTGTGGAGAATGAAAAGAGTAAATCGTACCTTTTTACCGTGGCCTACAACCAGATGATAGACCACATACGTAAAATAAAAAGGATACAATTGAAAGAAGACTTTACGGCCGAGGCCAAAGTGCATAACTACCAGGTAAATAACTTAAAGAAAAACCTGCAGGAGGCACTGAACAGGCTGAGCGATACACAAAAAAGCCTGGTGTTGTTAAAAGACTATGAAGGATACAGCTACGAGGAAATAGGACAAATAATGGGATTGAATGAAAGCCAGGTAAAAGTATATTTACACCGTGCACGGTTAACATTGAGAAACTATTTAGTGAGCCCTGAAAATGTGATGTAACTATGAGTATGATAAACAGGCATAACTACGAAGAATTCTTTTTACTGTATGCTGATGATGAATTAACCCGTCAGCAACGTACAGCAGTAGAATTGTTTGTGCAGCAAAACCCCGACATGGCGGCAGAGCTGGATACATTGTTGCAATTGAAATTGCAACCCGAAGAAAACATAGTTTTCCCCGGCAAGGCATTGCTGTATAAAACGGCAGATGTTGAGATAAACATCAATAATTACGAGGAGTTCTTTTTTTTATATATAGACAGGGAGTTAGACGAAAAGGCAAGAGAGAAGGTTGAAAAATTTGTATTACAGCACCCGCAGTTGCAGGATGAATTTACCCTGCTTAAACAAACGGTATTGCAGCCGGAAGCAATAACGTTTGGCGGCAAAAGCTCTTTGTACAGGAAGGAAGAAGGCAAACGCGTGTACCCGTTGTTTATGCGTATGGCCGCTGCGGCCGCTGTTATTGGCATAGCAGTTTTGGGATGGTGGTTGTACCCCGCAGGCGATGTTAAACACCCGGCAAATAACACGGTTGCAATAGGCACTACCCCTGCCAAAAAAACTACCCCGCCGGCTACACCGCCTGTAACAAAGGTTGTTACCCCGCCCGCGCAGCAGGTAACACAGCAGGCGCAAAACAGTACAGCGGTTAACAGTAAAAAGCAGCAAAAAGCCATAACGGTTCAACCACAGCAGCAAAAAACAATAATTGCGCCTCAGCAGCCTGCGGATAATACCGGCAGCATTGCCCGGCTTAACAATCAAAAAAATGTTGAAGCTACCGCGCCGCTGGATACCTCGCACCTGGTTATTACAACAAATACAGGCAGCAACGATAATATTGCGCAGGCAACACAGCCCGCAAAAAAAATTGCGCCGCTTGATGCAGGCGACCAGTTAATAAAACTTGATGAGGGCGGTGAAACAAAGCAGGATGAAGTAAAAACCCAGGTTGCGTATGCTACGCCTTACACTGTTCCTTTCAAAGTGATAAATACTGATGATGAAGACCGCTCAATGTACATAGGGTCTCTCGAACTGAATAAAGATAAAGTAAAAGGATTTCTTAAACGCGCAGGGCGCTTATTTGGCGGCAGGAACAAAAAAGATACCGATTAACCTGTATGCCAATACCTAACCCGTAGTAAAACGCCCGTGAAAAATTTAGAATTTTTAACACAACTATTATGAAAAGATTTTTAGTTAGTATGGTGGCAGTGATGCTTGCCCTGCAGGGGTTTGCCCAAACTGATACAACAAATAACGATAATAAGGTAGACACCGTACACGTTGGCAATTTCATCATCATCCAGCGGAATAAAGATAAAAAGTATGGTGCTGATTCAAGCTACAACGACTGGAATGACCATACCTGGAACGTAAATTTAAACCTGTTCCGCAACCGTAACCGTTCACGCACCTATCATTCAAACATCAGTACCAACTGGTTTATTTTTGACCTTGGTTTTGCCAACTGGCGTGACAATACCGCCTATGGCACAGCAGAAGCCAACGCATTTTTACACGCCGGTTCAGGCCAGCCTTTTACCAAATCAGATTTAAAGCTGGTTACCGCAAAATCAACCAACGTTAACATCTGGTTTTTTATGCAAAAGCTTAATGTTACCAAACATGTGCTTAACCTTAAATACGGCCTCGGGCTGGAGATGTATAACTTCCGCTACGAAAACAATATACTGTATAACAAAAACCCGGTTTACCTGTACCGCAGCGATAATGATTTTTCAAAAGATAAATTGTACGCGGGCTACCTTACTGTGCCGCTGATGGTTAATATTAATGCAACACCGCAAAAGAAGAGAGGCTTTAGCTTTAGCGCAGGCGTAAGCGCAGGCTACAGGGTGGGCAGCCACACCAAAACAAAAGGCGGCGGCGTTGGCAAAACAAAATCAAGCGGTGATTTTGACCTCGACCCCTGGCGTTTTGCTTACATTGCTGAACTTGGCATAGGCCCTATAAGATTGTATGGCAGTTACAGCATCAATGCCCTGCAGCAGGATGCTGTGGTGCAATACCCTTACGCCGTGGGCATACGGTTTAGCAACTGGTAATAACAGCGGGTATATATATTTTCTCGTTTGTGCATTAGATGTACGGGGTGCCGGTTTTCCGGCGCCCCTTTTTTAATGATTATACCTCTGCCCCTATCTCCTTATTCGCTCCTCAAGCTTTTAACAGGGTTGGCAATGGCTGCTCTAACCGTTTGAACGCCGGATGTAAAAAGGGCTACCAGCAACATGGCAGCGCCGCTGGCAGCAAATATCCACCAGCTAATGGGGGTGCGGTCTGCAAAGTCTTGCATCCAGTAATTCATGCTCCACCAGGCAACGGGCGTTACAATAACAAAGGCCAGCAAAATAAGCATAACCAATTCAGCAGATAATAGCCTTACAATTTGCGCTACAGAAGCGCCCAGCACCTTGCGTACGCCAATTTCTTTGGTGCGCTGGTTGGTGGTATAAATAGCCAGCCCAAGCAGGCCAAGGCAACTGATGAGTATTGACAGGCCGCTTGCCCAAGTTAAGAGTGTTGCAGTATGCTGTTCGCTGCTATAAAACTTTGCAATTGCCTGGTCGTAAAAAGTATAATTAAACTCGTCATCCGGGTAAGCCTCTTTAAAGGCCTTTTGCATTCCGGCGATGGCCGTTTTCCATTCGTGGCCGCCGGGTGTTTCGGGTTTTAGCGCAACATGCCATACCCGGGTTTCAAAATCACCCTTTGCGTATTGCAGTGCAAGCGGGTTGATAGCTGAATGCAGCGACCTTTCCGAAAAATCGCCCATTACACCTGCTATCATCATTGGCTTACCATCCAGTTTAAATGTTTTGCCAACCGCATCACCAGGGTTTTTAAAGCCCATTAATTTCGCGTATGCATTATTTATCAATAGCGCTTTTGCTGTATCGGAAGGCATTATGTTTCGGCCTGCAAGCAGCTTAATCTGGTATATTTTTATATAATTGGTGTCGCCAAATTTCAGCTCAACATCGGTTTTTATCTCGTTATTGCTACGCACATAAATACCTTCTGTTGACCTTGTTCCGCCAGATGCGGGTGCATCGGCGCCTATGCCCGCCATGGCAACCTGTGGCAAGGCCTTCAGTTTGTTTAATACAATAAGATTTTTTGAAGGGCTGGTTTTTTTAAAAGGGGCGTCAAAAACAACAATGGCATCTTTTTTAAACCCGAGGTTTTTATGCAGGGCATAATACACCTGTTTGCCTACCATTACAGTAGCCATTATAAAAAATTGCGCAATAACAAATTGCGAAACGGTAAGTGATTTACGAAGCCATGCATTACGGCTTTTGCTGCCTGTTTGCGCCTGGTTCTTAAGCACCTGCACAGGCTGGTAACACGACAACATAACGGCAGGGTAAAAACCAGACAAAACGCTTACAACAATGGTTAAGACACCAAGAAACAAAATAACAACCGGCTGAAATAACAGGCTAACCTTAACACCCACCGGTATAAAATCTGCAAAAAGTTTTAAAATAACAGGCGCCAGCACTATTGAAAAAAATACAGCGAAAAGCGTTATTAAAAAGGTTTCGCTTAAAAATTGTACTATCAACTGTGTGCGGGTGCTGCCCATGGTTTTGCGCACACCAATTTCTTTGGCTCGCTGGCTGGCCTGCGCGGTGGTTAAATTAATAAAGTTTATACAGGCCAGTACAAGCAAAAAAGCGGCTATTATTAATAAACCTGTCAAGGTGGTTTTGCTGGCAGCGTCGCTAAAATCAAACACACCGTATTTTTCATCAAAATGTATATCTGCAAACTTCTCCATGCTGAACGACCTTGTACTCCCTTTTTGCGGCGGGCTTTCTTTCTTCAATATGGTGTTCAACTGGTTTTCAATACTGGCCGGCCTTGTGCCGGGTAACAATTTGGTAAATACTACGTTTGATGAACTGGTACCGCCCCAATTGGTAAGGCCGGCCATATCCTGCAAGTCTTTACTTGTATTTACTGTACTAAACGAAATAAAATCGCTAAAGGCAAGGTCGCTGTTTTGGGTAAAGGTTTGTACAATGCCGGTAACTGTGGCCGGTAACGTATCGTAAGTAATTACCTTGCCAAGCACCTGGTTATAGGGCAACGATGGAAAATAAAGCTTTGCCTGGTTGCTTGTTAAAACAACCTGGTTAGGCGCATTTAGCGAGGTTTCAGGCGAACCGGCAAGCCATGTATAGTCGAATATTTTAAAATACCCGGGCTCGGTAAAGGCCGTTTTATCCTGTGCTGCAAATTTTACCGGGGCGCCTTTTTTTGATGGAATAAATACATCGGGCGATATTGATAAAACAGTGGCCGTAACCTCTACGCCGCTTACACTGCTGCGTATTGCAGGGGCTACGGTACCCGAAACACCCCTTGTATGGCCGGGGTTACCCTGGTAGGAGAAGTTGCTTACTACGCGGTAAATACGATCGCTGTCTTTATGAAATTTATCAAAGCTAAAATCATACTGTACTATAAGGAAGATGACTACGGTAGCGCTTATACCAATTGATAAGCCGATAATATTTATAAGGGTAAACAGTTTGTGCCGCCAAAAACCCCGGAGCGCAATGGTGAAGTAATTTTTAAACATATACTTACGGTTTAATTTCACAAAATCCCACTTATGCGTGGTTTGATGGTTTGAAATTACCGTTGTAAAAGGTGCCCGGCTTCTCAAATTATAAGATGGGAATTCTTTTTCCAGCTCATTTTTGTACTCCAGCGGGCTTTTGCCGGTCATTTGTTTAAAAATGCGGCTAAAGGTGCTTTGAGAATTAAAACCGGCATCAAATGCAATTCCGAGCAAGGTTATATTGTCATAAGCAGGGTCTTTCATTTTTGACACCACATCACGGACGCGGTATTCATTTACAAAATCGTTAAAATTTTTTTTGAGGGCAGTATTAATAACCCGCGATAATTCGTGCGGATGCATGGCGAGCTTTTCAGCAAGTGAGCCGAGGCTTAGCCCAGGGTCTTCGTAATATTTTTTTGCCTCCATGCTTCTTTTAAGCCAGGCGCCTTTTGCCTTCAACTCAACAGGTACGGGCGGTTTTAGCGATAGGGGTGTTTGGGCCAATACTGCCGCCTGGGGTTTTAAGAAAGCCGCAGCCGCTGTCCATATAATAATTACAGCGAAAAAGATGTAAAACGGGTAATAAAGATGCACACTTAGCTGGTTATGATAACCAAAATAATCTACAGCGGCGTAGCTTATCCACAACATCCACAACAAGGCAGTTGCAGCCAGCAGGCGGCGCAGCCACCTGAACTCAAGCCGCGAACGGTCCATAAGCACCAGCGGCAGTTGCCGGTAAAAATGTTCAATCAGCCTTTTACACCTGTATAGATAGGTGATTACCGAGATAAATATCAGCAATTGCAGTACCGGGTTAAATTGCTGAAAAGGCAGCACGGCCTGTTCCAGCAGCAGGGGGCTAAAATGCAATAAATCCTTCCAACCGAATTTGTACCGCGGGCGCGTTATTTTCAACACATAAAAATAAAGCAGCGGCCCAAGGGCCAGCAAAAACTGCACAGGAAGGCGAATACCGGGCATGAGGTCAAAAGCCAGCACACGCACCATCCACAAAACCATTGTAACAAGCGCAAGGGCAAGAAACCGGTTGGCGCTTCGGTTGACAGTTTTCACAAATGACAGCAGCAGGGCAAATGTGAGCCCAACAATTATCATTGCAAAGAAAAACAGGTCGTACAGTGTAATATGCAGTGTAAAGGAGTTCAATTACCCGAAATTAGGCAATCCTTATTCCAAATATTCAAAAAGCTGGGAAGCAATATGTTACAGTTTTGATGACGGAACTGGTGTAACAAAAGCGAACGTTCTATTGTACGGTTTGCAAGAAAAAAGTCTACAATTGAATAAAGGTTGCCGGATAGGTAAGCTTAAATCTTGCCCGCTACATACATTTGGTCAAGGTGCGGGGCAGGGCTTCCTCCTTCATTTTCCAGTGTTATAGCAAACATCTGGGCTTTTGGTATGTTCTTCATTTTACATACCCCGGCGCAATCTCCTATCAACCCGGCATCTACGGGTTTGCCATCCACAATAGCCCATAGCTGGTATTGTTTGCCGGCAGGTACCTGCGGCAGGTTATTTACGTAAACATACACGTCTTTCGTGCGGGTATCCCAATAAACCGTGGCTACATCATTTGCCTTTTCCTTGTTTATACCGGCCATTTTTACCACATGCATCAGGCTGTCCTGGAAGATATTTACCGTTTGCTGCAAACTTTGGTATTTTGCCTGGTAAGCTTCAAGTGTGCCTTGTTTATCCAGTAAGGCCTGGTAATTGTCTGAAGCGCTTTTGTAACCGTTATAATAATATACATTCAGCCCGGCGCTTACCACAAAAAGTATAATGGAAGCAACAGCCACATACCGCCAAATACCCGGTGCGGTAATTTGCACCACTTTCGTTTCTTCATTACCGCCTGTTGACTGCGTTGCGGGCGGCATAATCACCACTTTAGGTTCCTCAAATTCGTCACTCAAAGCATCCATTATCTGCTGTTTTAATTCAGCAGGCGGCGCTGCACTTTCAGCAGTTATATTATTTTGAACAAGCAGTGCAAACGCATCAACAGCCTCCTTTATTTCAGCATGCTGCATAGAAAGAGCCTCTAGTTCGGCTGCTTCATCGGCAGTGGCCAAACCCAGCACGTAGCTCTCAATAATACCGCTTTCTATGTATGCTTTAATATCCACTTTCCACTTTATGGTTTAATTATTTCACGTAATTGAATAAGGGCAGCACGCAGCCTTGTTTTAACAGTTCCCAAGGGTATGTCCAGTAGTTTAGAAATTTCATCCTGGGTGTACCCCTGAAAATAAGCGAGTTCAACAAGTACTTTGTATTCCTCCTTAAGCCTGTACACCAACTTTTTCAAGCCAATTTTATCAATATTGGTTGAAACGCTGCCAACTGAATCATATACGGCTTCGGTTAATTCCCGGTTTTGCTGGTTATTGTTAAAGGCTTTGCTCCTCAGCATATCAATCGAAGCATTCCTTGCAATATTCATCATCCAGGTAAACAACCTGCCCTTTGTGGCATCGTACAACTCTATTTGCCGCCATATTTTAATAAATATCTCCTGCAGCACATCATTCGCCAACTCCCTGTCTGTAATCACTGATAAAACAACGGAATACAAAGCGCCCGAGTAGTTATCATACAAATACCCGAACGCCTGTTGCTGCCGTTCTTTTAACAGCAAAACAAGTTCTGACTCGGTATATTTATTATTTACATCTGGCATTTTTCAGCAGGAAGAGAAACAGGTTTTTAAGGCAAAATTAATTATCCAACCAATTTTTCGTAGGCGGCTGCATCTAGCAGGCCCTCAAGGTCAGCAAGGTTATTAACAGTTATTTTCACCATCCAGCCTTCGCCGTAAGGGTCGCTGTTTACCAGTTCAGGCTCTTTTTCCAGTGCGCTGTTTACTTCTTCAATAGTGGCTGCTACAGGCAAAAAAAGGTCGCTTACTGTTTTTACAGCTTCAACAGTACCAAAAATTTCTTCCGCGTTAAGGCTTTTGCCCACGGTGGTAATATCAACATACACAATATCTCCCAATTCGCCCTGCGCAAAACTTGTAATGCCTACCAGTGCGGTATTACCGTCAATTACTTTTACCCATTCGTGGTCTTTGGTATATTTCAGTTCAGATGGAAAACTCATAATGTTTCTTTTAGTTGTACAAATATTCAATTTTCTTTTCTAAAACAATCATCCCGGTAATATTAATTCAGCATTCTCATTTTCATCCAAACGTCTTTCAATGGCCGGTCATTTTCGTCCCTTGCAGCGTTTGCAATTTTATCTATCACGTCCAGTCCCTGTATAACTTCTCCAAAAACAGTATAGTTCTGGTCCAAATGCGGCGCGCCGCCAATTGTTTTGTAGGCAGTACGCTGTGCATCGGTGAAATGAAAACCCGGGATGCCCGGGCGAATCCTGTTGCATTCAACCGCGTTTAGTGTTGTATCGTTAAAAACTTTACCCTCTACAATATAAAACTGGCAGTTGCTGCTGGCTTTTTCGGGGTTATCATCCCTCGCCATAGCCAACACACCTTTTTTATGAAAAAGGTATGGCCTGAATTCGGCAGGTATCCTGCCACCGGGCGCCTCACCGTTACCCAGCAGTGCGCCGGTTTGTGCGTGTTTTGATTCGGGGTCGCCACCCTGTATCATGAAATCCTTAATAACGCGGTGAAAAAGCAGGCTATCGTAAAAACCCTGCTGAACAAGCTTGATAAAATTATCGCGGTGCAGCGGTGTTGAATCAGATAGCCGTACAATCATTGTTCCGTAGTTGGTGGTTATCTCTACCAGTCTTTCGTGGTGGCCGCGGCCGTTTATCTTCCTCGATGCACTGCAACCGTACAACAAAAGCACACTGCAAACGGCAATAACAAAATATTTCATGTATTGTTTTGGTTTATAATTCCTGCAGGCTGAAATAAAGTAAAATATGGTCTTTTAAAAAATTTTCCTGTTCGGCAAGGCTTTGCACCGGCATTTCCTTTAGCTGCTTAAAATGAGGCCAGCCATCTTTATCGTGGCCTTCAAGCGCATAATAGCCGCTGTTACTTAGTACGGTACAAACCGCCACATGCATTAAATCCTGCTTCTGCTCTTTGGTGATTTTATCTTTAAAGAAATTTGTTTCCTGTATGCCTATGAGAAACAAAATAGCCTCCATATCCGGCTTTTTACCAAAACGCTCCACCAGTTTTGCTTCCAAATCCCACCAGCGCTGCTGTAAATCATCTTTCACATTCATCATGCGGCAAAAATACGGGAATATATACGTTAGCTGAAAGGGAAAAGGTTTTGGGAGGCGGCAGCTATTTCCATAACAGTTTAACATCATAGTTGTCGAAGTTTTCATCTTTCGGTCAAGAAGAAACTTCATTGCCTGCGCAAAAACTATATTTGCAAAAAATTTGTACATGTTACAGGTGAATGTTTTGCGTAATAATACGGCATGGGTGAAGGAAAGGCTGGCAGTTAAACTTTTTAAACAGCCGGAACTGGTGGATGACATTATTGCACTGGATGATAAACGCAAAAAGCTGCAATTGGATTTTGATAATACACAGGCTAAAATAAACAGTTCAAGCAAGGATATTGGCAAATTGATGGGGCAGGGCAAAAAAGACGAGGCAGAGGCCTTAAAAGCTGCCATACCGCAATTAAAAGCAACCCTTGAGCCTGTAAAGGAAGAAATGCAGCAGGTGGAAAAACAATTGCAGGAAATGCTTGTATTACTGCCTAACCTGCCCTCAACGCTTGTACCGGCAGGCAAAACGCCTGAAGACAACGTGGTGGTGCGCGAGGGCGGTATTAAACCCGAGTTGGGCGCGATGGCTTTGCCGCACTGGGAACTGACTAAAAAATATAACCTGGTTGATTTTGAACTGGGTACAAAAATAACCGGCGCCGGCTTCCCTGTTTATATTAACAAAGGCGCAAGGCTGCAAAGGGCGTTAGTACAGTATTTTCTTGATTACAACACACACGCCGGTTATACGGAATACCTGCCGCCTTTCGTGGTTAATGAAGATAGTGCTTACGGCACCGGCCAGTTGCCTGACAAGGAAGGCCAGATGTACTTTGTAAACGAGGATAAGTTTTACCTGATACCTACCGCCGAAGTACCGGTTACCAACGTGTACCGCGATGTAATTGTTAAGGAAGATGAACTGCCCGTAAAAATGACGGCTTATACCCCCTGCTTTAGAAGGGAGGCCGGAAGTTACGGCAAGGACGTGCGCGGCCTTAACCGCCTGCACCAGTTTGAAAAAGTGGAAATAATACAACTGACCCAACCCGAGAAAAGTTATGAAACGCTTGATGAAATGGTAGCCCACGTAGAAAAACTGTTATTAACGCTTGGCCTGCCTTACCGCATACTGCGTTTATGTGGCGGCGACATGGGCTTTACCAGTGCGCTTACTTATGACTTTGAGGTGTACAGTGCAGCACAGCAACGCTGGCTGGAAGTGAGCAGTGTAAGCAATTTTGAAAGTTACCAGGCCAACCGTTTAAAATGCCGCTACAAAGATGCTGCAGGCAAAACGCAACTGGTACACACCCTTAACGGCAGCAGCCTTGCACTGCCACGCATTGTTGCCAGCCTGCTTGAAAATAACCAAACTGCTGACGGTATTAATATACCTGTGGTACTATGGAAATATTTTGGCGCGGAAATGATTAACTAAAAACAATGAGAGGGTTGCTAAATAGCTGTAAAGCAGGTATACCTGTCTTTAACGTTTTGACAATTCAATGTAATGCCCCAATTCAGTAACTTCACCCAAACCCTCTCTTATGAAAAGATGGCTAAAGCGCATTGGCTATACGCTGCTGTTCCTCTTCATATTGCTAAACGTACTTGCCGCAGTGCAGGCTTATCATGCAACTCATTATTATGACGACATATCTATCCGGCCCAAAAGACACTTGAGTGAAATGAGCCTTGGGGAAAAGATAAACACCGTTTTATTTGGCGTAAAAGTTCCCAAGAGCGTAGTAGTTGATTCTTTACATGTCCCGCACAACAGTATCTCTATAGTAACAACGGATGGCCTAAGGCTCTCATGCTGGTATGCAAGCGCAGATGTGGAATACAAAAGGCCTTCAAAAGGCACCGTCATCATGTTTCATGGCCATGGCGGCAATAAAAGCGGCGTTATTAAAGAAGCTGAAGCATTTTATAATATGGGTTATAATTTGCTGATGGTTGATTTTCGTGCACATGGAGAAAGCGAAGGCAATACCTGCACTATTGGCTACTATGAAAGCAGAGATGTTAAATCGGCATGGGACTACGTCACTGCCAAAAGAGAGCACAACATTATATTATACGGCACATCGCTTGGCGCGAGCACCATTATTAAGGCGATGTACGATTACAAAGAAATACAGCCATCGCACATTATTCTTGAAATGCCGTTCGGTACATTATACGATGCTACGAAAGGCCTTATGCGTAACAACAATATACCGGAGCAGCCTGCGGCATTGCTTTTAACCTTTTGGGGCGGCATTGAGCACGGCTTCCGGGCCTTTGACTTTAAACCGCAGAATGAAGCGAAGAGCATTCATTGCCCGGTACTTTTGCAAAAAGGGGCAAACGACATTCGGGTTACTGAAAAAGAAATACAGGCGATTTATCACAACGTCTCTTCACCTGGTAAAACATTGATTGAATATAAAGATTGTGGTCACCAAAGCCTGTACAAAAAAGATTCCGTTAAATGGATGCAGGCAGTAAACAACTTCCTGCTGAAGTAATAAGCATATTTTAAAATGTACTCCTGCGCATTATCAAAGTAACTAACCCCGCAATATTGAATAATAAAAATTATTTCCTGATGATTACTTTAGTGCCTACCGGTATCATATTGTACAACTCTTCTACGTCTTCGTTCTTCAGGCTGATGCATCCCTCTGTCCAGTTCTGGTACCTGTCAACAGCGTACCCTTCATGCGGCCAGGTGCCATGTATACCAACACCGCCACCTATTTGCGCATTTTTGGGTATTATGCCTTGTGCCTTTCGCTGCTTAAATTTCTCATAGCTTTCGGCGTTAGGGTAATCAAGCATCATAAACCTGTCCCACTTTTCATGTATTCGTTTATTCACTATAGTAAAAGTGCCTTCCGGTGTTTCCCTGTCGCCTTCCTGCATCTTGTCGCCAAGGTCGTTATTGCCAAATACAACAGGGTATTTCACCAGCCATCCGCGGTCATCATATACCGTTAACACATAATTATGTTTGGTAACAATAATATAGTAACCGGGAATTGTTTCTTTTTTTGACCGGAAAGATGTAAGCATAACAAGCAGCCCGCTAACGGTCAGCAACTTTACCACATTGTTCATATAGTTTGGGGGAGTTTCTCTATTAGAACGCCGCAGCGGGAAAAAGATTATTCAGCGGTGTTAAAATTTTACTTAAAACTTTTTACACCATCACTACTAATATTGTCCCTGTAAAAAAAAGTACTGTTGTATTTTCTGTAATCACCTGTAGTAGGGGCTTATCATCCAATACACAATGGGGCCGGTAACAGCAACATAAAACCACATAGGCCAGGTATAGCGTGCCAGTTTTTTATGTGTGGGAAACTCTGCCACCAGTGCACGGTAAGCAGTAAAGAGAATAAATGGCAATATTATAGCAGCAAGCAAAATGTGGCTGAATAAAATAATTAAGTAAACAGTGCGTGTACTGCCCACTGCGGCTTTTTCATCATCACTCAAAATACCATCATGGTTAACATCACCAAATATAGCTTCGCCCGCCAGCAGGTGGTGCGCTATATACGAAACAAGAAAAATAACAGACAACGCCAGTGCAAAAAGCATAATTATTTTATGTGTGTTATAGTACTTGTTTTTTACCGCAATAACAGCAGCCACCAGCAATACTGCAATCAGGCTGTTAATTAAAGCATTTATTTTGGCAAAAATGTGCACGTTAAAAGGTAGCTGCACCTGCAGCTTGAATTGCCCCAGCAGCACCACTGCAGCAAACACCACAAATGAAAAAATTATGATAAGCCATTTAGCTTTTGCGTCATTTTTCTGTATACTTGCCTGTAACATATATGTATTGATGTAGAATAGTTTTTAAAATTAAATTAGGTGCAGGCTTTTTCTTCCTGAACAGCAGCGTTACAACAATAATTGTTATAACAATTGCAAGAATTAAAAATATACCCATTTCCAGCGGGTCAAAAGGAAGTTTATCACCACCCTTATCCTTCTCCAGCATCAGCAGGCCAATATCCTTTGACAGCTTTGATAATGCCACTGTGTCAAGCCCATTATAGTATCCCCGTACCTGGTAATATTTATCAAGCAGCACAAACCGGCTGGTGTGCACAAAACTGGGGTCAATAGGCTCCGTACTGAATTTATCGACCTTCAATTGGTCAAAAGCAAAATTGTAAATACTGTCTTTTGAGCCTGTAAGCAGCCACCAGTTATCAGGGTCAATCTTATAGTGGTCCGCGTATTTTTTTAATTTGGCAACGGTATCTGTTTCCGGGTCAACAGTGAATGATAAAAAATGCACCACAGATGTATCCACTTTATCCATGGGGTCGCCTCCTTCCTTAAAGGACCGCTGCATTTTTGCCATATTGCGTGTCAGGGTAGGGCATATTGAACCGCAACTGGTAAAAAAGAAATCCATCACAATAGCCTTGCCTTTTATATCATACAGGTTTACCGTATCTCCTAATTGGTTAACCAGCCTTATGTTGGCTACTGTATGCCAAACAGTATCCGTACGCATTTTGCCGCCTACGGTAGTATCAAAGGTCCTGTCCGGCAGGTAATGCCCCGGCAACTCAACGGCATTGTCACTGGCTTGCTTAAGTACTATATAACAAACCAGTGGTATAAGTACTGCTATGCAAACCGCTATTAAAGCTTTTTTATTCATGGCCAATAAACAAACCATCCCGCAGGTGTGCGGGATGGTTTAGTATTTTTAGTTACTTAATAAATTCTCGCACCCCTATTCCTGCGCGCCTTTCTTTTCTTCTTTCTGCTCTTCGTTTTTTTGCAAAGGGGATGGCTGGGTTGTTCTTTGTTTGTACTCGGGGTTATATTCGTTCCTCAGGTTTTTGAATGAATTACCATCGGCCAAAAAGGCAATGATGAACCATACAAATAAACCCATGGGTACGCAAACAGTCATTATAAAGTTTCTTATTTCGTGCTTCAGGTGCATAAAATAACCAACTATATAAAATGCTTTCGCCAGCATCAGTATTACTATTATTCCTTTTACCAGGTGCTTTTCAAAGCTGTTCTCCTCCATGCCCATCATCCAGAAACCCAGCGCTAACTCAGTTATGGTCAATACGGATAATATAATGGTTACTCTCCAAACCTCTTTGGTTCCTCCGCCGTGCGTGTCTGCATGTGTTACATCAGTATATGTTGTATGTTGTTCCATTAAGGATTATTTTAATACTTTAATAAAGATTTTTAAATAAGATAAAAACAAGTAAATACAAACACCCAAACAAGGTCTACAAAGTGCCAGTACAACCCGGCTTTTTCAATCATCAGGTAGTGTCCTCTCTTTTCAAATACGCCGCTAAGCGTCATTATAAGCATCACTATATTAATAATAACACCGCTGAATACGTGAAAACCATGAAAGCCTGTAATAGTGAAAAAGAAATTCGTAAAATCCTGGTGTCCTAACGAGCCGTTAGAATTTGGAAAAGGGTTTCTGCCCCACCATGCACCCTCATGAAATAAATGTGTCCATTCCCATGCCTGGCAGCTCAAAAACGCAAGGCCGCCGATTATAGTCAATATAAGGTTTATTACAACTTTTCTTTTATTCATCTGGTGGCCGGCCTGTACCGCCAACACCATGGTTACAGAACTGATAATCAGGATAAACGTCATGATACTTACGAAAACCAACGGGGCGTTAGTACCACCGGGGTAAGATTTAAAAACCTCGTTGGGATTGGGCCAGCCATTGGCTGAAAAACGCGTTGTACCATAAGCAATAAGAAAAGCGCCAAAAGTAAAAGCATCACTCATCAAAAAATACCACATCATCACCTTTCCGTACTCCACGTTGAAAGGGCTTTTACCTCCACCCCAGTATTTGGGGGCTGTAGCCGTTGCAGTAGTTGTAGCCATGTTGATTAAAAGAATTTCGTTCGCAAATTTATTGTCCTGTACTCAAAAAGCCGCATAAATAAGCACTTTTTTCCGCCTGCTATGCCATTTTGAAAAATATAAACAGGTATATCCATAATATATCCACAAAATGCCAGTAGGTAGCTGCTATTTCAATGCCTGTTACATTATACCTTTTCATCTTGCTGCTGAATGCCCGTATAAACATTACCAGTAAAACTATTACACCACCCAATACATGTAATATATGCACCCCTGCAATAACGGCTATAAACGAAGCCGCGGGGTTACTGCCCTGACCAAGTAATTGCACACCGTGGTCATTTAAGTAAAAGAACCCGGAAAACTGGCATACCCCAAACAAAAGGCCCAGCAAAGCGGTAATGGTTACCAGTGTTTTATAGCGGGTCATTTCCCTTGCCTTATATGCCTTTACAGCCAGGTACATGGTAAGGCTGCTTAATAAAATAACCGCGGTTGAATACCAAAATACCGGTGGCATTGAAAACTCAAGCCAGTTATTCTGGTTGCTTCTCACTATGTATGCGCTGGTTAAACCGGCAAACATCATTATAATAGCACCCATTGCCACCCACAAAGCAAATTTGTGGGGGTGTAACCTTTTTCGTTCATTACTTGCCACTGTACTCATCATCACTATTGTGTTTTGTTCCGTTTGTTCAGATTCTGAATGTAGTTTCCGAATCTTTATACACTGCTTTTTTTAATTAGTATTTATTTCTGCCCATACTGCATCACTCACCTAATCAACCTTGCGTCGCACACTTGTACTGCTGTACTTAATCACCCGCTTTAATCCAAACCTACACTTTAAATCTACCATCACAGGCCTTTATCCGCCAGCAATGCCAAAAGCACTACAGGTAGATATATATAACTGCTAAACATAACGCGCCGTGCTGCTTTTACCGTCATATCTTTGTACAGCCTTATGCTTTGTATTACCATGCCAATATTACAGGCAAGCACTATCCACAGGCTTATTTCACCACTCAAATGATATATATACGGCAAAATACCAACAGGCACCATCAATACGCTGTACATTATTGCCTGCATGGCGGTAAATCTTGTAGGCCCTTTATCAGCAGGCAATAGTTTAAACCCTGCCCGTGCATAGTCGTTATGCGCCACCCAGGCAATTGCCCAAAAATGCGGGAACTGCCACAAAAACTGTATGCCGAATAATACCCAGCCGGCCCCGTTTGAAAAAACGCTGTCTCTTACCACGAAGGTAGCTGTCGGGCTAACCAGGCCTGTTGCGGCCACCCAACCTATTAAGCAAGGCAGGGCGCCGGGTAAAGCACCCACCAGTACTGCAATTGAATTCACCTTTTTAAGGGGTGTATAAATAAATGCATATAAAAAAAGGCTAAAGGCTGATAACAATGCCGATGCTGAATTAAATACCCTAAACATAATAACTACGCCCAGGAAACCCGCAATGCCTGCAAAAGTAAGGGCTTCGTCAGCACTCATGCGGCCGGAAGCCACGGGGCGTTTACCCGTACGTTTCATCACCGCGTCCGTATCTTTTTCAACTGCCTGGTTTATGGCGTTGGCGCTGCCCGTTACCAGCATGCCGGCTATAAACAATTCAATAACCCGTATTATAGTATCTGTATTATGTATTTCAACATTGGGTGCAAGCAGGTAGCAAATTACACAGGAAAACACCACCGTAAAGCTTAAGGTAAACTTTACCAGTTGAAAGTAATCCTTCATCTTTTGAGCCAGCCTCAGTGAAGATGATGAAGTTGAATTAATATTACCTGCCACTATTGAATGCTTGTTAACCACGAAGTTCTTTTGAAAAATGATGCCCTGCTAGCCAGGGCATTATTTATATTTAGTAAGCTGTTTTCGTTCTGTTAATTTTAATGATTTGTTTCGTTCGGATCAACCGGGGTTGTTTGGGGAATAAATTCCCTGCCGTCTTTTGCATAGTCGTATGCCCAGCGGTGTACTTCAGGTATTTCACCCGGCCAGTTACCATGGCCCGGTCTTATTGGCGCTGTCCACTCAAGTGTGTTAGCACCATACGGGTTTTGTGTAGTTACTTTTCTTCCTTTCCAGATTGAATAGAAGAAGTTGAAAAGGAACAATATCTGTACGGCGAATACAATCATCGCAACGGTGCTGATAAACTGGTTTAGCCCGGCAAATTGCTTAAAGCTTTCCCACGCGGTGTAGCTGTAATAACGGCGCGGCATACCTGCAAGGCCTTCATAGTGCATTGGCCAGAAAATAAGGTAGGCGCCTATCATTGTTACCCAAAAGTGTATGTAACCCAACGTGTTATTCAGGTAACGCCCATACATTTTAGGATACCAGTGGTAAATACCGGCAAACATGCCGAACATTGATGCTACACCCATTACTATATGGAAGTGAGCAATTACAAAATAAGTATCGTGCAGGTGAATGTCAAGGGCAGAATTACCCAGCCATATACCTGTTAAACCACCTGATATAAACAGGCTTACAAAACCTATGGCAAACATCATCGCCGGCGTAAAGCGTATATTGCCGCGCCACAATGTAGTAAGCCAGTTAAACACTTTAATGGCCGACGGAACGGCTATTAGCAGCGTTAACAATACGAATATTGACCCCAGCAACGGGTTTAAGCCCGTTACAAACATATGGTGCGCCCACACAAGAAACGCCAGGATGGCGATGGCAAACAATGAGCCTACCATGGCCATATAACCAAATATAGGTTTGCGTGAGTTTACAGATAGTATCTCTGACACCATACCCATGGCTGGCAACAGGATGATATATACTTCAGGGTGGCCGAGGAACCAGAACAAGTGCTGGAACAGGATGGCATTACCGCCTTCGTTTGGCAGCGCACCCACGTTGTTTACAAATATATCCGACAGGTAAAAGCTGGTACCGAAATTACGGTCGAATATCAGCAGTATAAAGCCTGACAACAGTACTGGGAATGATAACACGCCGAGCACGGCAGTAAAGAACAAGGCCCAAATGGTAAGCGGCAACCTCGTCATACTCATACCTTTGGTACGCATGTTAAGTATGGTAACTATGTAGTTAAGGCCGCCAAGCAACGACGACACAACGAAGAGCGCCATCGCTATAAGCCACAAATCCATACCCCGTCCCGAGCCTGGCGATGCATCACGAAGTGCACTTAAAGGGGGATAAGCCGTCCATCCACCGCTGAATGGTCCTGTTTCAACAAAAATGGATGACAACATTACCGTACTGGCCAAAAAGAAAAACCAGTAACTGAGCATATTAAGAAAAGGTGACGCCATATCGCGCGCGCCAACCTGCAGCGGAATAAGAAAGTTTGCAAAAGTACCGCTAAGGCCTGCCGTTAATACAAAGAACACCAGTACTGTACCGTGTGTTGTAACAAGCGCATAATAGGCCTGCTGCGTTATCCTGCCGTCCTGCACCCACCATTTGCCCAAAATATCCTGTAGCCACATAAACTTGGTATCAGGGTATCCCAGTTCAAGGCGGAACAGCACCGACATTAAACCACCAATAATTGCCCAAACCATCCCTGTAATAAGGAACTGTTTGGCAATCATTTTATGGTCCATGCTAAACACATATTTTGAAATAAATGTTTCGTGGTGGTGGTGTTCATGGTGCTCATCATGATGAACATCATGCCCAACAGCGCCTTCAACACCCGTATGCAAAACAGCTTCGTTACTCATACAAAAAACTCTTTACTGTGTTCTAATAAAATATAATATCAAATGCAGTTCTCTCAAGCTGCAAAATCTCACACGTTATTTCTTTGCCATTACAGCCGCAACCTTGTGCGTTGTGTCGGCAGCAGGGGCGGCCGGCGTTTCAGCAGGCGGAAATGCTGTTGCATAAGCTGACTTTTGCCCTGCCATCCATGCGTCAAATTCAGGTTGAGTAACTACCTCAACTATACCCCTCATACCAAAGTGGCCGTTACCGCACATCTGGTCGCAGCTAATTTCGTATTCAAAGTTGGGGTTACCGGTCTCCTCCCTCATTTCCTTTGTAGTGTATTTAGGTGTAAACCAAAGTGTTGTAGGTGTACCCGGCACAGCATCCATTTTAAGCCTGAACCACGATAAACCAACATCATGTATTACGTCCCTTGAACCGATTAACAGTTTAACGGGCTTACCTTTTACACAATACATTTTAAACTCTGTTACAACATCATCATGCGCTGCGGGGTCGTCCTTAATATCTATCGCCGCACTGTCTTTCCAGTTAAGGCCAAGTACATTAAGGTCATCAATCATTTTATAATACTTCTTGCCAAACACATTGTCTTTACCCGGGTAGCGGAACAGCCATTTAAACTGCATACCTGTAACTTCAATCTGCATAGCATTTTTAGGCGCCTCGCCGGTAAATGAAAACCAGTTACGCAGCCCTATTACCACCAATACAGTAAGCGCTATGGCGGGTATAACCGTCCAAACTATTTCCAGTGTATTGTTATGCGGCAGGAAGAATGCTTTGCGTTTGTCGCTTTCCTGGTAGCGGAAGGCAAACCAAAACAATAAAACCTGTGTAATTATAAATACAACACCTGTAATTTCTAATGTCAGCCACAGCATTGAGTCAACTTTCTCACCCTGTACGCTTGCAGAGGGGTGGGCCAAAAGGGTTTTGTCATAAAGCATGTCATTGCACCAATACACACCTATAAGGCCAAGTATAAGAAATGCAATCATAAAAAAACCGTTCAGCCTGTTATTCTCCTTGCGGGTTTTTTCTTCGCCCTTTAACACTGATACATACTCACTTGCCTTTGCTATCTGGAAGATAATCAGAAAGACAAGCACAATCACTGCTATTGTAAAGAAAGTTGACATTGTTTTCAATAATTTTCTATTCGTTAATAAACAACCTTTACGCTATTACCTGTTTCAAATTATGTATGATGAATAATACTTTCCTTAAAGAACGGATGGTATTTGGCCAGCAAAGGTTTGCTTGCTAATGACCTGCCTACAAAATATATCATAATACCGATAAAGAAGGCTGCTGTTCCAAAATCCAGCCAGCTTAAGGTAGCGCTTTCCTTTCTTACGCTGCCCATTACCATCTGGTAAAAATCTATCCAGTGGCCAAAAAGAATCAACACCGCCATAAAGGTCATTAGTGTATAATTTCTTTTTGCCGAGCGTTTCATCAAAATTAAAATAGGGCAAACAAAATTGATGATTATGTTTAAGAAAAAGATTCCTTTGTATACACCCTGCACACGATGTTTGAAATAAACGGTCTCTTCTGAAATGTTGCCATACCATATAAGCATGTACTGTGAAAACCACAGGTAAGTCCAGAAGATAGAAAAGGCAAACATAAATTTACCCAAATCGTGCAGGTGCTCCTGGTTGGTGAATTGCAGGTAGCCCTTGTTTTTAAGGTATATTACCCACAACGCTATTAAACTCATACCGGCAACAAACGTGCTGGCAAAAGTGTACCAGCTATACATAGTGCTGTACCAGTTTGCGTCTATGCTCATCATCCACAGCCAGGGTATTGTTGAACCAACTGTTAATGCAAACCATACTATGAAAAGAGAAGCGGTAACTGTATTTCTCCAGATAAAACTCTTACCATTATTCTGGTTTTTCAGGCCTTCATCATCTGCTTCGCGGCTTAACATGCGCATCCTTGCGCCCAATAAAATCCATAAACCGATAGCCAGTATTGTCCAAACAAGGTAGAATACAGGGTTCAAAAAGCCCAGTTTTCTCAAAACTTCTTCATTTCCTGCTTTTTCAAGTGCTTCCTTATTAAGCCAGGGGTAAATATTGGTTGACGAACCCATGCCCAGCACAATAATCAGCATTATAATAAAGGCAATAACACCAAAAATAGGCACCATGGCCGAAATAGCTTCAGGTACACGGCGGAATGTCATTTGCCAGCCTCCCATAGCCAGTGTTGTAGCGCAAATAAAAAACATGCTGGCATTACAAATAAGCAAAAAGAAAAGCGAATTGTACAGCATCGTTCCCCAAAAAATATCTTTGGTGTGCTGTGTAGCTTCACTGCCCATACTATGGGTAACAAAACCTATTATTATGGTAAGAAGGCCGATACCGGTTAAAGCCAGTGCCCAGGTCTTCATTTTTGCAGGAACTTCAAAATGCTCTTTAGTAGCTACCATCTTAATCTCTTTTATCGCGGTTAAAGTAGTTCGTTCTAATTTAAAATTACTATTTGGTTGCCGTGCTGCTTGTTGCCGGCACTGCTGCTTCTGCCTTTTTAGCCAGTTGCATTGTTTTTATATAATGTATCAACATCCAGCGCTGTTTGCGGCTTAACTGTGAAGCATAGCTGCCCATAAGGTTTTTACCATAAGTAACTGAATAAAACATCTGACCTTCGGGCATAACTGATACAATTGGGTCGCCAAGCAAATCTTTCGGTTTTGCAGGGAAAGGCCCGTTGCCATCTTTCCACAAAGGCCCGTTGCCATCCATATTCGGCCCATGACAAATACCGCAGTTAACTAAGTACAGGCGTGCAGCTTCGGTGCTGTCTGCTGTGCTTAATGATGTTACCGGGTTTTGTATAAGCTTTGCTGCAACATAATTTGTAGTATCGCCGGGTTTGTCTTTGGCAATCGGGAAAGGCATGTCCTCCCCTCTTGCAATAGTGCCTTCCACCGGCAGGTTGTTATAAAACACCTTATCACCGGGGTTATTAGGGTCGGTAGTAAATACTGATGAATCCCTTTCTGCATAAGTTTCGTATGCGCGGCTGTATGCCATATCAGGCATATATACCCTGCCCTGTTCACGCCTTATGTCGTTACAGCTTACAAGCGCAACGCCTGCCGAAAGAAAAGTAAAAACAAGTAATTTTTTCATTGTTCTATTCAGTTTATGCAACTTCAACATGCGTATCCTTAATTAATCGCTGCTCTTTATCGTAAGTTCCAACCCACCATTCAGTTTCAGCTTCCTGCACATTTACTTCAACAGCGCCGTTGTTCTTTAAAAAAGTCTGCAGGTCGTCTGTGTTTGTTTTCGCAGTACATTCTATCACCATTACAAAAAGATCGTCGGTAGAACGGGGATGAAAATGATGCTTTTTAACAAATGGTGCCAACTGGCAAAGGTAGCAAAAAGTAAGCACCATGCCCACGGCTGCAAATAACACGGTTAGCTCAAAAGTAATAGGTATCCATGCCGGTAATGAGAAGTGCGGCTTACCACCGATATTCTGGGGCCAGTCGTAGGTAAACACGTAGCTTATACCGCCCAGGGCCGTACAGGTTCCGGTTATACCATATATAAAGCCGGCAGTGTGCAGGCTTGTATCCCGCAGGCCCAGTGCATGGTCCAGGCCGTGCACCGCAAAGGGCGTGTACACATCATGGATTTTATAACCGGACATACGCACCTTTTTCACCGCGGGAAATAAAACCGCCTCATCATCAAAAGCGCCTACTACAAATTTCTTTTTTGACATTTCTTTTTGCTTTGTTTATTGTCAAATGTTTAAACCCTTAAAACATATTTTTAACCCTGACTGGCTGCACACTATACGCTGCAACTATTAGCTGTTAATGTGCATGCTCATGTGCAAATTCTTCTACCTGCTGCATTTCTATACCGCCCACTTTAGCTTTAAAGTTTTCACCGCTGGTTTTAAGTACATACTTAATTTCAGCAATGGCAATGGTGGGGAAGTATTTTGAGAACAGGAAGAAGCAGGTAAAGAACAACCCGAAAGTACCTAAGTAAAAGCCTACTTCCCAAATAGTGGGGTGGTAGTACACTGTCCAGGAAGACGGCAGGTAGTCACGGTAAAGAGACGTTACAATGATTACAAAACGTTCAAACCACATACCTATGTTTACTATTACGCTCATAAAGAAGGTAACAAAAAGGTTTCTTCTCATTTTGCGGAACCAGAATATCTGCGGGCTTAACACGTTACAGGTCATCATGCCCCAGTATGCCCATCCGTAAGGGCTAAACAGGTTGGCACGGCTGTACCAGAAGGCGTAACCTTCATATTTGTTAATGCTGTACCAGGCCATAAACAACTCGGTAAGGTAGGCGCAGCCTACAATTGAGCCGGTAAGCACTATAATTTTATTCATCGCCTCCACGTGGCCCATGGTAATATATTCCTGCAGGCCAAATACTTTGCGTATCACCAGCAGCAATGTCTGTGTCATGGCAAAACCCGAGAAGATGGCACCCGCAACAAAGTATGGCGGAAAGATGGTTGTATGCCAGCCGGGTATAACTGAAGTGGCGAAGTCCATAGATACTATGGTGTGCACTGACAACACCAGCGGCGTTGCAAGGCCTGCCAGTACCAGTGATAATGCTTCGTGCCTTTGCCAGTGTTTGGTTGAACCCACCCAGCCAAAAGACGCTATACCATATAATTTTTTGCGGAGTTTTGTTTTTGCCCTGTCGCGAACGGTGCCAAAATCAGGAATCAAACCACTGTACCAGAATAATAATGACACGGTAAAGTATGTTGAGATGGCGAACACGTCCCACATAAGCGGCGAGTTAAAGTTTGGCCATACAGGACCGCGTGTATTTGGGTAAGGGAAAATGAAAAAGCACATCCATACACGGCCCATGTGGAAGATGGGGAACTGGCCTGCGCACATAACCGCGAAGATGGTCATAGCTTCTGCAGCGCGGTTAACGCCTGTTCTCCAGCCCTGGCGGAACAGTAAAAGGATAGCGGAGATAAGCGTACCGGCGTGACCGATACCTACCCACCAAACGAAGTTGGTGATGTCCCAACCCCAGCCAACCGTTTTATTAAGGTTCCATTGCCCTATACCATACGTCACCTCCCTGTACACACTGTACACCCCAAAAAGCAGGCATGAAACAGCCACAAAAAAACCAACATACCAAAGCCTGCTTGGTTTTGCTTCAATAGGGCGCACAATATCTTCTGTTACCTGGTGATAATCTTTAACGCCATCTACCAGTGGTTCCCTTAACTGTGATTCGTACTTTAAATGCATTTTTTCAGATTTAGAATCGCGCTGTAAGCGAGATCTTAAAAATTATTTATACCCTAATATTAAAACGTCCTGTTCTCTTTATTCTTCAATGCTAAGTTCTTCATCCCTGTTGCGTACTTTGGCTAAGTAAGTAACGTTAGGCAAAGTATGCAGTTGTTCAATCACACGGAAAAGCCTTTCGTTATTCTCTGCACGGGCAACAGTAACCGCGCTCTTGCTGTCATTTTTATTACCAAATACGATAGCGTTTGTCGGGCAGGCCTGCTGGCAGGCTGTTTTAACATCCCACTCATTGTTTTCACCTGATTTCAGCGGGCGGCTTTCTTTTTTAGCTTTCAGTTTACCTTCCTGTAAGCGCTGTACGCAGAATGAACATTTTTCCATAACCCCGCGTGAACGTACTGTAACATCAGGGTTAAGTACCATTCTCGGCAACTCGGCATTCATATCCCATGTAGCAGTACTCAAATGGCCGTACTGGTTATGCGGGAAGCTGTCAGCCCCTGTATAATCAGCCCAGTTAAAACGGCGCACTTTATAAGGACAGTTGTTGGCACAATACCTTGTACCAATACAACGGTTATATGCCATTTGGTTAAGGCCTTCAGTGCTATGGTTGGTTGCATTTACAGGGCACACATTTTCACATGGTGCGTTATCGCAATGCTGGCACATTAAAGGCTGGTAAACAACAGTAGGATTATCAACATCACCGCTGTAATACCGGTCAATGCGTATCCAGTGCATATCGTGGAAGCGTGAAACTTCCCTTTTACCCACCATTGGTATATTATTCTCAGCAAAGCAGGCAACAACGCAGGCCCCGCAACCTGTACAACTGTTCAGGTCTACGTTCATGCCCCAGTGTATGCCGGGTTTATCGTAAACCGGGTAAATTGTCCCGTCCCTTTCAAAGTTATCAAGGCCGCCCCATGGTTTTAACTCATGCTCACGGTCTTCAAGCACCTGCATGGGTTTGCTCTTGAAGGAGTTTAAAGTCAATTCTTTCATCACTTCGGTACGCGTACCCTGCGGGGTGGTGTACACATCGTGCGTCTGCGTCATGGCTACTACAAATGTGCCATCGCCCAACACTATATCGGCGTCTCCGTAAAAGTTAACACTATTGCCGTCAAAACTTGCCAGCGGAAAAACGTTCGCACCTACCGGGGTGCCTTCATCTGTCAGGGCAGCCATGCCTATATCAGGCGTGCGGCCATAACCAAGGGCAATACCGATGGTATTTGGTTCTGTGCCGGGTATGATTACAGAAGGAAGGGTAACTGTTTTGCCGTTTACGGTAACTTTTACCAATTTCTTCGGCGGGTTTACCTCATAAGCATCCGCTTCACCGGGTATCAAAACGTCTATTCCAAGCAATGATTTAGCCATTTTAGGAGAAACTATTACATAGTTGTCCCAGGTGGCTTTGGTTACCGGGTCAGGCATTTCCTGCAACCATGGGTTGCCGGTGCCCTGGCCGGCACCTATCGCTACTTTTTGATATAAAACTACTTCAACCTTACCACCTTTTTTACCGCTGCCTGCCGCTGAAATTGCTGCTGCAACGGTAGCTGCATTAAATGCCGCACCGGCAGCGCCGGGGGCAGTAGCAGCGGCGGTTGATACACCGTCCTGCAGGGCTTTGTCCCAGCCCATTTCGCCGCCTAATTTACCAGCCCAATATGTTTTAAGATAGGTAAGATAATCTGTTGCCGCTCCACTCCATTTTAATAAGCTGTCCTGCCACTGGCGTGTTTTAAACAGCGGGTGAATGGTTGGCTGCATAAAGGAATAGTAGCCTGTTTTGGGCTCAGCGTCACCCCAGCTTTCCAAAAAGTGACTGTCAGGTAATATATATTTACATAATACCGCAGTTTCATCTTTCTTGCCGCTGAATGATACCGTAAGGCCAACTTTAGCCAAACCGCTTTTTACCTTATCAGCGTCATACCAGCTATAAGCAGGGTTTGCTCCATACACTAATAAAGCGCCAACTTTCCCGGCATTCATATCTGCCACCAGGTCAGCAAAATCCTTATCAACACCTTTTTTATAATTCAGTGTTGCAGACCAGTCAATGGTGTTACCACCTGCCTGCAGCTCTTCATTTATTGCATTTACTACGGTTTGTATATTAACATCGTTGCTGCCACAAACAACCAGCGCTGCACCTTTACTGGCAAGCAACTCCTTGGCGGCTTTTGTAACGCCTTCTTTTACCTTGTCTTCAACACCGCTTACAGCCTGGCCCTTTACTGCATTTAATAGGGCTACTGCAATAGCGCCTGTCTCACTTGGGCGGTGCAGGTACCTTTCATCGGCATTGCCGCCGGTCATGGTGGCAACAGTTTCAAAATGAAAATGCCTGCTCAGTTGCGGGTTTTTCTGGTCAATTTTCCTGCCTTTTGAATATTGCCTTGCAAATTCAACCGGGCTCAACCATGTGCCGAGAAAATCTGCCCCTATGCTCACAATAACTTTTGCATTGTCAAAGCGGTAGGATGGTATTGCCCTTTTGCCATAAGTTGCCTCGTTGGCAAGCAGCATACCGGTGTAAGAAACCGCATCGTATTGTACGTGGCGGCTGCCGGGGTATTTGGCTATAAACTGGTTGATTACATCCAAAGTAGTGGGTGAATTGATGGTGCTGGTAAGAATAACTACCGGTGCACCGCCTAAGCCGGCAAGCGCTGCGGCAATATCCCTGTCTGCAGCCTCGTATGTAAGTTCGTTACCGCCTTTTGAGGGGAAACGAAGCCTTGTTGAATCATATAACTCCAGTACGGACGCCTGTGCCCTGGCTGAAGTACCGCCTTCTGTTAAAGGAGAAAGTTCGTTGCCTTCAATTTTAATGGGACGGCCATCACGAACTTTAGCCAAAATGCTTAATACGTCTCCGTCCTGTAAAAATGTTGTAGCATAATAATCTGCAACGCCGGGTACTATGTCTTCCGGTTTATTGGCAAAAGGTATGGTCTTTTTTAACGGTATTTCGCAACCGGCTGCAATAGCTGCGGCCGCAGTGCTGAACCCTAAATATTTAAGAAAATCCCTTCTTGGGGTGGGTGTTTTAAAGAAGCCGCCGCCTTCTTCGCCTTCAAACGGCAACTCTTCCTTAAACTCATCTTTGCCCGATTCCTGGAAGGCATCAGAATTATTCAGCTCTCCGAAACTTTGCCAATGTTTATTTTGCTCCATATTTACCCTGTCCCGTAAACGGACATTTATGTATTAAAAAATATGTTTTGGTTGGTGGCCGGCTATTTTTAGCCGGCATATTAATAATGGCATTTTTGACACTCGGTACCGCCTATATCTTCTACAGTTATACTATCTGTGGGATTATTCTTCAGCCTGTCCTGGAATTTCTCGTATATGCTGTAAAAGCCATTATCCTTAAAGTTAACTTTTGTTGTGCGGTGGCAATTTATACACCAGCCCATGCTTAACGGTGCAAACTGCTTTACTTCATCCATGTTTTGTATTTCGCCATGGCAGGTTTGGCACTGCACTTTACCGGCTACAACGTGCTGGGAGTGATTGAAATATACGTGGTCGGGCAAATTATGTATCCTTATCCATTCAATGGGTTTTGCTGTTTTGGCATCCCATACCTGGCCGGGCGTATAATTTGCGTATTTGTATAACTTTTGAATTTCTGCTGTGCCGTTCACTTCTTCTCCTTCTGCTGTGTACAACTGCGCGCCTTTGTATTCTTTAATAGCCATGTGGCAGTTCATACAAATATTTACTGATGGCACAGTAGCCTGTTTGCCCTGGTAGGTACCAATGTGGCAGTACATACAGTTAATCTGGTTAATGCCTGCGTGTACTTTGTGGGAATAGAAGATAGGTTGTTTTGGCTGGAAGTTTTGGGTGCGGCCTAAACCCATTGCGCCTGAAACGGTCATATAACCGCTTACCAGGAACAATATTACTATTACGAATGCTATGTATGCTTTATTTTTCCAGAAAGGAACGGGCTCCTGCGCAGGAATGCCGTCTTTATCGTCTGCCAGTTTTTTAAGGTTGGCATTAACCTGCAACAATACAAAGGCTACAACCGCCAATATTAAAGTAAGTATGCCGTAGAGAAGTGTATTATCGCTTTCAGGTTCTCCTGTTGTGCTTCCCGGTATGGGGGCTGCAGGCGCTTTTGGTGTATAGCCCTTTATATAAGCTATAATATCATCCACATCAGCATCGCTTAAAATGCTGTTGAAATCAGTCATTGATGATTTATACTGCGCATACAGGCTTGTAGCGTAAGGGTCTTTCGCGGCAAGGAGCGCCGGGTTATGTTTTATCCACAAATGTAATTTCTTGGGGTCTTTCCAACGGCTGTACGCGCCCATTAACGCAGGGCCTGTAAGCTGTGTCTCCATTGCGTGGCAGGAAGTACAGTTGGCTTTAAACAACGTTTCACCATTAGCCGCATTTTGAGCATGTATATTGCCGCCTACAAACAAGAAAATAAAAAAACCAAAAAATCCGATAGTTAGTTTCGAGGCAATTTTTCTATTGTGGGTCATAATCACAATGCTGTTGGTTGGATGTGGAAAAATCTCACGAACGCCGCAAAAATATGACACGATGTTGACAAAACACCATACGTTAAAAATTTTTTTTAACCGTCATCCTGTACTATATTTCGCGCAACACCAATGAAAGCCGCTAAAAATCAAATGCTTTAAACTCCACTATTTTCAACATTTTTGCGCTTTAATAAGCAATATACATGAGTATTAACATTGCCGTATTTGCATCAGGAAAAGGGTCAAACGCTGAAAAAATAATTGAGTATTTTAATAATGTTCCTAACAAAAAAAATATTCGCGTTAATTTAATTGTGAGCAATAAAGCAGGCGCCGGCGTGTTTGATATAGCGAAAAAAAATAATATACCGACGATTTTATTGGATAAAGAAAAATTTTTCAGGGGTGATGCTTATATCGTAGAACTAAAAGCCGCGCAGGTGGATTTTATTGTACTTGCCGGTTTTTTATGGAAGGTGCCTTTGGCGCTTGTTGGCGCATATTCCAACAAAATATTAAATATTCACCCCGCGCTGTTACCTAAATATGGCGGAAAAGGTATGTACGGCAATTTTGTACACGAAGCTGTTATTGCCGCACGCGACCAGGAAAGTGGTATAACCATACACGTAGTGGATGAATTGTACGACCATGGCCACCATATTTTCCAGGCAATTTGCCCTGTTTTACCAGACGATACACCCGAAACTCTGGCAAACCGCATTCATAAACTGGAGCATGCGAGTTACCCCAGGGTGATTGAGGAATTTATAGGAAAAATGGCCTGAAAGTTTTAAAAATGCAGGGAACCATAGTCGCGGCACATAATATATTATATAATTACGTAGTTCCTGTAGTCAAAAAAACGTTTGCCGGTTACCCTTTCCAGCGAGTTTTTAAACCGGTCCTTCATTTTTAAGTTGTTGTAAGACAGGTCGTAATCAAATTTCCAGTTCATCCGGCTAACGCGCTGCTGCATAACTTTTGGGTGTGTACCGGTAAACTTTTCCAGTGCATCCACCCGGGAGTAATCAAACAGGCCGGTAAAGGTTTTTTCCGCCTGTTTACCCCATTCATCGCCATTCCAGTACCTGCCAAAATTATTGTCCTTTGCCTGCATGGCCGCCGGCTCACGCACCCAGCCATAGTGATGAATATATGCCTTAAGCTGCTTTACCCTTAATTTTTCGTTGTTCCCCTTCCTGAACCCCTGCGCGTCGCGGTAGGAATAAATGCTTTTGTCGTTCTTAATAACCCTTATTTCATTCCGGTACCAGCGTGACGATATGCCCAGGTAGTCGAACGAGCCGTAAAAATGCCGGTAGCGAAAAAGCAGGCCGTCCACGTTTTTATCATCTTTCCACTTTTTCATTTCTTCAGTCACTTCTGCATAGCCGTCCTCGTGCATTACCTCATCGCCCTGTATATAAACACACCAGTCAGCGTCAGCCCCTACAGCCTTAAACGCCTTGTCGGTTTCTGCGGCCAGCACCCTGCCCCCCTGTTTAACACTCTCATCCCAAACCGTATCAATTATGGTAATTTTTTTGTCAATCCCCGCAACTATTTCGCGGGTGTTATCTTCTGAGTTACCCACGGCAACGAACACTTCATCACAAAGAGGAAGGATTGACTGCAGTGCTTCTGCTACAGGGTACTGAAACTTTACCGCGTTTTTTATGAATGAAAAGCCCGCTACTTTCATACATCAAAGTAAATAAAAAAGAAGGCAATTAATATTACTTAATAATTAATATGATTAAAAGAATTGACTTTTACCACACCGTAAACCGGTTTTACAGGCAACCATTACGGTTAAATACCGGTTTTACCTTTTGTTATACCCTTACAAAAACCGGTTCAGCTATTTAATGCACCTACTGTTTTGAAAAATATTATTACAAACATTTTTGCAGTTGTTACCCCTAAAGAGCGCAAAAGGCTTATCCTGTTTATTATTATAAACGCGGCCGTTAACCTGGCTGACATTTTAAGCGTAGTATGCCTGCTGTTTGTTGTTAAGTTTTACACCCAACCCTACGGATTCATTACTTCAAACCCATACCTGATAAAATTCTTACCCTCAACCGGGTCAATATTCCCGGTAGTATTCCTGGCCGGCTTATTTACCCTTAAAAACGCAGGTGGCTATTTTACCAACAAAAAGCAGGCAACATTTATTAATAACGTGGCTGTGCGCATATCAAAACAAAACCTTGCTGCATACCTGCGCGGGCCGTACAGTAATTACGCTAATGCCGATTCTTCCGTTCATGTTAGCAAAATTGTTTACCAACCCACTGAATTTGCACAGTTTGTATTACAGGGCATTCAACAGGTAATAACAGAGTGTATACTGGTGATATTTTCAACCATTGCGCTATTCATATACAACGCTAATCTTTTTGCAGTTGTTTGCTTAACCCTGTTACCGGCAATTGTGATTCTTTCGTGGTTAAATAAAAAAAAGCTGAATGTTATTAAGAAGAATATACAATTGGCGGCAGAACAATCATACCAGCACCTGAATGAAGCGCTTACAGGGTACGTGGAAAGCAATATTTACGACAGGAATGAATTTTTCATTAACCGCCATACTGCATCGCAGCAAAAACTGGGGGGCTATATAACCGGCTTAAAAATTACGCAGGATATACCGGCCCGTTTTTTTGAAGTATTTGCCGTTATCGGGCTGCTGGTATTAATAGTGGCCATAAAATTTGGTAACAGCGGAGGTGGCGCGGATGTTGTAATGATTGGTGCATTTATGGCTGCCGCTTACAAAATAATACCGGGTATTTCAAAAATTATTACACAAGCCGGTTTTGTAAAAACATACCTGCACACGATTGAGGCAGCACGCGCGGTTACCATTGCAGCACCACAGGTATTAAACAGCGGCTCCGTAAAAATAATGACAATACAATGCCGGGATATTGATTTTGGCTACAATGGCCTGGAAGTTTTTAAGGGGTTTGACTGCTACTTGCATACAGGCTCATTTACCGGCATCAGCGGCGCTTCAGGAAGCGGAAAAACAACATTACTGCAGCTTCTGCTGGGATTTTATACACCCCATGCTGGCGCTGTTTTGTTTAACGGGAAGATTACGGGTGAACATGAAAGAATGGCCTGCTGGAGCAGTATTGCCTATGTAAAACAACAGCCATTTATTTTACATGATAGCATATTAAATAATATAATTTTGTTTGAAGAACATTACGATAAAAAAAGGCTTGAAGAAATCCTGGAGGTTACGGGCGTTAATGAAATCGCGGGGCATTACCGAGAAGGCATACATAAAAATATTATGGAGGCCGGCAGGAACATAAGCGGCGGGCAACGGCAACGCATAGCCCTGGCAAGGGCGTTGTATAAAAATGCAGGAGTGATTTTATTGGATGAACCTTTTAGTGAACTCGACGAAATTTCTGAATTAAAAATGCTTCAGTACCTGCAACAACTGGCATTGTCGGGGAAAATCGTGGTGCTGATTTCGCATACACCGGCGAGCTTCAGGCTTTGTGATAATGTAATCACACTTTAGTCTTTACCTGATGTAAGTATCTCTATAAATTTTTTTGCAGAATCATTCATGTCAAACGGAAGTATCGAAGTGTAATTTGTTTGCTCATTTTCCAAAATCTCCATTGCCTTGCTAATCATTTCTTCTTTTGCGGAAACTGTATGCCAGTGAGGAATATCGCGGTTCATAGGCCGGGTAAAACTTATTACATGCGCGCCCGCATATAACGCTTCAATGCAAACATTACCAAACCCCTCATACTCGGATGTATGCAGAAAAACTTTTGCCCTTTGCATATAGCTCAATACCGTTTTATGCGGAATAAGCCCTGTAAACATAACTGTATTTTGCAGGCCGGCATCAACCGCCTGTTTCTCCAATGCTCTTTCCTCGCTGCCCCCGCCGCATAACACCACTTTTATTAAAGGATGCTTATTGGTAATGGCCGTTACTACCTCTATAAAAATATTGTAGCGTTTCAATGGCACCAGGTTACCTGCGCCGAGGATAGCAATATCCCGCTCCTGTTGCTGTACAGGAAAAAGGGTTGTTTCAATGCCGTCAGGTATTAAATATTTTGGGCGGATGAAATGATTTTTGGAAAATTCCTCCATCAAAAAATCAGACATAGCCACCAACTCTTTGCTTTTAGGTTTTATAAGCCGCACAAATTTGTTTTCCTTTTTTGCGTCTTGCCCGCATATCCAGCACAGATGTTTTACATTATGCCACCTGCTGAAATAGCTGCCTGCAAGGCAGCACTCATTGCACCAAAAACTAATAATGCCGGTTATATTACCGCTCTTCTTTAACTTTCTTAATACCCGAAAAGCCCTGTACCATATATGCACATTCCGCCAGCCTTTTACCAAGCCGCCGCCGAGAGGTATAACCCGGTTACCAAACCACGAGTATTCCCTTTTATCCAGGGGAAATTTAAAGGCAATAATAGTAATCTGAAGGTGTGGAAAATTAGCGTTCAAACAACGCAGCAGCGATTGTTGTGCCGGTAACCAGGGTGATTGCTCTTCCGATTCATTACCGGGAAAGGCCGGCGACAAGATAATCAAGCTATTGCTTTTCATGGCAAGCCTCCTCCTTTCAGTTTTTGCACCGGGGTCTCCAATTGCAAAAATGCTGCAATCTTTTCCATGACAAATCTGGCTGTATAACGGGTAAGGCAATGTACGTCGCCATATTTGCAAATCGCCAGCATACAATTACCGCAGGGTAAATCATCTGAGCATAATAACAACGAATTTTCACCTAACGGCCGCGACCAATCACTACGCGTAGAACCAAACAGGGCAATAGTAGGCACCCCGCTTACCCATGCCATGTGCATAAGCCCGGAATCTTCCGACAAAACAAACTGCGCTTTTTGAATAATCGCAAATGCTTGCGCTGCAGACGTCTTTCCAACCAGGTTAATTAAACTGCTGCCCAGCAGCTGCTTTATATAAGCTGCTTGTTCTGCAATAACAATCGTACCGGGTATTACAAACTGTGTTGAAGGAAAACGCGCAAGCCACAGGTTTGCAAAAGCAACATAGTTATCAAGGCCCCAGTTGCGGGTTGCGAACGCCCCGGCAGGGTTTAGCACCACAAGCCCGCTTTCTCCGTCCCAACCATTTTCTTTTAATATTTCGTCAGTACGGTGTGCGGTTTTTAGTACGAGCTGTGTATCAATAAAATTTTCTCCAAGTCCAATGGCCTCAATAGTCATGCATGTACGCTCTCCCGCAGGCAGGGGAGAAAACCTGTCAAATTCACTCCATGCGGCAGGCATCATGCATTTTCTTACCAGCCTGCTTAAAGGGTTGTTTTGTAAATCAATTACTATGTTATAGCGGTTAAGGAAAAGCTTTGTCAGTAACAGGCAGGCAAACAAATATTGCCTTTTAAAATCGCGGCCGCCTTTAAGGCAGTATACTTTATTAAACAGCTTAAGGTTTTTTGGAATGTCTGCCACTTCTTCCCGTGTAAGAAAGTCCAGCCGTGTATTTGCGGGCAATGATTTTTTTAACGCCAGCAGGTAAGGCATGGTAATAATGGTATCACCCATCGCCTGCAGGCGAATAGCCAGTATTCTGCGCGGGGGGCTCTTTTTTCTCCACGGCTTTGATATAATTATTGAAGTTTCTGCTGCCATTTGCTTCTATTCAATGTCGACAGGAAAATCAATCCCCGGCGAATATTTTTTTATTTCCCTAATTAATGCCGGCAAATTGCCCGCTACGTATTTGCACCGGCCATGTATAAAAACGCGGCTGTAATTTTCAATATCAATGCTGTTCAATTGCGGTTGCAACAGCGCGTCAAACAGCACTATCTTTCCTTTAGCCAAAACAAGCAATATATTTTCAGGGTTACACCCAAAAAAGGCGTAATATCCATCCTCTCCTTTTTTTTCTGCCACTACAATATCGGCATAATAGCCTTGTTTTATTGCACCCGTATTATTCAAGCCCCACATCGTTGCAGCCGTATAAAAAACAGCCGCCAGGATTTCCTCATCAGTCAGCATGGTTGTTTTTCTCGCGTTACGAAGATGCTGCCATATATTCCACCCGGCAGACAACGTTGAATCTGTGCCAAAGAGAATTTTGGTTGATGCTTTGAGTTTGTTTATTTCCGCAGTCGCTCCCAACAGGAAAAAATTAGACTCTGGGCACCACACCAATGCTTTAAATGCTGCTGCCTGCTGAACGCTCATAGCAACACCATGCACCCCTACAAATTGCCGGCCAAGCAGGTTCCATCGTATCAATTCATTTATTTCCTCAAAGCTTTGCCTGTCCGTGCCTTCGCCGGTGTGGATAACAAACGGATGAGGAGATGCAAAGGGGTGGTTTAGTTTTAGCTTCCAATTTTTTTCCAGCCTTACCGAGTGCAGGGAATGGCATTGGTTAAAAATGGTAACGGGTGAATTTTCAATAACCTGTTTTTCGCCATGCTGTACAACACTTGTAATACCGCAAAGCAGGTTTTTATACATGCCCCATTGCGCCCTTAAAGACACGGGTACTTTTAAAACGGCTTGAATAACTTCTTTGTTTTTTGAATGAATGTCTTCGCCCCAGTACATATAGCTTTTGTAAATTTCGCTGCGCAGTTGGGGAAACAGGTTGAATTCTAAATGATCGTGGGAATTAATAATACCCGGGAATGCTAAGCTATTGCCTGTTTGTATAACGATATCGTTATTACCAGGTGCATAGCCGCCTCCTTCAACTATACCAGTTATTTCGCTGCCGGTGGTTACTATGTCGGCGACCCCATTGTTTAATATATGCACATCGCGTAGTACCATTCTATTACAATAAAGGCTCTATTATTTTTTTGTTTTCATGTCTTCCCCGGTAATATGGGTTATTACCGGTAAATACTTTGAAGAATGTTTTACCGGCTGCTTTTGCCATTAAGCTATTGCCGGCCAAAGCAAACAGCAAAACATTTCCGAATAATGACCATAACAGCCACCCTGTTTTTACATGCGCGGGGCATTTTTTAATTTTGATAAAATAATGCAGCGCCCATACCCTGCGGTAATACTGCAATGGCTTTTGAAGCCTTCCTGCAGGCTCCTGGTGATGATATACAAAAGCATCACTCACCACTTGAATGCCCGTAGCAGGAAACCCAACTGCTACCCCGTAGTTATCGCCAATGCCATGCCTGTCAAGCACCTCGTCGTACGGCGACATTTCAAGCCATTCTTTTTTTATTAAAGATGCGCCTAACCCATAAACAGGCGTTGCAAAAAAATCCCGGGAAAAATTAGTAATTACAGGCCAACCTGCTTTTGAAAGATGGTTACCCCTGCGGGCATAATAGCTTTTAATTTTCCTGGTGATGACATTATTTTTGATGCAGGAGATATCGCCCCAAATGCTCAGCCCGAAAATATATTTGGCCAATAATTCTTTTGCAGAAACTATATCATATTTACCCACCCACTTTCCTTGTTCCTGTTGCAGCACAACGCCTGAAACTGCCCCAGCCTCCGGATGCATTTCAATATGAGCAGCCAATTTCGATAAATAATCTGCCGGCACTTCAATATCATCATCACAAATAAATATCCATGAGGAACATGCTGCTTTAATGCCAGTGTTACGTTGAATACAAACAGAAGGTTCAGAGTCGAGATAATGAATGGTGAGGTTTGAAAATTGTGCGTAATCGCCGGGCGTTAATTTTTCCTTTCCGGCATCTACTATAATAACCTCGTAAACAGGGAACGCCGCGTTGTTGAGGTTACCAAGCAATGACAACAGCCTAACCTTACGGTTGTAAGTGGGAATAACGACACTTATCTGCATTTACCTTGTTTAAAAAATATTTATTAATGTAACAGGTTTTATGCAAATAATAAACAGGCTTTTCCTCTCAGCCGTCTATGAAAAATAGGAAAATCTGCAAAAAAAGCAAATGATTGGGCCGCTACTAACCAGCTTTCTCTGGCCTCATTTATCCGCGACAATATTCACCTTTTTTAGGTACTCATGAATTCGGCCACCCTACTCACTGGCCTTCTCTGGCCTCATTTGTGGGAAGAGGAGTACATCCTGTATGGAGGGCTGGTTGGTCATCAGCATACAGAGCCTGTCAATACCAATACCAATACCACTGGTAGGAGGCATACCATATTCAAGTGCGCGGAGAAAATCATTGTCAATGTACATTGCTTCATCATCACCCCTTTCCATCAGCCGGCTTTGTTCCTCAAACCGTTCGCGCTGGTCAATTGGGTCATTCAGCTCACTGTAGGCATTGGCAATTTCCTTACCGTTAACAAACAATTCAAAACGCTCCACCAAACCAGGTTTGCTGCGGTGCTTTTTGGTAAGCGGGCTCATTTCAACAGGATGGTCAATGATAAAAGTTGGCTGAATATAATTATCTTCTTTCGCGCTGAATATCTCATCAATCAGTTTGCCTTTGCCCATAGTGGCGTCGGCAGCAATATGCAGTTGTTTGCATACGCCGCGCAAACCATCTTCATCCATTTCGCTTACATCAATACCGGTGCTTTCTTTAATGGCGTCATACATGGAAACCCGGCGATAAGGCGCTTTGAAATTAATGATGTTGTTACCAAACTGAACATCGGTTGTACCATGCAATGCAATCGCAATACGCTCAAACAATTGTTCAGTTGTTTCCATCATCCAGAAATAATCTTTGTAGGCCGTGTACCATTCCAGCACAGTAAATTCGGGGTTATGCGTTCTGTCCATCCCCTCGTTCCTGAAATTGCGGCTAAACTCGTACACCCAGTCAAACCCGCCCACGATAAGTCTTTTAAGGTATAGTTCATTGGCTATGCGCAGGTAAAAAGGCATATCCAGCGTGTTATGATGTGTTACAAAAGGCCTTGCCGCCGCCCCACCGGGTATTGCCTGCAGCACCGGCGTATCTACTTCCAGTGCACCCTTTTCATTTAAAAATGCACGGATAGTATTAATGAGTTTTGTGCGCTGTACAAATGCTGTCTTTACGTTGGGGTTGACGATTAAATCCGCGTAACGCTGGCGGTAACGAAATTCAGGGTCGGTTACTTCGTCAAATACATGCCCTTCTTCATCACGTTTAACAACCGGCAATGGTTTTAGAGATTTAGCTAATAAAACCAGTGTTTGGGTGTGCACAGAAGTTTCGCCGGTTTTGGTAACAAATACATAACCGGTAACGCCTATTATATCGCCATAATCCAGTGGCCTTACAACAACATCCCAAAAGGCCTTGTCCTCACCGGGGCAAACATCATCACGCTTAATATATAATTGAATTACTCCTTTGCTATCCTGTATTTTAACAAACAATACCTTGCCGCGGTCATTAATGCTCATTATCCTGCCCGCCACGCAAACGCTGGCAAACTGGTCTTTGGTCTCCTCGGTATAGGCTACTTTTATATCGGCTGAATAATGTGAAACAGGGTATAGTGCTGCAGGATAGGCATCAATACCCGCCGCCTGCAGTTTATGCAGTTTCTCACGGCGAATAACCTCCTGCTCTGATAATTGCTGGTTCATAAATAATTTTAAAGGACTGCAAAAGTAGGTTTTTTACCATAATAGAGCTTTACACACAAGTAACTTTGGCAAGAGGTAAAATATAAATTGCTTACCGGTTATCTCCGGTAAAATACTTGTTTAGCCCTGCATTCTTTTCAAAAAGTCTTCTTTTCTCCTGGTTGAAACATCTATCTGTGAGCCGTCTGTCATAACAACAACTCCTCCTTTACCTTTATTATAGCTTTTTATATATGCAAGATTAATCAGATGCGAGTTGTGCACCCTGAAAAAATTATACTCGGTCAAAAGTTCTTCAAATTCTTTCAGCGTTTTAGACACCAGAAGTTTCCTTTTGTCCTTTAAAAACAGGGTGGTATAATTCACATGGCTTTCACAACGCAGTATATCGGCAACCTGCAAAAACTCCAGACCATTTGATACGGGTACGCATATTCTTTTCACCTGGCCATTTATAGCTTTAAGGTTATGAAAAAGCACATCCATTTTTTCCGAGGCCTGTTTCAGTTGCTTGTTATGTTTTACTTTTTCCAGGGAATGTTGCAAGTCTGCTGCATCAACCGGCTTTAACAGGTAATCAACAGCACTGAATTTAAAAGCCTGGACAGCATATTTGTCATAAGCAGTAGTAAAAATCACATCAAAATTTATCACGGGCAATTGTAAAAGCAGGTCAAACCCCGTTTTATCATGCAACTGTACATCAAGAAAAACAACTTCGGGCGAATAACGCTTTATTGCATCAAGACCGTCTTCTAAAGTCTGCGCCTCCGCAACAAGGTGCACGTCATTTCCGGGCATTACTGCAAACAGCCGGCGCAGGTGGTTAATGCAATGCTGCTCATCATCAACAATTATAGCATGTATCATACGTTTTCTTTATACGCAACTATTATATACTTGTTTCAAATGGCAGAACAACTTCAACCCGCATTCCCTGTTCAAGGTCGGTTAAAGTAACCGCGGCGCTTGATTTTTTTAATTTATTCAGTATTTCAATGCGGGATTGTGTAACTTTTAAGCCAAACGATTTGCCGGCAGGTTTATGTAAAATAGCAGCCCCTTTTTCACTTCTCCCAACGCCATCATCATTTACAGTACATTTAAGCATCTCCCCTTCCCGCTCAATGTGTACCGTAATTTTGCCGCGTCCCGCTTTTTTTGAAATGCCATGCCAGATACTATTTTCTACAAAGGGTTGCAGTAACAATGGTGGTAATAAAGTATTGTCAGCGTCAATATTGTCAGCTACTGTCAGCGAGTAATCAAATTTATTGTCCAGCCGCAGGCGTTCCAGTTCCATATACACGCTAAGGGCCTCAAGGTCATCGGCAAGGCAAACTTCCTTCTTCTCAGAATTCTCCAGTATCATCCGCATCAGCTTTGCAAATTTTGCCGCATACATCGCCGCAGTTGCAGCATCAGATTTTTGAATATAATCGCTTATAGAATTAAGAGAATTGAAAATAAAATGCGGGTTCATCTGGGCCCGCAACGCTTTCATTTCTGTGTCTGTTACCAGCATATTAAACTCTGCCTCTTTCTGGTGCTCTGCCGCGTCCCTTCTTTTTTTATAAAAAATAAAAGTCACTAATGCGGCCAAAAATATAACCGCACCGCTAAAAATTAAAGCATTACGCACAAGCTGCTGGCGATGTATTTCTGCATTTGCCAGCACTTTTTGCTTATCGCTTTCCGCTTTTGCAATGGCCTGCTTTTTTTCAAACTCAAATTGCATTTCCTTACGCAGAATATTTTGCTTTGTTTCAGTATTTACCACACTGTCCCTGAAAGCTATATACTGCTTATATGCTGTCAGTGCAAGGCCATTTTTATTTGCTGCTTCATAAACCTTGCTCATCGTTTCCCATACATCACGTTGTATATCTGCACTGCCAATTTCTTCAGCAACCGCAAGGGCGCGGCTCTCAAGCTCTATTACTTTATTATACCTGCTGCCTGGCGCTACATATTGCTTTTGCAAAAATGCGGCGGGTGCATTTAAATACAATTTGCCAAGCTGGTTATAGTCGCCGGCCATTCGTTGTTTGTCGCCTGCCGCGGTATTCATCGCCATGGATTTTTGCAGGTACTCAAGCGCTTTTGCGTAATTGCCCAGGGAGTTATAAACTATGCCAATATTGCCATAATTACTGGCAATACCGCGCTGGTTACCCGACTGCTCGCTGATAACAAGCGCCTGTTGATACAGCGCCAGCGCTTTTGTGCTGCTGTCCATATCCTGGTAAACGTTACCGATGTTGCCAAGCGCGCTCGCCATGCCGGCTTTGTCACCATTTTCGCGGTACACTGCCAGTGCCCTGTTTTGATATTCAAGCGCTCTGGGAAAATTTGAGAGATGATCATACACCAGGCCAATATTGCTTAATGTGTTACCGAATGCATTTTTATTACCCGCTGTTTCAAAAATAGCAAGTGCTTTAAGATAATATTCCAGCGCCTTACTATAATCGGCCACGTATAGGTATATCACACCGATATTGTTAAGTGAGTTACCCATACGTGTTTTATCATTCAATTGCTCAAATATGGCAAAAGCTTTTGTGTGATATTCCAGCGCTTCAGCATAATTGGAAAGATTTACAAACGATATAGCCATGTTATTATACGTTGCGCCAACACGAAGTAAATTACCTGCCTGCCTGTATAATACCAGCGCATGGTTATAACATGCCAGTGCCAGGCTATCCTGTCCTTTACTGCTATAGTTAATACCTTTATAATTGAAGGAAGTTGCAAGTTTTGCAGGGATATTTAATTTTTGCGCCAGCGCAATGGCCTTATCTGCAGTTTGCAGGCCTTTGCCGGCGTCTATCCTGCAGTAATCATACGCAATATCATTAAGCAGGTTAAGCTTTACCGTATCATCTTTAGCGTAGGCTTTCAGCAGGTTAAGCAACGAATCAAGATGCGCTTGTTGCCCGAAGGCGGGTGGTAATAAAAATAAAGCAAGGATAACCCATCCCATTTTCCTCATAACCGCGGTTGATGTGCATACAAATTGTAACCTGCAAAAGATACACATTATCACGCATTTATCACGCTAAAACCGGCAGAAAATAATTAATCATAGACGAAAAATAATCAGCATTTATTAAGTAGCTACAAGCAGCCTATTTTAGCTATATGCTGCGAAATATAAATAGTAAAAATAATATACCATTGTTATGAATTTTAAAGCTCTGCACAAACAAAAAAAATACATCCTGGTTGCCGCCGCTGCCGGAATATTAAGCATTTTTTTGCCATGGTTAACTGTATCAGCGGGCATATTTGGGGAAAGCATAAGTCGCAGCACAAATGGGTTTAGCGGTATTGGCATACTTGCCTTTTTTGGCTTTGCCGCAGCAGGTGTACTTACCTTTACAGGTAACAACACTTTACCCTTTGAGAAAGGCACCTGGATGGCGTCGCTCGGTGCAGCCGCTGTTTCCTTGTTGTCAGTTTTAATTTTTATGGCCAACACCTCCGGCAGCCTTGGTTCGGCTGGCTTTGCAGAGGCTCATTTTGGTTTCGGGCTTTGGATAAGCCTTGTAGCGGCTATTGCATTAGCAGCTTCAGCCTGGTTTCTTAAATCACCGGAAGCTGATTTACAAAGCGGGCTTAAAGACCTCAAAAAAAATATCACTTCTCACCTTAATACATCATCCCCTGTAAGGGATGTCCCTGCCGGTAAAAACAGGCTTGATGAATTAGAAAGGCTTATTACCCTTAAAAATGAAGGAAAAATTTCAGAAGACGAATACAATGAAATGAAAGCTAAAATATTTTAATGCGTATGCTACTGTTTAAACGGCTGGCCTGCAAGCATCTTTTTATTATTCTTTTTGTTTCGGGGGCTTTATCGGCGCAAATTATCAATGCACAAAATAATTCCAAAGACTTTAAGAAAACCATACAGGATATTTCCGCTCTTTTTAAGAAAAAGAAAAAAGATTCAACATCAACAACCGTGCAGTCAGCAGGAACGCAATCGGCCACCGGCGTGAGCGGTGTTAAACCCGGCGATTTGGCGCTTGCTGTAAAATATATTGATGCTGACCGCCTATTTTCTTTTAATGCAGGCTCGGCAAAAATATACAAGGGTACATCATCAGCTCTCATTGATTCTGCGGGCAACTATATTGTTCCATACAACACTTACGACATTACCGAAGTGTTTTACCCCGGCCCTAAAGAAAATTACCAGGTTTATTATAACGGCTTATATGCATACAACAATATGGACCACCAGTGGGGTGGGTACATGAACAGTGAGGGCAAAATAGTTGTAAAGAAAACTGCCAGCTCTGCCCTTAGTGATTACAGCGACAACAAAAAATTAATTGAAACCCACAACAGCGGAACGGCCTACACTTACACAACGCCCGGAGGCAAAAGTTATGCATTAGACCGAAGGCTTGAAAATATAATAGGCGGCATAGGAATTGAGCGTATAAATGACCCCACGATAGGCGCATGGAGATACCGGAAAATAACCGGCGAAATAATTACAGGATGGTTTGATGAAGCCACACCTTTTTCAGATGGTATGGCGGTAGTGGGCAAGAAAGATCAGTTTGGCGAGATGAAATACGGCTACATAAATACGGATGGTAAATTAGTAATACCACTGCAATTTTCCATACATCCCAATGATTTTATGTGTGGTTTTGCCCGGGTGCAGCCGAAAGACAAAACGGCTTTTGAGTATGCTTTTATTAACAAGAAGGGCGAAATTGTATTTAAGCAAACATCTGCAGATGTAAGTAAATATGGCGCCTTTGATCATTTTACAAACTACGGCCTTGCCTTTAGTGCCCGGTATATAATGGATACCACCTTTAACCTTATTGCCAAGCCAGATTTTTTTAAATCATTTGGCATACCTGCTGATTCGTGGTTTGAAGAAGAAGGTACTTATACCATTGGTGAAACAAACCCCAAACTTGTTTTCAGCACACGTACGGCGAGAAGCCCTTATACACAAATGCCTATGTATGGTTTTATAAACCTTGCTACCAAAAAAGTGGTGATGCCGGTTTTTGAACTTGCAAATATTAACGGCATATTTTTCGATCCTAAATCTCACCTGGCCCTGGCTAAGGTTTGCCTTGGGAGGGATAAAAATAATGTGCCCGTTTACAGGGAAGGGTTTATTAATGAAGACGGCTTATTTGTATTGGTTAAAGGTGCCGGAAGCCAATGGTAAGGTTACCAAAACAACCTGCACGCTACTACGCCATCACTTCCTCAATCACTTTACCCTTTACATCTGTTAGCCTGAATGGGCGGCCCTGGAAGTTATAGGTGAATTTTTCGTGATCGAAACCAAGCTGGTTTAATATGGTGGCCTGCACATCAAACGGGTCTGCTTTACCACTGATGGCTTCGTAACCTATTTCATCGGTCTCTCCGTGGCTGTAGCCCTTTTTTATGCCTGCCCCCGCCATCCAGATAGTGAATGCATCGGTGTGATGATCGCGCCCTTTAAAGGGGTTTTGTTTGCCTTCTCTATTCTCCATCATAGGTGTGCGGCCAAACTCGCCGCCCCAAATTACGAGCGTCTCGTCTAACAGTCCGCGCTGTTTAAGGTCAAGAATAAGGGCGGTGGCGGCTTTATCTACCTGGCGGCATTTGTTTATAAAGCCAATATCTATGGCAAGGCTGGCATCGGTGCCATGGCTATCCCAGCCCCAGTCGAATATTTGTACAAAGCGCACGCCTTTTTCCACCAGTTTCCTGGCAAGCAAAATATTGTTGGCAAGGCTGGCTTTGCCCGGCTGCGTGCCGTACATGTCATGAATATATTGGGGCTCATCATCAATATTCATTACTTCCGGCACGGAAATCTGCATTTTATACGCCATCTCGTACTGTGAAATCCTACTTAGTATTTCAGGGTCTTTATATGTTTTATATTCATCCTCGTTTACCTGGTTTATAGCATCAATGCTTGCCTTACGTAAATCACGGCTCATGCCATCCGGGTCTTTTAAAAATAATACGGGGTCACCTTCGTTCCTGCACTGTACACCCTGGTACACGCTGGGTAAAAAGCCACTACCCCACACGCTTTTACCCGCATCGGGATTACGGCCGCCGCTGGTGAGCACCACAAAGCCGGGCAGGTTTTGGTTTTCAGTACCCAGGCCATAAGTAACCCAGCTACCCATACTCGGCCTGCCCAAACGTGCACTGCCGGTATGCACCATTAGTTGCGCAGGCGCATGGTTAAACTGGTCGGTGGTAACTGCCTTTAAAAAGGTTACTTCATCTACAATGCTGGCAAGGTGCGGCATGTTTTCGCTTACCCATGCTCCGCTTTGCCCATGCTGCGCAAATTTTGCCTGCGGGCCTAACATTTTAGGCACGCCACGTATAAAAGCAAACCGTTTACCTTCCAGCAGGGAGGGTGGGCATAGCTGCCCATCCATTTTGGCAAGTTCAGGTTTATAATCAAATAGTTCCAGTTGCGAAGGCGCTCCCGCCATGTGCAGGTAAATAACACTTTTTGCCTTGCCGGGAAAAGGCGGCAATTTGGGTGCGAGAGGGTGGGCGGGGTCAAAAGCAATTTGGGTGCTTTCATTTTTAGCACCGCAACCCATTAATGCACCCAGCGCCAGCGCGCCGAGCCCCATGGCACTTTCCTTAATAAAATGCCTCCGGGTATGCATTTGCATTACCCTCATTTCTGCTTCGCGCAGCAGGCGCTGGTTATGTAATTCTTTTTGTGTCATCTTCCCATCCCCCTTTACCCTTTGGGAATTAAAAGTAAATATTATGTGCTAAACAGTTTCGCCCTACGGGCCTCAAAAGCCTTTTATCATTTCACCTCGTTCTAAGGTGCAGTAGCTATCCTGGTTAAAACACCTACTCCGCTATCTCAATGGCATACGTCCTCCCCTTTTCTGTTTTAAAACTAAGGGTGTAACCTATTGCCTGTTTTTGTGCAGCAACACTCATTCCCCTAACTTTAACGGGTGTGTTGCAGCGTATGTTGCAAATGTTGCCGTTTAATGAAGTTATCACGGCGGTTTTAAACCTGCCGCCTTCCCACCATTCATTCACCTCGAAGCCACCTCTCGCCTTTAGCCCTTTTACCTCGCCGCTTTGCCATGCAGCAGGAATAGCAGGCAGCAAGTACAACTCGTTATCCTGGCTTTGCAATAACATTTCAGCCACACCGGCAGTGCCACCAAAGTTTCCGTCTATCTGGAAAGGTGGGTGGGCATCCAGCAAATCCGGGTACACACCGCCGCCGTTGCTCATGTTATACCCTTTTTCTCTTGTTAACCTGAAGAGGTCCCGGTACAATTTATACGCATGGTCACCGTCAAGCAGCCTGGCCCAAAAGTTTACTTTCCACGCAAGGCTCCAGCCCGTGCCATCATCACCACGCATTTCCAGTGTGCGGATAGCAGCTTTTGCCAGTTGGGGCGTTGTGATGGGAGATATTTGATTGCCGGGATGCAACGCGAATAAATGCGATACATGCCTGTGATGAGGCTCTACATCGTCAAAATCTTTAAACCATTCCTGCAGGTTACCGTTATGCCCTATTTTGAACGGGTAAAGTTTTGCCTTTGCCTGTACCAGGCTGTCCCGGAATGATTTATCTATACCAAGTATTTCTGACGCGCTGATGAGGTTGCCAAACAGGTCACGAAGGATGCTCATATCCATGGTAGAAGCGATTGAAACATCCGATACTTTTTTACCATCGTAATAATAGGCATTTTCAGGCGACATGGAAGGGGCTGTTACCAGGTAACCATTACTGTCGGGCACCAGCCACTGAAGGGAAAATTCCGCGGCACCCTTCATTAAAGGATATGCTGTTTTCTGCAGAAATCTTTTATCCCCGCTAAACAGGTAATGCTCCCATAAATCACGGCAAAGCCAGTTACCGCCCATAGGCCAGTCAGCCCATTTAGGTTCACCATGGCCAATATCACCAACAGGATTAGAGAGCGCCCATATATCTGTATTATGATGCGCCACCCAGCCACCCATACCATAAAATTGTTGGGCCGTAGTGCTCCCCGTTACAGAAAGGTTGCTTATTAAATTATATAACGGCTGCCGCATTTCAGCAAGATTAGTCACTTCCGACGGCCAGTAGTTCATCTCTGTGTTGATATTAATAGTGTAGTTGGAACTCCACGGTGGTCGCAAATCTTTATTCCATAAGCCCTGCAGGTTGGCAGGCACACCTGGGGTGCGGGATGAGGATATAAGCAGGTAACGGCCATATTGAAAATATAACGCTTCCAGTCCATCATCGCTGCCGCCTTTGGTGTATGCCTCCAGCCGGTCGTCCGTAGGTAACTCGGCATGGTTATTCCTGTTGTTATTTATTTTGAGTGAAACGCGGTTAAAAAACTCATGATAATCCGACTCATGGGCGCTCAACAATTCGCCAAAAGATTTAGAAACGGCGCCTGCCAGGTAACCTTCAGCGAGCTTCTTTTCGTCTTTGCCCTCGCTGTCCGGGCATTTGTCAAAGCCATTAAAACTCGTAGCAGCAGACAGCAATAACATAACATCTGACGAGCCCTGCACGTGTATGCCCGCCTCATCTGCTGTAACTGTTCCGTCATTAGTCACCGCTTTTACCAGCAGTTCAAAACGCATACCGTTACAGCCTGCGGGGTCATTATAAATAATGGGGTCTTTTTTATCTACATAGCTGGGCTCAACATGCGCGGGGGCTTTGCCGGTAAGTGCTGTTTCGCTGTTATCAACCACTCCAGTTTTAAAATGCACCTGGCTGCTGGCGTGTATAACTGCATTTATCATTTTGGCCTTACTGCTGTGCAGCCTTATTACAATTACCTGTGCCGGTGCAGAAACAAATACTTCCCTTGTATATTCAACGCCGTCAACTGTAAAGCGGGTAGTGGTAATGGCATTGCTTATATTTAAATCCCGGTAGTAACCGGTTGGCGTACCTGCCGGAAACTGCTGTTTTATGGTTAAATCAGCCAGCGGCAAATAGCTTTGCGAGTACAACCCCTGCATGTGCCTTGTTAATACGGAGGCCGAGTCGTAATCTCCTTTAAACAAAGCTTCTCTTATTTTAGGCAGCCAGTTTTTTGAATCCGGGTTAACGTTGGTTTTAACGGGACCGCCTGTCCATAAGGTTGCTTCATTTAACTGCAACAGTTCTGTATCTACACCACCGAATACCATAGCCCCGAGGCGGCCATTGCCTACAGGCAGGGCTTCGGTCCATGTTTCTGCAGGTTTGGTGTACCAAAGCTTGAGATTGGATTGAGAGAAAGAGGAAGTGAAAAAAAGGGAGAAAAGAAAAATAATATGTAATCGTTTAACCATAATGAGCCTGTTAGCTGTAAATAAATTATTTAAACTATAATTTTTCAAAATATTTACCAGTGAATTTATATTTTATACGTCTTGATGTTACCTTGTTGTTGTCAAGAATAACGGGGATTGAAATTATTTTGGCCAAACTGTCATATTCAATTGAAAAATCAGGCGCATCCCTATCTCTGTTAGCCGATGAACTTAAATCTACTTCATAACCCAATTCATTCCTTATGCCGGTACGTGTTTTTATAAGTTTTGCGTCATCATTTAACACGCCGTTGTCAATTGAAAAAAATTTCACATTATGATCTGACAAAGCGGACGATAAAACCGCACCACTTAATGTCAAATAAAATGTTTTGTCCCCAGATGCTATATCATCAATCCCGTAATACATATATCCGGAGGCAATATCATCTTTTAGCGCATCTCCGCGTTGTTCCGCTCTTACCTCGCCCCTGGTATTATATTGCAGTATGTTCTCAAAATAATGCATCGTACCACCCATCCATGTATCCCACGTGTAAATTCTAAATAACCCGTCTTTCGATGTTACTATTCTTAAGCCGCTATCGCGTAAACTCTGGAAATTGTAAGAAATGCTTTTGACATTTGTTGACGCAATTTGCAACAGTTCTTTTTCAAAAATGCGGTTATATTTTTCCACTGAATCATGAGAAAATTTTGTTGTATCAGCTTCTGCATCTTTATAAAAGGCCCAGTAGTGAATTTTGCTAAAATTATCACTCAATCTTTTTTCACTTTCCTTCAGATTTTGGCCATAGGAAATAAGCGAACCACAAATCAAAAACATCATGGCTAATAATTTCATCCAATTAGTTTATATGTCATTTCAAAGCATCCAAAGAATTTCGACTTATTTTTCTGATAACACCCCCGCTGTGCACTTCTTATTTAAGGTTTTTCAACTTAATTCTTCGTCACCACTTCATCCAAATTCAAAATAGCATTTGCTACTATTGAAAGCGCCGCCGTGGCTGCATCATCATGTTTCTGCAGGCCACCCATCAATTCGTCTGTTTTAACCGGGCTGTTTTTAAACTGGTTATAGGCAACTTCATATAAATGCAGCAAGACCTGTAAACTATTGTCATCAATATCATGATAGGTTGCCAGCCTGAAGCCGGTTTGTACCTGCTTTTGCACGTTGTTGCCTGCCTTGCTTTCCATCAGCAAAGCAAATTTTCTCGACAGGTCTGTAAAAACGCTGTCGTTCATGTTGGCCAATGCCTGCAGGGGCGTATTAGTACGTATGCGGCGCGCGGTACACACTTCGCGTGAAACGCCATCAAATGTCAGCATAGAGGGGTATGCAGCAGACCTCTTCCAGTAAGTGTACACGGCCCTGCGGTACTGGTCTTCCCCCTTGCTTTGCACCCAGGTTTGGCCATTCCACGGGGATAACCAAATACCATTTGGCTGGTATGGCATAACACCCGGCCCATACATTTTAGGGCACATTACATTTGCAATACATAACGCCTGGTCGCGTATTTCCTCAGCCGACAGGCGCACCCTTGCGCCACGGGCATAGTATTTATTTTCAGGGTCTTTTTGCAATTGCTCCGGTGTTACTAATGATGATTGCCTGTACGTAGCGCTCATCACCACAGTTTTTATCAACTGCTTCACACTCCATTTATCATCATTCATAAATTTCCAGCTCAGCCAGTTCAGGAGTTCCAGGTGTGTTGGCGGCGAGCCCTGGGTACCAAGGTCTTCCACCGTTTCTGCCAGGCCATTGCCAAATATTTCTTCCCATATCCTGTTTACCATGGTGCGGGCTGTAAGGGGATTTTGTTTTGAAGTTATCCATAAGGCCAGCCCCCACCTGTTACGTGGCGCGTTGGATGGAAAAGGATTTAATGAACGGGGGACATCCGGCTCTACTTTATCCTCTTTCACCAACCAATTACCACGTTCAAACACATACGATGCGCGGTGCATCCACGAGGGGTTGTCCATCATTACCGGGGTGGTACCCACATTGGCGGTAGCCAACTTCCAAAACCGGTCTTTCATTTCAGCATAGCCGGGTTTATCGCTGCCGGGAAAAGGTTCGGTAAAATACAACCAGTCAAGCAACGCGCCGGTTTCGGTGGGTTTTGCCAGGTTAGGATTTGTATAGGTAAAGTAAAGGTTATGCATACCGGCTACAGGCTTTATATCGGCTTCGGCCATTTGCCACCCGTTCTTTGTAACGTTTAAGGGAATGGTGGCAATAACCTCTCCGTCCGGGGCATCTGTATGAATTTTCCAAACACCGCCGCCGGTATATCCCTGGTAGCTGAATATAAGGTGGCTACGGCCATTAAGTCCAACATTCTTCAACCTGCACAAAGCATTATTTCTGAAAGCTGTCCATTTGGTGTCATTTAGTTCACTGTTTGTAAAGCTGTCACATTCCAGCGAATTGTACGAAGGCTCCCAGGTTCTTAAAAACTTTTTTGCCTCGTTTGCCCGCTGTTCAGAAGCATTATCCCTTATCCAGCTTATTAAAATCTTGAGTTCATGCTGCATGCTGTCGTTATAACTGCGCAACAAAGGGTAATCTGCCTCACTGTCTTCATCCCTTGTATCGTTAAAAAACGCCATGAACTTATAATAATCATCATGTTTAAAGGGGTCGTACGGGTGGCTGTGGCATTGCACACACCCGAACGTAGTACCCATAATGGCATTCCAGGTAGTATTAACCCTGTCCAATACAGCCGCAGTCCTAAACTCTTCATTATCCGTTCCGCCTTCATCATTCGTCATGGTGTTACGGTTAAAGGCAGTGGCTATATATTCCGCATCTGTCGGGTTTGACATTAAGTCACCGGCTATTTGTTCCCGTATAAATTCGTCATAAGGCATGTCCTTATTAAATGCATCAATCAGCCAGTCGCGGTAGCGCCAAATGCTCCTGCTGTCGTCACGTTCGTAGCCCTTCGTATCGGCGTAGCGTGCCAGGTCAAGCCACATACTTGTCCATTTTTCACCATAACGGGGTGATGCCAGCAGGCTGTCAACAAGGTCTTCATAAGCATGTTCGCTATTGTCGCTCAAATATTTTTGCGCGATGGACGCCGGCGCAGGCATCCCTATTATATCAAGGCTTACCCTGCGTAACAGGGTTGCTTTGTCTGCTTCGGGGGAATGAGATAAACCTTGCTCCTTTAGTTTCTGCAGAATGAAATAGTCAACATCATCCTTTGCCCATTCGTCTGTGGCGTTCATCAGCCCAAAAAATTTTTTAGGCAGGGGTACCGCTACAGGCTGTAAAGGAACATAACTCCAGTTTTCACCCCAGGGGGCGCCTTCTTTTACCCATTTACGCAGAATGTCAATGTCTTCCTTATTTAAGGAGTTATGATGATAAGGCATGCGCTCATCCGGGTCGGTAAGCGTTAAGCGGCGAATCATCTCGCTGTGCTCCGGGTCGCCTGGAATGATGGCGGGTTTGCCAGACTTAGTTTTGCCCAAAGCCTCGTCCCTGAAAAGAAGGCTGAAATTACCTTTTGCTTTTACCCCGCCATGGCAGGTAATACAATTGTTATTAATAATGGGTTTTACCTGTGTACTATAATCAACATAAGAATCGCCCCTGGCAATAAGCCATGCAGAAGCAATTATAGCAACCGCAATAATCGCGGTGATGATTAATATTTTTCTTTTACGGGGGGAAGCCATGGCAAACTTTAACAGGGATAAATGTACGTATTACACTTTATATGGCAAAGGTTACAATAGTTAAAATGCAGCACAGTAGTGGAGTTTTCCCCAGGCAAGTTTTACTATTGTGTAACTTAGCCGCAAACATATACCGTGAGTACAGAACAATTGTATAATATTTATTTACAACATCCTTCTATACAGACTGATACCCGTAAACTGCAACCGGGTGATATATTTTTTGCGTTAAAAGGGCCAACGTTTAACGGCAATGAATTTGCGCAACACGCTTTAAAAATGGGCGCTGCCTATGCAGTGGTAGATGAGCCAATAGATGCATCTAATGACCATTTGATATTGGTAGAAGACGTGCTTGCCGCCCTTCAGCAACTTGCCAAATATCACAGGGAGCAATTTACCATACCTTTTATAGGCATCACAGGGAGTAACGGCAAAACCACCACCAAAGAGCTTGTGAGCGCCGTATTATCTGCGCATTTTACTACCTATACCACGCAGGGCAACCTGAATAATCATATCGGCATACCCATTACTATATTACGGGTGAAAGCAGATGCTCAGATGGCCGTGATTGAAATGGGCGCCAACCATCAAAAAGAAATTGAGGGTTACTGCCTGTACGCGCAGCCTACCCATGGTATTATTACCAACGCCGGCAAAGCCCATTTAGAGGGCTTTGGCGGAGTGGAAGGTGTAAAAAAAGGTAAGGGTGAATTGTATGCATACCTGCGCGAACATAACGGGATGGTTTTTGCCTATGATGACTATGATTACCTGCATGATATGGTAAAAGGCATAACCAAAGTTGAATGGTATGGAACGGCCAACGGCACTGTTACAGGCCACGTTGTTGCCAGTGAACCTTTTTTAACCATTGCATTTACAAAAGGCACATCATTCAGTAGATTGCAAACGCAGCTTGTTGGTGAATATAACCTGCCAAACATTTTATGCGCAGTAAACGTGGGGAAATTTTTTGGTGTGCCTGATGAAAAAATTAAAGCTGCTATTGAAAGTTACGCCCCGTCCAACAGCCGTTCGCAGCTTATAGAAAAAAATGGTAACAAAATTATTTTAGATGCATACAATGCCAACCCCAGCAGCATGAAAGCTGCCATAGAAAATTTTGCGAAAATTGACGTGCCGAAAAAAATTTTATTACTCGGCGGAATGATGGAATTGGGTGAGGAAAGCAAACTGGAGCATACCAACCTTGTTAAGCTTATAAAAAGTTATCCCTGGCAGGGGGTTGTTTTAGTGGGGGGAGATTTTAAGTATGTACCCCACCCTTACCTTTATTTTGATACTTCAGCAGAGGCCGGCAAATGGCTTAAAGAGCAAAATTTTGCCGATACCTACCTGCTGGTAAAAGGCAGCCGCAGTATGCAGATGGAAAAAGTGCTGGAATAAGTGATAAGCCGGAAAATTACTTGGCCGGTTTTATCTTATCATTCATCAAAATACGCAGGTCGAACTTAAATTCATCACTCATGTTGTCCTTGGGGATAATGAAAAATGATTTAGGTGAGAAATACAGGTGAAAAAAATGCGGGCTTTCGGCAAACTTTGTAAACTTGTCCCACGGCCACTCCGCATATCCCCTGGAGTTTTCGAGGAACACCCGGGTATCGTTAAAGTCCATTACAAACTTATCCCTGAACGTATCATTTTTGCGATAAATAATGCCCGGCATAACATACCAGAACAAAATAATGGTAACAAGCCATATACATGAGCCAAGCAAAAAAGGCTCGGGGCGTATTTTGCCGATAAAATACAGTATTGCGGTAACAACATCAAAAACAATAATCAGCGAAAGTAAAATCCTCATTTCAGGCTGCCACAAAAAATGATAGCGCAGCGCCTGGTAAACCTTTTTTTTGTCGTAAGTAAAATGTACCTGCATGAATTGTAGAATGAGCGATAAAAGTATATAAATCAGTATTGCCAGCCAATTTATATCTTAATGCACCACCCATCGACCCGGCTAACCCGCTTTTTCTAGCACCAATACCACCTTATTAAAATCCGCGGAGGCATTAATTACTTTTGTAAATATTCCAAAGTCAGAAACAGGGTACAACAAATCGCGGTAAGTTTCATTTATGGTAATTTCTATCGTATTGCCTGTTTGCACATATTTACTTACAAAACCAAGGGTTACCACTCCGTTTTCCTTGTAAGTAATATCAATATTGAGGTCATTAGGGTTTTTAACTTTATATCCATCCGGTATTTGTATGGTTATTTTCCTGTCTTCCACATGCGGATAAGGCATTTCTATGGGAAGCTGGCGGGGCTTTTCCTGGTACATTTCAACCTGCTGCCCAATCAGCTCACCCACTTTAAACAATATTTTGCTGCCGGCGTTTTCCAGCAGGTCAGTGGTCTTAATATCGCCACTGATGATGAGGGGTTTATTATCCGTATAGTCAGTCAATTTAGTGTTCTCAACCTTAATATTCGATATGTTCATGCTGTTACCAACATTCTTTATAATATCTTTTGTAATCTCGTCCTGTTTGTCTTTAGGGGCAAAAACATATATAGGCCTGTATTCCAGCGCGGCATACCCCTTTATTATTTGTTTACTACTTATCAGCAGTGTATCCAGCGTTTCATCAAACTTTACTGAAACTTCCATGTTTTGTGCATTCCCCTCAAAAGGCTCCATGGGTATTGAATCAAAAGTGCCTATGGCTGTTTTAAAATTCCCTATTACGGTACCTTTTAAAAATAATCCCCTTGTACCGATTACGTTGTACGGCAAATAGGGATACCGCGTGCCGTTATCAACCGGTGTGATAAATTTTCCGGAGGAGGGGAAATAGAAAAGTACTGCTTCAGCCCGGTTCCAGTTCTCCAGGTCTTCATCTATTGAAATACCCGTTCTCTCTTCTGCAAAAACTACCTGGTATGAAATACCGAGCTTATCAAATATGGCTGTGAAAAATTTAACGATGTTTGATTCATTGGCAGCCTTTGTTTTAATGATACCCACCAATTGGTCTTTATCACTGCCCTCTACCTTTTTATCAACATTTATATTGTTTTTTACATAATCCTCCACCACCTGTATTTTTTTCACTTCATCTGCGTCAGCGGGAATGGGGATTTGTTTAATAAAACCGTCAACAGCCTTCAGGTCTTTATCCGTCCAGTCAGTATATACAGCAAAAGCCCTTTTGGCAAAATCTTTCCAAGTGTATTGACGTACCGCTTCGCCTGTTGTTGAAAGGTTATAACTGAATTTGAAATCTACTCTTTTAAGATATTTATCACCAAAAGAATATTTCTCATCTTCCATTTCGGGTACATTCTCCGCATAGCCTGCAATTATTCTCTGGTCGTTTATTACCGTATCAGCGCTTACATTAAACCCGTTAAATCCCTTTGCGCTAAAACGCAGCCGCTGTGGTGTTACCAGCAAAAATGTTTCCTGCTGGTAGGGTATGCGGCTGCTTTGAAACATTTCGCTGCCAAACAAATAAAAGCCCCTTTTAACCGTATAGGAATATTCAACCTCGGAGCCCTTTTCAACACCATCCATCGCGAAAATCTTGTACTTGGTACCGTCTTCCTCCATATCTTTTATTTTGGAAGGGTCAACATTTATAACCTTGCCATCCGGCATAATAGTGCGCGCTTTTACATCAGTAACTTCAGCATCTTCATAAAGTGGTATATACACCTTGTTAAACATTTCAATACCCTTGTCACCCATTATATGTATAATAGCATGATGCAGTGAATATACCACCACATTCTTGCCTTCGTCTTTATATTCAACCTTTTTTTCGTCAAGAATTCCGATAGCCGCCGACGAATCAAATTGCGGATTTATGGTATGTATCGCAGGGGTCTGCTCCCAATTATCTGCTGTTGAATAATTAAACTGCTGCGTGAATGCCGTGCCGCCAAACGCAGCGAAAGCCACCATTAAGACTACGTGCAGGCGGATACTTTTATTCTTTTTGAACATGCTTGTAATATTATTTTTTTTGCAGTACCAGTTGTTCACGGTATTGGGTAAGTATTTGTTTGATTGCGTTGTTCCACCCGTTAAATTGCGCCGGCTGCATAAGAAGACTTTTATTACGCAACTCCTGGCAGGCGATAACTTTATCATCCTTTTGTGTATAGTGTATTGAAAAGCCAAACACATCGTTATCTATAGAGAAATCCTTCGGCACGTAAGACACTTTATAATCTCCCGGCACATCCAGTATGGTGTATTGCTTAATATCATACCTGAATTCATTTTCGAGGCCTACTTTTCTTTTGGCAGTGTCGATAATTGAACCCGGTGTAAATAACTTTTGCAGGTTAAGGTTTATATATAGTTCGTCAGCAATCTTTTTACTGTAATCAGGCACATCAAACTTAGCCTGTATATTAACCAATTGCTTTTCCTGGTTAATGGTGTTAACCTTATAATCGCCTAAAATAAATTTATTGCTTGCCTTACCCATTTGCGATTTAACAAAATCCCGCTTATCCTTTTCATCCTTGTACAACAGGTTATCATTAATATCAGTACCAAAATAGCCATTGTAGTACACGCTGCTGTTACCGGATATGCCTTTATCAGTAACAGAAATAAAGGTGCTGTCAACAATACCATTTTTCTCACTTTCCACTTCAGGAACACGCAACAGTTTATACTCGTTTTCAGATATACCTACAAGCGCCTGCTTGCCCTGTATAAAACCGCTGGGATAACCAAATATGCAGTTAGGGTCAGTGCCATCCAGGAATATCCATTTATCATTAATATTCACGGCAGCAATCATGTGGTTGTCTGTTATCGGCAGGGGCACGTCGGTATAATCGTAAGGAATATCCCTGGTACCTATCCATGTAAAGTATGCCTTAACGCCTGACAGTTGCAACAGGGCGGTTAACAGGCTCGCCATGTCTTTGCAATCACCAAACCTTCTTGTGCAAACAGTTGCGGCACGGCGGGGTATAAAACCCTCCAGGCCGTTTTCAAATGCCACGTATTTAATATTATGCTGCACCCATGAATATATCCTCCGCGCTTTTTCTTCGGGGTCGGTAACGCCTGCTGTAAGGCTGTCGGCCAGTGATTTTAATTGTGGGTCGTTTGTGTTGTCAAGGTTACCAACAAAAGAGTAATACCATTTGTACAGGTCATTTACATCGTCTAAAAATTTTACCTGTTTACCGTCATCTTCATAAGAAGCTATGCGGAAAATGGCATGAGGCTCGTAATACCTGAACGAGGGTGCACCTGCAAAGCTTTCTGTTCTTTTGATGTTGGAAGCTTCAAAAGTGTACTGGTGTTCCCTGCCCCTGTTATCTTCTGTTACCTGTATTACGTGCGCGCTGTCGTTTTTTACATCGTATTTCACCTGCATATCTGAAGGGAAACTCAAAGTAAACCTGGAGTGAACGACAGGCAGGTAAGAAGAAGCATAGTAGGGACTGAGGAGATGGGCATCAGTTTCCTCCTGGGTATAGCTTACAAACGCATGGGTGCCTTTGGTAAATGACGGAAAATAAAACCAGGATTCTTTTTCATCATCATAAAATACTTCCTGGCTGGTGGCATCCTCTGTTTTTATCTCCGTTACTTTAATTTTTTTGAAACTGTTGCCATCCGGTACTTTAGTATATGCTTCTAAATCTTTAACCTCGTCAAATGAGCCATGAAATACCGCGTAACGGCTTAACAATTCATTGGCTTTATCATCCAGCGCCAAAAGCTCTACGGTTATTCTTCTTTCTCCCTGCGGTTTGCCATCCTTCATAAAAAGGCTTAGCTCTTCCGTATGGTTTAATATTACCGCATAATCATTGGGGAACTGCGCCGCCAACTGCTCCACGGTTTGTGCTTGCGCCGCATGAAAAGAGGCAGAGACAAACAGCAGTATAAAAATCTTCTTCACAATTATCGTTTTTAATTGATATTCTTTTATTGCACACTTTCCAACTGGCCGTAATAATAAAACATGGTTTGTTTTAACTTACCTGTTTCGTCATAATATTTACAAAAACCATTTTCGCTGCCGTTGTAATAATTCTCTTCGGCTTTTATTTTGCCGTTGTTGTAATAATATTTTGACAGACCGTGCAAATTATCATTTGCATAATTCTCCTCGGCAACCAACTGCCCATTTGCGGCATAACGCTTATGCACCCCTTCGTAATCGCCATAACTGCGCATCCCCTGCGTAAAAATTTTCCCGTTGGAAAAATAAAGTGTTCGTATACTGTCCGAATAACCATTTATAAAACTCATTACCGCGCTTTTAACGCCGTTGCGGTAATAAGCCGTAGCGGTACCTGTTTCGTTGCTAAAAAGTATTGCCGGTACTAATTTACCATCTTTCCCTTCATAACTGTAGCTTAATAACCTTCCTTCGTGATAATAAAATACTATGGCCACTTTATTACTATCACCGTAAATAGTTGTTTTACCATCTAACTGGTTATCCTTATAAAAATATTCTTTATTCTTTGTGCCGTCTTCGTTATAAAAAAGGCTTTTGCCCTGTAATTCGTCATCCACGTAGGTTTCATCATAATGCAACTGGCCGTTACTATAATATATTTTCCAAAGGCCCTGTTTTTTGTCATCTGCAAATTTGCCCTCGCTTTCTACTTTACCGCCGTAATAATATTTCCTGTATAAACTGTCCTGCATACCCTGTTTATAGAACCTCAAATAACAGGGTGACCCGTCAGGATAAAATGCGTCGTACCGGCCATGCAAATGGTAATTGCGGTATGATGCTTTTATATACGGTTTGCCATTGTTATAATAATACGTAAAGTCGCACTGGCCTTTTGGCAATGCTATATCTTCTACTACTTTACCTGTACTGTCAAACTGGGTAATATATGTCAGCCAGCCTTCATCATACAGGTTTTCATAATCCTTTTTACCGTTAGGGTTATAATATTCAATATAACCATTCAGGTCATCATTTTTATAATAGCTTTTTGCATACAAGTCGCCCAACAGGTTATATTCTGTAAATGCCCCCTGCCTTTCACCGGTTACAAACCAGCCCTCATACCGCTTTTTTTTGTTTTTGTGGAAAGATGTATAATACCCATCCTCCTTATCATCTGTATAATTAAGATTATCGTTTACATTGCCATTGTGAAAATAGTTGGTCTTTATGCCGTTCAATAATCCTTTTTTGTATTCAGCTACAGAACTAACTATGCCATCCTGGTAAAAATCTTTACCTGTGCCGTCCTTTTCGCCATCTTTATTAAAATTACCCTGGCTAACAGGCCGGCCCCAGGCGTTATAAAAAGTAAATGTGCCCGCTCCATTGCGCGTAGTATTGTCAGCCAGCACATTCCCCTTTTCGTCAAAGAATTTTATCTCGCGCAGCCTGCCTTTTTCAAAAGTGCTTTCGTTTAGCAGTTTACCTTCTTCAGTAAAATATTCCTGCTTGCCGTCTTCTTTTCCGTCTATGTAAATGCCGTCGCGGCTAACCTGTCCATTCTCAAAATAATATTTATACTCACCGTTAATGGTACCGTTCTGGCATGTATACTCTTCTTTTATTTTACCTGAAGGATACCAGGATTTCCAAGGCCCTTCTGCTTTATCAATTGCGTAAGCGCCCTGCATAATAACAGTGCCATTTTCTGCAAATTTCTTATATGGCCCTTCAACCTTGCCTTCTTTATATTCTGCCTGTGATAAAATTTTTCCGTCCGGGTAATAATATGTTTCAGATCCATCCTGTAAATCATTTTTAAAATAAGCATCATAACTAAGTTCCCCGGTGGATTTATATCCCCTTACAAGCCCTTCTTTTTTGCCGTCCTTAAATTGCAAAACCTCATGCGGCAGGCCATTATAGAAATATGTTTTCTCCTCGCCCTCCTCTTTATCATTTACATAGGTTACTTCGTCGCTAAGGTTTCCATTATCAAACCAATGGGTGCTTTTTCCATTAGCTTCGCCATTGCTAAAGATGGATTGCTCCTTTAACTGCCCGCTTTTGTAATAAAAAAACCATTCGCCTTCCTTCTTTTCCTGGTCGTTAAAACTGCCTTTTGATTTTACCTTGCCGTTTGCATAATAAAACTCCCAGGGACCATAAAACTGCTTGCTATCGCCCACCACTTTCCATGCACCTTTGCCCGTTACAATATCATTCTCAACAAGATAATGTACAGTAGCAGTTTGCCGCGCCTGCATGTCAAGTAATTGCGTTTCTTTTATGGTATTATAATAGTTTACTTCATACATTGCAAAGTCCTCCAGATCTTTTTTATGCCTTTTTGCAAAATCCTGTACCTGTTTAATATCAAACCCGCTGAACATAAAATAAATCATCTGGCTGAACTTGCCCTGCTGGAAAACGTCCCTGTAAAACGGTACATAATACTGCATACAAAACCCGGTATCGTTCTTATTGTATTCAAGTTTTTCGCATAAAACCTGCAATTGCCGGGTAATTGGGTCTTCCAAATCGGTTTGCAATTTATATTGCCTGTCAAGGGCTATTTTGCTCGTCAATATCTCCTGCTGTATTTCAAAATTATCTGTACGGGTAAAATGCATGTTAGCTGCTTTTGCCGCTACCGAGTCGCTCAAATGGGCTATTTCATTCAGGGCATTAACGGCATAGCTTTTACGACTGCCATCCGGGCTGATGGCCAGGTAGGTGGCATAACCCATCATTGCAGCAGGCAGGTTACCTTCCAGCAAATATGCTTTGGCAAGAAAATAATGTGCTGACGAATAATATGGGTTGATGATAAGCGCCTGCTGAAAACACTTTTTCGCGTCAGGATACTTTTGCTGGTCATAAAAGCTGATGCCTTTATTAAACCAGCTTATATAACTGTTGGGGTTAAGTGCAATAATTTTATCATAATAGCCTATTGCTTCCCCGCTTTTGCCGGCTGCCTCATAAGTGTTGCCGATAAGGTTATACCAATCATAGGCCTCATCGGGAAACAGCTTAAGGCCAAGTTCTGCATACTTCCTGCTGGCATCATAATCACTGTCGCCATAAGTACTTAGCGCAAGGTTGTGCAGGGCATCTGAATAGTTAGTGTCGTTGCGGGATATTTGGCTATACACCTGTATGGCTTCTTTATACTTGCCATCTTCGTACAATTTCTGCCCGTCTTCCAAAAGCTTTCCACTATTAATAAGCTGGTTATCATTTGTTTGGGCGGTTAAGGTTGATACCGGTACGGATAAAATAAATAAAATACTTACAAAAAATCTGCTCATATAACTACGGGTTGCGCGTTAAATGTAACAAACGTTTACATATAAAATATATTTTATGGAGATTTTAAGCGACAATGCTGTTGCTAATTACACATTGCCAGTTGCCGGTGTAGCGGCACCCGGTTTTGTTTGACAAAGTTGAATTGCACCGGCGTTAAATAAAATTTCAACTTCGTTAGCCTCATTCTTAAACAAAAATGTCCCGCCTCGCGGCGGAACATTTTACTATAGTCAAACAATGAAGCCAATGTTAGCTGCAGCCCATGCTGTTGCCGCAATTAAGGCATTTGTAGCAGGTACCGCTACGCAACGTTATGTGGCCGCACACATTGCAGGCAGGCGCATCGCTCTGCATGCTCTTAGCGGCTGCATTTACCGCATCCAGGCCCACTTCCGCTTTTACGGCAGTTGCTTTAGCGGCTTTATGCTGGTGCGCGGCAGGCGCTGTTGCTGCAGGTGCTGATACCCTTAAATTGCTAAGTTCCGGCTTACCTATTAAAGTAACATCATCCACATCGCCCATATTGCCTAATTCAGGCTTATCCAGCACATGCACAAGGTCTGTTCTGCCAAGGTACTCGTACGCCAGCGCGCGGAATACAAAGTCAACCAGCGAAGTGGTGGTTTTAATATTCGGGTGGTCAACCATACCAGCCGGTTCAAATTTGGTGAACACAAACTTTTCTACAAACTCTTCCAGCGGTACACCATATTGCAGCCCAACTGAAATAGAGATAGCAAAACAGTTCATCAGGCTGCGCAGGGTGCTGCCTTCCTTGGCAAGGTCAATAAATATTTCACCCAGCGTGCCATCGGCATATTCGCCGGTGCGCAGGAATATTACCTGCCCACCTACTTTGGCTTTTTGTGTAAAGCCGCGGCGTTTTGCAGGCAGTGTTTTACGTTCTACTATCCTTGATAGCGCCCGTTTTAACTGTGTATCAGGTGAGTCCTGCATGCGTTTTTGCACTTCTTCCAGCAATTCATTTACTGTAAGTTTGCCGAGGTCAACAATATGGGGTTGCGCTTCCTCGGTAATCAGCGGCTGGGCAGTTTCTTCTTTCTTCTCAGTAACATCCTCTGTTTTCTTCTTTTTATCACTTTTATTGCTCAACGGCTGGCTAAGCTTGCTGCCGTCGCGGTATAATGCACAGGCTTTAAGGCCCAACTGCCAGCTAAGCATATAGGCGTCAGAAATTTCTTCAACGGTAGCCTCATGCGGCAGGTTGATGGTTTTTGATATTGCCCCGCTAAGGAACGGCTGGGCCGCTGCCATCATTTTAATGTGGCCGTGTGCGTGTATGTAGCGCTCACCTTTTTTACCGCATTTATTAGCGCAGTCAAATACCGGCAGGTGCGCGGTTTTAAGGTAAGGCGCCCCTTCTACAGTCATCGTACCGCATACATAGTCATTTGCGGCGTCAATTTGCTCTTCTGTAAAGCCGAGGGCATCCAGCAGGTCAAAATTCCAGTCATTATATTGTTCAGGAGTAAAGCCCAGCCTTTCAAGACAGGCCTCACCAAGAGAGAACTTGTTAAATACAAAGCTTATTTCAAAGGCAGCTTTAGCTGCATCGTTCAGTTTCTTTATCTCGTCAGCAATAAACCCTTTTTCACTTAAAGTTTGGGGGTTGATGAAAGGCGCGCCTTCAAATGACCCTGCACCTACGGCATATTTAATAATCGCATCAGTTTCTTTTTGGCTGTAGCCGAGATTTTTAAGCGCGGCGGGCACAGACTGGTTGATGATTTTGAAATATCCGCCGCCTGCCAGCTTTTTAAATTTCACCAGGGCAAAATCTGGCTCAACGCCGGTAGTATCACAATCCATCACCAGGCCGATGGTGCCGGTTGGCGCAATTACAGTAGTTTGCGCATTGCGGTAGCCAAATTTTTCACCCAGTTGCACGGCATCATCCCAGGCTTTGGTGGCAGCCTTTAACAGGTAATCAGGGCAGTACCGGGCATTTATGCCGATGGGTTTTACACTTAGCTCTTCGTAAGCTTCATTTGCATCGTATGCAGCGGCGCGGTGGTTGCGCATTACACGCAGCATGTCTTCCCTGTTTTCTTCAAATTTTGCAAACGGCCCTATAATTTCGGCCATTTCGGCTGAGGTTCTATAAGATATGCCGGTTAGTATAGCGGTAATTGCGCCTGCAATTCCACGGGCTTCCTCGCTGTCGTACGCAATACCACTAACCATAAGCATGGTGCCGAGGTTGGCATAGCCAAGACCAAGTGTCCTGTAATCGTAAGAAAGCTGCGCTACCTCCTTTGACGGGAACTGCGCCATTAATACAGAAATTTCCAGCACCACCGTCCAAAGGCGGCAGGTATATTCAAACCCTTCAACATCAAATGTATTGTTGCCTGCATCAAAAAATTTCATCAGGTTGGCGCTTGCCAGGTTACAGGCCGTATTATCCAAAAACATGTACTCACTGCATGGGTTAGATGCATTAATACGACCACCTTTAGGGCAAGTATGCCATTCGTTTATGGTAGTGTCGTATTGGGTGCCGGGGTCTGCGCAGCGCCAGGCAGCATAAGAAATTTCATTCCACACCTCGCGGGCCGGTATTTTTTTCATAACGCGGCCATCGGTACGGGCTTTTAATTCCCAGTCGCCGTTTTCTTCCAGCACTTTAAAAAAGCTGTTAGGGATACGAACGGAGTTATTGGAATTTTGGCCTGAAACCGTTAAATAAGCCTCCCCTTCGTAGCTGCTGTCATAACCGGCATCAATAAGCGCGGCCACCTTCTTTTCTTCTTCCTTTTTCCAGTTAATGAATTTCATTACCTCTGGATGGTCAAGGTCAAGGCACACCATTTTAGCAGCCCTGCGTGTAGTGCCACCGGATTTAATCGCTCCGGCTGCACGGTCACCTATTTTCAAAAAGCTCATTAAACCGCTGCTGGTACCGCCGCCGCTCAGTTTTTCGCCTTCGCCGCGTATCTGGGAGAAATTAGTACCCACGCCTGACCCGTACTTGAATATGCGGGCTTCGCGTGTCCACAAATCCATAATACCGCCTTCGTTTACCAAATCATCGCTTACACTTAAAATAAAGCAGGCATGGGGCTGCGGCCTTTCGTATGCATTAGAAGACTTTTTAAGCTGGCCGTCCTTCGCATCCACATAATAATGCCCCTGGGGCTTACCGGTAATGCCATAGCTTTCATGCAGGCCGGTATTAAACCATTGCGGTGAATTGGGTACGCAAGCCTGGTTTAAAATGCTGTAAACCAGTTCGTCGTAAAAAACCTGGGCGTCCTGCTTTGTGGCAAAATAGTTATACCGCTCACCCCAAACACGCCAGCAATTGGCCATGCGGTGTGCTACCTGCTTAACGCTGGTTTCACGGCCAAGGCTGCCGTCGGGCTGCGGAACGCCTGCTTTACGAAAATACTTTTGTGCCAGTATATCAGTAGCAATCTGGCTCCACTGTTTGGGAACCTCCACATTGTTCATCTCAAACACCACTTCCCCATTGGGATTGCGTATAACGCTGGTGCGGTAATCGTATTCAAACTGGTCAAAAGGTGTTGTACCATCTTTGGTAAAGCGGCGTTGGAAGTGCAAGCCCTTCTTAGGTTGAGCCATAATAAATTTATTTTAATGTGTTAGAAGATTTGTTTTTTGCCCCCGTTAGTATTACCTAAATGTTAAGCGGAAAACGAAAATATTTATCTCAACGCAAAAAACAACCCCTGAAATATGCACAGCCTGTTGAAAAGTAAGTGGAAATTTGCCTTATGCCGTACCCACATTGCTTTTGCAGGTTTTTGCACATAATGTAGATAACAATTTACCTCAAAAACCGGAATTTATTGGCAGAAAATTGTTAAATAGGCAAAGACCCAACACGGCCAATATCAGAATGGGTGCGGTTTACATAAAAATCAATAGTGATAGGGTCTTTGGTAAGAAAACTGATGTTGGAAATACGTTTTTTCACCACCGGGTTCAGCAACCAGGGAATATTACTTTGAATATCTGTTTGCCAGCCCTGCCTTTCCAGCCTGGCAAGTAATGGGTTATTAAATGACGTGATATAATCAGCCCACTTAAACCCAAGCTGCCATGCCTGCTCAACAGCCTTTTTTGAATTAGCAAGCGTTGCAAATCTTATAGCGCCCACAGATGGCTGCAAAACAGCCTGAGACCCGTCGTCCATCAGCACCCCCTGTAAGCCGGGTTGCTCCCAATAATGCCCTGCGGGGGTTTTAAATTCACCCTCAACACTTATACTCTCAAGCAAGCTGTCAAGGTTAACCGCATCTATGCCGGGGTTAACCAGCGTCATCCTTACAAGGTTTGTATAGTGATACCAGCCCAGCAACCGGTACAGCTTTACAGCGTCTGCGTTGGCATTTATATTGCCCGGCGCGCCAAGGTTATCAGCCTCACTAATCAACGACAGAGCTATATTGCTATGCCTGTACTGCTGCAGTACGTATAAATTTATATGCCATGCAAATCCATCAGAAAGGGCAACACCCAAATGCCCGGCTATGTGCCCGTTATCTATAGCAATAAAAGCCTGCCCAAACCGGGGATTGCCAAACTGCCATTGCCAGAACTGCCTGTTTTGCAGGGGGTGGCCAGCCTTATAAACAGACATGTAAAACGACTGTAACAAGGGCCAATCTGTTATTGTAGCTGCTCTTATTTCCATGCCTTATATCAGGTTTCGATAATTTCTATTAAATGCGCTAACCCGGATACAAGGAACGCGCACCGCCTGTTATTAAAAGCCTCCGAATTAAAGGTATTGATGAGTTTATAATTGCCCGATGTTAGCTGTTGGATTGTACTGTCAAACGCGGGTGTTGTATAAGCAATGTGGTAGTACTGGATGTTTCGCTTAAAATAGGCATCAAACGCATTACTTTCCAAAAAAGGCTGCACCAGTTCCAGGTGGGCGCCGCTGCCGGTATTTACAAAACATACGTATACCTGTTGCGAAGAAATGGGAAAAACCGGCGAAATGGCGGCTTCTCCAAACACCTCCTTATAGGCCGTTATACCGGCCTGTATATCTTTAACCAAAATAGCCGTATGATGGTATGTTAGCCCTGGGCTGATTGTATGCATTCACAAATTTCTCCAACGTTTTTAAACCCGTTTACCTGCCATGCTGTAAACTTTATTCCAAATTTCCTTTCAAGGCCTATTATCACCTGTATATTAGCCAGCGAATCCCATTCTTCAATATCATCGGCAACTGTTTTTGGTGTAACCACAATATCCGCATTATCAAGCTCTTCTTTTAATACCTGCTCTACCTGCTCCAAAATTTCCTTGTTTGTCATGCCCTTTCTTTAATAAAAGTTTTTAGTGGTGTAAAATTATTCAAATTTAGCTGCCAAAGATTATTACCCGCCGGGATAAACCCAAGTGACGGGTAGAAGTCTTTTACCATGGCGTTTTTAACAGTCGGCAAATACTCCCCCGTAAATAACAACACATTCTCTTTTATGGCATGCTCAACAAGCGTATTTAAAACAAAGTTTTCGAGGCTTCTTTTTAAAACCCGGCAGCTCATTAACCAGTTTTCAATAAAAAAACCGTTTTCCTGTTTTTTAAGCACTACCATGCTAACAAGCCCGTTATCGCCAAATTTATCTTTCAATGAAAAATCAAAAACCATGTAATTGCTGTCGGTTGCCAGCGCTTCAATATCCTTTTCTGTGTACCGTACCGTGCGAAGGTTAAACTGGTTTGAGCGCTGGGACAATTGTGCCAGGCGGGGAATATTAAAGCTATTAAACCTGCCAACAATGGCTTTCATATCAAGGTTTGCAAGGTATTCATCCTCGTTGGTAAATATTTGCTTTGCCTTAACCCGTTCCGCTTCTTTTTTATATTGTTCATTACGCACAGTGTCTTCAATGGTAAAGGAAGCCGTTTCAAACAGGTTCAATTCCTGCAAAAACCCGGCATATCCCGCCGGGTCTCCCGGCAACTCCGGCACACAAACCTCCGGCAATTCCTTTCTTACCAAGTTTCTTTCAAAAGGATTGTCGTCAATAAACACCATGCTGTCAAAGCTAATATTCAGGGCTGCCTGTATTAAACGTATGTTATCTGCCTTGTTGTCCCAATTAACGGCAAAAAAGGCTATATCATCCATACGCAATTGCATATCGGGGTGTTTTTCAAAAACTTCTTTTACTGTGCTTTCCTCGTTTTTGCTGCACACCGCTATAATTACGCCCCTTTGATTTAGCTGCTTAATCCACAATTGCAGGTCGGTATAGGCTTTCCCAATGCCCAGGTTTCCTATTTGAATGTTATCTATCCCGTCGTCACCTATAACGCCACCCCAAAGTGTATTATCCATGTCAACAATAAGGCATTTATAAAACCTGCCTGTTACAGAAAGTATTATACGGGTAATATTTTGCGCTACAGGCACCAAAAAATCGGGATTGGTTACAATACCGGTATTTACATATACCGCCTTGTTAAGGCGCGCATTATACCCTTGCTGATTTTGAAGACTGTCCACATCCAGCACAAAAAGATTTTTTTGATTGGCCGCCATCTGCATAATACCCATATTTATGGCGCGTAACTGGTAAGTGAATGAATATTGCGTTTTATTACCAAAGTTTCCAAACACGTTATCAGGTACCTGCCAAAAGTTAAACAATATTACTTTGCTTGTGGTATTAGCTTCAATTGCCGCGACCAATGTTTCGTACAATTCAATTTGCTTTTGTGCAAATTGCGGCCTTTTACTTAACGGCGTTAATGCAAATTTTTTATACAGCTCTTCAGCAGCAAAAAAAATAATAATGAAAGCAGCATCAAATGAATACAGTGAAGAAGAAGCGTTCATTATCTCCCTTACAGCCTGTTGATATTCAGCTTCGTATATTTCAAAACTCACACCCTCCTCAAAACCATAACCAATAAGAGAAGTGGTTAAAAGTTGTGTTGGCGTATCCCCCAAAACGGCAACCTTAATGCGGGTATGTGCATATTTGGAAAAATCTTTTTTAGCATTTTTTTTAAGCTGCAAAAAGTTCATAGGCACAATATCAATGATTTTCTCAACCTAATGTAGCATAAAAGCAGGATTTTTGTTTAAATTTAGTGTATGAAGGCTATAATGTATCACTACGTGAGGCCCGAGGATAAAACCCTGCCTGATTTTAAATACCTGCACCTTGATGATTTTATAAAGCAACTTGACTTTTTTGAAAAGGAATATGGCTTTGTTTCAAAAGAAGATTTTCTGGCGTCTTTAAACAGTGGCAAGCCGGCAAAGGGTATTGTTTTAACGTTTGATGACGGTGTTAAAGACCATTACAACTTTGTTGCGCCGGAACTGGCCCGGAGGAACCTTTGGGCACTTTTCTTCGTATGTACTGGAATACATCAATCCGGCAAATTGCTGGATGTACACCGCATTCACATGCTGCTGGGCCGTTTTGGAGGCAAAGAAATTTACGGGGCGTTGCAGAGCGTAATAAGTGAAGATATGCTTGTTGACAAAAACAGGAGGGAATTTACAGAACTTACTTATACAAGGCAACTAAATGACGATTATAGCCTTAGTGTAAAAAAAATGCTGAACTATTTTATAGATTACAAATACCGGGACGCAATACTTGAGGGTTTAATAACGTCATATTATGGAAATGAAGAAGCACTTGCGGCTGAATTTTATGTGGCGCCACCGGAATTGGCAGAAATGCAGCACATGGGCATGATAATTGGTAGCCACACTATTAGCCATCCTGTTTTAAGTAAGCTAAGCAGCGTGCAACAACGTGAGGAGATAGAAGGTTCGTTCAACTGGTTATCGGGCGTGCTGGGGCAGCCGGAAATAAAAAGCTTTTGTTATCCATACGGCGGTTTTCATTCCTTTACAACAGAAACTGAACAAATATTGAATGAAAACAAAGTTTCCTGCAGTTTTAATGTTGAGCCGAGAGATATTGAAGAAAGCGACCTGGTAAGCAGGAAAACCGCTTTGCCGCGCTACGACTGCAATCAATTTGCATACGGCAAAGTCAGGAGCAATACAAGCAACTGAAGTTTTAATTACTATGTTTGTATTAATAAAAGGTTTTTGCGCATTTAGTTAAAATATCCCCCGAAAAAAGAAAACTTTTTTGCATTTTTGCAAATAAGCACCATTTAACAGTTAATCATTTGCATGAAGCAGAAGCTATACCATCAATTAACCGAAAGAAAAAGCCATGGCAGACGGTCATTTGCGGTGCTGATTGATCCCGATAAGGTGGATTTGAACAAGATTGAACAACTGGCGTCACTGGCTGCAGATGCAAAAGCAGACTATTTTTTTGTAGGGGGCAGTTTGGTTATTTCTAACACTCTTGATGATTGTATCCGTCAAATCAAGGCCTTATGCAATATACCGGTAATCATTTTTCCCGGTGCACCATCGCAGGTTAGCAAATATGCCGACGCATTATTGTATTTATCACTAATATCCGGCCGCAACCCTGAATTGCTTATCGGGCAGCATGTTATAAGCGCCCCTTTTGTAAAACAAAGCGGGCTTGAAATAATACCTACCGGGTACATGGTTATCGACGGGGGCGCACCTACCACGGTGTCGTATATATCCAACGCCGCGCCTATACCCGCAGATAAGAATGAAATATCCATGTGCACGGCCATGGCCGGTGAAATGCTGGGTATGAAAGTTATTTATATGGATGCCGGCAGCGGTGCAAAACGCCCCATAACTGAAACAATGATTGAAAAAGTTTCTTCGCATATTGAAGCTCCGCTTATAATAGGCGGCGGCATAACAGAGCCCGAAAAGGCCTACCGCAACTGCCGCGCAGGCGCAGACGTTATTGTTGTAGGCAATGCTATTGAAAAAGATGCTTCACTTATCAGGGAAATGAGCGATGCGGTGCACTCGGTGCCTGTTAATGCTTAATCTCTTGCGTCAACAATTTATACCGGTAAAACCAGCAGGGGTTTTATTTTTAACTATTCCTGCCTTAATAACAGCAGTTACTAAACGGTTAATTTAGTTAGCTTCGTAATTTGGCTGAAATATTGGAACAAATGTTGCTTACAGGCATTTGTAACTGTTTAACATTCAACCGCGGCATACAATAAATGACAACAACCGATATATTAAAAAAGGTACGGGAGCTGGAAATTAAAAGCAAACGCCTTACAAACCATTTATTTACAGGTGAATATCATACGGCTTTTAAAGGAAAGGGTATGTCTTTTAAAGAGGTGAGAGAATACCAGCCGGGTGATGACATTCGTTTTATTGACTGGAATACTTCTGCCAGGATGAATAACACTTACAGTAAGTTATTTGAAGAAGAAAGAGAGTTATCGGTTTACCTGCTAATTGATGTAAGCGCCAGCAGTATGTTTGGCACTTACCGGCAAACAAAAAAAGACCTGATTACCGAAATTTGCGCTGTACTGGCTTTTTCAGCCATAAGCAATAATGACAAAGCAGGGTTGATATTCTTTAGTGACCGGGTTGAAAAATATATACCTGCCAAAAAGGGCCGGAACCACGTATTGTATATGGTGCGGGAGATGCTTACATTTCGCCCGCGTTCGGCAGAAACCAATATTGAAAAGGCGCTGCAGTTTTTAAATAACACCTCCCGCCATAAAAGCATAGTGTTTATCCTGAGCGACTTTGCCGATGCCGGCTATCACGATGCGCTCAGGGTGGCTGCCAGGCGGCATGATGTAATTGGCGTACAGGTATTTGATAAAAAAGATGCACAATTGCCCGCTGTTGGAATGATAGAGGTACACGACGCCGAAACAGGCAAAACAATATGGCTGGACACAAGCGACGCTTTTACACGGGTTAAATATAGCCGGCAATTTACGCAGATAATGGACGACGCCAGGTTAACTTTCAGAAATGCGGGTGCCGACCTGATACAACTGGCCACCGGCGAAGATTATGTAAAAGCTTTGCAGGAATTTTTTATTAAAAGGGCATGAACAACAGCAAAAAATGCCTGCCTGCCCCGGCAATTAGGGCAGGAGAGGTTGTAAAAACCAGTATGCGTTTATCGTATAAACTCCTGGCGCTCGTCCTGTTTGCAGGCCTGTCGTTCAATAACGTTTTTTGCCAGCAGGTATCGGCTTTTCTTGACCGGGACAAGGTGGTTATTGGGGAGCAGGTGGTTTTAACACTAAAAGCAGCGGATGTTGATGCCCGCACATCCTTTCTTACCAACTGGTTTACTTTTCCTGATTCTGTCGGTCATCTTTCCATCATAAAAAAGGACTTGCCTGATACTGTTGACGTTGACGGCTTAACCACTTATATTCAAAGGCTCACCATCACATCCTTTGACTCGGGAAGATGGGCCATCCCTTTACAGCCAATCATAATACAGGATAGAACAACCGGTAAAAAAACAACCCTGAAACCTGACAGCGTTTTTTTGCAGGTGTTACCCGTTGATGTTTCCGGTTTAAAGGATTACCACGATATAAAGGATATTCTTGATGTCCCAAAACAAACGGATTATACCCTACTGGTGGCAGCGGGTATTTCAATAGTGATAATTACGGTTTTGATTATTCTTTTGGTGCGGCGCAAGGGAAAACCAGCCGCCTCACCAAAACCGGTAAAAAGCACCAGGCAGCCGCTGGAAGAAGCATTGTTTAAAATAAGTGAACTGGATGAAGAAGCGCTGCCCGGCAAAGGGCAAATAAAATTGTTCTTTATAAAGCTGGATGTTATATGCCGCGAATATTGTGCAGCACGTATGCCTGTGGATGCCATGCACCTGACAAGTGATGAACTTTTGCCCATATTAAATATTTATTTAACCGATAAAACGGTAAAAGAGCGTTATTTACAGCTGCTGCAGCTTATTGATTCGGCTAAGTTTGCAAAGTACAAGCCCGGTAATGAGCAGGCTGACGAGGCACTGAAGCTGGCGGCGCTTGTTTTAAAATATATCGATTCGCAAATACAACTGGCTAAAAAACATGTTAACTGAGTGGTGGCAACATACAACTTTTGCGTACCCATGGGTATTAGGCGCTTTATTGCTGGTGCCAATACTGGTAATTGAGTATATAAGGCGCAATACGCGGCTGCATGCATCAATGCTGATTACTACAACGCATTTTGTACAGGGTACCAGCAGTTTTAAAACTATAACCCGCCACACGCTATTTGTATTAAGGTGCCTGGCAATTATTTTCTTTGTAGTAGCGCTTGCCCGGCCACAACGGAAATTTTCGGAAGATTTGACTGAAGGTCAAGGCATTGATATAGTGCTCTGCTTTGATATAAGCGGCAGCATGACCTCGAAAGATTTTCAACCCAACAGGCTTGAGGCATCAAAAGAAGTGGCCGAAGAATTTGTGAAAAACCGGCCCGGTGACAGGATTGGTATAGTTATTTTCAGCAACCTGAGTTTTACACTTTGCCCTATAACTACCGACCATGTTACAGTACTTAACCAAATTGAAAACATTCAAAGTGGCTATTTGCAGGATGAGGGCACTGCCATTGGCTCAGGTTTGGCTACCAGCGTGGACAGACTGAGAAACAGCACAGCCAAAACCAAGATAGTAATTTTACTTACCGACGGGGTTGATTTTGGCGGTACCATCCCTCCAGACCTGGCCAGGGATATGGCTAAATTATACCATATTAAAGTTTACACCATCGGTGTTGGGACCGAGGGGGAAATACAGGAGGTAGTAAACGGCCCTTTGGGCGCGGTAACCGAAACGCGTAAAATGGAATTTAACGAGAACCTGCTGCAAAACCTTGCAAGTTCAACAGGCGGCCAATATTTTCATGCAACAGACAAAGATGCCCTGCAAAAAATTTACACCAGCATAAACCAGCTTGAAAAGTCCAAAATACAGGTGACCACTTACGAGCGGGCCGTTGACGAATTTCTTCCGCTCGTACTGGCAGGCATCATCGCGCTTGTTTTGGAAATTATACTCAGGTACACTTTTTTCAGGAAGTTTCCTTAGCCGGGCATACTTCCCGAACACAGCGCTACCCTTTCACCCAGGTCTCTCCATCCAATACCTGCGACCTGTCGGTGCAGTCGTCTGATACCAGCGTTATCAGGATGGTATTGCTGTCCTTCATTTCAAATTTATACTTCCCGATGGTTGAGCCGTCGCAATCACTCTGGCCGCTGGTTTTTTGAATTGTCAGCACACTGTCTTTTACTGAATACACCATGGTTTCTACAAGGCTGCCGTCTGCAACAGCATTAACATTCAGTGTATCCTTTCCAAATTCAAATACTACATCAAGCGGGTTATCTAACTTAAGCGTTGTTTTCCATTTGGTGTTGGCAAGTTGCGCGTGCGCCCCTGCTGCCAGCAAGGTTACCAACAGGGCGAAGAATATTTTTTTCATAATGAGGCTTTTGTTTATGCAATTAAGATAGCAACATACAACGATGAAAATCGCGCAATGTTACAGGCGGAAAGATACAATCCCGCCCGGCTTATTTACTATACGCCAGGGTCACTGTTATTTCCAAACGTTATTTGCCCGGTTTTCATCAGGCAGCATGTGTTTAGGGTCAATCGTTACAGACTTTATCTCCTGCGTAGCCTCCACCCGTATGGTTTGTTCCTGTGCCTGCAGCCATGTTTCAACCGGCAACTCCATTTCTTTTTTAGTGCCGTCTTTCAGCTCAATTTCAAGCGTTACAGGCATGGCCATTTTTTGCAGGTTGGCTATGGTTATTAATGCGCCTTTTGCAGGATTGTTGCTTACGTACTTTACGCCTAACACGGCCTGGTCAAGCGTCCAGTTATTAAAAAACCACTCCCTCCAAAACCAGGAAAGGTCTTCACCGGCTTCATTATTTATGGTATTAAAAAAGTCATACGGCGCCGGGTGTTTATATGCCCAGTTTTGAATATAACGCTTGAAAGCATAGTCAAACCGGTCATGCCCAAGAATTGACTCCCGCAGTAACACTAAACCAAATGCAGGCTTAAAGTATTCCATGGGATGCCGGTATTTTTCCGTCACTGCATCCGCCCTAACCATCAGTGTTGGAGCATTGGGGTCACTTAAATAAGGCAAAATTTCGTCAGCAGGGTTGCCGCCCTTGGGTGCATACTCTCCATCGCGCTTTGGAGCAAACTCGCCGTTATTAATAACATCTGAAGCGTACACATCAATAAATGTATTAAACCCCTCGTCCATAAACGCATAGCGTCGCTCGTCAGAACCTACTATCATCGGGAACCAGTTATGCCCTATTTCATGGGCTGTTACCCAAAAAAGTTCTTTGCCCTTATCGGTAATGCCGTCAAATACAATTCCGGGATACTCCATACCTCCCGCAATACCGGCTTCATTAATAGCTACGGGATAGGGATATATGTACCATGTTTCTGAAAAATATTCAATAGATTTTTTTAAATACTCCGTAGCCCGACCCCAGGCATTATCACCCACGCTCTCCGCAGGATATACTGACATGGCGAGGCACTTTTTTCCATTTGGCAGGTTAACCTTAGCAGCATCCCATACATACGCTTTCGATGCGCCAAAGGCTACATCCCGTGTGTTCTTCATAGTGTAATGCCAGGTGAGGTTACCATGCTGTACCGGCCTGCTGGCGGGGTCACCTACCTCTTCAGCAGAGCGAATCATCACTGTTTTGTCGCTTGCGCGTGCCTGTGCAAGCCGTGCCATTTCTTTTGCAGTTAACACTGCTGAAGGGTTTTGCAATTCACCGCTGCCTGCCACTATCATATCCCATGGCGCCGTTACCGTATAATCATAATCCCCGTACTCACAATAAAACTCACCGCTGCCTAAAAAGGGCAATGTGCTCCATCCTTCCAAATCATCATACACGCACATACGCGGGTACCATTGCGCTATCTCGAATATCTTCCCGTTTTTTGTGTCTGTATAATCGGTGCGGTTTCCAAAAGCCCCGGGTATATTGTATGAGTAATTGATATGTATGGCAATCTTTCCTCCGCCCCCGGCCAACGCTTGCTTTAACCGGATTTGCATACGGGTATCGGTAATAATATAATCGGCAGGCGTTGTTTTGTCATTTATCTCAATTTCAATGGATGCCAACTGGTAGCCTGTTGTATGCTGCGTGCTCGAAAAACGGGAAAAATAATTGCTGCGCGCATCATCACGGTAGGTGTTTTGTTCAACATATAACCATAATGAATGAAGCGTATCAGGGCTGTTGTTTACATAGTGTATGGTTTCTTTTGCAGTTAATGTTTTCGCCATGGTATCCAGCGTTGCCGCTATAGTATAACCGGCGCGGTTTTGCCAGTATTTGGGAGAAGGCGCACCATTAGCAGAACGAAATGCAGAACCATTGCCGTTGTACGACAACGGCGCAAAAACTTCCTGTGGGTTATAATTCGACGTAATATTTTGTGGGTTTGACTGGCTGTACCCATTTACAATACATGCAAAGCCGGCAATACATACAATAGTGCGTAACATCTCTGTGCTTATTTTTTGAGTGGTGAAATTAGGCAATTGTGACTGGAAAGCCTGCAAGGGTCTGTTCAATTTTTACGCCGCTGTTTAATTCAATATAACGTCAGCGCTACTCAAACACCACTGTTTTGTTTTTGTACACAAACACGCGGTCTTCAAACACCAGTTGCAATGCACGGGCAAAAACAGCAGTTTCAATTTCTTTACCGGCGCGCATCATGTCAGCGGCAGTATAGGTATGTGTTACCGGTATAATTTGCTGTGCGACGATGGGGCCTTCGTCAAGGTCGTTCGTTACAAAGTGGGCTGTAGCGCCAATTAGCTTTACCCCGCGGTCAAATGCCTTTTTATAAGGATTGGCGCCAATAAATGCCGGAAGAAAAGAATGGTGTATGTTGATGATTTGCCCGGGAAAAGCGGCAATAAACTGCGGCGAGAGTACACGCATAAATTTTGCCAGCGCTATATAATCAAATTCATAATTGCTTATACAGGATAGAATATCCGTTTCAAACATTTCCTTTGTTTTCTCTTCATGGCTTATAAAGTGAAAAGGTATTTCAAAACGCCGGCATATATCTGACAAAACCGGGTGGTTGCCCACAACACACTGAACCGATGCGCCCAATGTTTTAAAGTGGTTACGCACCAGTATATCACCCAGGCAATGGTATTCTTTGGTAACCAGCACCACCAGTTTTTTTTCCGGTTGGGGGTTAACATGCACCTTTGCCGCTGGCGGTAATACAGCCAGTAATTTTTGTTGTAATATTTCGGTGCCATCCTCCGTTTGTACTTCCAGCCGGGCAAAAAAAAGCTCTTCGGCAATGTCAACATACTCGCGCATGGAGACGATATTTATTCCTTGGTCTGCAAGCAGGCCAGATATAGCCGCCACAAGGCCAACTTTATCTTTACATTGTATGACAATAATCATGGCTGTAAAATAAAAACAGTTAACAAGAAAAAGAACTTTATTCTTTACCTGTTAACTGCCGGGAGCAAATGCCAAATAAATTTTTCAGGGGATCAATTAAGATTTTCTGCTTCTGCCTGTTTTTGCGAGGCTTCAGCCGCCTTTTTTTTCTTTCGCAAAGCGGCCCTTTTTTTAAGCATCTGCAACGGCACATCGCCCAAAATGTAGCCGGTGGCAAAAGCCAAAATAAAAATTCCGCATAATTGCAAGATCATACACCAATATTAGAAAATATTTCTCAACAACTATAATAAATGCAGTTGTATTTAAAGCAATTATAACGTTGCCTGCATTTATATAAAGTATTTTCAAAATATTATTATCCCGCAACATCAAGCACAATTACTTCATCAGGCTCGGCACCATCACGTGGCATGGGTGTTATTGTTGCGTTGCCATTTACCAAAGCCGCCTGTACAGCCGCCCCGTTTTTAAGCAAGTATGCCTTTTTAATATTTTTATATGGAAAATTTTGCAACACAACCGGCTGGTTATTTTTTGCAAAAACATGCACGTACATTTTACCCGGTTTCTCCGTAATACATCCCCACCCCTGCGGGTGCATATATCCAGCTGTGGTATTATACACGCTCTCACCGTATGTTTTTAACCAGTTACCCACAAACGCCAGCCTCTCTTTAAACTCGGGCTGAACCACGCCGTTAGGCATAGGCCCTATGTTAAGCAAAAAATTAGCGCCAAGCCCGCTGGCCTTCACCAGGTAATGTACTAACTGTTCGGGTGATTTGTACGATGTATCGGTGATATTAAAACCCCATGAATTATTAATGGTTTCGCAGGTTTCCAGCGGTAATTGCTCAGACGGTTTTTGATAGCTGAGGCCTGATTTATTTTCTCCCGGCAAATCCTTTTCAAACATTTGGAAGTCTTCTCCCGGAAAGGGGGTAAGGTGGTGGTTATTGCCTATCAAACATTGTGGCTGCAGCTTATGTATCAACCCGTAAATTTCTCCTAAATGCCAGTCTACACGCGGGCTGCGGTCAGCAGCCCCTTCCGGGGCTGTCTGATCCCAGTAACCGTCAAACCAAATACCGGCAATTTCGCCGTAGTTGGTCAGCAGTTCCGTTAATTGGTTTTTCATAAACTGTATATAATCTTCCCATTTGCCATGCACCGTTCTGCCTGTTCCCTGGCCGGTGCGGCCTGTCCAGTACGAGTAATCATCACGCCGCCAGTCAAGCAGCGAATAGTATAAAAACAGTTTTATACCCTGCTTATGACATTCATCTGCAATCATCTTCACAATGTCTTTATGATAGGGCGAATTCATAATATTAAAGTCTGAATACTTCGTGTCCCACATACTGAAGCCATCATGGTGGCGGGTAATAAGGGTAATATATTTCATACCTGCGTTTTTAGCCATGGCCACCCAATCGTGCGCATTAAATTCAATGGGATTAAAAAAGTCCATCAACCGGGTGTAATTTTTAACGGTAATATTACGGTCGTTCATTACCCATTCGCCCGAACCCGGTATGCTGAATGGCCCCCAATGAATAAACAAACCAAACCTTGCATCGGCAAACCATTTACGGGCCTCAATATTGCTGGTAGAAGGCACGTAACCCTGCTGTGCAAAAACATTCATTGATGCAATAAAACAAATAAACAGTACAACAATTTTTTTCATACCAAAGCATTTTGTGAGATGGGTAAAGATATACCGCAAATGGCTATTATGCCAAGAATGTTATATACCCGCCTGTGCTTATTTTATCACAGCCCAAAGGCAGTAACCCATCAGCAACAAAACAATTGACAAAATAATAAGTACAAGTACCCGCGACCGCTTAAGTGCTATGCTGCGGTCTGCATCAGTGCTAAAATGCTGTGCCATATTTCTAGTAGTATAAAGTTTAAAGTGTCGTCAATTTTAAAACCCAAAGGTTACATGTGCCATAGTTTTAACCTTAAGCTTTGTTTGGCCTTCGGCAAAGTTTTGCGCCAAAGGCAATTGCGCATTTAACCCAACCCCTATTTTTTTAAAATTAAACTCAACCCCTGCAATAGCATTGGTTACATTGCTGCCGGTATACTGCACTTTATCTTTATTAAGCAGGTTGCCCTGCACATTTTCATACCCCAGCCCAGCATTTGGCGATACAGAAAACGTTGGTTTACCCATGCGATAGTAGGCAATAAGTGTACCTGTAAACCTGTTTCCGTATTTATAACCCTGCCTGTTTACTGTACTAATTTTGTAATTGGCATCGGCATTTATGCCAAAATTTTCAATACGCACACTATAAAAGCCGTTTAATAAAAAGTCTGTACTGCCTGTGCCAAGCTGCGCGTTTATATCGGCAACGGTAACATCGGGGTCGCTAAGGTCAAGATTAAAATTACCGGTGGCAAGCTTTACACCGCCGCCCAGCCACATTTGCTGTTGTATCACTCTTTTGTTAGGCGACAACGATGTAACGCTAAAAACACGGTACTGCGCAAGCAGCGAAATATCGCCCATGCCGCTTGGGGTTGTTGTGCCGTCGTCATCAACCTGTTTGTTGCTGTAATAAGGCACAAATGCCAGCAATTGTATTTTTTTGCTTATACTATAACCACCCCACAATTCTATACTATTATAATAATTGGTGCTGTATTGCGAGGGGTCGCTCAACAGTACCGTATGGTACTGCGAATAATGATAACGCACGCCCACAAAACCATGCTGAAAATCGGGCAGGAGGCCCATGTAAAGATTACCGCCGCCGCAACCGCAAAACGGGCAGGCATAACTTGCTGAAACAAATAATACGAGTATAAAAGACAGAAAAAGTTTTTTCATTACAAATATTTTTTGGCCCGTGGCAATACGGGCACGTTATACCAGGTAAACACATACGCTAAACATACCTGCGCGTACGCAGGCTGTTTACAATAAGAAAATTTAGAAAATAGAATTAGACGCCTGGGTTAAGTCTGCGGGGGATGAAAAATAGCCATGGCGCGGTCAGTAGCATTACCTATGCAACGAGGCAATATGTACATTTTGTCAGCCGTAATATTACACGGGCAATGCACACTGGCAAAAAAAGATTTTGAAGAAAGTGTTATTTCATTTTTATTATCAGCCTTTCTTTCGGGGTTTTCCTGGTCTTTCTTGTTTTCCTGCTGCAATTGCTTGCTTAACTGGCATTTACCATTGCAATGCATCCAGGGTTTATCTTTGTTTTCGCAGTTTTTTGCGTAGGCGCTGGTGTTAAGGTAATAATTACCCACTATAATTGCATTAGTAAAAGTTTGTGCAAAAAACACAAAAAGTATGAGCAGCGTTGCTATATAACGGTATAATACCTCAACATTCAGCACGGCTGCAAAGGTAGGTAAATACAGGGTTTGTTTTTTATGACTTTAGGCAGGGCATAAAAAATCCCGCTCTTTACAAAAAAGCGGGACTTGCCATGCAATCTATAGAAGCCTAATTTATTCGCACGGTAATAACAGATAGCTTGCTGTCTTTATCCTTCAGCATTACCGTTAAGTTATATTCTTTTGCGCCGCCGGTTAATTTGCCTGCCATATACATGGTACCGCCCATAGCGCGTTCTGAGGTTAAATCAAAACCTTTTATACCATTTTGTTTGTAAAAATCTTTTACAATATTGCCTGCCTGGCCTTTTTCAACATTTTTGGCTTCTGCCTTGTCGGGCAGCTTTACATCAACGGTATTGTCAAAATAGTTGTTAAACGATGCCACGTCGCCACTTTTAAGCGCATTAACAACTTCATCCTTACTGTTGGCCTGGGCAAATGATACTGACGCTATTGCCAAAGCCGCTATTAATAATAGTTTTTTCATTGTCAAATTGTTATCTTCTGTATATGACACTGCAATTTACGCTAAAGTTTAATGGTAACCCGGCCGCAAAGCCCCTAAAAACATAAATTAACGTAGCTTTAGGGCATGAAAACGAAGAAAGTTATATTGATAATTATGGACGGCTGGGGCCTTGGCAAAGTAAAATCGGCAGACGCTATACAAAACGCCAATGTACCCTTTGTATCATCCCTTTATGCAAAATATCCCAATACCACACTGGTTACCTGCGGCGAAGCCGTAGGACTGCCTGATGGTCAAATGGGCAACAGCGAAGTAGGGCACCTTAACCTTGGCGCTGGGCGTATAGTGTACCAGGAGCTGCAGCGCATTAACGTAGCGGTACGCGATGGCAGCTTTGCCAAAAACGAACATTTGCTGGCGGCCATTAACTATGCCAAAACAAATAACAAACCGCTGCATTTGCTGGGGCTTGTTAGCGATGGCGGTGTACACAGCCACACAAAACATCTGAAGGCTATTTGTGATACATGTAAAGAGCAGGGCTTAAGCGAAGTATATATACACGCGTTTACTGACGGCAGGGATACTGACCCTAAAAGCGGCCTGGGTTTTATTACAGACCTGCAGGGTTTTTTAAATACTTCTGTGGGCAAAATTGCTACGGTAAGCGGCCGCTATTATGCCATGGACAGGGATAAGCGCTGGGAGCGTGTAAAACTAGCATATGATGCCCTTGTTAAAGGTGAAGGCCAAAAGGCCACTGATGCTATTGCTGCGATGGAACAATCTTATGCCGCAGACATTACGGATGAATTTATAAAACCCACTGTTATAGTGGATGAGGGACAGCAACCCCTTGCTACCATTAAAGACGGGGACGCAGTGATATGTTTTAACTTTCGTACTGACCGCTGCCGCGAAATTACCCACGTACTTACGCAAGAAGACCACGCGGACCTTGGCATGCATACGTTAAAGCTTTATTATACTACCATGACGGAGTACGATAAAACATTTAAAGATGTGCATGTAATTTTTGAAACAGATAACCTTAACAATACACTCGGCGAGGTACTGGAGCAGAACGGTAAAAAGCAAATACGTATTGCCGAAACGGAAAAGTACCCCCATGTTACCTTCTTTTTCAGCGGTGGAAGGGAAAAGCCTTTTGAGGGTGAAAGCAGGATATTGGCGCCTTCACCTAAAGTTGCCACATACGACCTGCAGCCTGAAATGAGCGCGAAAGAACTTACTGATAAACTAGTGCCGGAGATTGAGGCAGAAAGCGCCGATTTTATTTGCCTTAACTATGCCAATGCCGATATGGTAGGCCATACGGGTGTTTGGAGCGCAGTAATTAAAGCAGTTGAAACAGTAGATGCATGTGTAAAGCGCGTAGTTACTGCCGCCGTGGAGCATGGCTATACGGTGTTTTTAACTGCAGACCATGGTAATGCCGACTATATGGTGAATGAAGACGGCACACCCAACACAGCGCACACTTTAAACCTTGTACCTCTGTTCGTGATTGACAAAGATTGGCATGGCACTGTTAAACCGGGCAAGCTGGGCGATATTGCCCCATCAATATTAACAATGATGGGCCTGCCTATACCAAAAGAAATGACAGGCAATGTGCTGGTTTGATAACTCATGGCATGTTGAGTGCTGAGCAAGTTTAACAACTTTTGTAAATAAGCATCCCGCAGGCTTACATAACCTGCGGGTTTTTTATTAAAAAATATTCCCCCATGGAGAGTCAGCCAGGGCAAGGTGAATAAAACAAATTACACTATCGTCGTTCTGCCGGGTATGGCGCTGCTTTTTGCCCATGGGGAGTAACAGGTATTTCCCTCACGCAACTGGAAGTTTGAAGCGGGCAGGGATTCGTTAAATAGTCTATCTGTTTCTTCACTTAATAAGCTAATGTGTACGCCGCCATACTGGCAAACGTTTATTAATAAGTGCTGGCCTCTATCCACACCGTACACGCACTGTAATATGGTGTTGGTGCGCACTAGCAAAAACAGGTGTTTTATAAAAATGCGTATTTCAGCAACAGGCACTACCAGCCCGCCATTAAAACTGGCGCTTATGCCTGTAGTAATAAGATAATGCACTCCTTCCTTTGCAGGCGTATAATCGCTGTTCCTGTACAGCCAGGGCAATGTATTATCTCCCATAAAAATCATCTCGCTCGTGCCCATTGCCTCCAATAGTTTTTGCAAACAAATCCCCATATTTTTTGCATGCCCTTTTGCGGATTTTGATGGAAGCGTTAATACATACATGCTATATACCGGCGGAAATATAAATTTATCCGTCCTGTAATTGCCGGTGGGCAACGCAGGGTAAAGTGTGCGGCATTTTTTGCGTGGCATTTTTTTAATCATTATTGATAAGTCCCGGTTTTTCTTAACACAACTTCGTTAAGCAGTTCATCAATCATGTCTGTCTCAGCGTCTAACTCTTTGGCCAGCAAAGTAATCAGCAACTGTCATGGAAGAATCAGGGTTTTTGCCCGCAGGAGTATTGCAGGCTACAGCAAACAAGGCAGCCAGCACAGGGAGAAGATATGATTTGTTCATATAAAAGGTTTGGCCTCGTAAATATACAATACAACTTCAATTGACTAAGAAAGTGAAAAGGTTTAACACATACTATACGCCAAACTGCCTCAGGTGATGGTCGGTGTGCTTGTAAGCAAGGTACCCTGCCTGGGCTTTTGTCATGTGACCGAAGAAGGGATGAAAAAATTCTGTAGCGCTGCTATTGGTATGCTCTTTCAGCAAGTCAATCCATTGGTGTTTTTCAGTTTCAATATTTCCTGTCTCTGCTTTAATGGCAAACCCTTTCAGGGTGGGCATATTTTGTTTTATGGGTTTATCATCTCTTATTAAATTATTCAATGCCATTTTACCAAATATGCGGCCTATAAACACCCGCTTATATTTCATCTTCCCAAGCATTAATTCTTCCCATAAAACATTATGCCGCAGCATTTCATAAACATTCATTTTACCCCATCGCGCAGTGCTGCTTTCGTTCAGCGCGTTAATCCTCGCGTTCAGCTCCTCTAATATTTCCTTGTCGTATATTGTCTTCATCACTGTATTTATTTTGCTGTTGTTTGCCTTCATAAAAAGACATACCTAAAGATAAATAAACAGGCGAATTGATTTTAACTAATATTATCGCCTTTATAACTAAAAATTTAGTTACCTTAGTTTCCTGCACAGTCTCTTAAAAAAATACCATGAGAAAAAGTGTTACCCATTTTTTTGCCGCCACAATGCTGATGCTAACCACGGTTTCAATCCAGGCCCAGCCGCAGTTAAGACAGGAAACCATTGATTCCCTAAAAAAAGCGGTTACCGGGCATGAAGAAGACCTGCCGGCATTGCGGCAGTATATACAACTGCTTGGGTATAAAAATGATACCGTAACCGCGCAGTTTGATGTATGGATGAAGCAATACCCAAAATCTGCTGTAATACCTTATGCGCTGGGTGAGGCATATTACAAGGCGCAGAACAGGCAATGCATTACTTACCTTATGAAAGCCTGGAACAACGGCGATACCACCAAAAGAATAGCGCAAATGTTTAATATTGCCGCCGATGAAAACTGGAAACTGGATATTCCGCGAACACCGAACACCATCGACTCTTTAAAAAGCATTATTGCTTCCAACCCTGACAGCCTTTTACCATTACAGCAGTTTATCTTCCTGTCAGGCATCGACAATGACACTACTGTTACACAGTTGAATAAGTGGGCGGATGAATTTCCAAAGTCGGCTTCCTTCCCGTTTGCGCTGGGGGAAAGCTATTATAATGCTGAAAGCCCCAAAGCAAAACCATACTTGTTAAAAGTTATAACGCTGCAGCCAAAAAATGCGAAAGTGTACCTGATGCTCTCCATTGACGCGGAACGCTGGGGTAAGAACGACGAAGCGCGGGAGTATATGGGAAAAGCCGCGGAAGCAGACCCGGCAGACCCATCTTACACGTTTTATTATGCGGACGATTTCAGAAGCGTTGATACTGCTATGTGGCATAAAAAAACGTGGGAACTGGTAAAGAAATTCCCGCAAAGTGAGCGTGGTGCGCAGGGTTTGTACTGGCTGGCCGAAAGAAGTAACGACCGCAAAGAAAAAATTGCCATTGGTGAACAGCTCAGGCAGCTATACCCGCCGGACAAATTCAGGTGGTCGGAAAGCGGCATGAGTACATTGTTTGATGCTTACCTGCAGGAAGGGATGACCACTAAAGCAATTGAACTGGCAAAGGCAATGGCCGGTATTGATGATGACTTTAAGCAAAGCCTGGAACTGGCTAACAACATTACCGCTATAAATATCCTTGCCGCGGACAAAAAATTCAGCGAGGCAGAAACAAAATTGTCAGGATTAAAAGTTTCGCGCTATTCTGGCGCAGCGGATATGGTGTCGCTTCTTAAAGCGCAAATTTGGGATGCGGCCGGCAAGCCCCAAATGGCGTATGACAGCCTATTATTTGTACAGGCAAAAAAACCGTCTGACGAAATAAAGAATGCTATAACAAAATATGGTGCGGAACTCGGAAAAACTAAAGAACAGGCAGAGATTGATATATGGGCGCTGCGTGATAAATTTACCAAACCCGCCCCGGCTTTTACGCTGGGTATGTACACGTCGCCAAAGCAGGCAAAGCTGGAAGATTACAGGGGCAAAGTTGTGCTGCTCACCTTTTGGTTTCCGGGCTGTGGCCCCTGCAGGGGCGAGATGCCGCACTTTGAAAATGTATTGCGCAAATACAATAGGAATGATATTGCCTACCTGGGCATTAACGTGTTGCCCAACCAGGATGAATATGTGCTGCCTTTTATGAAGGGCACCAAATACAGCTTCATCCCGCTGCGCGGCACAGAACAATGGGCAGAGAAAACATATAATGTTCGCGGCGAGCCTACCAACTTTTTAATTGACAGGAATGGCAGGATAGTGTACACCAATTTTATAATCGACGGCAACAACGAACGACTGCTGGAACTGATGATTAACTCGCTGCTTGCCAGGAAAGGTTAAAAAATGACCGGCGATGTTGCACACTACATCTGTGTGTTACAATTTATCACTATTTTTTGATTAGTGGGTAATACCCTGAAAATATATGAACGCGCGGCGGCAGCTTTTTCAACCTGCCCTTGCACGCATGTAATCTTATAAGCAAAACCACTCTGGCTTGCTTCAATTTTGCCCGGGGTAATATTTGTAAAGGGCAATGCAGCTTCCGCGGAGGCTTGTAATTCCAGCGCCCATTTAAAATCATGGCCTGTTGGCCGGCAGGTAACGGCAAAATAGTCTTCAAAAAATTGAATGGTGAATTTATCCCCCGCCGGGGTTTGCCAGGTAGCTTCTAAATCCTTGCCTGCCATTACTGTAACAGCAATATTTTTACAGGCAACTTCCTTTTCGCCACCACCAGGCAGCAACTGTACAATTCTTAGCCCTGCTAAGATATCGTTACTGCTCCAGTTATGTCCGTCAACCACGGGCAATGTTTCGTAAATACATTGGGTTGACGTTCCTGGTTTATCAAGATAGGTGGATTGCAGTCTCTCATCAAACAGGTGAATATCTCTTATACTGAAAGAATCATTTGTCCATAAAAGATTCGCGCGGTAAAAGCGGCTGTTGTACCAGGCCGTTTTATGCCCTTCTGCTTTATAATCTTTGGTAGCGGTAACAGCGGTTGCCGGTGTAAGGGTAAAATTTTTTTTAAACCATTTGCCGGTAGCAACCATTGTTTCAACTGTTATCTTACCCGCATTGCGAAGTGAATCAAAAATAGGCGCCTGCATTTCTAAGCCGCCTTTCATAGCATCCCATGTAAATGAATTTTCCTGCCCGGCCTGCGTATAGGCGAATGCCAGGCAAGGCTCATCCGTTAGCGACTGCAAAAACCAGTTTACCCATCTACGGTCTGCGCCGGCATGGCCGTACACAGGCTCAAGCGTTATTACGCCCTGTGCGGCGGAGCCCATGCCGCTGGTATATTGATAAATGGGGTCGCTGCCCAGCATGCGAAAAACGGGTACGCCTATTTGTTCCTCCTTTGTTTGCGCAGGCATATAGGCGTTAACCTTGCTTGGGTAGTAGGCCTGGTTCCAGTAGCCGCCCCACAGTGTATACCCGTCGGTGCCAATTTGGTCTTTACAATTAGCAGAGGCAACAATATGGTACTTGTTATACATGTATTCCAGTGAATGGGCATCAATAAACCATGACGCCACAGTTGATGGATATGTACCAAATATCTCCTTAAATTTCTTCATATACGTATCCACCAGCAGCTCTCTTTCTTTTGGTGTGTACCCCGTTGAGAACCCTACGTTAGCGTGCCAGTCCCAGGGGTAACGGCCACGCCAATGTAACCCCGCTGCTTCTACATGCGGTTGGGTTATCTCCCACCATGCACCAACTTCATCACCGGCGGCAATGCGGGCCTTTAACAGCTTTTGATATTTCGGGTCTACCAGGGCATCGTATTGCAATAGATAAGTGGCGGGCAAATGGTACTGTGAAAAAAGTTTTATTTGTGACACTACTGTTTGATACAAAACTTCTTTGGTAATTTTTGGGTCGCGGGGCTCCAGTTCACGTATAAAGTTTACAATATTTACAATGCGCGGAGGCTTTTCATTTTTTTGCTTTACCGGCGAACTATACACCGGTGAAAACACTATAGCTCGTACAAAGAGTAATGCGAATAGCAGCCTGGCAATCATATATTATTCTTTATCGTTATAAATGGTTATGCTAAAAAAGATATTTCTGTTGTTGCGGGCATCCTGTACTGTATGTTAACAGTAAATATTTCCCTGCAAGTTTAACCAAGCAATCTTCTTTTATTACAGCAACCGCAAAGCTAACCTGCGCCCACTAACAATCTGTGCAAAAAAATACAATCGCTCAATTTGATAACCACAATAGCCGTATATTTAAGCAGCGATTGGTGAGGCCATCCACAACCTTAGCTGGTATAACGATATTGCTGAAAGCGTCATTTTATTAAATACCTGCGCAACTATCATTCAAAAAAATAACAATATGCAAAGAAGAAAATTTATTCAGTCAGGCACCGTTGCTTTGGGCGGTTTAATGCTTGGCCGCAATGCTATGGCCGATGTATTTACGGGTAAAAAAAATGTGCCTGTTGGCCTGCAGTTATACACGCTTGGCGGTTTAATGATATCAGACCCTAAAGGCACCCTACAAAAGCTGGCTGCCATAGGATATAAAGAGGTTGAAAGTGCCGGCTCACAAAAAGGAAATTTTTATGGCTACGCACCAAAAGATTTTGCAGCCATGGTGAAAGAAGCCGGAATGACGTGGCGTTCGGCACACGTTGGCGGCGCACCTTTTACCATTGACCAAATTATGCACATGGCTAAAACGGCCGAAGATTCTGCGCGCATCAGGAAGATGGCTGACAATATTAAAAAGATGACGCAGGCGCCTAATCTCAGGGATAATTACCAGGAGCTGGCAAACGATGCGGCAGAAGGCGGCCTCAGCTATTTAGTATGTTCCAGCATACCTGTAGGTACGCTGGATGAAATAAAAACAGCCGTAGAGGTATTCAGCAAAGCAGGAGAAGCATGTAAAAAAGTGGGTGTTCAATTTGCTTATCACAACCATACCAGCGAGTTTGATGAAATAGAAGGGCACAGGCCATTTGATTATATACTTGGCAATACCGACAAAGATTTGGTGAAGATGGAATTAGACCTTGCCTGGGCAACAAAAGCTAAACAAGACCCCGTTGCGTTGTTTAAAGAGCATCCCGGGCGTTTCCCGTTATGGCATGTGAAGGACCTGGATAAAACTACGCAAAATCCCACAGAGGTTGGTGCCGGTACCATAGACTTTAAGCGCATTTTTGATAATGCCAAAGAATCTGGCATGAAATATTTTTTTGTGGAGCAAGACGGCGCCCCGCAACCATTGCAAAATGTAACAAACAGTTACAACTACCTTGCTAAATTGCTGCACTAAACGGGTTAACAGATTTTTTAATGGAATAGTGAGTCCTTTCTGCCAGTTGCCCACCAGTACATTAAGCGTTATTTTGTAACAAATTAAACAGAAAGCTTGCTTATGAAAAGGCCGTTTACCGCTGTTTGCTTTATTGTATGCGCCGCAATTGCTAATGCCCAAACCAATACACGCAACCAGTTATTTGATGATAACTGGCGCTTTATAAAAGACAGCACCATACAGGCTGAAGTACCCGGCTTTGATGACTCAAAATGGCGAAAGATTGATTTGCCGCACGATTGGAGCATTGAGGATTTACCTAACCAAACAACGGAAAGTATTATAGGGCCGTTTGATAAAAGAAGTACAGGCGGAGGGGCCACCGGATATACTGATGGCGGCACCGGCTGGTACCGCAAACAATTTGTGATAAGTAAAGCAGACGAAGGCAAGCAAATTTCTATTCAATTTGACGGTGTGTACATGAACAGCGATGCCTGGTTAAACGGCCATCATTTGGGCAACCATCCCTACGGCTACACGCCTTTTTATTATGACCTTACACCTTACTTAAACCCGGCGGGACAACAAAATGTGCTGGCAGTAAGGGTTCGCAACGAGGGAAAAAATTCCCGTTGGTACAGCGGCTCGGGTATTTACCGGCATGTATGGTTAGTAGTTACTGCGCCGGTGCATATTGTGCCTTACGGCGTGTATATTACTACACCGGCTGTATCCTCTGCCAAAGCAACCGTACAGTTACAATCAACCATCAGCAATAGCGAAGCTTCGGCAAAAAAACTGCAGCTGGTAACAACAATTTATGCAGGCGACGGTAAAGCTGTTGGGTATGCTCAAACCACTTTGACTATTGAGCCAAACACAGCAAATGCCTGTAAACAAAACATTACGGTTACGTCCCCAAACCTATGGTCGGTTGAAACGCCCAATTTGTACAGGGCTGTTACAGAAATAAAATACGGGGCTAAAACCATTGACCGCGTGGAAACGCCTTTCGGTATCCGCAGCCTGTCTTTCACTACAGAAAATGGCTTTTTGCTTAATGGAAAAAATGTGCTGCTAAAAGGTGGCTGCATTCACAACGACGATGGCCCGCTGGGTTCTGCTACCATTGACCACGCAGAAGAACGAAAAATTGAAATTTTAAAACAAAATGGCTTTAATGCCATACGTACCAGTCATAATCCTCCGTCCAAACAATTATTGGATGCCTGTGACCGCCTTGGCATGCTTGTATTGGACGAGGCATTTGATATGTGGGAGGTGCAGAAGAACCCGCAGGACTACCACCTTTATTTTAAAGACTGGTGGAAAAAAGACCTTGATGCGATGATATTGCGCGACCGTAACCATCCTTCTGTCATCCTATGGAGTATTGGCAACGAGGTACCGGAACGTGTCGATGATCCGGGTTTGCGTATTGCCCGGCAACTGGTGGATGAAACGCATCAACTGGATGCCACACGCCCGGTTACCGAAGCTATCTGCAGTTTTTGGGACCACCCGGGTTATAAATGGGACACTACCGCCGCTGCTTTTGGTTTGCTCGATGTTGGCGGGTACAATTACATGCTAAGTGAGTATGAAGAGGACCATCGTAAATTTCCCGGGCGCATAATGGCAGGTACAGAATCTTTTCCAATACAGGCGTTGGAAAACTGGAACATGGTAGAGAAGCACCCTTACGTAATAGGCGATTTTGTCTGGACGGCTTTTGATTATATGGGAGAAGCATCAATAGGTAACGCAACCTTAAACAAAGGTAGCCAGAACAGGATGTTTTTGGGCTGGCCCTGGTACGACGCCTGGTGCGGAGATATTGACTTAATTGGGAACAAGAAGCCGCAATCCTATTACCGCGATGTGGTTTGGAGAAATAAACCAATTGCCATGGCAGTGCATTCGCCCATACCGGCTGGCATGATGGAAAGTGTAAGCATGTGGGGCTGGCCGGATGAACTGCAAAGCTGGACATGGCCCGGCGAGGAGGGCAAGCCCTTGCAGGTACGTGTATTTTCAAGGGCGCCCATGGTACGGCTGTTGCTGAATGGGCAAGTTTTGGGAGAACAGAAAATGGGCGACCACAGTATAACAGCCGTATTCACCGTGCCTTATCAACCGGGTGTATTAAAAGCGGTAAACGTGGTAGATGGAAAGGAAACGGATGCCGTTGAATTAAACACAACGGGCCAGGCAAACCATATACGCCTGGTGGCAGACAGGGCTGTCATTCATGCTGACAGAAACGACCTGTCATACGTGATGGTTGAAGTTATGGATGATAAGGGGCAGGTTGTACCGAACGCCTCATTACCGGTTCATTTTACCATTACAGGTGCAGGGGAAATTGCAGGTGTTGGTAATGCTGACCCAACAGGGCTTGCAAGCTTTCAGCAGCCCGAAATAAACACATTCCGTGGAAAATGTTTGGTCATAGTCCGTCCCCTGGGTAAAGTCGGCACCATTACCCTGGAAGCTACGGCAGGTGGGCTTCCGTCCACAAAAGTGGTTATTACAACACGTTGAGTTAAAAGTAGAGTTATGATGGCCGCTAAATGTGGTTGAGATAAATTTTTAACCGATGCTTAGTCAATTTTTGCCAGGTCAAGGCCGCCTAAATGGATGCCTTTCACAATTTCCGGGTTGCCAATGTACCGAAGTTTTGCCTCACCAAAAGCAGTAATTTTAATCCTGTCGGAAACATTCAGCCTGAATTCCGCCTCGCCGAAGGCGGTAATTTTACTTTCCTGGCTTTTTATGGCCGTGGTATTTATTTTTCCTTCCCCGTAGCAGGTATAATACTGCTCATCAACCGAACCTGCTTTTATATCCAGGGAGCCTTCGCCATACATGGTGGTATGCATTTCGCCAATATGCACTTCATCAAAAATTACTTTCGACTCCCCATACACCCGCAGGGTAAACTCGCCGGCAGACAGCGGGCTCTGGCAAACATGGGTTTCTTCACCCCGTAATGAAAGCGCATCGAGCGTTTTGTACGTCACCGTTGCCACCACCGTATGGTTGTGGTAAAGCGGGAAGCTTCGTTTACTGCCGTCGCCGTTATAAACATGCTGGTTATGCGGAATATCTTTTGCGCCGTCAAGGTAAAGCCTTAATGTACCGTCCTGCACTTCTATATGCAGCTTGTTACTGTCTACCATAATATCGTTTATAGTAACGCTTTCTTTTTCTCCCTGCACAAACGTAACCTGTATATAAGGGCTTACGATAACCTTGCTGAAATGGTCAACAGGTTCTGACTGTCCAAAAGCGGTAACGCTTGCAGCTGCAAACATACCTGCGGCCAGTATGGTTTTCAATGGTTGCATAATGTATAATTTAATGATATTACGAACAGGCAGCTTTTTTTGTTACACTTTAAACAATATTTTATGCGGCAACTTAACCGGCGATTGTTTTCCCAAAAAAATTTGCGGTTTTTTGTAACTATACTTCAATTCTGCAGTAACAAATAAGCATGCAGGTGCATAGCTTCTGCAAACCTGCACATCAGCGTACACATTAAATCATTCTTATGCTTAAAAACTATTTTAAAATAGCCCTTCGCAACCTGCGCAAAAGCAAAATGTATTCATTCATAAACATCTTCGGCCTTTCTACGGGCCTCGCTGTAAGCATATTACTGTTGCTTTGGACAAACGATGAACTGAGTTTTGATCGTTTTAATGTAAACGCAGCCAACATATATAAACTGGCCACCAAACTTGATGAAAACAATGTTTGGGGCAGTACGCCTGCACCTGCGGCAGTATATGCCAGGCAAGAAGTGCCGGGGGTGGAAGACGCATGCCGCGTTTGTGAAAACTGGGGCGTCTCAGTTTTTGAATACAGGGGCAAAAAATTTACAGAGTGGCATAACTGTTTTGCCGATGCTTCGTTCTATACCATGTTTACCTACCCATTAATTAAAGGCAACCCTCAGCATCCTTTTTCAGATGCACATTCCATCATACTGTCTGAAACAACTGCCAAAACATTTTTCGGCAGCGAAGAGCCGGTGGGCAAAACATTAAAAGGCGACGATAAGAAATTGTACACGGTAACCGGGGTGATGAAGGATATGCCCGAAAATTCATCTATAAAATATAATATCGTTTTTAATTTCCAGCAACTGGAAAACGAATATGACACTTCATCTTATTTTAAAACCCTCAATACTAACTGGGGCCAGTATAATTATGACACTTATGTATTGCTTAAACCCAATATTAACCCCGTATCGGCAGCCCAAAAATTGAGCGCCATACACCGCCATAACTTTGACATTGCCGCAAATAAACACCTGCTCTACCTCTTTAACCCGCTTACCAAGGTGCACCTGTATAACCTGGAAGGCAAGGAACAGGGAATGATGGTTGTACGGGTGTTTTTTATAGTTGCCGTAATTGTGCTGCTGATAGCCTGTATAAACTATGTAAATCTTATTACTGCAAGGGCCATGAAGCGCAGTAAGGAAATTAGTTTGCGTAAAATTGTGGGCGCGGGCAAAACAAGCCTGTTCATTCAGTTTTTAAGCGAATCCCTGCTCACCTTTTTTATTGCACTGGTATTGGCAACGGGTATAATTTACCTGGTAATGCCGTTGTATAATAATATCTCAGGCAAAAACATTGTTTTCAAACCATGGTCAGCTAATGTACTTGCAGTGTACGGTTTTACCATGCTGGCAACACTGCTGCTGGCGGGCATTTACCCGGCCATAACGCTGTCGTCATTCAAACCGCTTGAAGCCATGAAGGGTAAGCTGAGCGGCCTTGGCAGCAAGGGCGGCTTTCGTAAAGTATTGGTAGTAGTGCAGTTTGGCTTCTCCATTATACTTATCGCAAGCACCATCATCATAGGCAAACAATTGAAATATATACGAGAGAAAAATCTTGGCTACGACAAACAGAATGTTTTCAGTTTCTGGATGCGAAATATTAACAGCCATTATGATGCCGCAGTGGCTGAACTGATGAAGCAGCCGGGCATTTTGGGTGTAACTGAATGCGGCGTTAACCTTGCAAGTACCAGTAGCGGAACAACAAATGTGGATTGGGATGGCAAAAGGCCAGACCAGCAATCATTGGGAATTTGCCAGATGCCCATAGAAAGAAATTTTTTGCAGGTGATGGGCATGCAGTTGGTTGAAGGCAAAGGTTTTACCGGCACGCCTGCTGACAGCGCAAACTTTATACTGAATGAAACAGCCATAAAAGTCACAGGTATAAAAGAACCTGTAATTGGCAAGCAGTTTACTTTCCAGGGAACAAGGGGCATGATTGCCGGGGTGGTAAAAGACTTTAATTTCCAGGACTTGCACAACCAAATACCTCCGCTGGTAATGCAATATGATAAAAACTGGCGCGGCAAGATGTATGTAAGAACTACCGGCAAGGATGCGGCCAAAGCCGTAGCTGCGGCACAAAGGCTGTGGCAAAAGTATAACAGCGAATACGACTTTACGTATAGCTTTTTAGACAGCGATTTTAACGATTTGTACAAAAGCGATACCCATGTAGGGCAGTTATTTAATTGCTTCGCTGTGATAACGATATTAATATCCTGTCTCGGGCTATTCGGCCTGGTAACTTTTACTGCTGAAAGCAAAGTGAAAGAGATAGGTGTGCGCAAAGTGTTAGGCGCGGGCGTTCCGCACATTGTTGCGCTGCTGTCGAAAGATTTTTTAGTGCTTGTACTGGTAGCTGCTGCTATTGCCTTCCCGGTAGCGTGGTTCGGGCTAAACAGTTATTTACAGGGATATGCCTACCGCACTGATTTGAACTGGTGGGTGTTTGCGATAGCAGGCATTATAACATTGCTTATTGCCGTTATAACAGTAAGCTTTAAGTGTTTGCAGGCAGCTATGGCCAACCCGGTAAAAAGCCTGCGTATTGAATAAATAAGGCAGGCCACGGACTGCCCTGCAAGCCTTGTTTAAACAGGCTTTTCACTAAGCAGGTTAGAAAGATATTTTTCCAGTTTGTCAACATTCTGTTTCTGGCCTACATCTGCTTTGTGTGCTTTTACCACAATTTCGCGTAAGTCTGCTGTATCAAACAACATACACCAGTCCATGAAAGTTTTTTCTCCCTCAGATTCAAAAATGACTGTTGTAATAAAATGCGGGTTGAAATGTTCAAACACAATTTTTTTCAAAGGGATAATCTCTTTAAAGATGCTCCGGTTTGGATAGTTCGTTCCATCCGGCCCATGCATTGTCAGTTTCCATTCTCCCCCTTCCCTTAAATCCATATCATGAATTGTGTTGGTAAAACCGTTTGGTCCCCACCAGTTGGCGATATGTTCAGGGTTAGTCCACACCTCCCACACCAGGCTGATGGGGGCTTTAAATGTGCGTGTAATGCGTAATTCCCTGTTACTTGCTTCTTCCATATTTTATTTTTTATCTTTTTGAATTTTTGCCAAATACCTGTCAAGGCTGTCAAAGCGGTCTTCCCAAATTTTCCGCAGTTGCTCCAGCCACAGGTCAATTTCCTGCATTCTCTCCATTTTAATGTTATAATATATCTCCCGACCCTGGTGGTTGGATTCAACTAAACCGCACTCGGTTAATATTTGAATATGTTTCGAAACGGTAGACCTGGCAGCATTGAAATTGTCGGCAATTGCGCCGGCCGTAATTGTTTGTGAGGCTAGCAGCAAAAGTATCGCCCTCCTGGTAGGGTCGGCGATTGCCTGGAAAATGTCGCGTCTTAATATCATCTTGTCGCTATTTGACGACAAATATAATATGACGTCATTTAGCGACAAAATATTTTTTGCTGATTTCGTGTGAATGTGAGCAATCGCTGCAGGCGATAAGCAATTAAAGGGACTGCAAAAAGGAAAAGAGATAGCTACAATTTCAGTTTCATGCCTTCGTGGGTGGCGGCAAAACCAAGCGCTTCATAAAACTTTATAGCACGTGGTCTTCGCTTATCGCTGGTAAGTTGTACCAGTACGCAGCCTTTTTGCCTTGCACGCTCGATGACATATTTAAAAACACGTGTGCCAATTCCCTCACCCCGGTAAGCAGCGTGGGTCCGTACAGCTTCTATCTGCGCCCGCATGCCACCGTGGTGCGTAAGGCCCTGTATAAAGGTTAGCTGAAAGGTGGCCACTTTATTGCCATTCATTTCAACAATGGTAAGCTCCTGGTTGGGGTCGGCGTTTATTTTTTCAAAAGCCCGGAGATATCGTTCGGACAGTGGGTTTACCACATTTTCTCTTGTAGCACCTAATGGGTCGTCCAGCAGCATTTGTACTATATCTTCAATATCATCTTTCGTAGCCAGCCTGAAGATTAATTCATTATCCATGCTGTGCAAAATACAATTATTGCAGCAGTAAAATATGCCACACTAACTTTTCTGCTTCCTGCAAAACGGTGTTATAATTAAAAGCAGGCCACAACTGCTTGCAAAATTTTCTTTTCCCTCATATCCATTTTATAAGTAGCTTCAACCCCACATATTTTTAAAATTTAGCTATATGAAGAAGTGTATTAAAAGTAGTAGCGTATTTTGTTTTGTGTTGCTTGCTTTGTTTTTGGGTAATTCAGCTGTTGTTAAAGCCCAGCACGATACATCCCTGGCGATAGAAGGCCGTTGGGATATGACTTTCTCTGCCGGGGGGCATGAATATCCTTCGTGGATGGAGATTGAAATGTCTGGTATAAAAACACTGGTAGGCCGTTATGTTGCTGTAGGTGGCAGCGCAAGGCCAGTTGCAAAAGTTAATTATAAAGATGGCTCATTTGATTTTACTATTCCCCCGCAATGGGAAACTGGTAATGACATTACCGTTAGTGGCACAATGCAGGGGCATGACAGCCTTTCCGGTACCATATTAACAGCGAATGGCAAAACGTTGAATTGGACTGCAGTTCGTGCGCCGTTACTAAAACGTACCGAACCACCGGTTTGGGGCAAGCCAATTAAAATTTTTAACGGCACTAATCTTGACGGCTGGCACGCAGAATCAGGCACCAACCAATGGATAGCTAAAGATGGTGTGTTAACAAGCCCGCATTCAGGCGCTAACCTGATGACCGACCAAACATTTACAGACTTTAAACTACACATTGAGTTCAAATATCCCAAAGGCAGTAACAGCGGCGTTTATTTAAGAGGCCGCTATGAAACACAGGTGGAAGACAGCAAAGGCATGGAACCGGACAGCCACCTACTCGGCGGCATCTACGGTTTTCTTGTACCTAATACGCTTGATTGCGCTAAAAGCGCCGGCGAATGGCAATCCTATGATATTACCCTGGTAGGCAGGATGGTAACTGTTGCCCTGAACGGCAAAGAAATTATCATTAAGCAAAATATACCCGGCATTACCGGCGGCGCTATTGACAGCAAAGAAGGAGAGCCGGGCCCCATTTTGTTACAGGGCGACCATGGCCCCATTGAATACCGTAACATCACAATTACCCCGGCAAAATAACCACGTCTTAAATCATAAAAAGTAAAGAGGCTGCAATACATGCGGCCTCTTTACTTTTGCTGGTATTGCTAACCATTACAATGCCGATTGCTTAATAAGCATTAATAAAGTCTCTACAAGTTACTAAAGCCACCGTCAAGCAGCAAGTCGCCACCGGTCATATAAGAGGAGTCGTCTGAAGCAAGAAACAAAAAGCCTTTGGCCATTTCATCAACAGTGCCTAATCTTTTCATGGGCGTTGCCTGTTTAAAAAAACTTTCCATTTCGTTTACCTGTTCTGTGGCGAAGCCCGCTTTCTCAAAAATAGGTGTAGGAATGGAGCCGGGCGAAAGTGCATTAACCCTTATGTTCCGGCTGACAAGTTCAGCAGCAAAAACCCGTACCAGCGCTCTTTCAGCCGCCTTTGAAGCAATATAAGGCCCGGCGCCTGCAAGCCCTTTGGCAGCAACGGTTGAGGAAGTAATAATAATGGAAGCCCCGTCATTAAGATAAGGCAAAGCTTTTTGTACGCTGAAAAAAACGCCTTTGTAGTTAATGTTCGTTACCAGGTCAAACATTTCCTCCGTAACCGCTTCAACCGGCCCCATCATAACAATGCCTGCGTTTACTGCCAGCACATCAATTTTTCCCAGCTTGGTGTTTACCTTTTCGTACAGGGCATCTATACTGCTTAGTTGTGCTACATCGCTTACCATGCCCATCGCCCCATGGCCAATATCCTTAACCGCCGCGTCAATAGTGGCTTTATTACGTCCTGCAATAACAACCTTTGCGCCTTCCGCGGCGAATAATTTTGCGGTAGCTAATCCTATACCGCTGTTGCCGCCTGTAATAACAGCTACCCTGTTCGCTAATTTCTGTGACATTTTTATGTTTTTTAAAGCACAAAATTGCCACATGCCAAAAGCAGTAAAAATGAACCAGGTCAGGAAATTTGGTTGATGTAGTTCAACTTTTTTTACCGGCTTTTCGCCTGCGTATGCGTGAAAGAAATTCGGTAGTCATGCCGAGATAAGATGCGAGCGCATACTGCGGCAGGCGTTGCACAATGTCAGGATAGGTTTCAGTAAATTCATTATACCGCTCCTCAGCCGATAGGGTAAGTGATGAAATAATGCGCCGCTGATGAAAGGCTGCAGTTCTTTCCGCCCCAATCCTGAAAAAAGTTTCAAATGTATGGTTTGACTGCTTGAGATGTTGTTCCGTTTCAAAGCTCACCTGCAGTATAATGCTGTCTTCAAGCGCAACTGCAAACATGGTGGCAGGCCTTTGGTATTGATAACTGTTAATGTCTGAAATCCACCAGTCTTCTACTGCAAACTGTATCGTGTGCTCAATGCCATCTTTATCAATTACGTAAGAACGGAAGGCGCCCTGCAATACAAAATTGCGGTGTTTAACAGTAAAGCCTGGCTGTATAATAAATTGCTTCTTTTTAACTTTCCTCAATGTGAAAGCGGCAACAAGCCCTTCCATCTCATCATCGGTCACAGGTAACCGGTTTTTTATAAAATGCCTGAAACGGTCGAGCAAATCCATAGAGCCAAAGCTATAAAATTGCCGGTAATTAATATGCCCGCTAAAGAAAAATGAAGCGTTGGTTACCCAGAGCTGCCGCGGATTTTTGCGTCACCTGGTATAAGCTTGTTGCATTTTTTGCAAAAACTTACGGGCGAGTTCCTGTTTTGGCTATGGATACCATTGCTCGGCGTAAGCCCTGTAATAATGATGATAAATTACCAGCTAACAAGGTTTTACCAGGGTTTGCTGCATACTGAAAAAGTTGGCAGGCTGCCCCTGATTATCGAGTTTATATTTAACACCCCGTCTCACCACCGTGTACACCATGCCAGTAACCCGGAATACATTGATAAAAATCATGGCGGGGTGCTGATTATTTGGGACAGGATATTTGGTACTTTTTGCAGGGAAAATGCAAAACCCAGTTACGGCCTTACGGAAAAACGTGCTTATAAAAATTTTGCAGCCATACAATTCAGCCAATGGGGTCAATTCTTACATAAGCTTACCAGTTGCCGTTCAATTAACAGCATTATTAAATGTTTTACCGGTAAACCTGGCGAACAGGCTTTACCGGTAAATAAAATGCCGGGTGAAAAAGCCTGTTCAATGGCTGCCGGTAAAAAGCTGTCGTACAACTCATTCAGCCAGCCTGTTGTAAACACCCCGCTCCATTTGTATATTTAATTGTTTCATCATCGCGGGCATATCAAACCCTTGCCTTTTGTATTCTTCTGTAACCACGCTCCTTGCATTGGCAATTGCCTGCTCGTCCTGCCAAACAGCTACCGTAACACAGCGATACTGGCCATCTGAATACTGCTCATAAAAATTATCCTCTACAAAACCCGGTAAGGTTTTAATAAGGCTGCGGTTAATATTTGCCCTTTGCAAAAAGGCTTCTTTTGAAGCGACAGGCATTATAAACCTGTCAATAAAAAATACCTGCATAACATTCGTTTTATTAATTATCAATATTCAAAATAAAACACCAAAAGCGAAATAAAAAAATAAATTTAACTACGTAATCGTAGTATTATACATGTCGCGATTACCTCCTCATATTGACGTATGTGCACCCCTTTGGTTACATTTTGGATGAGTAGCTTTGGCGTATAAAATTTAACCACATAAATAGACAAGTATGACAACGATTAACGCTTATATCGGGTTCCAGGGCCAGTGCCGGGAAGCTATGGAATTTTACAAAGACTGCATTGGCGGCGAACTTTCATTTATCACGGTTGCCGATACGCCAATATCGGCGCAGTGCCCGGAAAGCATCCAGGGGCAAATAATGCACTCAAGCCTAGTGAAAGGCCCTTTTGTATTAATGGGTACAGATATGACGGCCCCGGGCGATTATATTAAGGGAAACAACGTTGCACTTTCAGTTAACTGCAGCAGCGGGGAAGAAATAAACAACCTTTTTGAAAAGTTGTCTGAAGGCGGAAAAGTAATTGACAGCCTGAAGGCGCAGTTTTGGGGCGCGCTGTTTGGTGTACTTGAAGACAAATATGGCATACGCTGGATGCTTAATTACGACAACAATCAAAATAAATAAAACTATGAAAACTGCAAAAATTGTCTATTGGGTTTTTATGAGCCTGTTTGTAGCCTTTCAGCTATTTGACGCCTTTGGCGGCATAACAAAAGAGCCGCACGGCGTACAAAGCATTACCCAACTTGGCTACCCTGTGTATGTAATGCAAATATTGGGTGTGGCCAAACTGCTGGGTGTTATTGGCATTCTGCAAACAAAATTTAATACCCTTAAGGAATGGGCTTATGCGGGTTTTGCCTTTAACTTTATTGGCGCTTTTGCATCGCGGGCCTTTGTGGGCGACAGCTTTTTTTTGATTGCATTGCCATTGCTGATGTTTGCCTTTATGCTGGTGCCGTATTTTTTAGGAAAAAAATTGCAAAATGAAAAACCGCAGCCAAAAACGGTTACCAAGGTTGCCGTGGCTTAGCTATTTATTCAATAACCCCATAAATAAATTGCTATGAGTATTTTTGTAATCATCCTTTTAATTATTGCGGCTATTATTGTAATTATCCTCGTTGCCGCAGCCGCTATGCCCGGTGAATATACAATACAGAAAGAAGTAATTATAAATAAGCCGGTGCAGGATGTATTTGACTATGTGAAATTTTCCATGAATCAAAACCATTATAATAAATGGTGGATGATGGACCCTAATTCACGTAAAGAATATGTAGGTACAGACGCAACCCCCGGCTTTACAATGAAATGGGACAGCGACAACAAACAGGCTGGCAAAGGTGAACAGGAAATTAAAAAAATAATAGACGGCAAAAGGATTGATTATGAAATACGTTTTATAAAGCCTTTCCGGGGCACTTCTACTTCTTTTATGGAAACAGGCCCTGTACCCGGTAACCAAACAAGGGTGGTATGGGCATTTGGCGGTAAGCGCAACTTTGGCATGCGTATTTTTCACATGCTTTTTAATCTCAAAAAAATGCTGGGCAAAGACCTGCAGGCCAGCCTTAACAACCTTAAAACCATATTGGAAAAGCAGTAATTAAAGGCATTTTCTTTACATCTTTTTGTCAACCACAAGGGTTGCCTTAAAAAAAATTACAAAAAATTTTGTGCAACCAAAAAGTTGCATATATATTTGCAACCAAAAGGTTTCATTTTTAAAATTTTAAAATCATTGCATGACAAAGATTAACCCCTACTTGAATTTTATGGGCAACACGGAAGAAGCATTTACTTTTTACAAATCTGTATTTGGTACTGAATTTATTTCACTCCAAAAGTTTAAAGACACACCGCATGGCGCAAATATGAGCGATGCTGACAAAGAAAAAATTATGCATGTTGCATTACCCATTGGCGATAATATTATATTAATGGGTACCGACATGCTTGAATCGATGGGACAAACACTCAATACCGGCAATAATTTTTCTTTGGCCATAAGCCCTGCAGGCGAAGAAGAAGCCGCTAAGCTGTTCAACGCTCTTGCTGAAGGTGGCACAGTAACTATGCCACTGGCTAAGGCATTTTGGGGAGCGTATTTTGGTATGCTTACTGACAAATTCGGTGTGCAGTGGATGGTTAATTATGACAGCAACAACCCGCAATGACAGTGAAAATATTTCTTCTCAAAAGCTCAATATAAAAATTTACAGCAACGAAGTTTATAATTTTACAACCAAAAGGTTTCATGATATGAGAAGAGATGTTTTCCAGGCAATAGCCGACCCTACAAGAAGGGAGATTATACACATGGTGGCCGCCAAACCGCTTAACGTAAACTCAGTAGCAGAAAATTTTGATGTAAGCCGCACGGCTATTTACAAGCATATTAAAATATTAACCGAGTGCGGGCTTATAATCATAAAGCCACAGGGGCGGGAAAGATATTGCGAAGCAAAACTTGATAAGCTAAGCGAAGTAAGTGACTGGGTAGAACAGTACCGGCAAATGTGGGAAAAAAGGCTTGATTCACTGGAAGGTTACTTAGCCAGGCTACAGGCCGGCAATAATACGCAAACAAAAAAACCTAAAAGAAATGGCAAACGATAACACAACCGGTAATGATTTTGCCGCACGCGAAATAATAATTACCCGGCTGTTAAATGCGCCACGCGAACTGGTATTTAAAGTATGGACAGAGCCGGAGCACCTTGCCCAGTGGTGGGGACCCGATGGGTTTAAAACCACTGTCCACTCAATGGACGTAAGAAAAGGCGGCAAATTAAATATGACTTTGCACGGCATGGGCGTTGCCTTTCCAAACCTTGTGGTATATACTGAAATTATAAAGCCTGAAAAGCTGGTATATACGCACGGTTCAGGAGTGGAAAATGACCCGGGCGAATTCCAGGTTACTGTTACGTTTAACGATGAAAATGGCAAAACAAGGCTCACCATGCACAGCCTGTTTAAAACAGCCGAAGCCCGCGATTTTGTGATTCGTGAATATGGTGCAGTTGAACGCGGCAACGAAACTGTTAATCACCTTGAAGCATACCTGGCAAAAATGCAGGCCAATGCAGTTAAATAAAACAACCGCTGCCCATGGCCGTAAGTTCACAAAAAGAGATAGTAATTACGCGCCTGTTTGATGCCCCGCGTGAATTGGTTTTTGAAGCATGGACGCAAAAGGAGCACCTGCAACATTGGTGGGGAGGAAATGAACTTACCATTACATTTTGCGAAGTTGAACTAAAAGCCGGCGGTAGCTTTCACATTTGTATGGAAGAGCAAGGTAGAAAAAAATTCTGGGTGAAGGGTAATTACAGGGAAATAGATGCCCCGTCGCGCCTGGTATTTGATTGCGCCCTTGAAAATGAAGAACGCAATCATAACGCTTTATGGATAGTGCTATTCAGTGAGGAGGGCCGTAATAAAACAAAAGTAGTTATAACTGAAACGCTGTTTGATATTGCCGATGCACGCGATGATGCTGCAACCGGTCTAAATCAATGCCTTGATAAACTATCGCAATACCTGGCCGGGATTCAATAAATATCGGCCGCAGAATTGATGTTAAAAAACAAAGCACAAACAAAAAAACAAAACTCATGTCATCACAACCAATAAAACAGTTAACGCTTACGCGTATTTTAAATGCACCACGGGCGCTGGTGTATAAGGTATGGACTGATGAAAAACACATGGCCGAATGGTGGGGGCCAAAAAACTTCACCAACCCGGTGTGCAAAATGGATGTACGCCCCGGCGGCGCTATTCTTATTCACATGGCCTGGCCCGGCGGTGGCCCCGTCTTCCCCATGAAAGGGATATTTTACGAAGTAGAAGAGCCTGTAAAGCTTGTATTTTCCTCTCTCGCGTTTGAGAAAGAAGATGGCACGTTTGGCATTGAAAATATGAACACTATAACTTTCGAAGACCTGGGCAATAACCAAACGAAATTAACAGTACACGCTGAAGTGTTTAAAGCTGATCCTGAATTTGCTGCAGCACTTGCAGGGATGGACCAGGGCTGGAGCGAAAGCCTGGTTAAACTGGAAGATCTGCTTGCAGCCATTCAATAATGCCTGTATCAGTCGGCAGTATATCACACAAAGGATTAAAATAACATTTTTATAAAAAACGTTTCTAAGAAATCAAAAAAATATGAAAAAGATAAACATTGCTTATTGGATAGTAACAATACTAATTGGCGGCTTCCTTTTGTTCTCCGGCATCACAAACGCCCTTGCTACCCAGGCGTCGGTACAACTTATAAATCATGACATGGGTTTCCCGGATTACATGACAAGGTTTCTCGGCGTGGCAAAAATATTAGGTTCCATAACAATACTCATCCCGGCTTTCCCCAGGTTAAAGGAGTGGGCCTATGCCGGTTTGTTTTTTGACATGCTGGGCGCAGGGTATGCTTTTGCAGCGATGGGAGCAAGTTTTTTAGAATTACTGCCTATGGCCGGGTTTATAGCGCTACTGCTCGTGTCATACGCCCTGCACATTAAAAGATTAAAGGCTGGTAAAGCGTAACTATGTTCCGCAGCGTGTAAAAGATTAATGAAAATGGTAGAAGTATTTAAAACAAACGTGCAGAAACAAAAGCAGGCCAAACAGCTTGCAGCTGTTTTACGGCAGTGTTTCCCGGGTAGTAAAATAAATTTTGACCTGGAAGACTGCGATAAAGTTTTGCGTGTTGAAGCCAATAATTTGCTGCCCAATAAGGTAATAACTGTAGTAATTCAAAATGGTTTTGCCTGCAATATTCTGGAGCAATAACAAAAATTGGCAACTATGCGCAAAGTAATTGTCTCAAACATGATTTCGGTTGACGGCTTTTTTGAAGCCCCTGACCAGTCGCTGGATTGGTTTGCACCCGGTGATGATTTTTTTGACTATTCCGCAGTTATGCTGGACGAGATGGATACTATCCTCTTTGGTCACACAACATATAAGCAAATGGAGGCGTTCTGGACATCACCCGCCGCCGATATTCTCCCGGCCATCAAAGAAAGAATGAACAGGTTGCAAAAAGTAGTGTTTTCACATACACTCGAAACTGCCGCCTGGAATAACTCAACTATAGCTAAAGGCAATATTGTTGTAGAGATAAATAAATTAAAACAGCAACAGGGTAAAAACGTGGTTATTTTGGGCAGTGGTGAAATAGTTTCGGCATTAACGCATCTAAAGCTGGTTGACGAGTTTCGTATAATTGTCTCCCCAATTATATTAGGCGATGGAACTCCTTTATTCCGGGGAATACACAACAGGATAAACCTAAACCTTCAACAAACAAAAACATTATCAAACGGAACGATAATTCTATACTACGCACCAACAGCGGAGTGATAAACTAACCAGATACCGTTATTTAAAGGTAAACAGGTAATTGGCGGTAAAATTCCAGGCAACCACAAATACTGTTGTAAGCACCTTGGCAATATAAAAATTCATGTTTAGTTTTTTGTGCATCAGGTACAGGCTAAGGTTGTTTATGCCTAAACCAATAACGCTAACTAAAACAAACTTTCCAAATTCAACCTGCAGGGGTGAAACGCTGCCTTCAAATGTCCATGCCCGGTTCAGAAAGAAGTTATTAATTACGGCCAGCGTAAAGCCTATGGAATTGGCCACAAATTTATTCCACTTAGCTTTTTCCTTTAAAAGATAGGTTGTACCAAAATCAATACAGGCGCCTGTAATGCCAACACATCCAAATTTAACTAACTTAAGTGTCCAGGCGGGGTAACTCATACCTGCAAATATATTGGGTAACTAATAAATAAACGGCTGCGTGGTTAATTGGTTGGATGTACTGCAAAAAAAGCCCAAATTCCAATTTTGGGAATTTGGGCTTTCACTATTCCAAATAAAGCTTCTTACCGGGCTACATTCACCGCTCTTTTTTCTCTTATCACGGTAACTTTTATCTGTCCGGGGTAAGTCATTTCAGTTTGAATTTTTTGCGCTATTTCAAAGCTAAGCTTATCGCTGTCGGCATCTGTTACTTTATCGGCCTCAACAATAACCCTCAACTCCCTACCTGCCTGTATCGCGTAGGCTTTTTCAACACCCTGGTAAGATACTGCCAGCGTTTCAAGCTCTTTAATACGCTGCAGGTACTGCTGCATAATTTCACGCCTTGCACCCGGTCTTGCCCCGCTTATGGCATCGCAGGCCTGCACAATGGGTGATATTACGTACTGCATTTCCATTTCATCGTGGTGAGCGCCAATGGCGTTAATCACGGCGGGGTTTTCACCATATTTTTCAGCCAGTTTTGCCCCCAGCAAAGCGTGGCTCAGTTCTGTTTCTTCATCCGGCACTTTGCCAATATCGTGCAGCAGGCCGGCGCGTTTGGCTAATTTGGGACTCATCCCGAGTTCTGCCGACATTGTAGCACACAGGTTGGCTACTTCACGGCTGTGCATAAGCAGGTTCTGCCCGTAAGACGAGCGAAAACGCATTTTGCCCACAATACGTACCAATTCTTTATGCAAACCGTGTATACCAAGCTCAATTACAGTGCGCTCGCCTATCTCAACTACCTGTTCTTCCAGTTGCTTGCGTGTTTTTTCCACCACTTCCTCAATACGGGCAGGGTGAATACGTCCATCAGCAACCAGCCTTTGCAGGCTTAAACGGGCAATTTCGCGGCGCAAGGGGTCAAACGAGGAAAGAATAATTGCCTCGGGGGTATCGTCCACAATCAGGTCAACACCGGTCGCAGCCTCGATGGCACGGATGTTACGGCCTTCGCGCCCGATTATCTGGCCTTTTATTTCATCACTCTCCAAATTAAAGACGGTTACCGTATTCTCAATGGTTTGTTCAGCAGCCGTGCGCTGTATTGACTGGATGATGATTTTACGCGCTTCCTTGTTGGCTTTAACCTTAGCCTCCTCAATTATTTCCTGCTGAAGGCTTAGCGCGCGTGTTTGCGCCTCGTTCTTAAGGCTCTCAACTAATTGGGTTTTAGCTTCTTCTGCGGTAAGGCCTGCAATTTTTTCCAGGCGGCGTATATGCTCCTCCTGGTGCTTTTCAAGCTCTGTACGTTTATGGTTTACTACCTCAATTTGCCTGTTAAGGTTGTCCTTTATAGCCTCATTGTCCTTAATCTGTTTATCCAGGGCGGCTTCTTTTTGGTTTATGGCAATCTCTTTCTGTTTTGCCCTGTTCTCGCTTTCAATTACCTTCCTGTTTCTTTCTAATACCTCTTTGTCGTGTTCCGCTTTTAGTTGTACAAATTTTTCTTTGGCTTCAAGGTTTTTTTCTTTTTTAATAGTTTCAGCTTTTGTTTCAGCTTCTGCGATGATTTTTTGTGACTGAATTTGTGCTTCTTCTATTTGTTTTTGGGTGTTTTTGGCAAAAATTATCTTACCCGCAATTATGCCTACTGCGAGCGCGGCTATACCAATAATGATATATAAGGGATCCATGCATGTGTAATTTAAATTGATTCACAATCTTATACCTGTTATCCATTCTCATTTATTTAATCATAAAGTAAGATGAGAGTTAGGCTGCGAAGATAATCAATGAATTAGATAATTCCATTATGAATACAATTCTCTTTTTTAGACTTCAATTTTCCAAGAATGGGAATTTTAAAAAATTATGATTTTCTTTATTGTTGAAAATCAGTTAGTTATATTTTTTGGCACGACTGGCATTTATTTTGGCTTATTACTAACATCAGTCCGTTTTAGCCAGTACCCAAAAGAAAACTTTAATAATAAAAATTAAAGTAACAGTTAAATCTAAATCCAATGAAATCTTTAATCGCGGTATTATCACTATCCGTTATCCTCGTTTCCTGTTCAAAGCAGGCGCAGGTAATACCGCAAAATACCCAGAAAATTTTCTACAAAGATGGCAATATAGCTGTTTCTTCCATGACGGCTGTACTAAAAGATGCCAACACCGTAACCGTTAGTTTCGCTACAATGTATGAGACTAATATTTCGAAAATTGAGTTAATGAGCGGCTCTACTGAAAACCAGCTTTGTACCATTGATGAAATGTCGGTTACAACCAATAGTAACCAGCCGGTTAACTATGCGGTTGATGACACCAACCTTAAAGGCAGCACTATGTATTACATGCTGCGTTACACCTTAACTAATGGCGATTGGGGTTTTACGCCTTTGGTTTCGGTAGCCGTAAAATAATATGTTCGTCCCTTAGATACCAATAAACTTTCCCGCTATATAGCGGGATTTTTATTTATAAACGGTTATGATTTTGCCAGTTCAGTAAGGGTCCTGTCTATCTGCCCTTCCATGGCCAGCATTTTTTCGGCCAGTTCCTGCATCACTATTTTATCCTGGCCATTTTCATTGCGCTCAGTAGCAAACCATAAAAGCGCCATGGCAATATAATCCTGCATGTCTTTACCGGCAAAGGCGGTTTTGAATTCCAGGATTTTATCATTAATAAATTTTACGGTTTTCCGCAGCTTTTCTTCGTCCGCAGGCTCTATTTTAATGCGGTAGGTCCTGTCGGCAATAAGAATATTAACGGGAATAAGTTCTGCCATACATCAGGAGTTTAATAAAACAAGGCATTTTTCAATTTCGGTTAAGTAGCCGTTTATTCTTTTTTCCAGCAATTTCTTTTCTTCCGGGCTTATGGACGAAGAGTTAAGTTTTGCCACATCAATTTTTTCCTGCAATTGTTGCAACTGCTCATTTTTCTCCTTTACCAAAAGCCGCTGGCCTTCCATCTCTTTTTTCAGGGCAGCATTTTCCTTCTGCAACTGCTGGTACTGTTTAAGCAGCAGTTGCAACTTTTGGTTCAGGCTTTTTAATTGTTCTTCAACTGCCATATATATTAATATTTGCAGGGAAACCGTTGATTACTTAGAACAGTAAAGCAAGTTTATAGATTGATTTGGTAAACGCCCATATCAAAACGTCGCACATTAACGGCAAAACACTATTGCCGTTAAATTGTTGTGATTGGCGCACTTTTCTCACTAAGCAACTGCTCCCTTACCAATCAACAGCTTTTTACAACCTGGCTACTTCCTCACTTCTGCCTGCACTTCACTTTCCAGCGCACCAGCAATTTTTTGCATCATCCCGTCAACCTCCTTGTCAGTTAAGGTTTTATCTTCGTCAAGAAAAGTGAAATTAACCGCCATTGATTTTTTATCTGTCCCAAGCTTTTCACTCTCAAATACATCAAACAAACGCACCCCCTGCAGCCTGGCGATATTTAGCTTTTTAACAGCCCTGTTAATATCTGCATACGCGGTTGCTTTGCTTACGGTAAAAGCAAGATCTCTTTCCACTGCGGGAAATCTTGACACTTCTGCATAAACAATTTTTTTCTTTTCAACGGCCTGTAAAAGCGGGCCATATTGAATATCAATGCAATACACCGGCTGCTTTATATCAAATACCTGCAGGTGTGCCGCGCCTACCTCCGTAATTTGCGCCAAAATCGCGTTTCGGTATTTAACCGGGTACTGGGTACCGGCTGCTATTGCGCCCGGGGCGTCAATATGTATATCTTCCAGCCCGCATAATTGCAGCAAAGCTGTGGCAAGCCCCTTTGCAGTAAAAACATCCTGCGTGGTGCCGCCCGTGCGCCAACCTTTTACACTGCTGTCCCCGGTTATATACACACAAAAATGTTCGTCCTCTTTGTAATGGCCGGCAGATTTTACACTGTATGTTTTGCCAAATTCAAAAAATTTAAGATTGGCATTTTTCCGGTTAATGTTGTACGCTATGCTTTCCAATGCAGTTTCCAGCATGCCTGGGCGTAATACGTCCAATTCTGCGCTGAGGTTATTAATCATTTTAACCGTATGCGCAAGGGTGGCTTCATCAAAATACTTGCTGTTGGTTATACTGTTGGTAAGTATTTCATTAAAACCAAGCCCCACAAGGTAATCAGACATTTTATTTCTAAGCCCTTCCTTCAGCCCCAGTTCGTCTACCGCGGGAGATATGGTGATGCTGGTTGGAATCGCAATATTATCCAACCCGTCAATGCGCACAATTTCTTCCACTACATCAGCAGGCAGGCTTATGTCCGGTTTGCTGAACGGCACCAGCACCCACAACTCATCTGCACCGTCGCGCATAATTTCAAAGCCGAGGCTGGTAAGTATTTTCTTTACCGTATCGGGATGATAATTTTTGCCGCTCAGTTTTTTAAGATAATGGTTTTTAAGTACCACTTCTGCCCTGGTTTTGGGTTGCGGGTAAATATCCACAACATCACTGGCGATTTCACCGCCGCCAAGTTCCTTAATCAACAGGGCTGCACGTTTAAGCACGGTAATACAGGCCGAAATATCCACCCCTTTCTCAAAATGGGTAGCTGCTTCCGTACGCAACCCATGCCTGAAACTTGATTTGCGTATGCTTACCGAGTTAAACCAGGCGCTTTCTAAAAATATGTTGGTAGTATTGTCTTTAACACCGCTGTTCAGCCCGCCGAACACCCCGCCTATGCACATGGGCTTTTCGTCGCCGTCGCAAATCATCAAATCTTCATGGCTTAATTTTCTTTCTTTACCGTCCAGACTAATAAATGCGGTGCCTTCCGGCAGGTTTTTAACAATCACATGGTGGCCTGCAATCATATCGGCATCAAATGCATGCAGCGGCTGACCAGTCTCGTGCAAAATGAAGTTGGTAATATCTACAATATTATTAATTGGCCTTTGGCCTATAGCCTTCAATTTGTCCTGCAACCACTGCGGCGAATTTTTTACGGTGACACCGCTTATACTTACCCCTGCGTAACGGGGGCAAGCGTCGGTGTTTTCCACGGTAACTTTTACCGGCAGGTTGTGGTTATCTGCTTTAAACTGGTTAATAAACGGCAGTTTTGGTTTGGCCGGCTGCCTGTTATGGTGGCTAAGGTATGCACAAACATCCCTTGCTACACCCAGGTGGCTCATAGCATCCATGCGGTTAGGGGTAAGACCTATTTCGTAAATCCAGTCGCTATATACCGGGAAATAATCTTTTACTGCGCTGCCTGTTACCGCATTTTCCGGCAATACAACAATCCCTTCGTGGCTTTCACCAATACCCACTTCGTCCTGCGCGCACAGCATACCCTGGCTTTCCTCGCCGCGAATTTTACGCTGGCTCATAGTAAGCGGCTCCCCTTTTACAGGGTATATGGTAACGCCCACCCCTGCCACAATCACTTTTTGGCCTAAAGCAACATTGGGTGCGCCGCATACAATATGCAGCGGTGTGCCGGTTCCGGTTTCTACTTTGGTAAGCTTCAGTTTATCCGCGTTGGGGTGCGGGGTACATTCCAGCACTTCGCCCACCACCAGGCCTTGCAGCCCGCCCTTAATACTCTCGTAATGTTCCAGGCTCTCTACCTCAAGGCCGATAGAGGTAAGTATTTTAGACAGTTTTTCCGGGTCAATCGCTTCGGGTAAATAATCACAAAGCCAGTTATAACTAATCGTCATGCACGCATCATTTGTTCAATGCGCAAATATAGTTTAAGGTTTTGGAAGTGGGGAGAAGGAGATTTTTGGGGGGAGGAGCCGCCTCCTTTCCCTACCCTTTCCTCTGGTTGGAGAAAAGGCCGGGGAATATCTTTTGTTTATCTGCACTCCCAGCGGTAAACCTAGAATAAATTTTACGCTATTCATTATCAAAAAAGACTCAACATCAACGAATATACTGTATCAAGCAACATGGCATAAAGCAAACACATAGCTTGTGACATTTAGGAATAGCCAAGATGGTCGAACGGCGGAGCTTTGGGTCGGCCTTGATTTTCTTTTGTTACTTTTATTTTGTCAAGAAAAGAAGAGTAAGATATAATAACCGGAGAAGTTTATGACAGGCATATCCCTCCTGTCGCCGGGATAACAGTCGCTAATTTCGATAATGTATCTTTGAGGCCAGCAATTATTATCGCATGAACCGCATAGACCGCGTTACAGCCATACTTATACAATTACAGTCAAAAAAAATAGTAAAGGCGCAGGATATTGCGGAACGCTTTAGCATAAGCCTGCGCACGGTGTACCGCGATGTAAAAACACTGGAAGAAGCGGGCATACCCATTATTGGCGAAGCCGGCGTTGGATATAGCATAATGGAAGGCTATCGCCTGCCGCCGGTTATGTTTACCCGCGAAGAAGCCACTGCTTTTTTAACCGCCGAAAAACTGATAGAAAAGTTCACCGATAATTCTACCGAAGAAGGGTATAAATCCGCCATGTATAAAGTGCGGGCAGTGTTGCGCTCGTCGGAAAAAGACTTGCTGGAAAATATTGACGAGCACATTGAAGTATTAAAAAGCCGCGCGCAGCAAAACACAAAACAAACAGTAAGCCCCCTGCAAACCATATTAAAAAGCATATCGTCAAAAAATGTATTGTTCATAAAATATGCAGCGCTAAACGCACCTACAGCTACCGACAGGCATATTGAGCCCGTAGGCGTTTTTTACATGAGCAACTATTGGTACCTGATTGCTTTTTGCAGGCTGCGGGGCGATTACCGTAATTTTCGTACAGACCGCATGCTGCAAATAACCATTACGGACGAAAAATTTGAGAAAGAACACCCCTCCTTAAAGTCATACCTGGAACGGGTTGCCACACAGGAAACCGAACTGCATAAAGTGATAATGCAGGTGGATAAAGAGGTAATGAGGTATTTTGGCGAACAAAAATATTATAACGGCTATGTATCGGAATCCGATTTGGGCAACCGCGTTGAAATGACTTTTCTATCCTCTTCTATTGAGGGCTTTGCACGATGGTACCTTATGTTTGGCGACCGTGCAGACATAATACAACCCAATGCTTTAAAGGAGCGAATCAAGTGCATCGCTGCTAACATAGCAGCAAAAATTTAAATTCCGCCTTCCGCTTAGATTATTAAGCCCGTTGTTTTATGGCCTGTACCGCTATTTCACTTTCTGCTTCACCCATTTCGTGCCATCCAGCGCTGAAGACCTGTCGTAACAATCATCCTGCGTGGGTTTTAATGTCATTCCACCGCCTGCAAAAACGACTGCGTATTTACCCGGTTGCCCCGCAGCACAATCACTTTGGCCCTCAATTTTTGTAACGCTGAGCACATTCTGTTTAAAGGCATATTTCATGGTTTCAATCACGCTGCCATTGGCAGCGTACAGCACCAGCGTGTCTTTGCCAAACTTAAATACGGCCTCCTGTGCGGCATCACCCTTAATGACCCCTTTCCATGTAGTGTGCGCCAATTGGGCATGCAATGCGGTAGTTGAAATAGCTATCATTGCAATCAAAAAGAACTTCTTCATGTTATTGTACTTTTTTCAATTCATAATCTTTGTCTTCGTGTGATATAAAACTCACTACTTTGCCGCCGGCATCTTTCACAAAATCAAATGATACCCCGGCAATACGCAGGAAAAACCTGGTATTGCTTTCAGCCGTCAATGGTGATTTGGGTAGCTGGTTATTTGGTCCTTCGGCATACAGTCTGCCATTGTCAAGGGTAATATAAATCGGGTGGGTGCTGTCCATTTCATATGTACCCACGTATTGCCGCAGTATGGCTTCGCTTACTTTTACTTCCGGTGGTATTATCCACGGCTTCCATTTAGTATCGGCAATTACAGTACTGCGGTCTTCACAGTCATCCGCCAGCAGTTGCAGGGTAAGTAAGTTGTTTTGTATATTATACCTGTATTTGCCGGGTGTTGTAATATCGCAGTCACTTTGCCCTTCTACTTTTACTACGGTTAGCACAGTGTCAGTTGCTTTGTAAGTCATTATTTCTATTATGGTGCTGTCACCAACTGTGTAGAGAGAACAGGAGTCTTTTTTAAAGTCAAGAATTACCCCTACAGGGTTCCCGATAATTACCGTTGATTTCCATTGCGTGTTGGCAAGCTGCGCGTGCAGCGTAATTGCAGGTATTAATAATAGCAGCCAGGCTAATAATTGTTTCATTCTTTTTTTTGGCAAAAATCTTTGCCTGTTCCTGCAAAAACCAATTATTCATTGCTCAAATCGGGATTTGAATGATATTTCAGGCACTTTCAAGGGCTCTTTAGTTAGCCTGCAGTTCACTTTTACGAAACTGCGAAGGCGACATGCCTGTTACCTGCTTAAATGTGCGCTGAAAAGTTGCCTGGCTGTTAAAGCCGCAATCTGTGGCAATACCCGCTATAGTAAGATTTTCGTTTTCGGGCTGTAGAAGCTTTTCTTTAAATGCTTCAACACGGTAGCCATTTATAAATTCATTAAAGCTTTTATAAATGTGCTGGTTAAGCACAGCTGAAATTGTTTTGGGGGCCAGGTGCAGGTGTTGGGCCACGGCATCAAGGTTAAGGGTGGGGTCAAGATATAACCTGTCTTCTTCCATCGCCTTCTCAAGCAATACAGCCGTTTGCTCAACAACCGTATTGGACAGTGTGGCCTGTGCCGCCTGCGCTTTTTGGGCTGCAGTTGCCGTATGAGACACTACGTAGCCTTTTATACCAAGGTAATATACCATAACTGCCATGGGTATATAAACGGGATACCAGTCAACAGCGTCAAGCAGCTTATTAGAATATTCCGGTATTACATAAGGAATAAGAAACACAAACCAGGTACATTGAAAAAGAAGCATAACACGCAGAAATTGTTGCAGCCACTTGATGCCGGGGTTACTGCCATTTTTGGCAGCTTTCACTTTTGCAACGGTCAGTTGCCTGTATGATAACAAGACATACAGGGTGATGGAAGCCCAACGGGGAATATCAGCATATACATTATAAGTATCAATAAAGTTGCCCCAGGGAGCAGGTGTATTTTTAAAAAAATGAAAACCAAGCCCCGTAAGAAAGACAATTACTGTGAGTGATGGAACAAAGTCGATAATAACAGGCAAAAAATGCAGGCGCTGTTTTTTTTGAATTGTGAAGGACGGGTCAAGAACGGCCTGTACATAAAAATACATCAGCGGGCCAATGGGCATAATAACAACAAGTGGAATAAGCACGGAAAGAAAAGCCAGCCAGGCTGAACCGAACCAGTTTTGGTAACTGCCATATAAATTAAATGATGCAAGGGTAATAAGCAAAATAAGCGCGCTTAACAACCGGTTTGCATATCGTTGTTTTTTTGAGAAAAACAACAGGCCGCTCATAATAAACCCCTGCACAATACCTAATAATATAATAGTGTTAAGCAAAGCAGTTAATGATGATGCCATAGGCGCTGCGTTTATAACATTAGCGGTTATGACTAAGGTACAGCTATAAGGTTTAAAGCGGGTGAAAATGTTAGCTGCCGGTATTAAATTAACGAATATTTGATGGGCTAAAATACAGGACAATCCGCATTGCCTGGCTTTCGGGCAGGTTTATTAAACGGGTGAACGCTTAATAGAATGTAACCACCGCCATTATAGGTTTGCTGACCTGTTTTAAACCATTTCAGCAGGTTAAGATTATGCACGCCAAGCAAAACAGGCCCCAGCTTTACCGCGGCGCCTATCCAAAATTGCTTCTGTGCATTATACTGTACAGGCAAGTAAATACCCCACCCCCGGGTTTCCCATCGCGGGGTAACCGTTAATAAATTCAGTTCATGCGAATGTAGCTTTTGGCCAGCCCGGGCAGGAAAGAAATTAATACTTAGCTGGCCATTAATAAAAAAATGATTACCCAGGCTATGGTCAACTGATAAAACTAACCTGGTTGGGCGGGAAATGGTAAACGGTTTTTGCAAACTATCTGCACCACCAAAAAGGCTGCTTAACGAGTCTCTTAAGTCTTTTATGTTGCGAACTTTATTGATTTTATTTTGAAAAGTTGAATCGGTAAAGTCGAGCGGGCTGTTTACTGAAACGGAGCCTTCAATCGGGTTAAATTTATTATGGCCTATATCCATTACAGCAAGGCCTATCTTCCAGTCGTAATTTGTGGCGCTTACATCATCCGTATTATCACCGGCGTTATTTTTTATCAAATACTCTGCGCCAATATCAAAGCCTGCAGAAGAAGGCGCTTTTGACAAAAAATTATGAAAATTTTGCGTGTTGCTGTTATTATTGTTTGTAATAAGGTAGTTATCTGAGTATTCCAGCGTGGCTGCAGCCTGGTTTATAACATAATAATTTTTATTTGGCAATGTAAGCTCACTATAATTAAGATGTGATACCCTGGCGTAGGCATCCGACAGGCACTTGAGGTATGATAACGTAATACCTGCGCTTAACAGTGAAGTGGACGATTTGAAAATTACCCGTGAATAATTGGCATCAACTTCTGCCCAACCGGAATGTATGGCATCGCCGTCTAAAAAATTCACTGAATTATTCTGGTGCAGGAAGCTCTGCAGGGTGGATGTGGTATCATCATAGGCAAAAGCGGTCATATTCAAATGATTATAAGAGCGCAACCGAAACCCGATGCCAACTGCATTTTTGGGGTTAATGCGATAACGCATATTAAGGATGTTTACATCTATCGAAGACTGCAAATGCCTGGGATGCAAACCATTGGTTAAACCAATGGTTGATGAATCAAATATACTTAGTGAGTTATTATTTACAACAATGGCATTATTGTTTATAGCCGCCTGGAAACCAAACACTGTAACGTCCCATTTGTATACCTGGTTAACGGTAGAAGCAGGGTTGTTGTACAACGCATTTACCCCTGAAAATGAAGAACCGTCCAATGCATGATAATTTTGCGCAGACGTTTTTTTTATTGCGGGTGCAAGGAAAAACAGCAACAGGAGAACTGGTATAGTTTTGGCCATTGTTTATGCAGCAACAAATTAAAGGTACACTATAGCAGTGTAAACATATTAAACTTAAAATGTATTATATAAATTGCGCAACAACCAAACTTGTCATGAAACTTAGCAATTTTTACCTTACAGCTATTATCATACTCAGCAGTTGCAGTAAATCAGGATCCTCCGGTACGGATACAGGCGGAGGCTCGTCAACACCATCGGTAACAATTTCAGATGTATCGCAGGATAGAAGCACATCCTCGTCTACTTTTCATTTTTCCGTTTCGTTAAGCAAAGCGGCATCGCAGGCTGTTACGGTGCATTATGCTACCGCAGATGGAACAGCCATAAAAAATACAGATTATACCCCGGCAACAGGTACACTCACCATAGCAACAGGAAAACTTTCCGGGACGATTGACGTAGAGGTTACTGGTGACAGTACGCGCAAGGATGACCAGGCATTTTATGTAGCGTTAAGCGACCCGCAAAATTGCAAACTGGGCAACACTAAAGCTACAGGTACGATTATAAATGCCAACGGACTTTATTTTCCCGTTGATAATACCGGCTATTCAACTCCCGACCATTATCCCGGTTATACACTTACCTGGAGCGATGAATTTAATGGCAACAGTATAAATACAAACAACTGGGGATTTGAAAGCGGTAATAATAGCGGCTGGGGCAACCACGAACTTGAATATTATACAGGCCGGCCTGAAAATGCTTTTGTATCGGGGGGTAATCTTATTATTGAAGCCAGGACCGAGCCATATAATGGCGCAGGTTATACCTCAGCACGCATGATAACCAAAACCAAACAAAGTTTTCAATTTGGCAGAATTGATATACGGGCAAAACTGCCCAAGGGCAAAGGTGTTTGGCCCGCGCTTTGGATGCTTGGAGACAATATTGACGCAGTAAGCTGGCCTGCCTGCGGTGAAATTGATATGATGGAGGAGTTGGGGCAGCAACCCAATACTGTATATGGCACACTGCATTGGGGGCTTACTTCAGCATCACACCAGTCAAAAGGCACCAATTATATTTTAAACAGCGGCTCATTTGACCAGCAATTTCATGTATACAGTATGGTATGGGCGCAGGACACCATTAAACTCCTTGTGGACGACCACCAGTACCTTACCGTAAATGCGCAGGATGTAGCGCCAAGCTATCCATTTAACAACAAATTCTTCTTTATTTTCAATGTTGCGGTAGGCGGCGACTGGCCGGGCACACCGGACGGTACTACCGTTTTTCCACAAAGAATGATAGTGGACTATGTAAGGGTATTTCAGTAATAAGCAGGCAGGTTAACAATACTATTGAGTTGGCTTTTCGCCCCTGCGCTCTACAACTATGGTGCATTTGGTCAACAGGGCTGCAGCCGCACCTATGGCTGCAAATATGGGCGCAAGCACAACACCTACCACGGCAAAAGTTACTGGTATTTCCATAATAACTTCGTCCTTTTCATTCTTCAATAATATCCGGTTTATGTTGCCTTCTTTTATAAGCTCCTTTATTTTAGCTAAGGCTTCTTCCCCGGCTACCTTAAATTCTTCCTGCCACGTTTTATGTTCAGTCATATATAATTAGTTTTTATATCCTAAAATTATGCAACCAACCGCACATGAAATATGATAAATATCACAGGCGGCAACAAAGTCTCACCGCATCATTTATGACGTTGCAATTTTTTTTTGACAGGTGGGCAATAGCGGAGATATAATGCAAACCTAAATTTACTTGCGTCTATTCTTTTGCCTTGGTATCTATAATTATCGTTACCGGGCCGTCATTCAGCAGCCGCACTTTCATATCGGCGCCAAATACTCCTGTTGCAACCGGCTTCCCGGCATCCGCAGTTAACTGTGCTATCATTCTCTCGTACATTGGTATAGCAAAGTCAGGCTTGCTTGCTTTAATATAGCTTGGCCTGTTGCCCTTTTTTGTGGCCGCATGCAATGTAAACTGGCTTACCAATAAAATATCGCCCCCGCAGCCTTTCAGGCTGATGTTCATTACCCCATTATCATCATTAAAAATACGCAGGTTAACAATTTTGGCGCTAAGCCATTCTATATCCTCCTGCGTATCTGCGTCCTCTATTCCTAATAAAACCAGCAAGCCTTGTTGTACGGTGCCGGTTATCACCCCGTCCACTGTAACTGATGCCTCGCTTACCCTTTGTATTACCGCTCTCATTTGTTTATTAATTTTGCATAATGAAGATAGATATTACGCCGGAGATAACCTTTCAAACAGCAAGGAGCGGCGGAAAAGGCGGGCAAAATGTAAATAAAGTGGAAACAATGGTTGAGGGTCGCTGGCAGGTGGGTGCATCCGGGTTGGTTACAGCCGAACAAAAATTGGCCATTAAAGAGAAACTTGCCAACAAGATTACTACAGACGGCAACCTGCTGGTAAAATCTCAAACACAAAGAACGCAACAGGGCAATAAAGAGGAAGTGATAAGAAAGATGAATGAAATGGTAAACCACTCCCTTACCAAAAAGAAACCACGGATAGCCACCAAAACACCAAAGGTTATAAAAGAAAAAATACTGGAGCACAAAAGGCAGCGCTCTTCCATAAAGCAAGGTCGCAAAAAGTTAAAACCCGGCGATTACTGAATATTCTTTAAAACCTAAATAGCATGTTATTAACCGCAGGTGGCAGTTAACCGTTATTTTTGTTGTTTAAAACACGTAAATAGTTGAGTAGCAGCATTAAAAAATTAGCAGGGCAAACGTTATGGTATGGCATTAGCAGTATTGCTGCAAAGTTTATTAACCTGTTGCTTACCCCCTACCTTACCCGGGCAAAGTATGTTAAAACAACCAACTACGGCCAAATTGGTATTATATACTCTGCGCTTACCATTTTAAAAGTAATTTTCACTTACGGTTTTGAAACTACCTACTTCCGTTTCAGCAGCAAGCCTGAGCATAAGAAAAATATATACAATACGGCATTTTTATCATTGCTGGCCACCACAGTAATATTCACCATTATTTTATTGCTGGTACATACAGCATTTGGAAAAGCAATTGGGCTGGAAAAATATCCCGACGTGGTGAAGTTGGGCATACTGGTTGTTGGCCTGGATAGCTTAAACGCTATACCCTTCGCAAAATTGCGGCAGGAAAACAGACCCATTAAATATGCTGTTATAAACGTAGGTGGTATATTAATAAACATTTTTTTTACCTGGCTTTTTATAAGCGTCTGCCCGGTGTACGTGCACGATCACCCACAGGGAGTATTTAACATTTTTCTCATTTACGGTAATCCCGCTGACAATCCTGTTACCTATGTAATGCTTGCGAATGTTTTACAATCAGCATTCACGCTCTTGCTGCTTATTGCAGAAATAAGGGCTGTGCGACTGAAATTTAATATACTTCTCTGGAAGGAAATGATTATTTACAGCTACCCGCTGATTATTGTGGGCATGGGTGGTATGGTTAATGAAACTTTTGACAGGCTGATGCTTGGCTGGTGGCTGCCGGGTAATGAGGCGTTTCGCGAAACACAGGTAGGCATTTATAACGCTTGTTACAAGCTATCGTTACTTATATCGCTATCAGTACAGGCATTTCGTATGGGTGCTGAGCCATTCTTCTTCAACCAGGCTGAGCAGGGTAACGCGCAGCGAACGTACGCGCGTGTAATGAAGTTTTTTGTCATTGTCGTTTCAATTATGTTTTTACTTGTGAGCCTTTATATACCTATTTGGCAAATTATAATTGGGCCAGATTACCGTTCAGGGCTGGGCATCGTTCCTATTTTGCTAATGGCCAATATTTGCCTTGGCATCTATTATAATTTAACTATTTGGTATAAACTCAGTAACCGTACCGGCGCCGGCGCTACCATTACTGTTATTGGCGCTTTAATAACAATAGCCATAAACTATGCATTCATTCCTATGTTTGGCTTTTATGCTTCGGCATGGGCTACTTTTTTCTGCTATTTCAGCATGATGGTCATTAGCTTTTTATGGGGTCAAAAAGTATATTATGTGCCTTATGCGTGGAAGAAGTTGCTGGCGTACCTAATTATAGTACTATTGCTGTTTTTTATGCACAAGGGTATAATGGGCCTGGTGCACCTTGGCACAAATAATATTTCTGCAAGTAACATAATTGGCATTGCCCTGGGCACAGTTTTTACTGCTGCCTATGTGTATTTTATAATACAGGTGGAAAAAGAAGAATTCGCAAGAATACCTTATGTAAAGAAATTAATCAGGCGATAAACAGGCAAACCTGTTAAACGTGCAGATTTTAAACAATGGGCCGTACATATTTGTATATTCGTTACGTACATACTCCATACACATTTTGCATAATAATGTATTTTCACAAAAACCGGGTTTATCATGAAATTGATTGAAGTAAAAGATGCGGCTACAGCAAGGGATTTTATTGCAGTAAATGTATTAATGAACAAAAATAATCCCAATTATATACGCCCTATTGATAAGGAAGTAAATGCCGTTTTTGATGAAAACAAAAACAAAAATTACAAATACGGCGAAACAAAAAGATGGATTTTAAAAGGCGACAAAGGCAGGTTAATTGGCCGCATAGCTGCTTTTACTAATTCAAAATATATTAATAAAGGAACAGAGTACTCCGTTGGTGGTGTAGGTTTTTTTGACTGCATTGATGACCCCGTTGCCGCAAGCATATTATTTGATGCAGCAAAACAGTGGCTGGAAAGCAAAAGCATCGAAGCCATGGACGGCCCTATAAATTTTGGTGACCGTGATAAATGGTGGGGGCTTATGGTAGAAGGTTTTGATAACACCCCAATTTACGGCATGTCTTATAACCCGCCTTATTATGAAAATCTTTTTGAAGGGTATGGCTTTAAAAATTATTACAACCAGTACTACTATGCCATGAATGTGAACGATCCTCTACCGGCGCGCTTTCCTGAAAGACATGCAAAATTTAAAGCCAAACCCGGTTATCACGCGGCGCATATTGACATTAAAAATTTGGAGAAGCATGCGGAAGATTTTGCAACGGTTTACAATGCCGCATGGGCTCAGCATGGTGAAGCAAAAGAAATCACCAATGAGCAGGTAATGAAGCTCTTTAATTCAATGAAGGCTATAATGGACGAAAGGCTTATTTGGTTTGCCTATTATAAAGATGAGCCTATCGCCATGTGGATTAATATACCTGATGTAAATGAATATTTTAAACACTTCAACGGCAAACTTGGCCTTATACAAAAGCTGCGCTTACTATGGATGAAAAAAAACGGCACGTGCAGGCGGTTTACCGGCGTGGCGTTTGGTATTGTACCAAAATACCAGGCGTTGGGAATTGACAGTTTTATGATTTACGAGGGTGCCCTGCTGATACAAAACAAAGGCTGGTACGATATTTACGAAATGGGCTGGGCAGGCGACTGGAACCCCAAAATGCTGAATATTTATAAAAGCCTTGGCGCCAATCAAAGCCGCCGCATGGTTACCTACCGTTATATTTTTGATGAAACAAAAAACCCGTTTGAACGCCACCCTGTAATGGAATATAAGTAGGATAGCATTTAATCACAACTCAATCATTTTGCAAATATGCTGCATTATGCAATACCGGGCTATTTGCCTTTTTAATTCACCTCGCACAGTTCATCCCAGCGCGTGGTGTAACGCGGGCTGCGGTATTCCTGGCGCATCTTCCAGTTACGGCTGGTGCCGCTGGCGGCAAATTTCAACACATCATCCCGCATGGCGAAGTTTATATTATCCATCATGCTCATCAGCATGCGGCCGTTATTTTGCACGCGCGGTACAAAAAGATTACCCTGTATTGTTTGGTCTGGCACAATACCGCTCAGCATAATCCCGGCTTTTTTGTAGTAACGGCCCTTTTCATACAGTTTTTCAGCAAGGTGAATAGCAGGTTTAATAAGCTGGCTGGTAACGGCGGTGGCCTCGGGCAATATTGTATGCAGGCTTTTCATTGGCCCATGCCTGAAGGGTTCATTGGCTTTACGTTCTTCTTTGGGTACCACAAATACACTTATTACCGTTGCCGCGCCCTGCTGCCTGCGCAACTTTTCCGCCGCCCTTGAAGTATAGGTTGCAACGGCCTCTTTTATATCGCGCAATGCTGTTACTGGTGTGCCAAACATACGGGTAGTGGCAATCATCTTCTTCTCATCCAGTTCGTCTTCCATATCAATAGCAGGCTCTCCTTTTAGTTCTTTCAACAGGCGTACGCCCGTTACACCGCCAATATTTTTGCGTACCCATTCTTCCGGCATCTGGCTTAGCTGCCAGGCGTCATAAATGCCAAAGCGCTCCAGCTTAATAGCGTATTGCCTGCCAATACCCCAAATATCGCTTACTTGTGTGCACCCCAAAGCATCGGCAATTGCAGCAGGTGTGTTCAATACAATCACACATTGAGATTGCGCTTTGTTTTTCTTTGCCAGCCGGTTGGCCATTTTACTCAGCACTTTAGTAGGCGCTGCACCTACTGATACTGCTACGCCTGTCCATTGCTCCACCGTCCTGCGAAGTTCAAAGGCCAGGTCGGTAACAAGGTGGGCCGGTATATGCTGCAGGTTTAAAAAAGCTTCGTCTACTGAGTACACTTCCACATTATGCTCACCAACAATATGCCGCAGCGTATCCATCACGCGTTTACTCATGTCACCATACAGGTTATAGTTGCTTGAAAAGGCTTCTATATTATTCTTCTCCAGCATATCCCGTACTTTAAAAAAAGGGTCGGTCATGGTAACACCTTTTTTCTTTGCTTCGTCGCTGATGGATATTACACAGCCATCGTTATTGCTCAGCACAACAACAGGCTTCTGCCATAAATCCGGCCTGAACACCCGTTCGGCGCTGCAGTAAAAGCTGTTACAGTCAACTATTGCGTACATAAGGCTTTTAATTTTTTCGCATCACTGCCATCAAAACAACACCCCCTGCGTTGTAACCACCGGCAAATTTTCCAGGGGAAAGTGGGCGGCCACCTGGTATTTTTTGTCGCCTGCCCTGCGTTTTAGCAACAGCAGGTGATTGGCTATGAAACGGCCTGAAAAATGCTTGTGTTCATATTCCAGCCAGCCTTTTTCAAATTGCCACGGCTGCAGCTTTCGCGCCACAGTAAGGTGGGGCTCTGTAATAAAATGGGGCTTGTTGTCATTATTTATTTTTAACAGCGATTGGGATTGCCGTAAAGCTTTTACCATATTTATCACCGGCGCCTTGCTGGTAATGTTTATATAGATGGTATGGGTGGGAAAGCTGCCAAAGTCCTTCAGCTCCACTTTTATTGGCGGCAACCCCATAGTTATTAGCTTTAGCTTATTGATGATGCGCTGCTCCATCATAGCGTATTGCACAAAGTTTACCAGGGTAATATGCGGCTTGGTCCACTTTGCCATTTCGTGCTGGTATTTACCGGCAAATTCCTCTTTAACGGCTTGTATGCGGCTTTTTAATTCTTCGTGCGGCTCCAATACCAGCAGGTATTCATAAGGGGCATAGCCCGGCATTTTAAGTGTATTCTGTTCCATATCATTATCAATGGGTTTTAACTGTACTAATTGCATATAAAATATTTATTCGTTGTCCGCCAGTTTAAAAATATTTACCTGTTTAAACTCGTCAAAATGGGTACGCCTTTTTAGCAGTATTAATTCGTTCACTATAAATGATGCATTAAAGCTTTTCTGCGAATAATCAAATATGGCTTTGTAATACACCTGTTGCTGCAATTTTTTAGCCAATGCTATGTGCGGCCGCGCAATACGTGTGGCGGCCGGGTAACCAGACCGCTGTATGTATTGGTTAACAGGAGCCAGCGCATCAAAAAGCTGTTTAAAGGGCTCCTGCTCCTGTACGCGTATAAATATGTTGTTAACCGGGTTACAGCTATAATTATTAAGCATTACCAAAAAGCTTTTTTGCATGGCGGCAATACGGCGCATATAGCGTATAATAGTTTCTTCCATCGCCTGTTTGGCAAAAAATTTTGTAACTACTATATGCGGGCGGGTAAGCGTAGCAGCCTTGTGCTTATAGGCTGCATAAAACTGCCGCATTTCTTCTGCTACCAGGGCGTTTACATCTTCCGTAGGGCTTACAACCAGTGCATACTCATAATCTTCTTCTATAGCAAAACCCTGTGCCCGGCTACGTAATAAACTTGTTTGCATATTATCGGTTTTTTACTCCCGCGTGCGGGACTTACGTAAAAAAATTAAAACAAAAAACTAATTTATTTAGCAAATTATACTAAATTTATTGTCTGAAAAAATAAATTTTATCTTATGCAGCAGGAAACCCTATACAGTGCCGCCTATAACGGCACAAAAGATTTTAACCAGTGGGACATACCCACGGCCAATGCCACCGGCTTTGGCGCGGCCGCCGACGATTACATGGAACGCGGTATTGACCTTAATGAGCAGCTTATATTAAATAAACCTGCCACTTTTTTTTTCCGCATGAATGGCGATGCTATGGTTAACGCGGGTATACAAAGCGGCGATGTGCTGATTGTTGACCGCAGTATTAAGGCAGCTAATGGTAAAATAATCATCGCGGCTATTAACGGCGACCTGGTGGTACGCCGGTATCACCAAACTATTAACCATGTAACACTTATGGCGGAAAACCCGCGCTATGCCAATATTGAACTGGGTGAGTTTACCGAATATACCAGTTGGGGCGTGGTTACCTGCGTGATACATATTCTGGAGCGCCGCCTGCTGCCTGAGGGCAACAAACCTGTGACGCATAAGGATAGAAGCGGAAGACAAAAAGTGAGGTACTGATTGCACCTGCCCGCATGGCTCGTTCAGGCAGGAATTTACAATTGTAGAGGTAAAAACGACCGATACAGGTAACCTTAACCCCAATTAAATATTATGCGCCGTTGCTAACACCATAACTGTTATTTCAACCCTGCACCTTTACCCAACTATTACTCCCACGCTAACACCACTAACTTAATGAAACAATTTTTAAAAAAGTAAACAAGCCCTTGTAACAGGGTGCTTCTCTCCGCTGCGTGGAGAGAAGCAGGGAGTGCGGTTATGCAAAACATGGAACACAACCCGAACGCCAAACCAAAGCCTTCTTCAAAAACGGTGGAAGAAGGCGCAGCAAGCGAATATTTAAAAGGGCGCGGGGCACAGATAAACACCAAAAACCGTTTTTTAATTAATGAACGCACCAAAGAACATATTGAGGCGATTGATGACTGGGAAGACCCTAATGTTGAAACACAATACCTGGAGGAGCACAGCAAAACAATTGTAAACAAGGTTGACAGCCCGGATGTGGGCATGTGGTACAGTATGAACCCATACCAGGGCTGCGAACATGGCTGCATTTATTGTTATGCCCGCAATGTGCATGAGTATTGGGGCTACAGCGCGGGGCTTGATTTTGAGCGGAAGATCATTGTTAAAAAAAACGCGCCTGAACTTTTACGCAAATTTTTAATGAACCCAAAATGGGAATGTGTACCACTCGCGCTAAGCGGCAATACGGACTGCTACCAGCCTGCCGAAAAAAAGTTTCGTATAACACGGCAAATGCTGGAAGTATGTAATGAATTTAACCAGCCCGTGGGCATGATTACTAAAAACGCAGGTATGCTGCGCGATATTGATTTATTGCAGGAGATGGCAAAAAAAAGGCTGGTAAGCATTCTTGTATCCATCACCTCTTTTAACGAAGACCTGCGCCGAGTAATGGAGCCACGCACCACCACGGCCAAACAACGCCTGCGGCTGATTAATGAAATGAGCACGGCCGGTGTACGAATGGGGGTAATGCTGGGGCCCATGATACCGGGGCTGAATGAGCACGAGATGCAGCGCATTATGCAGGCCGCCAGCGAAGCGGGAGCCAACTTTAGCGCTTATACTTTTATACGGCTGAATGGCGCGATAAAAGTTATGTTTCACGACTGGTTATACAAGAATTTCCCGGACAGGGCCGATAAGGTATGGCACCTTATTGAAAGCGGCCATGGCGGGCAGGTAAACGACAGCCGGTGGGGCGTACGCATGCGCGGCGAAGGGCCAATTAGTGATTTGGTGCGCCAGCAGTTTCATAAGTACAACAAGCTGTATGGCCTGAACGCCGAGCGATGGGAGCTCGACTGCAGCCAGTTCAGGAGGCCGGGCGAGCAGGGGAGGTTGTTTTGAGAAAATATGGGTACACATTGTTAAAAACTATCTATTTCTTTAGAAATGCATTTATTATTTTTAGGGGAAACGAATGCCAATATGGAATCAACTTCCCCTTGGAAAGATGAACGATGGTTGCCCGGAGTGTTGAACTATGCTCAAATGACCTCATTAAAAAAATGTGGTCTTATTTTGAATTCGACCGGCACAATAGATAGAGACGCCTCCGCGTTAGATTTACATCTATCATCGGAAGCTTATAAAATGGAGAAGGGTTCCATTAAGCCCTTTAATAAAAATTATTCAGACATTTTAAATGATGGTTTCTATGCCGCTAAGTTAACAACCGATTCTGATGGCAGTTTTACTTTAAAGGTGAATGAATGTTATGTATTTAAGATCGCAGAAAGACTACATCCTGCAATAACGCATGATTCCCCATTTTATGGTCAAGCAACTGCAAAAAGTTCCATCGGGAGGGTTGATGTGATTGCGAGATTAATTGTAGACGGGATGAAAGAGTACGAAAAATTCTCACCGAAAGAAATTAGTACAGGTGATATGTTTTTGGAGATAACACCTATAACTTTTGACGTCAAGGTAAAGGAAGGTATATCTATTTCTCAATTAAGATTTTGCAATGGAGATTTTGAAGACTCAATAATAAAAGACGAGAAATTTCTCGATTCAGTCCTTAATCTAAGTTCACCATCAAAAAATTATGGCACATTATCTGTAGACGTTTCAAATTTTAAAGTTTCAAGCAGCGTTACAGCGGCGGCGTACTGTGCAAAGAGCAGCGCAGGAAAGAGCATAGAATTGTGGGGAGAAAATAAATATGATCCCTTTGAGTTTTGGCAGCCAGTGCAATCTCAAGAAATTCAAAGTGTAAAGAGTATAACTATTATAAAAAACAATTTTTATATCTTGCGCTCAATAGAAAGAATTTCATTACCAGAAGGTGTCTGTATTTATTGCAGGGCAATGGATGAGACTTTAGGAGAAATGCGAATTCACTACGCTGGTTTCGTTCATCCTCTTTTCGGGCTAAAGAGAACAGGAATTAAAGGAACACCATTGATATTTGAAGTTAGAGGTCATAATGTTGACGTTTTATTGACTCAGGCCGAAATTTTAGCTCGTTTGATTTTTTATCGCATGTCTACTTTAGCTGCAGAGCCTAAAAGGAAGAAAGTCAAATCAGCTCAAGTTCAAACCTCAAATGTCCCATATGGTGAACAGGAGCTAAATCTTTCAAAAATTTTTAAAAAACCTTAAAATCTAATATATGCCTGATCTTTTCACAGTAGAAAATAATATCGAAATTGTTGAGATAAAGTCATTGGACATTAAAAATGAAACTGATACCTACGTCTTAGCAAGTGAATTAATAAAAAAACATCAAGGGCAATATCCAGAAATTGCAAAGTGGTTTCAAAATAAGGTCTTGCCAGATATAGAGCATGGAAAAAGAACTCTGTACGTTGGTCTGAATAATAACGCACCGATTGCAACTGCTGTTGTAAAAGCTGGAGAACATTCAAAGTTTTGCCATCTACATATTGAAGAAGGTATGCGCCATCAAAATATCGGTGATGTTTTTTTTATTCTCATGTCTTTATATGTAAAGAGAATGGCTAAACAAGTCCATTTTTCATTACCGGAAGGTTTGTGGGAAGAAAAAAAGAAATTTTTTAACTCATTTGGTTTTAATGAAGTTAAAAAATATAAAACTCAATATAGGAATGGAGAGGAGGAGTTGACATCTTCGGTCGATTTTAAGGTTTTATGGGAAAACGTGATACAAAAAATCCCTGATTTACTAAATCAATTTGTGCCTCACCCTGATAGCCCGCTAAATGGAATAGTTATGAGCATTCACCCCAACTATTCGAAAAAAATAATGGATGGAGATAAAGTAATCGAGATAAGAAGAAAATTTAACTCTAAATGGAAAAATCATATTGCAACTCTTTATTCATCGAGTCCAGTACAAGAAATTGTTGGATATGCAACAATAAAGAATGTCATTGAAGAAAAGCCAGACATTATTTGGGCACAGCATTCGGATAAATTAGGGTGTACTAAATCAGAATTCGATGGATATACGAAAGGAGCAGAAAAAGTATATGCAATTTTTCTTTCCGATATAAACAAATATCATAATAATCTTTCTCTAAATTACTTATCAAATTTCTTAGAAAAGAAAATTACCCCTCCCCAATCATACAGTTCTGTAAAAGACACTGATTGGAAAAACGTTATTTCTGTGGCTGAAATACTGCATGGACGATTCAATGTTTTTTCTCAAATCTATTAAGAAAGATAAAAGAGCACATAGTCATACATGTGTGCTCTTTTATCTTATAAGTTAAGTCTTTACTTAATCCAATCTAAAATCCGCAATTGCCAATCTAAAATCGGCTTACGGCGCTACAAGCCTGAAGCCGTTGCCATGTATGTTTACAATTTCAATATTTTCGTCGTCTTTCAGGTATTTGCGCAATTTGGCAATATAAACGTCCATGCTGCGGCCGTTAAAATAAGTATCACTGCCCCAAATTTTCTTTAAAGCACGCTCGCGGGGCAACAGGTCATTTTTATGCTCGGCAAGCATTTTCAGCAACTCATTTTCCTTGGGGGAAAGTGTCTGCATCTTGCCGTTGTGCCCCAACTCGCGCAGTTTGGGGTTAAAGTGGTATTTGCCAAGGTCAAATTCAAGGTTTTCGCTTTCTTTGTTCAATTCCTCATTGCGTTTGAGTATGGCCTTAATTTTAAGCAGCAATACCTCACTGTCAAAAGGCTTTGTTATATAATCATCCGCGCCAAGCTTATAACCCTGTATAATATCTTCTTTCATTGTTTTGGCACTCAGGAAAAACAAGGGTACTTCCGGGTCAATATCCCTTATTTCTTCAGCAAGCGTAAAGCCGTCCATGTTGGGCATCATTACGTCAAGCAGGCATATATCAAATTTCTCCCGCTGAAAAGCTGCCAGGCCAAGGCGGCCGTCCCTTTCAAGGGTAACATCATAATCATTCAGTTCAAGGTAATTTTTTAACACCATCCCAAGGTTCGTATCATCTTCACACAGTAAAACTTTGTATTTTCTTCCGTCCATAGTATTAGGAATTTTATATTTTTTAACAAATTAACAATCATTTACCGTGCCAATAAGCAGCGGTCAATTTTTGTTAAAGGTATTGCATGTTACATTCAACATAGCATTCCACCGTAAAATTGTTTAACTATTCCATCTATTTTTGCATTTTAAAAACAAAATATGTTGTTAACGCCGGATAATAAATTAAAGAAATTGATAGTGATTGGTGACCGCGTGCTTATAAAACCCTCCCGGCCAAACGACAAAACTGCCAGCGGGCTGTACCTGCCGCCCGGTGTGCAGGAAAAGGAAAAAGTGCAGCAGGGCTATGTAATTAAAACAGGGCCCGGCTACGCTATACCCATGCCTGTTGATGACGAGCCATGGAAAACAGACGAAGAAAAAATTAAATACCTGCCGTTACAGGCAAAAGAAGGTGATCTGGCCATTTTTCTGCTGAATGGAGCCACCGAGGTAATGTACGAAGGCGACAAATATTTTATTGTGCCCCAGGGCGCTATACTTATGCTGGAAAGGGATGAAGAATTATAACTCAACTACAATAAAAGCACATTTATTTCAAGGCGAATTAACTTTTTTACTCAGCCTCTGGCATGATAATTTCCGTGATATTATTCTAATCGAAAAATGCCATGGCAATCAATCTAGTAGAAGGAGTGCAAAAAAAGATGGGGTACGAACCCCTGCAAAAAATTGACCCCAACACACAGGAGCCAATGACAACCGAGGTGTTTATAAACCCGGTTTTAGCGCTTGCCCAGGGTGCCATCCCGTCTGTATTAGCTGCGGTTTATAAAAAATCAAAAATGCCGGAAGATGCAGACGAGATAATGCATGTACGGAATTCTACAGATTACCTGCCTGCTTTATTTGGCGATAATACCACAAAAGCTGTTCAGGCAGTTGCAACTTACAGCAAATTACCTGTAGCTGATGTTAGGCTTGCCATGCAGCAGGTTGCTATTACAGCTTTACAGGTGCTGCATACCGAAGTAAAAAGTACAAACCCGGCAGCAATAGCAAGTTTTATGAAGGGGCAAAGGGACAATATTCTGCATTACCTGCCTGCTTCATTGCAAATGGGCAAGATACTTGATGATGATACTATTGATGACCGTACCAATAAAATGGAAGGCCCGGTTTCAGGCCTTATGCACAGTATAGAAAAAGTGTTTTCAGACACAAAATAATTAACCAAATAAATTGTACCGTATGAAGGTTTTAGGAATTGTACTGATTATTGCAGGGATATTAATGATGGTTTTTACCCAGGTTAACTTTACCACTACAAAAAAAGTGGTGGATGCAGGGCCTGTTCAAATAGATAAAAAGGAAAATCACAGTATTGGGTGGCCAGTGTACGCCGGGGCGGTAGCCGTTGTAGGCGGTATAGCGGTGCTTTTAGTAGGGAGAAAAAAATCTTAATATTTCTATTTTATTTTATACAGCCTGCCTGCGGTGTCAGCAGCAATTTTTCGCTCGCTTTGCAGGTAATCAATTACTTTCCAGCACTTGTCGGTAGGAAAATCTTTTAATTCAATCAGCAACTTTTGAATGGAGGTTTTTTCTGATGTGAGCGTTGCTATTATCCTTGCCTCTATCTCCTTAAACTCATCCCTTTTTACGTGGTTATTTTTGCGGGCCAGGCAATTGTCGCATACGCCACAGTCCTTAGCGGCAGTATCACCAAAATAACCGGCAATGTATATGCTTCTGCAATCCATCTTCAATTGCATGAACTTAAGCATGGCATCAACCCTTACTTCAAACTCAGCTTTCCGTTGCAGGTAAGCGGCGTTATCAATATATAAAAATTCCGCTGGTGCGCGGTTTAACATAAAATGCACTTGCGGCGTTTCTTTTTGAGGCTTGTATTCTATTATGCCTAATACACCAAGCTGGTGCAGGTCGTTCTTTACCGTTTCAAGTGTTTTCCGCGTAAGTTTTGCCAGCAGTTTTTCATTGATTGACACCCTGTTATCATAAATGCCCTCGTAGGTACGCAGCAGGCATTTCATAACGGGTTCAAGCAAAGGATGGCTTTGCTCAAAATCATGCAGCAGGCTTTTAGATGCTGTAAAAACAACCTGCGCAGGCAGAAATATGTTTTCGTTAAAGGAAAGATGCCCTTCCTGCTCTAATACTTTAAACGTATTTATTACCAGGTGCATATCCAGGTGAAAATTGCGCACAAACTCGCCCAGGTCAAAATCGTAATAGTTCCCCTCGCCGATACCCACCGGTATCTTTAAATAGTCCGCCAGCGCCTGGTATACTTTGCGTATATTATAAATAGAAGGAAACCGAACATCCGGTAAGGCCTGCAGCCATTCAGCATCTTCGCCGTGGTATATTAAAACAGCATAAGCCTTTTTGCCGTCCCTGCCGGCGCGGCCTGCCTCCTGGTAATAGTTTTCAAGGCAGTCCGGCACATCGTAATGTATCACTGTCCTCACATCAGGCTTATCAATACCCAGGCCGAAGGCATTGGTACAAACCATCACCCGTACGTGGTTTTTTACCCAGTCCTCCTGCCGCTGCGTTCTTTCTTCCTGTGTAATGCCTGCATGATAAAACCCGGTGGTAATATTTTGTAAGGCCAGCAGTTCTGCTACCTGTTTGGTGGTTTTACGGTTGCGGCAATAAACAATACTGCTGCCCTGTACGTTATTTAACACATCAACCAGTTTGTTTATTTTACTGTCAACCTTAAATACACTGAAAGAAAGGTTTGGCCTTTCAAACGACTGCCGCACTACCGTAAAGTCGTCAAACAACAGCTTTTCAATAATATCCGCTTCAACGGCGGCGGTTGCTGAGGCCGTAACAGCAAGTACAGGTACACCGGGGAGTATCTCCCTTAAGCCGGCAATGCGCAGGTAACTCGGCCTGAAATCGTATCCCCATTGCGAAATACAATGAGATTCGTCAACCGCGATAAGATTTACGGACATCTCTGCCGCAAATACCGTAAAAGTTTCCGATTGCAGGCGTTCGGGTGATACATATAAAAGCTTGTAGCTGCCGTTTACAGCATTTTCCAGTATTTTATTTATTTCATAATAAGTAAGGCCACTGTGCAAAGCTGCCGCCGGTATTCCTTTTTTTACAAGATTATCTACCTGGTCTTTCATCAGCGCAATAAGCGGGCTTATAACAATGCATACACCATCCAGCAACAGCGCAGGTACCTGGTAACATATTGACTTGCCACCGCCTGTTGGCATAATAGCAAGTACATCCTTTCCCTCAATAACCGCATCAATAACATCCTGCTGCTGCGGACGGAATGACAGGTATTGCCAGTATTGATTAAGTATGGAAAGGGGTGATGCCATTTTAGAATAAATACAATGGTAAAAATACAATGTTGCGGCATGCCGCACCTTTTTTCATTCGCATTTGCAAAAAACGCAAATATGGTTTTAACGTTTAGGCTCTGTTTGCAACACCTGCAAAACATAGGCAGCCCCTTAGCAATCATCAATTAGAAAAGGATTTTGGCCTGGTTGAATTTTATCACAACAAAATTCATCACACCCAAAAACTTTGAAAAATGAAAACCATTACCTTCAAACAACTGATACTAAGTGCTGGATTTATAGTGGTAAGCCAGCTTGTGCGGGCACAGGAAAATATTGACCAGTTTTACCTGCAGAGAGACTCCTTCACCACAAAGATTGACACTTTAAGGAAGCTTTACGGCAACCATAAAGTTATTCCGCAGGAACTCGAAACAGAATGTCTTACGGCACTGTCTTTTTATCCTGAATTAAAAGACACGTATATCGAATTCAGGTTTGGTAAAATAAAAACCACTATGGCCTCCAGGCCAAAATTCAGTTTCTTTTTGACATCTAAAGCGAACAGGCGATATGTAATACTAATTGGCCCGGAGAACAATGCGGCCACTAACCTTGACCGCAAAGAATTAAGCTTTAACGCTTTGGTTGGCTGGATTGGCCATGAATTGGGGCACGTAGTATATTATACGTACAGAAGTAACTACGGTATACTGCTGACAGGTATTAAATACAACTTTGATGGCTATAAATTGAAGATGGAGCACTTTGCAGATATACAGGCTATACAGCACAGCTTAGGATTTGCATTGTATGAAGGTGATGACTACACCATTAACCATTCTGCTGCTACAAAGCAATACATAGATAAGCAGGTTAAATTCTACCTGAGCCCCGGGGACGTTTTAATGGCCAGCCTGCAACAGGGCGCTGTAGCAAAACTGCATAACAGGTAAAACAACATCGAGAATTGAAACCAGGTAAAGGTAAAAATTTATGCTACCTTCTTCCAGTTCAACCTTACTGAATTAACAGCCAGTACCACATCGCTAAAGCCCATGGCCAGCGCTGCAAACCCCGGGCTTAAAAAACCCAGCGCCGCAACAGGGATGGCTACAACGTTATAAGCAAACGCCCAAAAAAGGTTTTGTTTTATGGTTGTATAGGTGTGCCTGCCCAGGCCAAGGGAAAGCGGCAAGTGCTTTAACCCAAAATTCATTAACACCACCTGTGCGCTTTGCATTGCAATATGCGATGCATCGCTCAGTGATATACCCACGGTAGCTTTTGCAAGGGCAGGTGCGTCATTAATACCATCACCCACCATGGCGGTTGGCTGCTGGCTGTTTAATTCAGCAATCTTCCCTAATTTTTGCGCCGGTGTTTGTTCAGCAATCACTTCATCAATACCCAGTTGCCGGGCAACTGCTTCACATTTCTCTTTCCGGTCGCCACTTAGTAAAATAGTCTTAATCCCCGTGTTGTGCAGCATGTTTACAACCTGCTTTGCCTCAGGGCGAATTTCATCAGCAACGTCAATCCAGCCTAATAATGTATTGTTTTTTACGAGATAGACATTGTGGGCAGTGTCCGTAGTTAAAGCTTCCGCAACAGTGTAGCTGCCGGCGAAATAAATGTTGCCTTCTTTATCAAATGCCTTAATACCCTGTCCTTTTATTTCTTCAATCTTATTCCATGCAAGAGCATCTTTTGTTTTCCACTCTTTTATAATACTCTTTGCAATAGGATGGTTTGAATAACGCTCCAGTGAATAAGCAAGGCGTTTAAACTCATCCTCGGTTATATCTGCCTGCATTAGTTTAAAACCGTCCACAGTAAATTTACCAGTAGTAAGTGTACCCGTTTTGTCAAATACCACCTGCCTTATACTTTTAAATACTTCCAGGCTGCGTGCGTTCTTAAACAACACGCCGTTTCGCGCTGCCCGCCCCAGCCCGACAGCTATGGCAGCAGGTGTTGCCAGCCCCATAGCACAGGGGCAGGCAATAACCAATACAGCAACACTGCGCAACAGGCTTTCACTAACCGGAACGCCGGCAACAAAATAATTGCCCAAAAATGTAACAGCGGCAATGCCTACAACAACAGGCACAAAAACAGCGCTTATTTTATCGGCCAGTTGCTGTACCGGGGGTTTTTCTGTCTGTGCATCTTTCACCATTTTTAAAATATTGCTCATTACCGTGTTCTCACCCACAGCCGTTACATAGGCCTTAACTGTACCATTGGCTATTACACTGCCACCAATTAACTGGTCATTTATTTTCTTTTCTACAGGTACGCTTTCACCGGTAAGTATTGATTCGTTTACACTCACCTCACCGTCCAGTATCTTACAGTCCATCGGCACATATTCACCGTTCTTAATCAGTATTATATCGCCTGTATGCAGGTCTGTGCTCTCTACGGGGAATATATGCTCCTGGTGCTGGTCGTCATAAGCAATCATATTAGCCATTATCTTTTGGGTTACTGCCAGCTTTCTTAGCGATGCCTGTGTAGTTTCAACAGCTTTATCTTCTATCCAGTTACCCAAAAAAATAATAGTAATTATAGTAGCCGTAGTTTCGTAAAACATAAACTGTGCAGCGTTACCGGTAATGGTACCGTACAAGCTATACCCGAAGGATGCAAGTGCGCCAAGTACAATCAGCACATTCATATTAGGTACGCCTTTTAACAGGCTTCTTACAGCGCTGGGGCCAAAAAAAATCATACCTGTTACAAATACCGGGATGGTAAGCGCCAGTTGCACGTAGGGGCTCATCAGCCACTCAATATGCAGTCCCACCATATGCAGTAATAACGGCAGGGTAAAAACAAGACAGAATAAAAAGCGCTGCAAATGATTAGCTAAAAAACGGGCCTTGCTTTTTATACCATGCTGGTGGCTGTTATGCACCACATGGTAGCCCAGTTTATCAATGCCTTTTTCAATATCTGCATTGCTAATACCTCCTTTATTATTAAAGCTTACATCCCCGCCAATAAAATTAACTTTCACATCATCCAGCCCTTTCCCCTCAAGATATTTGTGGATGGTTAACGCACAGTTCGTACAACTCATCCCCTTTACTTTCCAATTTACTGTTTCCATTGTTGTTTGTTTTAAATTACAGGCTACAGGTTTTGCATACAAAATTACCTTAACCGCCCACCCCTGTTATTATACAATTTTGGAAATGATTTATACAATTTATACCTCATCAATATTTTTACGCCTGTTCTCCTTAAGTGATTTATAAAACGATGGTGTTAAACCCGTTACCTTTTTAAACTGCCCAGACAAGTGTGCCATGCTGCTATATCCTAACTGGTAAGCAATTTCAGAGAGTGATAATTCATCATACACCAGCAGTTCTTTTACCTTTTCAATTTTTAAGCTGATGAAGTATTTTTCAATCGTTGTACCCTCGGTTTCTGAAAAGAGGTTGCTCAGGTATGAGTAATCATGATGAAGTTCTTTTGCGAGGAATGACGAAAGATTAATATTACTGAATGCCTCTTTTTGATAAATATGCTGAATAAGCAGTGTCTTTATTTTTTCTATCAGGGCAGATTTCCTGTTATCAACGAGCTCAAAACCAAGATGTTTTAACGATGTATTCAGCGCCTCAATTTCTTCTTTGGTAAGCTGGCCGGGCATTTCCACCACACCCAACTCAACAGAAAAAGGGTAGTGCCCCGCTTTTTCGAGCTCCGCTTTTACCGCTGTTTTACAGCGGTCGCATACCATATTTTTTATGTGCAGTTTCAAAATGCCTGGAATATCCCAAAGGTAAAAACCGATTAATTCGCAGGCTTACGAACAGGGAAATATCTTTGCAGCATGGATGTAATGTTTACAATAAGCGATATTAATAAGGTTGCTAAGCAGTTATGGAACGAAGCAAAACAATACAAAGTATGGGCGTTAAACGGGGAAATGGGTGCCGGCAAAACTACGCTGATACATGCCCTTTGCGGCATGCTGCAGGTAACGGGGGCAATAAGCAGCCCCACGTTTGCCATAATAAATGAATACTTCAGCCCTGTGGCCGGAACCATTTACCACATGGACTGGTACCGCCTTAAAGATGAAGAGGAGGCCACGCAGGCTGGCATAGAGGACTGCCTTTACAGCGGTAACCTTTGCTTGGTGGAGTGGCCCGCAAAAGCCGAAGGCTTATTGCCCGGCGACACACTGCAGGTTTATATTGAATTGGCAGATGATAAAACACGCAGGCTAAAAACTACTGCGCCTGCCAAGGACGAAAGCTAAAGCCCTTGTTATTTTTTTGGAAAATAAGCTGAATAACAATCTTTTACGGCTTAAAAATTGCAGTGAAACGCAAGAATATAAAACATCTTCAAAAGAAAAGAGTAATTTTAAACAAGAAACCAGCGCTAATATGGCCTCTTCCAAAACCTCGGTTAAACCGTCTTTTAGTTACGAAGCACTTGAAGAAACACTTGCTATTAAACCACAGGGGGCTAACCTGCATATTGGCATACCAAAAGAAACAGCTTTCCAGGAAAACAGGATAGCGCTGATACCTGAAGCAGTGGCCGTATTGGTTAATAATGGGCATGAAGTGACTATTGAAACAAGGGCGGGTGAAGGCAGCAAGTACGAGGATAACGATTTTAGTGAAGCAGGCGCTAAAATTGCCCATGACAAAGCCGAAGTGTATAAAGCGCCGGTGCTTATAAAAAGCGCGCCGGTGATTGATGAAGACCTGCCGCACCTGCAATTAAATCAAACTATAATTTCTCCCATACATCTTTCCATTCTAAAAAAAGAGCTGATTGAGAAGCTGATGGCAAAAAAAATAACTGCCCTTGGCTTTGAAAACCTGAAAGACGATAGCGGCACCTACCCCATTGTGCGCAGCATGAGTGAAATAGCGGGTAGCGCGGTAATGCTTTTGGCCGGCCAGTTTTTAGGCAGCGCCAACGACGGCAAAGGCGTATTACTCGGAGGCATAAGCGGCATACCACCAACAAAGGTTATTATAATAGGCGCCGGTGTTGTAGGGGAGTTTGCTACGCGTACCGCCCTGGCCATGGGGGCATCTGTTAAGGTTTTTGACAATAACGTGTACCGCCTTAAACGCCTGCAAAACAACCTTGGTGTGCGGGTATGGACAAGCGTGATAGAACCTAAGATTTTAAGCAAACAATTAAAAACCTGCGAAGTTGCCGTTGGGGCACTAAGCAGTGAAAATGGCCGCAGCCCCATTGTTGTTACCGAAGATATGGTGATGGCTATGCGGCCCGGCAGTGTTATTCTTGACGTTAGCATAGACCGTGGCGGATGTTTTGAAACAAGTGAAATAACCACGCACGAACATCCTACTTTTGAAAAGCACGGTATAATACATTACTGTGTTCCCAATATACCAAGCGGCTTTGCACGTACTGCGAGCCATGCCATAAGCAATGTTTTAATGCCGCTGCTGCTGGATATAAGTGATGCCGGTGGCATTGATACAATGCTTTGGGAGAATATTAATATGCGGCACGGCATTTACCTGTACAAGGGGCATTTAACCAATTTTTATATCAGCCAGCGTTTTGACCTGAAATATACTGACATGAATTTGCTGGTTGCCAGCAGGAGATAGAAGTTTACCAGCCTTTGATTAAAGATTAGCGGCAATGCTGGGCATTAATTATTAAGTTCCTTCAGCCTGTACGTGGAGATTTTTTTCTTCAATAAAGTTTAAAATCTCGTCGCGACCCTGCTTGGTGTTGGCGCTGGTAATAAAACTTTGGGGAAGAAACTGCCATGTCTTCAGCATCTCGTCAAAAAATTCTTTTACATTCCGCTGCACTGCTCCTGGTTTCTCTTTATCAGCTTTTGTAAATACAATGGTAAAAGGCACCTGCCAGCTACCCAATTCTTTAATAAATTCAATATCTATTTTTTGCGGGCTGTGCCGGCTGTCAACCAGTACAAAAACGTTTAATAGATTTTTACGCTTGCGCAGGTAATCTTCAATCATTTTTGTCCATCCTTTGCGCGTGGTTTGGGCAATTTTTGCATAGCCATAGCCCGGTAAATCAACAAGGTACCACCTGCTTACAGCGTTCTTTTCTTTTGCAGAACTTTCTATACCAAAATGATTTATGTTTTGCGTTTTGCCCGGCGATACAGACGTTTTTGCAAGCTTCTGGTTGTTACATAACATATTTATCAGGGATGACTTACCCACATTACTCCTGCCTATAAAAGCATATTCGGGGCGGTCAGGCGGCGGGCATTTATCAACCGCCGGGCTCGAAATTATGTAAGCAGCCTTTTTAATTACCATGGTGCAAAGTAACAGCAAACCTGCACGAAAGCAAAACCCCGGCTTGTATTGCCGGGGCTATGTAAGATAACAGCGCATAATTTTATCCCTTTGAGATAGACCAGGTAATTGACTGGCGTTGTATAACCTTAACTGGTTTACCGTTTTGTTTGGCAGGCACCCATTTAGGCCCACGTTGTAAAACCCTTAATGCCTCATTAGCAGCGCCATAACCGGGATCTTTTATTACTTTAAAGTTAGATAAGTTGCCCTCTTCATCCACGGCAAATGATATTGTAGCCACATATTGCCCAGGGGGAGCACCTTTATCACTTAGCAGTACCGTATTTAAATTTCTCTGCAAATATGCCTCCCATGCTTTATGACCGCCGGGAAAAACAGCCGGCTCAGTGCCTGAAGTTGTATAAATAACTGTTTCAGGGTTTGTTTCTATAGGATGCCCCAAAACCACCACCGGCTCAAGCCTGGTGGTGTCCGCTGCAACACCGCCTGTTGTCGTTGCCCCATCATTGTTCTTCACCGGGTGCAAAGCTAAAACTGTCACTTCCTGCAAATTGCCCTTATTGGTTTTGTCTGAGGTTTGCTGAACTGGCTTGAGGCTAGAAAGTGATACATCCTGAATGTAGATTTTAGCGCGGGCAGGCGCATTACCTTTGGTGTATATTTCAATCACCCCATTCTCGCCCTTTTTGCCGTATTTTTCTATAGCTGTTTCATCTTTCAGTACATACATCGCCTCTATATCACTTGGGTTTAAAGCGCCTAATGTTGAAAAGTCAACTTCTTTTCCGTTAAGAACAATAAGCGCCTTTGAAACTGAGCGTGTTGTATCTTTTCTTCCAATCACTGTAATTTCCTCTAAAGCGGGGGTTGTATCGTGTTTTGGCCTGTAACTGCCGGCGGGCGAAATTTCTTTCAGCGATACATTTTGTATTGTTACCGGGTGATTCGCGAATGCGGCAATACCCGCTAATATTTCATTCGCCATCCCGGTAAGTTTTTCATCCTGTGTAACATTTTTGAAATCTGCGGCGTTGCTCATTGTTCCGCATTGCAATAATATTGCCGGCAGGCTATTGTTATTTAATACATTTATTGGCGTAATGCGCTGCTTAAGTGTTTTGTTAACGGTAAAGGTGCCCGAAAGGCTCTGCAATATTGCCGAACCAAGCAGTTTACTTTCTGCAAAATGCTTATTTGCGTTTGATACAAAAATGCCAATACCATGCTGAGCCATGCCGCTGCTGTAATCAAGGTGCAGTGAAATAAACGCGCCGGCGTCCTGTTTTGTTGCAAATGCAACTCTGTCCGCTTCACTCACAGCATTATCGCCGTTCCGGGTTAAAACAACGTCAATATTGTAGTTGCCGGCCAACTGTTGCATTTTTTGTGCAAGCCTTAATGTTACCTGTTTTTCGGTTGTACCGTTAATGCGCAGCCCGGCATCATTACCTCCGTGGCCGGCATCAATAACAACCTTAAAGTTGGTGGCCGCGATTTGTACAGAGGGTTCAGCCAACGCAAGCATTTGTTCTTTCCTTAACCGGAAGGCAAACAATAACAGCACAGATGCCAGCAATGGCAGTATCATCAGCCTGCGTAAATAGCTGTATTTGGGTTGAGTTATGTTAGTAAGCATATGCAATCTTCTTTTTATGGGTGAGTAGGCGAAAGGTTGTGCAGGCGCGAAAATATTCCTGCCATATTGGGAGGTAAGCAGCATGGTTGCAAATGCTGCACCATCATTATTTTCAATAGCTTTTTCGTCAGCTATAAACTCATGCAGGAGGTATAATTCTTTCTGAATAAACCAGTAAAAGGGGTTTAGCCAAAAAACAGCCAGCACCAGTTGCATGCAAAGTTTATCCACGGTATGTTTTTGCCTTATATGCGTAAGCTCATGCTGTAATATCTGGCGGCCTGTTGTTTCATTCAAATCAATATCACTCCTCCAGAAAAGGTTTTGCAGAAAAGAAAAGGGCGCCTGTGATAAATCAGTATTAATAAAGTCAAATTCGCCCATGTTTGTAGCTGAATACTTCTTTTTAAAAGCATAAATTCTGCAAATACGCCAAATTAGCAACCCTATAAAAAACAAGCCTACAGCAATGTATATTATTACAGGCAGTTCCTGCCAGTTAACACCAAAACCGCCTGCCTGGCCCGCTACCGCCGCTGCATCGCCCTGCACATACATTACATCCATCAATGCAATGGCTTTGGCATTACTGCTGCTTATAGTAAACCAGTTAATATTAAGCAGGGGCAGCAAAATACTTGCCGCCACCGTTACCAAAAGATAGAACCTGTTATAATAGTGAAAACGTTTATTGCGTAATGCAAGCCTGTAATACAGCAGCAATATTCCGCTGCAGGCTGTTACTTTTAGCAGGTAGATAGCTAATGATTGCATAACAACAGGTTTTATTTGTTTTTTAATTGCTTTAGTAATACCTCAAGGTCTTCCACGCTCAATTTATTTTCTTCTACCAGGAATGATACCGCCTTGCTGAAGTTGCCACCAAAATATCCCTTTACCAGGCCATTTACGGTGTTTTTAAAATATCCCTCTTTGGTAATCAGTGGCTTATACAGGTGCATACGGCCGTAGGTTTCCGTACCTACAAATTTCTTTTCAACCATTATTTTCAGCAGGGTTGCAACGGTGTTACTATGGGGTTTAGGGTTGGGCATCGCCTCTACAATATCTTTCAAAAACCCTTCTTCAAGCTTCCATAAAACCTGCATTACCTGTTCTTCGGCCTTGGTTAATGTTTTCATTTTATTTGCATTAATTGCTGTAAGTAAAATACAGTTATGTTTTGTATAACTAAATTTTTAGTCAAACTTAAAACTAATTTTTTAGTTATACAACTAATATTTTAGTTAAAATTTTGTTTAAGCTTTCACTTTATGGAAGAGATGAAAAAGTGTTTACGCTGTTTTGCTGCTCTTATGATGCGCCTTTTTTATATGCAGGGATGCTGCCATTATTACCGTTTTATGCCGGCTTGAGCGGGAGGGCGTTTGTTGCACAGCATAGGCATTTATAGCAGCGTGGTTGGCATAAGCAGCTATACCTGTAAGTATTTGCTTTGCAATGCCTAATGTTTTGCTGCTGTCTGTAAGCATTTTTACGTCGCCGGCATTGGTAATAAACCCACATTCAATTAAAACAGAAGGCATAAAGTTGTCGGCAAGCACATAAATATTCTCAGCACGCTGTTGTAATGTGTGGCTTATTTTAAAATCAGCGCCGAGGCCCTGCGCAATGGCCGAACCCAACAGCCTGCTTTGCATAAAATCAGGGTTTTTACCGGAAACATACACCTGCATACCAGATACATAACTGTAACCACGCAGCTCATTAACGTGTATTGACACAAACGCATCTGCGTTTTGCTGCATGGCAAACTTTACACGGCTTACGGGGTTCATAAATGTGTCGTTATGCCTGGTAAGAATTACATTGATACCATATCCAGGTGCAAGGGTTTCAATTTGTTTGGCAACAGCCAGTGTTATATTTTTTTCTTTGGCAGTTTTTATTTTGGTTCCTTCATCCTTGCCGCCGTGGCCGGCATCAATTATTACTGTAAAGGTTTTATTACCCGGCGGGGGAGGAAATGAAGTTTTTGGTGCAGGGTAAAAAAAGTGAAAAGATAATATGGTTATTACCGCTAAAACCGGTATTGCTACAATTACAGGAAGATATTTTGTACGTTTTGCTTTTTTAAAGCTTAAAGGTTCATGGGTGTTCATAAACTTTTGCCGATAATATTTGTTGCTATTACATGCTTCTCAAACTTAATACTTATTTATTTAAGAAAGTGTGAAGGTTTTTTAAGAATTTATTTTTCAGCACTTTTTAACTTTAGGGTACTTTTGAACAGAATTACGTACTATGGCAGAAACAGTTGTATCAGTAAGCAATGCTAATATTTACCAGGGCGGTAACCTTATTTTACAGGACGTAAACTTTACTATTGAAAAAGGTGAGTTTGTGTACCTTGTTGGTAAAACAGGCGCCGGTAAAAGCAGCCTGCTTAAAACGTTGTACGGCGAACTGCCACTTACGGAAGGCAATGCAACTGTTGCCGGGTATGACCTGCGGAAAATGGACTGGAAAAAGGTGCCTTACCTGCGCAGAACGCTGGGGGTAATATTCCAGGACTTTCAACTGCTTACAGACCGGAGCGTACACGAAAACCTACGCTTTGTATTAAAGGCAACCGGCTGGAAAGATGAAAAGCTGATTGAAGAAAAAATAAATGATGTGCTGGACAAAGTGGGTCTTAAAAGCAAAGGGTTTAAAATGCCTTATGAAATGAGTGGCGGTGAACAACAGCGTGTAGATATTGCAAGGGCGTTGCTTAACTCGCCGAAAGTTATCCTGGCCGATGAGCCTACAGGCAATCTTGATCCTGAAACAAGCGATGAAATTATGCAATTGCTCTTCCAGATTTCGCGGGACTACGGAACGTCTATCATTATGGCCACACACGATTTTATTGTAATAAACCGCTACCCTTCAAGGATGCTTACCACGGAAAGAAACAGGGTTTTTGACAGTGCCGCAGAACAAACCAACCAATCAATATTTGCCGAGCCGCAGGAACAACCGGTAAAATAATATTACCCCTGTTGTGAGGGCGGAACGGAATGAAGCGCAATGCGGTTGCCTTCGGTGTCAATAAACACCGCCATGTGGCCATACTCAGGTGATATTTCTGTTTTAGGAACCACTATTTTGCCTCCCGCAGCTTCAATTTTATCCAGCACAATTTGCACATCGGGATTTGCATTCAGGTAAATCAAGGGGCCTTCTGTGGAAGAAGGCCTGTAAAAATCTTTATTGTAATTTAATGCGCCGCCAACGCCCGCCGGGCTTTCCATGGGAAACATGCACATTTGCAGTTGCCCAAGGTCAAGTGGTATCATACTAATATCAAATATAGTTTCATAAAACTTTTGAGCGCGGTTAATATCAACCGTTGGTATTTCAAACCAGCTTATTGCGTTTTTAAATGTCATGGCAATCTTGTTTATACAATGAAAATACATAAGCGCAAACGAATTATAAAGAAAATCCCGCCTTACAGGGCGGGATTGCAGCAGTTGGTACAGGTTGCTTCTTTAGAATGATTATGCATTCATTCTGCGGTTAATTTCTTTTGTAAGAAGGTCAAAAATTTCGTCTACAGTTCCTTCTCCCTTTATATTCACCACTTTATCAAATTTCTTATAATGGTCTGCAACAGCAGATGTTTTTTTGTGGTATTCCGCTATGCGGTCTTTAATAACACTTTCGTTGCTGTCATCACTCCTGCCGCTGGTTAACCCGCGGTTAAGCAATCTTTTTATCAATTCTTCTTCGCTTACTGAAAGTGCCAATACCACGCCTATTTCCGTATTTTTTAGTTTCAGCAGTTTATCCAGCGCCTGCGCCTGCGCCTCGGTACGGGGAAAACCATCAAACAAAAAACCTTTTGCTTTCGGGTTTGCCTCAAGTGCTGAACTAATCATACCAATCACAACCTCATCCGGTACCAATATTCCTTTATCAATAAAGCTTTTTGCTTCAAGGCCCAGGGGAGTTTTCGCCTGTATTTCGCTGCGCAAAAGGTCGCCTGTGCTTAAATGTTTCAACCCGTAGGCTGAAATAAGTTTCTCGCTTTGCGTACCTTTACCACTGCCCGGCGGGCCAAATAAAATAATATTGAACATGTTGCTTACTAACCTTGTGTTTTGCAAATATAGGGTTACGTTTTTAAAATCTTTTAACAAAATACCCACGTAAGTAAAGCATATTCATGTAAGCTTTCATACTATTAAACGTATTAATATATAACTACCTATTAATTGAGGGAAAATTAAAACCGGGCGGATAAATGAAACGAGTAAATTTTACAGGCATTGTTTTAATGATGATTTTATTTATACAGGGGTGCTATTCACAAAACGCCAATACACAAACTGATAATATGAATGAAACAAACAAAAAGAATAACCCTGTGTACAGCCATACGGATACAGGAAAAGTTGCTTTAAATAACGACGAGTGGAGGAAGATGCTGTCACCTGAAGTTTACCGTATTGCCCGTGAGAAAGGAACTGAGGCGCCATGGACAAGTAAATACGAAAGTTCAAAAGAAGTGGGCACTTATTACTGCGCTGTTTGCGGCAATGCGCTTTTTAAAAGTGACACCAAATTTGAAAGCGGTTGCGGCTGGCCCAGCTTTTATGAACCGATAAGCAAAACAAGCATTATTTACGCACCCGACAACAGTTACGGTATGCACAGGACTGAAGTAATGTGCGGCAGGTGTAAATCGCACCTCGGGCATGTATTTGATGATGGGCCCCCACCTACCGGGCTGCGTTACTGTATAAATGGCGTAGTGCTTGATTTTGAGAAAGCCAAACAGGCAGCAGAAAAATATAACCGCGGGGACCAGGAACCTGCGGATAAATAGTTTTTTGGATTATGTGAGGTTTTGATAAAGGGCTTTGTTTATACATGGCCCTTTTAATTTTATACCACCCTGTATTAAGCCCTGTTTCTATATTGCAGGCCAATGTTTAAAAAAACACCACTAATTACAGGCAAACTTTAAATGAAACTTGGTACATGTGGTAAAATTGAGGTTATTTGCAACGCAAACACCAGTGGAAAAACTTTCAATATTTTTTACATGCTTCCTAAATACAAAAGAATCTTATTAAAGCTTTCCGGCGAGGCGCTTCTCGGCACAGGTGAAAATAAAGGCGAGCCGTTTAACCCGCCTATTATTGAACAATATGCCAACGATATTAAGGCGGTAACAGACCTTGGTGTGCAGGTGGCTATTGTAATTGGCGGGGGCAATATTTACCGCGGTATGAATGAGGCGGAAAGTGGTATTGAAAGGGCACACGGAGACTATATGGGCATGCTGGCAACTGTAATTAATGGAATGGCAATGCAGGCGATGCTTGAGAGAGTGGGTGTATACACACGTTTACAGAGCGCTATTAAAATGGAGCAGGTAGCAGAGCCTTATATTCGCCGTAAAGCAATGCGCCACCTTGAAAAAGGGCGCGTGGTTATTTTTGGCGCAGGCACCGGCAACCCATACTTTACCACCGACACTGCAGGTTCATTAAGGGCTATAGAAATGAAAGCGGATGTTATTTTGAAAGGTACCCGCGTGGATGGTATTTATACCGCAGACCCTGAGAAGGACCCTACTGCCACCAAATTTGAAACGATAAGTTTTCACGAATGTATTACCCGTAACCTTAAGGTTATGGATATGACGGCCTTTACCCTTTGCATGGAAAATAAGCTGCCGATTATTGTATTTGATATGAACAAGCCGGGCAACCTTATTGATGTGGTGGAAGGCAAATCGGTAGGCACCCTGGTAAGCTAATTACACAGACCCGGGAAACAAATGTTCAATTTTTGATACACAGTATTAGCTGAACAACGTCTAGTCTTCCCATACAGTAAGCCCTTCGCTGCAATTGGCGCAGATGTCTATGTTTTTGCGGCTCGTCATCAGTTCCCGCCTGAATTGACGGTAATTATCGTTATTCCAAATCTCTTTAAAAGACTGCATTTTTAAGTTTCCCAACCGGTGCATCGCATCCTTGTCAAAACAACAGGGTACCACCAAGCCATCCCAGGTAATTACGTTGGCATGCCACAATTTCCAGCAGTGGTTATTAAGGCCGCTTTTAATAACACGGTTACCTTCTTTGTCTTTTTTATAGCGACTGTACTTAACGTTTTCCGGTATCAGGTTATTGGGGTCATTCTCGTAATCGTACACCTGCGCGGTTTTAAAACGCACCTGGTCAACGCCAATTTCTTTTGCCAGCTTTTTTATGTCTTCAATTTGATGCTCATTGGGTTTTACTACCAAAAACTGGAAGAATACAAAAGGCGTTTTACTTTTCAGTTCCTTTTTCCATTTTACAATATTGCGGGCACCCAGCAGCACCTTCTCAAGGTTGCCGCCTACACGGTATTGCTGGTAAACATCCTGCGTTGTTCCGTCAATGCTTATTATTAACCTGTCAAGCCCGCTTTCTACAGTTTTGCGCGCTTTTTCATCAGTCAGGTAATGCGCATTGGTACTGGTGGCAGTGTAAATTCCTTTATCATGCGCATACTTTACCATCTCCAAAAAATCGGGGTTCAAAAATGGCTCCCCCTGGAAATAAAATATCAGGTAAAGCAGTTGCTTGTGAATATCGTCAATTGTCTCCCTGAAAAAATCCTTCTTCAGCATACCGGTTGGTCGCGTAAATTCCCGCAAACCACTGGGGCACTCGGGACAGCGCAGGTTGCAGCTTGTAGTAGGCTCGAATGATACCGAAACCGGGTAGCCCCACTGCAAGGGTTTTTTAAACAACTTGCTTAGCTGGTAACTGCTCATAACCTTAAAAGCGTTCCATGCACGCCGGGGGGTTAGCTTGCCCAACAAATTCACACTATCATTCCAGTTAAAATACGGCATATTGTAAAATTAAGCTTGTAAGCCTTATAAACAATAAATAGACCTAATGCACGGTTTTCAAATGAAAAAAATTTCACATTCCGACAATCCTGCTATGCCCTTGTTTATGTACCGGTTGAAAAAGCCGATAGGGTTGTAAGTCATCAAATTAATGGCGCTAAATAGTTTTTGACTTAATTATTATAAGCTTGCTGCCGATTTTTAACTGGCTTTAATAATAATTTACATCTTTCTGATCTTATAATAATTGGGTTTAACTGCAGTAACCTGCCGGCGGCACGTATTTCTGCATTATAGATACCGGTAAAAAGATATATAAAAAACAACTTGTTATAGCGCGGTAAGTTTGATTGTAATAAGGGCAAGCTTCCTCAATATGGGGCGGTTTTTTGTATTATAGATTTCCAACATATTAATTCAGGCTAAGTTTTTGCCGCGCCTCTTTGTGACAATCCTTTTGATACCAACATCATAGAATAATACGTTTATATTTGTTACAAAAAATACCATATGCAAACAGAGGTAATAGTTGCGGGCTGTAATGGCTATGTATCCGCTATACGGGTGAGTGATGGAGAAGAAATATGGCGTACAAAGTTATGGGCAAGTGTATTCGGCGGCTCAAGAGGGCTTGATGTAAGTGTAATTATAAACGGACCAGCAATAATTGCAGGTTGTTCCGGCCGTGTTTTTGCTCTTAATGCTATAGACGGCAAAATTTTGTGGGAGAATGATTTAAAAGGTATCGGCTACAACGAGGTATCACTTGCAGCACAGGGAACCAGTACCCAGTTTATTACACGCGTTGAGCAACATACTAATAATAACACCACTACAACCAACTGATTTATCCAATTACTATTTAAATACCTGCCCGTTCTTCATTACCCACTGCACATGTTCTAATATTTTGATGTCGCTCAGCGGGTTGCCTTTTACTGCAATAATATCCGCAAAAGCGCCAGGTTGTATAACACCAATCTTCCCCTGCATATCCAGTAATTCAGCCCCAGTTATCGTAGCGCTTTGTATTGCCTGTACGGGTGTCATGCCCCATTTAACCATATATTCAAAATCCTTAGCCTGCGGCTCATCCCAGCTATAACCGCCAATATCTGTACCGTACACAATTTTAACACCTGCATCCAGCGCCTTTTTAAATGTGGCGCCAAATGTTTGCATAAAGTATGTATCCATCATCTGCCCGTCTTTTGCACGGGGTGTGCTCATATAATCGCATATATAAATCGTCGGGCACCAGTACACATGTTTTTGCGCCAGCAGGGCAATACAATCATCATCCATACCAAAGCCGTGCTCTATACTTGTTGCGCCGGCATATACTGCATCCTGTATCCCCTCATGTGTTACAGCGTGCGCTGCCAATTTCTTCAGGCTGCCGGCTGTTTCACTGTTTATAGCGTCCAGTTCGTCTTTGGTAAAATTTTTCAGCCCATGGTAGCTGCCGTCAGCAGCTTTGTAATAACCGCGGTCGGTATAAATTTTTATCCAGTCTGCCCCATGCGCTACCTGTTCACGCACTGCACGGCGTGCTTCGTCAGCACCATTTACTATTTGTATTCCCTGTGGCAGGTCAAGTTCCCAGTTAAATTCTTCCGGGCTTAGCGCATAATGCCCAACTGTATTAATAGCCCTTGTAGCTACAAACATGCGCGGGCCGGGTATAACATCGCGGTTAATGGCCTTTTTAACATCCACATCCGCATACATGGCCCCTTCTGTTTCAAGATCGCGAATGGTAGTAAACCCATTCTGCAGCGAGATGCGGGCGCTGCGCGCCGCACGCAGTGTACGGTAAGGGATAGATTCCTGCAGCAATTGATCTGCATATTCCTTCGTAGTAATGTCCTGCTGTAAAAGCACATGGGTATGCGCATCAATCAATCCAGGCAATACCGCGTAGCCGCTTAAATCAATGGTTGAATCAACTTTATCTTTAAAGGAAGATGCCGGTGTAACAGATTGAATAATATTACCTTTTACCAGTACAACCTGGTCTTTCAGCATTACACCTGTCTTTGTGTCAAAGAGGCTGCCGCATTTAATGGCAATGGTTTTTTGTGCGAACAGCGTCAGTGTAAAAAAGAAGCCGGCAAAAACAGCAATTATTTTTTTTGGCATAACCTTGTGTTTTGGTATTGCCAAATTACAGGAAACATTGAATAAACGAGGAATATATTTATTGTCCGGGTATATGAGGGCCGCCTGTTTCACCCCATCCCCCATTCGGGCATTGGCGTTCCTTCTTTCACAGGATTTTCGTTTGAAGTTGAGTTTAACACGGCTATCCTGCTGCCCCACTCAAGATACCCCACAAGCGCCGAACGAAATTCAGGATCATTTGCCATACCTGTTTCATCCGCGGTTTCCAACAAAAGTTCCATCCATCTCCTGCGTTTTTTATCGTCCAGCATTTTGCCAACGTGGTGCGCAACCATGGTAGCATGGCTTCCGCCGTCACCGCCGGTATATAGTTTGGGGCCACCAAATACTTCTGCAATAAAATGCGCCACATGCTTTGTGTGGTCACCACTCATGTCCTTAAAAATGGGGTAAAGAAGATCGTCCTTAAACACCTTTTCATAAAAACCTTTGGTCAGGTTTTCCAAAGCATCTTTCCCGCCCGCCCATTCGTACAACGTTGGTATTTCTTTCATCGTTTAGTCAAGTTCTTTACAAAAATAACCCGCCTGTTCAAGCGCGAGTTCTATGGTGCGTGGGGACAGGCTTGCCGCTTCAATGCGCAATATTTTATCAATATCATGCAGGTCAACATTCCAGCGTAATATGCCCTGTAATGTTTTGAACACAGGAAACAATTTACGCACCTGCTTTTTATTTTCCACGTTGGTTTTAAAAACAAGTATATCCATAACAGTTAGCTTTTATTTTTCGTACTGTAAAGCTTTTAAAGAAAGGCCGCCGGGAATATTAACCCGGCGCGGCCTTTTCCTTTTAGAAGTACACGTCATCCTCATTATCCTGCTACCACTGTTGCTATGCTTCTTCTTTCTTTTCGTCCTGTCTTTCAAAACCATCCTGCCATCCCGGTCTGCCATGCCAGCCACCCCTGCAACGGTTCCTGAATTCTTCTTTAAACTTCTTCCTTTCTTCCAGGGTCATATTTTGCCATTTGCTTATCATTTGTTTTCTCCACGCATGCTCCCTCGGGTCGCGGTGCCGCCATGGTTTACCACCAAAACCAAATAATATTTTACTAAGCAGTAATAAACCTGCTGCCTTCCAAAAAGTTAACAGCCCCACATGCACTACGCTTGCCAGTACGTTGTTCCACAACAACATAACTATAAAGCTCAACAGGGTAAATACCACAGATACTATTAATAAAATACCCACCCCCTTTACCGCCCAATACTTCTTTTTCATATAATTTTTTTAATAGTTTAAAATTTCGTCGTGCAGCACTTTTAACTTTTCCCGCAAATGCAGTACTGCATAGCGCTTGCGCGATAATAACGTGTTTATTGTTTCGCCGGTTTTTTCGGCAATTTCCTTAAATGGCATACCTTCCAGTTCGTTCAGCACAAAAACTTCTTTTTGTTCTTTTGGCAGTTCATTCAATGCCGCATTTAATGTATCCCAAAACATACTGCGCAGGTACTCTGCTTCTGGGTTATTATTCTCGTCAAAAAAAAGTTCCGCCCATCCCAGCCATTCATCCTCGCCGTTACCGGAAAAAATATCGTCCAAAAGGTCGGGCTTATGTTTACGCTGCCTGTCGGTTATTTTATTCCGCGCCACCGTAAAAAGCCAGCCGCTCAATTGTTCAATAGGCTGTGTATTATCAACAAACTGGAACAAAACATCCTGCAGAATGTCTTCGGCGTCTGACGGGTTGTCAACCCGCTTACGTATAAAACCGAGCAAACGCTTACTGTAAGTGTTTATTACCTCTGTTATATTGCGCTTGCGGTTATCAGCCATAGTTTCAGTTATCGTCATCACACCATCCATCATACTTACCCTGACGAACAGGTAAAGCTAATATTTTAAAAGAGAGGAAAATTTTTACAGGAAGGCAAATACCGGCGTTTAACAGCCCGACATGCCTTTGACAAAGTATTATTACCCGGTAAATAAATACACCAAAGTTAGTGCCTTCTCATCCCAGCTTTGCTGCTACATTTTTCAGTTCCGATTCTTCTAAAATTTTCCGGGTGGGGATATTATTGTCATATTCCCATTTTACCAGCCGTATACAGCCATTATCAATTTCAATACCGGTAATATCACCGTCACTAAAGCAACAGCAGCCGCTGTTAAAATAGCCGGGTTTGTATTTGGTATAATCCGTGCCTGCATCCCCTTTATCAACCCGAACAGTAATGTGCGATTCAATTTCCTTTACTGCGGCTGTATCATTTTTTGCTTTTGCCGCAGCCAACTGGCGGTAAAGCCGCTCAAGCAACGTAAGTGACTCAAATACGGGCTGATGTGTATGCCCTGTAATTAATATTGTATTTTTTTGCCCGCTGCTCCATTCATACATCAGGGTATTATGTAACGTTTTAAGCTGAATATTATATGCCGGTGTATTGGGGTTTATTTTCAGGTAGGCCTGTAACGGTTCCCAAATATTAGCCACAAAAAACTTACTAAACCAGTTGCCGTCGCTTTGCAAGTCACCCTGGTGGCCATGTGTGCAGAAAATATCAACCCCGCCATTTACATGCGATTTTAATATTATGCCTTCATAAATACTCACTTTCTCCCCATAAATACTCTCCAGTTGCCGTTGCGCCAGGGGATCATTATCCCAATACAGGTCGTGGTTGCCGAAAATTTTGGTAAATCTTTTCTGCTGCAAAAACAGCTTTTCCTTTTCAAATGTGGCGGTATTGTGCTTTTTAACGGCGAATATGGTATTCTCCCACAACTCTTCGCTGTCACCAAGATTGACATAATAAAAATTATTGCCATAGTAATAATCAAGCGCAGCGAGGTAATTTTTTTCAGCCCCGGCAAAATCATCCGCATCGTCTTTTGCGCCTTTGTGCTGGTCAGACAATATTACCACCCTGCTATTCGCTTCGTTTAATGTAATTATCTGCCCTTTTTTGCTTTCGCCGCTGCTAACCTGCTCATACAACTCCGTCAATGCCCTGAATATCCTGTCTTTGTCGGGATTTGATGAAAATTTATTGGCTGCCCAAATTACAGGCTTTGAAAACAGTTTTTGAAGAAGTTTGCGCATGATAATTGAAGATAATGAGGATTATCAACAGAAAAACTATGCTATAACATTTCGGTAAAAATTATACCTTGCGCCTGTATTAATTCATTATTACCCCCACTTCATTTCAATTTATTTACCTCTACCTTTAAGTTTTAAAATACCCGGCATGAGGAAGTTATTTTTAATCGCAGCATTATTTTTTACCTCCACGTACATTTATTCGCAAACAGAACAGCAATTAGCTGCCAAACGTATAGAGCTGCCAAACGGCTGGAGCCTTACACCGGTGGGTACCTCCCTGCAGGTTGGCGACCTGCCGCTGAATATTGCCATATCATCATCAAAAAAATATATGGCTGTTACCAATAACGGTCAAAGCACACAATCCCTGCAATTGATTGATGTAAAAAACCAGGTAAGACTTGACAGCATTGATATACCAAAATCGTGGCTGGGCTTAAAATTCAGCGCAGATGAAAAATATCTTTATGCTTCAGGCGGTAATGACAACTGGATATTAAAATATGCCATCAGGAATAACAAACTGGTATTAAACGACAGCATTAAACTGGGGGATAAATGGCCGGAAAAAATATCTCCATCGGGCATTGATATTAACGACGCAACACATACCATGTACGTGGTTACCAAGGAAAACAACAGTCTTTACGTGGTTGACCTCCTGTCTAAAAAAGTAATTCAAAAAGATACCCTCGGGGCTGAAGCCTATACCTGCCTGTTATCGCCCGATAAAAAAGAGTTGTACATTTCATTGTGGGGTGGCGACAAGATTTTAGTGTACAGCACTGTGCAAAAGAAATTAATTGATTCAATTGATGTGGGAGATAACCCCAACGATATATGCCTTACAAAAAATGGCCAATACCTGTACGTAGCCAACGCCAATGATAACAGTGTTTCGGTAATTGACATAAAAAAGCGCAGGGTGCTGGAAACCCTTAATGCAGCGCTTTACCCTAACTCTGTAATGGGCTCAACCACCAACAGCGTAGCCTTAAGCGAGGATGAAAAAACTTTGTATATAGCCAATGCAGATAATAACTGCCTTGCTGTGTATGATGTAACTGACCCCGGCGACAGCAAGTCAAAAGGATTTATCCCGGTAGGCTGGTATCCCACCTGCGTAAGGGTTGTTGACAATACCGTTTTTGTAACCAATGGTAAAGGCTTTACCTCTATGGCAAACCCTTACGGGCCTAACCCTTATAATAAAAAAGTGCAGCTTGGTTTTCAAAAAGGTGCTACCGGCAAGCCCCGCGAAGTGCAGTATATAGGCGGGTTGTTCAAGGGAACACTGAGCATGTTTAAAACACCCACAGACGCGGAATTAGGTATTTATTCAAAGCTGGTATATGAAAATACCCCTTACCACAAGGACAAAGAACTGGTAGCCCAGGGCGAGGCGGGAAATCCTATCCCTATGCGTATTGGTGATACTTCGCCCATAAAATATGTTTTTTACATTATTAAAGAAAACCGCACTTACGACCAGGTATTGGGTGATATGCCAGAAGGTAATGGTGATACAAGCCTTTGCCTGTTTGGCGAAAAGGTAACACCCAACCTGCATGCACTGGCAAGAGAATTTGTATTACTGGATAATTTTTATGTTAACGCCGAGGTTAGCGCGGACGGGCATAACTGGAGCATGGGCGGGTATGCGGACGATTACCTTGAAAAAACATGGCCAACCAGCTATGGCGGCCGCGGCGGTACATATGATGCTGAAGGTAACCGCGCTATTGCCAACAACAAAGGCGGTTTTATATGGGACCACTGCAAAAAGGCTGGTGTAAGTTACAGGACATACGGTGAGTTTGCTGATGATTACAAACCAAACATCCCCGTATTACAAGGGCACTATTGCCCATATTATACAAGCTGGGACCAAACCGTAAGAGATACAACCCGGGTTGGGCAGTGGAAACGTGATTTTGATTCACTGGTGGCTGCAGGGGCACTACCCCAGTTAAATACCCTGCGCATTATTAACGACCATACCGAAGGTTTGCGCAAAGGCAGGCCAACACCAAAAGCACATTGTGCAGATAACGACCTGGCGGTGGGTATGCTTGTAGATTATTTGAGCAAAAGCCCTGTGTGGAAACAAAGCGTTGTTTTTGTACTGGAAGATGACGCGCAGGACGGCCCCGACCATGTTGATGCCCACCGAAGCCCTGCATATATAGCAGGCGGGTTTGTAAAACGCGGCTTTGTTGACCATACGATGTATTCAACCACATCTGTATTAAGAACAATTGAACTGATATTGGGAATACCGCCAATGAGCCAATATGATGCTTCCGCTATGCCAATGTTCAGGTGTTTCAATAAAACACCAAACCTTACCGGCTTTGATGCAAAACCGCTGCAATACAATATAAATGAAAAAAATGAGCAGGTAAACGCATGGGAACGGAAAAGCGAGAAATTTGACTTTAGTAAAGAAGATAAAATACCCGACAGGGAGTTTACAGAGGTTATATGGAAAGCCGTAAAAGGAGTTAATGCTGTTGTGCCTGCGCCAAGGCGGGCCGCGTTTGTAAAAGCAACCGCCAAAACAGATGATGATGATTAATGTCTAACGCCTGGATACGAGCAAGTCCGTCTATAATTTTTCGTTATTGGCGGCTTTTGCTTTTAAATTTTCAAACCATTTTTTAGTAGCATCAGCAAAAAACGGCAACAGCTCTTCGGGATACTTCTTTTCCGCAGTCTCAATAAATTCCAGCGCCTCTTCCGGGTGGCCGCTGCGGGACGCATTTATGGCCGCTGTGGTATACGCAAACCTGTAATTATTGAGCACCTGTATATTATCCCGGTTATTAAGATAGCCCGGCGGCTCCGAAGATAAAACTGGTAGCCTTTGCAGCCTTGATACAAGTTCAATATCGCTGGTGGCATCTTTAACGGGCAGCAGGCGATAAGTTAATCCCTTACATTGCAAATAATCATCCAGGAACAGTTTCATGTTTGAAGGAACATCCCCGGAAAAATATACCGGCTTTGTAAAAGCTATATTTTGAAGTATATCCAGTAATAACTGGTCTGACCGTAATAATAAATCGTTTTGCGAAGGTTTCAGCATCCAGTAAATAGAGGTATCGCCATAAGCGGGATTACGGTTGGGTATAGTTGCTTTTGTAGCATCCCAGCGAATATTTTTTACCTTGCCCAATTCATCCCCGGCATAATTAAACGTAACGCTATTTTTACTCCTTAACCATTCCGGGTACCATTGTGTGTTAAGCAGGTTAAGGTCAATACAGGTAACATCGGGCCTGTACCGTTCAATTTTTTGCAGGTACAGCAAGTAGTAGGTGTACATGTCACCCGTTGTAAACAGGTAACCGCCGCGGCCGCATTCGTCAAGCACCTGCCTGAAATAAGTTGCTACCGTGCGGTTAATGCCACCCCTTTGTGCTGCCTGCTTAAGGCAATATTCTACTGAATCGCGGTTATTATTCAAATCATAATATAACGCCTGTGCACCCCAGGCTGCCAGAAGTTTTGTGTGCGGGTCAAGCAGCAGTATATCCCCGTTATATTTATCATTACATAAATGCAGGCAATTTTCAAATGCCAGGCCTGTATTTTCCGTTAATGATTCCTGTGATTTAGCAATCGCTTCACCGTCTTTATGATTATACCTGTCAAGTGCGCAGCCGTAGTAATACCATGCCTCGGCGTTGTTGGGGTCTTTTTTAACCACATCCTCCAGCATTTTGCCCGCAGCAACATAGTCGGGCTGCTCGCCGCTGCGTATTTTTTTCATCTCAGCCTTGGCCTGGGCCAGCAACTTACCTGAATCGGCCTGCGCAAATAAACAAGCCGGTGTAACAATTAGTAATACTATCGTAGTAATAATGCGCATCATCGTACAATAAAAAACGCTCCCCGCACCTTTCTATCACAATACCGTTCTATACAAACTCATACCCAATATCATTACGGTAATACATCCCGCTGAATGATATTTTTTCAAGAACCTTCTTTGACCTTTCTGCAGCTTCTGTAATAGTTGCCCCATACGACGACACAGCTAATACCCTGCCACCATTGGTTAAAACATCCTCTTCTGCCGGTGCCGTACCAGCGTGAAAGATAATAGTATTATCGTTATCTCCCGCGCTATTTAACCCCTCAATAACAAAGCCTTTTTTATATGACCCGGGGTAGCCACCGCTTACAGCCACGATAGTTGTGCAGGCATGGTCGTCAAACGAAACATCAATATCTGCCAGTTTACCTTCATGCAATGCAATAAACAGCTCCACCAAATCATTGTTCAACCTCGGCATTACCACTTCCGTCTCGGGGTCGCCCATGCGGCAATTATATTCAATCACCAAAGGCTCATCACCTACTTTTATCAATCCAAAAAATACAAACCCATTATATAAAATGCCTTCAGAAGCCAGCCCGCCAATAGTTGGTTTAATGATTGATTCTTCCACTTTCTGCATAAAAGCCGCATCTGCAAATGGTACGGGGCTAACACAACCCATGCCGCCAGTATTTGGCCCGGTATCGCCTATCCCTATTCTCTTATAGTCCTTGGCATGGCCTATTATTTTATAGTCCTTACCATTTGTCAGCACAAAAACACTTATTTCAATACCGTCTAAAAATTGTTCTATCACCACCCGGGACGATGCTTCGCCAAACTGCCTGTTAACAATCATCTCTTCAAATACCTGCAGGGCTTCTTCATGGGTAGTTGCAATTACTACACCTTTACCTGCTGCCAGCCCATCTGCCTTTAATACCACCGGTAAACTATGCTGTGCAATATACTTTTTGCCCTCCTCAAAGCTGGATTCGTCAAACTCTGCGTAAGAAGCCGTAGGAATTTTATGCCGCTGCATAAATTTTTTAGAAAAGGCCTTGCTGCCCTCCAACTGCGCCCCGTAAGCAGAAGGGCCGATAACTTTTATATGTTGCAGGGCTGCATCATTCATATAAAAATCGGATACGCCATTTACAAGAGGCTCTTCGGGCCCTACAACTACCATGTCAATATCACTCGCTATACAAAAGGCCTTTTGTGCTTCAAAATCATTTACGCCGATGGCAATATTAGTACCGCATTGCGCAGTACCTGCATTACCGGGCGCTATGTACAGTTGTGAACAATGGCTGCTGCCACTCATTTTCCATGCCAGCGCATGCTCCCGCCCCCCTGAACCTAATAAAAGGATATTCATAAAAATCTTTATAAAGTTGGGCGAAAATAAGTGTCGTTTGCCAATGAAAAGTTTTGTATTTAGAATTTCTGTGTATTTTGGGTGGCCAATACCAATTTTCAGTACTCTAACCAACTAAAATATGCAGGAGACTACCAAGCCGTCAGGGCACCCAAAAGGCCTATATATACTCTTTGCCACTGAAATGTGGGAGCGCTTTAACTTTTATGGTATGCGCTCTATTTTGTCGCTGTTTATGCTTAATGCGCTGCTTTTCAACAAGGAGTTTACCTCAAGCCTGTACGGCAGTTACCTGAGCCTGGTATATCTATCTCCCCTGTTGGGTGGTTTTATTGCTGACCGCTACTGGGGCAACAGGCGGTCAATTATTACCGGCGGTCTTGTAATGGCGCTTGGCGAGGGCGTTTTATTTTGCTGCGGCACCTTATATCATTCTGCCCCGCAAATTGCCACCTTCTTATTTTTTACCGGGCTTGGGTTAATGATTACCGGCAACGGCTTTTTTAAACCCAATATATCTTCACTTGTAGGCCAGTTATATCCCAAACACGACACAAGGAAGGACGCGGCTTACACTATATTTTACATGGGCATAAATACAGGCGGCGCATTTGGACCGATTATTTGCGGGCTTGTAGGCGACACGGGTAACCCTGCTGATTACAGGTGGGCTTTTTTAGTGGGTGGCATAGGCATGCTTATAAGTGTATTGGTGCAATTGCTGTTTCAGCACAAATACGTGGTTGACCCCAACAAAAAACAACTGGGCACCATACCTGAAAACACGCCAAAAAGGTGGCTTTCGCCTGTGCTTACAGTGATTGGCATGACAGTACTTGCCATGGGCTTTATAGGGCTGCTGTATTTTGATGCCAAATACAATTTCCTCTTTTACCTGCTTTCCATTTGTTTTATTTCAGTGCCCACTATTATTTTTCTTGATAAAACCCTTTCCAAGGTTGAGAAGGACAAGGTGATAGTAATATTTACCATTTGCTTTTTTGTAATATTCTTTTGGGCGGCTTTTGAACAGGCAGGCGTGTCGCTTACTTTTTTTGCCGAGGAGCAAACCGACAGAAACTCACCGTGGCTTCATATTCCAACATGGGTAGCTACCTTAATTTCCGCCGGGCTGATTTATTATATCATTGTGCTATATAAAAAAGCACAAAAGAACCTCGCTTCTGCCTTTGATAAAAACCTGCGCCTTACAGTAAGCGGCCTTCTGATTCTTGTAGGCGCCGCTCTTGTAACGGTAAATGTTTATTTATACCTTAATAGCATTACGACTATCAGTAAAGATGTAATACCCACAAGCTGGTTCCAGGCGCTTAACTCAACCTTCGTTGTGGCGTTTGCCGCCTTTTTTGCATGGTTGTGGTTAACCATGGGCAAAAAACAACCTTCTTCCATTACAAAAATGGCTATCGGCTTGTTTTTTTTAGGCATGGGCTATTTGTGGATAGCGTCCGGCGTTGACAACATAAGGCCGGGTGTTAAGGTAACGATGATATGGCTGGTGGGGTTATACGCCCTGCACACCATAGGCGAACTTTGTTTGTCGCCTATAGGCATGTCGCTGGTAAATAAACTCTCCCCTCTTAAATATTCATCATTACTCATGGGTATATGGTTTACCGCCAATGGCTTTGGCAATAAGCTTGCGGGCGTATTAAGTACTTTATACCCGCCGGGAGCAGGCGAGGTGAAACTTGCAAAAGAAAAAGGGGTTGACCTTGCGCCGATTTTATCCGGCAAAGTTCAGCCAAGCGCCTCTGTTATTGACACGCTTAAATTATATAAGATACCCTATAAGTTTAAAACTATTGCGGGTTACCACGTAAACAATCTTTTTGATTTTTTTATGGTGTTTGTTGTTATGGCGGTAGCGGCATCCATACTACTGTTTATCCTTAGTAAAAAATTGCAGAAAATGACGCACGAAAATCTGGATGTGATTGCTTAATTTAAATCTTCGAGAAGGTGTATATATTGTTTTATAATCATCGCCCAGTCGTGTTGCGTGGCCCATTGTAAAGCATTTTCAGCATAAGCAGGGTAGTTAGAAAGTATGCGGGAAAGAGCAGCGGTAATATCACCCGGGTCATTCACATTCACTAATTGGCCCGTCAAATCATTACTGATTGCATCAGTTATACCGCCAAAATTTGAACCGATGGCAGGTATGCCAAGGGCATTGGCTTCCAGTATAGCAATACCAAAACCCTCAAAATCGCCGTCTTTTGTATGGTTGCTCAGCATAAACTTCACGGCACAGCGTGAAAGCAAAGCAATCAATTCTTGTCGTGGCAGCATGCCGTGAAAAGTAATATGTTCAGCTACGCCAAGGTTTTCTGCCAACGTTAATAACCGCTCCTTATCGGTAGGCTTACCTGCGATATGATAATGAAGGTTAGGAAACACTGCCAGCAATGCAGGCAGCGCACGTATCACATTCGCCTGGCCTTTGCGTTCTGTAACATTACCAATAGTAATAACCGGCAATTCATCCTGCGGCGAATAAACAAATGCAGGCCTTGTATGCAAGTATGCACTAAACTCCTTATTATTTATGCCATTAGGTATAACCGTATTATAAATATCTTTTTTTACAAGTTCGGGTAAAAATGATTGCGTATACGATGAAACAGCTACAATTGCCCTGAACCGGTGCAGCGAAAAATCAGTTAGCTTTTTGGCATATTTACTTTTCAGGTCAAGCTCGGTGCCATGCACTACGGCTATAAACTTTTTAAACGGGTAAAGTACTTTTAATACTGAAATCATCCATAGCGAAAACTTACCCGAGCAAATTATGTACTGGGAGGAGGCAGCGGTACTGACAGTGGTCGTAAGCCTTTGCGCATAGGTAAACGCTGCCATTTTTTTACGTAAAACAGCTTTGAACCTGAAAGGAAGCGAAGACCGGAATGAATTCACTTTTTGCAGAGACGTATTGTTTATATCCGCCACAACGGTTACCTCAAAATCTTCACCGGCAAAAAATAAGGCAAGATTAAATGAATGGTTACCTATACCACCGGGGTCGGGTGGAAATTCAGATGAGATGATAAGTATTGATTTTTTTTGCCGGGCCATTTTCCTTCTGTTGACCCGGTAAAGTTATAGGCATTGGTTAATAAATTATTATTACTTGTTTTAGAGGCCGGCAAATAAAGCAATTCAACAAAAAATGCCCGCATAAAAAGCGCCCTGTCCGCAACAGCGAAACAGGGCGCACCAGGGTCTAAGGTTTAAAACTAAAAGCCTCACTGCAGGGCAATAAAATATTGCTACAGTACATGAATAAATGCATTGCTATAGTAAATGAAGGGTTACAAAAGACTTAAAAGGAAAAATTCAACTGGAACTTGCGCACGTAGAAATGGTGTCGAACATAAAGCGGCAACGGCCTTTAATGTAGATTTCTTTCATGTGAATTTGGTTTGGTTGATTCGTTACACCAAGTAACTAATTTTCTTCATAAAAAAAATATAAATCAGCCCGCTTTAACAATGGTTTATGTTAAGTGATTTGCTCGCAAAGCAACAACTCTCATTTCAATTGAAGTGCTTTTTGAAATGAGTTGTAAACTGGTTTTCGGTCATATTTTTCGTCAAATAATAAAGGCCAATCCATTCTCTTATAAGTTCCCCTGATCCAACTGTCGCCATCACCTAAGTCCCACAACGTGATGCCGTATTGTTGTTTTTCAGGTACCAGCAATTTATATTGCTGAACAACAAATGCAAACAAGTCCGCCTGCTTTTGCTGAACATCATCCGAATAAAGAAAATTAGGCTGATTGTTTTGGTTAGTACTTATGTCAAGTTCTGAAATATGGATTAGCAAACCAGTGCCAGCGAGCTTTTTAAGCGCATACGTTATACCGCTTTTAGGTGTAGCGAGCGTGAGGTGCATTTGTAGACCAAGACCGTTTATAGGGATACTTCGCCTTTTAAAGTCTGTCACCATATTTATAATAGCCGATACTTTAGCAGGGCTTACTTCCTGTCCATAGTCATTATAAAACAACAATGCTGCGGGGTCAGCCTGATGAGCATAAATAAAGCAGCGCGCTACATAATCCCTGCCTACTAACTTCGGCCATATGCAATTCGCATTGTTCTTTCCATTGCCTTCACCTCCTGACATGGCTAAATTTCCATTGCGAAGAAAGGCTTCGTTTACAACATCCCAACCGGTAATCTTTCCTTTGTAGTGCGATACCACTGTTTGAATATGTGTTTTAAGTAAATTTTCCCAGGCTGCAGAATCACCTTTAAAATAATTTAACCAACTAGGATTATGCACTATCCATACAAGATTGTGACCATGAACACGCTTATGATTATCTAATGCAAATTTAACCAATGAATCTCCCGCTGAAAAATCAAACCTATTATAATCCGGATGAACGGTCGTCCATTTCAGAGCATTCTCTGACGTAATGCTGTTGAATTCTGTTAAAACCACACGTCTATATGCTGCATTATGCAGCAGCAACCTAACATTAGCAGCAACACCAATTGGAAAAGGCGCTGAATTTTGTAATGTTTTGTCTGTTTGCCTTTTGGTTATGGAACATGTAAAAAGCACCACAATTGCTGCTAAACCCACGCCAGAAAGATATTTCATACAAAAATTTTGTCCTTTATTTTAAGAGCGTGCAACGTTCAGAAACACCTTTTGCAAACTTGTTTGGAAAATTATACAATTGTTTATTATATTTTCTCAAGATACCTGTTTCTGATTGTTACTTTTATGGCTCTCTTTCCGTTTTTGCTAGCGGGATATATTTTGTAGCAAAAACTCCCTACAAAATACACTATAATTTAATAGCCATTATAGCGAACAAGTGCCGCCATAAACTCGCAATTTACTGTTAACTCACTGAAAGAGATTCCAAAAACTTTCTCAACTAAAATTAGCGGGATAAAGTCATTCTAAAATAAAAAGCTAAAGGTTTAACAATGATTTATAGTATGGTACATCAAGATGCTGAGATTTAGTCAGAAAGGTCAATTATAAATGCGTAAGATATTTTTTTATGCTTATTAGTTGTTATCAGTTACCAAACGCCAGTCCTTCCCTTTGACAGGATTATTTTATTTAGTTATTGCAGGCCATACATCAGATACCGCAACCCGAATCGCTGTCGAGTCTTGATGTATATAGACTTTAGCGATCGATGTTTTTAGCAGCAACAGTTTAGTCTCTCTACCTATAAAATTCATTAAGAAAAGCGTCATTGTCATATTCCTAATGTTATATTTTGCTTGCATCTCAATAAAACTATTTCTATATAAACTAATTAACCCAAGTTGTTAGTTATGTAAAGTAAAAGAGAGCATTAATAAAAGATAATTTTGAGTTACCACACACAAAACTCAATTATCAATGCTCACAGAGGATAAAATTATAGGGATTTACTGTATTATCGATGATATT
>DASZPM010000030.1:0-186920 GCA_035550215.1 Chitinophagaceae bacterium | reverse complement strand
TTTAGCGAAATAAAGGCTTTGTTCTTAAGAAAAATACATGCAGTAACCTTTAAAGGGTTCCTGATAAAACTGGTGATGTTTATTTTAGCTTTTACGCTTAATAAACTCACCAATTAACTGGCAACTTGAATTAATTAATATTATCGTAATAGTATTCAGAGTTATCTTCAAAACAGAATATAAATTAATTCTTACATTCCTCATATTGAATAAATTTATAATTCCAGTTAAAATAAAAGTCATTGCTATACCTAAGTCTTGTAACGTCTCCGAATTTGATAAAATTAGTTTTCCATGTGAACCAACAAGAATAAATAAAACAATTACAACTGCATAGAACATCAATAAAGCTGCTAAAAAAAGAGTAATTATTTTCATTGTTGTAATTATTTTAATCCAAAATTTCCCTTTTTCAATGCGTCAACGACTTGTTGCCGTTGGTCATCAGTCATTCCAGATAAATGTAGTGTAACTGCATCTGCAAAGTGAGAAAAATTACCGTTTAAAATTTCGACAACCAAAAGAGCCGACTCTTCCATTCCATTAGCCTTTGTATATGCTTCTTTACCATCTTTTCCCAGGGCTAAATCCTTATTTATAGAATGGTCTTTCATCTTAACCCCTTGATGTACCATAGCATCGGCAAGAGCGTGTACACCGACTCCAAAAGATTTAGCTCCTACAGAACCAATATTCCATTTATCTGGAGTACCTTCTTTAGCTGCTTTAAATATATTAGTCCATCCAAATTCTTCCCCTCTTTTTATGGCTGCATCAGGCCGCCAGGAAATTGCGGTGGTTTTTAACCCGTTTAATAAAATCATCTTCATCATAAATAAAATCTTTGAGGTGTTGCCTGTTCGTATCAATTAGCTCGCGCAACCTTTCCGCAAACGAAAGCGTATTCATATGCGAGAGGCATTGCTCCGCCTTCGTTTTGATTTTCTTATCCAGCTTTTGCAAGGCTTCTTTTTTTATTTGACGGTAGGGTGCAAGTTCATCATTGGAAAATGGTGCGTGGTCGAAGAAACGGATGTGTAATGTTTCCAATGCAAATACCATATTCAGGAATGCCGGAACAGGGGAGGGAAAATTGATATACCGTACTTCTTTGAATAAAGCAAGGTCGGCAGAATTAAAATCCCTGTTGTCAATCCAGTTTCTAAACATGCCTGCAAAACTGTTTTCAATTTCTCTGTATTGAAGCGTTACGTCCGCCTGGTTATACACCGCGTTGAATGGCCGGGCTTTGTCGCGGCACAGAAAATCAATCTCCACTTTATTGCCCTGTTCGTCCTTAGTGATGACCCGGGCATCAGAAAAGCAAATCCGCCTGGTAGAAAACAACAAGAAAAAATCCTTGAAAAAATGCAGGTCCTCCACTGCTTTGGTAATAGAAAGCGGTTCTTGGTATTCAATATCAAGATAAATACAGGTATTAAAATCCAGGGACAGTGCAGGGGCTTGGGAACAATTGAACTTGAAATAAAAATAGGCATTGGCCCAATCATCGTTAATAATATCAACCGGCTGCTTCCGGTCATAAGAAAATTCAAAGTGGTCTTGGTCACCCACTTTTCAATTCAACGGAGGCAAGCTGCCCCGGAAAAAAGGAAAGAAGAAACCAGAGCCAAAGCTCATCCCTGTAATAGCCGCTTCGGCATTAATAAGCCATTGCTTATGCTGCAAAAGGAACCGGGCTTCCAGGGTAGTAATTGTCCATGAACTGTTTCCTTCTTCATATCCTTCCAGTTCAAAAAGTGAATAATAATGGTTTTGGGTTTCCCCGGTCAGGGCAGGTATAACAAGGTTTAAACGCAGGTCCAATGAGTGTTCGAGTTTACGCAGTGCTCCTTGAAGTTGCAGTTTGATACCATTGTCCCGGTCATAGGATAATTCGCCAAACACCCATTCATTATCTGGTGTTCCAGGATAACCCCACTTGCCGGGTACGGAAAAATTTTCTTTGAATGGCAACATGCAGGTAAGATGATAAAAAAAATCCGCTTTTGCAAGCATGTGGAAAAATCAACATTCTTTCTTCCTTTTACAACATTTTCCCAGGTTTGCCCGCATTGTTCTTGTAGCCGACAGATTAAAAGCAAAGCAATGAAAAACTCCGTGTATGCAATGCTGCTCGCATTGCTTTTCTTTTCCTGTAAAAAGCAGGAGGTAAATACAACGCCAAACTATCTTGAACAGGTACAAGCCTCTTTACGTGACAGCCTTCCTTTGGAAACGTACAACACCTTTGATTTTTCCCGCAGCTCCGCATCCGGGATCGATTCCCTGCACATCAAAATCCTCCGCATCCCTTTAACCGGCAAATCCATTGCTACAGATTTTTTAGTGGTAAGGACCGATGAAACAGGCCACATCATTGCCGGCCGTTTTATCAGTATAGTTAAAGACACCTCGCAGCACGCCAGCTTCCTCCAGCCTGATGGCAGATGAGCCGGAGATGGATGGGGCGACCCGCCGCCGGTTAACCGATAACCATAGCAGCAGACCTGGTGGTGAATAGCGACCCAACATCCAACGTTAAGCTCACTCCAGGAAATACAGGTTGTTCCGCAGGGCATAGATGACAACGCCGGCGGGTGTCCTGGCACCGGTTTTCTCCATGATGCCGGCGCGAAGCCGCTCTACCGACCGCGGGCTGGTAAACAACGCCCGGCCGATCTCCTCGTTGTTTTTTTCCTCGCAGATGAGCCCGATGATTTGTTTTTCCCTTTCGGAAAAGACCGCTGCCGGCCGCTGCTGCCCCCGGTGGTAACCGCTGCGGGCGATGATGGCCGCCAGCCGGGTCGAGGTCGTGCGGCAATAGTAGTAATGCCCGCCGTGCACCGCGCGCACCGCGTCCAGCACGTCCTGCCTGCCGGCGCTTTTCTGGACATAGCCCCGCGCCTGCCGCGATGGCGTCGAGAACCAGGCTGTCGGTATCAAAATTCGTCAGCGCGATACAGGCGGAGGGAAGCTTCAGCGCCGCGATTTCTTTGATGGCCTCGATGCCGCTCATCCCGGGCATCTGCAGGTCGGTCAGTACCACGTCCGGCTTCAGCCGCCGGGTAAGGTCCACCAGCGCCCTGCCATTGGAGGCTTCCGCGGCCACGTACGTCCCCAGCGCCTGGCGCAGCAGGGCCGAGAGGCCGTCACGGTACAGGTCGTGATCGTCCGCGATAATGATATGGATGTCGCGCAGGTTATCCATGGGAGAGGGTGATGTCAAAGGTGAGCACGGTGCCCCTGCTCGGGGCTGTTTCGAGCGTGGCCGCTGCGCCCAGCGCGTCCGCGCGGGCCCGCATATTACGCAGGCCGATACCTGCTTTGGCCGGGTGTTCGCGGTCAAACCCCCGCCCGTTATCGCGGACCAGCAGGCGGAGCCGGTCCCGGCTGCTGGTAAGCCGTACTTCGGCTTCCGAGGCATCCGCATGCCGGAGGATGTTCTGCACCGCCTCCTGCACCAGACGGTAGACCTGCAGGGACGTATCGGCCGGGAGCGGGGGGACCTCTATCGCGTACGAGAACCGGCAGTTCCCCTGCCGGAGCGCGTCAAGGAATTCTTCCAGCGCGGGCCGCAGCCCCCTTTGCAGGACGAACTGCGGGGCATGGCGGGCGGGGGTGCGGCGGAGCAGCGACTGGACATGTTCGAGGGAGGCCTCCGCCTCCTCCACCATCCGCAGTTCGCGGGCCGACCCGGGGCCAAGCGCCTGCAAGCGGAGCTTAACGGCGGCCAGCGCCGTTCCCAGCCCGTCGTGGAGTTCGGCCGCCACCCTGGCCCTGTCTTCTTCAAAGAGGCGAAGCCCGGCTTCGAACTCCTGCTGTGACAGCAGCCGCCGTTTTTTCTGGTAGCGGATGATGTTCAGCAGGAAAAACACGGCCATCAGGAACACCACGGTGCCGGACACTAATAAGGTAAGATAAAGGCTTCTTTCCTCGGGATCCATAATATACCTCCAAAATATACGAGGTTAGCAAAAAGGTTTACAACAGAGAGTACCGACCATAGCAGCAGGCGGAAATGGTTGTCCAGTTGAAGGGGGAAAAGGTTAAAGGCCTCGCAGGTAGCCTTCATGCAATAATACAACAGAAAGCCGGTACAAAGTACAAAAGAAGCGTTTTTCCACAGCCGGGCTTTTTCCAGCACGGCGAGCCGGTTAATGCGGTCAATGCTGAACAGCACGACAGCCACCGAATAGGTAACCCGGAAAAAAGAGTTGTTGCCGCTGAGGTGGTGCCACAGCAGGTTATCGGTGACCCAGGCCAGGATACCCGCCGCCGCGGCATACCGCGCCGACGCTTTTGGCCAGCGGTTCCAGCGCGCAAACTGCCGGAGCAGCAGGAGGTATTCCAGCAGCACGTAACAGTTACTGTTTATCATATTGCTGCGCACGCGGTTCATCAGCCAGAAACTCAGGAGTTCATTGGCCAGCCCGAGGCAGCAAAGAAGCAGAAAGGGGTGCCAGGCCGCGGCAACACGGCGGTAACGCACGCTGCCCGCCAGGGCCGGCAGCGCGATCGAAAGGTTCGATATGACATAAAACCAGTATGGCATGGTCAGGCGCCTGCCAGGGGTGAGTCCGGCGGGCAGAAATCGGGGCAGCGGAAACCGTCCTCCAGTACGGGAGGGTCGTCGTCCGCGGCGAGGCCTTCGGCGGGAAGCAGGTCGTTGCCGCCGGCGTCCGCCACCACCAGGATGGCGTGGATGCTATTTTCATCTTTCATGCCATAATAGGCGCGGAGGTAGGCGGCGCCCGGGAAACTAAGGAGTTCCCGCACCGCTGCAAGCGTAAATGTTTCGCTCAGGGCCATGCCCGGCGGGCAGTTGTCACGGAAACGCTCCGTCATGTCAATCGCTTCACCGGCAGTGATCCGGTGGTCTGTCTGGGGGTAATCCATCATGGTAAATTTTAGGGTTGCAACCTACCCGAAAGCGTTCCGCCGTTCCTGCGGGCATGCCCGCAATCCCTGCGCAGTTTCCCGCAATCTCCGGGCTGGCCGTCGGCGCGGCAATTTCCTTGCGGGGGAAAGGTTATGACAATCCCCGCTTTTGTTGAGCCCTTCCTGTTGCCGGGCAGCACTGCCGCTTATACGGAGAACAGCGGCGCAGCCCTGTTCCGCCAGGAAATCACGACAGGCGAAACAGATTTTGATTACGTGGTGCTATGGGTGCAGATAGCCCCCTTGAGCGTTGATGGCCTGAAAACCCTCCTGGTCATGCTGGAAGGGAGCGCAGGGGGCCTGCGGGAAAATCATTACCGGGTATCGGCCAAAGACAGGTGTTTATTTTTTACCAAACCGGGGCTATACCGTTTTACCGGGCTGTCCTGCAAAGACAGTGTAATGACCGGGTCTTTTACCGCTACTGTAACGCCGGAAATGATGGGACATATATACAGCCTGCTCCATACCTCGTATATCAGGACGATGCAGGGGTTTTACCACAGCACCCTGCAGCAGTTATGGGACGAAGCACACCGGAATAAACCTGCCGGGCATTCCCTTTATTCAGAAGATATTATCGAGCGGCTGCATGAAACAAAAAAATTCATTGATAGGCACCTTGATACCCATTACACCATAGAAATGCTGGCCACCAAGGCCAGGCTCAACAGCCAGCAGTTTAAACAGGGTTTTAAGGCGCTGTTCGGCGAAGGGCCTTACGCCTACCTGCTGCGCCTCAGGCTGGAGCGCGCCAAAAAAGCGCTGGAGGAAACCCGGAAACCCGTCAAACAGGTAGCCGCTCAGGCTGGTTACCGCAACCAGGCCAATTTCGCCAGGGCGTTTAAACGGATGTTCGGCGTGGCAGCAAAGGATGCAAGAAATAAAGTTCGCTGAAAATTATTTTTGGGTGCGCAACTTCATGATTATTATTTGATGTTAAAGAATTTCAACATGCATGACTGGATTTTGATTAAAAATAATTTTGTTTTTTTAAATTCTTCCGTATAGTTTAGTATTCAGCTTCAGTATTAAACTTCATTTAAGAGAAAAGACCCTGATCCCGTTCCTATTGTAAGACTGTGAGATAATAATTTTAACTGTTAAACCCGGTTATGTTGCGCCATTGCGTCCCTATATTCCTGCTTTTGCTTATAAGCACTTTTTCGACCGTTGCCCAAACTGCGACTGACACTTCCTATGCCAATATCAGTGATAAAGCACTTAACAAGATCGATAATAAGTACACGAAATTAACCAGTGCTGTAAATAAAAAAACCACGAGGCTGCTTACCCAGATGCAGCGCCGGGAAGAAAAGCTAAAGCTCAAACTGCAGGGTATTGACAGCACAAAGGCAGAAATGATATTTGCTAACAGCCAGGAAAAATACCAGCAATTACAAACACAGCTGAATGCACCGATAAATACCACTATTCCTAACCCACTCAGAGATTATTTACCATCGCTTGACAGCACACAAACTGCTTTCCGGTTTCTAAACCAGGCCGGGCTTTCAGGGGACAAACTACAGCAAATACAAGGCATCAGCGCACAAATACAAGCTCTGCAAAGCCAATTACAGCAAGCCAACGAGATACAGGCTTTTCTTAAAGACCGCGAGGCACAATTGCAATCACAATTAAGCCAGTACAATTTAAGCGGCCGGTTGCTTGGCATGAACAAACAAATTTATTATTACCAGCAACAAATTTCCCAATACAAACAACTGCTGCATGACCCGCAAAAACTGGAACAAACAGTACTTACAGCGGTAACCAGGATACCAGCCTTCCAGAATTTTTTTCAGCGCAACAGTTATTTATCCCAATTATTCGGGCTGCCTGCTAATTATGGCAACAGTACATCCATTGCCGGGTTACAGACCCGCAGCCAGGTGCAGCAACTTATCAGTCAGCGTATAGGTAACAGTTCGTTACCGAATACCGGAAGCGGCAGTTCCCAATCTTTTATGCAACAGCAAATGCAGGGCGCGCAGGGGCAGCTTGCACAAATGCAAAATAACGTCGCCAGCCTTTCAGGTATAAACGGCAACAGTGGCGGGAACAGCGATCTTGTAATGCCCCGGTTTAAGCCCAATGTACAAAAAACAAAACCATTTTTTAAACGGCTTGAATATGGAATAAGCATCCAAACAACCCAGGAAACCAACCATGCACCATCTTACGCAGACCTTGCAATAACTATCGGGTATAAATTCAGCGACAGGGCAACCATGGGTGTTGGCACCAGTTATAAATTGGGTGTTGGCAGGCCGCTTAATAATATCAAATTCACCAGCGAAGGGCTTGGACTCAGGAGCTATCTTGATGTTAAAGCAAAAGGAAGTTTTTGGTTGACCGGGGGGATGGAGTATAACTATATGCAGTCATTCACCAAATTAAGTGACTTGAGTGCACACATTGCCGCCTGGCAAAAGAGCGCTTTGATTGGGTTGACCAAAAAATACAAAATCGGCGAAAAAAAGCAGGGTAACCTGCAATTATTATATGATTTTCTTCATAAACAACATTTACCCGCATCCCAGGCCCTGATATTCAGGATGGGATATAACTTTTGAGACAAAACCTTCTGAAAAAAGTATGAAACCCAAACCATTTTTTTTATTGGTAGCGATAGCTGCCGCAATGAATTTGTGTGTGCGTGCCCAGGCACCGCAACTGGCAAACATAGTTAAACCCTCCCCCAATGTTGCAGCCATGCAAAAATACGGTGATATCCCGATCAGCGCCTATACCGGGGTGCCCAATATTTCTATCCCTATTTATACGATAAAGTTCAGGGATATAACCGTGCCTGTTTCTTTAAGTTATCATGCCTCTGGTATAAAGGTATCAGAAGAAGCAAGCCAGGTTGGTCTCGGGTGGGCATTAAATGCTGCCGGTACCGTTTCGAGGAATATCATCGGCCAGGATGATTTTTTGGGACAATACTTTACCTCTGCCCCTGATTTTTCTGATGGTCTTGGGCCTGCCGGCAATGTATTCTGCGACAACTCAGGCAACCCTGACAACGTCGGTTGCCAGCTTAATGTTTTTGATAAAAGGCCCGGAAGTACGCAAACTTACTATAGCATAGACCTGAAGAGTTATCTCGCTTCCAGCCCGGCAATTGATTTTCAGCCGGACCAATATTATTTTAATTTCCCGGGTCAAAGCGGTAAGTTCATTTTAAAGCGGGATCAATCTGTTATCCTGCAATCACAGCAAAAAATTAAGATTACACCGGCCTCAAATGGTGCCACCTTTCAAATCACGGGATTGGACGGCACCGTATATGATTTTGGGCTAAAGGAAACTTATTCAGATGGTATTCAGACCCATACATCAGCCTGGTATCTTACCAAAATAACTTCTTCTACCGGTAACATAGTTACTTTTAACTATACGCAGTTGTCAAATTACGTTAGCCCCATAGGCTCCTATGCGGAAACGAAAGATTTATGGGATTGCTCAACGCCTTCCCTTGGCGGCGGCTATGCCCCAACCAATGCTCTTCCAAACAGCAGTGGCAGTGCCGGAGGGAAGCAATATTCGCAATACATCCTGTCAAACATTGATTTCCCAACCGGCCAGGTAAAGTTTAATTATTCTACCTACCGCCTTGACTTAAGTAATGACGCGGAACTTGACAGTGTTCAGATTTTCTCAAAAAACAAATCAGGAACGCTTTCCTCCAGTCCATTGAAAACGGTTGTACTCAATTATGGGTACTTTACAACCAGCGACCAGGGGTCATCTTTTATAAGCAGCAGTACAAGTGATAAAACAAAAAGACTTAAATTATTGCAGGTACAGGATGTAGGTTATTATGGCGGCCATAAAGAAGTAGAAAGCCCTTACAAATTCACCTATTGTGAAAGCGTGCAGGGGTCTAATTTACCAGCTAAATCTTCTTTCGCGAGAGACCACTGGGGCTACTGGAATGGAAAAAGTAATTCAAGTCTTATCCCTTCCACCACCCAGATAAACTCAAACAACGGTATCGTTTTTGAAATGGGCGCAGACGGCCCGGAGCGTGATGTGGACACCAGCTATTTAAGAGCATACTCGCTTACATCAATCCAGTATCCTACCGGTGGGTCTACAGAATTTCAGTACGAAGCGAACGATTTTGATGAGCAGGCATCTGAGGTAAATGACAATTATAGTTTTGCGAGTACACCTAATCTCGTGCAGGAGATTTCATCAACGTCTTACGATGCTGCCCATAATTCTTACATCAACAACACTGCAAACCTGAGCAATGAATATTGGGATAATAACCAGTCAAACGGGGGTGTTCCGGATGTAGTAGTGGCGGTAAGTTTTGTCTATACATCTGGCAATTGCAGCAGCATAAGCCTGCCTACAAACAACAATCATGTGTACTGTAAAATAATCACGCCCGGCGGGCAGGTATTCCAGACAATTGATCTTGCAGATTATACCGTAAGCGCTCCTAATTCCGATGGCAGTATAAAATTTGATTATGCTATTTGCGACGGGGTAAACCCCGTCTTTACCATTTACAAAAAATTTTCGATGCCTCCCGGCGCTTATACAATCCAGGCAGCGTCGGATGCCTCCAACAAAAACTTTATAACGGCTAAATTCACCTGGTATGAGCGGCAAATTGCATCACCCGGCGGTGGCCCTGGTGCGAGCAATTACGGTTATGCCGGTGGTTTGAGAATAAAAAGAATTATTGACCATGACGGTATCAGTTCAGCTAATGATAAGGTAAAAAAATACATTTACCATTATTGGGCTGACAAGAATAACGATGGCACCCCGGAAGAATACAGCTACGGTATCCGGATGACCAAACCAAGATACACTTATTTTGATATTACAGTGGATGTACAAACCGTCAAGATAACCGGCGGGTGTTTCGTGGAAGCATATTATTCCACACATATGCTAAAATCTTCTGACAGCGAATATCCTCTCAACGGGTCTGCAGCGGGATCGGTAGTGGGCTATAGCCAGGTAACTGAGCTGGAAGGGGAAAACGGGGAAAATGGCAAAAAGGTATACCAGTATATTAATCAACCTGATATTGTAAAAGGGTACAATGAACAATTTACTGGAGCTAACTTCCCGCTTAGACCACCTTCCAATTCAACCACACCCAATAACAGCAACGGTGAATTATTACATGAAGTTGATTATGCGAATGTAAACGGTCAGTTTTTTAAATTAAAAGAGGTAACCAACAACTATGAACTTGCTGATGTTAACGAGGATGATGTGTATGGCCTTGAAAACAGGCAGACAAGCGGTGGCAAATTTGGAGACAACTGCGGCACTGCAGCCACCACCGGGCCATGTATAAACAATTACATGCTCACGTATACTTCCTTGAAATCTATATGGGACCATCTTATAAATTCCGATGAAAAAGTGTATAACCAGGGTGATACTACACAATATATCGAAACTGCAACAAACTATACGTACGATGCAAATACATTGCTGCCATCAACAACTACGATAACCAACAGCAAAGGTGAGACAATCACCACCTACACTACTTATCCTGCAGACTACAGTTTTACTACAGCTAATGATGCTTTTGCACAGGGTATTCAAAACCTGCAGACAAAACATGTTGTAGCAGCGCCGGTAGAAAAATACGTACAGAAAGCCAACGGCGATGGTACAAATATCAGAACAACAGGCTCCGTTCTGACAAGCTATAACAGTGCTTCTCCAACCCCTTCGTTGATTTATTCCGGTATGTTCGCCAGTCCAAGCACTACATTTAGTGCAGCAAGTATTAACGGAAGCGGTAATCTTTCAAAAGATGCCAGCTACGAGGCACTCATTTCGTTCGACAGCTATGATGCTTATGGCAATATTTTACAGCAGCATAAAATAAACGACAATAACCATTCTTACGTATGGGATTATCAAAACAGCCTGCCTGTCGCTGAAGCCATTAACGCCCAGCAAAGTAAAATTGCCTACACTTCCTTTGAATTTGATGGTACAGGCGGTTGGACGGTTGCTTCATCTTCCAGGAGTAATTCCTCTTATTTTACAGGTGCATATTCATATTCTCTCTCAAACGGAAACATCAGTAAAAATACGGGCATCACAGCCGGTGATACACTTATTGTTTCATACTGGAGCATGAACGGCAGCTACACGGTAACAGGCAGCATAAATACTATAGCAGGGAAAACAGTGTCTATTCATGGCACCAGCTGGACCTATTATGAACACACCATTACCGGCGTTACTGCAGTTACAATTTCAGGCAGCGGTAACATAGATGAACTGCGCCTGTATCCGCTGCATGCCCAGATGACAACCTACACTTTTGAGCCGATGATTGGAATGACCGGCCAGTGCGATGTAAACAACCGTGCAAGCTATTATGAATACGACGGGCTTGGAAGGCTGAAAGATATAAAGGACCAGGACGGCAATATTTTAAAAACATTTGAATACCACTATAAACAATAATTCAACCCCAATAAACCTGTTCTATGAACAAGATATTCTTTTTTTGTGGATTATTACTTTGCAAAGTATTTACTGCCGGATGCCAGGTTTCTGTTACAGGGGCAACCTGTGTAATACCCGGAATTACTTATCAATACATTATAAGTACACCTGACACAAGCGGCACAGGTATACATTTTTGCGCTTCCGGAGGTGTTTTTAATAATGGTGACAGCTGCTTAAACGACAGTCTTTTTTCCGCCGTACTCGTTACGTGGAGCAATAATGTAAAGACTGCCACACTTACTTTTAATTCTCCGTCAGGCAGCTATACGGAAACAATCAGTATTACCTCCGCTTTAACTGGCGGTTTTATAGACGCGGCATTTCTGCAGCAGACAATCACCACTGACTCTGCAATATCACATATCACTTGTTCTTCCCCAACCGGCGGCGCTTGCTCTCCTTCTTACGTTTATCAATGGCAGCAGTCTGCAAATAACGTGGATTGGACAGATATTGCAGGAGCTACCGGCCAGGACTTTGACCAAAGCCTTACCATTACCCAAACAACCTATCTGCGGCGAAGGGTAACCGAAACTGTTTCAACCGCGGTCGGGTATTCCAGCGTAGCCGCAGTATATACCACACTAACCTCAAACCCATAACCATCACCCTTCAACAAGAAACTCATTCAACATGCAAACTCTTTTAAAAAAATATAAAACATGCAGAGTTAAATGGCTGGTGGTTGCGGTATTGGCTTTTGCGCCGGTACACAGGCTGTTTGCCCAAATAAGTATTAGCGGCCCAACCTGCGTAGTTGCTAACGGCACCTCTTACACATACGCAATTTCCGGCAGTTGGACAATGTCAACAACCATGACGTGGTCTATTACCGGTGGTGTAATAACCGGTACTTCTAATACCGGTAAAAGCGGCACCCCGGTGCCTTCCATCCAGGTAACCTGGAACACAGGCATTTCCTCTGGCTCTGTATCATTGGTAACGTCAAATCCCAACGGCAGTGCAAGTTTGTCAGCAAGTGTTGTTCAGGCGCTTGACGGCGGAGCTATCAGTGCCAATAAAAATCAAACTATCAATTATAATACCACCCCCGGGACAATCAGTTGTTCCGCGGCGGCTAATGGCTCGTGCTCCCCTTCTTACAGTTACCAGTGGCAGCAATCAACAGATGCAGTAAACTATACGGACATTAGTGGCGCTACAGGCCAAAATCTTACGTTTTCAAGCGCACTAACCCAAACTACTTATTATAAAAGAAAGGTTACAGAAACAACTTCAGGCACTGCCTATTCTGATGTAGCTACCGTAATTGTATATCCCCAATTAACATCCAGCGTATCGCCCTCATCCGCTACCGTAAATTATAATACCAGCCCGGGACAGTTAACCAACACGCGAACAGGTGGCAGCGGTACGTACACATACCAATGGCAAAGCAGTCCCAACAACAGCACATGGACAAATATAAGCGGCGCTACCAGCCAAAATTATACGCCTGGCGTTCTTGCTTCAACCACCTACTACCGTGTAAATACTACCAGCAATGGTGTGCAGGTAACAAGTAATGTCAGCACAATAACCGTTTACCCTCAACTGGTTGCAGGAATAGTATCGCCGTCGTCCTTAACAATCAACTACAATGCTTCGGGGGGAACGCTTACCTCAACAGTGCCAACGGGGGGTAATGGCAGTTATACGTATCAATGGCAAAAATCTCCCGATAACAGTACCTGGACAAACATAAGCGGGGCCACGTCGTTAACCTATAATACAGGAAACCTTACCGCTACAACTTATTACAGGATTGTAGCGACAAGTAATGGGGCCACCGCCAACAGCAACGCAAGCACAATAACCGTTTACCCGCAAATTACAACCAGTATTTCACCTGCGTCTGCCAGCATTAATTACAATACAAGCCCCGGCCAGCTAACAAATACAAGAGCTGGTGGTAACGGCAGCTACACTTACCAATGGCAAAGCTCTGCCGATAACAGTACCTGGACCAATATCAGCGGGGCAACCAGCCAAAATTATACGCCGGGTAATTTAACCGCCACAACCTATTACCGTGTTGCCACTACCAGCAATGGCGCGATTGTAACCAGTAGTGCGGCAACTGTAACAGTGTACCCGCAGGTAACAACAAGTATTTCCCCTTCTTCCCTAAGTATTAATTATAACACAAGTCCGGGTTTGCTGAACAATACACCTGGCGGCGGTACCGGCACCTATGCCTACCAGTGGCAAAGCAGCCCCAATAACAGTACATGGACCAATATAAGCGGCGCCACCGCCCAGGATTATACGCCAGGTAATTTAACCGCTACAACTTATTATCGTGTAACTACCACCAGCAACGGCGCATCCGCCACAAGCAGTGCTGTTACCGTCACTGTATATCCACCGGTGACCACAAGTATAAGCCCTGCATCCTCAACCATTAATTATAACACAAGCCCCGGCCAGCTAACCAATACCCCGGGCGGCGGTAATGGCAGCTATACTTACCAGTGGCAAAAGTCAACCGACGGGGGCAATTCATGGAGCAGCATCAGTGGCGCCACCAGCCAGAATTATACATCTGGTAATTTAACAGCAACAACACTATTCCGGGTTATTACTACCAGCAATGGCGCCGTAATGTACAGCAGTGCAGCAACAGTAAACGTATACCCGCAATTACAGCCAGGCAGTTTTTCATCAGGCTACCTGAAAGTGGCTTATGGCATAAATACTACCCTGCAGCCAAGTGATCCCAGTGGTGGCAACGGTACATACACTTACCAATGGCAAAGCAGCCCCAACAACAGCACATGGACAAACATAAGCGGCGCCACGAACATTAGCTACACAGCGCCACCCCTTACCAGTAACCAATACTACCGCAGGCAGGTAACCAGCAATAACGCCACTGCTATCACCAACGCCGAGCAATTGCAACTGCCGTTGTATGGTGGGGTAATAAGCTCCAGCAAGGCGGTGGTGGCTAATACAACCACTGCCTTTACCTTAACCAGCACACAAAACGCGGGTAATGATGCCTGCACCACGTACACTTACCAGTGGCAAAGCAGCCCCGACGAGATAAACTGGGCGAACATAAGCAGCACCAGCATAAGCGGCATTACGGCCACCACCTATTACCGCAGGCAGGCAGTATGCGGCGCGGATACCGCTTACAGCAACACCATAAGGGTAAGGATAAAAATATCTACCCCCTCTTTAATTAAGCCTAATGGTTCCACAGCTCCAGCGGCAGGTACACAGACGGCCATTGCTATGCCGACAGAGTATAGTTCGGTTGATCCCAACAATATTAACTATATACGCACCCGTGATTTTAGCAAACCCGGCATCACTGATACTACTACTGCCAATAACCAAACTGGCATTTACGATGTGCACCAGGTAACGCAGTATTTTGACGGCCTCGGCAGGCCCATTGAAACAGTAGCCATGCAGGCTACCCCAGCGCAGCATGACCTGGTAAGCACCAACTATTATGACCCCTTTGGCCGCGAGGTACAAAAATACCTGCCCTACAGCGATAACAGCGGAAGTGGTGGTTTCCGGACTGATGCCGCCACCCAGCAGCCTTCATTCTACAATACACTGCTGAATAATGTTGAAGGGTATTACTACCAAAACATAAGCTTTGAAGCATCACCGCTTAACAGGGTGATGAAAACAACCGATGCCGGTAAAAGCTGGACGGGCAATAATGTTGGCATGAGCCAGCATATCCGCACCAATAATTTATTTGACAGTGTATATATATGGGATATTACTTACGGTATTACTGATTTACCCACGGCCGATGGCATGTACCTGCCCGGTACGCTTTTGGTTACAGAAACCAGCGATGAAAATGATAATAAGATAGTAGAGTATAAAGACCTTGAAGGCCATGTACTATTAAAAAAATCACAACTGGCAGATGCCCAGGGGGTGGGGTACAATAACTGGCTGTGCACGTATTATGTATATGATGATTTGGGTAACCTCCGTTTTGTAATGTCGCCCAAAGCGGTACAATACCTGCAGCAGAACAGTTGGGTTTTAAACAGCACCGTGGCCGATGAACTCTGTTTCCGGTATTCGTATGACCAGCGCAAACGCATGATTGCTAAAAAAGTGCCCGGTGCGGGCCAGGTGGATATCGTGTACGACGCCAAGGACAGACCTGTAATGACAAGGGACGCCAACCTGTTAGCGCAGAGTAAATGGATGGTTACCGTGTATGATACCCTGAACAGGGTAATTAAAACCGTGTTGTGGAATAACAGCCAAACGGCGGCTTACCACCAGGGCCAGGCTTACAGCAAAACCACGTACCCTACCATTACGGGAACCAATACCGTGGAAACAGAAACATTTTATGATGACTACACGTGGATGGGCAGGAGCGATATTAACATCACCGGCCACACATACAATACCAGCTTTAACAACACCACAGACTTGCCGGTTATACAAACAAGCGCCTATGGCTTAACGCCGGCCAGCGCCAGTGTGCAGTTGCGCAGCATAATTACCGGCACAAGGGTAAGGATACTGGACCCCACTGGCGGGTCAGGTGGTTTTAACACGGTTATAAGCTGGTATGATGACCATAACCGTTTAATACAGGCTCATGCGCGTAACATTACCGGCGGGTGGGATACCCTTACCACCAAGTACGACTTTAGCGGCAAGGTATTAAGCACCTGCGACGCCCACAGCATAAGCAGCAGCAAAACGGTGGTTAAATGGAACCAGCTTACCACCGCGATGAATTATGACCATGCCGGCCGCGTGCTTACCATAAAAAAATACCTGAACGGCAGCACTACTGCAGAGAATATAGCCGTAAATACCTATGATGAACTTGGCAGGCTTACCACAAAACAATTAGGCAATAAGCCGATCGAAACACTCAATTATGGGTACACCATAAAGGGCTGGCTAAAAGGCATAAACAGCACCTATGCCCGCACAGCCACCAATACTGCCAACTGGTTTGGGGAAGATATAAGCTATGATTACGGCTTTAACCAAAACCAGTACAACGGCAATATTGCCGGCATCATCTGGAAAACACAGGGGGATGACAGCGCTAAAGCATACGGCTTTGATTATGACAATATAAACCGCCTGCTAAAAAGCGATTTTACACAACAAATAGGCAGCAGCTATAGCAAGGGTACACAACTTGACTTTAATGTTGACAGCCTTACCTATGATGGCAATGGCAATATATTGCTGATGCAGCAAAAAGGCGTGGTAATAAACGCCTCTTCAGTAATTGACCACCTGGTGTACGCTTACCAGCAATCAAATACCTGGAGCAACAAATTAGCCAGTGTAACAGATAATAGTGCCAATACCGCCCCGCTGGGTGATTTTAAAGATACCACTGCCACCGGCGATGATTACAGCTACGACGCCAATGGCAACCTTACTTTTGACAATAACAAGCATATTGACAATATTGCCTATAATTTTTTAAACCTGCCGCAAACGATGCATGTAAACGGCAGGGGCAATGTTAACTACGTTTACGATGCCGCGGGTAATAAACTGCGTAAGATAACTGTTGACAGCACCGGAGGTACTGTAATAACTGTTACTACAACATATACCGGGGCATTTATTTACGCAGACGATACCCTGCAATACATAGGCCACGAGGAAGGCAGGGTGCGGCCCAAGAAAACTGACCCCGCCCAGGGCTGGACAGTAGCCAATACCCAATATGTATATGACTACTATATAAAAGACCACCTTGGTGATGTACGGATGACGCTGACGGAAGAGGGGCAGACAGATACTTACGCGGCAACCATGGAGAACAAATATGCTGCCACCGAAAATGCGTTGTTTGACAGCGTGGCAAGTACGCAATATTTAACACCCACAGGTTTTGAGCCAACCAGCGGCGCAGATACCAGTAACCACTATGTAAGTAAACTGAATGGTAATAACAAGCGGGTGGGCCCAACCATACTATTGAAAGTAATGGCGGGTGATACATTAACCGCCAGCACCTACGCCTGGTATAGCGGCACCCCGCAAACGCCGGGCAGCCAGCCGAGCCTGCTGAACAGCCTGGGCACCCTGCTGGCGGATGGCGTGCTGGGGGCAACCAGTGGTAAGTTCCTGGCATCGCAGGAAACAGCCATTACTACCGCCGCCGGCCCTGCATTAACCAGTTTATTAAACACCAAGGACGCCGCCTATAATAACGCTGCGCCAAAAGCGTTTTTAAACTGGGCTTTGCTGGATGAACGGTTTAACTATGTAAGCGGCGGTGTAACGCAAATACCCACCATAACAACAGGCCAGAACAAGCAGGTAATTACGGCTAATTTGCCTTCTGTAATACCAAAGAATGGCTACCTTTATGTATATGTGAGCAATGAAAGCCCGCAGGATGTGTTCTTTGACAATGTTACCATACAGCACCACAGGGGGCCGTTGTTGCAGGAAGACCATTATTACCCGTTCGGGCTGGTGCAGGCAGGCATAAGCAGCCAGGCGGCTGGGAAAATAGAGAATAAGTTAAAATTTAACGGCAAAGAAATACAGCATAAAGAGTTTAGTACAGGTGAAGGGTTGGAACTGTTTGATTTCAAATTCCGATTTTATGATCAGCAGTTGGGGGTATTTCACAACCAAGACAGACTTGCGGATAAGTTTTCATATATGAGCCCCTACCAATTTTGTAGTAACAATCCTGTTTGGTTAAGAGAGATTGACGGTTTAGAAGGCGTTAAATATACTTCTGTTGATGAAAAAGGCAATAAAAAGACTACAATAGAAAAAAATGTTGTTATTCTCTTAGAGCCGGAAAAAGATAGTAATGGGAAGGAGGATAAAGATGCAGAACAGAGGAATAAGGACAAAGTGCAAACGATTACTGAGGAGTTAAATAAATTTTACAACGGGTATGATGGAGCCGGAACTCAAACCAAGAAATACGGTACGGTAGTCTTTAAATTTAATATTAAAACGCATGCTGATATTTCTGATGCCGATAAGAAAAAAAAGGATCGTGGTTATGAGGCATATCGACAAATAACAGTCGCTTCTGAAAACGTTATACCCGGTACCTCTCCAAACGGCGCAGCTAACTTTGCCCCAGCTGCTGTAATTACAACTGATAAAACAGGTTATTCGCAAGGGTCACAGCGCGGAAATGTGATATATACGAATGGAGAAATGGATGGCGCTGGAGCCTTCGCACATGAAGCATTACACGCATTGGGTGTTGGGGACAATGATTATACAAGTGGTGGTCTTCGCAATAACCCACCCCAATTTATAAATAAAGATGAAATTAATTTAGTCATTAAAGAAGCACTAGATGGGGACAAAAAGTAAACTAATTTTCTGCATGATTTGCGGATTAGCCTGGGCGCATTTGAGAGCGCAGGTGAAGCCACCGATGTCATACGTAATCGTGACATTTGAAGACCGATTTAGCAAAGGGCCAAATGGCTCGCAAATTTTTTTTAGAATTATACCCATTGATTCAGAATTGGTGGAATCTGAAGCCAGTAGCTACGTAAAATTTTGTGCTTTCTTAACGAGGGACTATTCTATGGAAGACCTGGATTCATGTATTCATGGCAAACCAATTGACCCATTTCTAATTCGTAAACTTGGGTTACATTATTCTTTCCCGGAGGCATATGGCAAAAGCATAGATAGTTTAGTAGAGTTGATATCGAAGAGAAGAACGAAAATTTTTATGTCAACAAATCATTGGCTATTGAAGAGACGTAATAAGGAAAGACTCATAGTCTATATAACACCAATTAAAGGGACGTTTTGCTCATCCCCCCTTGCAGAGACTGGGGCACAACGAACTGGATACAAAGGTGATATCTATTTGCCATTGGCAAATTTTTCATATGACGATAGCTTTTGGCATTCAACCTCCTTAAAACTAATTAAGCATCAAAGTTTTGAAAAAATTGATTTTAGATTAATCCTGACGCCATTTTAATTCTACAATTTATTAATCGTTTTGCCCCGCTGTACTTAGTGTTCAGTAAAATAAAACGGCGTGATGCTGACAGGAGAGTTAGCTTTAGTGCTCTCCGGATTTTTAATGAGAACCAGTCTTTAACTGGAATTTGAAGAGCCAAAGTAGCAAAGTAGAACGGCCGTTTGGTAAATGTCAGGCGGCTTTGTTGCTAATGGCTACCTTTATGTATATGTGAGTAATGAAAGCCCGCAGGATGTGTTCTTTGATAATGTTACCATACAGCATAAACGTGGGCCGTTATTGCAGGAAGATCATTATTACCGGTTCGGGTTGGTGCAGGCGGGAATTAGTTCGCAGAGTGCAAGTAAGTTAGAGAACTTAAAGAAGTATAATAAGGGTTCTGAATTACAACATAAGGAGTTCAGCGATGGCAGCGGCTTAGAAACTCACACAACGCAATTTAGGATGCTTGACCCGCAGCTTGGCAGGTGGTGGCAGGTAGACCCGAAACCAACGGTTTGGGAGAGTGTTTACGCGAGTATGAAAAATAACCCATTTTTGTACAATGATTATTTAGGAGATTCTCCTAAACCAAAAATACCGCCTATTATTTGTATAGTTTGTGGGGAGGGACCTGTCCCTCATCCAACTTCAATTTTGCCAAATTTTAAAATTCCACCATTAGTTGGACATAAGATAATAAATGTAGTAGAAGCTCACATTATAAAAGATAAAAAAGGACCTTGGGACGACGAGTTTAAAGTAACTGGCTATACAGGTACTGTAAAAGGCACTGAAGGGCTGTTAGCCACGACTGAAACAAAATTAAGTGATGGTAAAGAAATTAGCAATAAGACAGTAGTTGGTCCTGTTTCGGTAGGTAATGGAGAAATATCACTGAAGGCAGGAATAGCGGGATTCGAAGTTGAACAAGGTGTCAATTTCAAAGAAGCGTCGTTAGTCGTAGGTTCAAGTTACACTAATGAAGAAAAAGGAACTGTTACTGGATTTGATGGAGAATTTAAACCACGTGGTGGAACAGAAGCATTAGCCGTAGTTGCAGCGGCTGCTGCTGTAACAGAAATTTTGGCACCAGAAGCATCGCCAGCAGTTGGTAAAGCAGTGCAAAATGCTTTTCACATGGTATTTTAAAAAAATATATGCGAAAAATAATCTTTATAATTGGTGGCGTGGCTTTTTTAGGACTTATGGTTTATTATTTTAGTTCATTTTTTATTGACACTTTAAAAGTCAATAAGGCATTACAATTGCATGTCCCTTCCACATATGTCCTTACTCATGATGATTCAAATTTGATTTCCGAGGAATACTTGAAAAATATAAAAGTTATCGAAATCTGTCAGAGTCGCTATAGAAATCCCATTTCTTTACTTAAGTTCAACACTAAGTATAATTTGGTAATCTACAAGATTAATTTATCCGTTGAATTACCATTGTCTGCTATAGTTAGTCTTAAGATGCAAAGTGAAGATATTTCTTCTGGCTATTCTTACATGCAAATTTATAGTGGAAACCTTAATTTATTTTTTAAAGATGTTCTGTCAAAGGGAGACTCAATAATGCCAGCTAATAAAATCATTTTAACATTAAGTGGAGATTCATTTCGCCAAACCTTAGCTTTTGCTGTTTTAGGAGGCGTAGGCTTTACGTGTTTTATGCTGCGTAAATAATTGAACTACCCCATCGAATTGTGTAGGGTATCGGCGAAATAAAAGCTGCTGTCCCTTCTCGTAGACTTTTGTTGTGCTCTTGTGGATGGCTAAGGAGGTATAACAAAAAGCCTTGCTGCGTACCCAAGGATGGGATTTTCTTAAAGAGTTTATAACAAAAGGAAGCTGTAGGCGCGCCTGCAGGCGTTTATAAGCCTTTCTGTACCAACTTTTCTTTGGAGGCTTAATATACCTGAGCATGATTTATAAGCCTGTTCCGGGTGCTGTTTGTGTTCTATGACCTGGGTAATATATAATGCTACATCTTCATGTATTGCTGATGCTTCACCTATAAACTTGTCGGCAGTCCACTCAGCCAGGTAACGGTGGGCGGAGGTAAGATGCTCATTTAGAGTGGTATAATGGTATTTTCTGAACTGGCGCTGGTGTACAGCGATACGTTCATACTTGCAAAACACTTCCACTTGGGAAGATGTATATAAAAGCTTTACCCTTTTGCCTATAAAGCGGTAAGGCGCTCTATAATAATGCCTGTCTGCACTTAAGCAGATATGGTCGTTTTTCATTACGGTTACCGGCGCCTGCTGCTTACACTCATACCTGCATAAAGGCAGCGGCTGCAAACAAGAACGCTCAAGGTCTTCGAACTGCTGCCACCTGCTGTAGTTGCGGCCTTTAAAAGGGCCGTTGCTATGCGCTTCGGCAAAAAGAAGTGAAGAATGCAGGCTCAACAGCATTTATTGACAGTGCAGAAAGGCAGAAAACATTTGGGGGTAAAATGCTGGTGTCAGCAGGTTTATTGCCCGGGTAAGCGTAAATATGGCTGCTGCTGATACTTTTATTAAACAAAATTGGCTGCCTTCAATCAGACAAAATCATATTTTATTTAACCAAAAATTCTTTTTACATAATTTTATCACCTGTAAGAGTCAGCATATTATAGTGAAAGAACCTGTACTAAATGATGAACTATCTGTATTAACCCGTCTTAAACAAGGTGACGGGCGGGCTTTTACTGCCATTTATAATCAATATTGGCAACAACTTTTTTTTGCGGCATATAAACGCCTGCAGTCAGCCGATGACGCAAAAGAAATTGTACAGGAAGTTTTTTTGACGCTGTGGCAAAAACGCGAACAATTAGAAATTACAGCTCTGCCGCTTTACCTAAGTGCGATGGTCCGCTATGCCGTGTACCGGCACCTCGCCAACCAAAAAAGGGCTGAAAAACAAACGGCTGCGTTGCAAGCCGGCCAGGCCGGCGCTGCCGTACAACCTTTTGATATCGACAACAGGCAATTTCTGGATATCCTTCACAATCTTGCCAATACCCTGCCGGAGAAATACCGTATTGTATTTGTAAACCATAAGCTGCTTGACCAGCCGTTAGAGGAGGTGGCCGCTCAATTAGGAATATCGCCCCGCACTGCGGAAGACTATGTTAGCCGCATTATGAAAATTATGCGTAAAAGCCGCGAAAAATTGGCCTACACCATTTTTTTTGTACTTTTTTAAAAAAAAACTCATTTTTTTCACGTACAGTTTTTCTTGCTATGTCTCTTTAATATAATATGGGCATAGACGACGTGAATATTTTGGCCGCTAAATACATGCAGGGCAAGGCTACTGATGCTGAAATAAAGCAATTGCATGAATGGTATGACACAATAAATGAAGGCGAGACCGAGTTGGTGGTAAGCGAAAGAGATTTAAACGAACAGCAACTGGGTGAAGAAATATTTGCCGGAATACATTTGCAAATGACTACCGGGCGCAACGCTAAAGTGGTTAACATGCGCAACACCGGCGCGCGTAGAAAATGGCTTGTAGCGGCAGCAGTTTTACTTGTTTTGAGTACCGGTTACCTGCTGTTTAAACCCGGAAATAAGGTTACAGAACAGCCTGGTATTACGGCAATGGTGAAGGATGCAATGCCCGGCAGCAATAAAGCTGTACTTACACTTGGCGACAATACTAATATTGTTCTCGACAGCAGCATCAATGGTAATATTGCGCAACAGGGTAATGTAGCGGTGGTAAAGCAGGCCGACGGGCAATTAGTGTACCATGCTACCGGTAAAACAGGTGTGGTACTATACAATACCTTACAAACACCAAAAGGTGGTCAATACAAGCTTATGCTGCCCGATGGCACAATGGTTTGGCTAAATGCCGCTTCCTCTATTAAATATCCCACTGTATTCACCGGCAGCAGCCGCACAGTTGAAATGACGGGTGAAGCCTATTTTGAAGTGGCGCATAAAACAGGTATTTCATTTCATGTAAAAGTTAACGGGCTTGATATAAGTGATATTGGAACACATTTTAATATAAATGCCTATGCCGATGAAAAAATGGTAAAAGCCACTTTGCTGGAAGGTGCTATTAAGGTAAACAATACCTTGCTTATGCCGGGTCAGCAGGCGCAGGTGACGGGTGATAAAATAGCTGTTGCAGACAATGCGGATGTGGATGAAGCGGTGGCATGGAAAAATGGTTTTTTCCAGTTTAACCGTGCAGATTTGCCTACTGTTATGCGGCAACTTGCCAGGTGGTATGATGTAGATGTCAGCTATGAGGGTAATATACCGGCGCTTGAATTTGGTGGCGCTATTGAGAGGGACCTTACCCTGAAGCAAGTATTAAATATACTGGTAAAAAGCCAGGTGAAATTTAAAATAGAAGGTAAAAAATTAATTATTACACCGTAATATAAAGAAGCCGGGTTAACCCAATAAAAAAGCCAGTGGTGCGGTAACACAACTGGCGGGTATTTGAGTTATCCCTGTAAAAAGTAGGTCGGCTAAGACTACTGATTGAATAACCCAAACAAAACAAAGCTATGCAATTAACTGCTTTTTGCAAAGGGAGGCGCCGTATCTTGATGAAAAATGGCCTCTTTGCACACAAAACATTGTTAGTAATGAAGCTAACGTCTTTTTTATTACTGGTATTTGTATTACAGGCTAATGCAAAAACGTATTCTCAAAAGGTAACCTTTTCAGGCAAACAGGTAAAGCTTGAAAAAGTTTTTGCAAGTATTCGCCGGCAAACAGGTTACGTGTTTTTTTACAATACGCAATTGCTGGACGAAGCCAAACCTGTTAGTCTTGATGTTAAAGATGCATCATTGTTAGATGTGCTGCAGATGTGTTTTAAAGGCCAGCCACTGGACTTTAATATTGAAAACCGCACTATCGTAATTTCCAAAAAGCAACCATTGCAACCTGCCCCGCCGCCGCCTGTGGTGCCGTCTGCCCCGCCGCCGGTTGAAATACATGGTAAGGTTACTGATGTTACAGGCAAGGCATTGGCAGGGGTATCTGTTGTGGTAAAGGGCACGTCGCATGGTGTTGCAACCGATGAAAACGGGTACTTTTCTATTACCGCGATGGCTGATGCTTATCTTACTTTCAGCTATGTTGGTTATAGTACGCAGGAAGTGCCGGTGGGCAATAAAACGCAGGTTGACGTAAGGCTTGTGCAGTCATTGTCATCTTTAAACGATGTTGTAGTGGTAGGCTACGGCAGCCAGCAGCGTAGCAGCATTACAAGCGCTATATCAACTGTTTCGTCAAAAAGTGTCGAAAATCAGCAGCTTGCGAGCTTTGACCAGGCTATTGCCGGGCAGGCAGCGGGTGTGCAGGTATCCCAGGTTACAGGAACTCCCGGCGGTGGCGTATCAATAAGGGTACGTGGTACGGGGTCAATCAGTGCGGGCAATGAGCCACTGTACGTGGTAGACGGTTTTCCTATTGAAGGAAGCTATGCGCGCGATCTTAACCCGCTTGCTACCCTTAACCCGAATGATATTGAGTCCATACAAATTTTAAAAGATGCTTCTTCTGCGGCCATTTACGGCTCACGCGGCAGTAATGGTGTTGTTATCATCACTACCAAAAGAGGCAAAGCCGGTAAACCTGCCATTGAATTTGATACGTATTATGGCCTGCAGCAGGTTGCACATAAAGTTGATATGCTGGATGCGCATGATTATGCTGTTTATAACACAGAAGCCAGGAATAATGCCTGGGTTGACCATGGGGGCAACGCAAGCGATCCAAATTCTGCCCGGCCCACTATTTATCAAATACCGCCAATGTTTCAAAACCCTGATACTATTGGCAAGGGCACAGACTGGCAGGATGCAATATTTCAAACGGCGCCCATGCAAAGCTACCAGTTGAAATTTTCGGGCGGCAACGATAATTCGCAATATCTTGTATCAGGGAATTATTTTAACCAGGAAGGTATTGTAATACATTCTGGTTTCGAGCGCTATTCGTTTCGCCTGAACCTTGATTCAAAAATATCAAACCGTTTCAGGATTGGCGCTAACATCGCCCCTTCGTATTCAAAAAGCGATATTCTTCCTGTAGCAGACCAGGTGTTTACCGGTGGTATTATAGGTTCTGCATTGGCAATGCCCCCAACCATACCGGTATATAATCCTGATGGTACATTTACTACCCAGCTCGGAGGTTCGCCCTACAACACAGGCGTTATTGATAACCCGGTAGCTATCGCTTCTAAAATAAAGTCAAGCCTGTCAACTTTCAGAACGCTCGGGATGTTTTTTGCTGATTATGATATATTGGATAATCTTAAATTTAAAACGTCATTTGGCATAGACTACCAGGAGGGGAGGAGCAGTTATTTTTCCCCGTCCGACCTTGGCCGTAACGGCGTATTACCGCCTGTTATACCTATAGGCAATGCTGCTTCCTCAAGAGGATATAACCTTCTGAACGAAAACACGCTTACATATAACAACTCGTTCAAAGGCGGCCATTCGCTTACAGTGCTCGCAGGGTTTACCTCGCAAAAATCAAGATCAGATAACATGACCTTATCTGCTATTAATTTCCCCAACAACCTGGTAACAACATTAAACGCGGGTCAAATAAGCACCGGTGGCACCACCGCATCAGAATGGGCTTTGTTATCCTACATAGGCCGCGTTAATTACAGCTACCGGTCAAAATACCTCGTAACTGCCAGCGTGCGCCGCGATGGTTCTTCACGCTTTGGCCTTAATAACAGGTGGGGTGTCTTCCCTTCCGCCTCTGCCGGCTGGTATATCTCCAAAGAAAAATTTATGGCAAACGTTAAGGCAGTAAGTGATTTAAAATTACGTGGCAGCTATGGTATTGCCGGAAATAATACTATCGGAGATTACAGTTCTATCGGCCTGCTTGCAGCCAACAGGTATGTATTGGGTACAGGTACCGGCACCGTAGTAAACGGCCTGCAGCCGGTGACGCTCAGCAATACAGATTTGGGTTGGGAAAAAATGCGTCAGCTTGACATAGGCCTTGACCTTGGATTAATAAATAACCGGGTATATTTAGTCGTTGATTATTATAACAAAATCACATCAAACCTTTTGCTGAATGTGCCTGTGCCGGGCTCAACAGGCTATACCAACGCGCTTGAAAATATCGGCAAGGTTGGTAACAAAGGCTGGGAGTTTGCTTTAAGTACAAAAAACATTACAGGGGCATTTACCTGGAACACTGATTTTAATATAGCTTTTGACCGCAACAGGGTGCTGGCACTTGGTCCCAAAGGCGACCCGATTATTTCAACAAGCCCATCCTTTAGCCCGCAAACACATATTACCCAAATAGGTGGCGAACTGGGCGATTTTTACGGTTACAAAGTAATAGGTATTTATCAAAATGCTGACGATGTAGCAAAAAGCCCTGTAGTAGCCGGGGCAACCGGTTCTCATCCCGGAGATTTAAAGTTCCAGGATACCAATGGTGACGGCGTAATAACTTCTGCAGATGAAACGGTTATCGGGAGTAACCATCCAAAATATACGTTTGGAATGACCAACACATTTTCATACAAAAGTTTTTCGCTGAGCGTATTGGTTGACGGAGTACAGGGCGTGGATGTATTAAATGGCGCACGAAGAAATATTGGGCTGGTGAGTGAAAGCTACAGCAGGAGTGATGTATTAGGCAGGTGGCAATCTCCGGATAACCCGGGAGACGGCCATACACCCCGCGCCAATACTTCCCCTACCGGCGGCAATGTGTCATTTGTATCATCGCTGCTTATTGAAGATGCCTCCTTTGTACGCATACGTAATATTAACCTGCGTTATACGCTGCCTGCAGGTTTACTAAAAAAGGCCAGCATACAAAATGCGTCCGTTTACTTCAGTGTGCAAAATGCATTCACATTTACCGGTTACAAAGGCTACAACCCGGAACAAAGCTTAAACGGCGTAAGCCCGCTGACCCCCGGTGTTGATTTTAATGGTTATCCTGTTGCAAGGGTTTATACACTGGGGTTACATTGTACATTTTAAAAACTTTCTTAAAGCGCTATAAAATACGGTTTATGAAAAAAACATTATTAATACTATCAATAGGCTTGCTGGCATCCTGCAAAAAAAGTTTCCTGGATCTTGCACCTATTTCTAACGCCAACGTACAGGCTTTTTATAAAACACCCAATGATATTATGGTAGCTGTAAATGCCTGCTATGCCAGCCTGCAGCTTGACGGGCAGTACAGGTATGCATATTGGCAATTCGGAGAGGTGCGCTCCGACAATACCTATAACTGGGACGGCGCAGGTAATTTTCCTGACGCTGAAATAGACCAGTTTAAAGAAACTTCGGCCAATGCCATCATCACCGCCGCATGGGAGGACACGTATCATGGAATACAATTGTGCAACGTAGTATTAAACAGGATTAACGGTGTTACCATGAGCGATGCGCTGAAAAACCAATACATTGGCGAAGCCGAGTTTTTAAGGGCATTAATGTATTTTAACCTGGTAAGAATATATGGTGAGGTGCCGCTGGTAACAAAAGAAACGTCTTCTGTATCTGAGGGCTATTCTGAAACAAGGATGCCCGTTGAAGATGTATATGCGCAAATTGTTGCAGACCTTACTGACGCTGCACAGAAATTGCCTGTATCTTACAGCGGCGCTGATATCGGCCGTGCCACCAAAGGGGCTGCCACCGGGCTGCTCGGCAAAGTATACCTTACACAAGGTATGTATGACAAAGCCTCTTCAACATTGCAGCAGGTAATCTCCTCGGGAAATTATCATTTATTGGCAAACTATGCAGACTTGTGGAATACCGCTAATGCAAATAATGCTGAATCTTTATTTGAAGTGCAGTTTAAAAAAGGCGGTACCGGCACAGGCAGCAATTATTATGAACAGTTTGCTCCGCGCAATTCAGGCACTGCTGTAACAGGTTTGGGTTTCGCACAGGGTAGAAGCCTGCCTACGCCGGATCTTGATACATCCTACGAAAATGGGGACACAAGGAAAGACGCGTCTATAGCAGAAAGCTATGTGCTTAATGGAGATACCGTATATGATCGTTATACACTTAAATTCAGAGATCAGCCATTTATTGACGGCGATGCAGATAACCACTGGCCGGTGCTGCGTTATGCAGATGTTTTGCTGATGTATGCTGAAGCACTGAACGAACAAAACCACGCCCCCAACCAGCAGGCCTACGATGCGGTTAACCAGGTACGCGCGCGTGCCGGGCTGCACCCGCTGGCTGCCGGCATGAGCCATGATGCATTTGCACAGGCGGTTAGCCATGAAAGGCGTGTTGAGCTAGCATTTGAAGGCCAGCGCTGGTTTGACCTTGTACGCACGGGCCAGGCACTGCAGGTAATGAACAAGCATTTTGCGGGAAGTATTACTGTTCAGTCATATCAATTGTTATTTCCTGTTCCGCAAACAGAGGTAAGCGTTAATCCCGACGGCATAAAACAAAACCCGGGATATAACTAACTATTGCCGTTACAGTTCTTATCATTTTTAATTTTCCAAACATGAAATTTTGGCCTGGTAAAGCAGCCTTCAGGCGGCGCCGTGTCCTTATTTTGCCTGTACTGCTGGCTGCGTGTGTTGCTGCTGGCGCGCAACCGCCTTCCATTACGCTGCCGCAATACATCAATACTAATTTTGAAAACGCATCGCCGCTTAACTGGGAAATTGATTCTGCCGGCAACATAGTTATTAGTCTTGTGTACGATCATGAGCGGTCATCCGTTAACAGGTCTGACGGGCATTGGTTATTCCAGGTACAGGCCAGGCGCGGGCAGGATTTTTCGCTTATACTGCAAAACTTTGATAATATATGGAATGGCCGTTTGGCGGAGGCTATTACGGAACATACGCCGTGTGCCGTATCGGCTGACGGTTTGAAATGGCGGACAATACCAGCAAAAAAAATAGCTGGTAACCGGTTGCAGGTACGCTTGCATATGGATGGCGACAGTATGTATGTTTCGGAATTTGAGCCTTACCGGCTTAGCGACCTGCAAAACCTTATTACATCCATCTCCAAAAACCCCGGGGTTGCCATAACAACCATTGGCGCTACCGCAGAAGGCCGCCCGCTTGAAATAATAAGAGTGGGCAGCCCTGCAGCGCGCAACAGCGTATTTATACGCGCAAGGGCACATGGTTACGAAGCAGGCGGCAACTGGGTAGTACAAGGGTTGATAACAAGGCTGCTGCGGCAGGATGATACGGCAGCAAAATATTTGCAGCGGTATTGCCTTTATATTTTACCCATGGCCAATAAAGACGCTGTTGCGCGCGGCAAAGCAAGATTTAACAGCATGGGTATGGATTTGAACAGGCATTGGGATGTGCCTGCCGATAAATATTTAGCCCCTGAAAATTATGCGGTGGAACGATGGATGGACAGCATGGTTGCTGCCGGCAAAACCCCGCGGCTTATGATTGATTTGCATAATGATGCCGAGGGGCACTTACACCTTGCTTCTGCAGGTGTTACGCCCACGTATTTAGCGCATATGAAGATGATGGATTCCTTGCTGCGTGCAAATACCTGGTACACCGAAGGTATTGTCGGAGGTATGTCTACCGCCGCTTATAAGGCAAGCTCAATAGCAGACGCGATGCTGCAACGTTATGGTATTGATGCGTTTATATATGAGCTTGACTGGGAGTACGCTGAAGGCTTGCGGAGGCCGCCCGCAGCCCCAGACTGGATAGGGCTTGGTGAAAAATTAAGCAAAGTGTTATACAAATATTTTGATGATAAATAATTAAAGAAAAGTGCTGGCATGAAAAAAATAATAGTAATTCTCATAGTGGCGTTCTCATTGGTTGTTTTGATGTTGTTTGCCAGGGACAAAAAGCAGGCTGTTACCGGCGGAGGCTTCTCCGCCGGCCAGGCTGTTAACGAAGACACGCTGATGCTTGACTCAACGATAGTTGGTATAAGCACGGTGCTGACTGATCTGGAAGTGCCGTGGGAATTAGCCTGGGGGCCGGACAGTTGTATCTGGTACACTGAACAAAACGGTAATATCAGCCGCTTTAACCCGCAAACAGGTGTAAAACATTTATTAATAAAACTGCCGGACCTGTACCGTAAGCGCCTTGGGTTACTGAGCATGGCATTACACCCTGATATGAAGAAAGCGCCTTTTGTATTCATCAACTATCTCTTTTTAAAAGATAGCGTTGTTTATGCAAAGGTAGTCAGGTATACCTACCAGGAAGATTCGCTGGTTAACCCTGTTAAGCTGATTGAGTGGCCTGCGCATGTTGGCCATAATGGCTCAAGGATTGCCATTGGACCCGGTGAAAAATTGATGATAGCGACGGGAGATATAACAAAAGACCACACGGCGCAGGACTCGCTAACACCTAATGGAAAAATATTGCGCCTTAATATGGATGGGAGCATACCTCCTGACAACCCTTACCCCGGCAGCCCGGTATGGGCAAGGGGTTTCAGGGTGCCGCAGGGCCTTGTGTTCAGTAAAACAGGTAAACTATACAGTGCTGAGCATGGCGACGCAACAGACGATGAAGTAAACCTTATACAAAAAGGCGGCAATTACGGCTTCCCTTTTGTGACAGGCTATTGTGACGCTGACACCGAGAAGGCTTTTTGCAAAGAGCATAACGTAATTGAACCCTTAAAAGCATGGACACCCACTATTGCACCTGCCGGCATTGATTATTATGATAATAAATCAATACCTGAATGGCGCAATGCAATTTTGCTGGTTACCCTTAAAACGCAAAGTTTCCGGGTGCTCCGGTTAAACAGCACCGGTAATAGAATTACCGGCGAACATGTATTCCTTGAAAAAAAATATGGACGCCTGCGGGATATATGTATATCACCCAATGGAGATATTTATGTATCAACAAGTAACAGGGACTGGAATCCCCCCGACAATTTCCCGGTGCCTCATGATGACAGGATACTGCGCATACACTGCATCGATAAAATACCACGCAATAAACGGGTTGTAAATAATCCTGCGGCAGGACAAAGCAAAGAAACACACCAGGATGCAGCTACGGTTTATGTAAATTATTGTCAAAGCTGCCACAAGGTTAACGGCAAGGGTATCACAGGTACCTACCCCCCGCTTGCGGGAAATCCTTTTGTAACAGGGAACCCTGGCAGCGTTATTAAAACTGTACTTACCGGATTGAATGGAGAAGTAAACATAAACGGCGTGGTATACTCGCAGCCAATGCCGGCATTTAAATTTTTGAGCGACGCAAATATTGCGGGTGTGGTAAGTTATATACGTACACATTTCAACAATGCCACGCCCGTGACTACAGGGGACGTAAAAAAGGCAAGAAAATAAAAGATGACATCGCGAAGAGCATTTATACAACAAACATCATTGGCTGGTATGGCATTGTACACACGGGCGCGCCGCAATAGCCCGGCGGGTAAACGCGTAGGTATTATCGGGCTTGATACATCACATAGTATTGAATTTACCAAACTGCTTAACAGCGCTGCTATCGAATCTTACAGCGGTTACAAAGTTGTGTGTGCATATCCCTGCGGAAGCACAGCTATTCCGGGAAACAGCGAAAGAATTAAAGCTAATACAGAAGCCATACAACAATACGGCGTGGCTATCGTGCCTTCTATTGAGCAATTACTGGCCGGTACAGATGTTATATTGCTTGAAACAAATGACGGCCATACACACACAGAACAATTCGGCCAGTTACTAAAAGCAGGCAAACCCGTTTTTATTGATAAGCCGGTGGCTGCATCGCTCACTGATGTTGTTAACATTTTCAACCTGGCCCGGGCCGGCAATATTCCTGTTTATTCATCCTCAGCTTTACGTTATGGCGCTAACGTACAGGCGGCGGCAATGGGTAAGTTCGGTAAAATATTAGGTGCAGCAGTACATAGTCCCGCGCCGCTGGAACCGTCTCATCCCGATTTTTTTTGGTATGGAATACACGGAATCGAAATGCTGTTTACGGTAATGGGAACAGGTTGCAATACCGTGAGGCGGGTGTATACTGAACATACCGATGTAGTGATTGGCATATGGGAAGATGGACGGATTGGCGTTTATACGGGTACAAGGCAAGGTAAGTTTGATTATGGGGGCATCGTATTTTGTGAGAAAGAGATTTATACCCTTGATGGGTTCTCCGGCTATGGCCCATTGCTCAAAAGCATTACACAATTTTTTGAAACAGGTGAAGCGCCCGTTTCGCCGGGGCAAACAATAGAAATATATGCCTTTATGGAGGCGGCTGATGAAAGCAAAAGGCAGGATGGCGCGGCTGTAACATTAAAAAGCGTATTACAAAACACAAATTAAAAAGCGTTCAACCTGCATGAATACAAGGCAACAAAATAATATAATTAAAATAAATAAAAGCAGGCATTTGCTGCCCGGCTTATTGCCGGGCATTATTACCGCTGCGCTTGTGTTTGGCCCAAGCAAAATAACTATCACGTGCAAACTGGGCGCCGAGTACGGTTTTTCATTATTATGGATTGTCGTGGTGGCAATATTTTTTATGATTGTGTTTACTACTATGTCTGCACGTGTGGGTTTGGCTTCCACTAAATCACTTATTACCCTCATCAAATACAAGTGGGGTAAGCCTGCAGGTGTGTTTACCGGTATAGGGGTTTTTCTTGTAAGCACATCTTTCCAGGCTGGTAATGCTATAGGTATAGGCATTTCACTCTCAGGCTTGACCGGCACGCCGGTAATGCCATGGGTAATTATTTTCAACATCGCAGCTATAGCATTGTTATTCGCCCGCTCTTTTTACAAAGCGCTCGAAAAAATTATGCTGTTGCTGATTGGTGCAATGCTGCTGGCGTTCATTACTACGGCGGTTTTGTCACGGCCGCCGGCAACGGATATATTCGACGGGTTTATTCCATCTGTTCCGCAGGGCTCCGGGGGGTTGATAATAGCATTTATGGCATCATGCTTTTCTATTGCAGGTGCTTTTTACCAGGCTTATCTTGTACAGCAAAGAAGAAAACTTTTTTCATCTGCTCAAAATCCCCGAAGCAGCGTTGCCGGTATGCTTATACTTGGCTTACTGGCTGCGGCATTAATGATATGTTCAGCTTCCGTGCTACATTCCGCGGGGGGGAAAATTAACACGGCACTTGATATGGCCGGGGCGCTGCAACCCTTACTGGGCAAATCTGCTTCAATATTTTTTCTGTGTGGATTATTCGGCGCTTCATTTTCCGCGCTTATCGGCAATGCATCGCTTGGCGGCACATTGTTAAGTGATGCACTTGGTTATGCTGACGGGCTTGATGCAAAGGCAAGCCGGTACTGTACAGCGCTTGTAATTATAATGGGTGCTTCTGTCGCCGTCATATTTGGCAAGTTGCCGTTACAACTAATAATTTTTGCGCAAAGCATAACCATTTTTATAGTGCCGTTTATTGGTTTTGCATTATACATGGTGGCCAATGATGCAGGTATTATGGGTGCATACAAAAATAAAATAACTGCAAAAATATCGGGTGGCGCCGGCCTCTTAATGGTTGCTGCGCTCGCTGTTGAGAATATCAGGGAACTATTTTTTAGATAAATGAAATTATGATGAATACTGTAAGTGAAGAATATCATGCACTGCTGCGGCCATCCGCACAGTTAGTGGATGAGATGAAAAAGCTGGAGGGAGATATTTTGATACTTGGCGCCGGCGGTAAAATGGGTCCGTCACTGGCGCTGCTGGCAAAACAAGCTATTGACAAAGCCGGCATTGATAAAAAAGTAATTGCCGTGTCCCGGTTTACTGAAAAAACATTGGTGGATAAGCTCAGTCTTGCCGGCATTGAAGTGATAAGCGCGGACCTGCTGGGCGAACAGGGGCTTGCATGCCTGCCTGCAGCGGAGAACGTGCTGTACCTGGCAGGTACAAAGTTTGGCACCACGGGTAATGAACCTTTTACCTGGGCAATGAACAGCTTTCTGCCTGGCCTTGTCGCAGCGAAATATAAGCGTTCGCGCATAGTTGCTTTTTCAACCGGTAACGTTTACCCGCTTACGCCCGTTGTTTCGGGTGGCGCAACAGAAGAGTTTGCAGCCACACCCAATGGGGAGTACGCCCAGTCGTGCCTGGGCAGGGAACGTCTTTTTCAATATCATTCCATAAAGCATCAAACACCATTGCTGTTGTACAGGCTCAACTATGCCAATGATACAAGTTATGGCGTTTTACTGGAAGTTGCCAGAGCTGTAAAGGAAAACCGCCCGGTTAACCTGGCAATGGGTAATGTAAATGTAATATGGCAGGGTGATGCAAATGAGATGGCGCTTAGATGTTTTCATCACTGCAGTGTACCTGCTAAAATCCTTAATATAACAGGTCCTGAAACAGTGTCCGTCCGCTGGCTTGCCCATGAATTTGCAAAAATTTTTTCAACATCGCCGCAATTTGTTAATGAAGAGCAAAATACTGCCTTACTGAGTAATGCAGCAGAAGCCTTCAGGCTTTTTGGCTACCCGCGCACAACATTAAAAACAATGATAAACATTGTTGCTGCGTGGTTGCTGGCAGGCGGTGAAACTATTAATAAACCAACTCATTTTGAAGCCAGGGATGGCAAGTATTGATTTGATAACATGGAACAGGAAATTAAACAATTATTAAAAGAAGGAACAGTAATACCGGCACATCCGCTTGCGCTAAACAGCAGCCGTATGCTGGATGAAGAGCGGCAGCGCCTTTTAACGCGGTATTATATAGCCAGCGGAGCCGGCGGTGTTGCAGTAGGCGTACATACCACGCAGTTTGAAATCAGGAAGCCTTCTGTTAACCTGTATGCCGAAGTATTGAAATTAGCTGCTGAAGAAATTGCACGGGCCGGGCTTAAAAAACCGTTCATAAAAGTTGCAGGCATCTGCGGCAACGGCCGGCAGGCGATGGCTGAAGCACAAACAGCTTTGCAGTATGGCTATCACCTTGGGTTGGTAAACCTGGCAGGGCTTGATAACTACAGTGAAGAAGAATTAATAAAACATGTGCAGGCTATATCAACGATAATACCGGTTTTCGGTTTCTATCTGCAGCCGGCCATAGGCGGAAGGATTTTCAGTTACAATTTCTGGCGGCAGTTTACAGAAATCCCCAATGTATATGCTATTAAAATTGCTGCATTCAACCGGTATTTTACGCTGGATGTTGTGCGGGCTGTTTGCAGTTGCAGCAGGGCGGATGAAATAGCCTTATACACAGGTAATGATGACAATATTGTTGCTGATTTGCTTACACCTTACAGGTTTACTGTAAATGGGGCTATTGTTGAAAAAAGGTTTGTCGGCGGCCTGCTGGGCCACTGGGCAGTGTGGACGAGTAAAGCTGTAGAACTGCTGAACGAAATAAAAAACGTATACGCAGGCAGCCTTTCTTCCCTGGAGGGTTTGTTTACAAAAGGCGTAGCGATTACCGATATGAACGCGGCCATTTTTGACCCGCATCATTCCTTTAATGGTTGTATACCCGGAATACATGAAGTATTGAGACGGCAGGGATTATTGCCGGGCAGGTGGTGTCTTGATGAACACGAAGATTTATCTGCGGGACAGCTTGAAGAAATAGAGAGAATATATGCCAGCTATCATTATTTGACAGACGATGCCTTTGTACATAATTTTTTAACCGGCAAAACCGCTAATAAAAAAGAAACAGCATGAGGAAAATGCTTGTGTTTATTACCTGCTTCTGCAATGTACAACTGTTGTGCCATGCGCAGGATAGGAGTGTTGTACGGTCAATGATTGAGCGGGTCCTGCCGGGCAAATCAAATGCTTTCTCCATAAGATATATCAATAAAGAAAATGACCATGATGTATTTGAATTGTCTGGTAACAGCAACAAGATTATTATTAGCGGCAATAACAATATCAGCCTGGCAAAGGCCTTCTATTATTATCTTGTCAATTATTGCCATGCCAGCCTTTCCTGCACAGGCAACCAGTTACAATTACCAGCTGTGTTACCGGCAGTTAACGGCACAATCAGGAAGGTGTCACCATATAAATACCGTTTCTTTTTAAACTATTGCACATTCAGCTATACTATGGCTTTTTGGGATTGGGCGATGTGGGAAAAAGAATTAGACTGGATGGCTATGCATGGTGTTAATCTTTGCCTGTCCATTACCGGGCAGGAAGCCGTATGGCAAAACACATTGAAACAGCTTGGGTATAATGATGCAGGCATAAAAGCCTTTATAGGCGGCCCCGCGTTTACAGCCTGGTGGCTTATGGGTAACCTTGAAGGTTGGGGCGGCCCGGTACCTCAACATTGGATTGATGAACAAAAAGAGCTGCAGAAAAAAATAGTGGCGCGGATGCGGGAGTTAGGTATGCAGCCGGTGTTGCAAGGCTTTTATGGAATGGTGCCAAATTCTTTCAGGCAAAAATATCCCGCGGCCAATATACACGATCCGGGTGAGTGGCTCGGGTTTAAAAGGCCTGCTATGTTAATGCCGGCGGATTCATTGTTTGCGCCAGTGGCAAAAATATATTACGAAGAGCAGGGCAAGCTATATGGTGCCGCACATTATTACCAGGGCGATCCGTTTCATGAAGGCGGCAACATTGCGGGTGTTGAATTGCCGGCTGCCGGCAGTGGCATTTACAAGGCGATGCAACAATACCAGCCCGGCGCAGTGTGGGTGTTACAAAACTGGCAGGAAAACCCAAGGCAGGCTATGTTACAGGATATTCCTGTTGGGCAAGCGCTCATTGTAAATATAATGGCAGAAGCAAAGCCGCAGTGGGGCGGTAAAGTGAAGTATTGGCCGGAAAGGCCGGGAGGTTTTGGGCCACACGACTGGATTTGGAGCGAGATACCCAATTTTGGCGGCCGTACGGGGATGACAGCAAAACTCGACAGCACCAATTTTGACATTGCGGAGGCCCTGGATCGTTCTTCAACGCTAAAAGGCATCGGGATTGCACCGGAGGCTATAGGGCAGGATGCTGTGTTATATGACCTGCTGTATGACCTGGCCTGGGAAAAGGATACAATTGACCTGCAAAAATGGCTGAATAATTATTTATACAGCCGTTACGGAACGCCAAACCCAGGTATGGCAAAGGCCTGGGATATTTTACGCCATACTGTTTACAATTCAACATACGGTAAAAAAGATCCGCCGATAGAATCAATTGTTTGTGCAAGGCCTGCCTGGAACAGGCAAAGCGCTTCTGCATGGGGTATGGGTACGCTGGATTACGACCCCGCAGCATTGCTGCCGGCGTGGCGGCAGGCTGTAAACGCTATTCCTTCACTTTCAAGCAGTGATGCATTTCAATATGATGCAGTAAATATCACCCGCCAGGTGCTTGATAACTACGCCCGTACATTATATGCTCAAATGCAGGTTGCCTTTCGGCAAAAAGATTTAATTTCTTTTAAAAAATTATCGAGAAGTTTTCTCGGCCTTATTGCAGATGAAGATGAATTGCTTGCAACAAGGAAAGAATATATGCTGGGGCCATGGCTTGCGATGGCTAAAAATAAAGGTATAACACAGGAAGAAAAATATTTGTATGAATGGAATGCCCGCACACAAATAACCACGTGGACATACGATTTGAACGACGTAAATGATTATGCCTGTAAAGAATGGAGCGGGTTGCTGAAAGATTATTATTTACCACGCTGGCAAATGTTTATAGCGCAATGTATAAATGTATTACATGGAAACAAGGCTGCTGAACCGGATTATTTTGCTTTTGAGAAAAAATGGGCAGGCCTTCATAATGATTACCCGGTGACAACAAAGGGTGATGCAATAGCCGAAGTACAAAAGCTTTTTAATAAATATAATGGTATTACCTACTGATATGCCGGCAACTGCAAAAAAATATATGGTAGTGGTAATCGCACTTACGTTGTTATTATACAATACAGGTAGTGCGGCACCCGCGAAGTTTATTGATTTCAGTGATTCAAGAATTAATTATGAGGGGCGGATTGGTACATTAACCGGTGCACGGCAATTATACTGGGCTGGGTCAACCATTAATATTGTTTTTAAGGGCATCGAAGTTTGGGCTAAAATGAATGACGAGAAGGGCGATAGTTATTATACCGTTATTATTGATAACGACAGCATACGTAAAATGCCCCTTGTTAAGGGCAGCCATTTATATAAGCTCTGTGATGATCTTACGGATACTACACACACATTAACATTATTTAAAAGCACACAGTGGGATAAAGGGTCAACATTATTTTATGGCTTTATGCTTGGTGCCGGTACCAAGCTGTTGGCCTGGGTTAATACCAAAAAAAGGGCTATAGAGTTTTATGGTAACTCAATAACATGCGGCAGCGCCGTGGAGGATACTGCTGGCCACAATTCAGGCGGGGCAAGGTATGAAAATAACTACCTAAGTTATGCAGCTATTACGGCAAGGCACTATAATGCAGCTTATCAATGTATTGCCAGGAGTGGTATAGGGCTTATGGTTAGCTGGTACCCATTGATAATGCCTGAAATGTACAACAGGCTAAATCCGCGGGACGTAAAAGGCAGGTGGAATTTTACGCAATTCACGCCTGGTATAGTGGTAGTAAATCTTATGCAAAACGATTCATGGCTTGTGAAGCTGTCTTCAAACGAGCAATTCATAAAACGCTTCGGCAAAAAGCCGCCCACCGCACGTTTTATAGTTGCTGCATACAAGCAGTTTATTACAGGCATTAGAAATAAATACCCGAACACCAATATTATTTGTGCCTTGGGCAGTATGGATGCAGTGGCGCCTGATTCACCCTGGCCGTCGTTTATACAACAGGCAGTGCAGCAGATGCATGACAAAAAAATTTACGCATTTTTCTTTCCCTATAAAAACACTCCCGGGCACCCTGGTATTAGTGAGCAACGGCAAATGGCAGAAAGTCTTATATGTTTTATAGACGGTAATATTAAATGGTAAAAAACAGCCGGACAGATGGACTGCTTGTTTTATTAAGGCAGGGCAATAACCACGCCTTCAGCGAATTATATACAACATTTTATGAGCCGCTTGCCAATAAAGCATATTGCTTGTTAAAAGAAAGAGCGGAGGCAGAGGATGTTGTACAAAATTTTTTTGTTGACCTGTGGAAGAAACAGCTTTACATGCAGGTTCATACATCCCTGCACGCCTATATGCATACGGCAATACGAAACAGGTGTATTAAGCTGGTTGCGCAAAAGAAAAAAATAAATCTTTTGCTTGGCAAATATATTCAATATACAGGCGGTGATATTATGACCGGTGAACTCCTCCTGCAGGAAAAGGAGGAAAAGATGCTTTTATTAATAAGGAAATTGCCTGTACGCAGGCTTGAGGTATTAAAACTGGCGTGCCTGCAAAACAAAAAATATAGCGAGGTCGCAGAAGCCATGGGCATTTCAATTAATTCGGTCAAGACTCATTTGAAACTCGCTTTTAAATTTTTTCGAAGCGGCACATAAAATAAGCGGATTTTTTAAAATGAAATACAAAACCGTTCACCCGTTTAAATAAAAAAGGGTCATTATATAAACGATTACTTAACCAAAAACTATACTAACATGCAGTACAGTAAAACATGGTTGCAAAGGCATTTCCTGCGCCTTTGTGCAATCGCATTATTCGCCCCGCAGTTGGCAAAAGCAGGGGACACACTTTCGGCAAGGGTTAATAAAAGTCCAACCCTTAATGACATTGCAGATAATATTTTATGTTACACGCGAGATCAGCAAACAATATTGCTGCATGGCATATCGGCAGGCCCTGAAACATGGCAGCGCACCAAACTAACGGTAACATGCACCAATGCTGTATTGTTTGACAGGCTTGAGGCTAATAAGCTTGCCAATGGTAATGGTTATGTAAAATATCATATTGCTTCAGGCCGTGCAGGCTCAGCGTTGGTAACAGTAACAGTGACTGATGACGGGGGCAATGCAAACGGCGGGATAAACAGTATAAGCAGGAGTTTTACAGTTACCGTTAACCCGCTGCCCCTGGTTAATACCAGTTATACTCTGCTTAATGCAGCGGGCGTAAATGGCAAGTATGCCGGCAGTAACAATGCGCAAACAATAAAGTTGTCTGCCGTATCACCTGGTGCAGTAAGGTATAACTGGTATCCTGAACAATTGGTAAACAATGCTTCAAGCGCTACCCCCGAATACTATATACAGGAAAGCGGGCCACGCACTTTTTTTGTTACTGTAACAAATATGTATGGTTGCAAAACTGTTGACTCTTTAGTAGTTAAATCTTTAGCGGCCGGCAAACTTTATTCATTGTCTGTATTCCCAAACCCGGTGTCAAAAAATGCTGAAGTACAGTTTATTATACCTCACGATGAATTGTATGTTGCTGTTGAGGTGTATAGTGCGGCGGGCAGTAAATTGAGTACACTGTACCAGGGACAGGCAAAAGGAAAAACACCATACAGTCTTCGCTTTGATGGCTCTCCGTACGTGGCCGGTGTTTACTTCATCAAGTTGTCAACCCCCGGCCATGAGGAAGGCTTTAAACTGGTGCTTGCCAAATAACAACATATACACTAAAAATATTTACAAATGAAACAAGAAATTACCTATAACAGGTGCCTTTTAACAAGGGCAATCGTAAAGCCATTGGTACTGGTTTTAATGCTGCTGCCGGCATTTCAATTGCAGGCCAATACTTACTATTTTTCGCAATCAGCCGGGTCTGACGCAAATAATGGCCTTACGACCACAACGCCCAAAAAAAGTATCGGTGCGGCGCTTACACTAATGGTCTCCGGGGATACTATTTTATTTAAAAGAGGGGATGAGTGGTATCTCCCGCTTAATTCACTTGATTTACGCGGCAAATCAGGTTTTACACTTGGGGCATACGATTCCGGTGCGCAACCTGTTATCGCTGGTATGTCAATACTTACCAATGCCAGTTGGTCTTATGACGGCTCACTTCGGTGGAGCTATTCATTATCCGCCCTTGGTTTTACTGACCTTTTCCGTGTGGTGGTAAATTGTACTACTGTGCTTAATGTGAGCGATGAAGGAAAATCAAATGCAAAAACTTCGGTAACATCAGACAGTGAATACTACTACGATAAATCTGCAGAAAAGCTTTACCTGTACACCGGCTCTTCAACCACGGGCCCGCAATATGTGGAAGTTATACCCGCCTCGTCGTCGTTGCCGCAGGGTATTTCAACAGTGTTAATGCATAATACGTCTAATGTAATTATAAGTGACATAGATTTCAGAGGCGGCTCAAAATGGAATATTGTTCACATGGAAGCGCCAAACCGGAACATAGATATTGATAACTGCACTATGGAAGAAGCAAGCAAATGGGCTTCGGGCATTCTTGTGTCGGATACAATGATTTCTACTGATTATAACGCGCACATTACTATTACAAACTGCATTGTTGACAAGTCATTTACCTCTTTTGAAAATAAAGACACTTTCCTGCTTTCCGGCGATGGTATATTTTGTTTGAATGGCGTTGATACAGGCAATATTGCAGGCAACACAGTACTAAACTGGGGCCACGTAGGAATTTCTCTCACCTCGTACTACGCGCAGGCTCCTTATATACACGGCGTACATCATGTAACCGTTGAAGCCAACGATGTTTCCGCGGGCAATTCAGGATATATGCACGCGCTCGATGTTTCGGGGCTTGCCGGTCTTACTACCTACAACATAATAAAGCGAAATAACTTTCACAATTATACCACAACGTGTCATTTGCAGGGTAGTAATAATCTTTTCTTCAGTAATATATTTAACGGCGTTATAGGTACTACGCACCCGGGCCAATCATTTCAGCCTTTCGGCGGAGATATGGTTCCATGGCGCAGGCCCGAAGGCATTATGGAGGCCCGGGATAACTGGTTTTTAAATAACACAATTGCCAACACAGGTGGTTACAGCCTATGGCTGGGCTGGGGTGACAGCGCCATGCCGTATAATGCCAACATAACAAATATCAAAATAGCCAACAACATCTTATACAGCTATGCAGATTTTCCCTTTAAAGGTGTGCCGCTCGGTCTTGATGTGGATACCTTTGCAACAGGCACAAATTATTACAGGAATAATAATTTCTGGAATGGCAGCAGTACAGACGTGGTCGCGCGGTTTAAAAAATACCCTTACTTAACGGCAAGCGGCTTGAACAGCGCCTTGTTGTGCAGCACTTACTGCAGCAATAACGGCCAACTGGACCCGCAATTTACGGGCTATTTTACGCTTGGCAGCGGGGCAGATGCAAGTCTCAAAACAGGAGGTATAGATTATTCAAGTTATATCAGTGCATATATACCGCTTACCGAGTTTGTTGACTATAACAATGTGCAGTGGCGAACATCAACGCCAAGCCGGGGAGCAATACAGTACTGATGAAGACATTGATTGAAGAAATAAAAAAGCTGGCAGAAATGATGCATGCGCAGGTGGTGGCAAACAGGCGCCACCTGCACAGGTACCCGGAATTGTCATTCCATGAGTTTGAAACGTCTTGTTTTATAAAAGAACAACTGACTGCTGCGGGTATAGCATGGGAGTGTGCGGGTGAGACCGGTATCGTTGGCAAAATTAGCGGCAGCATTCAACCCGGAAAAACAATTGTATTGCGTGCCGATATGGATGCCTTGCCTGTGGCTGAAGAAAATGATGTGGATTACCGGTCACAACGCAATGGCGTTATGCACGCCTGCGGCCATGATACCCACACCGCCTGCCTGCTTGGGGCTGCAGCTATCCTGCAAAGCCTCCGGCATAGGCTAAGGGGTACCGTAAAACTCGCTTTTCAGCCTGCTGAAGAAAAAATACCTGGCGGCGCAGTTGCAATGATTAAGCATGGCGTGCTTGGCAACCCCCCTGTAGCGGGCATAGTAGGACAGCATGTGGCACCATTTATTAAAAGTGGTTTTATCGGGATAAGGAAAGGGCGTTTTATGGCTTCAATGGATGAGATATTTTTAACTGTTTATGGCAGGGGTGGCCACGGCGCCCAGCCCCATCAAAATATAGATCCAGTGCTTATTGCTTCACACATAGTTGTGGCAATGCAGCAGGTTGCGAGCCGGTATGCAAATCCCATAATACCAACGGTACTGTCATTCGGTAAAATAATTGGCGACGGCGCTGTAAATATTATTCCTGCCAAAGCATTTATAGAAGGCACCTTCAGGACAACAGATGAGCAGTGGAGGGATGAAGCTCATAAAATTATCCGGCGCCTTGCACAAGGTATTGCGGTAAGTATGGGGGGTATTTGCGATGTAAATATTGTAAAGGGATATCCATGTCTTGTAAATGATGAGGTTTTGGTCAAAGAGGTGATTGCGGCTGCAACCGAATATCTTGGAGGGGATAAAATTGTACAGACGGATATTTGGATGGCTGCTGAAGATTTTGCTTACTATACCCAACAGGCGGCGGGCTGTTTTTATTTATTGGGAACGAGCAACAGTGAGGAAACTTCCCGGTCGCTGCATACATCCAATTTTGCCATTGATGAGGGTGCCCTGGTACACGGGGCAGGTCTTATGGCTTATATAGCTGCAAGGCAACTGATAAATTAAGCTGACAAATTTTTTTCATACATAAGCGGAAGAGAGTTTGTGTTTACATATTCTCGCGGTTAAAAAAAGAGGCTGTCTCAAAGTAGGGCAGCCTCTCTTTTATGCCTGAAGTTTACCAAACTTTACTATTTTCAAAAAAAATCAACGAGGAGATTAAGCTAAACATTGATAAACATTCTAAGACATTAATTGTCTCAAATATTGAGTTGTTATTGAATTATTGCACACGTTATTACGACCGGCAGTTTATTACTCACAACCATGCAAATAAGTATATACTTGTCTGCTTTGAAAACCTGCTGAATGATTATTTTCGATCGGATAAGGCTGCTAGTTTCGGCTTACAAGTGTAACATGGTGCGCAGAGCAACTCCATTTATCACCTAATTATTTTTGGGGATCTTATATAGAAGGAGACAGGTACCACGGCGCTGGATTATATCCAAAGTAATCTAATTGACGAGGCTAAAACAAGAATCTTTGACAGCCACAAGACAATTAACGATGTTGCCTTCGGAAGGCCCGCCACAAAATCCAACATTCCCCGCTACATCTGTCAGGCAAAGGTGCGCGCGAAATTAAATAACGAAGTGTATGGTTGCGGCTTTGCTTATTTAAACTTAAATGTTGTAAATTAGCAGTAGCCAATGGCCTGAAGCCGGGTATGCGACAGTTATTTGACTTGCGGGAGTAAGAATAAATAAAGGAGCGAGTTTGATTGTGCCGTGTTAGGCACAAAAGAAAAAAGCACCTAACAGTTTATTGTTAAGTGCTTCCTTTCTGTGGGAGTTGACGGGATCGAACCGCCGACCCTCTGCTTGTAAGGCAGATGCTCTAAACCAGCTGAGCTAAACTCCCTTTTTTTAAACGGGAGTGCAAAGATAAGAGGCTCACTCATTTATCCAAATTTTTTTCTCTTTAATCTTCATCTTCTTCATAATTATAGGCATCCTCGCTGTTAAAATAAATATCGTTCCACTTTTTTACGGCGTCGTCGCCCAGCAGTTCAATAATGTCGTGAATGGTATCGGTCTTGCGTCTCCATTCACTTACAACATCTTCGCCGTACTTTACCACGTACATGCAGTTGTCACTTACTACTTTTACCTGTAACAAGGTTAGTTTTTTGTCTTTTTCATTTTCCTGGACGATATAATAACATTCCGGCTCCAGTAAAGCATACGCGTACATACATTTCCTCCTCAAATTTTTAAAACAGTCTTGTGGCTTTGCCGGGATTAGTAAACAGTTTTCAAAAAAGCAGAATAATCGGTTAGCGTGGCTTCGTTATTGGTGGGTAGTAGCTACAAATGTAACAAGTTGAAGGTAAGGAAATTCACAGGCTGGTTATTAATTTGTGAATATTACTAAATTAACTGATTATCAATTAATTACAGCATTTTTAGTGTCGGTTAAATATGGTTGTTTTGCCTGTTGCGTAACTGCTTCATTATCTTTACTTTTTGTAATTTTTATTGTGTGTGTTTAACAAAAAACTTCTTATGCGGAACATTTAAACAGGGGAGGAGATGCCATTCTCCGGCCTTCATACATCAACTTAATTTAACTGTACAGTGGGCAAGCGGTATAACTGGCCGTCGTACACAAACAGTTCTTCAATATCGTATGTCCAGTATTTGTATAGTGGTGACTTTGCCAGCAGCTTGTCTGCTTCCTCTTTGCTTTCGGCATTAATAGTTATCCATACGGTCTGGCTTTCCATACTTACCACGTAGCTGTCAACAATGTTTTTGTTGATGAGGTAGTTAATATAGGTGCGGTGCGGAGGAACAAGGTTCATAAACTGTTCATCCATTTCGAAGCGGATAATAGCCTGATATTTTTTCATACGCCTGTATTTATTAACGACAGGCAATCGTTGGTTATTGCAGTGTCCAGTCAACCAGTTTGTTAGCCCATGCTTCGCGGTATGGTGTTGTTATTCGTATGTAGTTATCGGTATAACCTTCCATCATACCATTTTTTTCATGGGCTTCAAACAGTACCTTGCGTGTTTGGCCGGTTTGCTGCTGTGTAAAGTACTGCATTTTTTTGTAACTTAAGTTACGCAAAATTTTATTTCTTTCGTGGCGAACATTTACAGGTACCACAGGCTTAATGTCCAGCGCTTTTGTATTGTCCCTTTCGGAGTAAGTAAACACGTGCAGGTAGCTAACATCAAGGTTATGCAAAAAATCGAAAGTTTCTTTAAAGTCTTCGCCTGACTCAGAAGGGAAGCCTGTAATAACATCAACCCCAATGGCGCAATGCGGCATCAGTGTTTTTATAAGGGCAATCCTTTCAGCATACAGTTCATGGCGGTATCGGCGGCGCATAAGCCCCAATATCCTGTTGCTGCCGCTTTGCAGGGGTATGTGAAAGTGCGGCATAAACTTGCGGCTTCCGGCTACAAAGGCAATGATGTCGTTGGTGAGGAGGTTAGGTTCGATAGACGATATACGGAAACGCTCTATGCCCTCCACTTTATCCAGTTCCTGTACCAGGTCAAAGAAATTACGGGTGGCTTTTGGGTCTTCCCCCGGCGTATTGAAATCGCCCAGGTTTACGCCGGTAAGCACAATTTCCTTAACGCCGGATGCTGCAAGTTGCTTTGCATTGCGTACTACATTTTCAATACTGTCACTGCGGCTTTTGCCCCTCGCCATAGGTATGGTGCAGAAAGAGCAATTATAATTACACCCATCCTGTACCTTTAAAAAAGTGCGGGTGCGATCGCTTAAAGAAAAAGATGCGTTAAAGCCTGTAACTTCTTCAATATCACAACTTGATATTTTGGCAGAATCACCTTTAGACAATTCCCTAAGGTGGGTGCCGATATTAAATTTTTCTCCAGCGCCCAGCACCAGGTCAACACCCGGTATTGAGGCAATTTCTGCCGGTTTAAGCTGGGCATAGCATCCTGTTATTACCACCAGGCCCTCGGGGTTGCGGCGTTGTATGCGGCGTACAATTTGGCGGCACTCTTTGTCGGCATTGTCAGTAACGCTGCAGGTGTTTATCACATACACATCAGCAAGGCCATCAAACCCCCTCTTCTCAAAACCATCATTCTCCAGCATACGGCTGAGGGTAGAGGTTTCAGCATAATTGAGTTTACAGCCCAGCGTGTGAAATGCCACAGAACGCCTTTTTTCCATCTCCATAAGCGTGCAAAGATAGTAAAGAATAGAGTGATTTGTTGATTGGTTGAAGGGTAGATCAAGTTGATTGTTCTAAGTTCTATGTTCTGTGTTCCATAGGCACCCCAGGCAATAAACACAAAACACAGAACAACCTCAAACCCTAAAAAATCTTAAAAACCAATTATTCTTAGCCTGTTATTTCCCTTTTTTCAATTATTAAGGTATGTTTGCCCCTCTTTTTAAAACCAAAAACCGATGAACTTTAAACGGATCAACAACATTACTGGTTGGATCGTATGTTTGATTGCCTGCACTGTGTATATAATGACCACCGAAGCCGGTGGCAGCCTATGGGATTGCGGTGAATTTGTGAGCAGTTGTTTTAAGGTACAAATACCCCACCCGCCCGGCGCGCCTTTATTTATTTTGCTGGGAAGGATTTTTATTTTGCTTTTTGGCAACGACCCCCACACAGCGGCAAAAGGGGTGAACGTTATGAGCGCCCTTGCCAGCGGGTTTACCATACTTTTCCTGTTTTGGACCATTACCCACTACGCCCGCAAAATTGTGCGCAAAGACGTTGCTGAAGGCGAAGCGTACACGCTTACCCAAATTGCCACCATTATGGGGGCCGGTGCGGTTGGCGCCCTGGCTTACACGTTTACTGATTCATTTTGGTACAGCGCGGTTGAAGGTGAGGTTTACGCCATGAGTTCTTTCTTTACCGCGATAGTGTTTTGGGGAATATTAAAATGGGAGAACCATGCCGATGAAAAAGGCGCGGATAAATGGATTGTGTTTATCTTCTTCCTTATCGGTATGTCAATTGGCGTGCACCTGTTGTGTCTGTTGTGCATACCGGCCATAGTAATGGCCTACTACTTTAAAAGAAGGCCTACTTTTAACTATGCAGCGGTTAAAAAATATTTTATTTATGTAATTATTATCGGCGGCATATTAGGCGCAATTTTGGCAGCATGGGGCGCCAGCAGCGAGGTTAGCAAGGTAACAAACATAAGCCTGCCGGCAGATAATACCATGGCCGGCTTAATGATTGTGGGCGCATTGGCTGCCATCGGCCTTTTATACCTTATCGAATCAATTAACAAAGACAAGAAAGAATACTATGGCGGCGCGTACATATTTTTTGTTATCGGCGCTGTTGTGCTTGGTATAGTACAGGTAGGTATCATACAATATTCAGTTAAGCTGGCAGGCGAGTTTGATATATTCTTTGTTAACAGCCTGCATGCCCCGTTCTTCAGCGGGTTTGCCTTCTTCTTTGTGTTGCTGGCAGTTATAATATGGATAGGGCTTCGCATTGCCAATAACAAAAAATGGGGTTACCTGCGCCTTGCTATATGGTGCATTACTTTTACCTTAATCGGCTACAGTACTTATTTAACCACCATGATACGCAGCAATGCCGACCCTGCAGTGGATATGTACAACGTTGATAACCCGCAAAGCCTTGTAGGGTACCTTGGCCGTGACCAATATGGTGATTTCCCCATACTGTACGGGCAAAAATTTGACGCGCAGCCGGTGGCTTATGCACCGGGCAGTGATAAATACCAAAAAATCGGCGACAAATATGTTGATATCGGTCCTGACGGGCACTATGTTTTTCAGAAAGAGGACAAAATGATTTTCCCGCGTATGTGGGATATGAGCGAAGACCAGGGGCACGCTACCTATTATGCCCAGTTTATGGGTGTAGGTAAAAACAAAGATGGCTCCTGGGATATTGATAAAGACGAAGACGGCCATTATTTAAGGCCCACTTTCGGGGATAACATGCGCTTTTTTATAGGCTATCAAACCTATTTCATGTACCTGCGCTATTTCTTCTGGAATTTCAGCGGGAAGCAAAACGATGTGCAGGGAATGTTTACCGGCAATGTGAGGGATGGTAACTGGATAACAGGCATACCCTTTATTGACAACAGCATGTATGGTGACCAAAGCCTTATGCCGCAAAGCCTGCAGGACAATAAAGCACATAACAAGCTGTTTATGCTGCCGTTTATTCTCGGGCTTGTGGGTATGTTCTACCAGTTTAAAAAGAGGGGGGATGATGGCCTTGTTACCTTCCTGCTGTTTTTTATGACAGGGTTTGCCATCATTATTTATCTTAACCAGGCGGGCTACCAGCCGCGCGAACGTGATTACGCGTATGTTGGCTCATTCTACGCCTTTGCAATATGGATTGGGCTTGCCGTGCCGTATTTTGCAGAACTCGCATCCAAATGGGATGAGAAGATGGTAAAATATATGGCAATTGGCGGCGGCGCCTGTGCAGTGATTATGATTGCCGCGGGTACTGTTACCGACGCCGGCCTTGCTTTAGGTTTCGGTTTTGCCCTTGTGTTCGGGTTAGTAGCTTTCGGCCTGCCTTACATTTTGAAGTTTTTGGGCAATAAGCGAAACATTGTGTATGTGGCTACGACACTCTCATTGCTTGTGCCGATATGGATGGGTATGCAGGAATGGGATGACCACGACAGGAGCAAGAAACAGTTAGCCCGCGACCTTGCAAAAGATTACCTGGAAAGCTGCGCGCCCAACGCAATACTGTTCACCTTTGGTGATAATGACACATACCCGTTGTGGTATGCGCAGGAGGTAGAAGGTATAAGGCCTGATATACGTGTTATAAACACAAGCCTGCTGGGTATTGACTGGTATATTAATGAGCTGCGTTATAAAATAAACAAGAGTGACGCGATAGATGTAATGTGGTCGGAGAAACAGATTGAAGGAAATAACAGGAACTATGTACGCTACAACCCCAACCCTGCTTACCCCAACAACCGGTATTACAACCTTGACAGCATCATGCGTTATTATGTGGGCAGCGACGACCCGTCAAAACAAATGGATGAAGGCGGGGACCTTATCAGCTCATATCCTGTTAAGAAATTCTCCATACCTGTAGATGTTGCCACCGTGAGGGAAAACCATACGGTGAACCCTGACGACAGCGTGGTAACCTCTGTTAACTTTGATGTGAACAAGAACATTTTGATGAAAAATGACCTTGCCATGCTGGACATTATTGCCGCTAATAAATGGAAACGCCCTATCTATTTTACGATGGATTACGGCGACCTTGGCTTTGGCAGTTATGTAAGAAGGGATGGCCTTTCATACCGGCTGGTACCGGTAGCCAACAGCCAGGTTAATACCGACCACATGCTGGATGTTGTACTGCATAAATTTGGTTTTGGTAATGCGGGGCTGCAGGATGTGTATTTTGATGAAGAAAACCGCAGGCACCTTAATATTATACGCAGGGCAGATGCAGAGCTGGCGTTAGACCTGGCGTTTAAAAACAGGAAGGATGATGCCATTAAGGTATTAAAGCGCACGGACGATAATATGCTTCAGTCTAATTTCCCGTATGGTATGGCTTCCCGCGGTAATGACCAAAACCGCATATCAATGCTGTTTTTACAGGCTTGTTACCAGGCCGGTGATACAACATTGGCGGCAAAAGTAGATGCCTCCGTAAAGAAAGACCTTAACGAACAAATGCGCTTTTATAATTCACTCACAGGCATGAAGGCAGACTATATGTCGTACGAGAAAAGTTCTGCGCAGGAGTTGTTAGACGGGCTTCAGCAAATGGAGCAGCAGTTTGGCCCTAAAAAGCCTGTGCTGAATGAAAACCCTGTAATTAAAACGTTTGATTCAACGCCCAAAAAAGATTCGCCAAAAACGAAATAAAAGTTGATAAATACAATGAAAAGCCCGCAGCTATTATGCCTGCGGGCTTTTTGTTTTATTAACCCTGTTGTAAATGGTAAAAAGCCCGTCAACAGCCAGTAATATGATAAACGGAAAGAGCGGCATACAAAAACGGCTGTTAAAATCATCACACTGCAGCATGACGCCAATGCAAAACAGCAGCAATAAAGGAAGAAACAGGTAACCGAAAATATTTTGCTTTTTAAGGGGAGAGATAATAACAGATATTACCGCGGGCACATATAAAAAAAACATACAGCAGCCAAGGTACAGGTTATGCAGCGGCGAATAATAAGAACGGGTTAGTGTAAAAAAAGAAAGCAGCCTGTAAAATGCCAGCCTTGAAAAATACAGGGGGTTGTGAAAAATAAAATACAAAAGGCCGTTCAGCGGGCTGCCTGTATCAATGGTTTTAATGCCTGTATGTGGTAAGCTGTCGCCGTAACAAACAATAAAACCGTTGCGCTGCGGCATAAGAATATCCATATCGGCCCCGCCGCTGTATAAATAGTTAATCAATACTGCTGCGGCCATGCAGGTGGCAACCAATACCAGCAGTTTGGTAATAAACCTCAGCCTGCTTTGCCACAGGTAATAAAATGCCGTTACCGGCAAAAATAAAATACCCAAAGGGCGGGTAAACAACAACACAAGGGTAATAACTGCCCGCGCTGCATGGGTACTTTTTTTTGACGGCGGCAACACTGTATAGCAATATATAAAAAGTATGCAGAAACTGTAAAAAAGCGACTCCGTGTACAGGAAACTGTTCCAGTACTGCAGTGGTATAAATGTAATGAGCAGGGCAGTAGCTGCAAAGCTGCGTGCTTTATTGCTGAACAGTGTTAAACATATTTTATAAAACGCGGCAGTGGCAATGGCATTTAATAAAAGCTGTATTAAAACAACCGCATTAAAGCCAGCCCGTAAAATGATACAGGCATATATAACGCAAACAGGTACCAGGTAAAAGATGTATTTTGTCCCGTCAAGCTGGTGCTGTTGTTGCAGGTGGTATGCCTGCCCTATATATTTCAGCGCCTCGTTAGTGGTAACGGTTCCGTTGGTAACCCATAATATTAACTGTACAACCAGCCAAAGGGCAAAGAGGATGTATGCAGGTTTAACCTTCATTCAGGTGCATTGGTTAGGTTACCGGTATTAGTATTCCGAAACAAAAATAACCAGTTGCATCCTATACAAACAGTTTTGTTTTGATGATACCTATTCTTTAGCTAAAGTCATTTGTTTGTTAAATGCGCTTAGCTAATAGTAATAATATGCCGGTCAAGGAATACCGCTTATTTCTTCATGGCCTTCCATGCATTAATTAACCCATTGGTAGAGGAGTCATGGGAATTAACCTGCGCATCGTTCGTAAGTTCGGGCAATATTTTGCCGGCCAATTGTTTACCAAGTTCAACACCCCATTGGTCAAACGAGAAAATATTCCATATAACGCCCTGTACAAATATCTTATGCTCATACAGTGCGATAAGGTTACCAAGCGCTGACGGCGTTATTTTTTTTACGAGGAATGAATTAGTAGGCCTGTTGCCTTTAAATACTTTAAAGGGCAGTAGCTTTTTTATTTCTTCGTTTGTTTTGCCGGCTTTCGTCAATTCTTCACGCACTTCTTTCTCTGTTTTACCTGTCATTAAAGCCTCTGTCTGGGCAAAAAAGTTGCTCAGCAATTTTTGATGATGGTCGCCTATCGGGTTGTGGCTTATGGCGGGGGCAATAAAGTCGCATGGTATTAATACCGTGCCCTGGTGAATAAGCTGGTAAAAAGCATGCTGGCCGTTGGTGCCGGGTTCGCCCCAGATAACAGGCCCGGTTGAATAGCTTACATCGCCGCCGTTGCGGTCAACGTGCTTGCCGTTACTTTCCATATTGCCCTGCTGAAAGTAGGCAGGAAAACGGTGCATATATTGGTCATACGGCAAAATGGCTTCAGTTTGAGAGCCAAAAAAGTTTGTGTACCACAAACCAACCAGGGCCATAATAACCGGTATATTATTATTGAAAGTTTCTGCTTTAAAATGTTCATCTACTTCATAAGCCCCTTTAAGCAACTGCTCAAAATTATCGTAACCCACCGTAAGCGCAATAGACAGGCCTATGGCGCTCCACAGGGAATAACGGCCGCCCACCCAATCCCAAAAAACGAACATATTTTTCGGATCTATACCAAATTTTACCACATCTTTCTCGTTGGTGCTCAACGCCACAAAATGCGACGCGATATGTTTTTCCTCTTTCGCATGCTGCAAAAACCAATCACGCGCTGTGTTGGCATTTGTCATGGTTTCCTGCGTAGTAAATGTTTTTGAGGCTATGAGAAAGATGGTTTCATCAGGCGTTATTTTTTTTAGTGTTTCAGCAATGTGCGTACCATCCACGTTGCTTACAAAATATGCCTGTACTCCTTCTACCCAGTAGGGCTTAAGGGCTTCCGTTACCATCAAAGGCCCAAGGTCGCTGCCTCCGATACCTATATTTACAAAGTATTTTATTTTTTTGCCGGTATATCCTTTCCATTCGCCTGTATGCACAGCCTTGCAAAAATCTTTCATTTGCTGCTGTACCTTCTGCACTTCCGGCATTACATCATTGCCCTCGCTGTACACAGGGTTGCCTGAAAAATTCCTAAGCGCGGTATGTAATACTGAGCGGCCTTCGGTTTCATTAATCACATCACCGCTAAACATGCACTCTATGGCTTCTTTCACCCTGCATTCTTCTGCCAGTTGCAAAAGCAATTGCATTGTTTTTGGAGAGATGATATTTTTGGAATAATCAAACAGGATATCTTTAAAACGAAGGGAAAATTTGGAGAACCGGTCTTCGTCGGCTGCGAAAAGTGCTTTCATCTGGCAACGGTTCATTTCTTCTTCAAAGTGCCTTCTCAACAATAACCAGGCCTGCGTAATAGTAGGATTAACTTTTGGTAGCATGCATTTTATTTGACTGATTCTATAAATAAGTTAGCTGTACTAAAACAATCAATAACGGGCAAATGTAACTAAACTTTACTAAAAGCGCGACTTGAGTGTCGTTCTTTAGAGAACTTTCAATAAAATGGTGATTTTGCAGAAATTATCTATTTGTTGCCACTTGTTTTATACCGGTAAAATAACCAGCGAATGGTATCACCGCGCGTTTACCTCGCCGGTTACGGTAACAGATTGTGGTGAACCGCCGCTACTGTTTACAAGTGTGGCGGTGCAAATGGTAATGCGTGTCCTGCCCTGGTCGTGCCACAGGTACACCTGGCCACCGGCGACAGAAGTAAATTGATTACCCTGGTAAGAAGCACTAATAAAAACATTATATATCTCGTGCTCGGGAAAGTTTAATGCAGAGGCAGTGGCGTATTCGCCGTCTTCATAATTATGTGCCGTCCAATATGGGTTGAGGTATATTTTTATGCCCGGCTTGCCTGCGCTTTCCGGTGAACTGATTACCCTGCTGTTTGAGGCTGTATCAAGCGCCATGGCCAAAGTATCAAGCGTAATACCCGGTATGCCCGAGAACACAATTTTGTTATCCGCGGGATTGCATGTTGGTGTGAGCGGCTTATCCACAATTCTTATATACGCGCTGTCGGTATAGGGGTCGCAGGCTGCATTGGTGACGGTTAAATAATACCAGCCCTCATCATACTTTGTTACAGATGATATGCCGAAACTGGTGCCTGTTGCAATAACTGCGGGGTCGGCGCCAAAATGCCAGGTATAAGTACCATCCACCGAAACATTTGCGTTGATGTTAACGGCATCGCCCGGGAAGTACAATGAACTGACATTTGTTATTTTTACATTTTTAATGTTATCGCAAATAGAAGTTTCAGCCGGGGTCGACGATTTTTTGCAATCATTTAAAAATAAACATGAACAAAAAGGCAGCAGGAGGATTATTTTTTTTGGCATTTTTTTTTGGCAAGTAATACGGCTTAGCGTTGATGTGTTAGCAATTTACAAGCAACCCAAATATAATAAGTTTTTATTAGGTGTAAATGGTAAATTTTAAGATGGTTTACCAACAATAACAACTCATGAAGATATTTCAACAACACCTGCGGCTGAAAGAGCGGGAAAGGGGCTTTCATATTATTACGCAGGAAATATTGCATGCGGTGCCGCAATTAAAGGAGATTGAAACGGGTATGTGCCAGGTATTCATCCAGCATACATCTGCCTCGCTTACTATTAATGAAAATGCCGCACCCGCAGTAAGAAGGGACTTTGAAACATATTTCAACAAAATTGTGCCGGAGAACGACCCGGGCTACACGCACGATGACGAGGGCCCCGACGATATGCCTGCCCATTTAAAAGCGGCGATGCTCGGCAGCAGCGTGCTGATACCGGTATATAACGGGCGGCTTGCCCTGGGTACATGGCAGGGCATTTATTTGTGCGAACACAGGGACGAAGGAGAGGCGAGAAAATTAGTGGTGACAGTTTGGGGCGAGTAGGGGGTGGGTTAACCTTTTTTTAAAAAAAATATTCTCCCAAAAAAGCGGACAAAACCGACTATTTGCTATTTATCATTATATGTTCTTTGACAAGTTTGGAATTGAAAATTATTGCCGGCAATTTTTTGGCCAGGGTGAATTTTTAAAAAAATTAGCGAATTTTATTATAATTAATTAAAAATCAACTATTTATAACTTTTTACATTCCTCCCTCATCCTCCTTTTGACAACCTTTTTTCCTCCCTGCAGTTTGGGGCTTATAATTCAGGCGCCGGGCTTTGATACCTGCTGTACCTCGTAAATGGGACTGAACAGGTAAATGAGTCCGGTTTTTATTTCCTGGCAACGGTAGCGTTTACGCAGTTTTTCCATCTTCTGAAAAATGCGGCCATCGGCAGTTTTAAACCAGGCATGGGGGGGAAGTTCTTCCAGCAGGCTAACATGCGGTTTTTTATCATCATATTTTCTTAGCACGCGCATCAGCCCTTCCTCTGCACAACTGCTGGCGGCAGGGTTGGCAATGGAATGTTGCAGCGCAGCTTTTATGTCATGCGGGAAAATATCATGCTGTACAAAAGTGGCCAGCAGATGGCTGTATAACTGCTTCCATTCTTTGCCATGCGACATTACACGGTGCCCGTATTTTTCAAATGTGAGCAGGTGGGCAAGTTCGTGCAGCAGGGTGATAAGAAACGCGTATTTGTTAAGCGTTTGGTTTACCGAAATACGGTGGTTTTTACCCGGTACGGCATTGCGGTAATCGCCGAGAACACTTTTACGTTCTTTGGTTAAGGTAAGATGAACCTTGTATTGGTGAAGATAAGCCACTACCTGGTCAAAAGTGCCTTCAGGCAGAAAACCAGCCAGCGCGTGCATAGGGTGCTCAGTTGCTGCCATGTTTTTGACTGTTCAGTTGCAATAGTCCTTTAACCTCAACAAATGTGTACACCATGTACAAGCCCATACCCGCAAAAACAGCATAAATACTCCTGTTTGGCCCCGCGGCATACAGGTAAATAACCAGGGCGACAATTATAACCATCAGCTTTAAAAATGTGCCGCCCATAATGCTTCGTACAAAAACGTTGGGATTGGGGTTTTCCGCCGCTTTTGCCTGCAGCATCATGCTTATAGCGGCAAGTATCAGCAACAGCGTATTAGCGCCTATAACTACGTAGTGGTTTATTTTATTGGCGTCAAGCCAGCCAGCAAAGGCAAAGGCAGCAACATCCACCAAAAAGAAGACGATAAAAAAGCGCAGCATTATTTTTTGCCGGAAATTTCTGTCCATAGCTTATTTTGAAGTATCCTTAACCGCTTTGATGATTGTGAATATAATTACCAGCAAAGGTAATAACCATACAAACACAGGTATGGCCAGTTTTATCCACTCATCAAGCTTAAGGCCTGCAAATATGGCAAGGCCAAGGCTGGCCAGTAACTGAAATGCAAGGCCGGCATACTGGTATAATAAACGGTTATTCTGCGGCTTTTTTTCGTTCATCTTTCGTACTGTTCATTTCAACAACATTCCCGGCCTGCATAGTGCAGGTACCATTAAAGGAAACGCTTGGTTCCATGGAAATTTTGCCGGCGTTAATATCGCCCTCTACAGTTGCATGGCCACGCAGGGTAAGCAGGTCTTTTACAATAACGTTGCCGTTTACCTTGCCGGTTATATCAACCTGCAGGGCTATAACGTCGCCTTCAACAGTGCCATCTTCACCCACCACAACTTTTGAGGAACTTTTAACGGTGCCTGTAAGCCTGCCGTCAATACGAATGTCGCCTTCACTGGTAATTTGGCCGTTGATGGTCATGCCGGCGCCAATAATGCTGGTTTTTCCCGCAAGAGGAAGTTCTTCCGTTGTTTTTTTAGAGTGGTTTAACATTGGTATATTGATTTAGTCGTTAGACTGGTCGTGCTTGGGCACCTGCAGCATCGTTGTATCTCTCTGCGTCATGGCATCGCCATTTAAAACCTTCTTTATGTTCAGCAGGTATTGGTCTTTGTATTGAAGGGCCTGTTCAATGGAGTCTGTCCGCATTTTGAGTGTCTGCAGCGCCACCCGGTCTTCCCTGCCATTGTCATAGCCGGGCAGGTAATACCTTAACGGCGTATAAACAAGCAGTGCCACGGTTAAGCTTACCAGCAAAACAAATATAGTGCTTAACCCTATATACACACTTAAGCGGGACAGTTTAAAAGTAACCACCTCCTCGTAAGTGTCATCATTCATTACCACCAGGCGGTATTTATTTTGCAACCGTTTAAAAGTGTCATTCACGTTAACCTTCGACATATTCAGATAATTCTGAATAAAGGTAATATTAACCGATGGTTTAAAACACACTTGAAAAAATAATGTACTTTTAAAAATATTTTCAACGGTTTTAAGTTATTAAGTAAGACTTTTATTGCATGAATTATGGCGTTATAAGGCGATTCTTAACTATCCTGCTTTGCTTTGGTATAACTGAATGCTTTTGCCAACCCGGAACAACCGTTGAACTGACTAAACCCAAGCAATACGAAAACAGGACACTTGGTTCAGAAAAGACCGGTGATAAGAAATTTACCCTTAAACGCCGGCTGTACCAGGGTATGGTTACCCACTACAATTATTACTTTAATGCCAATAACCGGCTGAACGACATTGTTGACCGTGCCAAAATGGGTTTTAAAGATGATTACACCAAACTGTTGCCTTTTTATAATTACAGCCTTGATGTTACCGCGCAGGACGGGGATTTAGATTCAGTATTATACAAATGCAACGCAGGTATTTTGCTGCATGACCTGCGCAATGCGTGGATTGACAATATGTACCTGCTGATGGGTAAAGCCTATTTTTTCAGGAAAAACTTTGATTCTGCCGAACAGGTTTTTCAATATATTAACTACGCTTTTGCCCCACAGGATAAGGATGGTTACCGTAAGCCAATAGGAAGTAACGAAAGTGGTACCAACGGCGTATTTAGTGTTTCTACTGAGGAAGACCGCAGCATTTTACAAAAAATAATGAGCCAGCCCCCAAGCCGCAATGATGCGCTACTGTGGCAGGCTAAAACTTATGTAGAAGAGGGTAAATACGGCGAAGCCGCAGGCTTACTGCAAATACTGAAAAGCGACCCCCAGTTCCCGGAACGCCTGCTGCCACCCCTGCATGAAGCCATAGCTTACTGGTGTTATAAGCAGAATATTTACGACAGCGCCGCCTGGCATTTAAGTAAAGCGCTTGATAACGTGGAAAACAGGGAGGAAAAGGCCCGCAGGGAATTTTTAATTGCGCAGTTATACCTGCTGTCAAAAAACGACAGCCTTGCAATAGCCTATTACAACAAAGCTGCTGAACATACCATTGACCCCATTATGGACGTTTATGCCAACCTTAACAGTATTAACGCCTATAATGATAAATCAGGCAATGTTTTGCAGGAGAAGATAAACAACCTTACGAAACTGGCGCACAGGGACAGGTATATAACCAACAGGGATATAATCTATTACGCTATTGCAAAAATAGAAGTGCAAAAGAATGATATACCTGCGGCTAAACAGGCTTTGCACAAGAGCGTGGCAGCAACGGTAAATAACCTGCAGCAGAAAAGCCGCTCATTTTTAATGCTGGCAGACCTGGACTACGATAGCAAAGAATTTGTTGCTGCCAGTAATTGTTATGATAGTGTTTCAGTAAGCTACATTACTAATGAGGCTGATAAAAACCGTTTGCAGCAGAGGATGGCGGCTTTAAAAATAATTGTACAGGGGCTGGCAGATATACACACCGAGGATAGCCTGCAGGCAATTGCAGCAATGCCCAAAGCAGCGCAGGAGGCAGTTATTAAAAAAATGATTAAGCAGTTAAAAAAGCAGCAGGGCATTAAGGACGAGGAAAACGCCTCCCCAAATATAAACCCGGCTGTAAGAGGAAATCAACCTGCCGCCACCGACCTGTTTGCAACGTCGTCCGGGGCAGCCCAATGGTACTTTAACAATAATGCTTTAAAAGCGCAGGGATACAATACTTTCAGGCAGCAGTGGGGTAACCGCCCCAACGTAGACAACTGGCGCAGGCAGGCGGCAGTAAATAAAGCGCTGGCAAGCAATGCGTTAAAGACACAAGCTAAAGCTGACAGCATGACGGCAAAGGCTGCCGGCACTGCCGGGGAATTATCCTATGATGTGTTATACGCCAACTTGCCTACTACTCCCGAAAAACTTAAAGCGTCTAACGAAAAAATTGCCAAAGCGTTATTTACTAATGCCCAGGCATTTCAAAACAAGCTGGAGGATTACAACCCCGCAGTTGATACCTATGACACCTTAAACCTTAAGTATGACGGCAATAGTTATGAAGAGGAAGCCTTATTTAACCTTTACTACTGTTATACACAACTTGTCAGGCCAAAACAGGCCGACTCGGTGAAGAACGTACTTAATACAAGGTTTGCGAAAGGCAAGTTTACGGCAACATTGCAAAAAGGCCCTGCTGGTGAAGCTGGTAAGCCGGATGCGGCAACTGAAAAGTACGTGGAAATATATAACCTGTTTGTTGAAGGAAAGTTTGAGGAGGCTAAGGATGAGAAAGCAAAAGCTGACAAAATATATGGCAACAGTCACTGGACTCCGCAATTGCTGTTTATAGAGGCAATTTATTATGTATCGAAAAGAGAGGACAGCGCAGCAATTAACCGGCTTAACAGCCTGGCAAAAATGTACCCATCCTCGCCAATTGCGGAAAGGGCTACAACAATGATAAGTGTATTACAGCGGCGCAGCCAGATTGAAAGCTACCTTACACAACTGCAAATAACCCGGTATAAGGAGGATGAATCCGCTCCAATTGTTTTTACCACACCTGCCGAAACGGTAAACGTTGTTAAAGTGCCAGCTAAGATTGACTCCGTGGCAAAACCTGTCTCCGTTCCTGTTGCTATTAAGGTTGATAGTCTTAAAGCGCCCACGTTCGTGGTGAAAAAGTTTGAATTTATTCCTTCAGACCCACAGTATGTAAGCATTTTGCTGGATAAGGTTGCCCCTGTTTTTGCCAATGAGGCAGGTAACGCCTTTAACCGGTACAATATGACTACATATTACAGCCAACGGCTTAAAACGACATCAATAAAGCTGGATGACCGTTATAATATTGTACTGATTGGACCATTTAAAGATGCTGCTGCCGCTATAGATTATGTAAATAAAACCCGCCCCATTACCGGCGGGCGAATATTGCCCTGGCTTACGGCTAATAAATACTCATTTTCTATGATAAGCGAAGCTAACCTTAGCTTATTGAAAGAAACAAAAGATGTGGATGGTTACAAACAGTTACTGCAAACCGCTCTTCCGGGGCAATTCTAACTCTTTTATACTTGAAAGCTTGCATCCTTGTTATTTACACTTTCGCGGATATTTTCCACAAAAATTGCTTAATAAGCAACATTTTAATGGCATTAATGTGTATAAAGCGGCCAATATCCCCATGTTACCAAGAATTTAATCTTTTTTTAAGGCGACCTGGATTGATTTTGACAGTAAAAAAACAGGAAAGGCATCGCAAAAAATAGCTACCTAAATTATTTAGCATAAAAAGCAAATGTGGATAACGATAGTGGCAAAAACACGGATTAAAAGGGTTATTAACGTATGTTAATTTGCTGGTAATCAGCAAGCCGGAGTGTGCAGAAGGGTTAAATAGTTAATTGCATCCATAAAATCCTCATTTATTTAGTATTTATATGGGTGAAATATTACGTAATGTATATATTAATAAAAATATCGTAGCATGCGCCGGTTCACATAACTGTCAGTAAATTAATAACATAGGCTTACGTTGTATCAAAATAACACATAAGTATAATTATATATACGAAATGTGCTCATGTATTCAATCGCTCTATCTTTATTGGGTTATTATTTAGTTCCGTATCTTATTAAAACGTACCCCAATGAAAAAAAGCTTGCCTTTTAAACAATCGCATGCCCTAAAAAAGCAATTACGTCGTTTAATCACTGGTCGCCGTAAATTGTTTATCGCTGTTAGCGCCTTTGCAGTAACCGCTGCGGTGGTTATTTCCTGCCAAAAGCAGTTTACCATCAGTAATGAGCAACTCCTTACTTTCCAGCTATTGCATTCGGATGGTAAAATGTTTGGCCCTGACCAGCTTTCAACTAAAATCACTGAGGACAGTGTTTTAATACTTGTGAAAGAAAGTGTTGATATTACACACGCTTACTGTAAGGTTACCTATGTTGGTGCTGCCATTTGGCCGCAGGAAAACCTGATGCAAAACTTTTCATCGCCACTGGGTTACACAGTAGCCGGCAGCGATGGCACAAAAAAGACTTACATAGTGTTAGTAACCAAAACAAAATAGCGCTGTTTGCTACGGCAATACTTACAAGGCAACTGTTGGAAATATACCGGGTAACCACCGGTAAACTTGTACGCTTGCCGTTTGTGTAAAATAACTATTCGTCAACGTAGCCATTCGTAAATTGATTTTGTAAACGGCCGCGTATAAACTGCTTTATACACTGCCGGTATTAAACAGTCACCGTTACAAAACCAGGAACCACTTAACATGTTCAAAAACCTTCTGCGTGTTGCCCTGCGCAACTTTAAAAAAGACAAATGGTACAGTTTGCTGAATATACTTGGTCTTACCATTGGCATAACTTTCAGCCTGCTGTTAATTTTTTATATTAAGGATGAACTTAGTTACGACCGCTATAATGAAAAAGGCGACCGGATATACCGCATTAACTCATACATAAAAGAACAGGACAAGCCCGAAATGAAATGGGCCATTACGCAGTATGTTCTCGGGCCTGTACTAAAAAAGGATTATCCTGAGGTGGAGGAATCTGTGCGCTTCGTTAACGCCGGTAAAACCATGTACAAAAACGGCGACACCCGCATTTACGAGGATAAGGTTTTCTTTACTGACAGTAATATATTCCGTGTATTTACCCACAAGTTTATTGAGGGCGACCCTGCTACAGCGTTAATTGCCCCAAAATCAATGGTGCTTACGCAAAGCGTGGCCGAAAAATACTTCGGCAAAGGTCAGCGGGCGCTTGGTAAATCATTGGAAAACGACAAAGGCGATGTGTATAAAATAACAGGAGTAATTGAAGATGTGCCTAAAAACTCCCACCTTATTTTTAATGCTCTCGTCTCCATAACCACGTTGCCGAAGGACTATCAAAATAACTGGGGGGGCTTTAATATTTTCACGTACGTACTGCTGAAACCCAATACTAACCCTGCCGCATTTGAAAAAAAGCTGCTGCCTATGTACGCTAAATACATGGCGCCCATTTTTGCACAGTTTAATGTTAAAATACATTACGGTGTTCAGCTTGTTACATCCATACATCTTCATTCTGACATGTCTAATGAGCCCGAAGAAGCAGGCAATATGTCATACATATACATTTTTGCAGCGGTAGCATTGTTTATGTTGCTGATTGCCTGCATTAATTATATGAACCTTACTACGGCAAGGTCTGCGCGCAGGGCAAAGGAAATAGGGATACGTAAAGTAACAGGCTCATCCAAAGGCCAGTTGGTTACGCAGTTCCTTGTAGAATCTATGCTGATGTCTCTTTTCGCGCTTATTCTAAGTATAGGCGCTATAGCGGTGTGCTTGCCTGAATTTAATACGCTTTCCGGTAAATTTATCTCTTTTACATCGCTTTGGCAGCCAGGTACTTTTCTCATCCTAGTAGGTATTGTGCTGTTTGTGGGCTTTGTGGGTGGTAGCTATCCTGCTTTTTACCTGGCAAAATTTAACCCGATAAATATTTTAAAGGGAAGTCTTGCCAAGGGCTCAAGCAATGTAACACTGCGCCGGGTGCTTGTGGTGGTGCAGTTCTCTATTTCCATGATAATGCTTATTTGCACCTGGGTAGTGTACGGCCAGTTAAATTACCTGCGTAATGTTGACCTGGGTTTTGACAAACAGCAGGTGCTTTCAATTAATGCCAACAGCAACAGTAATATAAGTACAAAAATCCAGGCTTTTAAAGAGGAGATGAGAAAAAACCCTCAGGTGCTTTCAGTAAGTACCGCACAATCAGTGCCGGGCGGCGGCCTCAACTTTAACCTTTTCTCGGTACAGTCTAAAAACGGTTTTACAGATAAAGGTGTTAACTGTTATGCGGTTGATGAAGATTATTTTAAAACCCTGGGGATGAAAATAGTTAAAGGCAGAAACTTTACAGGGCTGCCTGATACGCTGCACAGTATTATTGTTAATGAAAATATGGCGAAGTATTTCGGTTGGGATGAACCTCTTGGCAAAAGGGTCAAATTCCCCGGCGATACATCAGGCTATTACCTCGAAGTGGTAGGCGTAGTAAAGGATTTTAACCAGAAATCGCTCTACAACCCAATTGAGCCATTGATATTATTTTATACCCCGAACAGTAATGGCATACAGCTAAAACTGAATGCTAAAAATATCAGCGGCGCCATAGCCAGCGTAGAAAGCGCCTGGAAGAATATTTTCCCGGATTTGCCTTTTTCGTATACATTTCTTGACCGCGATTTTGATTCGCAATATGCCGCCGATCAAAAACGGGGGCAAATATTTACCACGTTCTCTATAGTCACTATTGCAATAACATGCCTTGGCTTATTGGGGCTTATAGCCTTCACAACACAGCAGCGGCAAAAAGAAATAAGTATACGCAAGGTTATGGGTGCCAGCCTCGGGCAACTGGTGCCATTAATTACAAGAAATTTCGCGTACCTGGTTGGCATATCCTGTATTATCGCCTTTCCTGTTGCGTATATATTTATGCACAAATGGCTTGCGTTGTTTTCTTACAATCCGGGGCTTAGCATGCTGCCGTTTTTATTATCGGCTGTTGCAGTGTTGTTTATTACCATGCTAACGGTAATTTTTCACACGCTGAAAGCGGCGCTTGCAAACCCATCTAAAAGTCTCCGTGCGGAATAACGGTACCACGGTAAGCTGCATAACATTACGCCAATTTCTGTACTACTGCTTTTAGCGTCGTACCATCAGTAGTATTGGTAACAGGCAGGTGTAATGTTTGTTGTAGTGTAATGGCAAGCCTTGTGGCATCTGCCGTTTCAGCGAATGGCCCTATTATTTTGCTGCAGATGGCCTGCTATATACCGTTATCAGGTATACCACTGGCAACCAGGCCTGGCTTTGTTTGTTTTGCAACTATTTTTTAAAAGCAACGCCTATTGTTTTATCTTGCCGCTGCAAAACTCAAAACACTGCTGTATGAAAATGATAACTGCCCTTGCGGCCCTGGTAATTATACTCGCGTCATGCGAGGTAAAGGTAGAAACTTCAACATCTGCTGTGCCGGTACAGGGCACATGGAAACTATTAACAGGAACGTTGATTGAAAAAGGCGACACAACTGTTACGGACTATACGAAAGACAAGAGTTTTATCAAAATTATTAACAGTGACCATTTTGCCTTTTTCCTGCATGATTTAACGCATGGAAAAGACTCCGCCACGCGCATTTACAGTTCTGGCGCCGGCAGCTATACACTTAAAGACAGCAGCTACACCGAACACCTTGAATATTGTGACGACAGGCAATGGGAAGGGCATGACTTTCCATTTACCATCAGCGTGCAAAATGATACGCTTACCATACGCGGCATCGAGAAAATTGACAGCATAGGGGTTAACCGCCTTAACATTGAAAAATATGTAAGGTTGAAGAATTAAGCCGTTGTTTATTTCATTACCTCGGCGAGCTTGTTATCCATTTCCTGCTGCTCTTCATCAGTTGCCTGGTCATACCGGCCAACAATAACGCCGTTTTTGTCAATCAGTATTTTAGTGGGCAGGCTGTGTATGCCAAACATTCCGCTTATGTCATTATCATTGGGTTCATTTTTCTGCATCTTTTCTTCGCTAAAGCCGCGAAGGACATGATGCCAGATGCCAATACCATCTTTTGCAACTGCCTTTCTCCAGGCTGAGTCATCCCGGTCATCATCCGAAACACCAATAATGTCAAAGCCTTTGTTATGGTATTTCGTGTATAACTCTTTTAAGTGCGGGTTACTGTGCCTGCAGGGTATGCACCAGCTTGCCCAAAAATCAAGCAGCACATATTTGCCTTTAAAATCAGCAAGGCTAAGCTTATTGCCGTTAATATCTGTTGTAACAAAATTCTTTGCAATAGCGCCGGGCGAACCGCTTTCTAATTGCTTTATTTGCTTATCTATCTCCCTGCCGTAAACACTTTGCTGCACTGCTGTGCCAAACCTGGCATATATCATTTTTAATGAGTCAAGCGGCAAATCATTTATATAAAACCGAAGGTTAAAAGCCGTTACATACGATGAGGGGTGCGCCCTGAAAAAAGCATAATCAATACTGGCGAATTTAGGTGAGTATGACTGAAGCTCATCATGCATCGCCGCTGCCTTTTCGTGCAACGAATCCAATAGAGCTTCCGGCTTTTTGTCCCTTATTGCCTGTATATAAGTGTTATTTATTTTGGTATAGGCATCTTCCAGCGGCTTTAACTGCGCAACCAGGGCAGCTTTACTGTCATCAAGTATTTTTGCCTCTTCCTGTGTTTTGCTGCCGGTAATTACCGCATGCTTAAAATCGCCGTCTTTTAAGGTAATGTGTATTGTGCCGGGCTCAATGAAAAAAGAAGTAGTGTTGGGGTCGTCCATCGACATTGATGTTACATTGCCCTGTAAATAAGCCATTACTGGGCCGGCTATTTTACCCTTAAAAATAAATGTGTTGCTGTTAATTACGGTACTGTCTTTTATTTGTTTACCACCAGCACCTGTATAGTATATAATGAGTTTTCCGGCAGGGTCTCCGGTAATTTTTCCTTCCAGCGTAAAACTTTGGGGTGCTCCCTGGCTATAAGTAATTGCGCTGGTTAAGCATGCAAGAAATGCGGTAGTCATTTTTTTCATAAGAAACAGTTTGGCCGGGTTGTTAAAATTAGGTTAGTAGTAGCCTGTTTTTTAGAAACGTTTAGGAAAAATGGTTTATTGCTTAAATATTTAAACGGCATTCACAGGGTTTATTAAATACTATGCATATTGCTATTCAACAACTAAAGTAGCAATAGAATGTGGCAGTGCTGTTACATCCGCCGCGTCGCCTTTAATCCATAAATGGTAATCTATTTTTTCGTCACTTTCATTCAATACAATAACAGATAATTTGCCATCCGGGTTGATGAATGCCGTTGTTTCCAGCTTGTCCCTGTTGGAAGAACTGATGATGCGTTTTGCACCGGGTTTTACAAACTTTGAAAAATGGCCGATATAATAATAGCTGTTGGTATAAATAAGCTTACCTGTTCTTAAATCAGCATGTACCGGTGCAAAACAAAAGTTACCCACATGGTTGGGGCCGCCGTTTTCATCCAGCAAAATATTCCAGTCTGTCCAGGCAACGGTACCATTGTTAAAATCGTTCACCATGCTGTGCCCGTATCGTTCGCCCAGTCTCCAATCCATTAATCTTTTGTAGTCAAAGGCCTCAACACAACCTTCAGTAAACATAAGGTTGGTTTTAGGGAAAGCTTCCATTACTCTTTGCATATTCTGAAACTCCATGCCGCTGCCCGTCCATGTTTCATACCAGTGGTAACCAACACCCCACACGTATTTCGCGGCTTCAGGGTCACTAAGTACGGTACTGGCGCGCTGGTAAAGCAAATCACGGTTATGGTCCCAAACAATTAGCTTTTTATCCGCAAGCCCGCTGTTATGAAGGGTGGGGCCGAGGAAACCTTTTACAAAATCCCTCTCCTCCTCGCCGGTATAAATACAGGATTCCCAACGTTGTTTCGCCATCGGCTCGTTTTGTACTGACAGCCCCCAAACAGGTATTCCCTGCGCCTGGTAGGTTTTTATAAACTTAACGTAATAATTTGCCCATGCTTGCCGGCTGCTGCTTTTCAGATGGCCGCCCTGCAACATACTATTGTTGTCTTTCATCCAGGCCGGCGGCGACCATGGTGAAACAAATAAATGGAGGTTATTACCCGAGGCTTTCATGGCCGCTTTAATCAGCGGGATTTTATATTTTTCATCGTGGGCAACATTAAAGGTTGCCAGGGCTGAATCATTATCTGCTACATATGTATAACTGTCACTGCTGAAATCGCAACTGTTAATGTTGGTTCGTGCCATGGTATAGCCGATACCTTTGCTGGGAGAATAATATGCTTGTAATAATTCCTGTTGTGCCCCCGGTGACAATTTGGCGAATACTTCTGCGGATGCATCCGTTAACGCGCCGCCGAAGCCGATGACCTGTTGAAATGTTTTGGTTGGGTCAACAAACACACATACCTGTGTTTCAAACGGCTGGCCCATGTGCGTAAAGTGAACAGTGTCGGTAGGGGTTAACCTATAGTCAGTGTTTTGGGCTGTAGTATAAACAATAACTTTTTTTACGGCCGGCGGATTATTCCCCTTTTTATCTCCTTCTTTAAATGATGCAAAAGCAATAAATGCGATGGCGGGGATTAGCAATCTTTTCATGACCGGTATATTTGGTTGCAGTAGTAAATGTACGCAAAATTGGCTTTAGGTAGAGTGTTGCACGCAGCGCATATAATAAACTTTCTGGGCCTGGCATGTGTGCCTGTTTTTTGCCTTTTGCGCTTCTCCGCCGGGTTGCTCAAACCATCTATTCCTCAAAAAACAAACTAAAAGAGCACACTTTTAATGGTGTGCTCCTTAAGTAAATATGTCTGTGCTTTTTTACAAATGCGCCAACACTTTTTCTCCAATGGCATCTGTCCCTAATATTTTTTCAGAAGGCGTGCTGCTATCTGCAATATCGCCGGTGCGGTAGCCTTCTTTCAATACTTTATCAACCGCGTTTATAACAGCCTCCGATTCTTCCTTCAACCCAAAAGAAATATCCAGCAATAAGGCGGCTGACAGGATAGACGCCAGCGGGTTGGCAACACCTTTGCCCGTAATGTCATGCGCGGAGCCGTGTATAGGCTCATAAACGCCTGTGCCGTCGCCAATAGAGGCAGACGCCAGCATACCCATGCTGCCCGCAATTTGCGAGGCTTCATCAGTTAGGATATCGCCAAACAGGTTGGCTGTAACCACCACGTCAAAACGCCGCGGGTCTTTAATCAGCAACATGGCGGTAGCATCTACAAACTGGTGTTCTACCTGCACATCAGGATATTCCTGCGCCAGTTTTTGTATCACTTCGCGCCAAAGGCGGCTTGTTTCAAGCACATTGGCTTTATCAACACTGCACAACTTTTTGCGGCGCGTACGGGCTGCTTCAAAAGCCTTGCGGCCAATACGCTCAACTTCATAACGGCTGTATTCAGCCAGGTCATAAGCGGTATCGCCATTGTTCTTCCTGCCTTTTTCACCAAAATAAATATCTCCGGTAAGTTCACGAAAGAACAGTATATCAGCGCCTTTTAAAATTTCAGGCTTAATGCTGCTGGCGGCAAGCAGTTCGTCAAACAGTTTTATAGGCCGCAGGTTGGCATATAATCCCAGCTCTTTGCGCATTTTCAGCAACCCTTGCTCAGGGCGTACTTTGGCTGAAGGGTCATTATCATATTTTGGGTGGCCAACCGCGCCAAAAAGCACGGCATCACTGTTGCGCATTTTTTCCAGCGATTCATCCGGCAGGGGAGAACCCGTTGCTTCAATAGCCGCGTGACCTATCAACGCCGTATCATACGTAAAGGTATGGCCGAATTTTGCCGCAATTTTGTCTAACACTTTCTTGCCTACTGCAGTTACTTCCTGCCCTATGCCGTCGCCCGGAACAATGAGTATATGTTTTGTTGCCATGTATAAGTACTTTAAGTTTTATCGCCGCAATATAAGTACGATTTCCGAAGTATAAAGCTATAAGTGTAGGTCGTACTGGTAACTTCGTATTCTGTATTTAAATAACATTCAGCATCTTTTGTGTAGCCTTTATCGCGGCTACTGTTTGATCGCTGTCAAGGCCGCGCGTTTTAAATTCACGGTTATTGTACTCCCAGGTAATTACTGTTTCGCATAACGCGTCGGTTTTTCCGCCAGGTGGTATACGCACTGCGTAATCTACCAGTGCGGGAAGCTCTATTTTTTTCTGTTTGTATATTTTTTTCAGGGCGTTCATAAAAGCATCATATTGCCCGTCACCCTGTGCATGCTCTTCAAAACTTTCTCCGTTAATAGTTATTTTCAGTGTTACAGATGGCCGCAGGTTTTTGCTATGGGTAAGTACATAGTTTTCCACCTGCACTTTTTCTTCAATGGCATTACTATCCAGCACATCTGAAATTATATATGGCAAATCAGCCTGCGTAACTACCTCTTTCCTGTCACCCAGCTCAATAATACGCTGGGTGACCTTCTTCAGATCTTCATCACCTAAGCGAATGCCCAACTGCTGAAGGTTATTTTCAATATTGGCTTTGCCGCTGGTTTTGCCCAACGCATATTTGCGCTGGCGGCCAAAACGCTCAGGCATCAGGTCGTTATAATAAAGATTGTTCTTTTTATCGCCGTCCGCATGTATGCCTGCTGTTTGTGTAAATACATTTTCGCCCACAACAGGTTTATTAACAGGTATGCGGAACCCTGAAAAAGTTTCCACGAGCTTACTTATAGAATACAGCGATTTTTCCTGCACGGATGTTTTTACCACCTTTACATAATCGTTCAGTACAGCTACCGCACTTGCCAATGGGGCATTGCCAGCACGCTCGCCCATGCCATTAATGGTAAGGTGTATGCCTTTGGCGCCGGCTTTTACCGCTTCCAGTACATTGGCTGTGCCAAGGTCGTAATCATTATGGGCATGAAAATCAAAATGAGCGCCCGGGTATCGCTGTACAATTTCATGAACGTAGGCATAAGCCTCCTCCGGTATAAGCACACCTAATGTATCAGGCAGCATAATCCTTTTAACAGGTTGGGTCTGCAAAAAATCTAGGTATTGAAACACGTACTCCCTGCTGTTACGCATGCCGTTGCTCCAGTCTTCCAGGTACACGTTGGTATCTATGCCTTTTTCTTTGGCAAGAGCAATAACCATTGCTATTTCGGCAAAATGATCTGCGGGTTTTTTCTTTAACTGGTAGGTAAGATGGTTTAAAGAACCTTTGGTTAACAGGTTCATTACTTTGGCGCCGGCCTTCAGCATCCAGTCCACACTTGTTCCGCCATCAACAAATGTCAGCACTTCCACCCGGTCAATAAAACCATTGGCGGCAGCCCATTCGGTAATCTTTCTCACTGCCTGGAACTCGCCTTCCGACACTCGTGCTGAGGCTATCTCAATGCGGTCAACCTGTACTTCTGTAAGCAATAATTGCGCTATAGTTAGCTTTTCCGATGCTGAAAACGATACCCCGCTGGTTTGTTCGCCATCGCGCAGGGTGGTATCCATTATCTCTATATGTCTTGGCACTGTCTTCACAATTTCGTTGTATAAAGGGGCTTGGTATTTTGCAAGGGCAGGATGCTCTGCTTTATTGGCTGCTGCAGCACCGGTATTAATACATACTTGTTTCGGCAAAATGGCCGATATCTGTTTTCATCGCCTGCAGGTAGTCAATATCGTCAAAGCCGTTAATCATGTTGTGCTTTTTGTAACCGTTTATAGCAAAGCTTTCCTGTTCGCCGGTTGCAATAATGGTAATTGTTTGGGCAGGCAGGTTAACTTCCAGCTGTGTATGCGGGTCTGCCTCTATCGCGGTAAAAATCTTGTCTAAAAATGCAGGACTTACAGTAACTGGTAACAGCCCAATGTTTAACGAATTGCCTTTAAAAATATCGGCAAAAAAGCTGGACACAACACAACGAAACCCATAATCATACAGCGCCCAGGCTGCATGCTCGCGACTGCTGCCGCTGCCAAAATTTTTGCCTGCCACTAAAATTTTTCCGCTGTATATGGGGTTGTTCAGCACAAAGTCTTGTTTGGGTGTATCATCCCCGTTATACCTCCAGTCACGAAAAAGGTTATCCCCAAAGCCTTCACGTTTAGTGGCCTTTAAAAAGCGCGCGGGAATTATCTGGTCTGTATCCACGTTTTCAATCGGCAGTGGCACTGCGGAACTGGTAAGCACGGTAAATTTATCGTAAGCCATGAAGCAAGTTTGTTGTTTAAAATGTTAAATCCTTAGTTCCGGTCGTTCGCCAGTTTCATTTTTAGTTCACTGGTACTATGTATTATTTCCGGGGATTGCGTGTTGAGCATTTTTACTGCCCATAATCAAATCCGCAATCAAAAATCGTCAATCAGTAATTAGTTCCCTTGGATCTGTTACCACGCCTGTCACGGCTGCAGCGGCTGCTACCAGCGGGCTTGCCAGTAAGGTACGGGCGCCAGGCCCCTGCCTGCCTTCAAAGTTGCGGTTGCTGGTGCTTACCGCGTATTTGCCTGCAGGTACTTTATCGTCGTTCATGGCAAGACAGGCAGAGCATCCCGGTTGGCGGAGTTCAAAGCCTGCTTCATTCAAAATATCTAAAATACCTTCTTCTTTAATTTGCTTTTCTACAATATGCGAGCCAGGCACTATCCACGCGGTAACGCCTTCAGCCTTTTTGCGCCCTTTTACAATGCTGGCAAATGCCCTGAAATCTTCAATTCGCCCGTTGGTGCAACTGCCAATAAACACAAAGTCAACCTTTTTGCCAAGCATTGCATCTCTTTCATTGAAACCCATGTAGTTAAGCGATTTTTGATAGGAGGCAGCGCCGCCTTCAACCTCTGCCGCCTGGGGAATATTTTTGCTGATGCCAAGGCCCATACCCGGGTTGGTGCCATACGTAATCATGGGTTCAATAGCCGCTGCATTATAGGTATACTCAAGGTCAAATGTTGCGTCGTCGTCTGTTTTCAATGTTTTCCAGTAAGCTACGGCTTGGTCCCATGCTTCGCCTTTAGGAGCTTTTTCCCGCCCGTTAAGATAGTTAAACGTAGTGTCATCCGGCGCAATCATACCACCACGGGCGCCCATTTCAATGCTCATATTACACACCGTCATGCGGCCTTCCATGCTCATGTTCTCAAATACTTCCCCGGCATATTCAACAAAATAGCCCGTAGCGCCGCTGGCGGATATTTGGGAGATAATATACAGAATTACGTCTTTTGGCATAACGGCTTTGTTAAGTTTGCCGTTAACATTAATACGCATCTTTTTTGGCTTAGGCTGCATAATACACTGGGAGGAAAGTACCATTTCCACCTCGGATGTGCCAATGCCAAAGGCAATGGCGCCAAAAGCGCCGTGTGTGCTGGTATGGCTGTCTCCACATACGATAGTCATTCCTGGTTGAGTAATGCCATTTTCCGGACCTACTACGTGTACGATGCCATTTTTGGGATTACCGAGCCCCCAATGAGAGATGCCGTATTTGGCGGCATTTTGCTCTAATGCATGTAACTGGTTGGCACTTAACGGATCTTTCACCGGCAAATGCTGGTTAATGGTGGGGGTATTATGGTCTGCTGTAGCAAACGTGCGTCCAGGAAACATTACGCCTATATTCCGGGCTTCAAGACCCAAAAATGCTACAGGGCTCGTAACCTCGTGAATAAAATGCCTGTCAATAAACAGCACATCCGGGCCGTCTTCAATCTTACACACTACATGCGTATCCCACACTTTATCAAACAAGGTTAAAGCATTGCTCATTTTCAATATTTTTTAAATTATGTTGATAACTGTCAAAAAAGGATTGCAAAGTTCCGAAAAATATCCTGAAAATAGCTTAGGTGAGTGGATTTTATTTAACAGCAATGTTTCAATGGCGCTGGTTACCACTTAATATGTGTCTCAATAAACTTAATCAAGCCGTCAGCCAAAGCTTTTTGCTCTGCCACTTTGGGATGCCCTGGCGTATTTTTATAAGGCGCAAAATAAGTGAATATTTTAGGGTCGTTTAGCTGTGTTACAGCCTGTTTTACATATCCCGGCCATGGTGAGCCTTCCTTGGTTATATCCATACTACCCAGCATACAGATTATTTGCGCTTTTGGATAGATTCCGCGTATTGTTTGCACAAAATGCTTATACGCGGTTACAATTTCGGCTTCACCCGGCGCGGTAACACCAAAGCGGGCCTTAAATTGAGTATTATCAGGCAGCTTAATAATCCACGAATCGTTTTGGAAAAGGTTTATTACCACCACATCCGGTGTGTATTGGGAAAAATCCCACCTGCTGGTGGAATCCTGCGGGTCGGCGCGGTTGTACATTTCCGGCATTATTAGCGGGAACCAGCTTACCATAATGCCAATGCCGCTTTTCGCGGTACAATGGTATTGAGCATTAAAATACCGCGCAGTTATTGCCGGATAAGCATCGTAGTTATTTTCGTAATAACCAGTAGGGGAGTCGCCTGTTTTGTCATTGATGGCATAACCGCAACTGATGGAGTTGCCGAAAAATTCAATTTTTCTTTTTGGTTTAGGCGTTGGCTTAAGCAGTGTAGTGCCGTTGCTTAACTCAAAGCCGTAAAACCATGTTCTGCCTTTATCCCATTCCGTGCGTTTAAACAATTGAACAGAGTGTTTCCCGGCGCGAAGGTTTTCTGCCAGTATGTAGGTTTTCCTGTCAGTTCCAAAACGGATTTCGTACATGCTGTCTTTATCGATAATTACATTGTAGTAATTGGATGTATCCGCATCTTTAAACTCGCCCGAAATACCTGTGCCATTAAAATTTACCCGGATGGAAGTGCCCGGCCACATTAACTCTGCTGCATCATTTCTAAAAAGTATCCGGCCTTCATAACTTATGTTTTTATCCTGCACGGGTATAAGCGCAGATTGGGATGACGCGCGGGAAACTACGCAGCAACAGGCAACAATTAAATGGCAACAATATTTGAGCATCTGTAAAAATTTATACGGTCACTATTCATACAAATATACCGGGTTATAGTTAATGTGTTTATTAACTATGGCAGTAGTACTAACTGGTTATATAAGCGGGCAAGCATTTCACCGGCGTCTTCGCAAAAACCCGGGTGTACCCTGGATGTTTGCACTATTGTGCTGCGGGCGGCAGTAAGCCAGCGGAAACGCTCGGCAATGGGCAGCCTGGCAATATCGCTGCCACTTTCATCACCGCTGCATATACGTTGAAAAGCACAAAGGTATTCATGAATTTCAGGGATATTTATTGAAGGTGAGAATGCCAAAAGACGGTTTTCATCCAGGTGAAAAAGCATTTGCAGAAACTTCTGTTTAGCGCAATACAGCACAACCCCCGCGTTGGCAAACTCTTCGCGCTCTACCTGCGGTACAATGCGTATAACCGCGTATTCATATAAGAATTTCTCTCGCATGCTGTGCTTCTTTTACAAAAATATAGGAATGGGCGACCCGGGATGTTAAATAACGGGTGTATGCCTCGCGGTGCTCTTTTACAGATAAAAACACAGGCTCGTTACCAAGCCAGGTATCCGGTATCAATGCTACAATATTTTTAATTCTTTCTTCAGACAGCAACATGGCATAGGCCGCGTCAACTTCGGCGAGGCGGCTTGCCTGTGGCAATAATACATGTTTGCTAATGTAAGTAAACGGTGTTAAAGCCTGCTGCTGCCAGTTAGACCATGAATGATGAAAATACAGAGAAGCCCCATGATCAATCAACCACAGATCCCTGTTCCATAAAAGCATATTAGTATTACGGCAGGTACGGTCAACATTACTCAGCAGTGCATCAAGCCAAACTATTTGTGAGGCAAGCAAAGGATCAATAGTAGTAACCGCAGGGTCAAATGTAATTGACCCCGAAAGATAATGTAGTGCAAGGTTAAGCCCGGTGCTGGCTTTGTTCAGGTCCTGTATTTCTTCGTCTGGCTCTGTGCGGCCAAACGCCTCGTCTAAGTTGGCAAATACAATCTCGGGCACACGCAGGCCTAATAAACGGGCAATTTCTCCGCCGATTAATTCTGCTATCAGTGATTTTACTCCCTGCCCCGCACCGCGAAATTTAAGTACATACAAAAAACCGTCATCGGCTTCGGCAATTGCCGGCATACTGCCGCCTTCACGCAGCGGAGTAACATACCGCGTAACATTAACTGTTCTTATATCTGGCTTGCTGTAAGGCATATTTACAGGCGTTGTAATCATATAACAGCCTGCAATTTACCTCAAAAATGACAGTGTTGGTTTTAAAGATAAGTGAATGTAAATACGCGCTGGGTTATATTGCCCGCCCTGTCGCCTGCCATTACCATAAGATTGTGTTTGCCGGTACGGCAATGTTCATCAAAATTATACGTGAAAAGGTTTCCTTTTTTTTCAAACATTATCCAGTGGCCGTCAAGTTCTGCCCGAAAGAAATAAGCTTCGCCCATGTTGTCATGGTAAGAAATATGCAACCCTTTATCGCTGTCTTTAAAGGAATGATCATTGCCCTCCTGCATGCTGATAACAGGACTTACTGTGTCAATTACCAATTGCACCCTGCCAAATTCCATACAATAGCCAAACATGTAGTCTCCCATCCATGTGCCTTTTATAGGTATGCTGTGTTTTTCATTGGTCAGCAGTATTACAACATGCTTGCGTAATGAGCTTTTTGATGGCAAATTTGTTTTGAGCTGAATTTTGATACTATCGTGTACAGGTACGGTGGCATCATGTAAAAAAACAGCACGGGATGCCGCATTGTAATCATCACCCATTTCCTCTGTCACCGCCAGGGGCAATGTATCATATACAGCCCTGTTGGTAAAATCTATTACAGCGTTTTGAGTAACAAAATGCGCAGCCTTACCGGGTAATAACAACCGGGTGTTATTTTTATACCTAACCGGCATTTGCGCCGCCCCATTAAATTGTATCATACCCTGCACTGCCGAAGTATTGCCTGCTGCATCACTTACTGTTATTTTGAAATGGTGATTTTTTTTATCTTTTAAATGTATAATACCACTACCGGGAGAGTTGGAGAATACCGGCAAATGATTACCGGGTAATATGCGCAGTAATTGTATACACCTGCTGTATTGTACCCAACTGCTGTAATCAATACAGGCATTTACATAACGTACATCGCTGCCATTGAAACGGTCAATAGAGAAACTAAACTGCGGGATGCCATCTACATATAATTGCATTTTATAAATACCAAGATGGTATTTGGATATTGTATTTTTATCAACAGCACTTATGCCAAAACTTATATATTGGCTGTTTACCACGGTAACATTTGCGGACGTTGTATAACCATTATTACCTTCTTTTATATTTATTTTATTGGCCACGGTAGTGTAAATGCTCCGCGATGCATCATACCAGTACAGGGCATGTATAGCCGGCGCAATATTGTCAGGTATCACAATGCCATTCAGCAATGGGTTTATGTTAAACCCTGTTTTTGTATCGCGCATTTCAAAATGCAGGTGAGGCCCTTCCGTATTGCCTGTGTTGCCACTCAACCCAATTATATCACCCTTTTTCACGGCAAACATCCCCGGTGTAAAACGAATATCCTGTTGCCAGCATTTATCCCTGTATTGTTTTTGACGCACATAGGTCTCCACCCCATCCATAAAATGGTTAAGGTGCCCATATACCGTTGTTATGCCATTCGGGTGGGTTATATACATGGCGTTACCATAGCCTGATTCTTCTACTGATACCCTGCTTACAAAACCATCAGCAACAGCATACACCGGCAGGTTTTCACGGCCATCCGTACGTATGTCAAGCCCCATGTGAAAGTGGTTTTCCCTTACTTCACCAAAACTTGCGGCTAACTCAATGGGAATATTTAATGGTCGCCGGTAATACCCAAAGCTATTGTCGTCCGCAAACTTCCAAACCGCCGCCATTAACGGTATTATGGCTAACAGCAGCCATTTTTTGCTGAAGTTGCTTTTTATTTTTTTGTATCGCCAATTCATTAGTGTAGTATAACAGGCCGGCAAATTAACCCGGTGCAAAGCGCTTACAAAAGCAACTCTGCAAACGGCATGATTATGTCTGCATTCAGCTATTGGAAACACGATTTGGTTTGCAGATAAATACTGCCTGTTTGCAGATAAATGAAAGCCGTGTTTTAATTATTTATGGCATACAACCCGCGAAACTGTAGTTTTGGATGATGAAGAAAAAGCTGTTGCTGTTGTTCGTAGGTTTCGTGTGCCTGTACTTTTTAGTGCACGCTGCTTATAACCTGCCCAGCATAATACATGGGGGCAGTTTATTTCCTTCGCCGCAGCAGCATGCACACCCTTTTTTTTATACCCTTACCGATATTGCACTGGGGTATTTATTTGTAATTGGGCCATATCTTTCTCTGCACCGTTTTTACCCCGGCCGAAAGTTTTTTGTTATGATTGCCTTAACTGTTTCCGCTGTGGGCCTTGCTTTTTTTCTAAACTATGTGTTCAGGAAAAACGAAGGCAGCGTGCCGTTACGGTTGCGTGTATTTTTTTATGATAATCTTTTTTTCTTTTGTGTGTACATCGTATACGCGCTTGTGTATTACTTCACACGGTTCTCTTATTACCGGGAATTGCAGCAAAAGGAATTGGTGTTACAAAACAGGCAATCGGAATTATCGTTTCTGCGGTCACAGGTAAACCCTCATTTTTTATTTAACTCTCTTAGCAATATATATGCGCTGGTGCACGAGGGCTCACCGCATGCCTTGCCTGCCATTGCCGGTCTGTCGGAGTTGCTGCGGTATATGTTATACGACAACAATGAAAAGGTACCCCTTGAAAAAGAACTGGTGTACATAAACAAGTATATTGAACTGCAACGGCTGCGGTATGAGCATGCTGTACATGCAGATTTGCAGGTGAGCGGGGAAACAGCCCAGGTGCAGGTGCCGCCTTTGTTATTAGTACCATTTATTGAGAACGCGTTTAAACATGGAGATTTTTCCGCGACCGGCAAGGGATTGACCGCTATTGTAAGATGCACCGCAGGTAAATTATATTTTTATTGTTATAATACAAAAGGGAAAGGCGAAAAGGATGCAGCAGGCGGAATTGGCCTTAGTAATATAAAAAGGCGGCTGCAATTGCTTTACCCGGGCAGGCACCTGCTTGATATACAAGACAATACAAATTCATTCACCGTTAATGTTGAAATACAATATGCTTAAGCCAATAAGATGCATTGTGGTTGATGATGAGCCATTGCCGGTTAAATTACTGTCGGATTATATTGCCAAAACACCGGGGCTTGAATTAATACTTAAAACAACCCACGTACTGGATGCCCTGAAATGCGTACAGGATGGAAATGCTGACCTTGTTTTTTTAGATATACAAATGCCTGAATTAACAGGTATGCAATTTATAAAGATTATCCGGGGCGCGTGTAAAGTTATTTTTACAACGGCCTACAGCGATTATGCGGTAGAGAGCTATGAACATGATGTTATAGATTATTTGCTAAAGCCTGTTACTTTTGAAAGGTTTAGCCTTGCAGTGCAAAAGGCAAAAAAAAGATTACAGGATGATATGGTGCAAAACCATTTACCTGCACAAAAAGACGACTATATTTTTGTAAAGACAGAATACCGGATTCAAAAAATAAATTTTGCCGACATATTATTTATTGAAGCAATGCGTGATTACATAGCATTTCATACAAAAACAGGAAAGATACTATCACTTGACAGTATGAGGAACATGGAAGAGTTGTTACCGCGTGAGCAATTTATCCGCACACATAAATCCTACATTATCAACAAAAACAATATTGATTTTATTGAGCGTGGAAAGATAGTTATAAGCAATCAATATTTGCCGGTGGGCGAGACCTATAAAGATAACCTCACGGCAATATTAAAGGGGTAGTTTTTTATTTCGGCATCCCCGGAATAAACCGGCCCACATATTACAACCGATATAAACTTAACTTGCTAACGTTTTAATTCATTGTAATATGCATTAATAACATACCAGGCTTTTTTCTTCAGGCCTTTATCACTTAAAAGCCCCTTCCTGTTCCAACCCTGCTGGTACACTGGCTGCAGGCGGGTTTCAGAGCGAAAGTCTGCCAATATCCAGGGGCAAGTGCCCCGCAGAAAAGGTATGTTCTTAAACATCGCCACCTGTTCTTTCAGCACTTGTTCCTGGCGCTCTTCTGCCCAGTACCCATTACTGTCCGCACTGCCATGATTACCATACAGCGACTCAGCACCAAATTCTGACATAATAAGCGGCTTGTTATAAAGGTTATGCCATGCCATTTCCTGTGGCTTTGCAGGCCATGGGGTGTACCAGCCAAGATATTCATTTACACCTATTACATCAAGCACATTGCATAAAGGGTCATTGATGGTTATATTATTACCCTCTACGCGGGCATCATTTATAGCAGACGTTATCAAACGTGTGTCATCAATGCTGCGCGTAAACTCTGCCATCGCGGTAATGGTTTGTGTTCTTGCCGGCGTGGGGGATGTTTCATTACTCATGCTCCACATAATTATGGAACAACGGTTTTTATCCCGCGTTATCATTTCTTTCAGCATTGTATCAGCCTTATTTAAAATAGCCGGATTGGTAAATTGTATATTCTGCCATAGAGGCACTTCTTCCCATAACATGATGCCCATAGAGTCTGCCAGCCTAACCATGTGTTCGTTATGGGAATAATGGGTAAGCCTCACAAAATTACAGCCAAGCTCTTTTGCTTGGTTCAATAACTGGCGGGCATCCGCGGCACTCCATGCCCTTCTTCTTTGCTGCGGTATTTCTTCGTGTATATTGATACCTCTTAAAAATACAGGCTTTCCATTCAGTAATATGTCGGTGCCACTCACGGAAATATTTCTAAAGCCAATGTTGTCGGTTATTTTATCCGCACCGCAGCTTATTGCAACCTTATACAAAACAGCGTTACCAGGCTGCCATAACCCAGGTTTTGCGGCAATACTGAACGTAGCGCGGCCCATTGCACCAGGCGTTAATGTTTTATCTATTTGTAAACCCGCTATTCGCAGTGTAATGCTTTGAGTAGTGTTTTCGCCAGCCAGTTGTATCCAGCCCGTAATAGTATCATTAGTATTTTTTGCAAGCCCTATGCAATAATCACTTATATAAGTAGCCGGTGTTTCAATTAGCATAACATCCCTTGTAATACCACCGTAATTCCACCAGTCATAATTCATCGCCGGTATATTATCAGGCTTACGCTGGTTGTTTACACGCACAATAATTGAATTGGTGTCTTTTATTTCGCCCGTAATATCAAACTGGAAAGGGGTGAAGCCGCCTTCGTGGCTGCCTGCATATTGATTGTTTATATACACATCGCATTCATAATTAACGGCGGCGAAATAAAGGAAATATTTCTTGCCCTCTGCGGGTTTTATAGTAAACGTTTTCTTATACCAAATGGTGCTTTCGTAGTATAGCAATGATGGCTTTTGGTGGTTCCAGTCACCGGGCACATTCAGCGTTATTTTGTTGGTAAAGGCATATTCATAAAAATCATTTTTGCCGGTGGGGTGCTGATCTTTCCAAACGGGCTTCCAGTTACCGGCGCCAGCATTAAACGGGTCAACAATAACCTGCCATTTACCATTCAAACTGGTGATTTGGCGGGAGTATGCATTTTGTAATACTGTTTGGCAATTGGAGAGAACAGGAAATAATAAGGCGATTACAACAAAGACGGCTTTTCTATTCATGCGGCAGATATTGAGAGAATATAAAAGCCTAAAATTAGACGATTTACTTAAATACCATTTGTTGAATTAATAACAGGTATGTTGTACAATTCTGCAAAATACCGATTAGAAGTGCTGCCACATATTGCCCGGCTGCAAGGATTACCTTATTAAATTATCCTGCTGAAAGGTGGTCCCTGATTGTTTGGAAATGTAATAAAGTACAAGAGAATGTTCGTCGGCGGTTTTGATTTTTACAGTGTCAATAACTTCGTTGGCGGCATTAAGCAAGGTAAAAGTTGAATCGTCTATTACTTTATAATTTGATGTGTCATTTAATGCACCATAAACCCAGCTAATAGGATACTGGACAGAGGCTCCTTCCTGCGACCGGTAAATTGAGCTTTCCCCTATATCGAGGAACAGGCGGGCAGTATCGCTGGTAAATTCATATTCATAGCAAGGCGCCTCCATCATAGGGTTGGGCGGGCAGGTTAAATAATGTGTGTACTGCCATTTTCCCAGCAATGTGGCCGCAAGGCTGCCGCTAAGACTTTTTTGGCTGAGGGAACCTGTAGCTGTTTTAAAACAGGAAAAACCGGCAGCAACGGCCGCAACAACCGCAAAGCACACGGCGTACTTTTTCATTAAGTGCTTTATTAAACTGACTTGCAGGAGGGTGATTTTGTTGCAAAAATGGAAAATGATTTTGAAGGTACTGCCTTATATCCGTTTATCCCTTTCGGTATTTTGAGAAATTTACCAGCAATACACCCGCGAGTATTACCAGCAACGCTATTATTTGCTGCATGGTTATTGTTTCATTATCCAGCAGCCAGCCAAGAAATACAGCCACCACAGGGTTAACATACGCGTAGGTGCCCACCAAGGCGGGCGGCCTTACACCCAGCAGCCAGATATACGCAATATATCCTATCAGCGAACCTATAAATACCAGGTACAACATAGCATAAATGCTGCTGGCAGTAACGTTACTCCATGCAAAACCATGTGTCTCACCGGCTATAAGTGCCGCAACAAATGCTGCTATGCCTGCTGCCATCATTTGCACTGCTGCTTTCATAAGCGTAGACCCTTCCGCATGAGCATATTTGGCATAAAGTGAACCGCCGGCCCAAAAAAGGCTGCCAACCACCAGCACAATAAAGCCTGCCAGTTGCGAACTGCTTTGCAGATTAAGGGAGCCTTTCCCTTCGAATAAAAAAATAATACCTGCAAAGCCAATAACGAGGCCTGTTACAATAAACTTGTCCGCAAAATTTTGCCGCCAGTGCTTTTTATCCATTAACACAAAAAACAGCGGTATGCTTGCCACTATTACAGCTGCAAGCCCGGAAGGCAAATATTGTTCTGACCAAATTAAGGCGGTGGTACCCACACCAAGCATTAGTACACCGGCAAAGGCGCTTTTAACAAACGAGGCAAGGGGCTGCACCTTTTCACCGGTAGCAAGGCACCAGGCAAACAGTATAAAACCGGCAGCGAAAAACCGGAGGCCGGCCATTAAAAAGGGTGGCACACTTTTTATAGCCAGTGCGATGCCTACATAGGTAGAACCCCATATCAGGTAAACGGCTGCAAATGCAGCAATTACAAGGCTTTTAGCGGGCTCTTTATGTGTTAAGGTGGTAATCATATTAAGGTTTTGCTATTGGCAGGTAATTATCTTCTTTCAATGTCTCAAGTACAATGGTGCTTTTTGTGGAAACGATGCCCTGTATTTTACCAAGCCTTGTGCGCATAAAATGGGCAAGCGCCTGTGTATCGGTACTGCGAACTTTTATAATATAGCAATCTTCACCGGCTATGTTATGCAATTCAAGCACCTCCGGCATTTTTAAAAGCTGTTTCCCCACATTTTCGTTGCCCGGCCCTGTACTGCTTTTAATAAAGATAAACGCCAGTAGTTTTAAATCAAGTGAGGCGGGGTTGATATTAGTGGTGTATGAACTAATAATGCCTTTTTCCTCCAATTTTCGTACACGCTCCAGGACTGCTGAAGGTGCCATGCCCACTTCTTTTGCCAGCACGGTATTCTGCATGCGCGCATCTGGCTGTAGTAAGGAGAGGATGGTTAGGTCTGTTTCGTCTAATATTGGCATGTTTAGAATTTAATTCTGTAAAATTAAATAATACAAGAATTAAATTCCAAAATTATTTTTTTTGCAGGATTTTTATTGCCAGGATGCACCGGTAATCGTTGTAAAACTATGCCGGTTTTAATTAGTTCCCGAATTGTGCCTTTTATTGGTAATTACATTTTTTAGTGTCCAGGTAACACGGCGTTCGAACGGATGTTGTCGTACCGGGCAATCACTCTTGATGCAGATGGGGCAGCCGGCGGGTTCACAACCATCAGTATGTACAAACATTTCCAATACCTCGCCAAATTCAGTTTTTATCAGGTCGCTTATAATATCAAGTTCTTTATGTGATTCATGCAGGTTTAAATACCAGGGCAGCGTTACATGGCAATCAATATGTAAAAGGCTGCCATATTTTATTACACGCAGGTTATGAATGTCTATCCAGTTTGGTTTGCGGTTATCATTTAGAATTACAATAAGTTTTTTTAGCAATTCAATATCAGCTTCATCCATAATACCGGCAAGGGACTGCCTGATTATTTTATACCCGTTATAAACGACGATTGTACTCATCACAATAGCGGTTACGCTGTCTAACCAGTATAGCCCGGTAAAAAGCACAATTACAAGCGCAATAATAATAGCCAATGTAGTATATGTATCAATCTGCAGGTGCCGGCCGCTTGCCTGCAGGGCCAGAGATTTGTTTTTTTTACCTGTTTGAAGACAAATAAAGCCTGCCGCATAATTTACCAGTGCCGTTGCACCAACCAGGATGAGGCCACTGTCCAGTTTTTCAATAGGATGATTATGGATAATGTTCAAGACGGTTTCATAGGCAATTAAAATTCCGGCAGCAACTATAAGGCCCCCTTCTGCGGCGGCTGAAACAAATTCTGCTTTACCATGGCCGTAAGGGTGATCTTCATCCCTCGGTTTCGTTACTATATATAAACTATATAAGCCGATAAAGCCCGCCAGTACATTTACAATACTTTCAAGTGCATCTGAAAGAATAGCCAGTGAATGTGTGAGATAATATGCAACCAGTTTAGCAGCAAACAGAACAACCGATAAAAATGTTATCCACTTTTGAACGCGAAAATTTTGGCCTGCCTGTGTCAATATACAAGTTTTTGCGGCAAATGTATGGATAAACAGGTAACTGCAACCGTGTTATAACACCCAAAAAAGTCACTTATGCCACCTGTTTTTTTATCTTATGCCGGGTGTACCCAAGGGCCACGGTATTGCCTTTGTAAAAGCGTGGTTGCTTCAGCATCACCGGGAATTGTTTTTGTAACCGGGTCGTAAGTTAACGGCCGCTTCAGCTTCATTGACATATTGGCCAGTATGCAGCTTGCTGTAGAAATATGTGCTTCGCCAATATCGGCTACAGGTTTAATACCCTTATCAATGGCATTGAGGAAATTAAGCATGTGCAGGCGCATGGCAGGTGCGGCATTAAGCTCAATATCCTTCTCTGTAAGGTCTTCAGGATATTTCTCTTTTTCATACATCACATCTTTGTGAATTTTTGTTCCGTCGCCTTCCGGTATAAAATCGTATTGCATGGTGCTGCATTTTAAAGTGCCTTTCTCTCCATACAAAATAAATGCCCACGGGTAATCCGGGTCTGCAGGTGTGCCCCAACTGCGGTGCTGCCATACACAATTCAAACCGTCATATTCAAATACTGCATGCTGTGTGTCTGTTATGTTGCTCTTACCGCCCTTATCAACGTATATGCCACCTTCACTGCTAATACGTTTTGGCCAGCCCAGCTTAAGCATCCAGCGTACGGTATCAAACATGTGTATGCACATGTCTCCCATAATGCCATTACCATATTCCATAAATGTCCGCCACCAGCGCACATGCGGTAAACCGTCATAAGGCCTTAGTGGTGCAGGGCCTGTCCACATTTCATAGTCAAAAAATTCAGGCACCTGTTGCACCGGCGGGTTGCCATTGGCGCGCATGTGGTAATAACAACACATCTCTACATGACTTACTTTACCAAGCAACCCTGCATCAACAATATTCTTTTTTGCGTCAATTATATGCGGGGTACTTTTTCGCTGTGTACCTGCCTGTACAACCTTGTTGTGCCTGCGTGCTGCTGCCACCATTGCCTCTCCTTCCAGCACGTCAACGCTTATTGGTTTTTGCACAAATACGTGCGCGCCTGCCTGAAGTGCGGCGATGGTTTGTAAAGCATGCCAGTGGTCTGGTGTGCCAATCAATACGATGTCCGGTTTTTGTTCGTCAAGCAGCCTGCGGTAATCGCCGTAAAGTGCCGGTCTTTTTTTACTTAACTGCCGCTGTGCCACCATATCGGCTGCGTGTTCTAATTGGTGCCGGTCAACATCACAAAGCGCCACAACTTCTACCGGCGCTACTTGTATTAACCTGAACAGGTCACTCTTACCATACCAGCCTGTACCTATCAGTGCGATGCGTCTTGTTGACGCAGTATTTTGTAAGGCCATACCATTTGCCTGCAAGGCAGTCAGGGCGAGCGTTGCGGAAGTGCCTTTAATAAAATGGCGGCGGCTTAATAATGAATGACTCATATAACAATATTTATAACTGCTTTAAAGATAAGCTGCTTTTTCATTTCGCTGGCAACGAAGTATCAAAAGTTACCTGGTGCAATATCGCAGTGTATTCTGTAATAAAGTCCGCCGTGTAACATTGTATTTGTGTATAAATTTAAAAATCATTAAGTAAGCCTTAATATATGCTGATAGCTATGCAGTTTAAATGGTAGTGTATAATTTTGTAATATACCGGTACATGCATGAAAAAAACTACTCTTCAGTTCTTACTTATTTTTTTGTCACTAACTGCCTTTGCCCAAAACGATACTATTATTCATGGTAAAATACCCATTGAACCTGCAAGGTGGTACCAGCTTAATAATGTAAGTAATGGCCTTCAGCAGTTATTTGATGGGGATTTGTACACGCGCCCGGGTACAGGCTGGGGAAAAATATTAAGCAACTACGATTCGTACTACCCCGTCCCTGATGGAATGGACCTGGAAATTGACAGCGTTAAAATGTTTGACTGGGAAGGAACTATGGTTGACTATCCGGCAACATTTTATGTTATTACTGATACATCCTGGCAACGAAGACTTTTGGCTACTTTTACAGGTGAACGGTATAATGGATGGGACGGCCCTTACCCTGGCAGGCCCGATGAATTTGCGCTTGATACACCGGCTGCGCACGTAAAATATATTGTATTAAATAGCTGGTATGAGTACCCGACTGAAGTGGAGTTTTATGGCTCGTACAAGCCCGTTACCCCTGCAACACCTGCGGTTAAAACTTTTGTTCCTTTGAAAAACTTTTTGGGGATTAATGCCTTTGAATGGGATTTTGAAGACCCTGCCAATCCCATGGTGATTGATGAAACAAGAATGACAGCAATAAAAAGCTTTACTGCGGTGCGGCATTATATGGACTGGCAAAAACTTGAATCGCAAGAGGGTAAGTACACTTATTGCCCGGTGCATAGCGGCGGCTGGAATTATGATACCATTTATGCACGCTGCAAGGCGGAAGGTATTACCGTTTTAGCGGATTTAAAAACCTTGCCGGACTGGATGCTCGATTCATATCCCTCTGACCAAAGGGACGCAGAGAACGTGCCTGTACAATATGGCAAAGACTTCGCTGACCCAGCCTCGTATATTGAGCAGGGAAAGGTGGCTTTTCAATACGCTGCGCGCTATGGTAGTAACAAGAAAGTAAAACCTTCGTTGCTGAGTGTAGACACAACACAACGCTGGACAAACGATGATATTAACACTGTAAAAATTGGCTTGAATACAGTTAAGTATATAGAATGTGATAACGAACGCGACAAATGGTGGAAGGGCAGAAGGGCTTACCAAACAGGTCGCGAATATGCTGCTAACCTTTCAGCTTTTTATGATGGCAATAAAAAGAAGCTGGGTATTAACGTAGGCGTTAAAAATGCTGACCCTAAAATGATGGTGGTCATGTGCGGTCTTGCGTCCGCCAACACCGATTATGTCAGGGGAATGATTGACTGGTGTAAGGAATTCAGGGGATATAAAGCCAATGGTGCCGTTGACCTTTGCTGGGATATTGTTAACTACCATATTTACGCAAATGATGCACGTTATTCGGCAACTGTATGGCCTACTACCGGGGTAGCGCCTGAATTGTCTATAGACGATTCCGTAGCTAATGCATTTATCCAGGTGATGCATGAATACGCTGCAGACATGCCGGTTTGGATTACAGAAACAGGCTATGACACCAGCCAGGGAAGTCCTCAAAAAGCGATACCTGTTGGTACAAAGTCAGCATTAGAAACACAGGCTGACTGGACGGTACGTACTGCATTGACCTACGCGAGATCAGGCATTCAACGTTTGTTTTTTTATGAACTGGTTGACGATAACCCCTGGAGCAGCGGCCCTTATGCAACAAGCGGGTTAATTAACAATGACAGGACCCGAAGGCCGGCCGCAGATTACATTTACCAGCTTGGTAAAACATTTGGCGGATATGCCTACCAGAGAACCGTTAATAGCAGACCTGTTGTAGATAAATACATTGCTGCAAATGGAAAACATATGTACGCTATTTGGGAACCCTCACAGAACGGGGTTACAGAAAATTACAGCCTTGATTTAGAAGGTGCAGATACCGCTATAGTATACCGGCTGCAGAAAGGTGCTGATAAGATGACTGCAAAAAGAATGTTTCCGGTAAACGGCCATATTACCATAACTGCATCTGAAACACCTTTATTTGTGCAGGCAAGATTTGCTTCTTCAAGCCTTAGCTTTAATGGAACAAACGCGGCGGGCATGGCAAACCTTCAATGGCAGGCAACGAATGATTCTGCTATCAATTATTATACTGTGGAGAGAAGCAATGATGACGGCACGTTTATAGAAATAGGCAAAATTCCGGCAAATAGGAAGGATATTTTATATAACGCATACATATTTAATGACGAAACTCCGGCGGAGGGCGTGAACTATTATCGTCTTCGTCAAACTGCAGCAGACTCGGCAATAACCTACTCTGAAACCATAGCACTGCAATTCGGGAAACCGCTTAAACTAAAAATTTATCCTAACCCGGCAACCCATGTTATTACTATTACAGGCCTGCCGGGCAAAGCCAATACGGCTATTGTTTTGCTGGATAACGACGGTAAGATGCTTTCTGGGAAAACAACAGCCTCTAAAACATTGTCATTTGACATAAGTAAATATGCCGACGGAGTGTATTATGTTAAAGTACAGGTTGACGGGTTAAGCCAAATGTTCAGGTTTATTAAAGGCAGATAGATTTTGCCATCGTGGGATTATCCATAAGAATCCGGGCGACTTATATCAGTTGCCTTTTATACATCTGCACAGTATTTTGATAGCCTAAGTAAATGGCATCGCAAACCAGGGCATGGCCTATTGACACCTCATCAAGCCAGGGTATATTTTGCTTGAAGTATTTAAGATTATGCAGGTCGAGGTCGTGACCTGCGTTTAACCCAAGTCCCAACTGTTCTGCTTTTTGCGCAGCAAGTACATAAGGCCGCACGGCTTTGGCCTGGTCATTTAAGTATTCAGTCGCATATTGTTCGGTGTACAATTCAATCCTGTCTGTACCTGTTTCCGCTGCGCCTTCCACCATTTCAATCACCGGGTCAACAAAAATACTCACCCTTATCCCGGCATTTTTAAAAACCTTCACCATATCAACCAGGTAATTTTTATTAGTTATGGTATCCCATCCGTGGTTGCTGGTAATTTGGCCCAATGCATCTGGTACAAGCGTTACCTGGTGTGGTTTTACTTCAAGTACAAGGTCAACAAATTTTTGTTCCCTGCAGTTGCCTTCTATATTAAACTCAGTGGTTATTATTTTTTTTATTTCGCGTACATCCTTATATCGTATGTGTCTTTCATCAGGCCGCGGGTGTACTGTTACGCCGTCTGCGCCAAACCGTTGGGCGTCAACAGCAGCCTTTACAACGTCAGGGTTATTGCCGCCTCTGCTGTTTCGCAGCGTAGCAAACTTATTTATGTTTACACTAAGCTTTGTCATATCATTACGTCACTTTAATAAGTGTTACACCATGTGGTGCAACCCTTGTTTTGAATATATCACCAAAAGCGCCAAGGTCTTTCTGTCTCCAAAGGTCCCTCACTTTCTCCGTTTTGCCTAAACCTATATCCTGCCAGTTCAGCTCAATATTTTGCCACTTGTCCGACATGTTAAAAATGCCTACGGCTTTACTGCCATCTTCCAGTTCCTTTACCCAAACCTGGTAATCATCTTTCTTTAATTTTTGTTGCGCCTGTTTGCCAAGCACATCCTGGTCTAACGCAAGTACTTCATCATTACTTAAAAGGTTCAAAGTAAAATCATCCATTTTACTTATATCGCAGCCTATCAATAAAGGTGAAGATAACAGGCACCACAAGCTTATATGGGTATATTGCTCATCAGGTGTCAGGCGTGTATCATGTAGTTGGTCTCCCCAGCCGACTTTACCCACAATAAGCATATCCGGGTCATTCCAGTGGCCGGGTTCTGCGTATGGATATTGCACCGTCTGGCTAAAGCCTATGCTGCTCAGGCTTTGCCATGTGTCAGTTATATCGCCGGTGGTACGCCATGTATTACCGTCCACTTTTGCTCCCCATTTCCATACGTCTTTCATCCCGTACTGACAAAGACTGTAATGAATATCGCGCGGTTGCGCTTTCAACGCCTTTTGCATTACCTGGTAAGGTCTCATATACGCGGCGAGTGAAGTGTCTTTTTCTCTTGCATAAACATCACCATAGCTGCACCAGTCATACTTAAGGTAATCTATGCCCCATGATGCATAACTCGTGGCATCCTGCATTTCATGTTGGTAAGATGCCAGGTAACCACCACAGGTTGTTGTACCCGGTGATGAGTATATGCCAAATTTTAAGCCCCTGGCATGCAACCAATCGCCAAGCCCTTTCATGTCAGGGAATTTGGCATTGGGAATGATTGTTCCGTCCGCGGCACGTTTCGGTTGTTCCCATCCGTCATCAATATTCATATAGGTCCATCCGTGGTCAATCAATCCTTTATCAATTAAAGCCTGGGCGGAGCTCTTTACTTTTTCCTCGCTTACGCTCAGGCCCCAGCAGTTCCAGCTATTCCAGCCCATGGGGGGTGTAAGGGCAAGCAAATCGCCAACTTTTATGGTTAATGTTCTTTCATCTTTGCCGAGGGAGTTCCTTACCGTCAATTTTACCGGGTAGTCACCGCGGTCAGTCAACGTTCCGCTTATAACGCCGTTTATCGTGTCCAGCAACAAACCATAAGGTAAGTTCGCCACGCTGTATTGAAGCGGCTTTTGCCCTGTTGCGGCTATTTTATACAGGAAGGGCGAGCCCGGCCGTACACCGGCCACCTTTGCACTGTTTATTTTCGGTGTAAGCGGGGCAGGTGGTGTAAGAATATATTTATTGGTGATGGTTATGCTTTTTATTTTACCGGTGTTTTTCTCTTTAAAAGTGGCGGATATTTCCATGCGGGCATCACCCTTCAGTACGATTGTTTTTGTGAAAGATTGTAGCGCAGGCAGCGTTATATTTTGTGATGAAGAACTGGTTATTTTATCGGCCATGCCGTCTTTTACCTGTATGGTTACTGTGCCAGGCACACTCCTCGTCAACTGGTTGGCAATGGTTATTACCGCGTTATCGCCCGCAGTTGCTGTAACATTAATGCCGTCAATAATATCCATCATGCTTATTACCGGTGCGCCATTAAATATGCCACCACCACCACCGCCGTCATACACCCGCACAGAAAGCACGTTTTCTTTATCCCAATGTAGTTCGGGGCTGTTAGCCGCAATGTGATATTCCCTCACCACATCCCATTGACCGGCATACCCTCCGTTATCTGATGGCAGCGAACCGGTTTGCCCAATTTTTACGCCATTTAAAAAAGTTTCATCAACATCATCCACCTTGCCTACTATAATACGGAGACTGTCTTTCCAGTAAGAGTTTTTTTTCAGGGATGAAGGCAGGGTAAAATGAAAGCGGTACCAGGCGTAACCGTTATAATCACTATAGCCCTGTTCCTCCCAAATGGACATAGGTTTTATATTAGCCCAGGAGTTATCACTAAAGGAAAGTTCTTTATAAGAAGGACTGTCACCGGTGATAAATTTTGCTGATGATAATGTAATGTTTTGTTGGGCAGATACTTTTAACGTAAACAGGATGCAAACTAATACAGTGATTCTTTTCATGGCAATAATTCTATTGGGTGACAAATGTAGGTCATTAAGCGAAGAATGAATAACAGCCAAGTGCCGGTTTGCTATTTTCTTCGGTAATAGTTATTGCAATTTGTTTAAGATGCTTACAAAGGTTTAAACAAATTTTTGGTGGCTTTCTCACTACTTTGTCTTAAGATTATACAGTCTCAATGACAGGGGCTGTAAAGGAGGCAAGTTATCTGACGGTGTATCAAGATAAAAATAGGCGGTTGCAGATACGTCGTCGCTCCGGTAAAAATTAAGCCACCCCCCCGGCAATGATGCGCCGCCCAATTCAATACCGCCATCTTTTTTATACAAAGGATAAAATTTATTTCCATTGTCTAATGTCACAGGTATTAATGGCACGCCTGCCTTTTGCAACTCTTCCACCTTTTCAATACCGTTGCCGCCAATTTGCTGCAAGGTTACTTTGCAATTATTGTTAAAGAAAATGGGGTCGGGAACGTGGTAACGGTAATATGCCCACTGTTTAGCTTTGCTGTCAGCAATAAGACAGCCTGAATAATTATTGATAAATTCCCCTTGCCCCCAGCCAGTACCTATATAATCTTCCGTGCCTGTGCCAACGATGGTGGGTAAATCCTTATCACCGTCAATATACATTTTCACTTCTCCTTCTCCCCACCATGAATCCCCGTATAAAGGGTTTGAATTAATACCAATACTTGCGCCAAGATACCGGCCTTTACCTTTAATGGCCGGCAATAACTCAAAGTCTCTGGCGAGTGTGGTTGCTGTATCCCTGTGCCAATATGCATGGAAATACATAAACTGTGGTTGCCAGGCTTTTAAATATTGAAAATCTATATCAAAAAAAATATGTGTGAGTGATTTTGCCGATTCATTTACCACCACCACTTTTGCAGCTTTTTTAAAGGGCATCGGAATGAGGCAAACAAAAGACCTGCCCTCCGGGCTTACAAACAAACTGTTTTGAAAGGTGCTTGTTTTACTTAACGCCGTTGCAAAAAAATCACCAAAAGGCACTGACACCGCAGGTTTTGATTCATTGTCCCAAAATATCTCAATTTTTAATGAGCGCAGCATTTCAGGTGACCTGTTGTCAATAGTAATCCAAATCCTGTTGATTACACCCGTGCCCTGTACATTCAGTAAAGATTTTGTTGCACCTGCCTCAATAGCATCAAATGCATGGCCTTTAGCAGTGTTATTTTCTGCGCCACCCGCTCCTTTATTGCCGTTAAGATTTTCGGGACTGCTCCAGCGGGAAGAGAGGGCGTTGTTATCAAACTCGTATAGCTTGTTTTGTGCATTGATGGTTGTATTGACAGCAAACAGCAGGCAAGTAAAAAACATCGCGAATTTCGGGCTACGCATATTATTCCATATTTAGAGGTATGTAAAATTTGAAATGAGCCTTTCTCACTGATAATTAACGCAACGGTTTTAACTATAGCACGCACAGTCCGGTCCGCAGTCTTCCTTTTTTAGGTCATTTACAGGCTTTCCTAATTTTATTTCCTCATCTGTTGCTATACGCACCGCGTCAATTACGACATCAAAATAAAAAGAAGTATCCAGCCGGAAATCCATTTCGTTGGATATTGTTAAATAAGTTTTGTCACCAGCCTTCATTCCCGTCAATCCCTGCTGAAGGGCGGGCATAATACTCTTGCTGCCATGCAGGTACTTAACCGGGGCTGCGTTCAGCCTGTTTTCCAGTACCTCACCCTGGCTGTTCTTCATACAATAGCGCAGTGAAACAACTGTATTTTCCGCAACCTCCATCATATTAAGCAAGGTTTGTTTCTTTGCCGGATACTATGACTTTATTTACCGGTATGGTACCATTATACACTTTTAACGATGGCTTGTTTCCGTTGAGGCTTACTGTGCCAAAGCCGGTTTCAGCAGATAAGAAACTTTTAAAATCACCCACTTTTGAATCAATATACAACGTTTTATCTACGGCGTCGTATTGCACACCGGTAAGCCCCTGCAGCAGGCCGTAGCTGCTTAAAGCCCGGGCGTACCAATGTCCGCATTCATATTCATCAAATGGATTTCTAACTTTTCCATCATATCTTTTACGGCAGGTACGTACAATATCCAGGCCCTCCTTCACTTTTCCCATCAGCATTAAATGCGATGCAACCTGGTATTCAATGCCCGTCCACACCTCGTCACTATAAACAAATGGTAATGACAGCCTTCCGCCTTTAGGCCATGAACATAACAGCAGGCCGCCTTCATCCCCAAAAGCGTATGATGGCCTTTGGGGGTTGGCATGCTCACTTAAATTGTATTTCAGGTTGTACTTATGCACCGCTACAAGATGATTTGTTGTTTTTTGTACGTCCAGGGGGTCGCTTAAATAACACATAGCAGCAATCCATGCGCCCAAAACTCCGTCTGACAGGCAGCCCGTTCCATACTGGTATTTCGGGCCTTCCTTTTCCAGCATATCAATAGCTTCCTGCGAATAGTTGCCCCCGTAAGATTTTTTTGCCTGTTCTACCGGGCTTGGCGCATTTAACCCAGTTGTTTCTATTTTTTGAAAGAAATATTCTCCGTTATATAATTCCGACTCCATATAACTCTTTCCCTTATCATACAATGCCTTATAATCCGAAACATCCTCCTTTAAAAATTCACCCATTTTTATCATCGCAGTAAGTGCTCCCAAATAAAAACCAGTGCATAAAGCATCAGGCCCCCAAAATTCAATATCGTAAGTATTGTGGTGCGGCTCTTCCACTACGCCTTTGTGACGGGGGTCCCATGTGCGTATGCAATAGTCCATGCTTATTTTAACCAGGGGGAATATTTCTTCCAGCCACTTGTTATTGCCGCTTATGCGCCACTCCCGGTGCACTTTCATAATACCGCCTAACTGGCCGTCGGACGCCGCATAAAAATCATGTTTTACAGGGCGTATAGGCAAGGATGCCCTGAATGTTTGGTGGCCTTCTGCGTTCTGGCTTTCGCAAAACTCTGTATGCCGTAAAGACCTCTCCAGCGAAGGGAATAAATGCGGTATGGCCTGCGCATAATTCCATACGTGCGTGCAACTGCCGTGGCAACAACCCCACCCATCTTCACATCCTTCCCAACTCCACAAACGCCCGTCATGCTGGCGTAGTACGGTGGTAGACTTTATGATGGCAAGATTGGCGGCAACAGCTTCAATTACTTCCGGCGGCAGGGTAGATGCGTAAAAGGCGTCAGTGAAAAGGCTGGATTTTTTATAAAGTTCATTGTAATTAGCTGTAAAATAAGCGGAAGTTTCATAAATATCCTTAAACCTTGTGCTGTACCATGATTTGTATTTGCCCGAGGTGTATTCCTTTGAATTATCTACGTTATCACCTAACTCATCTGAAGTAATGCACTGATCATTGGCAAGGTCGGCCCCGGTGGGTTCTTCGCCTATGCGAACTTCACTAACGGGTGCATACCAGGTTGTCATCAGCCTGACAGTTTTTTTAGTTCCCGGTGCTATGCTTAATGGTACAAAAAGACTGGCGCCCGGCGCGCCCTCGTCTACAGGGTCAACACTTTTGGTGTTGCCACTGCGGATAGTTTCCCAGGCAATGGTAAGCGGGTCAAACCATCCTCCACGAAACCAGCAGTGGTCAACAATTGTTCCTGCCTGGTCAGTATAAATAGCAAAGTCTCCCAACCAGTCAGGCCGGTCCTTTGTTCCCGTACATGAAAGTACAAAGCCATTCTCAATTTTTTTGATGGAGCCTTTTTGATCTCCTTTTTGCATGAAATTTCTTGCGTTAAAGGAAAAGATGGCTTCGATGGTTTGTGCCGTATTGTTCGTAAAGCTGTATTCAAGAGCCCCGGCAGGCAGGCTTGAATTATCGGCGTCGCCCGGTATAAAAGGGCTCCAGCCTTTAAGTGTAACTTTAAGCGGGATATCTTTATCATTAAGATTGATGATAGCAAAAGGAAACCGTGTTTCAAAATCCGCGTATGAAAAACGGGGAAGGCCGTAGATGGTGCCCGCAGCGCCGTTTGCAGCATCCGGCCTGCCGAACTTTTTCCAGTCAGGCACAGGCCCTTCTAAAATCTTGGAACCATATTGCACACCTTTTACATGAATTGCCGCAAAGCACCCCGGTTCATTAAACACGTCGGGTTTATTATGTACTGACAGGTGGCTGATTGCTCCTGTGCCTTCAAGGCAATACATACCCGCGCCTATACCGCCTATGGGAAAAGCTACCCTGTTAAGGTACTGCCCTTTATATACGCTGTTAAAAGGCCTTGCCGGCATGTCACTGTTAAATACATTTTCGTTTGGCTGGGCGCCTTTACCCGCTTCATTCTTCCCTGCTTTTTTTAATAAATCACCAGGTGCAACTGTAGCAGCTACGCCGCCAATACCAAGATTTTTAATGAATGAACGACGGCCGGTTTTCTCTTTCATGCAGTAAGGTTTAAAATGTTATCGCATTGCAACGGTGTTGGTTAATGTGCCGATACCTTCTATGGTGATTGACACAATATCACCTACCTGTAATGTAAATTCATTACCCGGCACCATGCCTGTGCCGGTCATCAAATAACACCCGGATGGAAACTCAAGTTCACGGAACAGGAATGCAGCAAGCTCTGTAAGCTCGCGTTTCATCCTGTTAAGCTGTATGGCATCTTTAAATACTTCTTTATCCCTGCGTTTAATGGATATGCTGATGGTGGTATCTTTCGAAATTGGCTTTTGCGGTATGTAAAGACAGGGCCCAAGTGCCGTGCTGCGCTCGTATGATTTTGCCTGAGGCAAATACAAAGGATTTTCCCCTTCTATGCTTCTGCTACTCATGTCATTGCCAATGGTATAACCCTGTATCTCGCCAAAAGTGTTAATATACAAAGTAAGTTCGGGTTCAGGTACATTCCAGGTAGAATCCCTGCGTATATTCACTTCCTGGTGGTCGCCTACCACGCGCTGGGGCAATGCTTTGAAAAATAGTTCAGGCCGCTCGGCAGAGTACACCCTGTCATAAAAATCACCGCCACCGGCGGCTTTTGATTCTTCCATGCGGGCATCACGGCTGCGCAGGTAAGTAACGCCGGCAGCCCAAACCTCTTGTGAGCCAATGGGAGCGAAGAGGTCATTTTTTATGAGTTCGCTGAATGTTTCAGGGCTAACCTGTTCATTATGGCGGGCCTGCTGCAGCAAATAGCTGTAAAGGTTTTTCCTGTTAATAAGCACATCCCAATCCTCGTGCAGCAGGTAAACGCCCTTATCATTTTGCAATAAAATGCCTATGGTTGTTTTATATAATTTCATAACATGTTATTCTTACTCAAAAAAATTTCAAGGTAAATACTGATGAAGACCACCAATTATCCTTTACCACTTTTTCACCTCATCCAGGTCAACGCCCAGCAATTGTTTAGCCAGCGCCTTCAGTGACGCGTAGTCTCCCTGGAAATGACAGGTCGCCTGGCTGTATTCCTGCACTTCCCCCGGCTTAAGTTCTTTCACGGCTGATGATGATTCAATTTCGTAAAAGGGGCCAAGTTGTGTACCATCAGCCATCGGGCCGTCATTATAGCTGTTTATCACATCCCCCTTATAAGGCTGTTTCTGCATTTCCCATTTACTGTTTACATAATCCCCCTTTTTATCTACCTGCGGAATTAAAATAGTCAGTATGTTTTTTTGAAAATCATAGCTGCCTGCAATTGGCTTGGCAATCTGCGGTGAAAGGCCAAGTTTACCGCGGGATTTTCCATCACAACGGAAATACAGCACACTGTCTTTTACCAAAAGCCTGTCGGCGGGAATCTTTCCAAAATAATTATCAGTGATGAAATTATGTGCATCTTTTTGACCGGAAAACGGGATTATAACCTTAGTTTCTGCAGTGGGTGTAAATTGGCCCAGCAGCCAAATAGATAGTAGCCCTGTGCTTTTCTTCCAATCATTGCTCCCTGTATTTTTTAGCTGGTTATCTGTTTCAAAAGCTACAAAGTCAATGCCGGAAGGTATGGTTGTTTGAAGCTTGTTTTCAACTTCCGCCTTATCCAGCAACTGAATTTTGCGGGTAATATTAAGGGTGAAATTAGTGCCTGAGTAGTTGGTAATAGTGGCATTTTTTGTGAAAATGGCTTGTGTTGAATCAGCACTTACTATATCATAAGGTTCAGTATCAACCAGCGGCGGCACCTGCCAGTTGGTCACCGTAAATGAATCCCCTTTCTTGAAGTAAAGAGAATACTGCCCGCCTTCCGGGCCGAGCCAAAAGCGTTCTTCGCCACCAAAGGCATTAAAATGTGCAACTTTTTTACCTGAACCAATCAGGTTATAATTCAACCATCCATAGCTGGTACCGCTATCGCCAAGGGCAGTGCTTGTCATTACCCTTCCTTCGTAGTCTGCAGACAATAAGACTTTTGACTGGCCATTGACTAATTGTAATACTTTGTTAGTATTCTTTTTTAAAAAAGCGGCATCGTAAGCATAGGAACCTTGGCTGAAAGAAGTATCAGCCAGTGAAGATTTTTCTGTTGATGAGGGCTGATTACAAGCCATGGCAGTACACAATAAAAGAAACAACGCAGCATAGCTGTTGAAATATTTCATAATGGCAATTGATTTTTCTCTTTTTTTAACCCGGACTCTTTTTGCAAATCAAAACCAACCTTTACGGTAAATATACTTGCAATTAACTACAGATAATAAACCATAGTAAATTCAATTATACACTTTTTACAAACTCTTCATCAAGATGTGAAATCTATAATGATATTCCTCTTTTCCAGGGTATAAAATCATCGTGTTTGTTAGCGTCCGCTTTTGCTTTTACCTCACCGCTTGCAACTTTTACTACATACTCCAATATTCTTTCGCCGGCTTGCTCTATTGTTTCTGAACCGTCAATAATTGTCCCGGTGTCAATATCAATGATGTCTGTCATCTTTTTATATAGTGCCGTATTACTTGATAATTTCAGCACCGGGGCAACCGGGTTGCCTGTGGGTGTTCCCAGCCCCGTTGTAAATAATACAATGGTGGCGCCGCTGCCTACTTCTGCCGTGGTCGATTCTACATCACTACCGGGTGTACACAATAAAGTTAAGCCCGGCTTTGTAATTTTTTCCGGATAATCAAGCACGTCTGTTACGGGTGAAGTGCCTCCTTTTTTAGCTGCCCCGGCGCTTTTAATTGCATCCGTAATAAGCCCATCCTTTATATTGCCTGGAGAGGGATTGGCATAAAAGCCTGAACCTACGGCCATAGCCCTCGAATTATAGGTAGTCATCAACTCCATAAACCGCTGTGCAGTAGCTTCATCCACGCAGCGGTCGCTCAGTTCCTGCTCCACGCCACATAATTCAGGAAATTCTGACAGTACTACTGAGCCACCCAACGCCGTTAAAATATCTGAAGTATAGCCAATGGCAGGATTAGCTGAGATACCGGAGAAGCCATCAGAACCGCCGCATTCTAATCCAATACATAATTTGGAAATTGGCGCGGGTTTTCTCTCCAGCTTGTTAGCCTGCATAAGGCCGGCAAATGTTTGGCGTATGGCCTCCTGCAATAAAGCCTGTTCGCTGCCAACCTGCTGCTGTTCAAGTAAAACCAGCGGCTTAGAAAAACTTGGGTCGCGTTTGGCTATCTCTTCCTGCAAAATGCTCATTTGCGCGTTTTGACAGCCAAGGCTTAATACAGTTGCCCCGGCAACATTAGCATGGGTAATATACCCGGCTAACAAGCCGCATAAGGCCCGCGCGTCCTGCCTTGTGCCCCCGCAGCCTAACGTGTGGGTAAGAAACTTAATCCCGTCAATATTCTGAAATACTTTCGCGCTTTTTTCATCAATTTCATCCAGGGAAAAATGAGCAGAAATTATTTCGTCCTCATTTTTACCGTTTGTATACATCTCCGCGAACTTTTCAACCATCGCCTGGTAAGGAGACTGTTTTTGTTCATACCCGAGGGCTTTGGAAAATGCCTCCTGCAAAACTTCCACATTTTTATTTTCGCAAAAAACCAACGGTATCACCACCCAATGGTTTGCCACACCCACACTACCGTCAGCACGGTGATAGCCCATAAATTTCTTGTTTTGCCATTTGGCAACATCCGGTTTATGCCAGCCTGTTTTTCTTTCTTTTAAGCCAAAACTGCCGGAAGCATGTGTAATGTTTTTTGTATTTATCAAGGCGCCCTTTTCAATCTCATGTACGGCTTTGCCCACCAGCACTCCATACATTATTATTTCGTCCCCTTCCTTAAAATGCTTTGCGGCATATTTATGTTTTGCGGGTATATTTTCCAGCAAAACAATTTGCTCTCCATAACCATTTACCACGTCTCCCTTTTGCAGGTTAGTTAATGCTACATCTACATTATCCGATGGGTGAATTTTCAAAGTCTTATTCATACTATTGTTTATTAATTGGATTTTTCTATTAATCTTTTGAAAGCTTCCCGTTAATCATGCGTACAATTCCAAGAGGGTTATCATCTTTTAATGCTTCGGGCAATAAGAATTGCGGGAAGTTTTGATAGCATACAGGCCGGGTGAAGCGGTAAATGGCATCCGTGCCTACGGATGTGGTCCGGCTATCAGTTGTTGCAGGGTAGGGGCCTCCATGCACCATGGCGGCAGTAACTTCAACCCCTGTTGGTACGCCGTTTACAAGAAGCCTGCCTGCTTTGTCTTCTAATATCGCCACCAAACCTGCATATTCTTGCAGGTCTTGCTCTGTTCCCCATACAGTCGCGGTTAGCTGGCCATGCATAGCACCCGCAACATTATATAATTCTGTTTTGTCACTTGTTTCAACAAATAAGGATGACGGTCCAAAAACTTCCTCCTGCAATTGTTCATCGGTAAGAAACTCTTCCGCGGTTGTTACAAATAAATGTGGTGAAGGAATATGTTCTTCATCAACCCCGGCGCCTTTTGCTTTAATTGTCACCGCTTTATTACCGGCAAATTTTTGCACGCCGTTGTTATAAGCAGCATGTATACCGCCGGTAAGCATTACCCCGCCTTTGCTGTTGGCAATGAGTTGCGCCGAAGTGTCCAAAAAACTTTTAGCATCGTGGAGGGGCGGCATAATTACAACGCCCGGGTTTGTACAAAACTGCCCTGTACCCAGCAGGTTTGAAGCCACCAGTTTTGAAGCAATGTCAAAACCGTTTTGCTGTAAGGCATGCGGCAAAATAAACACGGGGTTTACACTTCCCATCTCTGCATATACCGGTATTGGTTTTTCGCGCCGCACCGCAGCATCGTACAAGGCTTTTCCTCCCCTGAAAGAGCCGGTAAAAGCAACTGCACTAACCAGTGGATGGGTAACGAGTTGCAGGCCTGTTTCAAAACCTTCCACAATTGAAAAAACGCCGGCAGGCATATTTGTTTTAGCGGCTGCACCTTCTATACATGCTGCCACCATACCGCAGGTTTCGGGGTGTGCAGGATGCGCTTTATGCACAACGGGACAGCCTGCAGCCAATGCCGAAATAGTATCACCCCCGGCAACCGAAAAAGCGAAAGGAAAATTACTTGCGCCGAAAACAGCTACAACGCCGAGAGGCACCTGCTGCTGCCGGATATCCGAGGGTGGGTCGGTCTTTTTATCAATTATCGCTCTTACCCATGCCCCTTCTTCCAGCAGGTCGGCAAAGAGGTTTATTTGTTTAGTGGTTCTTATTAATTCTCCCTCAAGCCTGGGCAGGGGCAAATGCGTTTCCCTGTGTGTTACAGGTATTATAGCCGGTCCTGCTGCAGTAATTTCGGCCGCGATAGTACGTAAAAATGTCACTTTCTTTACAACAGGAATTTTCTTATACTCCATGCAAGCGGCGAAAGCCTTTTCAACCGCGTTATCAACTAAAGTCTGCGGAGAGGATATAGTATTTTTCACTTTTTTGGCAATTATGTTGTGCGCGTTACAGCTAAAAGCTGCAAGTTAACGTATTCACCTTACACTAAAATGGCAGCCTTTTAGCGAATAATGATACTATATTGGCATCAGCATTTTGCAGTGTATTTATTTATTTTTATTTTCATGGCATGAAGCCAATATTGCGCAAGGTTGATACGGGAAACAATTCGTTTAGTATTAAGGAAGATATATACCCGCACCTGTACAACCACTGGCATTATCACCCGGAGGTAGAGCTTACCCTTATAAGAAAAGGAACCGGGATGCGCCTGGTGGGGGATAATATAGAGCAATTTAAAGATAATGACCTTGTATTGCTTGGGGCTAATTTGCCCCATTTGTGGCGGAGCGATGCCGCTTATTTTAAAAACGACCCCGAACTGTTTGTAGAGGCAGTAGCCATACACTTTAAAAAAGATTTTTGGGGCAGCGATTTTCTTGAACTGCCCGAAATGAAACATATAAAAGCAGTACTTGAAAAAGCAAAACGCGGCATTAAAATAACAGGTAAAACAAAACGCTTGCTTTTGCCAAAAATGGAGGCGGCTTTACAAGCAGGTGATGCAGCGAGAATTATTTTGCTGATTGAGATGCTGGCCACTATTGCCACATCAAAAGACTATAAGTTTTTGGCCAGCGCCGTTTTTTTGAAATCGTATTCACTCGCTACCACTGATAAAATAAATACTATATACGATTATACTTTTACTCATTTTCAAAAAGAATTATCTATAAAAGAGATAGCAAAGGTGGCAAATCTCAGCCCGCATTCCTTTTGCCGGTACTTTAAAACGCGCACGCTTAAAACTTACTGGCAATTTTTGCTGGAAGTAAGGATTGGGTATGCCTGCAAGTTGTTGATTGAAAATAAACTGACGGTAGCGCGTATTTGTTACGAGTGCGGTTTTAACAACCTTTCAAACTTTAACCGGCATTTTAAAGATATTACAAAAGTTACCCCGCTGCAATACGGCAAACAGTATTTGGGAACAGTAATTGATTGATTTTTAGCAACGAATATTCTATTGCTTCCATAACTTTATTATATGAAGACAGGCATACTATTTTTTCTTTTTATGTTAGTGGTGCCTGCTGCTATAAAGGCACAAAAGCCCGTGGAGATTTTTAAGCATGATGACTTTACAACGCAGGATAGCCTGCAACTGCTCAAAGAATACGGCAACAATAAAGTATTACCGGGTAAATTTGCGTTACAGGCGCTTATTGCCCTGTCATATTTCCCGGAGTTGAAAAACACCCATATAGCATTTATTGTAAAGCCTGCGTATTCGCTTTTGCAGACAAGACCTGTTGCCCGTGGTATTTTTTCACGTACCGCCCGCAGGTTTACAATTACTATAAGTGACAGCAGTTACTGGAAACTGGAACCCATAAGGCTTGACCCCATGAATTTTAATGCACAGATTGGTGTAATAGGCCATGAATTAAGCCATGTCTCAGATTTTATACACCGAAGTTTTATAAACCTTGCATGGTCGGGTGTAAGGCATATTTCGTCAAAGTATATTGACAGGTTTGAATACCGTACCGACAGCATTTGTATTGCCCACGGCCTTGGCTACCAGCTATTAGCATGGAGCAGGTTTGTGCGCGCCACGCTGCATACCAATAATTATGACGGCGCCGATAATATTGACAAACCTATGATGCATGAACGGTACATGAACCCGGCCACAATAATGATGCACATTAAGGCTATGGCAATATATAACAAATGAGTTAGCGTTTAAGCACTGACAAATATTGATTCCACGGGCCTACAGCTTCCGAATATTGTTTAGCCATCACCCTTGCAATTTGCACCAGGTGGTTAAGGTCGTGAACTGTCCAGGTTGACAATAGTTGACCTAACGTTACTTCACCAAAAGCAGGGTGAATACCTGTTTTAGCAAGGTCCGCGGCAGTTAGATTTTTCGACAGAAGGATATTGATGTTCTTTTCTCTTACAGCTTTAAAATCATCCAGTAATTGCTTTAGTGTTTTACCATTGCTTTCAATAAAGTGTGCAAAGCGGTCAAAAGGAGGAAATGTTTTATCAGTTGCATCGGAAAGAATTACCTCCATTCTCACCACCCAATCAGTTTTCTCAGCAACAACCAGGTGGCCTACAACGTCATAAGGGCTCCAGGTATTTTCCCCTTCATTATTCTCAACCCATCTACCGCTAAGACCTCCTAGCAAGGCATCAAGTGTTGCTGGCGTTGCCGATAGTACTTCTATTGATTTTTGCAGGCTAAATTCCACAGTTACTTTTTTTTGGTTAATTATTTGGTACCATAGTCTGCCTTGGTATAATAAAAGTAATCAAATCGTCAATCGTAATACCTGCCCTGTTACAGGCGTCATTAATATCGTCGCGGGATACATTGGCGGCAAAGCTTTTTTCCTTTAGCCTTTTTTTCACGCCTTTTACATCCATTCCTTCATAACCGCCCGGCCTCATCAGCGAGTAAGCGTGTATTAAACCGCTCAACTCATCAAAGGCAAAAAGCATTTTATCCATATTTGTTTCCGGTTCCACACCAAAATGTAATGGGCCATGGCTTGCTATTGCGTGTATAATTCCTGGGTCAACCTGCCTGTTTTCCAGTTCTTCAATAATTTTACTGCAATGTAAATCAGGCCATTGGTCCCAATCTGCATCATGCAGCAGCCCGGTCATTTCCCACTGCCATTGCCCGGCTTCATCCAGCCCTTCTTTTTCAGCGGCCCAACACTTCATTAAATAGGCCACCTGCTTCATGTGTAATTGTAACTTTGGGTTCAACACCCATGATTTAAATAATTCTTCTGCTTCCTGTCTTGTTAACGTATTGCCTTTATTAGCCTCATTGCCAAAAGAATTTCGGTTAAGTAGTAATGACATAATTTTTCGCTTTACCTGCCTGCCAAAAATAAACCATCTTCTTGTTCAATAAAACATAATCTATATTTTTGAGGCATACAGCACAATATCAGCCATCATGAAAATAAAATTTATCCTTGTCTTCTTCCTGGCATATAGCCTCAGCAGTTCTGCACAAAGTAAATTTATAAGTGTTAAAGGAAAAGAGGTGATAGGGACGGACGGGAAACCATTTTTGATAAGGGGAACAAACCTTGGTAACTGGCTTGTGCCGGAAGGATACATGTTCAAATTTGGCGATATAAGCTCACCCCGGCTTATTGATGAAGTAATTACTGAATTGCTTGGCCCCGCTGACGCAAAAGCATTCTGGCAAAAATATCTTAACACCTATATAACCGAGGATGATATTCATTACCTTAAATCAATAGGGGTAAACTCAATACGCATACCTTTTAACTACCGGATTTTTTCAGATGAAACGTATTTAGGCAGTCATGGCGATAAACGTGGTTTTATGCTGATGGACAGGGTGATTGGCTGGTGTAAAAAAGAAGGATTATACGTTATACTGGACATGCACTGTGCCCCGGGCGGCCAAACCGGGGATAATATTGATGACGGTTATGGTTACCCTTTTTTGTTTGAAAGTGAAGAGAGCCAAAAGCAAACTGCTGCCATCTGGAAGAAGATAGCAGCACATTATAAAAATGAAACCACGGTATTAGGGTACGATATGCTGAATGAGCCTATTGCTACTTATTTTGATAAAGATAAATTTAACCCGCACCTGGAGCCTGTGTTTAAAAGCATAACAGCCGCTATCCGTTCAGTTGACACAAACCACATTGTAATTTTGGGCGGGGCGCAATGGGATAGCAATTTTAAAATTTTCGGGCAGCCTTTTGACAGCAAAGCGATGTATACTTTTCATAAATACTGGACACCGCCCACAAAATCGGTAATACAGGATTATCTTGATTTCAGGGATAAATATAATGTGCCCATTTACTGCGGCGAAACCGGCGAAAATACCGATGGCTGGGTTGACAGCTTCAGGGTGATGCTTGAACAAAATAATGTTGGCTGGCATTTTTGGCCTTATAAGAAAATTGATAATACCCGCGGCTTTGTAACTTTTCCGGTGCCGCAATTTTATGATGAAGTGATGGCTTACGCTGATTCGCCGCGCACCACCTTTGCTGACATTCGTAAGGCAAGGCCAAAAAATATGGATGAAATAAAAAAAGCGCTGGATGGATTTTTACAAAATTGCAGGTTTAAAAATTGCACTGTCAATAAGGGGTATGTAACGGCACTTGGCTTTAAAACTGAATGATGCCGGGTTAAGAACCTGGTAATATGTTGATTATCAATATCTCCTGAAAACGTGTGTCATGTCTTTGCTTATTCTTGCGCTCATCATGCCTGTGGTATCTAAATTCCGCTCATGCATGTGTACCTTAAACTCGCACACATAGTCGCCCGGGTTTTCGTAATATACCACATCAAGAACATCATATTTTACTTCGCCGGAATCCACATGATTGTTTTTGTATAAGAAATCGGCCATCGTTTTTTTTAACCGCTCTCTCAACTCAGCGCTTGTCTCTGCAGGTTTGTATTTACATGCAAAAAAAATGCTCAATAACAATACGGCAGTAATCTTTCTCATATCAAACACATTGGGGTTGTAAATTTATAGGAGTTTAACGATATGAATAATGTTTTCAGTCCATTTTATTGCCAATGGATTATTCCCATAAACTTATTATCTTCACTTTCTTCTCAAATTTCAATAAAGCTTGTATGAAAAAGAATCTGTTTATTGCATGCCTCGCAATAACTGCAATTTGTTATGGTTTATTTATTTCAGCATCCGCCCGGCAAATGCATAAAAATCATAAAACGCCTGCTATGGACAACACGCTAACACCATCAGAAAAAAAACAGGGTTATGTATTGCTTTTTGACGGAGCCTCAACCAATGGCTGGCGTACATACCAGCACAAGACCGGCTCATGGTCTGTTGAAGGCGGTACGTTGTACTGCCATAAAACACCGGAACAGAAATATGCAGACCTGATAACCAACGATGAATATGAAAATTTTGAATTACAAATTGACTGGAAAGTTGAGCCAAATGCCAATAGCGGCATAATGTATATGGTAACCGAACAATACGAGCAGAGTTATTTGAGCGGACCGGAATACCAGGTGCTGGACAACGAAGGTTACAAAGGCAAAATTGAAGATTACCAGAAAGCCGCCGCTGCCTACGCTATTAAGGCGCCCAGTGTTGATGCTACAAAGCCCATTGGCGAGTGGAACCATACTGTAATAATTGTAAATAAAGGCCATGTGGAACACTGGCTTAATGGAAAAAAGGTGGTGGAATATGAATTATGGAGCCCCGAATGGAAGGCGGCAAAGGAACATGGAAAATGGAAAGATGCCCCCGGTTATGGCATGTCAAAATCAGGGCATATAGCCCTGCAAGATTACCACGGGGACGGAAAGGTTTGGTTTAAGAATATTAAGATGAGAAAATTATAAATGCTTTGGCAGGAGTGAGCTAAAAAAGGCCGGTGACGAACGTCACCGGCTTTTTTATACCGGGTGGTTATTCAACAAAAACCGAATAAAGATGTTATTGCTGTAAAAAAGATGGCACAAGGCGCGCCTGTATTAACCCTTTTTTTACTTGCAATGGTAATTGCCTGTATTGCATGGACGGTAACACACGAAGAAGTTTTTCGCGAACCGCGTGAATTTTGTAAAAAACGCAGCGAACAAAGCCTGGGCTTTTTCAAGCGAAAATTCTTTTACGTGTTCACCTGTGAATATTGTTTCAGCCATTATGTTACTGCGGCTATATTGGTTATTACAAAATACAGGTTGTTATATGATAACTGGCGGGGATATTTAATAGCGGGCTTTGCGCTGGTTTGGATAGCCAATATATACATGAGCATTTTTGCATTTATACGGATTGACCTAAAGAAGGAAAGGGCAGAGGCAGAAAAAGAGGAAAAAGAAAACAACAAAATCAGCCGGAAAAATGCTTAAATAAAGCCTCCTGCTGAAAAGCGGGAGGCTTCCATTTTTCAACCCAGACCTTATATGTGTAAAACTACCCCGTACTTTTTTGTTGCCCGCCTTTTTTCGATGAAATGGCGCAAAAGGGCGATGGGCAATATTATACCGGTTGGCGTCATCAATATTTCTCAAAAATTTTGCAAGTATTCTTCAGGTTTTAAACAGAATGATTAACCAATTTTGCCGGCAATAAATATTGTTGATGAAAGTACTATTGGCCGCGTTGTTTATACTTGCCTGTTTCCAGGGCTATACGCAGAGAAATGCCGGTAGGAGATTACCGGGCAAAATAAGCGGAAGGGTAATTGATTCTGTTTCCAGCCAAAATATAGATTATGCGACTATTTCGGTATATGCCGGTGGCAATATGACGCCTTTAACGGGAACAACAACAGACAGTAAAGGTTTTTTTAAAATCACAAATTTGCCAGACGGGGTATATACAGTAGTGGTTGATTTTATTGGTTATTCAAAGAAAACCATTGCAAATATATCCATAACACCCGCTATTTCTTCTTATAGCACAGGCATTATTGCACTGGCGAAAGATGCGGCAGTTTTGCAAAGTGTTACCGTAACTACAACAGCAAAGCTTATTGACAACAGGATTGATAAACTCGTGTTTAACGCGGAAAAGGATCTTACATCACAAGGTGGGGTGGCGACAGATGTTTTAAAAAAGGTTCCGCAGGTTTCAGTAGATGTGGATGGTAACGTAGAGTTGGCCGGCAGTTCAAGTATCAGGTTCCTCATTAACGGAAAGCCGTCGTCGGCATTTGGCAGTAACCTCAGTGACGTGCTGCAATCCATTCCCGCAAGCCAGATAAAAAGCATAGAGGTAATAACTAACCCCGGCGCTAAATATGATGCCGAAGGGCTTGGTGGCATTATCAATATTATATTGAAACAGGATAATTCCCGTGGCGTTAACGGAAACCTTTCTGTGACTGCTGGCACACGACAGGAAAATGGCTCCTTCAACTTTAATGCCCGGAGCGGTACATTTGGCATGAATGCTTTTGTAAGCGGTAATGCCAGGCTTGCGGCCGAACAGCCCAGTTCTTCTAACCGCACTTCATTTGACTCTGCAAATAAATCAACAATACTGTTAATGCAGGATGGGGCATCTCAATTTGTCCGGCATGGGATAGAGTCAGGCCTGGGTTTTGACTGGACATATAAGAAAAAGAACAATTTCTCCGGGGCAATAAACTACGACAATTTCGGAGGGTCTGGCAGCGGTTTGGTTAGCCAGTTGCAAACGGCAACCGATGCTGCCGGCGGCCTGCTGTCAAGCCTCGCCTCTCTAAACAATACGTACAATTTATTTCATTTTCATAATGTTGATGCAAGCATTAATTACAGGAGAACATTTGATAAAGAGGACCAGGAACTTGAGTTTTCAGCCAACACAAGCTTTGGTAACAGCCGAAGGATTGCCAATAATAACCAATTGTTACAGCCTCAGGATTCACTTTATTATGGCGTAAACAGTGTTAACCCCGGTAAGGAAAATGAAACTGAGATACAGCTTGATTATACACAGCCGCTTAGTAAAAATGTTAAGTTGGGAACGGGCGGTAAATTTTGGGGAAGAGATATAACCAGCGCTTCTGACGTATTGTCGCTTCAGCCCGGTACTAAATTGTTTTTGCAGGACGAATTTTTATCAAACAACCTTACTTACCACGAAAAAGTGTATGCTTTTTATTCAGAAATAAGCTTCCCGGTATCAACATGGTTTGATGCCAAAATTGGTGGCAGGTATGAACGTACTGATATTAGTTCTTTTTTCTCTAACGCGCAACAGCAGGTAAAATCACCAGGCTATAACACGTTTGTACCATCTATATTTTTTATGAAGAAGCTGCCCAATAATCAAACTTTAAAGCTGAGCTATTCTAAGCGCATAGAGAGGCCCGATTATCGCGACCTAAACCCCTTTATAAATACCAGCGACCCCAATAATATTTCACAAGGCAATCCATATCTTTTGCCTGAAATAGGTAACCGTTATGAATTGAGTTATAACAGGGACCTTGGTAAATCAGGCTCTTTTATGGTAACAGCGTTTTACCGCACATCCAACCATGACATTCAGCCCTATATAGTCTACTACCCCTCGCTAACCGTTGGGGATACAACTTATAATAACGTTGCTGTAAGTACCAGCGAAAATATCGGCCTTGAAAAAAATATGGGAATGAATCTTTTCGGAGACCTGCATTTTACTACGAAACTTGATGTAAGAACAAATGTTTTCTTTTTTTACAGGCATACTGTTAACGCATTAGACCCAGGCTTGAATGCCAATAGCTTTAATTACCGCATTAACATGAATATCAGCTACCAGTTTGCGCCTACCTTTGCTGCGGAATTTTTTGGTAACTTTAATTCGGCAAGACATGAGGTACAGGGCAGGTACCCTTCATTTACTTCGTACAGTATGGCCCTGCGAAAACAATTCTGGAATAAAAAAGGTAGCCTTGCTTTAACCGCCAATAACATATTAAGTGAGTATGTAAACCAGCGCACCCAGGTTACCGGGGCAAATTTTGTGGTTAACAGCGTAAGAAAAGTGCCTTTCCGTTCAATTGGCATCAATTTTACATGGAAATTTGGCAAACTGGAATTTAAAAAGGATAAAGATAACAACCGCGATAATGCAATGCCGGCACCAGAAGGATAGCCTAACCTGCTTCAAGTTACCTCCAGATTTGGAGACTATTTTACATTCCTAAAAATAAGTGTATGAAAAAGATTTTAATTTCAGGAGTATTGGTTTTTATTGTATCTGCCAATTGTTTATTGGCACAGGATGTAAAAGCCAAAGATGTGCCTGCCGCCGTTAAAACTGCATTGTTAAAAAAATATCCCGCAGCAACAAAAATATCGTGGGAAAAAGAAAATGGCAATTTTGAAGCTAACTGGGGAGGGCGCTCGGGTGAAGATAATGCTGCACAGTTCTCGCCCACCGGCGATTTTGTGGAATATGAAATGGCTATTGCCATAAATAAATTACCCGCCAATGTAGCGAAATATGTGAAGGAACATTATACCAATGCCACGATTAAAGAAGCCGGCAAAATAACCAACGCGGCGGGTGTAATTACATACGAGGCAGAAGTAAAAGGGAAAGACCTGGTATTTGATGTTGATGGAAATTTTATTAAGGTTGACGAAGAGGGTTAATGTCAAGGCCTGTTTTTTTATTTAAAAGCGGCCATCCATTTGAAACTCCCGTTGTTGGTTTAATTATTTAACAGCAGATTTCAAGCGAATAGCCGCTTCATTTTATTTATTGCCGGTTAGGCCGCGTCGGTTGTAGTAATAATCAGCGTATAACATTTCAGCAACAATCACGATTAAATAACTGGTAAGCACCGGCCGACCGCACTAAAGACCCCTTATATTATCTCCGGGATTTTTGTCAATCAACTTTAATAACGGGTCAATTCCTACCGAAGCGGGTTTTCCCGTCACAATAATCTCAAAGTGGTGCTCACCCTGCGTCAGTTTACACTTTTGCAGGTATAAAGGATTTGTCTGCATGAAGCCCTTTTTGTTTTGGGAATCTACGGCAAAAACACCTATATCTATATAATCATTCATTGCTGCCTGTGTTTCATTCCCATCACTATCCTCGTAAGTTTTGGAAGTGCTAACGGTAAACGATACCCTATACTTATTGTTACCTAACGATGTTGAAGTTACTGAGTCAACCTTGTTATCGTAAAAAGTAATTTTTTCCCAGGTATCCTTTAAATAATATTGCAGTGAGTCAGGTACATGCTTTTTTAAATAGTAATATAAGTCTTTGCTTCCGGCATAAGGCGCCTTTGTTTTAAATGCATAAGTATTATAAAACTCCCGTAATGCTGTATTAATGCTGTCTTCCCCAATAAGGTCTTCCAGACCGTATAAAGCTATACCAACTTTATTATCCCATTCGTTCCACCTGTTTGCTGTGAGGAGGGGGTTTTGATCTTTTACAGTACGGCCGCGTCCCCACAAATACCCGTCCAGTTCACTACTGATAATATTCCTTATATTATCAGCTCCATATTTTTTCTTCATCATTAATATTGCCGCATATTTGGAAAGCCCGTCTGTAATAACTCTTGAGCCTTTGGTGTGGTTTGGCGCCACCTGTACAAGCCACCATTGTTTAGCTAATTGCTGTGCGGCCGAGTAATAGCAATAATCCCATTGCGACGGGCTAGTAAAATTAGCATTCCAGCCAAAATTCTCAGAAAAGGCGTCTGTACCTGCCATCGAATTTACATCCCTGTTATAGGCAGATAATTCGGCTAAGCGCATTTGGGTAAAAGGATAAGAGCCCCAGTTTGTATAATACTTTAAACCATCTTTATAAGCTGACATAAATCTTTGCAGGTTGGCGTTATGGCTGGGATGATATAACAATTCAATACCAACTGTTTTGCCATCTTTTAGCGTCACGCTATTTGTGAGAGTAGTATAGCGGGCTGAAAAAATGCCGATACCTGAATAGACACCTTGCGGGTTACTTACATATTCAAAATAGTTCCGGCCATTTTCCTGCCAGTGTTTTTTAAAATCCCCCGGCCCCACTGCAATTTGATCATCCGAGGTACTGATAATAATATCAAACTTCAAAAGCCCGGATTGAATGCCCGTTAAAAGGTAGTTAGCGCCGGTAGTATCATTTTTGCCTGCAAATTCCCCGGTTTTTTTGGGTAAACCATATTTTGCCCTGTCATCTTCATCAGTCAGTTCTTCGTCATCGTCATAGCCAAGCCCCGGTAAGCCTGGTCCGATGGCTGTGCCATTTTTTAATATATCCGTACCAAATAAGTAATTACCGAAACCTTTGTATTCTTTAAATGAATTAACTTCTGCAATGGCAGTATCCAATGGCATTAAGGGCTTTGATAAAGTATACAGCCGGTAGGCTGAACTATCTGCTTTACTCTTTAAAAAATTAAACTTTCCTCTTTTGAAAATTAATGGATTTGTGTATGAAAGTACGCTGCCATTGTAAGAAAGCGTATAATCGCTTATATTGTCTCCATCAAGCAGCAACTGTGTTATGGGTACAGTTGTTTTGTTTACCAGCGTTACGTATGCTTTAAAACCTGCTTTATGTTCCGCAGGAAAGATATCAGCATACAATTTTATGTTTATAATTGAAGGCAGGGGCATATCCTCATAATGTTTCATTGTTTTTTCAGCAATGGCTGCCCTTTCAACATTTTCGTTACGCGTATAGTAACTGTTTACATAGCTTACATTGTAATAATTATAGCCGGCGGTGGCAATAAATGCGGCTGATAACACTACTGCCGTGCGCTTTGTTCTGCCTTTAAAGCGTTCCTTAGCCAACTGCCACCTTTCCCTGAAAGAGGAAATTGTCCCGCGCACATAAAAAAGATAGCCTGCCAGTAAAAGTAGTGCACCAAACAGCAGCCAGTATAGGTTAAACCATGAGACAGGACCCAGCATGTGCCCTATACCATCCATGTCAGAGATTCCGAAGTTTGGCGTGTATGAATACAAGAGCAGGTGGTAGTCCATCCATCCTGACTGATTGGCCAGAACAAATAATACCCACAACGCAATACCCGTACCCAGTGCAGCAAACTTGTTATTGATGCAGATATGCATAGCGAAAGCAAACATTACCATTTCGATGCACGCAGGTAAAACCACCAGGTATAACACGGTAAAATATAAAGGCAGGTTAATATGTGTGTACCCTTTCATTAGCTGAACCGAAATGCCTATCAGCATTGGCATTGTTGTAAGAAAAAAGGCTACTGCCAATATGCTTAAAAACTTTGCAGCGTTTAAAATATAGTCGGCGGGGGGTAGTGAATCATTTATAAAAGCATAACGTGTTGTTCTTTCGCGATGAATTGTTTCGCCGGTATAAAACATGATGATGCAAAAAATAAAAACCAGAAAGTTATTGTCAAAAGCCATTAAAATCATACTTGTCCTGGGGAAATCCGGCACCCAAAACCGGCCCCACATGTGCCAAAACACCATACCCAGGAAAAGAGTTCCGCCACCAATCATCAGCCAGAAATAAGTATCGCGAATAATATTTTTTACTTCTATCTTAGTTAATGTATATAGAGTTTTTCTTGCATAGCCTTTGCTATAACTAACATTAAAAGCGGGCTGGGTATACTTGGCTGGTGGTTTGCTGCTTACTTTTTTATCTCTACGGCCACTAAAAAATCTTTCAAAATTAAAACGCAGGTAAGTATATAACAATATAGCTGCGCCAACGCCTGTCCATAACACGCGGTTCCATAGTAAAAGCCCGTGGGTGGTTACCAGCGAAGTGTTTTTCGCCACAACTGTCTGCAGGCCTTTTTCATAATTTAACCCGTTGGCAACAAAGGGATCTGCCAGGTAAATAACATCCATACTGGTTGATGCACGGATAAAAAAATTGGCTATCATATAGCCGAGAAACAACAATGCGCCACTTGTATAAATAACTTTTACATTTTTTGTTGCTGCTACGAGGCCAAAAAATAGCGCTGATACAAAAAATAAATTCGGCACCGCAATAAAAAGAAAAGGATGCAGGTAGTTAATCAGCAAATTTGGTCCGTAACGTGATGCAAGTTCCCATCCAAAAGCTGGCCCTGCCTTTGTGCCGAAATATGCCCCAAGCGGCACTGCAATATCTATAATTAATACAAATAAGAACGATGAAAGAAATCTCCCCCAAAAGTAGCCGGCTTTGGTGATAGGATAGGAGAGGTAGTATTCTTTTGTGTTATATTCTATGTCCCTGTACAGCGGGATACCCATTATTGATGAGCTTGGCAGCATCATCATAAGACTCATAATTGCGGTATAAAAAGCAATTGCGTAGGTGCCGTTTATCAATTGCTTTCCATCCAGCGGCATAGCGCCTTTTGCAAAAGCAAAACCGGTAAACAAAAAGGCGAGCAGGAAATAAACATACACTGCTGGTCTTTTTAACCGGTATTGTAATTCAAACAAAAATATTTTGGTGAACATGATGATTAGTTGATGTTATTAGAAGATAAAACCCGGTACTTACAAAGTATTGATGTCGGTTTTTTGCCCGATATTGCTGAAATAAACGTCTTCCAGGTTAGGGGCGGTTTTTGAAAAGCCGTTACCGGGGTCAGCCTCTGAAAGAATACGTATATACAATTGCCCTGCTTTTAACTGTGTGGAAATAACTTTGAAACGGCTGCTGTAATCTGCTATTTCTGATTTTAGAATTGACTTGCTGAATATTTTGCCTTCCAGTTCATTCACTGCTTCGTCAGGCGTACCTGAGTATAATACCTGCCCCTGGAAAATAATTGCAAAGCGGGAACAAAGTGTGCTTACATCTTCCACGATATGTGTTGAGAGTATTACAATCGTATTTTCTCCTATTTCGCTCAGCAGGTTATAAAACCGGTTTCTTTCCGCAGGGTCAAGGCCTGCAGTGGGCTCATCTACTATTATCAGCTTAGGCTTTCCTATTAATGCCTGCGCAATGCCGAAACGCTGCTTCATACCGCCGGAGTAAGTGCCGAGGTTCTTTTTTTTATCTTTTGCCAGGTTCACCTTGTCAAGCAGGTAGCCTGCTAACTCTCTTCTTTCTTTTTTATCAGCAACGCCTTTGAGCTGTGCAATATGGTCAAGCATTTCTTCCGCAGATATTTTTGGATAAACGCCAAACTCCTGCGGCAAATAACCCAATACTCTTCGTAGCGCGGTTTTCTGTTTTAAAACATCAATTTCATCAAATGAAATACTTCCTTCATCAGCTTCCTGCAATGTTGCTATGGTGCGCATAAGCGACGATTTACCGGCCCCATTGGGGCCAAGCAGGCCGAACATCCCTTCGTTCAGCGTTAAGGAAACATTCTTTATTGCCTGCACCCCGTTGGAGTATGTTTTTGAAAGTGATTGAATAGATAACTGCATAATATATTTTTTAATGAGTGAATACAATAGCTTACCTGCCGGCCATTTTGATAGATGATCAGCCCTGTTTTTTTAGCAAAACACTGCCTTCCGAAACCCGTCGGTTGTTTCGGCGCTATCTGGAATAATTAAAGTGTACCTGTTATTTTTTTATGACCGAGGTGTTTAATTTAAAAATATTATTGCCGTTTACAATTACAGTTGAATTGCTGTCGGTCAATATATGTATACTGTCAATTTTTGCTTTATCATCATTAATCAGTGAGCTATCGAGGCGGGCATTTATGTTTTTAAATTTATCGTTACGATATAAAAAGACGCCACTTTTGCTGGCCGCGTCAACAAAAACAGTATCAAAATACCTGTCAACAGAATCAGTATAATTATCTAAACGGGTATAAAACCCGCTATTATAAAGCTTTACGTGCCACGAGGAAGCTTTTGCTGACACCCCCGCGCCCCTAAGACTTACAGTTGAATTAATAGCATATACATCGTCACCCGCAGGCATAAATAACTTTATATCCTGCGGAGAATAATTAGGCCTGTAATTTAAACCATGTTCCGCCGGGTTATATCCTTTAATAATAAGCGTATCCCCGGAAGTTTTATAGCTGGCGTATTGCAAATCACTTTTCTCAATAAGCAGCTTTTCGGAGTCTGCCTGTAACAACTGTATACGGGCAATATCTTCTATCATTACGTGGTGTATTCCGACAGGTTTATATTCATTGTAAAAAAATGCTTCAAACTTGCCATAAGGGGTAGCTTTTTTATTAACATATTTGTAGTGAAGTATAACCTGAGAAGTTGCTAAAAAGCCAAATATCCCAAGTGAGAGTGTAAGTAATATTTTGTTACTCTTTTTCATTCATTTTCGTTTTTTGCAGATTCATACAAGCCTACCACTGTGTTTTTATAGTCTTATTGTGTCATACCCTGGCTTAATGTTTATAGTAAAATGAGCCATATTATTTTACTATTTCATATTGGCAGAAAAATGAAGTCTTACATATTTTTCATATAACCTTTGTAACTCATCTGCTTCAATCTCCAGCAAATACATATTTCTAAACAATACCGGCAGGTCTTTTTCCGTAAACTCATTTTTCCTGTACTTAAGCGCTGTTTTTTGTGCGTTTGGTGAAACATAATAACCAATTCCTCTTTGATTATATATAATCTCCTGCTGCTGCAAATGTTCGTACGTCCGCATCACCGTATTTGGATTCACTTCAAGCTGAACGGCCAGTTCACGCACTGAAGGGATACGGCCATCAGGCTTCCACTCCCGCAAGAGAATTTTCTCGCAAACGTGGTCAGCGATTTGTAAGTATATAGGTTGAGACTCCCTGAAATCCATACCAAAAATTTGAACTTATATTTCGTTTTCTTTCAGCCTGTAGTAGGTTGCTACCCACAAAACAGGCGTAATAACAAACTTCACCAAAAAATCAGCAATATTTCCAATCCAGAACGGTAATGAATAAATAGTTTCATCGCCCGCTCCATTAAAAGTTTTAACTATTGTAAATGAATTAAATGTTTGTGAACTTGCTGGAAACATTGGTGTAAACATTTTACCCATAACTATAAAAAATATCATGAACATAACCAGTAACGCTACAATTGTTTTAAAGAAACTGTTTTTGGTAAAATATACCGACCCAAGAATAAAAGCCGACTGTATAGGAAAAAAGGCCGAAAACAATTCGGCAGTATCACCCGGGTAGAAAATAAAACTATCAACACCGGGTGAAAAAATGTTGACTGTTTTTGCGGGATATAAGGTTGTTGTAATGCCAAAGCGTTGTCTCCATTCAACTGCACTTAATGAGTTGCTGTTCATTAAACCGCTGGTCGCACTGTTCGCCATTTTTACCGCAAAAAAATCAGTTACAAAAAAAATGAACGTGTAGGCAACAAAAAAAATCAACACACCATAAAATAATACGCATACCAGTTTTTCAAGCGTAGCTGCCGGCAGTAATTGGTACGTTATTTTTTTAGCCTTATTACTAAAGTCCCTGAAAAGAAAGGCTGCTGATAAGCAACCGGATGCAAAAAGCCCCACGAAATAAATTATCATTTGGCTGCCCTGGTCAAAAAGATGCGGGTTACCTATCAACAGGAAAAAAATAAACCAACCGCATAAAAAAACCGCGATTGCTAAAAAAAACAATCCATACGCCTTACGATTTTCAAACCAATGCCTTGCTATAAGCATAAACAGTCTTCTAAAATCAAGTACCTGGTTCATAATAAAGCCTCAGTTAGCTGTTAAAAATTGATTGTATAAGATTAGGGTTCGCCATTGTTGCCTTATACAGCATCTCCAGGTCAATTTTACTTTCATCGTCATCCACGTTTACAGCAACAACCGCATGCCCCCTCAGTAATGGCTCGTTATATATACTCCAAGCCACTTCATTTGCATCAAAACTTATTTTAAAGCAAAGTTTTTCACCAATACGGCTTATACTCTCGTTTAATATAATCCGCCCTTCATCCATTATAACCACCCTGTCAATAAGGCTCTCTAAATCTTTTACCTGGTGAGAACTGATAATAATGCATTTTTTTTCATCAAATGAGCCGGCAATTATTTTCTTGAACTGGCTTTTGCCAGCTATATCAAGCCCATTTGTCGGTTCGTCCATCAGCAGAAGGCTGGTATTGGCGGCAATGGCAAAACTTATGAGTACTTTCTTTTTCTGTCCAAAGCTCAAACTTTGCAAATTAACGTTGCCGGGGATGCCGAACTCATTAAGGTACTCTATAAATCGCTCTTCAATAAACCATGGATAAAATGGGCTTGTATATTTAATAAAATTTTTGATAGAGATATCTGGTAAATGAAATTCTTCCGGAACAATAAATGTCTCCTGTAAAAAACCAGGCTGTCTTTTTGATGGTGTAAACCCTCCCACATCGATACTACCACTGGCTGGGAACAGCAAGCCGGCGAGATTGTAGAGAAATGTTGTTTTGCCCGTGCCGTTTTTGCCTAACAAACCATAAATACAGCCTTTTGAAGCCTGCAGGTTCAGCCCGCTGAATACTTTTTTATTGCCGTATGAATAGTGAAGGTCTTTAACGGAAATCATTCTTAGTGATTTAGTGTACTATTTAATTAGTACACCAAAGATTTACCTTTTTTTTTAATCTCCAAAATCTTTTTTTATGGGTGGTAGTGTGATGTTGCATGGTTTTTTGCTTATTTTTCTGCTACCATCACCAAAACAATGCTTTATGGCGGTTAACACTATTAACCAGGTGCTTGAAACTTTGGCTGAAGAGATAAGCACATCCATTAAAATCAATAGCCGCGCAGGCTATTTTGCGGCATTATATTATAAAGTTACAAGCAGAGTAAAAGCCGGTATTGAGAATGGTGAATTTGAAGACGGCCCAAGGATGGAGAAACTTGATGTTATGTTTGCCAACCGGTACCTTGATGCATTAGACGGGTGGAAAAACAAAAAAACTATTACATCATCATGGCAATGGGCATTTGAGACGGTAGAAAAAAGCTCGGCACTGGTATTACAGCATTTACTGCTGGGTATAAATGCCCATATTAATCTTGACCTGGGGATAGCTGCTGCGATGGTTATGCAGGATGCCCCGATAATTGATATTAACAGGGATTTCAACACCATTAACACCATTATTGCTTCACTAACCTATGAAGTACTTAATGATATAAGCCGAATTTCTCCTTTACTTTCCCTGCTTGGTTTGCGTGCCACTAAAAATGTTTCTGTGCTGGTAGAGTTCAGTATTGATAATGCCCGGGACGGGGCCTGGTGTTTTGCAGAAGATTTAAGCCGCAAAACGGGGGATGATTTTTTAAAATGTATTGGGGAAAGAGATAAGAGTATTGCCCAACTGGCTATGGAACTGGTACAGGTAAAAGGTTTTATACGCTTCACACGGTGGCTTATACACTTATTTGAATGGAAGGAGCCTTCAAAGATTATACGGGTATTACATGATTATAAGAAAACATATTTTTCCTTTGCAAATAAAGAGATTACACCCGCAGCGTAGCGTGTACCGGCAACGCTTTTATATTTTCCCGGCTATTTTAGCACCTGCTGCAGCATCCAGTAAAATTTCGCAATTGGGGTGCAGTTGTACAACCGAAGCAGGTACATTAGTGGTAACAGGGCCCAGTATAGCTTTTTCTATTATATCAGCTTTGTGAGTTCCCTTGGCAATTAATATAAGTTTGCGTGTGTGCATAATATTTTTTATGCCCCTTGTAAGCCCCCCCAGTTCAGTTTCCGGGGGAACCTGCGTTTCCCTGCGAACACGGGCTTCAAAATCTGGATCCATAGGAGAGACCCACGTTTCACTTTCAAAGGGCGTACCCGGTTGGTTTATGCCAATGTGGCCATTAGCGCCAATACCAAGCATTTGCAGGTCTGCACCGCCGCGCTCAGCCAGTTGCTGTTCAAATAATCTTGCTTCGCGCTCAAAATCGTCTGACATGGTAGGGGGCATGATAAAGTTTTCAGCAGGTATGCCAAGCGGCCCTGCAATTTGAGTAAGAATCATAGTATAACAACTGCCCGTATATGCACGTGGCAGGTTAGTAAGTTCATCAACATTAAAGAGCGTTATGTTAGATACATCAAAAGGATATTGGTTGTGGATAGCAGATGCAATGGCGTGCATGTTAATGGTTGTTTGCCCAGTAGACAAGCCAATTACCGCGCGAGGTTTTTCAAGCATTTGCGCAATAATCCGCCATGCCGCGGTAACATCAAATTCATTTTCGTCTTTCGTTATAGTTATCTTCATAATAAAGCAGGTGAATATTTTATAAGTTTTTGAGTTCCTCGGTAAAAAATATGTCAATAGCTCTGGCTGCTTCAGCCTCATCTTCCCCTTCCGTAATTATGGTGATTGTATCACCGCCTTTTAATGCCATAGAAAGGATGTTAAGCATACTGTTTAATTTTACTGTTTTTTCTCCTTTTTTCAGGCTTATTATGGATGTATATTTCTTCCCAAGCCTTACCAGGTTTGTTGCAGGCCGTGCGTGCAGGCCTTCGGCGGCAGTTATTAAATAATCTTTTGATATCATTTGGCAATCTCCTTTAAATAACTGGTTATGTTTTCTGAACTATCCATTTCCATTACGGTTTTATAGATTTCACGCGCTGATGTAAAGCTGTTGTTAACGATAATATTTTTAATGTAAGGTATTGATGCCGCGCTCATGGAAAACTCTCTTAACCCCATACCAATTAATAACAGCGTGGCAAGGGGGTCACCGGCAAGTTCACCGCACATGCCTACATGCACGTTGTGTTTATTGCCCTGCTCAATTACGTTTTGTATGAGCCGGAGAACACCGGGGTTGAAGGGGTCATACAAGTGCTTTACCTGTTCATTCATCCTGTCAACAGCGAGCGCGTACTGGCAAAGGTCGTTTGTGCCGATGCTGAAAAAATCTACCTCTTTGGCTAGTATATCTGCCGTAATTGCCGCCGAGGGTATTTCAACCATAATACCGATTTCTATATGCTGGTTAAAGGGGATATTATGTACGTGCAAATGACTCTTAACATCATTTAAAACACTTTTTGCTTCCCTTAGTTCGCTTATGTTACTTATCATGGGAAACATGATTCGTAGGCCGCCGAACGCACTCGCCCTGAGAATTGCGCTAAGTTGTGTAAAGAAAATATCTTTCCTGTCAAGGCAAATTCTTATAGCCCTGTAGCCGAGGAAAGGGTTTTGTTCAGAAGGCAGGTTGAAATAGGGCAGGGGCTTATCTCCTCCAATATCAAGTGTTCTTACTGTTACCGGCTTACCCTTTGCTTTAAGCGCTATTGATTTATAAAACTCAAATTGTTCCTCTTCTCCAGGTGGGGAATTTCTCGCCATAAATAAGAACTCGGTTCGTAACAAGCCGCTGCCTTCGGCGCCAAAATCAAAAGCTTCCTCCATGTCCTGCGCATTGGAAATATTGGCAAGTAAAGTTATTCTTACATCGTCTGGTGTTTTTGCTGACACATTTTTTAATGACTGCAGCATTGTAAGGTGCTTTATGAAACTGGCTTGCCTTGCTTTATAATCAATAATTTCTTCTTCTGTTGGATTGACAATGATTGTTCCGTCTGAACCGTCAATAATTAATATGTCATTTGTTTGTATGCCTGCAATCCCGGCGCCGTAACCAACAATGGCAGGGATGCCTTTTGATTTTGCAATAATAGCTGTGTGAGAGGTTTTACCCCCTGCTTGTGTGACAAAACCGATTATTTTTGTAATGTCAAGAGCGATAGTATCGGAAGGAGTCAAATCTTCCGCAATCATAATACTACCGGCAGGTATAGATTCCATTAACGATGAAGAGCCGTTTAAGTGTTTTATTAACCGGCTGCCTGTATCCTGCACATCGGCCGCGCGCGCACTGAAATATTCGTCTTTCATATTCCTGAACATTTCGGCTGCATTATCAATCACCTCGATTACCGCGTCATTGGCTGTTTTATATTCAGTTTTTATCTTTTCTATAATATCAACGGCAATTTGTTCATCCTGCAATAACTCTACCAGCACTTCCATTATCGCAGCGGTGTTTTTATCGCCCTGCAACGAAAGTTCCTGTATCAGCAAATTAACCTCACCAACCGCGCTGGTGACTGCGTGATGAAATTTCTCCAGCTCTATAATCACTTCTTCTTCATTCTGCAGCGCAATACCCGTAGTTTTTATTACCTGTTTATTTATAACAAGTGCTTTGCCTATTGCTATGCCGGGTGAAGCGCCTATGCCTTTCATTATGCTCTTACAAAAGTTTAATTATGCAAATACATGGGTTACGCTGCCTAAAAAGCCCAAAGCAAGCAAACCCAATAAAAGCCATGTTGTTTTAGTATTCTTTTTTACAAAATAATATACTAAAAATGTTAAACCCAGGGGTATCATGTCGGGTACTATTTGGTCCAGCACACTTTGTAACGATACAGATGAATCCGCAGTGCCAATATTTAGCGGTGTTGTTATTGCCATAAGTGTTGCCGTCATCGCGCCAATAACCATCAGCCCAAGAATAGCAGCGCCCGCGGTAAGCCGGTCCATCACGTTCGTCCTGGCAAGGTTTTGTAAAAATTTAGTACCTGTGTTATAGCCAATAAACGCAAGGTTATACCTTAACACAAGGTGAGGTATGTTGAATATTAACAGGAATAATATTGGCCCGAGGATGTTTCCCTTTATAGCGAGCGATGTGCCAACACCTGCGGCAATGACTTTAAAAGTACCCCAAAATAAGGAGTCAAACACGCCGGCCAAAGGCCCCATCAAGCCTAACTTGACGGAGTTAATAGACTCTTCATCAAAATCTTTACTTGTGCTATTTTGCTCTTCCATAGCGGCAGTAATGCCAATGATAAGCGTGGAGCCATACGGGCTTGTATTGAAAAACTGCAGGTGCCTTTTAAGCGCAGCAGCCATACCTTGCTTTGTGGTGTAAAATTTTTTTAGCACAGGAATAATGCAAAAAGCAAAACCACTGTTTTGCCATGTTTCAAAATTGAAATTGGCTTCCAGTGCAAGAGAACGGAAAAAAAGGCTCCGGATAATATTTTTTGACAACAACGGCGCAGGTTTTGGTGTTTCTTCTTCAGCGCCAAAATCATCATCATCATCATTTGCGGGGGCTTTATGTGTTATGCCGGTGATAATAAGCGCTGTTATAACGCCCAGCCCTCCAATGGCAATAACAGGCAACTTAAGATAAGCTGTTAATATAAAACCAAGGAAAAAATAGGGAGCTACTTTTTTATTAAACATAAGATTAAGCAGCAGCGCAAAACCGAGCGCCGGAAGCATATTGCCTGCTACCCTCAGCCCGTCATTTACCCAGGTGGGTATCATATTAAGGAATGACTTCATCGCATCTGCGCCGAGTTGGAGAGAAAGAAACGTTATGAGCCCCATCAAGAGCGGTTTCAGCAGCCCTGAAAATACGTGTAACTGCTGTACCTTACGGTAATTGCCTTCTTCCGCATAGCGGTTAAACCTTTTGTTAAACACAGACCTGAAAACAAATAAACCACTCATAACCATCTCCGCCAATATAGAAATGGGTACAGCAAGTGCGAGCGCAATTGCCGGCCCCTTGCCGGACATAATAGCAAATGCAGTACTTAGTACACCACCTGTAATAACATCAGGCGGTATAGCCGCGCCTACTTTTATATTCCCCATAAAAATAAGCTCAAGTGTAGCGCCAATAATTACCCCCTGCGAAAGGTCGCCCAGTGCTAACCCTACCAGTGGCCCCAGTACCAATGGCCTGCTGAGCAATGTAGTGCCCAAAAAATCCTCCGAATGGCCAAACATGGCAATAAGCGTGATTAGGATGACTGCTGAAGACACTAAATATTATTTTAAGTTGTTGTTTTGGTTGCTGTCAAGTAAAGCCAATAAGCTTAATTTATCGTGTTTATTAAATTTTCTACAAGTTGTTTGGTGTCAGTAGGCACCTGCCTTATTTCAAGTTCAATGCCTTTTTGCAGCATTTCCTGTATAAACGGGATGTCTGCCTGCGTAACGGCAATAGCCTTTGAAATAAGTTTTGAGCCGTCTTTGCCTCTTATACCGCCAAAATTTATTGATTTTATTTCTGTCACTGACGCCACCATTGCCGCGGCATCTTTTATGCTGTTTATTATAACTAATACCTTTAATTTGCCACTTCTTTCATCGTTTAAAAAAATAGCTGCGTCTGCAATGGTTTTAACCAGGAGCTTTGTATTTGCAGGTTTTGCGAGGTTTAGTGTCATTTTTTGAAATTCGTCTTTGGCCACTTTGTCGTTAGCAATAAGAATGGTATCTACTCCCAGTGCAGGTACCCATGTAAAAGCAATCTGGCCGTGCAAAAGCCGGTCATCTATTCTTGTAAGTTTAATCATTATCCCCTGCGTTAGCGGTTATTAATTTGTTTACATACACCAATTGCTCCCGTGCGCTTATAATGGCAGCATCTATTACTTCTTCAACCGGTGTGGCGGTATCTGCCATTAATATTTCTATAAGTAGGGCAAGGTTGAACCCGGAGATAACATGAATTTTCTTTGCTGCGGTATAACGCAGCACCTGGTTGGTAACACTGCCCCCCAATAAATCAGTAAAGGCAATTAATTCATCATCATCTCCAATATTCTTCATCAGTTGTTCCAGTTCATCTTCAATGCTCTTATTTTCATCTATATAGGCTTCAATCAAAAAAACATTGTCTGCCCGGCCAATAATAATATCCAGGGAAGATTTGATGCCCGTTGCCAGGCGGCCATGCGTGGCAATTAAAAATTTGCGTGTTTTGGTTTGCTCCATAATGGTGCAGTCGTTAGTAATGGCGTATTAAAACCGTTAATTATTTCGCCAAAATACTTATTAATCAGAACAAATAATGCATTGTGGCTGAAATTGTTACTGATTTTATTATGTTGTATGCAGGTAATTAAACATTATCGTCATAAATGCCCCATTCTTTCATTAAGGCAGCACGCCGCTCTGCCGGTATTGATGGGTTTTGGTATTGCCCGGCAACATTTTTCTGCCTGAAGGCTTCATAAATTGTTACGGCGCAGGCCACGGAAATATTGAGGCTTTGAATTATGCCCATTTGGGGAATAATAAAGTTACCGTCCGCCATCGCACGAATCTCTTCACTTACACCGTCGTGTTCATTACCAAATACCAGCGCTACGCTTTTAGTAAAATCAATATCATACATACTTACCGCGCCGGCTGACAGGTGTGTTGTATATATGTATTCGTACCGGCCTCTTAATTCAGCAAAGCAACTTTCTGCATTGTCAAACTGGTGAATAGTAAGCCATTTGGCCGCGCTGCTGCTGCTTTTGGCGCCCCATTTTTTATGCCTTGGTATTTTGTTGTTAAGAATATACAGGTCCTGTATCCCCACAGCATCACAGGTACGCATAACTGCCGAAATATTATGCGGGTCCTGTACATTTTCCATCACTACTGCCAGGTTGTTTTGCCTATTGTTTAATACCCTTGTAAGTTTTTGCAGGCGCTCCGGAGTCATAAATTTCTATTAATGAACGGCAATATTAAAATAAAAGCCATTATTTTTGCTGCCCATTTTCGGGATGTAGCGCAGCCCGGTAGCGCGCTTCGTTCGGGACGAAGAGGCCGCTGGTTCGAATCCAGTCATCCCGACCAGTTCAGGGTCAAAAAGGGTAAAAAGCTCGTAAAACGCTTGATTTTGCGGGCTTTTTGCATTTTTCCGCATCAATTTGAATCAATTTATCGCAAAAAGCTGGTGAGTAAAACAGTGAGTTCAATCATGATTTATCTTTGAACTCACTGGGATTGCCCCGGCGAACTATGAAACCCTTTACCACACTGCATTTGAGGCGAACGATTAACTCACCAGGAATGAAAAAAAGCAGTATGAAACAGTTAAATTCATTTGGTATCCAGTTCATTGCAAGGGCCGGAAAAACAGACAAAAAACAGGCATTATTGTATGTACGGATTACAGTAAACAGCCAAAGAACAGAAATGTCGCTTAAAAAGGCAATTGACAAAGGGACTTGGAATCAATCAAAAGAAACAGTCAAGTCAGGGAGGGATGCAAAATCTACGAACAGCTACATTGAACAGGTTCGTTTTAGATTGACAGAATGCTACAGGCAATTACAGCTTGATAAGCAAGAATTAAGTCCAGAGGCAATTAAGAACTCTTTCCTTGGAATTGAGCCCGAAAAGGAAGAAGAACGAACTTTGGGGATGCTTATGCAATATCACAATAAGCACATGGGCGCGATATTGGAATGGGGCACTATGAAAAATTACTATACCACTGAAAAGTATGTAAAACGGTTTCTTCAGCACAAATACAGGAAAGATGATTTAGCCTTATCCAAGCTCAACTTCCAGTTCATCACCGAGTTTGAATTATTCCTTCGACAGTATAAATCCAAAAAACAGGAAGCAGTACTTGGTAATAATGGCACGATGAAACATCTGGAAAGGCTTAAAAAAATCGCCCGTTTAGGCGTAAAGATGCAATGGCTTACCATCCACCCCTTTGAAAGTTTTGAGCTTAAATTTCAAAAAGTAGACAGGGATTTTCTTACTGAAGAAGAACTGCTAACTATTGAAGAAAAAGAATTTTCAAATAACAGGCTGCAATTGGTTAAAGATTTATTTGTCTTTAGCTGCTATACCGGCTTGGCTTATTCTGACGTCATGAATCTATCGCCGTCCAGCATTTCTTTAGGTATTGACGGAAATAAATGGATCAGGACAAACAGGCAAAAGACTGACATTCCCGTGCATATACCCCTCTTGCCTAAAGCAGTTGAGATTATCGAGAAGTATTCGCATAATATAAGCACAAAATCGACAGGCATATTGTTTCCTGGCATTTCCAATCAAAATCTGAATACTTGCCTTAAAGGGTTAGCTGACCTTTGCGGCATCAACAAGAATCTCTCTTTTCACTTGGCCAGGCACACTTTTGCCACAAGCATAACTCTTTCTAACGGAGTGCCTATGGAAACAGTTAGCAAAATGCTGGGACATACAAAGATTTCGACAACACAGATTTATGCCCGTGTTCTTGAAAGAAAAATTAGCGAGGATATGAGATTGCTAAGGCAGAAACTTGCAAACAAAAACGAAAGACAAAATAAAGAAGCTATCTAACCGTGTTGTCAACCACATACCTGCAAGCAACAAACCAGCGGCACCACCTGATGAACGCGGTTATTATGAGTATTCCTATGCCACTAATTATGGTATCTCAGCCGGGGCAAGGTTTGTTTAGATTAGATAGTGTAATCAGCGCCTGGTTATTGACATAATGCTTAATATAATTAGAGAATGTTAATTTTTTAACCCTCTTTGTCAAAATGGGTCAACTTTAATCAAACTAGATAAAGTTGGCTATTGCAAAATTTAGGCGGGCATTTTTTATGCCATTTTATGCTTATATTTTTGTAGTTGAGAAAGCGGTGCAAATATCATTATTGCACCGCAAACGATTTTTATCAACTGGAAAAAATGTGAAGTATGAACAATGTGAATGAAAGGAACAACCAGCCTAAGTTGTACCGTGAGCAACTTATCACCGCAGGAGATTTGTATGACTTTAAAAATGACCTGCTGTTTGAGTTTAAGAAACTACTAAAAGAAGCCTCCGGTCATCCCACAAAGAAATGGCTCAAATCGTTTGAAGTAAGAAAGCTGCTAAACATCTCCCACAACACACTAGCCAATCTTAGGGTAAACGGCACACTACCTTTTACAAAAATCGGCGGCGTAATTTATTACGATTATGACGATATCCAGGCAATGCTTACCAACAGAAAAGTAGCATCATAAGCGCAAACTTTTTGTATGGAAAACGCAGAAAAAAATGCGCCCCTAAAGGGTTGCGGCAGCATTGTGCCTCCTCCTTTATTTTTTGTCCAGGTTTACTTTAATCAAAAGGGAAGGACACTGTTGGGAGCAGCTATGTTTTTTCAATATTACTCCTCCTACAAATGGGCGACGCCAAGAGGCAAAAAGATAAGGGACTGGAAAGCCGCTGCAAACAACTGGATATGGAATATTAAACAACAGGAGAAGGATAAGAAATTGGCCAGAAAAATGCAAAAAAAATTTGTTATGAGTAGAACGATTTCGTGTGAGGAAGCAAAACAAATAGACCTGGTGAATTATCTTGCTTCAGCAGGTCACCAGCCGCAAAAAATCAGCCGCAATGATTACTGGTTTTTATCACCGCTGCGGGATGAAAAAACAGCGTCTTTTAAGGTCAACAGGAAACTGAATGTATGGTATGATTTCGGTATAGGGAAAGGCGGCAATTTTGTTGATTTTGCCATTCTTTTTCATAAGTGTTCAGTGTCGGAATTAATCCAAAGACTTTCGAAAAATACACAGGTTATTGCGCACATCTTGCCGGCAAGCGAATTAAAAAATTTGTGGCCTGTTTCAGATGATAAAAAGCCGGATGAAAACAACCTGCAAAATGCCGGTGATGATTCGCTGATTAAGGTCACCAATGTGCGTGAAATCTCCGACCCGTTTTTGCTCAATTATTTGCGGCAAAGACGGATACATTTGGACGTTGCCAAAGCGTTTTGTAAGGAGGTTTATTTTAAGTTAAACGACAGAAGTTATTACGCTATCGGCTTCAAAAATAACGTCGGCGGTTATGAAATCCGCAACTCATTATTCAAGGGAAGCAGCGCACCAAAATACGTTACACATCTTGATAACAAGGCAGAGAAAATCACCGTCTTTGAAGGCTTTTTTGACTTTCTTTCTTACCAGACTTTGGTGCATAACCAACCGAAGGAGCTGACAAATTTTCTTGTTCTCAACTCGCTTTCCTTCTTTGAAAGAAGCCAGCTATTGATGGAAAAATCCCGTTCGGTGCACCTGTATCTTGACAACGATCCAGCCGGTAAGGCCTGTGTTGCGGCAGCCTTAAAACGCTCAAAGCAATACCACGACGAGAGCCACCTATATAAGGGGTATAAAGATTTGAATGACTTCTTAACCGGCAAAAAGCTTGTACTCAAACAAAGCCAGGGATTGGGAAGACACCTTTAATAAGAAACTTAAAAGCATGGCTGCTCAAAACCTGGCGGTTTTGTTCCGCTAAGGAGCCAGCTATGTTTTGGTTTCACCAAAACGCTGGCTTTCCTCATGCCGCCTGTCGGACGGCATTCAGAAAGGCTTTACAACAGACACTTTAATTACCTAAAAGACTTTTGAAATGAGCACGATAGAGCCGGTGAAAAGAAGGAAGGGCGGCAGGCCTCAGAAGACAGTCAAACGAAATGTGTACATCGGAGTCAAATGCACCCTGTTTGAAAAGAAGGCGATAGCTATACAGGCCAAGACAGCCGGTTTACGGCCCTCAGAATATTTACGGACTGTAGGCCTGAACCGCAAAATTGACAGGCAGAAAGCGATGCCTAAAGAGGCGCTGGAGATGAAAGCAAGGTTAAACGGCCTTGCTGCCAATATGAACCAGCTTGCCCACAAAAGAAACAGCAACGATGAGCTGACTGAAATCGACACGATGCTATTAAAAACGCTTATCGAGGGGGTGCAACAATTAGTGCAAACTATGACAACATATTTTCAATGATTGGCAAAATATCTATAGGCAAATCTTTTGGCGGTTGTATCCGGTATTGCCTTGAAGACAAGCTGGACAAAAAACAGCAGTTAACTTTTGTCAACCGTGCGGAGGTGCTGGAATATAATTTATGTTTTGGCAACAAGCACCAGCTTACCCGCCAGTTCAATGAGGTGCGGCAGCTTAACAAAAAGGTGGGCAAACCGGTGATGCATTTTAGTATCAGTTTTGCACCGGAAGAAAATATACCCAGAGAGAAGCTGCTGGACATGACAAGGGAGTGCGCTTTAAAATTTGGTTTTGAGAGTAACCAGTACCTCTCCGTATACCATAAAGATACCAACCACCAGCACCTGCATATTGTGGCCAACAGGATAGGGCTTGACGGCAGGACGGTATCGGACAGCCAGAGCTATAAAAAGATAGCAGAATACTGCCGGAAAATGGAACTGAAACACGACCTGAAACAGGTACTTAGCCCACGGTTATATTTAGGCAAAGAACAGCGCCTTTTACCCCGCCTTGACCAGCGAAAGGAAAAGATGAAAATAGACATCCGGGAATGCCTGCGCTATACCTACAACTACGACCAGTTTAAACAGAAAATGCAGGAAAGAGCTTACCAGCTTATTAAAGGCAGGGGTATCGCTTTTATGGATGACAAAGGGGTACGGGTAAAAGGAAGTGAAATGGGCTATCCCTTAAAACGGATAGAGCAGATTTTTGAGCAGAAACAAGAACTAAAACTGGAGCAACAATTTAAACACCTGCAGGAATTAAAAAAAGAGCAAGGCCTCCAACCCAAGCAAGCACCTGCAGCCAAAAACGGCCTGTTGCCGAAGAAGGATAGCGGGGACAAATACGGTAAAGGAGAAAACCACTTGTCTGCGGACCAAAAACTGGAAAGGCAATTGGAGCGCACCCTTGACATATTGCTGAAGCCTGAATATGAAAACGGCAATACACCTTATGAACTGTTGCGGGAACACCGGCAGCAACAGCACAAAAAGAAACAACAAACACATTCACAGCATTAATAAAAAAGTATGGAACAAAATACTATTATGCAGGAATTACTGAGCCAGGTGCTCGAACAACAGAATAAGGCCAATACTCTCATTAGCAACATGGAGAAATCAGTCCATGAATTAAAAGAACAGAAAGCAGTCGTGAAGATGCCGGAACAGCAAACACAACTGACGGCAACCTTCAAGGCATTACCGGGCGAACTTCAGGAAATGCAATCAGGCTTGTCAGAAATCCGCTTGCATATAGTAATGTTAAAAGAGCAGTTAAAACAGCCTCTTAAACAACAGGTAAAGCACCAGCATCGCCTCGAAAAAGGATTTATTATTGCCGGGATATTATTTGCCATACTTGTTGGGCAACTTTATTTCTTGTTGCAGGCATACGGTAGGTTAGATGATTATAAAGTAAATGACATTAAATACCGCATGCTTAAACTCTCCAACTCCCCAGCCTTATTGCGGGTGCTAAACGACAATGATAGTGTCTATCTCCTCAATAAGGACAAAATAGAGCAGGAGGTGGAAATCAAGGAACAGGAAAAAGAAGCACACCTTGAGGCACTACGCATGGCCGGTGAAAAAGAAAAGGAAGCAATGAAATGGCGGCAGAAGGCTGCGAAAGGCAATACCCAGCCCTCTAAAACCACCAAAACTCAACCGGTTGCAAAATAAGCCAACCGCGAAGGGCAGCTTTATCTCCTTTTTTCACCAGCAGTACCTCTGGGCTTAAGCTGCGGCTTATACTTATTGACCAGGATCGTACGAACATTATCTGCGTGCTGAACATGCAATCGGGAATGCCTTCTGCAAAGCATTCCCAATTTTTTTACATCCTGTTCATATATAAAATGGCAAAGGGCTTACTCATTGCTCAGCTTATTAGAAATATTTACTCCATATTTTATAAGAAGGAGAACATGGATACACGGAATAAGCTTTCATGGATTGGCCATGTGTTAATTCTCGAGAAGCATTGTCACCTGAATTATATTTGTGAAAATCGGACTTTATCATGTCCCAGCATGTAGCGTAAACAAGCCCTGCCGACAGCCCTACCGAGCTCAGCCTGCGGCTAAATGGCACAGCTACAACATAAATCACCTGGGTTGAATTTATAGTTGCACAACTATTTTTTTGCCGTAATATTTAGCCAGCCTGTTTATCCGGGTGGTGGCCAAACTGCCGGCACCATGTTTTTCATCAACTAATACAATATTAAAAATGCGCGCCTTTAACATGCCGGGAAAATTACCTTTAGTAGCAGATATGCTTAACTTTTTCTGTTTGTCAAGCCAAGTTAATTCAAAAGTGGCGTATTGGCCTTTCTCGTAATTATAATTGTCATTTTCATCTTCATAAAACGTAAAATGGCCGTCAGCGCCTGCATAAATACGCAATTCAATATTGTTATTGTTTTGCTGAGTGGCATATTCAACTTCAGGCCCCATTGGAATAATAGAGCCAGCCCGCACATATAAAGGCATTATGTTTATGGGTGCTTTTGCATCAATCGTTCTTCCACCGCTCTCTTTTTTACCCGTCCAGAAATCATACCATAGGGCAGGCCCCGGTAAATACACTTTGCGTGCTGCTGCACCTTTTTGGGTTACGGGATTAACCAGGAAGGCCGGGCCGAACATGTATTCATCAGGTATGTTGTAAACCATTGTATCATGCTGAAAATCGAATGCAAGCGATCGCATAATGGTGTAATGTTCAAGGGTAACTTTAGCGCCCAGGGAATAGATATAGGGTAGCAGACGGTAACGCAGGTTGTCAAACGTCAAAAGCGTTTGCCGGGTATCTTGATCCCAGTTTTTTGAGAATATGGCACGTTCTCCTTTGCCGTGGATGCGCATAATAGGGCAAAAGGTGCCGAACTGGAACCAGCGGGTAAACAATTCCCTGAATTCCGGCCTTGACCAATCTGGTGCAGCCCAGTTATAATGATAGCCACCTATATCCGATGTCCAGTAAGGTATGCCGGATGTACAAGCATTAATGCCTTGCGGCACCTGGCTTTTAAATGCTTCAAACGTACACGAAATGTCTGATGACCAAAGGGCCGCAGCGTTACGTTGCGCTCCCGCAAATGACTGCCTTAGTAAAAAGAAAGCCCGTTTTCCCGGAATATCCCGGCGCCAGCCTTCATATATGCCCATGGAATGCTGCAGCGAGTAGGTATTAAAATAATCAATCCCTTTTCCAATCCAGAAATTAGCTTTGCGGCGTTCGTCCAGCAGTGCGCCATTGTCTGGCTCACATTGGTCAACCCACCATGCATCCCAGTCATACCTCTTAATAAGGCTATCCCGTGCCATATCCCAGTATAATTCACGTGCCTTGGGGTTATGCGCATCATAATATGTATCAAATGTGTGGGTTACAACATTATCCCAGGTAATGCCGGTTAAGCCCCCCATTTTCTGCAGCGTATCAAAATCATTGGTCCCCTTGCCGAAAACAGGCCATATAGATATCATGCTGTGAATGTTGGCCCTATGCAGTTCACTAACCATTTTTTTGGGGTCGGGATAGCGCGCCGGGTTCATAACATTTGCACCAATAGGCATAGGGTCCCAATAATACCAGTCCTGCACTATAGCGTCTACTGGAATGTGATTATTCCTGTAGTTATCTTTTACGCCAAGTATTTCACGTTCGCTCATGTACCTGTCTTGTGATTGAAACAACCCGAATGCCCACTTTGGAAACATAGGTGCGCGGCCTGTAGCCTGGCGGTATAGGCTGATAATATGGTCAAAACCGGGACCATAGAAAAAATAATAGTCAACCTGCCTGCCACTCTCCGATACATATTTAAACTTTGTGTTATCATCTTCACCACCATAAAAATTTGATGCCGAATAATTATCCCACATCAGGCCGTAACCCCTTGTTGATAACAACACGGGTATAGCCCCCGTTAAGTATTTTATTGCCATATCCTGGTTCCTGCCTTTATAGTTTATGGAACCTGTATCTGTAGGGTGGCAGCCCAGGCCAAAAAGCGCTTCATTTTTCGGCGATTTAAATTGTGTACTTACATTCCAGGTGCTAATGCCCGCAATAACTGCGGGGGTAACACTTTTGTCGTCTTCTGCCGCAATCTCATCGCCATTTAAGTTTATATAAGAGATGTTGTTAGTTGACTTGCTTATTACTACTTTTAATTTTGATGTTGTAATAGTTATACAGTCTTTACTTTCCTTAAGATCAAATACGCAATAGGACCATTTTTTATTAACCACTAACGATGCTTTTGAAGCCAGGCTATCCAATGTTGTATACTTTACTTCAATAACATCTTCTTTGCAAACAGTTATCTCCATCAAGCCTTTATCTAACGTAAACAACAAGCCGCCGGCATCTTTTTTATATGATATTATTGACGCCTTAACAGCGCATACATTAATTGTTAAAAGCAGTAAAAATGCAATTGCAACCCTGGGCCTGCAGGCCTTAAAAATCATTTTTGTGTTAAGCATATTGCCAATATCTGTTTAATTTATTTCGTTTTAAAAATTGATCACACAGATGGATGGGGCATGAATTGTAATTGCCTGTTTTACTACCGGGGTATCATTGTTTTCGTGTTTAACAGGAAACTGCTGCTCACTTCCAGGCTGCGTTAATTTAACTGCCTAAAGAACTTATTCAGTCCACACTAACACGCTGGCAGGTTTTACTGTAGCATCACCAATTATTATTTTGCCTTCCTGGGGAATTTTTGCCGTATAGTTTTCTGAAGAATAATTTATGGCTATATAAAAACCATTGCGCCAGTAAACGTAAACTCCTTCGGGGTAGTTTTCCGTTGCTGCACCTGCATTTTCATAAACCGCGCGCAATACATCCTTTTCTAATTTTGCATCATCGGTGTCCACGCCGATGTATGTTATGGAACCTTTACCAACACTGTGCTGCACAACGGCCGCCTTGCCTTTATAAAATTCGTTGTCATAAGTAGCCATTACTGCTGTGCTGGTATCATGCGGCACCAGCAGGTCAGCCCAGTTATTCCACCAATAATGATTTGAATCCATCAGCACATCACCCTTTGCATGCGGTGAAAGCATATCTGTAGCGGTTATGTGTGCGCCAATAAGCCCTGTAATGGGCGCCGCAGTTGCGGCTTCCCAAAAATGGCCCATCCGGTCTTTGGTAGCTGTACGGCAGGTAATAATCAAATGCCCTCCGTTTGTTACATAGCCATTCCATTTTTTCACCAGGGCATAATCAGCCATTTCGTAAGCTGGTACTATTAAAAATTTATACCTGGAGAAGTCGGCTGTTTCGGGAATAATATCAACAGGCGCCCCGAAAGATTTTGCTATCTCGAGAAATTTTACCGGGTAATTCCAGGTATCCCATTGCCAGGTTTGCTTTTGCCTGTCAATCGACCAGTAATTTTCAAGGTTCCAGAGAATTGCTGTTGATTTCGCCTTGAGTTGATCTGGCATTTCAACAGATGGGTTATATTGTTTGCGCAATTCTTTTATCTCCTTATTGAATTGCATGTATTCGTCGCCACCCTGGGAAGGCGTTACGCCGTCAGTTTGTATAATACCGGAATGGTATTGTTCAGTACTATATAAAATTTGCCGGAACCTGTAAGAACAGGCCAGTTTTCCACCTGCGGCAAAAACGTGGTATAGCCACATACGCACCGTGCCAGGCAAAAGAAGCGGATTATAGCTACCCCAGTTTACCGGGCCGGGCTGAATTTCCATGCCCCCCGTTATACCACCTACCGACTTATAATACTCAGATGCAAAAAGAATAATCTTACCATTACCTAAGCGAAAGCCAAGTTCGCCAATGTTGTCACTCCCTCCGTTAGGATAGGCAGTATATGTAGCAAAATCAAGCATCTTTGTGCGCCTTGGGTCAGAACCTGTGCAAACAGCAGTATAGTTAGTAGTAATGAATTGGTCTTTAGAAATGTAGCTCCGTAAAATACCCGCCTGGAAATCCAGGAATTCAGCCTGCACATCAGCTGAATATCTTTTAAAATCAAGCAAGGCATGCGGGTTATTGCCCCACCAGCCTACAAGGTTGGTGTTAGGTATGATTACCTGGTTGAAATTATTAAACCACTGGCTCCAGAAAGCTGTTCCCCAGGCCGCGTTTAGTGCGTTAATGGTTTTGTATTTATTTTTTAACCATGCTCTGAATGCTTCTTGTGAAGAAGGGCTATAATCAGCCGCAGCCCCAGGCTCGTTATCTATTTGCCACCCTATCATATTTTTAATATGGCCATAACGCCGGGCCATTTCTGTTACAATCTTTTGAACAAACCCCCGAAACCTGGAGTTAACGATGGAGTTTAACCCGCGCGTGCCATTTTCAGCGCGGATATAATGGCCATCCATTATAAAAGTTTCCGGGTAATTTAGCCGCATCCACGACGGTGTGGTTGGCGAAGGTGTGCACAAAAGCACCTTAAGGTTATATTTGTTGCATAGGTTTACTACTTTGTCAAGCCAGGCAAAATCAAATTTCCCTTCTTCCGGCTCCATTTTAAACCAGGCAAATTCAGCCAGATGCACAAACTCAAAACCCATTTCGGATATTTTCTTAATATCACGTTCCCATTGGTTTTCACTCCAATGCTCCGGGTAGTAATAAATCCCTGGGGTTAGCAGGTTATTGTCGGGAAAAAAACGGTTACCGGCCTGTGACTTTAAAGTTGCTATTGGAATTAAGACGGTTATCGCAAACAGGATGATCCATTTCTTCATTTTGTAATATTGTTGATACATTTAAAATAGCCTGTCAGTCATTATCATCGCCTCATCCGCAACCCCTTCTCCAGGCGAAGAAGGGACCCGGTGAGATTAGGGAGAGTGGTATATTTTAAATTCTAATTGGTTTAATACTCCGTCTCGCAAAAAAAACGGATGATAGTTACCACCTGGCACAGAGGCTGATGGTTGCAACCAGGTGTTGATGACATCTTAACGCTGGAAACAGATTAGAAGCCAGCTCCTGCCCGCAACGAATCCAACACCTGCTTATCTGATATGGTATTATTTTGCCTGTTATATACACCGCCTGCCCACAAAAATGCAGGTATGCCATTTAACCTGGCCTGCTGTACCAAATATTTAAAGAAATGGGCCCTTGAGTTTAACGATAATATTGAATCTGCGGGGTTGCCTATAATATTTACACTATGGTCGGGGGCATCAAATTCGCCGATTAATAAAGGAACGCCGGCTTTTACAAATCTCTTGTTCGCGTAACTGAGGGAACTGTCTATATAAGATTCTTCGGTAGCGGCAGTTGCATTTCTTGTTGTATCATCAGTTGAATGATAGTTTGCACCCCAATAACGCCACTCTTTGCCCCAACTGGCATCTGAAGAAAGTATACAAAAATTAGGCGGTGTATACCAATGCGCTTCCATTATCAATTTATTGGGCACAGCATCAGCCGGCAAACCCGGCAAACCACCTGGGGCAAAATAATTTGCTAAATCAATTGATGTACTTGGAGCTTGAATAACTAAAGCCCTGTAACCATTTTTTCCACCGGTAGAGCGCACTGCATTTATAAATATTTGGTGAAAGCTGTATAAATTAGTGCTTGTTGCCAAATCAGTGGCATTGGGCTCGTTGGAACTGGCAAACATCAAATGCTCATCAAAGTCGCGCATTGATGTCGCTATTTGTTCCCAAAAAGCTTTCTGCCTGGCCTTTATCGTGTCCAGGTTTGCACCGGTGGCTGTACAATCAAGCCACCCGCCGTCCCAATGGTCATTTAGCATAACATACATGCCATCGTTAATACAATATTGAACAACCTGTTTTACCCTGCTCATCCAGGCCGGGTCAATTTTTGCTGTTGTTTGACTTGCATGGAAATTCCATGAGCAGGGAATACGTATAGCATTTACGCCACTTTGTTTTACCAGGTCAATAAGCGCCTGGGTAACTACAGGGTTTCCCCAGCCTGTTTCGCCGCCGGGGGCTTCCATGGTGTTAAAAATATTCCATCCCAATTTAATGTTTGCGGTTATTTGTGCTGCGGTACTACCCATGCCTGCGGAATCGCCTGCAATAGGCGAAGTATTGTAAGAGGGGAAAATTACCGGGGACTGGAAGACTGTAATACGCCTGGCCTGGCCGTTATCAGCGTTGAGGTTTAACAGTACCGAGCGGCTGATACCATTGGTATTGGCTGCAGCCGTTAAATTTATATTTACGTTACCGCTGTTACCGGATAACTGGTTTAGTTTTACCCATCCAATGCCCGTTGTATCAATACTCCAGGAAGAACTGCAGGTGAATGACACGGAGACGGTGCCGCCATCTGCCGGTATTGTATCGGTAATATTTGATACAGAAAGCTGAGGCGATGTTTCTGCTTTTTTACATGCGTTAATATTCAGCACCAGAACAACAGTTCCTGCTATCCAAAACATGAATTTATTTTTCATTTTTTTTTATTTATTTTTTGAAAAGAGAACATGGAGTAGAAACCCCACAGTTCTGTATTGACTGCTTGTTATTTTATTTTTACAACTCTTACATTATCCAGTGCAGCATAAAAACCAGTTGCTGTTGCTGAAGTTTTGAAGTTGTGGAGGTAGATACTAAGACTTGTATTGCCGGAACTGCCTAACAAATTAGTTAAACTTGTAACCGAAGCGCCCATTCCATCGCCCAGTGTGGGGTCGCTGGCACGGAATGAGGTTAGAGGAATAGTTACAGTTACCCATCCTTTTGTGGTAAAAGCTGAAGTACTTGACGCGGAAATTTGCCATGGCTCATAACGGGCCATATAGTTACCTGCAAAGCCACCAACAAAGCAGAGCGTACTGCCCTCCCAGGGATGCGCAACACTTATTTCAAATTGAAGCGCCCAATTGGCAACAGGATCTGAAAGATCTGCAACAGGCACCCATTGATTAGCCCCTATGGGGAAATTATAAGTTCCGTCGGACGAGGTACCTGCGCCGCCCGGCATAACACCTTTGTCATAAGAAACAAACATGCTGTTATTTGTACCTAAAACGCCGTCCAGGTCTGTTTTTACTGTAATCCAGCCCCCGCTATTGGCAGCACTGTTAACAGTAAGGCCGGCGCCCCCCCACCATTGCCAGCCAAAATAATTACCCCATTCCATGTTTGCCAGCATTCCATTGGTGCTTATTTGACTGTTCACGTTAAATACAGTGGTGGCTGTACCGTAACTGGTAACAATTTTTATTGGGCCGCTTTGGGAAAGCGACGGGGCCTTAAACCCAACCGATGAGCCATCGGCAGCTTCATTAAAACCTGTAATGTCAATACCGGCGAAATTAAGGCTTATGACGCCATTTAAATTTGAGCCGTACACATACACTGAATCGCCTTGAGAAGGGTTTGCATTAGAAACACCTGAAATTAATGGCACTATAGAAATATCAAAATTATAAGTGCCGGACGCCGCAACAATTACCCCTTGCCAGGGCATTGATTTCGCGATAACAGGAAGTGTAAAACCTATGGAACTGCCGTCGGACGCAGGTGAAAATGGAGAAATAGACACACCGGCAATAGTGAGGCTTTTTATCAAAAACAAATTAGTGCCGTAAATGTGAACCGAATCACCTACTTTATCTTTTGAAGATAATGAATTGCCCGTGATGGTAGCGGGCGGCGTATTAACGCCAAAAGAATAGGTAACAGAACCGTCTGTGGTGTAATATTTCACGGTATTAAGGTCTGCCGCCTCCACGTTGTTAAAGGGTATTGCAGAAGGGATTTGTATAACGGCCTTATCATCTGCAAACAGCGTATAATTAAATTGTACCGGTACTCCATCAACCAGGATTTGAACCGCATTTTTTAAGTTTTGCCCCTGTATTACAACCCATTGCCCAAGCGTAATGCTGGTTACCAATGTGTCGTTTGGTGATGCTGCATAATTTCTTATTCTTGTAATAGTCGGTGCACTGCCGGACATTGTTTTTTTGCAAGCGGGCACAAGCGCTGCTGTGATCAGCAAAAACAGTATTTGAAAACTTATGCCATACCATTTATTCTTCATAAAAATTTATTTTAAGATTGAATTGATATTTAATAATAGGGAACCGGCGGCTGGGCCAGGTTAGGATCGGATGCTACATCTGAGGCCGGTAATTGTAAAGTAAAATTGTTAATTGTTGCCGGTACTATAGCTATTGGGCCGCCTGCAGATCCCGCAGGCGTGGGTGTAGCAACACCAGCGGAATAACTAAAAGTTATATTTTGCTGGCTGTTAAGCATATCAACAGCTTTTTGAGGATTATAATAGGAGAGCCGCACCAGGTCGAACCAGTATTGCCCTTCAAGCGCAAATTCAATTCTTCTTTCTTTAAGAATAGAATCAATTGTAATGGCAGCTACAGGATCTAAACCTGCCCTGGTCCGCACATTATTAAAGTATGTCAATGCGTCCGGATCGGATGTTGTAGCATTGTTTCCAAGTATGGCCTCTGCGTACACCAAATACACATCTGCTAACCTGAGAAGCGCATTATGTTCTATAGAGGAGTTTTGGTCCATTGTGGGCGAATTATTATCTTTTTCATTCCCTATAATATGTTTTTTCATTGCATTGCTGTTGGCAGTATAGCCTCCGCCCGCTGCGTTTAATTCGGGATAATAATCACCGGGAAGCATAAAGGTTGCTTTACGCCTTATGGTGTCTTTGGCGCTGTAGAGCTGGTACAGCCCCCAGGTAGGCGCTAGGGGAGTCCATGCCCCTGTTTGCTGGGGCATAATATCGTTTGATGGCGAAAAATGCTGCAATTGATTACCTAAGCTCCAGCCCACACCCGGCGCCCATTGCAATGAGAATAAAGCTTCAGGATTATCATTGTATTGCGCCTTAAATAAATTAGCATAGTTTGCAAGCAAAGACAACCCGCTGTTTTTACAAACATTACCGGCATATTTTATGGCACTATCTAAATACGCCCTATCACGTGTACCGCCATTTTGCCCCAGACCCGCCATTGTTAAATATACTTTACCTAACATGCCTTGTGCAGACCATGTAGTTACTCTGCCGGCAGCGTCAGTAACGGGCAGGCTTTGTGCAGCGTAAGTAAGATCGGTCACAATAAATTTATATACATCAGTAAGGATATTGCGCTTAATTAATGGATTACTTATTAGCTTGGTGTTATCCTCAATAATAGGAATTGCACCAAAATTCATCACAAGATGGTAATAAGCCATCGCCCTTATAAATCTGGCTTCGCCAAGAGCAGCATTTTTATCTTTTGCAGGGATGGCAGAAGAAGCATACTGATTAATTCCGTTGATAGTGGTATTGCATTGGGCCACTACATTAAACAACCCTGACCATTCGTTTTGCAAAACACTATTTTGTGCAGTAATGGTGCGGGTTGACAGTTGGATATAATCACCAAACCATGAATAATATAGATTTCCGGATAAAATATCACCCAACTGCAGGTAAGCCGCATAATTCCATGACCCCCAGGGGGCACCACCATATAAACTTGCCGTAGCCAACCGGAGATCTGTAGTTGTTTGATAAAAATTATTGGAGCTTATTTGCGACTCTGAAGGACGATCAAGAAAGCTTTTATTGCATGCCGCCAAAAAAGCCGGAAACATGACGAGTATTAAAATTTTATTTACCAGTTTCATAATATTATAAGATTAGTTTTGTTGTTTGCTTAAGCCCACGTTAACACCAATGGTAAATGTCCTGGATTGGGGATAATAACCTGCATCCCAACCAGCCTGCAGGGGATTCCATGACCCAATTTCGGGATCCATACCAGTATATTTTGTGATAATAAAAGCATTGGTAACAGTGATGTAAACACGCAAGGTTTGCAACTGTGCCTTTTGCATGAATTTTAAATTTTGGGAAAACCTGTACCCGAGCGTCATGTTTTTGCAACGCACAAACGATCCATCCTGGATATATAAATCCGAGGGGCGAAGATTTTCGTTAGTGTTGTCATTTCTTAAACCCACAATTTTTGTGTTGGGGTTTGTTACATAAACATTATTAACATTATTGGGGTCTCCGTTGGGATTTATTAAAGCCAGTTTTGCATAACCCAATACCGATGTAAAATAGGAAGTGTTGTTTTGTGGGTTTTCCTGCTGAATTGTTAATTGATTAAATACCTTATTGCCCAAATTGGCCGAAAAGAAAATATTAAAGTCGAAATTCTTATAAGTAAAAGAGTTATTAAACCCTAATTGATATTTTGGCAAAGGTGAGCCGAGAGCAGTTTGGTCTCTTGAGTCAATAACGCCATCTCCATTTAAGTCTTTGTACATACGGTCGCCAAACCAAATACCGCCACCTGCCGAAGAAATAGTCCGTTTGTTGCCGTTTTGATCCACAGGCAACGCATGCGTTGCAAAATCTTTAGCGGTTGAAAATACCCCGTTAAATAAATACCCATAAAATTCTCCAATAGGCAGCCCCACAACCGTTTTTTCAAATACATACCCGTTGTAAGTTTGGGTTAAACTGGCAGCACCGCCGCCTGAACCTAAACTTAATACCTTATTTGAGTTGTGCGATATAGTGAGGTCCGTTTTCCAAGAAAAATCTTTCGTGTCGATATTGGCGGAACTTATCCTCAAATCAAAACCCTTATTGCCTACAGAGCCTACATTTACATAAGGAGCATTAAGCGCGCCCGGGTTATACCCTGTGGTAGTGCCAGAAAACAGCGGAAGCGGAAGCTTGAGCAAAAGCCCGTCGGTTAACCTATTGTATACATCTAATGAAAAACTTATTTTAGATTTTAAGAACGCTCCGTCAAGGCCAATGTTGGAATATTTTGTTTTTTCCCATTGTACATAAGGGTTTGCCAGGTTGTTTTGTATTTGAGCCACGCCTGATAGCCCGTTAGGCGCGGATGCAAGTTGTGTTACATAAGTATTGCCAGGTATGCCCTGGTTATTTGTAAGGCCATAGCCAACTCGCAGCTTAAGTTCATTAACCCAGTGGGCATTTTTTAGAAATGTTTCATTATTGATTTTCCATGCAAAAGCGCTGGAATAGGTGGTTACCCAACGGCCGCCGGGCGGAAAATTAGATGAGCCATCATCACGCACATTGCCAGTAAGCAAATATTTATCATTCCACGAAAAATTAACACGGCCAAAATAAGATTCCTGCGCTGGCCCGGAGCCTTTATCGCCGGAGTTAATAGCCGTGGTAGCATCACCCGCATTAATTGCCGTTACATTGTTAGAGGGGAAATTAGTTCGCCTTGCGCTTACATTATTAAAACTGCTTAACTGGGCCTCATGCCCTATAAGGGCGTTGATATTATAATTTTTAAATAAATGATTGTATGTTAAAAACTCCCGAACAACCGTATAGTAATTCTGGCCTGAGCTATAGTTAGAGGAATTGATATTATTCACCGCCTTTCCAAATTGATAAGTGGGCGTGAAATTGTCCTCAGTTGCAAAGTCAAAATTTCCGGATACTTCGTTTCTCAACATTAAATCGCGTGTAAATTGCATTTCCAGGTAGGCATTGCCAAAAACCTGGTTGCGCCCTTTTTTGTCCTTAATCAGCGTTGAAATGCCAACAGGATTGTTTACCGGTGACACCCACCCGCTGGTATTGGTAACGCCTCCCCAACTGCCATCGGGATTTTTTACCGCGATGTCGGGCGTTAAGTTTAATGCAGTTTGAATAACGTTGGACGAGGTGGCGTTCACATTTTCATCTATGTGGGCCATTTGTAAGCTGGTGCCAATTTTTAGCCAGTTAGTCGTTTTATTGTCCAGGTTTAAACGAACTGAGTATCTCTTAAAATCTGATCCGAGAGCAATACCCTGCTGATCAAAATAACCAACAGAAAATAAATACTGAGTACGGGTATCGCCGCCACTAACAGTAAGCGAATGATTTTGCATAGGGGCCCTGCGAAACAATTCATCTTGCCAGTTTGTACCCAATCCCAGGTATTTTGGATTTGCAAATTCAGGTCTTTTATCAAAGCCCCACACCTCACCCCGATCATTTAATAACGTGGCAAATTGCTGTAAGTTTACTGTAGAAAGCTTTTTTGGCAACTCCTGGTAGCCGGCATATCCATCATAATTTATTTGCGGTGCGCCCGCTTTACCTCTTTTTGTGGTAATAACAATTACCCCATTGGTTGCCTGCGACCCATAAATGGCCGTTGCTGAAGCGTCTTTTAACACGTCGATCGATTCAATTTCGGAAGGGTTAATAGAATTTAATGGGTTGGAGCCTCCGCCCGGGTCGCCGGGAGTGGGTATAATTACCCCGTCAATAACATATAGGGGCGAATTAGAGCCGCTGATAGAAGATACCCCGCGCACCTGTATAGAAACGCCACCCCCGGGCTGCCCGGATATTTGCTGAACAACAACCCCGGCAACTTTTCCCTGCAGGGCCTGGTCGAAGGTGGCGGGCAATGTTTTGCGCAGTTCATCCCCGGTTACAGAGCTTATAGAGCCGGTAATATCCTTTCTGCGGGCCCTTCCATATCCGATCACCACTACATCATTAAGCTTGTTTGGGTCTGTTTCCTGCATAACAACATTAATCACTGTTCCGGTACCAATTTTAACTTCCTGTGTTGCATAACCCACATAGCTTACTATAAGTACATCCCCTTGTTTTGCCAAAAGTGTAAATTGGCCATTCTTATCGGTTTGGGAACCTGTTCCGCTGCCTTTTACTATTACCGTTACGCCTTCAAGCGGTTTTTCACCGGGAGAGATGACAACCTTACCAGTAATTTGTTTGGGAGAAACTGTTTTTGACGAAGGCGGGGCTTGTGCTGTTACCCTGGCTGCAAACTGCACAAGGAATAAGCTGCCCCAAAGAAGGCAGGTAACTACCCTGGTTGATTTTTTTTTCATACGCGTCGTTTTGGTGTCATTTTTTACAGCGATGGGTACTGCCGGCTAAAATGAAACGCGGCGAAACAATCGGCTGCAGACAAACCAAAATTATTGAGGGGCTTTACGGCAGGGGGTGGCAAAACTTGTATATTATGGTATTAAATTGTTAGCAGCAAGGGTATTATTCTATTATTTTAACGGTATAAAATCGTTTTATGTGCTTTTTTAAAGCTATCTTTCGCTGTTTAAGTGCAATTCGGGTTTATTTATTCTCTAAAAACGAAAAAGACAAAGTGATGTAAAAGGTTTGCAAGTATCCTGCAGCGAATGCAACCTGGTTGATATTTTCATTTTGTTTTAAAGTGGTATTATTGCAATAAAAAAAGAGAATAGTAGAAACCACTCTCTTTGTCTCAAATTAAAAAGCAACCTTCTTTAAACCTAAAAAGCCGCTATTCTGTTTTAATAACCTTAAACCATCTTAACCCGGTAGTGCTGTATACTTGCACTATATAAACACCCGCGGGTTATGGAACAACCGCCTGTAGACATTAAGCCGGAGACTGATGGGCGTTTAATAACCTATAGCAAAAGAAAGGATAAGATAACCCGCTTTTTCATTTTCAGGTTATCTTTAACACGTAAGCATTGCGGCAAGGTTGTTTTGCAGGAAGGTCGATCGCAACACCTTCTGGTGTTTGCTGCCATTGCAAATTTTCATTAGCGCCCAGCAATTGTATGCCGGAAATTTTTTGATAAGTGAGTGACTTTATCAATACTTTCCTGCTTTCAGGCCACGCAAAAAATGTGGCGTACAACAAATTACCTTTGGCAGTAAACCGAAAATCTTCAGCGCCTAATGGCTTGCCTTTTCCTTCGTTAAAACCCTGTGCGCTCAATGGCGCCGCAGACGCTATGGCGGGCCCTTCACCAAATGACTTCCATGGCCTTGTGGCATATACTGCCTCGCTATTTACCTTCATCCAATCGCCTACTTCTTTTACTGTTGCCATTTCAAGTTCGTCAATGGTACCATCTGCCCGCACGGGGATATTTAATAATAAGTTGCCGTTTTTACTTACCACATCCATAAGTATCTGTATCACTGTTGCGGCACTTTTATATCTTTTATTATCGTAAATGCGGCGGTCATAATGCCAGCCGCCAATACATGTATCTGTTTGCCAGGTAAACGGCTCTATTGTATTACTTGCGCCACGCTCAATATCCCATACCATACATTTTCGCTGTTCTTCATCAAGTATTTTTCCGTTTATTACAGCTTCCAGCGTACCGTTTTCTTTTATACTGGTATTATACAAGTATGCGGCAATACGTAGTCCAACATCGCTTACGGGCCAAAGCGGCAAAACGTTATCGTCAAAATAAACCAACCCTGGTTTGTATTTATCAATAAGCTCAACAATTCTATTGAAAAACTTTTCACAGTAAACTTTATCAGGAACATTCGTTCCCTCACCCCAGCCCCATACCCTGCCTATGTCGTTTCCGTTTTCGCTTAATGCGTGTTTTTGCGCGTATAGTTCCTGCGGGTCCAGGCCATCCCACCATTTGCCTTTTCCATCACTCAAACCAGGTTTGCCATCATAAGGCACACCGGCCAGCGCCCCTGTTTTATCGCTTCGCTGGGCCGGCTCATACCATGTCCAGGCGTGCGAAGCGTGAACGCTTACCCCGAAAGGCAACCCATGTTTTTTGGCAGCTTTCGCCCAACCGTCAATCAAATCTTTTTTTGGCCCATATTTTACTGAATTCCAGGGTTGATAGCTGCTATTAAAATTGTCAAAGTTGTCGTGGTGGTTAGCCATAGCAACAAAATATTTGGCACCTGCATTTTTGTATAATTCAACCAAAGCATCAGGGTCCCAGTTCTCAGCCTTCCATTCATTTATTACGTCCTTAAACCCAAATTTGGAAGGGTGCCCATATTTTTTTATATGAAAGTTGTAATGGTCACTGCCCTCTTCATACATTCCGCGGGCATACCAGTCCCCATGCTCCGGCTGGCATTGTGCACCCCAATGCGCCCATATACCAAACTTTGCATCCTGGAACCACCCGGGCACCTTATACTGTTTAAGCGAGTCCCAGGTAGGTTTAAAAGGTGCATCAGCAGTTTGCTGACCGAACGGTTGATCCCTTATGCTTAAGTTTTTTGTGTAAGCTTTGGTAAGCCAAAAAGAAGGAACCATTGCGGCAAATCGTTTTATCATTTGTCTCCTTTGCATATACTAAGTTGTTTGTTACTTTAAGCCATTTGTATTTTTTGCAGTGCAGTAAAGAATGTAAAAGATATTTTTAAAACTGCAGGTACACGATCACCGACTGCCACTGCCGGCTTAATTTGACAGGCTATAAATTGAATTGGTAGCATTTGAACTCAAATGTTACGGATATTAAAAAAATAATAAGACTAATACCTGGCGCTTAATTGCGTTTTGTGGATTTTGTTTTTTCATGTGTAAATTTTTGTTAGTGACCAGGACATAGCCGGTTTTTCTGCCGGCGGATTACAAGGGTGCTAACCCTGTGATAATTTAACAACCCGAAAATAAATTACCTATACAAAGCCAAAGGGCATGATTTTGTTATTTTACCGGCATGAAACTGTTTTTTTTGAGAAAACAACTAATCTTTTTTTCTCTTATCCGCCTGGTAAACGCTTGGCAACACGCCAAACTCCTCCTTAAAGTAACGGGCAAAATATTTTGGATTGTTAAAACCAACCATATAGGCCACTTCCGCTATATTGTACCGGCCGGCCTCCAGGAGATAGGCGGCTCGTTTCAACCGGAAATTGCGAATGAACCCGATCGGTGTCATTCCTGTGCAGGTTATAATTTTTTTGTAGAGGCTTGTTCTGCTTAAATGCAACTCGCGGCACCAGTTCTCCACCGAAAAGTCGGGGTTGGATATATTCGTTTCCAAAATAGCTGCTGCCTTCCGCATAAAATCTTCTTCCGTCTCACCCGGTTCAATATTAATTTCATTGGGGCTTACTTCAATGCGCTTCGTAAATGTCTGTACTACTGCCCCTTTGTATTGTAAAAGGTTTTTGACCCGCGAGATTAATATCTCAACATTAAACGGCTTTGAAATATAATCGTTAGCTCCCGCAGAAAGTGCTGTTAACTGATCTTTCTCACCTGATAAAGCCGTTAGTAAGATAACAGGGATGTGGCCAACACGGTTATCACCTTTTATTTTCCGGCACAGGTCCAGCCCGTTCATTACAGGCATGTTCACATCACTCACTACCAGGTCTGGTTGCGAGGAAACGGTCTTTTTCCATCCTTCCTGCCCATTAGCTGCCTCCAAAATGGTAAAATATGGTGTAAGGTTATCTTTTAAATAAAACCGGAAATCGTCATCATCTTCCACCAGCAATATTTTTATTTTCTTCTCTTTGCCATCTGCATTGTTGTGTAACTTATTATCGCCCTGCTCGGTATCATCAATAGCTGCAACCCCGGCCGTTGTTTCGCCGGTGTTGGCAGCAGCCGGCTCCTGCAATTCGCCTGACAGGATTGTAACCGGCAGCAGCACGGTAAAACAACTTCCCTTGCCCAACTCGCTTTCTACCTTTATTGAACCGCCCTGCATTTCAACAAACTCCCTGGTAATAGCCAGCCCGATACCGCTGCCCTGGTTGTAATACGGCCCCTGCGCTTCTCCCTGGAAAAAAGATTCAAAAATTTTGTCTTGTAATTCTGCGGCTATCCCAATGCCTGTATCACTTACTTTTAACTTCAGCAGAGCACTATCCTCTCCCTGCTCTTCAACTATAAGTTCTACTTCTACTTTACCGCCGGCGGAAGTAAATTTGAACGCATTGGACAATAAATTAAACATGATGCGCTCAACTTTGCCGTTATCAAAAAAAGCAGGAAGATTTTTTACCCCGGCCTTATAGTTTAAAATAATACCTTTTGCTTCAGCAAGGTCGCAAAAAGAATCCGTTGCGTCTTTTATAAAACCAGCAATATCGCCTTCGCTCTTATTAAGCTTCAATTCATTAACTTCCATCTTTCTAAAATCAAGTAACTGGTTAACCAGGTGAAGCAGCCTTTTTGCATTCCGTTGAATTAACATGCCTAATTGCTTAGGCTCAACATTATCAATATTTTTAATCAGTTTTTCTGTGGGAGACAAAATTAGTGACAGGGGGGTACGGAATTCATGGCTAAGGTTGGTGATGAACTTTATCTTCATCCGGTTCAGTTCATTTATCCTTAAAGCTTCTCTTCGTTCATTTGCCAGTGCAAATTTCGTCCGTGCTTTTTTTATAATGTTCAGCCGTGTTAAATAAAGTGCTGCAAAAGCAGCCAGGACATAGATAATATAAGCGAGCCAGGTTTTCCAGAAAGGCGGTTGTATAATGATATGGATGGTTACGCCCTGGTTGTTCCATACGCCGTCACTGTTAGAAGCCTTTACCCGGAAAGTATATTCGCCTGGCCCAATATTGGTATAGGTAGCCAGGCGGTTAAGGCCATCGGTAAACACCCAGCCTTTATCTATCCCTGATAATTGGTAGGCATACCGGTTTTTTTTGGGGTTAATATAGCTTAATGCCGCAAATTGAAGAGAAAAGTTATTTTGATCATATTGCAGTGTAAGCTCTGCTTGCCTGGATACAGATGCCGGCAATAAAACTTCTTTATTAAACAACTGTAAACCGGTTAATACTACCGGTGGCACATGGCTGTTTGTAATGATGGACGACGGGTTGAACAAATTAAAGCCGTTGCCGCCGCCAAAAGCCAGCTCCCCCCCGCTTGTGCGAAGGGTGGCATTCACATTAAATTCACGGCCCTGCAAACCGTCATATTCATCATAATTTATACACTCCACCGCTACCCGGCCGTTTTCTTCCAATACTTTCACTTTACATAAGCCTGCGGCGGTGCTTAGCCATAAAAAATGATCATTGTCTTCAAGCACGCCTAAAACGGAATTTGATGGCAGGCCGTCTTTAACTGTAAAAACCTGGAAGGTGTCTTTTCCCGGTTGCATTAAACAAAGCCCATTTCTGGTTGCTATCCACATGTTGCCGGAGTGGCCGCAATACACCGCATTCACGTTATTGCCGGCCAGCCCGCTGTTCTCCCTGGTAAAGTATTCATATTTGCCGGTGTTCCTTCTTAAAACGTCAATGCCATAGGCTGTTCCAACCCAAAGGTTTGTGTCTTTGTCAAAAGCCAGTGATGACACATAATCTGAATGAAGTGAAAATTGTTGCGAGGTGTTATTATGGTAAAACTTGTTTTGGTCTATGTCCAGCCTGTCCAGTCCGCCTCCCAGCGTACCAACCCACAAGCTGCCATTGTTGTCTTCTTTAAGCGCATACACATCGTCCGTTGCCAGGCTGGCCGCATCTGTATCGTTATGCCTGTAATGGGTAAACCTGCCCCCTTCATAACAATCCAGCCCTCCGTGGTAGGTGCCAACCCACAATTTTCCTGTATGGCTCAACATAAGCACCACTACTACATCACTGCTTATGCTATTGGCATTGCCGGCCTGGTGCCTGTAGCTTGTAAACGTGTTGGCGCCACGGTTGAAAAATATAAGGCCCCCGCCGTTAGTGCCGATCCAAATGTTTCCGGCTTTATCTTCGGCGAAGGTGTTTACATCGTTGTATGGCAGGCTGCCGGCCAGGCCGGGCTGCCGCCTGTAAAGCGGGAAACGAAACATGTTTTGCTGGTAATAACATACACCTTGCTTATATGTTCCTGCCCAAATAATGCCCCTATCATCCCTGTACAGCGTTGTTACAGTGTTTTGAGAAAGGCTTCTTTCCTCGTCCGAGTTCACCAAAAACACGGTTTTCATCTGCTGCTCGTCCAATAAAACTATCCCACCCTGGTCGGTGGCAATCCAAATTATCCCTTTATCATCCTGTACCACATCATTTACCACATTATTGGATAACTTTACTTGCCCGCTATCCTGGCAAAAATTCGTGAGCTTGCCGCTATGCTCATCAAACTGAAGAAGGCCGGAGGCAAAGCCAGGCGCGAATAACCACACTTTATCTTCCCTGTCAATAAAAATCTTGTAGCTATACAGCCCCCTGGCCGCACGTTGTTGCGGTATGTTAATGCTTGAGAACTTGCCGCTGGCAAGATTGATTTTTTGAAGCAGCCTGTCTTGGCAAGATAACCAAAGTGCGCCGGATGAATCCATAACAGCATCTGCCACCTGGTTGCCTTGTGTTACGTTTCGCCAAACCTGGCGGGCAGGTTTGCCTGGCTCAAACCGGTAGATGCCGGAATCGCGGTAAACAAAATAAAAATGAGCATCAGCCTTAACTATTTTTACCAGCCCATATTTGGGAAGGCCCAGCCTTTGCAGCCAGGCAGCACTTTGTGGTATAAACTGCTGCGTTTCGGGGTCATAAATATTAATGCCGCCCGCAGGCGTATAGATGTATAATTTGTTTTCCGGTCCTTCGTAAATATGCTCAATATAGTCGTCTGATAAAGAAGCGGGATCGGCATCATCGTGGCGGAAGACCTTTACTGAATAGCCATCATAACGGTTTAGCCCTGATTGCGTACCAAACCAAATATACCCCTGGCTGTCTTTAAATATTGTAACAACCTGGTTATCAGACAGGCCGTCCTGTATGCCGATCCTGGAGAAAGGATAATTTTTTACCTGGCAAAAGGAGATATTGCAGGCAGCCAATAAAAAAATAGCTATTAAACTTTTTGTAAGCATTTTCTAAAATCGTTGACAGCCGGCCTTAATCCGCAAATTACTTTATAAACAGCAATATAAATATCGTTATATTCTGCTATTTTATTCTTATACAACTAGAAATCTTTCTACACTTTTATAAGGGATTTGCGGTGACCTGGTGCAAAGAGTTAACAATATACAAACCCGTCATTCTGCGATGAAAATGTTGGCTAATTAATACTTTGAGGTGCTAAGCGTAGCTTTGTATTATGCCAGGCCAAAGCAAAAGGATTTTGATAAAAGGTTCATCTTTTCCTGCATTTCTCCCTGTGCAAGTTTTGCAAAATGTTTAATGAGCAGACAAAAATAATAGCGAGGGAAGCAAAAGACGCCGATCCCGTGCAAAGCCTTTCTGCGGATACTTTGGAGAAAATGGAAAAAACACTGGCTAACCATTTATAAAGCGGCCGCACTACAGACTCAAACTACACAATTCTTGCTATCCCTTGTAAGGATTACCAGGCACTCACGACTAAGCCGGGGCGTTTCATACAATTATTTGTACGACAGCGGACGGGGTTCGCAGGTTATTGAAAATTTGGCTGATTAAAGGAATTGACTCCCTGCCCTAACCAATGTCCCAAGATGAAAATATGACAGGCAATTTGACAATTTTTCCTTTGAAAATGTAGTGGCATTTTTTCTGTAAGGCAAAATTTGTTAACCTAAAAAAGGAGGAACGTATGACTACAATCATGAAAAGAAACGTAAACGGGCAGGCGCCCGCAACAACTTTTGGTGGCTTAGTTGACCAACTCTTCCAGGACAACCTGGGCCGCTTTTTTGACGACAGTTTTTGGGGTTTTAACGGCAGTCTCAGCCGCAACCAGGTTCCCGTGAATATCCGTGACAACGGCAATGCCTGGGAACTGAATGTAATAGCCCCGGGGCTGGACAAAAACGATTTTAAGGTGCAGCTGACAGACGGCCTGCTGACCGTTTCTGCCGAGCACAAGGAAGAAAAACAGGAAGGTAAAGGCGACTGGGTACGCAGGGAATACAGGCACCAGGCTTTCAGCCGGAGTTTTACCCTCGATGACACCGTGGACGGCGAAAAGGTGGAGGCAAAATACACCAACGGCGTGCTGCAGCTTACGCTACCCAAAAAGCCGGCCGCCCAAAAGGCCACCAAGGCTATCGAAATCCAATAATGCTTATTTATTGAGGGACGAATACAGGATGCGGTATGCTGCCGCATCCTGCTTTAAACTGAAAAAAACTTGCGAATACTGCAGGTAGCGCTGGTTGCAGGCAGCGACCGCACAACAGCAATAAGTTTTCGCCTATATGCAGCCCACCTATCACATCATATTGAGGATTAAGGCCGGTGGCGAATGGGAAAGTTTCGGGCGGTTCGACTTGGGCAGTAAACGGGCATGTGCAGAAAAAATATTTTCGGAATTGCATGGAAGCACCGACGTACATAACCGCCTCCCCATCCAGGTAGATTTTATGGAAATGGGTAACGGGATACCGCTTTCCCTGCATATCATCGCCTGCACCCTTGATGAATTGTGCCGGAATGTAAGGATTATCACCAGGGAAGTATTCAAATTGTATAATTTAAGTGAACTGTAAAAACAAAAAGGGTATGACAGACACACCAACACTGACCCCGTTACATGACAGGGTACTTATCCGCCCGGACAAGGCGGAAGAGAAATCAGCCGGGGGTATCATTATCCCGGACACTGCAAAGGAGAAGCCCCAGCGGGGCACCGTGGTAGCGGCCGGACCAGGCAAAAAAGATGAGCCGGTAACCGTGCAACCCGGCAATACCGTGCTGTATGGAAAATATGCCGGTACGGAAATAAAAGTAGGCGGCGAGGACCTGCTTATGGTAAGGGAATCGGATATCCTCGCAATCGTTTAATTACTAATCATCTTAAAGTACTGAACTATGGCAAAACAACTTTTTTTCGACATTAATGCAAGAAACCGCATGAAAAAAGGTGTTGACACCTTAGCAAATGCGGTAAAGGTTACTTTGGGGCCTAAAGGCCGTAACGTAGTCATTGAAAAGAAATTCGGGGCGCCGGCTGTGACAAAGGACGGTGTTACGGTTGCCAAAGAAATTGAGCTGGATGACCCCGTGGAAAACATGGGCGCACAGATGGTAAAACAGGTGGCCAGTAAAACCGCGGATATTGCAGGCGACGGCACTACTACCGCTACTGTCCTTGCCCAGGCTATCATTAACGAAGGATTGAAAAACGTAGCGGCCGGGGCTAACCCGATGGACCTGAAACGCGGGATTGACAAGGCCGTGACCGCAGTGGTAAATAACCTTAAAAGCCAGAGCCAGGCAGTAGGAGACGACAACAGCAAGATTCAGCAGGTAGCCGCTATTTCAGCGAACAACGATCGTGAAATCGGCATACTCATCGCGGAAGCGTTTGAAAAAGTGGGGAAAGAAGGTGTTATCACCGTGGAAGAAGCCAAAGGTACCGGCACTTACACCGAAGTAGTGGAAGGGATGCAGTTTGACAGGGGTTATGTAAGCGCCTACTTTGTTACCAACAGCGAAAAAATGGAGGCGGAACTGGAAAACCCGTATATCCTAATTTATGACAAGAAGATTTCTGCTATGAAGGATATCCTGCATATCCTTGAAAAGACTGCCCAAACAAGCCGCCCGCTGCTGATTATTGCCGAAGACCTGGAGGGTGAAGCGCTTGCAACACTGATTGTAAACAAGCTTCGCGGCACCCTAAAAGTAGCTGCGGTGAAGGCGCCCGGCTTTGGCGACCGGAGGAAAGAAATGCTGCAGGATATTGCAGTGCTTACCAACGGTACGGTTATCAGTGAAGAACAGGGTTACAAACTGGAAAATGCAGACCTGAGCTACCTGGGGCAGGCCGATACTGTATCCATCAACAAAGACAATACGACCATAGTGGGTGGCAAAGGCGATAAAAACGCCATCCTGGCCCGCGTCAACCAAATCAAGGCACAGATAGAAACGACCACCTCCGACTACGACAGGGAAAAGCTGCAGGAGCGGCTGGCCAAGTTGAGTGGCGGCGTGGCGGTGCTTTACGTAGGTGCGGCTACCGAGGTGGAAATGAAGGAAAAGAAAGACCGCGTGGATGACGCCCTGCATGCTACCCGTGCAGCCATTGAAGAAGGTATCGTACCCGGCGGCGGGGTAGCCTATATCCGTGCCATTGAAGCGCTGGAGGCATTAAAGGCCGGCAATGAGGATGAACAAACCGGTATTGGCATCGTTAAGCGGGCTATTGAAGAGCCATTGCGGCAGATTGTGGCTAATAGCGGGATAGAGGGAAGCGTAGTGGTACAAAAAATCAAAGAGGGCAAAGGTGATTACGGGTTTAATGCTCGGACAGAAGTATATGAAAACCTGCTGGCAGCCGGTGTGATTGACCCGGCAAAGGTGGGACGGATTGCATTGGAAAACGCTGCTTCTATTGCCGGCATGTTACTGACTACGGAAACAGTTATAGCCGATAAGCCCGAACCAAAAATAGCGGCTGCCCCGGCCATGCCAGGCGCAGGGGATATGGATTATTAATAGTTTTTCGCATTTGGATTTTTCGTAACACAGGCTGTCGTTGGCAGCCTGTTTTTTTTCCTGGCGGTGTAAGGGTTTACCATCATTATTTGACCACAGGATTGATTATGACCGTAGCGCTATCTGCCAGGCCTGCTTGTGCCACTGGCTGACCATTGGCCGCTGTGATAAAAATCCCCGGCATATGCACTACCCTGATTTAAGGAAGCTGCTTCCAGAGTAAGCTAAAAAATGAAGGATGCGGATGACAGGCAAAGAAATTCATCCTTGTTGCAGGGTTGAAAGCCATGTGATTCCAGCAGATGATGCATCACGAGAGACCTTTCTGTGTCCTTTTGGTTAACGCGGTATAGCAAGCGAAGGACTTCGGGAAACGAAAAACAATATTTCATAAACAGGCTCAACCCTGCCTGGCGCAACGATACCGGGCTGTCCAGCGGGGTATTATTGAATTGCAGCAGGTAATCGCCGGGAAGGGCTTGAAAATCGTTTTCGCCTGCTCCATAGTACCCGGCCTCGAAGACACTCAGATGAAAAACAGGATAACGCAGGTACCGCAGGATAAAACTTTGTACGTGACCGGCTAAGGCGATCATTTCCTCCGTTTCATTATAGGCTGCGACTTTACTATGCGGATAGCGCAATGTGTGCCAGGACTGCAGGAGCGGGAGGTCGCCGGGGCAAACATATTCCAACAGATAATCGTCTTTGTCTATACCCGCAGCCAGGCGGGCGCCAGCAAAAGGGATGCTGTGGCAGAGGGTGCCAAAAGGATGGAAGAAACCGGGAACAAGAGTAGTTAACGGCAAAGTCATGCAATTAGGCTTTCAAGGGTAAACCACCAGGCAGAGACCTAACCTTAGACGTTTTCACCGGGACGAAAGGAAACAAAGGTAACGGCAAAAAATAAAGAAAATAACGGTCACTGCCAAGCTGCGGGGTTAAAGTTGGCGACGCTAAGTATAAACCTTACGGGCAGTAGTAAAGCATTTCTTGTATTATGCGGTAATTCGCCGCCCGTGGGTACCCGGAAAGAAAAGAATGCAATAAGATTGCCCCATGACCTTACACTTTATTATAATATGAAAGCAACCGATCCACAGGCGTTACCCGCGCTCATAGCAGCCATCCAGGCAGGGCACAGCAAAGCCCGCTGGCAGGTATTCCGCCAGTACCGGTACCGGCTGGTCTATTTTTCGCGGCTGGTTACCGGGACGGGAAGTAGGGACTTGAACGCCGAACTGCAAACGGCGGCTACCCTCACCCATTTTGTCTTTAATTATTTCTGGATTTGCGCCGGAAGCCGCCCCTGGCGGTCAGCGGAGGAAATTGAAGCGTTCCTGTACCAGGCAACGCTCAGCGCCTGCACCACGCTGCTGGAATGGATTCCGGAGAAAACGAAGCAACAGAAAAACATGCTGCGGCTCCTGCAAAATGAACAGCATATCAACGGCCTGCTGGAAAAGGCAAAGGTATTCCGCAGGCTCCCGGACGCCGTCAGCAACGAGCTGCCCAACCCGCGTGGCAGCTTCCGCTTGAGCCCACAGGAAAGGATACCGTTGCAGGCCATTGCCGGGCAGTTAAAGGGCATCGCCACAGACTGGCAGGAAAATTTGTCCGGTTTGGACAACCATTATATGCCGGAAGGATCGCAATTTTAACCTGCCATGACGATCCCGTTATTCATAGCACCGCCTGGCAGCGAAAGGCAGGTGAGCCGCCCGGAGGTAAAAGGTTGCAGCAAAGTGCAGGTAATGCAGGAAGCTGCAGGCGGGTTCGTGGTGCGGGAAATACAGGCCGCTGCCGATAAAACAATGGTATTAGAACTGGTGCTGCCAACATTGCCCCAGGGCAGGCGGCTGGCCGGTTTTCTTCATAAAGGCTCTTTCCACCTGCTGGAAAAAGGAAAGGACAGGCTGGAAGCGGCAGCCCGCGGCGGTCATTTGGCGGATATGCTTATCATAGATATGCCTGCACCACAGAAAATGACAAGCTTGCCATCTTTGATGCCGAGTTCGTTCAAAATATTCTCTATATTGATGGAGCCGGTCACGGGTCACATTTGTTTTCATGGGGAATCCGGATGAATGTATAAAAATAGTGCGGTCAAAAACACGGTACCCCCCTTTTTTATCAAAGGGGGCAAAGCACTCGAAGAAAGAAAAAAACTGTAAATGTAAGTCGTTTTGCGTAAATTTGAGTGCTGAAAGTGCGGTGAGTAAAACAGTGAGTTCTTTTTGGAGGAGGGTAGTCAGATTGGTGAAAATCAGCCACTTATAAAATAGCATATCGGGCAGTCATCCCGACCTCCTTCATTTAAATAACCATATCAGCCTGTAAAATATACTTGTTTGCAGGCTGTTTTTATTGGCAGTTAAGGATACTAATACAACCCTCTCTATTAAACATGAAATGTCGTACACACAAAATAATTTAACTTTAGTGCCAGTCATGCCGCAGGGTCTCATGGCCAGTGCACAATGCCAAGCATGAAGACCCTGCGGAAAAGGTAAATATACTGAAGGTTATATTTCTGCCTCTGATGCAAGAAGCATTTTAAAAGAAATGGGTATTGATGTGCCAAGTAAAATATCGCGGACCGAAAATATTAGCACTCTGCTTGAGGGCAGAACAAAAATGACCGATGAACAAATTCAAACATTTTATAAAAAGGCTTTAGAGATAATTAAAAACAAACAGAAATAATCATGAATAATTATTTTCTAAAAATAAAAGGAATTGTTTTGATAAATCTAAGCAAAAGATTTTGGATATTTTGAAATACAGACATGCAGAAGTGATTAGTGAATTTGTTTTTTTTGATTACTCCTTTTTTGATATTCCAAAAGGAACCTCATTCTCCTTTTTTTGCGAGTTCGGTGACAAAATAAATAGTCATTTTTTTTTTGGTAAAATAATAATGGTTTCGCAAGGGTTTGGTTTGTTATATGATAAAATTCCTAAGGGACACCGAACTCTGTGTCATGTCGTTTTAAACAAGGGGTCTTATGATTTAATTCACTCTAAAATTCCTGTTGTTGACCTTTGGTCTACATTTCCCGAAAGTTTTTTGCTATCTTCATTTCCTTGTTCTTCTCTTCCAACTTATGCCAAGTAATTTCCCCTGCTCTCGGTAGCATGGGAATAAAAGCGGCAACTGCTCTCCGGTTCCTTTCTCCGCAGGGTCTTCATCCCCCAGCTATCCGTAGGCTGTTGGTAAAATAAAAGCTGTTGGCTGCTCTCCTTAGCCTTGTGTGTTTGGCTTTGGGCTTAGCTGGCTAAGGAGATGTAATAAAAGCCCGCCTCCGGCGGATATTTATCTTTTGTTATCGTCAGACAATACGCTATTGAACATTTGTAATTATATTCAAAATCAGTTTTTCAATTAAGCATTTGTATCGGCTGACCAATCGCTATTTCCATGCCTTCACAAATGCTTGAACGTTAAGCGCAATACCACGACGACCTTCAAATGGATAAGAAAGTTCTTGACGACATACTTCAGAAGCACAAAGCGCAACCCGTAGGACACGGCTATATTGACATTATTGTATCTCGTGACAACTACAAAGACTTTGTTTCAGACCTTGTGACTAATGGCTTTAAAATTAAAAGTATAAGTTGGTGGAAATGGTGTGCTGACAAAAAGGAAAATGAATACGGGCTTGGCAGACTTGAGGGCATTTTTTACAAAGGTTGCTTTTCAGAAATCCCGGTTAACGTTGACGACTTTAATTTTTCGGCGGACACGAAACAGAAGGAAATTATTCAAGAAATTCTAAACAAAATTGAAACAAAGAAAATTTCTTTTTCGGACGAGACTCTAACATTTAATCAGAGTAATTGACTAATACCAGCAATTTGGTTGGATGTTCCTGACGACTGGAGAAACAAATACAGCGCCTAACAGTTGGTTTTGAGCAAGTGGGGCACGACGAATAAGTTATCAGCTATTTGCAAGCATCAGCAGCGGTTCGAGCGTGACGAACAACAATGAGCAACAGAATAAACAATGAACATTAATCCATAAATTGTACTTTGGTTATGGGCAGACGGAATGCTAATTCTCCACCTGCACAAAGCCCTTTCCGTTAGCTGCTATATTATGACGAAACTTTCAGACGAAAACAAAATAGAATTTTACAAGTTTTTAAATGGCGACATTTCTGTTTCCGACCTAGAGAAGTTCATTTATAAACACTCTGACTTAGAACAGCAACTTGACAAGGACATATACTTAGAGCTTATTTCTTTAGACTTTAAAGACAAGTATGTTATTGCGACGCTTCCCGACTTTATCAAAAAGAACATAATTGAAGAAGGACAGTTTGAAACCTGGAAGCTTAGAAATGTTTTAAATACTTTTTTGACAGACCCTGTAGCCTTCCCATTTTTGTAAGCTTACAAAAATGGGAAGGCTACACCACGAACACAAAGCCGGCACTCGTTAGTGGCAACTGTAAAGCGACACCCTACAAACAGGCTACCGTTATACAAACAAAGACTTTAAATTAAAACTAAGACCCTTGATTTTTCCTCAACTTATGATGGTGTTACAATTGTTTTATTGAAGTTTAAGGAATTTTGCAATCGCTATGGATATAAAAATTTAGTGTTTGTTGGCTTGCCTAAATCTCCCAATTTTTTTCAATTTTATATTGACAACAATATTTTACACTACAATGCATGACTTCAGACGTGTCAAATTTTGTTTGGCATAGTGCGTTGCCTGCACTCAACATACATATAAGTAAAAGGGTTGCAGTTGTATTTTTCATTGTAGCAATTTTTATATGTTAATAATTTATTTGGGAATGCCCGCTATCATTTTTTCAAATGCCGCAAATTCAGTATCAAGCTGGCTTTTTATATGGGCTTTCAGTTTTGGGTCGCGTATAAAGCTGTATTCAATGCTGTTATATACAAACTGTTTAATGTCTTTATAGGTAATACTGTGGTAACGGTTGGCCAGTATTACGTATTGTTCAATCAGGTCGCTGCGCAATACGCCTTCGTCGTCGGTGTTGATTGTAATGGGCACTCCAAACTGTTTGTACAGGGTTATAGGGTGCCTGTCGTCCTGCACATGCAGAATAAACTGGTTGCTGTACAGGTTAATTTCCACTGCCACTTTATGGCTGGCCATATACCGCAGCAGGTCATAACAGTCGTGTTCGTAAGGTATATCCACCCCATGGCCAATCCTGTCTGCCCCGGCAACGCGTACTGCATCATAAATATGCCAGCTAAGCTCCTCCGGTTTTACCATTCCCAATACCAACTCCCCGGCATGCAGGCTGCATTTAACCTCTTTAAACTGCGCTTTTGCGCGGCAGTATTTAAACATTTGCATGTGCAGCCAGTAATCGCGCATGGAAATATCATTATTCTCCGGCGCGAGGATATTCACCCCCACAACTAATTTGCTGGTATCGGTGGAAACCGCCTGGAAAGCCAGGACCATTTTCCTGAAAACAAGGGTAGGGGCGATGGTGCGTACAAAGGCAAACTGGTAACGCAGGGTAAAATCATCGTCGTCAATGCCAAGCCTGCGGTGCATATCGCTGATATATTTGTTGTTGGCGGCGGCTATGGGTTTAAGCGGGTCAATAATGGCATTATAAATTGTGTCAAGAATGCGGAAGGTAAGGGCAGTATCGCGGTTATTCTCTGCGTATTCCAGCGCATCATCCATGTTGCTGCGCGGAAACTGCACGTTATCATCACCGCCCACGCCGGTAGAAGTTTCAATGTAGCTTACATGTTCCACTTTGGCGCGTTCTTTCAATTCAAGTAAGCCGGGCTCAATGGTTTTTGAACTGGCCACACCAAATTTGCCGAAGGTTTCAAAAAACAACTTGTCAGATGGATAACTAACACCGTTATAGTCTTTTACTGACCAAACCTGTATAAGCTTTTGTTTGTAGGTGTCTAACTGGCCCGCCTGTTTAAGTGTTGAAAACCGCTGCCAGTCAACTGAACTGCCCGGTTTATCGGCAACATCCAACGTTTTTACATTAATGTAATAATCGTTGTCAACTACGTAATTTATATAGGTTTCAGTATAGATGGAACCTGTGAGGTGGTTATGCAAATCGCCCCCCTTGGGCATTTGGGCAAAAAAAGCAGTGAGAGCGGCTTTATTATCACGGATGCTTTCCAGGTAATTTTCAACGGCCACCTGTGATTGTGCTGCAACAGAAAAAAATATCGCTGCTGATAGTAATACGATACGGGATAAATAATGCCCTGTGTATTTGGTATTTGTTTGCCTGTGGTAAAATACTTTTTGAAAGGCTGAAGTGTTAGCGTTTTGGTTTTTCTGTGGCTGCATAACAGTGAATTAAGGTAGCCAAATATAGAAAAACCAGCGTATAACCCTGTTATTTCTTTACTGCTTTTACTATGTAAAGAAAAAGCGGGGCCACAAGAAAGGAGTACGAACGGCTTACTTCCATGCCAAGTTTTTTAAACTCAGCGGCATATTCGCCGGTATGTTTAAAGTCGCTTACCAGGGCGGTGCCGCCGGGTTTTAGCACCCGTTCAATTTCGGCGCAGGCTTTTGCACGGCCCTGTTTTAAAGGTATATTATGCAGGCACAGGTTTGAAAGCACATAATCAAAGCTGCCGTTGGCAAGCGGCATATCCTGTGCATCGGCGTTCAAAATTTCCACCCTGTCTTTTACTTCCTCCAGCTTAACATTAGCCATGGTAGCCACATAATTATTGCCTGCCATGTCTTTATTGTTCCATATATCAATGCCGATGCTTTTGCCCGTAGTAAGTTTTTTGGCAGCGCCAATCATTAACAGGCCGCGGCCGGTGCCAACATCCAGCACCTGTTCAGCGCCCGTCCAGGTAAGCATATTCAGCATTCGGTTACGATGGCGAAACTTTTCAACCCGTAAATACATCACCATTAAAAAAATTATTATTATTCCCGCAGGGGCTATTGACAAAATGATATTACCTGCCCTTTGTGCCGCACTGCCGGCTGACAAGCGCAAAAACAAACCGGCAATAATTGCCAATACAACAATAATAATTATAACGATGCCTGTACGCGGCGCATCAACACCATAAGCAGGCATGGAACTTCGTTTGTGAGAGCGCATTTTTCAGGTAATTAGTGTTGGTAAGTTACCATTAATTGCCTGCAGCGCCGCATGGAATTATATGAGTGGCGGTTATACTATTGTTAACTGCAGTAAGCCAGTGCCACAGTTACAATTTTCGCAAAGTGCTGATATTGCTTTCAAAAGCCATATAATTTACCAGTACACCATTTTTATTGAATATGGGATAGCCCTTAATATAGCACTCGTAGGGTGTACCGTCTTTTTTGTAATTGGTGATGACTGTTTCAAACGGCTGCCTGCTGTCAATACCTGCCCGCATAATTTTACGCGGCACATCAGCGCTGTCCCTGCCCTGGAACATAGACGGCCTGTTGCCAATAACTTCTGTTGACTCGTAACCGTTCATAGCATAAATATTTTCAGTGGCATGTATTATTTGCAGTGTAATGCCGGTAATAATTACCACCTTGTTCAACCAGATTAGTGCATAGCCGGGGGATACCGGCGGCTCACTCCAGTTAAATTGCTTTTGTATGCTTTGCAGCCGTTGCAGGTCGCCAGAAAATTCAAGCCTGCGGCGGTAACCATATATAAAAATATCCCAGCAGTGCAAAGGGGCAGCGCCGGTAAGTATATCCTTTTTTGACTTCACTTCCATACATTACTGTTTCATGCATATAACGCCATTAATGTGCCAATTGTTTATATAGCTGTCTGTTTAACACCAGCCCGTAAAGTTTGAAAGGCATGCAGGCAATAATATATGCTGTAACTTTACGACAGCAAGTGCAACACTGCCAGAAAGACCTCTCAAAAAAACCAATGCTTATGAATAAAGCCAGTTTACAAACACCCGGTGTTTATATAACAGAGCAAAATGCCTTTGGTGGTTCAGTGGTACAGGTGGCTACGGCCGTTCCTGCATTTATCGGCTACACACCAAAAGCTGCGTACGGGGGAAAATCTTACACCAACCTGCCCCAGAAAATTAGCAGCTTTGCCGAATTCCAGGCAATATATTGCCTGGAAGATGCGACAGGTTTAATAGCAGTAAAGCAATATTTTCCACAGTATTATCTTGTGCCGCAGGCGGCGAAGCCCGAATCAGGTAATTATGTTCTAATCAATAATGTTTATTATTTAATCCTCCCTGACCCCAACACATGCTATTACCTGTATAACAGCATACGGCTATTTTATGAAAATGGCGGGGGTGATGCTTATATAGTATCCGTGGGCGGCTACGGGCAGCCATCCGGCCGGCCGCTTGCCGCGGGCGCACCGGTAATAAACCAGCATGTAAAGTTGGCTGACCTTGAAACCGGGCTTACGTTATTAATGAAAGTGCAGGAAGTAACTATGTACATCTGCCCTGAAGCAACATTGCTTTCGCAGGCTGATAATGCCGCTATTATGCAGGCTATGCTGTTGCAGAACGGGCAAATGCAAACAGCCGTAAGTGTGTTTGATGTACCGGGCGGGAAAGACCCCAACGCAGCGTTGTATACAAATGATATAGATAATTTCAGGCAAAGCGCAGGTAACACAAACCTTAGTTTTGGCACAGCATATTATCCCTTTGCCTGCACTACTATTACAGGTGAAGACGAATTTGACTATACCAATTTTTTTGGTGGGGATGCCTCGCAACTTGAAGCAATAATAAACCCCGCATCAAACCCTGACCCGGCGCTTGCGTCAATTTTCAGCAATATTAATTCGTCATCAGGTACCATCGCTCAAAATCAAAATGCCCTGCTTAATGCAAGTTCCGCTTATACTAATTTGTATAACCTTGCCCTGGCTGATGTAAATATTCTTCCCCCAAGCGGCGCCATGGCGGGTATTATGACGATGGTTGATATTTCCCGGGGTGTTTGGGTTGCGCCTGCGAATGTGGGTGTAACAGGTGCGGTTTCGCTGCCGCTTAATTTGACAAACGAACAGCAGGCCGGTCTAACCGTTGACCCTATTTCGGGTAAATCAATAAATGCACTCAGGGAGTTTCCCATGATGGGTGTAATGGTTTGGGGTGCGAGGACGCTGGATGGTAATTCGCTGGACTGGAGATACCTGCCGGTGGTAAGAACTATGGTAATGATTGAGCAGTCCTGCAAACTTGCCTTGCTGAGCCTTTCATTTATGCCCGACACAAGCGGCACATGGGCCTATGCAGTGTCAATGATTTCGTCGTTTTTAGAAAGCCTTTGGAAACAGGGGGCTTTACAGGGAAGTTCGCCGGCAACGTCGTATTCCGTATCCTGCGGGCTGGGTTTAACCATGAATGCCGAAGATATTTTTAACAACCTTTTGATTGTATCTGTAAAGGTGGCAGTGGTGCATCCTGCTGAATTTATAGAGTTTACCGTACAGCAGCAATTGTACCAGGCATAGCGGTGGCACTGCCAACTTTTAGGTTATTAAAACGCTAAAAATTGAGCCTTTAAAGGCTAAAATGCAAAAAAGTTACCCGGGCAATGCAACGAAACCGGTCAAATTCTCGTAAGTATTAGTGCAAGGAGGCAATGGATTAAATGATATTTCCATGACAAAAAAGGTAAAATAAACCGTCAACTCATACGTCATACCCTTATAAACAGACTAAATAGAAAGGACAGAACCATGAAAAAACTAATTTTATTAACTGCAGCACTAACCATCTTAAAATTCATGCCCGTTTCAGCACAGGAACTGGCGTTTCAGCAAGGGGAAAAAATAACCTATACCGTTTTTTACAATGTTATAGGCTTGTATATAAATGCAGGCTCAGCTACCTTCAGCACCAGCCAGGAAAAACTCAATAACCATGATGTGTTTCATGTGGTAGGAGAGGGCAATACCAATTCAAAGTACGACTGGATTTTTAAGGTGAGGGACAAATACGAAAGTTATTTTACCACTACCAACCTGCAATCACTAAAATTCATCCGTAATATTAACGAGGGTAAATACAAAAAATACGAGGAAGTATCCTTTGATACTCAAACAAATACAGCAACAACTTCAGACGGGGTGTATAAAGTGCCATCAAGGGTGCAGGATGTTATAAATGCCATATATTATGCCCGCAATATTGATTACGACCAGCATAAGCCGGGCGATAAAATTGCGTTCAGCATGTTTTTAGATAACCAGGTGTATAATTTATATATTAAATACTTAGGCAAGGAAAAAATTAAAACAAGGTATGGTAAGTATAATGCCATAAAGCTTAGCCCGCTGCTGATAAAAGGCTCCGTATTTAAGGAAGATGATAAAATGACCATTTGGGTGAGTGACGATGCCAACCATATACCGCTGAGGGTAGAAAGCCCTATTTCGGTAGGCAGTGTAAAGATTGATTTGAAAGATTACCAGAACCTTAAATACCCCCTTGACGCAATGGCGTCTAATTAAAATATTAAGCCAGTAAGTAGTTGGTTATTTGATAGTTACCCGGAATAGCGAGATTTAGTGAGGCAGGAAAACGGTAATTTTTAAATAATGTTTTATCAGCCACTTATTGGCTTCTTTTTGTTTCTGCCGTTACAATACAAAGAATTGCCAAAAGTTGAAAGAAATTAGATAAAACCCCTTACCTTTGCAGCCCATTTCCCGTAAGGCTCAACAAGAGCCCCGTCAGTTCGGGGCCGCCAGCAGGGTGTAATCGTAACAGATTATTAAAATATGCCAAAGGTAAAAACAAACTCCAGCGCAAAAAAGCGCTTTAAGGTGACCGGTAGCGGTGAAATCACCTTTCAAAAAGCATTCAAACGGCACATTCTCACCAAAAAATCAAAAAAACGCAAAAGGGCATTACGCAAAAAAGGCGTAGTTGGCGATGCTAATATGCACTTTGTTAAGCGTTTGCTGCGTTTGAAATAACAGCACTCTGAAACCCATTCCCGGCAGGGAGGGAAGAAACAAATTTTAAAAATCAGTGCTGCTTATTTTGTAAACAGCGCTTAAAAAATATCAATCATGCCACGTTCAAAAAATGCAGTTGCATCAAGGGCAAGAAGAAAAAAAATACTTAACCAGGCCAAAGGCTTTTACGGCAAACGTAAAAACGTTTATACCGTAGCCAAAAATATTGTTGAAAAAGGTATGACCTACAGCTATGTAGGCCGCAAACTTAAAAAGCGCGAATACCGCCAGTTGTGGATTGCCCGTATTAACGCCGCCGTGCGTGAAGAAGGCTTAACCTACAGCCAGTTTATTAATAAACTAAGCGTAAAGGGCATTGACATTAACCGCAAGGTACTTGCTGATTTGGCTATGAACGAGCCTGCCAGCTTCAAGGCCCTTATTGAATCAGTTAAATAAAAACAACACCTGTTGTATAGTAGTTTACCGGCGGCTTATGGCAGCCGGTTTTTTTATTTGATAATACCAGCAAAACTATATTTTTGCACTGCTAAAGCCTTTTTTCACATAAATAATTCAGCTCACAGGGATGAATAATACCTACACCGACCTGGTGAAGCAAACCTTCCACTTTCCACAAAGCGATTTTAATGTTGACGACGATGGTTACCTGCAGTTTAACGGGCTTGACGTTAAAGCGCTGATTGCCAAATACGGCACACCTTTAAAGCTTACCTACCTGCCAAAGATTGGTGCGCAGATAAACAAGGCTAAAAAGATGTTTGATAATGCCTTTAAAAAGTATAAGTACGAAGGGCAATATTTTTATTGCTATTGCACCAAAAGCTCGCATTTTTCTTTTATAGTGGAGGAGGCGCTTAAAAACGATATACACCTTGAAACGTCATACGCTTACGATATTGAGATAATCAATAAATTGTACCAGCGACGCAAAATAACCAAAGACACCTTTATTATATGTAATGGCTTTAAGCAAAAAGCTTACACATCGCGCATTGCAAAACTTATTAACAGCGGCTTTAAAAATGTTGTTCCTATCCTTGACAATAAAGATGAACTGCAGGCATACAAAAGAAGCGTTAAGCAGCCATTTAAGCTGGGCATACGTGTAGCCGCTGAAGAGGAACCAAGTTTTCCGTTTTATACTTCCCGCCTGGGTATAAGGGCAAAGGATATACTTGAATTTTATGTTGACCAGATAGAAGGGTACGAGGATAAGTTTCAGCTAAAGATGTTGCACATTTTTTTAAACAAGGGTATTAAAGACGATGTGTATTACTGGAGCGAACTGAACAAAATTATAAACCTATACTGCCAGCTAAAGAAGATATGCCCTGAACTGGATTCGATTAACATCGGCGGTGGTTTCCCCATTAAACATTCACTGGGTTTTGAGTATGATTACCAGTTTATGATTAATGAAATTGTAAGTAATATAAAAAAGGCATGCAAGCGCACCAAAGTGCCCATGCCCAATATTTATACTGAGTTTGGCAGCTACACGGTAGGGGAGAGTATGGCGCACATATACAGCGTTATTGCGCAAAAAATGCAGAACGACAGGGAAACCTGGTATATGATTGATTCATCCTTTATTACAACCTTGCCGGATACCTGGGGCATAGGCGAGAAATTTTTGCTGCTTCCGGTAAACAAGTGGGATAATGAATACCAGCGAGTGGTGCTGGGCGGCCTTACCTGCGACAGCCATGACTACTATGATTCTGAAGAGCATATTAACGAGGTTTTCCTTCCCAAACTGGAGCATACAAAAAACACCGGCGACTCCCCTAATGCCGAACCCTTATATGTAGGTTTTTTTCATACGGGTGCGTACCAGGATCAAATAAGCGGCTACGGCGGTATAAAACATTGCCTCATTCCTTCGCCTAAACATATTATTGTAGGGTATGATAAGAATGGCAAACTGACCGATTGGGTATATGCTAAAGAACAAACTGCCCAAAGCATGCTGAAAATACTCGGGTATATGTAATAAATACACAATAATGTGTGAATTTTAAGAAATTTTAAAATATAGACAACTGTTAAATACAGGGCGAAGTTGTTAGATATTTTAAATATGGTATTTTATTTGTATATAAATATAATATTTGAATACTTTCTAAAATAATTTCCTAATTAATTGCTTATTTTGATAAATGATGACGATATGACCTCGAAAATTTTGAAAATTTCTAATACAAGTCATTATATTTAATAATTCATTAATGTGTTTATTTTTTTAAAACAATTTGTAAACTGTCCCATTTTGTTAAAAAATCCTTAACCTTCCGGTATTACCCCATTCATTTTTCCTCCTCATATTTGCGGCAAATTTTAACTGCTATGCGAATTTGTATTAACAGGATTCTGGGAGTTTTAATACTTCTGGGTGTTGCTTTTTTTGCAAAAGCACAGGAAACAACATCTGAAATTGGAGGTAACATTACCGACGCGAACGGCGCTGTAATATCCGGCGCTACAATTACTGCCATTCATACCCCCACTGGTACAAAATATGTTACCAGCAGCCGGAAAGATGGCGGTTATAACCTGGCCAATGTAAAAATTGGCGGCCCTTACACGATTACCGTAACATTTGTTGGTTTTAAAGATGAGACACAAGAGAACATTGTGCTTGTGCTGGGACAGGAATTTAAAGCTGATTTTAAATTAACGCCCATTGCAAATAATCTAACCGAAGTGGTGGTTAAATCAGCCGCACAGGGCAAGATATTTAACAACAACCACACAGGCAGCCAGGAAATTATTACAAGAGACCAGTTGGAAAGGCTGCCAACAATCAACCGCTCATTACAGGATTTTACAAAGCTTACGCCTACTGCCAATGGCTTAGCGTTTGCCGGCCAGAGTAACCAGTACAATAACTTGACGGTAGATGGTGCAAACTTCAATAACTCTTTTGGTCTTTCGGGTACCCTCGGCGGGCAAACAAACTCACAGCCTATAAGCCTTGAAGCTATTGAACAGATACAGGTAAACGTGTCGCCTTATGATGTACGCCAGGGCGGCTTTAGCGGTGCAGGCATTAATACGGTTACAAAAAGCGGTACCAATACTTTTAAAGGCAGTATTTACACATATACCAAAGGTGCAGGTACACAAGGGTATAACGTAGGTGACGTAACCCTGCCCAAACAAGACCTTAGCTATAACCTGCGCGGCTTCACCTTAGGCGGCCCGATTATTAAAAACAAACTGTTTTTCTTTATAAGCGGCGAGTCTGAAAGAAGGACAGACCCCGGTACACAATTTGTAGCATACGACCAAAATCACCAGCCTGACGGCATTAGTGTTTCTGCTGCCAGCGCAGCTTTGCTTCAACAGTTGGCCGATACCCTAAAAGCCCGTTTTGGGTATGACCCGGGGGCATTCCAGGGTTACTCTTACAAAACGCAAAGCGATAAGATTACCGCCAAAATTGACTGGAATATTGGTAAAAAAAGTTCGCTCACCATTAAATACAACTATCTGAACTCCCACAGGGACATACAGGCAAGTAACAGTGGTTCGGTAAACTCATCTTACGGCCGTACACCGGGCCAGTACGCTATGCCTTTTTACGGCAGCGGCTACACAATTTTCAACAACTTCAACATTATTATTGCTGAGCTGAATACCAGGTTCAGCAACAGGATATCAAACAAACTGCAGGTTGGTTATACTGCTTTGCGTGATTACCGCAATGCCTTGTCCGGAACGCAAACAAGTGGTAAAAATGCCGGCCAGTATATGCCGCTGGTGGACATACTGGATGGTAACGGTAACCCCTTTACATCTTTTGGTTACGAGCAATATACTTATGGCAACAAACTTAATACAGACGTTTTCCAGGTTAATGACATATTGAGCATATTTGCGGGCAAGCACGAAATAACATTAGGTACGCAGAACTCGTTTAAGAAATATGAAAACGGTTTCTCGCCTGCTTATGAAGGTGTGTTCCGCTTCAACAGCCTGGATGATTTTTATGCCAGCCTTAACGGTACAAAACCCGCCGCCCGTTACGACCTGTCTGCCAGCCTGAAGAGTGACGGTTCATTCCCGCTGGTAGGCCCGAAAGACCAGGAATACAGTGTGTTTGCGCAGGACAAATGGAGGATTAAAAACAACCTTACTTTAACCTATGGTGTAAGAATTGATATGGCAGTGTTCCAGAACACTTTCCTGTATAACCCGGTTGTAGATACGCTTAGCCAGTTTTATGCAGGCACGCATGTAAATACAGGCCAGGGCCCAAAGACTGCAGCCCTGTTCTCTCCACGCGTTGGTTTTAACTGGGATGTATTCAGTGACCACAAAACACAGGTACGTGGTGGTGTGGGTTTATTTGCGGGCCCCCCGCCTTTTGTTTGGATAAGCAACCAGGCAAGCAACAGTGGTGTAGCATTGTTTGGGTCAATCAGCAACGGTGCAGGTTATATGTTTAACTCTGACCCCAATGCATACCGCAGCCAGATTACCTCAACCGCGGGTGGTTTAAGCAAATCATACAGCATTAACGTTACTGACCCCAACTTTAAATTTCCGCAGGCATTAAAGGCCAGCGTAGCAATTGACCAGAAATTGCCTGACAACTTTGTGGTAACATTTGAGTACACCATTGCTAGGGATGTAAATGCGGCTTTCTTCGAGAATATCAACCTGCCAAACCCGGTTTTAACTTTACCTGACGGCAGGCCTTATTTCCGCTCTACACAAATATATCCTGTTGGTGGCAGTGCAGCAGCCTCAGCTACTAATCCAAGTATCGGCAACGCTATTTACATGACCAATGTAAACAAAGGCTACGCCTACACAGCTACAGTGCAGGTACAGAAAACATTCCGTAACCTGTATTTGAATGCAGCATATACTTACCAGCAGTCAAAAGATGTGATGGTGGGCGGTTCAACCGCAGCAACCATGTGGGGTTCAAAACCGGTGGCAGGCAATCCTAATTCTCCTGAATTAGGCTATTCCAACGCTTACCTGCCGCACAGAATTATTATATCAGCAGCTTACAGGAAAGAATACGCTAAACATTTTGCAACGTCTTTAGGCGCTATTTTTGAAGCAGCACCCAATGGTACCAGCAGCTATGTATATACCGGTGATTTAAATGGCGACGGCCAAACTTCAAATGACTTGTTATACATACCAACTACACAGGACATTCAAAACTATGTGGCTAACGGCCAACTTGAAGCAAGCGCACCTACTACAGTAGTAACCTATAATAACGGCGTTGCCACCAGCACAAAAGTTAATGATACGAGAACACCCGACCAGATTGGCCAGCAATTGAATGCTTTTATTAACCAAAGTGATTACTTGAGCAAACACCGTGGCCAGATAGCACAGCGGAATGCGCTCATTTATCCCTGGTTTAAAAGGCTTGACCTTAACCTTACGCAGGACTTTTACATTTTTACCAAAGACAATACAAAGCATACGCTGCGTTTCACCATCGACCTTATTAATGCCGGTAACCTGCTTAATAAAAACTGGGGTATTTACCAGGTACCCAACGTTACCAGCCTGATAAAAGTTGATAAGGTAATTGTGAACGGCACAACGGTTAAACCAATCTTCTCATTCCCCTACCAGGTTGGCGGTACCCAAACGCCGTACAGTACCTCATGGAAGGATGATGTTAGTATTTTAAGCCGCTGGCAAATGCAGTTTGGCTTCAGGTACCTGTTTAACTAATATTCTTTTTATAAGTGTGATGAAGAAGGCTCCGCCTGCGCGGAGCCTTTTTTTATGTACAGCAGGGCGTAATGCTATCCCTCAATAACAAATACAATTGGTTCATAGTGTGGGTAAACAAGGCAAGGGATGATAATGCACAATGTATTCAGAATTTATTACGTAACGCCGGTAAAATGGGTCTGAATACCGCCATTTTGTTTAATTTGCTATGGCAACCGTAAAACAATTCCGGAGAATGAGATATCTTTTTTTGTTAATCCTTTTGTTTTATTCTATTCAGGGCTTTTCGCAGTCGCGCGATGCAGCGGATAGTGTGATGCATACTTTTACGCTTTCTTCAACAGACAGTGAGAAATGCGCAAAGTTTGCAGAGTTGGGAGATGTTTATGCGGGAAATAATCCTGCACAGGCGGTTAAATATTATAAACAAGCCTATAATTTTTTAGCGCCGCATATTCAGCAGGCAGCAGAAGTTAAGGCAAAACTTTGTATCCGCCTTTCCGGGTTGTATCAATTTTTAGGTGATAGCCAGAACGAGGTAAACTGGCTGGATAGTGCTTTGAGTATGACTTTTAAAACCAATGATGCTGACACGCATATAAAGGTGTATTCTGTTGCCGTAGATTATTTTAGCCGCAACAAACAATATGGCAATGCCATACTTTATTCTCAAAAAATTATTACACTGGCCGACTCTGCGGGTTTAAAAAATAAAATGGGCCTTGCTAACTTAAAGCTGGGTAACCTGTATTTTATGATGGACCAGCTTAAAACTGCCATTGGTTATCATGAAAAAGCTATTGAGTATGCTTTGGCGGAAAAACATGCCGGGAGCGGGACAGACGAAGCTGATCATGTGATAAATACCGCCAATATATGCCTTAGCCAGGAGTTTTTAGAACTGAAGCAATATGACAGCACGCTCCATTACATTGATGTCGGGTTGAAAAAGGCCATCGAACTAAATGACCCTGACGGGCAGGCTACTTTTTACCAGGTACATGCCTTTTTGCTGCAAAAGCTAAAAAAATACAGGGAAAGTTTGCTGCCGGCCAGGATGGCCTTAAAAATAACAGCAGCTAATAATATAACTTATGAATATGTGGACAGCTGGAGAGCTCTTGCAATAGGGTATTCTCATGACGGCAATGCAGATTCGGCTGTACATTATGCCAGGCTTGCTACAGATCTTTCTCATAAAATTAATTATAGCAAAGAAGATGAAGTTTCTTTAGATGAGATGTGGGGCACTGTGTATGAAGGCGTGGGCAATTATCCAAAAGCGCTTGAGTATAAGCAAAAACAAATAGATGATTATAAAGCATATCGTGACAATGAAGTGAATAAGACCATAAACCAAAGCGATATACAATTTGGCACAAAGCAAAAAGAAAAGCAGATAGAAAACCTTAGCGAGCAAGCCCAGAGACAGCGTATAATACAATGGGCCATTGCCGCAGGGCTGCTTATTTCAGTGGCAACGGCATTTGCATTTTGGCGCAGTTACCGCAACAAACAAAAAACAGCGTTGGTGCTTGAGCAAAGCAACAGGGAAAAAGAGGTGTTTTTGAAAGAGATACACCATCGCGTAAAAAACAATCTTCAAATAATCAGCAGTTTGCTGTACCTGCAGTTTAAAGAATATGAAGACCCCAGGCTTTTAGAAGCATTGCAGCAGGCACAGCAACGCATAAAAAGCATGGCCCTGGTGCATAATAAGTTGTACGAAACACAGGACGTGGTGCATGTTTACCTGAAAGAATATATAAACGATCTTGCAGCAGGAATACTGGTAAGCAATAACCCCGACGGAAAAAATATTAATGTATCGGTAACAGAAACTGGTAAAATCTCGTTCTCTCTTGATACCAGTATATCAATAGGGCTTATTTTAAACGAAGTGATAACCAATAGCTGTAAATATGCATTTGTAAACAAAACCGGTGGCCAAATAAATATAAGCCTTGATGAAGTTGCACAAAACCGTTATAAATTGCAAATAGCAGATGACGGCAACGGGTTGCCGGAGGATTTTGAAAAAAAGAACTCCCTGGGTGTGCGGTTGGTAAAAAATCTTGCCAGGCAAATGGGGGGGCAAGCCAGTTTTTCTTCAGGCGCCGGTACAATGGTAACTATTATTTTTAGTGAAAATATAGCAGCGTGATGCAAAGTTCTATAAAAATTTTACTGGTTGAAGACGAGCTTATTATAGCTGATTACATGCAAAACTGCCTACAGCAGTACGGCTATATAGTGGGGGACATTTGCCTTAATTATAACGAGGCTGTTGCCGCGCTAAATACAACTGCACCTGATATAGTACTGCTTGATATTACGCTTAAGGGCGACAAAAGTGGTATTGACCTTGCACAATACATTAATGCAAATTACAGCGTGCCATTTGTTTTTATAACATCACACAGCGATAAAGCAACTATTGACAAGGCTAAGAAAACATTGCCGTATGCCTACCTGATTAAACCATTTGATGAAAGTGATTTGTATGCAGCCATTGAAACCGCGCTTATTCAGTTTGGGGCGAAGGAACAAGCAAAAGTTGAAAAAGAAAGCGGGGAGCAACCAATTATTATTAAAGACAGCATTTTTGTACGGCACAAGAGCAAGTTTGTAAAAATACTTTTTGATGACCTGCTTTGGATGGAGGCTAATGACAATTATGTAATACTGTTTGCCAATGGCGGCTGCCAGTATGTGCTTAAAACATCCCTTAAAATACTAATGGAAGTATTGCCTGCGTTTTTTTGGCGCATACACCGTGGCTATGCCGTTAACCTTAACCACATAAAAAGTTTTGACAGCGAAGAGGCTATTATAGGCGATAAATCGTTGCCTATAGGCAGAACCTACTTTAATGAGCTTACGCAAAGGCTTAGAATATTAAACGGGTAATTTTTGCGAACCTGCCCGCGCGTTTACGCTTTTACATGGTAACAGCCACATTAAAAGGCTGATAAGCGATATTTGCTGAAGTGCCCTGATTTATTATACTTGCGATAACAGGTTAATAAAAGGCTTACCGGATTATACCCACCACAGAGACTTTTAGCAGGATAAACTTGCAACAAAACCTGCCATTTAAAAATAAGGTGCGGGTTTATTAAGGCCTGTAAATTAAAGCAGCCAGCAAATAGTCGTGGGTTGTTTATGGGGTATTTAAGCATTTCTTACATCTTTTACCGGTTCCCCGATGTACGCGGTAAACCATTTACCCCCGTTTTTTTGCGGTTTGCCCACCCAAAAATAACGGCGGCATACTTATTTAAAAAACACCTTGGTTATATGGTTAGTTTAGCTGAACCTGTTTATTGTTGCGTATATTTAGCCTTTTTATAAATAATTGTAACTCAAAAAAATATGAAAAAAATACCTGCAAAATTACTCTTGTCAACCGGCCTTTTGCTGGTAACATTATTTGCAAAAGGCCAGGGCCTGGCAGTAAACGCCAATGGCGCCGCGGCGGACAGCAGCGCCATACTTGATGTGTCTTCAGCTAAAAAAGGAGTGCTGATACCCAGGATGCTCTCTTCTCAGCGCACAGGTATTGTAAACCCCGCAACGGGCTTGCTGGTGTACCAAACAGACGCCCCGGCAGGGTTTTACCAGTACAATGGTTCTGCATGGCTTTCGTTGCTGTCAGACAGTGTTGCGGCAGGGGGTGACCTGGCAGGCAAATACCCCAATCCTTCTATTGCCACAACAAGCGCAGCAGGCAGTAATATTGTATCTGCCATAAATGCCTCAACCGGCGTTGTAAACCCGGCTAATTTAGGTACGGGTACGGCAAATTCATCCACATATTTGCGCGGAGATGGTACCTGGGCCTCGCCTGCGGCAAAATTTGTTATCCCTATGGGCGGGGGGGCATCCGAAATAGGCATGACTACAACATCGACGGGTGCAACGGACTCTGTTGGGTTTATCGGCCTGGGCGCTGCGGGAAACCAATGGATAAATGTAAATGGCGGCAGTTATATAGACCCCAGCAATACCTTCCCGTCGGTTACAGTGCCTGTTCCTGTTTCGGGCACTATTACGTCATTGTCTTTTTTTCTGCATTGCGCGCCAGACATGGGTACGGCATTTCTTTTCTCCGGCACTTATACCTTAACGGCGCAGCTTTATTATACCGCCCCTCCTTTATCTAGTCTTATTGCAGGCGAGCAATTTTACCCGGTGCCAGGCGCTACTGTTAGCATAAATATGAATAATGTTTCAGGGGGGGTTCTTATACAGGGTGAAACAATTACTGCAAATGTAACAGGGTTATCATATCCCATAACTGCAGGAAGCAGGCTTGTGTTAATGGTGTATTACAGTGTAAACACAACTCCTTTCCAGCTATTTAACTTAAGAAGTTATGTAACTGCTGCAGTAGGCATGCAATAGCACAAATGCGAGGGCCACATATTATAAGCCAGATGAAACTTTACTATGCAAAAATATTTACTTATATACAAAAGAATTGCGGTGCTGCATGCATTAGCAGTTTTAGCCGCGCCGGGGTATGCGCAGCTAACTGTTAAGGGTGGTACAACAGTGCATTTAACGGGTTCTGTTATCTTAAATGCAGGAGGCAACATTGCCAGCAACGGAACATTTTATGGTATCAGCGGGTCGCTTATGCTTAACGGTACATCTGCACAAACCATCAGCGGCAACCCCATTTACATAAATAATGTAACTGTTAATAATAATGCCGGCGTTACCATTGCCGCAGGTGATACGCTTAAGGTGTACGGCGTTTATACACCTGCCGCAGGTGTATTAGCTGCAGACGGCTATTTGCTGCTGGCATCAAACGCGGCAGGTACGGCCAGTGTAGCACAGGGTGCAGGTACGTATGTTACAGGTAACGCTATTGTGCAGCGCTATATACCCGGCCGCCGCGCATGGCGGTTACTTACCGCCCCGCTAAGTAATACAGGAAGCATATTCAGCAATTGGGAAAACAATGGTGTTGTTACAGACACTTCAGGCGTTGAAATATGGTCGCCAACAGGCACAGGCAGCAGCGGCAATGGCATAGCAAAAGGTGGCGCAGCAGCTTCGGCAGAATATTATGACCCTGCGGTTAATAACAGCAGCGGCGGCGCGTGGATAGGCATAAGCAATACAATGAGCACCTTGCTGAGCGGCACTGTCGGCAGCGCCGCTAATAATGCTTATGCTGTATTTGTAACCGGCCCTTACGGCAGCGGAAGAATTAAAACTGCCACCGGCGATACCTCTACTACATTGATGGCAACTGGCCAGTTACAAACAGGAGCTCAGGTATTCACCTACAATAATATCCCCTCCGGTAACTATATAATGGTTGGTAACCCGTATGCCAGCCCTGTTGATTTTACACAGGTAGGCGCAAGGGGGGCAGCCACCGGCAATATTAATAACACCATGTGGGTGTGGGATGCCCAGCGTACAGGCACCAGCCTGGGGGGGTATGTTATGTTTAGTTATGACGCGGCAACCGGCACTTACGACCAGGATATTGATGCCTCGCAAACCAAACAAACCAGTGTTATTCAAAGCGGGCAGGCTTTTTTTGTGCAGGCTGTAAGCAACGCACAACCGGCTATAATAACTTTTGATGAGAGTGATAAGGTAAGCGCATCAAATGCAACCAATGATGTATTTTTTGCACCGCAGCCTAATGCAGGCCAGCAGTTGCGTGTAGTGCTTAATCATAACGGCACACCGGAAGACGAAGTACTGCTAAAATTTGGGAGCGTTTACAGTAAATCCCTTACGGATGATGGCGCCAAGCTGTTTGATTATGACGAAAACCTGAGTATACGCGTTGATACAAGCTACCTTGGAATAGAGCGGATGCCACTGCCGGAAATTGCAGACACCATTTACCTGGATGTGTACGCTATGAAGGCTAAACAGAACTATTCTTTCAGTTTTATGCCATTTAACATGCCGTTTAGTACACTGCATGCTTGGTTAATAGACAAATACCTTAACAATATAACCCCGGTAGGCCTTACCGGCAGCAATACAATTTCATTTGCTACAGGCGCCGATACAGCAAGCTATGACGAAAAGCGGTTTGTGATGGTATTCAGCAAGAATGATATTCTCGCAACGGCGGTTACAATACAGGCAATGCAGCAGGGCAAAGGCGTACGGGTTGAGTGGACCGCAACCAGCGAAGAAGGGGTAAAACAATACCTGGTTGAAAAATCAACGGATGGTCAAAATTTTGCCTTTGCCGGCACACCGTTCCCTGCCCGAAACAGCGGTATTACAGAAGTATATACTGCTATTGATAATTTACCGGCGGCAGGGAGTAATTATTACAGGGTTAAAATTTACAATAAAGACGGCACCAGCGGGTACACCAAAATTGTTGAGGTTAAGATTGATAACAGCCGGAATGTGGTTACTGTGTATCCCAACCCTGCTTTGCATGGGCAGCAAGTAAACGTATTATTGAATAATGTGGCTCCCGGTAAATACCAGCTAATGCTCTTTAGCAATGATGGCCGAAAAGTGCTGGAAAAGAGCCTTAAGGTTGACGGCTACAGCGCAATGTTACCTCTAACACTGTCAAATGATATAGCGGCAGGCGCATACAGGGTTGTTTTACAGGATGGCAAGGGTAACAGTTGGGCACGGCAGATAATTGTAAACTAATACGCAGCAATTTTATACTAAACGCCTTTTTTAATACAAATTAATAAACGATGCAAAAAAAAATAATTATTTTGGGTGCGTTTATGCTGTTGCCCGCGGCTTATGTACTGGCCGGGCCCGGCAGCCCGGGGTTTGACCCAGGCGCACCAATAGATGGTGGTATAAGCCTGCTTATCGCAGCAGGCGTGGGTTATGGTATGAAGAAAGCTAGGGACACAAGAAAAAAAATTAAAAAAACCCCGCCAGGAGCGGGCGGGGAGAAGGACTAACATTATGACCGGAGTTATAAAGCAGTATTGGCAGGAGGTTCCTGCCAGTGTAAAGATATTTGCGAAAAGGGCGCTGCTGCTTATTGCAGGCTGGCTGCTGCTTTACCAGCTACTGTTAAAGCCTGCCGGTGTACCGGACAGGTGGCTTACACACGTAACGGCTACCAGTACCGTTTATGTGCTTAATAGCTGGTATGGACATGGTTTTGCCGCTACAGACGGAACGATGCTTAATCCCGTGTCAGGCAGTACAGACAAAATATCTTTTATCACCTACAAAAACATACTACGGCTAAGAATAGCGGATGGGTGTAATGCACTTGACCTTTTTATGTTATACGCCGGCTTTTTATTATGTTTGCCGACAGGTGCTGCCAGAATGACTTTGTTTGGTATTACGGGAGTAATTGCGATTTTTGTGCTTAATATATTGCGGTTATACGCGCTGGTGCTGCTTGCTATTAACCTGCCCGGCTGGTTGAATTTTGCACATCACTACGCGTTTACCATCATCGTCTACTGTTGCATATTCGCAGGCTGGGTATTTTATGCAAAATCATATACGCCGGGAAAAATGGCTTAAGTACAGGTTTTTAATAGCCTTTGTCGTTATTACGCTTACAGGTGCATGCTGTTACCAGCTATGGCTGGAGAATCACGTGTACGGGCCAGGAGCCTGGCAACATGCATTGGCTTATGTTTGTCTTATTGTGGTAGGGGCTTCGGGGTATTATGCATGGCTGGCACTGGATGAAAAATGGCCTGCAATGTTGTGGCTTGTTTTATACCTGGTGGTGCTTATTACGTTTGGTGTCTACCATGGAATAAACATATTTACACATCGACTTATATACAAAGTTAACCCTTTATTTGACGAAACACGAAAGCTGTTTATGAGTCCTATGCCCTTTACGTTATTCTATATTTTTATAAAAAAAACAGGAAGGTTACAAGTGCGTGCAGACAACACCGGAAAAAGCGCAACTGGTGATGATGATGGTAATTAGCAGCCAGGGCAGCGCGGTTTGATTTTTTTAAATCCAGGTACGGTCTGCTGCTGACAGGATTTTACCTTAAGTTTTACTTCAATATGCTCAATAAATTTGAGGCCTTTTTCCAGGTGCATAAGGGGTTTTCACACAAGGCTGCGGCTTTTTAAAACATAAAGTTTTGTGCAATTGCCTAATTTTAGCTTCCGCTTTTTTTAACGGCACATTATGCACCAAACCACTACAACTCAGCAACCATTGCAGCAAAAGGAAAAGAACAGCCTGCTGCTGGTAATTGCGGCCTCCGCTGCCGGTACGCTTATCGAGTGGTACGACCTTTTTGTTGCTATCATACTCGCCAGTACTTTATCACAGCATTTTTTCCAGGGTAAATCAAGATTTCTTGAAACACTTGCCGTAGTGGGTTCATCTTACCTTATACGCCCGGTAGGGGCGTTGTTGTTTGGTGGAGTGGGTGATAAAAAAGGAAGGAAACGTTCTTTTCTTTACTCACTGTTATTAATGGGCACAGCAACCTTTTTAATAGGATGCCTGCCTACATTTCAGCAGGTTGGGTGGCTGGCGCCGGTGCTATTGTTACTGTTACGCCTTTGCCAGGGCCTTGCCATAAGCGGTGAATACGCAGGGGCTACCATTTATGTAGCCGAGCACTCGCCGGCAAATAAACGCGGTTATTATACTGGCTTTATTCAGGCAACAGTTCCGTTTGGGTTAATGATATGCCTGCTGGTGGTGTTTGGCACCAGTACGGTTATGGGCAAGGATGCGTTTAATGCCTGGGGCTGGCGCATACCTTTTTTATTCAGCAGTGTGCTGGTGGTGCTGAGTTATTTGCTGAGGAGAAGATTGAAAGAAAGCCCCGTGTTTCACGATTTAAAAATGGAAGGAAAGATAGAGCAGTCGCCGGTTAACCAGGCATTTAAACAAAAAGGCAACTTGCGCCTGATGCTGCTGGCAGTATTTGGCGGCAACGCGGCGCAAAGTACTATTATGCACTGCGCGCAATTTGTATCATTATATTTTTTGCAGCTTACCGTTCACATCAATAACACAACGGCATTGCTGATACTTGCAGCGGCCAATTTAGCCGGTGGTATGTTTTTTCAGCCATTTGGCGCGCTGAGTGACAGGATTGGCCGGAAGAAGGTGATACTTGCCGGCCTTATAGCAAGCGCCGTTATTATACCAGCCTGTTTTTACCTGTTTGTAAAATTTGGCAACCCGCAGGGCCTTACAGTGGAACACGACATTAGCACCAGAGTTACTTTTTTATTTATAGGACTGGTGTTTTTAATGAGCCTTTGCAGCGCTATGGTGTATGGCCCCATAGGAGCGTTTATGCTGGAGCTTTTCCCCACTAAAATACGCTACACCAGCATGGGCTTCAGTTATAATATAGGTAACGGGGTTTTCGGAGGGTCCACCGCCTTTATTACGGAGTTTTTAAAAAGAAACCTCGTGGTTGGCGTGGCGTTAGCGCCCTATATTGGCCTTGTGTACCCGTTGTCGTTAGTGGTGATTGCTATTTGTATTAATGCCGCTTATGTGCCGGAAACTTATACAAGAAACCTGGAAGAGGAATAGCCACTAAAACGCATTACCTTTTACCAGCATCGCTGCTTTTATTGACTGCTCTTTTAAGTGCAGGAATTTTTTGCGTGTAGCGTCGTTATTATAGTTCAAAATATCTTCATCAGCAGCAAACGACACAAGATGTATCTCGTATGGTTTTTCTATGCCGCACTCAATATAAGCGCCTTCTCCAGGACGCACTCTCAGCAATAGTTTACCGTTGTAATTGGGTATAAGCGGCAGTACTATATCTTCAAACTGGTGAAAAATTTCTTCCTGTCCTTCCTTAATGTAAATTAACTGCATTATGTAAATCATTGCCTTTGGTTTTAGCTGTTATTCGTTTGCCGGTGCTGTTACAGTATTAGCTTAAAGATACAATAACCGGTTATTTTACAAAGACCGGTGCGGAAAAAGAGATAAGATTTGTTAACGGTAAAAAAAACCGCCAATGCTTGTACAGGCATTGGCGATGATGGGTAGCATATTTGCCAGGTGTTTTTGTAAGACTTACGGCCTGTGCGGGCAGCGTATCACTTTTGCACTCCAACTTTATCTTATTCTATTGAGCGGGTTGTGCACCAGGGCTTGCAAGTTGTTCGGCAGTAATTTCTTCCAGCTTGCGTTTATGCGTTTCAACACCAAAGAAAATTATTGCTATGGCGGCAATCAATAGCGGAATTGCCCCGATAAGCGCTGTAGCTGCAATAGACGGCGGGGCTATAGCCAGCACAACAAGCACTATTACCAGCACGCCGCCAAACTTACTGAAACCAGCAACAAGGCCGCTTCCGCGCGAACGTATCCTGGTAGGATAAATTTCGGCGGCATATACCGATAAGATGGATATAACAGAGCTTATGCCCCATATAGGAATAATAAGCAGGATATACAGCAATACAGGGTGTTGTATAATTGAATCGCCTGCAAACATGAAGCCCAGCATAGATGCGGCAGTAAGTATGGTAAGCCATATTATAGTGCGCTTACTGCTCCAGAAGCCGTACATCCATGCAACCAGGAAATTTAAGGGGAAGCCGATTAGCGCGGCGTTGCGCAGCAGTTCAAATGAGCCTGCCTGCGAGTAACCCAGGTGCTGCAGGTTGGAGGGTATCCAAAGCTCAAAGCCAAACTCAACAAAACCGCCGCCCAGCGCAAGCATTACCAATGTAGCGGTAACGCCTGCGAACGGAGGACGAAAAAGCTGCCAAAACCTGTCTTTTATTTTTGTGTCTGTCACATCGGCCGGTTCTTCCTCTTTTATTGCTACCGCGCCAAATCGCTTCATTACATCCTGCGCTTCTTTTAACCGCCCCCGGCTTAACAGGTAGCGGGGCGACTCGGGAATCCAGCGGTTAAGCAGGATGAGTATAAAGCCGGTAGGGAAACCGATAAGCCACAGAATACGCCAGGAGTAATGCGGCACCAGCCATGAGGCCAGCGCGCTGGTTATAATATACGCCCCGGCAATATCACCACCAATCAATACCATCAGCCACCCGCGATGCCTTGCCGGTATGCTTTCTGCCATAAGCGTAAACATAATAGGCAGCATACCGCCAACGCCATACCCCATTACCAGGCACATTACACAGTTCATCCAGAATGTTGGCATTGAGCCGCAGGCGCTTGTGGCAATAAATGTTATACCGGCCATTAATATAGAGGAACGGCGGCCTATTTTATCGCCCAGCCAGCCCCATAGAAACGAGCCAATTACCGTACCGGTTATGCCCGACAGGGGCAGTAAGGCCACCGGGATAGTAGCATGGGGATTAACGGGCGATTTAAGGCCATACTCCCGCGCCATGCCGGGTACCACAAATGACAGGATGGTGGGTTTCATTACATCAAGGGTAATAGCAACGGCCATAACAAGCAGCAATCCTACATGGGTGGGGTTAATGGGGGCATCGTCAAGCGCCCGCACTTTAAGGTTGTAGGTAATGTTTTCCTTTGCCACCCGCGGCGGAATAAGGCTGTACAGCGTTATACCCAGGCCCACTACCACAAGGCCCATACCAAAATCCATCGCCGTGCTCATGTGCATGCCCACAAGGCGATAACCCATGCCGGCTGCATTTATATACATAGGTAATTGCAGCGCCACGCCTACCGCCACGCACAAAAAACCTATCCAAAAAGCGAATTTGCTTCTAAACGTTATATTGCTTTTAACGCTGGTTAATTTAACAGCTTTCATTTTTACAAGAAAATTTTATAGTAAGCAAGCCCTGTAACAGCGCTTACAAATATTGATAATAAATTTTTATTGCCGCGCAATGTTAACGCCGCAAAATGCTTATTAACTGTAATGGGCTAACAGGCTAAGCCCGGGATAGTATTTGCCGTTTTCAGGCAGCGTTCGTCGGGAGGCTGGCCAGGCGCTTCTTGCGGCGAGCAGGCGAGAGGCGGCACAGCGCCCGGTGCGCTATAGCGTATTTTAACCGGCAATATAAATGTTATACCTGCGCATTGCTGGTTATCGTAATAGCTTAATATATTTTTGAAAGAAAAAGTATTGCCTTGTTTTCGAGAAGATGTTGTGCTGAGGTTGTTTGCCAGCCTGAAAAAGTCGTCCCGGGCGGTTTGCAGGCGCGTGCTGTATTCATCCGGCAGGCACTTTAAAATCAATTCGCCGTTAAAAACCCTGCGTTTAACGTAGCGATAAACTTTACCCTCAATACGTATCACTCCATCAACGCGTTCAAAATCTTTCCAGTTTGTTTCATACGGTAAAGAGAGATTGATTTTTACGGTAAGCAGGTCCGCCTCATTGTAAGCATCCTTGTCAAAAGATGCCTCCATAGCAGTATCTTGTTTTCGCTGCTGAAAAAAGAACATCACCCGGTAGCCGATGATATTAAATAACAGCAGGGCAAGCAGCAGTATCGCGGTTAGTTTCTTCACCTTTTGCAAGTTTAGGCATTTTTTGTCAAGGGAAGAGAAAAAAGCGGCTTTACGGCATAAGTTTGGAACTGGATTACTTCTTTCTCCTGATTTTTTAACAATCTTTCACATAGAGATTTTATCGTTGTTACAGATGAACTGCTGAGAACGGAGAGATAAAATAAATGTTCAGAAGTTCTGACGATTTTTCTTTGCCCTGCTTATTTTATTGATATATCAATTATATTTGTATCAATAATTATGGAACAACTAAACGAATCATTTTTTTACACGCTGGAGAAAAGCATAAAAAGCTACCGGAAATTGGCGCAGCGCAATATGCTGGCGCAGGGGTTTGACCTTACCATTGACCAGTGGCTCGTGCTGAAAGCACTTATCGACAACCCAGATTGTACGCAACAGGAAATAGCAGAAATAGCTTTCAAAGATTTTGCATCGCTGAGCCGTATTATTGAACTCCTGGTAAAAAAAGGTTATTTAACCAGGACCCTGCGGACGGGAGACAGGCGCAGGTTTGACCTAGCCGCTACAGAGAAGGCAAAGAAAAGCCTGAAAGCCATGCAACCGGTTACAGAAAATAACCGTGAACTGGCGCTTAGGGGTATCACTAAAACGCAGGCCAGGCAAATGCGGCATTATTTATCGCTGATTATTGACAATTGTAACCGTTATTTATGAAAAAACTTAAGTTGTTGCTTGCAGGCAGTGCTGTATTAGCCTGGGTATTACCGTATGCACAAACTGTTACACTCACCAATAAAGTGAAAGCAGAAACAGTGGCAAACATAGCCCGGAGCCTTACGGAAAATTATGTATACTTAGATACGGCAAAAAAGATGGCTGCCCTTATCCTGGAACAGTTGAATACAGGGGCGTATGACACTATCAAAACACCCGGCGTTTTTTCAAACCGGCTCACTGCAGACCTTTTGTCGGTTTACCATGACGGGCATTTATCCATAAGCTATAATGCTCCGGCCGAAGATATCAATCGGGGGATTGATACTGCGGCTGAGAACGAGCGAAGGCTTGCATTCAGGCGAAGTGTTAACTTTGGCTGGAATAAAGCAGAGATATTAACAGGCAACACAGGCTACCTGCAAATAGCCGGATTTTTTGCGCCCGATAGCGCCGCTAAAGCAATGGCAGAAGCTGCTTTATGTTTTGTAAGCAACAGTAATGCGCTGGTGATAGACCTTCGCGGTAACATGGGTGGCAGCCCTGACATGGTGAGTTATATCTGCGGGTTTTTCTTTGCGCGAAAAACACATTTAAACGACCTGTATACGCGTAGCAGCAACACTACAGCACAGTATTGGGCTGTTCCGGCCGGGATATTAAACCGGCTTAATCAAATCCCTATTTACGTTTTAACAAGCCACCAGACCTTCTCTGCAGGGGAGGAGTTTTGCTATGACCTGCAAACGCAGCGCCGTGCCACCATTATTGGCGAAGCTACCGGCGGCGGTGCGCACCCCGTCAGCCCTTTTTCTGCGGGCAATGGTTTTACGTCTAATGTGCCGTTTGCCCGCGCCATTAACCCCATTACCGGCAAAAACTGGGAAGGCAAGGGCGTTCAGCCGGATATATATTGCGTTGCAGGCGACGCCCTGAATATTGCATTAAGCGTCATCTCCCATAAATAGCCGATAGCAAAATTGGCCTGCTATAATTACCCCGTACTGCCGCAGGCGATATTATCCCCCTTCTCCGCGGTGTCACAGGTGACCAGCCTGCAGTGGAACACCGATGAGAGTGCGGGTTTTTGTCATAAATTTGGTTGTAGTGCCAACAATGCCCCAGTGTCCTTTGGCCTACCGCAAGGCTATTAAAGGAGACTCTTGCGGAGAAGTAGTTCGCGGCTTCACTCTGCGGAGAAAGGAATATTATATTTCAAGAGGTATTAATTTTTTCAAATGATAATAGTAAATCCCAATTATATTAATCAAATTTTCGCGCCATTAATTGGTGGCGCTGACTATGAAACTGATTTTAATTACTATAGCATAGATACAGATGACGAGGAGCATGTCAAGAAAATGGCACGGGATATATTATTGCCAGAATTTAAAATGTTAATTCCTGAATTACAACATGAAGTAAAAACATCTTTCACATATTATATTACAAATTACCGGAAACTAGATTTTGACTCACGAATGGACTCTTTGCTATTACCGTTGAAGACACCAAAGGATCCTGTATTATTTTTTAGGTGGCTATGGCAAGTTTTTTGTGAGGGGGAACCTTTCGATTATATTTGGGACAGCGGGGAAATTGTGGAAGAATTTGATGTATCAGCATCGCTTAAGCTTATCTTCAGGGTCAAGGGGATTGAATGGCCACATTCAGATAACAATCCCACGATTTTAAAATCAAATAAAGCAATACCTCCGGTTACTCGATTTTTAAAAAAAATTTTTCGTCGGTAGGCTCCTGATTGTTTATTGTTTCCCAGTTCCCTCGCTCTGCGTAGGTTGCAGGTAAAGTAAAAGCTGCGTCCGCTCTCCGTACGGCTTTGCCTACGGAGTTGTAATAAAAAGCCCGCCTCTGGCGGATACTAGTAAAACTGCAGATAAAATATGAATTATTTAGCCGCTGGCGGTTGTAAAAAATACCAGTGTTTTTTTTCTTCTCCGCCGTAGTCTCATAGGATGGCCTTGCGTAGGCGTAATACGGGACACAGTCCCGGCACATTCTTTGTCACAGGTGACCAGCCTGCAGTTGAACACCTGCGCCAGTGGTATATCCCTGTCACTCACAACGGTGTAACTTTTTTATAATTGTTGCGTTTTACACAAAAACTTTATGCATCATGTTTACAAAACAATATTATTAGTTGCAATCACTTTTCCAATACTTGCACAAGCACAAAGCAAAAACGCGGAACAAAGCCATTCAGTAACTATAATGAATTCAGAACTCACAATTCTGCACTCTGCACAGAACGGCAAAAATTATGATATCTATATTTGGATTCCTGACAGTTACAATACTTCTGATTCTGCATACCCAGTATTATATTTAACCGACGCCAATACGTATTTTGGGATGCTAACCGGAATGGCTCATAACCTTCAATGGACAAATGAAATGCCTGAGACAATAATAGTTGGGATTGCCTATTCGTTAGATTCGGAGAAAACGATTGACGATAAATGGAACAAATGGTTAGCATTAAGATTACGGGATCTTACTCCCATAAGTAACCCCGAATCGGATAAGGAGATGGCAATAGGTGATATTAAAT
>DASZPM010000029.1:0-75580 GCA_035550215.1 Chitinophagaceae bacterium | reverse complement strand
TTAAAATATCATCGATAATACAGTAAATCCCTATAATTTTATCCTCTGTGAGCATTGATAATTGAGTTTTGTGTGTGGTAACTCAAAATTATCTTTTATTAATGCTCTCTTTTACTTTACATAACTAACAACTTGGGTTATTTAGAAGCCTTTCAAAAACTTTTCCTTCGCGATGAAAAAGAAATTTTTAAAAAATGGTTTTTTGTGCCCCGAAAAATAAATTTGAGCTGCAGCGCAGGAAATTGCCGGGTTGGTCATCTAATTATATAACAGTATTTGAATAATCAATCCTTCATATTGCAATTAAAGCAGGGAGACGCGGCAGCGTTTAATACTTTGGTGCGCGAATATGGAGATAAAGTGTATAATACTGTTTTGAGTATATTGCAGCATAAAGAAAATGCGGAAGATGTATCACAGGAAGTGTTTGCAGAAATATTCCAGTCAATTAAAAACTTTAAAGCCGAAGCCAAACTCTCCACCTGGATATACCGTATTGCAGTTACCAAATCTTTGGAGTTTACGCGGCACAGAAACCGGAAAAAAAGAATGGGGTTTATTCAATCACTTTTTGGGATGGAAAATAATATTCCATCAGCAGATACGCCATTCTATCACCCCGGTGTAAGCCTTGATAATAAAGAAACTGCCGCATTATTATTTAAGATGATAGCAAAATTGCCGGAAAACCAGCAGGCTGCCTTTATATTACATAAAACGGAAGGATTAAGTTATAACGAAATAGCGGAAGTTATGAAAAAACCAGTTTCGGCTATTGAGTCTTTGCTGGTGCGTGCAAAGCAAAATCTTTATAAAGCCCTTAAGGATTATTATAATGAAACTAACCAATAACCTGTTTAAAATTATTGAATATGAAAACTGGCGAAAAAGTTGAAAAAGCATTACAAAGTATTGATGACATAAAGCAGGCTAAGGCAAACGCAGGTTTATACAATGTGGCATTACAAAACGCTGCCGGTGGCAAAATAAGGCAATTTACCATCAGGAAGATTGTTTTTGTAAGAGCAGCGGCATGTATAATTCTATTGGTCGGCATAAATGTTTTTGCTGTATTGCATCATTCAAAAAAGCAACAATCGTACAATAGCAGCAACGCTTTTGTAAATGAGTACTTTTCTTACTAACCCGTTAATTTTTTTTATGGCTGAGAAAACTTTTTTTAAGCTTATAATTGTTGTACTGGTAGTTATAAACATAGCTACCATTTCGTACCTGTGGCTGTCAAATAAACCAGCACCGGGTGGTCCCGGGGACCCGGGTGGAGATGCGGTAGGCTTTCTGACACACGAATTAAATTTAAGTCCTGCCCAACATGACAAGCTGGTGGCCTTACATGATGACTTCCAGGAACAGACCAAACAGGCACATGACCACCTGCGTGCCCTGCATAAACCTTATTTTGTACTGCTGCGCAATGAAAATATTGACACCCCACAGCTTAACCGCCTTGTTGATTCAATGAATATTTATCATAAACAGCTTGAACTACTGACGTTTGAACAGTTTAAAGCAATCCGCGACATGTGTACGCCTGCACAGCAGCAGCATTTTGATGAAATAGTTGATGAAACCATGCGGTTTATCGGCCCTTTGCCACCACGCAAAGATGATTAACCGGTTTAATATTTTTTAATCTTATATGTAAATAGCTAACATAAAACAGTATACATATTCTGCCTGTTTTCACTTGTACCCTGGCTCCGTGCAATTAATTAATTGACAATAATTTACAGGGAAAAAAATTTCTGATTAACAGATTAGGTTACTACATTTACCTTTCAAGTCAGGCATTGCGCAGTACTTAATACATAATACCATACCCACTGAAAGCTAACACAGGTATTCCATCTAAAGGCCCCAGCCACCATATAACCAACATGCAATTTCATGACGCATCCCATGAAAAAGAGGTCTTTATTGTCCAATAACTTGTTTCATTTGTTTGCCAGGCGAAAGACATTTATTTTGCTGCTGTTAGTTTTCGTTTCATCTGTCTCTCTTATCATTGCCAATTTTTATACAATTCGCATCACTTCATCCGTCAGGGCGTATATTAAAGGTGAGTCAGAGTTCTCCAAAAGCCAAAAGGATGCTTTCCTATACCTCTTAAATTATATACAAACGGGAGATGAACATTTTTACAGGTCGTTCACAGAAGAGATTGCCGTGCCAAAAGGAGACAACCTTGCAGGTGTGGCATTGCTAAATAACGGCCCTGTCAATAAAGTAAAAGAGGGATTTTTAATGGGACGGAATAACCCCGAGGATTTTGACAAAATGATCTGGCTGTATAAAGATTTTAACGGCGTATCTTTTATACAAATCGCTATAAAAGTTTGGGAAGAAGCTGAACCCCTGATAGATGAAGCCGATTCTATAGCTGCCAGCGCAAAACTGCATATTCAGGAAGGCACATTTACGACGGCTGAAAAACTGGCTTTTAGCAACAGGATAAACGTTATAACAGGTGAGCTTTCAAAAAAAGAAAGAATATTTTCAACAGTACTTGATGATACCGCACGAAACACTGATAAATACCTGTTTTGGTTAAATGTGATTTGTATTGTACTGATACTCGGCAACCTGGTGGGTTACGCGGTAATTATGATAAACAGGCTATCTGCGTCCGCTAAGGAGCAACAAAAGTATAATCTTGAACTGGTGAACGTAAATAAAGAGCTTGACACATTTGTATACAGCGCCTCGCATGACCTCCGTTCTCCCATAGCTTCATTGAAAGGGCTGGTCGATCTTAGTCTTACAGAAGACGAGCAGTCAACACGTATACATTACCTGAGGCTGATGAACGGGATTATTGAAAAGCTCGATATTTTTATTAAGGAAATACTTGACTTCTTCAAAAATAAGCGCACGGCAGTAGATAATGAAACAGTGAGCCTGGAGAAGTTGACGGGCGAGGCGGTAGCACTTGTGGAGTTTATAACGGGTGCGCATACTATTGACATTGTTAAAAACCTGGAAGTTGACACAATACAGAGTGACGAATTACGCTTGAAAATTATTTTGAATAATCTTATTTCAAATGCAGTAAAATACAGTGATAGCAATAAAAAAAACAAGTTCATAAGAATTACTTCACGGTACGACGGAGCCTGTTGTATAATAGCCGTTGAGGATAATGGGGTGGGAATAAAAGAGGAATATTTTGAAAGTATATTCAACATGTTTTTTGTTACACCTAAAAGTAAAAAAGGCACCGGGCTGGGCTTATATATTGTAAAAGAAACCGTGGAAAAGCTGGGCGGCAAAATAACAGTAACCTCAAAAGTAAACACAGGTTCAACTTTTACTGTAAGCCTTCCCCTGCAAACAGCAGGCAACAATGAAGTACAGCATCGCAAAGGCAATTACGCTAAGGCATCATCAAAATAATTAACTTTACATTCAGCCCGCGAACGGCATAATTTTGCTTTCATGCGTTGGTGTAATTTCAGCCACAGCCCAATCATCTTATTTCAAAATGTGGTAACTTTGCCATCCTTTATTAAAATCCAAAAAGATGATTACTATTGAACTTGAAAGGATAAGCGGAGATTACGGTTTTGAGGCCAAAGATGCTATGGGGCATACAGTACGTATAGACACCAGCCCGGAAACGGGAGGTGAGAATTTTGGCGCACGGCCCATGCAATTGTTATTAATGGGGCTTGCGGGTTGCAGCGGTATTGATGTGATAAGCATATTAAAAAAGCAGCGGCAGGATGTAAAAGGTTATAAGATGGTGGTAAAAGGCGAAAGAGAAAGCGGCAAAGAGCCATCCCTGTGGAAAGACATTTGGGTGGAGTTTCACATATACGGCAACGTGGATGAAGATAAAGCTAAACGCGCTGCAGAACTTTCCATGGACAAATATTGTTCTGTTGCCGCTACCTTGCGCGGCGCAGGCGCTGCGATACAATGGACAGTTACTGTTCATCCCGAAGCTTAGCGGTTTGTATTAAGACGTGTACTAAACTAATTTTTTCCTTTTATTTCAACGACGATATTAATGAGCGAACAGTTAAATAACCTCCATCCTCAAACAAAAGCAATCCGTATTCAAACACCTGCCACAAGGCAAATGGAGCATTCAACGCCTTTGTACCTTACCAGCAGCTTTACTTTTGATGATGCAGAAGAAATGCGCGCAGCCTTTGCAGACGAAACGGACGCCAACATTTACAGCCGTTTCAGCAACCCTACGGTGGATGAATTTGTACAAAAAATGTGCGCGCTGGAAGGCGCGGAGGCTGGTTTTGCCACCGCTACCGGCATGGCGGCTGTGTTCGGCTCAATGTTCGCCTTGCTAAAGCAGGGAGACCATATTATTTGCTGCAGTTCGGTATTCGGCAGCACCTACACTATGGTAACAAAATTTTTGCCCAGGTACGGTATTGAAGCCACCCTTGTGGCGGCTGGTGATAATGAAGCGTGGGAAAAAGCCATTCGCCCCAACACCAAAATGCTTTACCTTGAAACGCCTACCAACCCGCAATTGGAAATACTTGATCTTGAATGGGCAGGCGAATTGGCCAAAAAGCACAACCTTATTTTAAACGTTGACAACTGTTTTGCCACACCGCTGCTGCAACAGCCTTTACAATATGGCGCACACCTCGTGGTGCATTCGGCTACTAAGTGGATTGACGGCCAGGGCCGTGTTTTAGGAGGCGTGATTGTAGGCAATGCAGACCTTATCAGGGAGATATACTTATTCTGCCGTAACACAGGACCGTCACTGTCGCCTTTTAACGCATGGATATTAAGCAAAAGCCTTGAAACACTGGATGTTCGCCTGCAGCGTCATTGCGAGAACGCCATAAAAATTGCAAAAGCGCTTGAACAGCACCCAAAAGTTTCATGGGTTAAATATCCTTTCCTGGAAAGCCATCCTCAATACAATATCGCCACTAAACAAATGAAAGCAGGTGGCGGCATAGTATGTTTTGAAATAAAAGGTGGACTGGAAAGCGGCAGGCGGTTTTTAAATGCCCTGCAGTTACTTTCGGTAACGGCCAACCTGGGTGATTCGAGGAGCATAGCCTCCCACCCGGCCAGCACAACACACAGCAAACTGACAGAACAGCAGCGCCTTGAAGTGGGCATTACACCGGGGTTAATACGTGTTTCCGTTGGATTGGAGCATGCAGATGACATTATTGCTGACATTTTGCAAGCCCTGGATGCGCCTGTTTCTTAACTTTTTATAGGCGCTACCTATATTTTAAATTTACCTTCTTTAAATGCGGCTTTAAACTCGAGGAAGTCAGGAATAGAAACATTCCGCACGTACGGGTTTTCAGGGTGATTATGAATATACTCCTGGTGATATGCTTCAGCGGGGTAAAACGTGGTAAAAGTTACCACCTGCGTAACTATTTTGCCGCTGTATTTTTTTGCGTCTGTAAGTCGTCTTATTTCAGCCAGTATTATTTGCTTTTCCTGCTCAGTGCGGTAAAAGGCAATTGACCGGTATTGCGTACCTCTGTCAGGGCCCTGGCCGTCAACCTGGGTTGGGTCCATGCTGGCGAAGAAAGCTTTTACAAGCGTCTCATAAGATATTTTCGTTGGGTCGTAGTAAACCTGCACAGTCTCTGCATGGCCAGTTCTGCCTGTACAAACAGTTTCATAGTCAGGGTTGGGATAATTACCACCGGCATACCCTGAAACGGCATCCCTCACTCCCACCAGGCTTTGAAACACCAGTTCAGAATGCCAAAAGCAGCCCTCTGCAAAAGTTGCCACGGCTTCATCAGGCAGCGGTTTGGTTGAACCGACGGGAATAGTGAGTTGATTGTTTTGAGAGTCAGCGCAGGCACTAAACCCTAATACACAAATAAATGCTATTATAAAATTTTTCATGGCTGTTTGTTTTACTTAGATACGCAGAAAGCCTGCTTACCTTTCAGCAGTAGTCGTTAAATAAATAAAAACGGTCAATATTTATCTTGCCAGTATCGTAAATACCATCGCCACTATTGCCGGCAGTGCCTGTATAAAGAATATTGTTTTTTGCACCGTAACCGCGCCATACAGACCTGCAATAATAACACAGGCGAGAAAAAAGCAACCGACATTATTGCTCCAAACCGGGTCAATAATCAATAGTGACCAAACCAGCCCTGCCGCTAAAAATCCGTTATAAAGCCCCTGGTTTGCAGCCATAGGCTTTGTTTTCTCAAACAGTTCAGCCGGGAACGATTTAAATGTTTTGCGGCCTTTGGTTGTCCATGCAAACATTTCAAGCCAAAGTATATACAGGTGTTCGGCAGCTATTATTGCGGTAAGTATTGAAGCTATGATGCTCATAAATATTCTTTTAACGGGAGCAAGCTAAGCAACCAGTTTAAAGATACATCTTTAATAACACGGCCGTATTAAATAATAATCACTGTAATTCATCAAAAAAAGCAATTAAAACAACATGCCAATCCAAAATAACTTTTAGTTTTAACCATTCAAACAAAATTGCTATATGGTATTTCTGCAGTATAACTCGCTGGAAGAATTGAACGAAGACGTATCAGAGCGTATAATTAGTGAATTGCAGCAAAACAAAACTGCTTTATTCTGCCCGGCCACGGGTAATTCCCCCAAAGGCACCTACCAAAAATTGGTGGAGAAGAAGGAGCGGTTGCCTGTAGAAAGCCTTCGTTTTATTAAGCTTGACGAATGGTATGGCCTGCCGATGAACTACCAGGGCACCTGCGAATTGTACCTGCAGCAGCGGCTTTTACAACCGCTTGGTGTAAAGCCGGAACAATATGTTGGCTTTACGAGTGATGTAAAAGATGCCGAAGCTGAATGTGAACGCATTCAAAATTACTTAACGGAGAACGGCCCTGTTGACCTTTGCATTCTTGGCATCGGCAAAAACGGGCACATAGCTTTTAATGAACCGCGGGAAGAATTGCATGCAGGCGTACACCTGTCAAAACTTACACCGGCATCATTAAAGCACAGTATGATTGAAGGTGTTGATACCGTTTTGGAATACGGCCTTACGCTGGGTATGGCTGACATTCTGCAGAGCAAAAAAATCTTCCTTATTGTGAACGGGGAGCAAAAGCGGGATATACTCAATCGCTTTTTGTCGGGCAACATTAGTACCCACCTTCCTGCATCTTTCCTTTGGCTGCATCCTGACGTTTATTGTTTCTGGAGCGAGGAAGGGTAACAACCGGTTGCCGGGTATGCATTGAATTTTTAACTTCTTATACCATAAATATATGCCTGCAGATACTTCACATGTCAACATCAATTCAGGCGGTGTTGCTAAAAACACCTTTGACGCCATTGTTATTGGCAGCGGCATAAGCGGCGGCTGGGCTACCAAGGAATTGTGCGACCGGGGCCTTAAAACGCTTTTGCTGGAACGGGGAAGAAATATTGAGCACATAAAAGACTACCCTACTGCCACCAAAAATCCCTGGGATTTTAAGCACCGCATGCGTATACCGGAAGAAGAGCTGAAAGAAAATCCGGTGATAAGCAAATGCTATGCTTATGGAGAAGATACCAGGCATTTTTTTGTGAAGGACAAGGAACACCCCTATATACAGGAAAAACCGTTTGACTGGATACGCGGCTACCAGGTAGGCGGAAAGTCTATTATGTGGGGCCGGGCCTGCCAGCGCTGGAGCAATTTTGAATTTACCGCGCCTTTACGTTACGGCTATGCCGTTGACTGGCCTGTACGCTATGATGATATGGCGCCCTGGTATAGCCGTGTAGAACAATTTTCCGGTATCTGCGGGGGCAAGGATGGTCTTGAAGCAATGCCTGATGGTGATTACCTGCCACCATTTGAGATGAATTGCGTGGAACAGGAAATACAACGCAAAATAAGTGCGCATTACAAGGACCGCTTTATGGTGCATACACGCTGGGCGCATCTTACACAACCAAAAGAAATTCACCTGCAGCAAGGCAGGGGGCAATGCCAGGCGAGAGATTTATGCACACGCGGTTGCCCGTTTGGCGGGTATTTCAGTTCAGTATCTTCTACCCTGCCATGGGCGCTTAAAACCGGTAACCTTACGGTAAGGCCGTTTTCTGTAGTGCATTCCATCATTTATGATGAGCAAAAAGGCAAGGCAACTGGTGTTCGCATTATTGATACCAATACAAAGCAGGCCACGGAATTTTTTGCCAAAGTAATTTTTGTAAACGCCGCCTGTTTAAATACAAACCTTGTGTTGCTTAACTCTACCTCAAACCGCTTTCCTAATGGCATCGGTAACGATACTGGGTTGCTTGGCAAATACATGAGCTGCCATAATTACCGCGGCTCTGTGCATGGCATCATGAGAGGTTTTGAGGATAAATATTACTACGGCAGAAACCCCACAAACCCCATCATTGCCAACTACCGAAACCTGCATAAGCAGGACACCGATTTTTTGGGTACCTATCTTACGTTTGCGTGGGCATCAAGGCCGGCGACTTTTAACGAAGGCATGCTTGAAGGTGTTGGCGCTGATTTTAAAGCAGCAATCTCGGAGCCGAGCGTATGGCATGCAGGCATGTATATGCAGGGGGAGAAAATACCCCGGGAGGAAAACCATGTACGGTTGAGCAAAGACAAAGTTGACCCCTGGGGAATACCGCAGCTAATTACTTCTATTGGTTATGAAGAAAACGATGAAAAGCTGCTGAACGATTTTCTAACCCAAAGCGAAGAAATGCTGACCGTTGCCGGCGTGGAAAACATCGTAAAGATTGACACCAAACAGGCGCCCGGGCTTGATATACATGAAATGGGCGGCTGCCGCATGGGCAACGACCCTAAAACATCGCTGCTTAATAAGCATAACCAACTGCACCTGTGTAATAACGTGTACGTTACTGATGGCGCCTGTATGACGAGTACCGGCAACCAAAGCCCATCCGTTTTGTATATGGCATTTGCAGCCCGCGCTGCAAACCATGCGGCAGATGAGTTAAAAAAGGGCAATGTATAATGTTCTCAGGCATTCAATATAACGGCGCCTCACTGCCCCCAAAAACATTGTGCTTCACTTTTGATGACGGCCCGGGCGAAACGGCAGGCAATGGCCGTGGGCCAAAAACCGCACGGCTTGCAGAATACCTGTATCGTGAAGGCATACCCGCCACGTTTTTTATGACGGGCAGGCATATAGCGCAATACCCGCATATATTAAAAGAGGTTTTAAAATTTGGCCACACTATCGGTAATCACACCTATAACCATCCTGATTTTTTAAAGCCTGAATCTTTTGTAAACGGTGAAACTATTTTGTCTGAAATTGAAAAAACAGCGCATCTCATTCACCAACATTATCCTGCCAAAAACATTTTCTTCCGTGCACCTTATGGCGCCTGGGATGAAGATATAACCGGCATGCTTAACCGCGATTTGCAAGACGGCATAAATTATACCGGGCCAATCGGCTGGGACATAAATGGCAATGACTGGGAATTTTGGTGGCGGGAAGCTACTGCGGAAGAATGTGCCCACAGGTATCTTGCACTTATCACTGAAACATGCAGGGGCATAATAGTTATGCACGATTCCACTACTGACAATGATGTTATGCGCGTCAACAATTTAACCTTTGAAACTGTTCAGTTGCTTGTGCCGCAACTTAAAAGACTTGGCTATTCTTTTGCAGGCCTGGGCGCTATACCAGGCCTCGCCAATAGTGGCATTTGGGAGTAAAAGCGAGGGAAAAAGGAGGAATCGAAAAACAATTAAATTATTGATTTTTAATTATTTATGCAATAAAATACCAATTTTTCATAACAATTCATTGTAACCTTCGCTGCCAATGTTGGGCTATTCAAATATGTCAAAGACCTGCCTATAAATAGCAAAACCGGCATTTTGTCTCACAAAAAATTAAAAAATATTTTCCGTTGCTTTATTATTCCGGGTCGCCACACCAACACAACTTAGGTTGGTATTTAGGGCATAAAGAATGTACTTTCGCAACCGGATGGAAAAGAAGTACGAAGACACATACCAGCATAAAGGGTTACGCAACAAACTTGTGGATGGCCTGCGCAAAAAAGGCATTACCGACGAGGCAGTTTTGGCAGCAATAAACAACATACCAAGGCATTATTTTTTAGATTCGGCATTTGACAAAATTGCTTACGAAGACAGGGCTTTTCCTATTGGTGAGGGGCAAACTATTTCCCAGCCCTATACCGTAGCTTACCAAACCCAGCTTTTGCAGGTTAAGATGAGCGATAAAATACTGGAAGTGGGTACAGGCAGTGCTTACCAGGCCACGGTGCTGGCCGAAATGGGCGCACGGGTGTACACGATAGAGCGCCAAAAAAAACTGTTTGATTTTCGGCAGAAGAACTACCAGTTTAAAGATAAATACCCTTACATAAATTTTGTATATGGCGATGGCTTTGCTGGCCTGCCTAAAGTTGCCCCGTTTGATAAAATAATTGTTACTGCCGCAGCGCCATACATTCCTTCACGCTTAATTGAACAGCTAAAGGTTGGGGGAATGATGGTAATACCGGTAGATGATAACACAGGCGGCCAGCGCATGCTGCGCCTTACCCGCCGCGCCGATGGTGGCTACGACGAGGAAGCGTTTGAGCATTTTTCATTTGTGCCTATGTTAAGCGGAAGAAAGAGTTAATTTGAAAATGAGGATATTTCAAATTACCCGCGTTACCAGTTAAATATCACTTCCTGTTCAATATCAGGGTGTATGCTTTTGGCAACAGGGCAGGTTAATGCAGCGCGTTGTAAAATTTCTTTTTGTTTGTCGTCCAGGGTAAGGTTTGCGGGGAACTGAAAGGTTACTTTAATACCGCCTACCCTTCTTGGTTCGCTCTTCATTATTTTGGTAATATCAACAATAGTATCGTCCAGTTTTACGTTCATATCGCGGGCCTTTATACCCATAATGGTTAACATGCAGTTACCAAGGCTTGTAGCAAGCAAATCAGTAGGCGAAAAACGCTCCCCCTTACCCTGGTTGTCGGTGGGTGCATCAGTTTCAATTATTGTTCCGCTCTGCAGGTGTTTGGCCTCTGTTCTTAACGCGCCTTTATAAATAATTTGTGATGTCATTGGTCTATTTTTGTATAAATTTACGGTTATCAAATCATATCATGTGAAGAAGACATACCTGGTAATGCTGCTTTTTATGGCTGCGGCTATCGCCCACGGACAGGCTGAGAAGACAAAGGAACAAAAAAGAACGGAACGCAGGGACAAAATTAACAGGCTTGCCAAAGAAGAAGAAGAGGGCACGCTGGTATATTCAAAACAATCTGCGTTTGGCTTTAAAGCCGCTACTGACGGGTGGGGCGCTTTTTATGAACATGGAAAATACAAAACTGTTACTAAAACAAGTTTGTGGTGGTTTGAGTTGGGTGAACACAAAAACAAGAAAGAAGATAAACAATCTTTTCTCGATCCCTCAGGTTTTCAAATCGGCAACCCTTTTATCTACGGTAAAATAAATAATTTTTATTTTTTCAAACTGGGTTTTGGCCAGCAAACACTTATTGGCGGCAAAGGCAATAAAAACGGTGTGGCTGTTAGCGCCATTTATGGCGGCGGCGTAAGCCTTGGCTATCTTAAACCGTATTATTTAACGGTTCCCGATAACCAGGGCGGTACAAAAGATATTAAATATACCGACAGTACTGCCGACGCATTTACCAACCCGCTCGACATTATCGGGTCTGCCGGTTTCGGCAAAGGCTGGGGCGAAGGTAAATTGGTGCCCGGCGCTCATGTAAGGGCGGCATTAAGATTTGATTATGGCCGGTATAACGAGGTATTAAGCGCTATGGAAGTTGGCATTACCGCAGAGTATTATACAAAAGATATGCGTATAATGCTGGGCATACCCAATAAGCAATTTTTCTTTAACGGGTATCTTGCGCTTGTTTTTGGCAGTCGCAAAAATGCGAAATAATGTGTTGCCTGCTCCGTTATATGTAACAGGTATTCCACAAAAAAAAATTTATATAAGCATCATGTCAGTGGTGCTTTTTTATTTGTTAACCAATGGTGTCTGCATTATTAAACCGTATGCAGCTCATGTTATGTAATGGTTAACAGTATGTGCAGGTTTTGCAAAGCCTGTGTGAATATTAACGCTGGCTGCATGTATGGCACTATGTATGTGGCAAATTAGTTTTTAACTTAAAACTATTTGTATGAGTAACCTGCAAAAGTACCAGCCTTCATGGCTGCAGACATTCGGCGACTTTTTAGATGTTGATGACCTTTGGATGAACCAGTGGCCAAAAATGGCACAGCAACCGGCTGTTAATGTTTCGGAAACGGAGAAAGAATATTGTATTGAACTTGCTGCACCCGGATTTAAGAAAGAGGATTTTAAAATAAGCGCGGATGATGGGCTGCTAAACATAAGCGCGGAAAGAAAGGGAGATAATAATGTTGAGAAAAAGGAATACAGCCGGCGTGAATACAGTTACAGCAGCTTTAAAAGAAGCTTTCGGCTGCCCCCCAACATTAAAGACGAGGGTATTAATGCCAAATATGAAAATGGTGTCCTGTTGCTGCACCTGCCAAAAGCACAACCAACGCCAGCCAAGCCCAAAAAGCAAATAGCGGTAGGGTAACATCTAATCTTAAGCATCATGTATCAAAGGCCTTGTTAACGCAAGGCTTTTGATATTTAATACCGGATGTAACAAAACGGCACAGCGAGTGTATCAAAAACATACAGTTTGTATCTATGTAATAAAATAATTGCTTCATTTTCAGCATATTAAAAATTGGCATGTACTTGGCTGCTTTTCACGATACTTATACTACTGTTTATTTGCCCTGAAATTTAGTCAATATGAAAAAAATAATATGCGCAACCGCTATTGCCTGCCTGGTATTTACAGCCGCGTTCTCCCAGGCGAACAAGGGATTTTCTTTTTCACGCAACAGCGATGGCAGGGAAACAAAAAGTGTTATAGAGTCAGACAATAATGACTTCCATTTAAAGGTTGAGTATACAGGCGACATTACACTGAATGATAGCGAGACTGCTATTGAGAGCATTTCGCCCGGTGGCATACTCAAATACACGAAAAACGGGTCACGCCTTATTGCCGAAAGCAGGGATGGGGTTATTTACTATCAATTGTATGATAATGGCGAGGAACTGAGCCAACCGGGTGAAAAAGCCACCAAATTTATAGCCGCAGTAATGAAAGACCTTATTTCGCTTGGTTTTAACGCACAGCAGCATGTAGCCCGCATTTATAAACGTGGTGGTGCAAGTGCTGTGCTGGCTGAAGTTAGCGACTTGAAAAGCGATTATGTAAAGCAGGTTTACCTGGGCGAACTGCTTAAAATCGGCAATCTTAACACGGCCGATATGAACGCCGTTGCAAAAAGCATTGCTTTATTGAGCGGTAATTACGAAAAAAGCCAATTGTTGCAAAAAAACGCTGGCGCATACCTAAATAACCCGCAAACCATCCACGCGTATTTTGATGCTGCAGGTACTATTGGGGGAGACTATGAAAAAAGCCAGGTATTACAGGGTGCTTTAAAGCAACAGCTTACCACTACGGCATTGAACCAATTGCTGGCAGTGGCAGCGACAATTGGCAGCGATTATGAAAAGAGCCAGGTATTGCAGGGTGTTTTAAAAGGACAACCAGGCAAAGCGGGGGTAAGCCAATTACTTGCAGTAGCTGCAACCATTCGCGGTGATTATGAAAAAGGGCAAGTACTTAAAAAAGCGGCCCGTGTACCCGGCCTGGATGAAGACAATTGTATTAAGTTGCTTAACGATGCCGACGCAATACATGGCGCTTATGAAAAGGCAGGGGTACTTAACGAAGTTATTGCCGCAGACAGCCTTAGCAATACCAGCCTGGATTTATTGCTGCAGGTGGCCGGGCGTATAAGCAGCGACTATGAAAAAAGCGGTGTGTTTAAAGCTTTGGCAGCAAGGGCATCATGGTCAACTGGTGAGTGGATAAAACTGATAAATGCTACTGCAAGTGTAAATGCAGCTTACGAAAAAAGTACGGCATTGGTAACCATTGCCGGAAAAATGCCGGCAGATACCAAAGTACGCGAGGCTTACATGGAAACGGCTAAAACCATTGGAAGCAATTACGAATATGAACAGGCTGTTAATGCAGCGAAGTAGTAATAAGTACAAATCACACAAGGCATAAACCAATAGCGGCGGCATTTTTCTGTCAGTTGCTGTATTCCCTGCCGGTTTACCCGGAGCGCCCGTGAGTATTATGGCATAATTCCTCTCACCAAAAATTTACAGAGCATATTTTCGGCCATTGGCCGTGTATATTAATTTCCTTTTTACCCGGCGGCTACATCCCAAACATTAAATGTTTACGGGGCTGTATTTTTCATTCACCCCCTTTATCAACCATTCATCCCAAATACACTGTTTGGCTGCTCATTCAATAAAAATTATTGTCTATATTGGCTTTCTAAGACACACATTATTAAACCTTAATTGCAAAACCTTGAAACGAAGAGACTTTCTTTACCTCACAGGGCTGGGTGCCGGTGCGGTTATGCTGCCTAAAACGGGCGCGTTCGGGCGCAATGTGCCGTTAGACGAACCATGGACGCCCGCAGACAATGCCCTTAAAAAAGAGCTGGCTGATACCGCGTTAACCGCGGCGCGCAGCAAAGGAGCCACTTACACTGATGTGCGCATTGGCCGCTACCTTAACCAGTTTGTGGTTACCAGGGAAGACAAAGTGCAGAATATTGTAAATACAGAGAGCTACGGTGTGGGCATACGCGTAATAGCAAATGGTAGCTGGGGTTTTGCAGCCACCGATGTATTGAGCAAGGACAACATTGCCAAAACCGCTGAACTTGCGGTTAGCATAGCCAAAGAAAATGCCCGCCTGCTTACCGAACCCGTACAGCTTGCACCGCAAAAAGGTTACGGTGAAGTAAGCTGGAAAACACCGATTGAAAAAAACGCTTTCGAGGTGCCGGTTAAAGAAAAAGTTGATTTACTGTTAAGTGTTAACGACGCTGCGCTTAAAGCAGGTGGTAACTATGTTAACAGCATATTGTTTTTTGTAAACGAGCAAAAATATTTTGCGTCATCTGACGGCAGCTATATTGACCAGGATATACACCGTATATGGCCGACATTTGGTATTACAAAAGTTGATGCAAAAACAGGCAAGTTTGAAACACGCCGGGCATTGAGCGCCCCGCGTGGCATGGGCTACGAGTACATTATTCCGCGTGATGCAGACAAAATAAAAACGGCACAGTGCGTTTTATACCGCGACCGCTATGATATGCTGGAAGACGCTAAACAAGGCGCGGTGCAGATAAGCGAAAAAATTAATGCAAAATCTGTGGAAGCGGGAAAATATGATATTGTGCTTGACCCGAGTAACCTTTGGCTTACTATACATGAAAGCGTGGGCCACCCTACCGAACTTGACCGTGTTTTAGGTTACGAAGCCAACTTTGCCGGCACCAGCTTTTTAACGCTGGACAAATGGAAAAGCGGCAACTTTAATTTTGGCAGCAAGCTGGTAAATATAAAAGCAGACAAGTTGCAACCCGGCAGCCTTGGCGCTGTAGGGTATGACGATGAAGGCGTTAAAACAGGCGAATGGGATTTGATTAAAAACGGCATACTGGTAAATTACCAAACCATACGCGACCAGGCACATATATTGGGCCTCAACGCCTCGCAGGGTTGTTGCTATGCGGATAGCTGGAGCGATGTACAGTTTCAGCGCATGCCAAATGTATCGTTGCAGCCGGGTAAGGAGAGCCTCTCTCCTTCCGATATCATTAAAAATGTTGAAAAAGGCATTTACATTATCGGCGACAGTTCATTTTCCATTGACCAGCAGCGTTACAATTTCCAGTTCAGCGGGCAGATGTATTACGAAATTAAAAACGGTGAAATTGTGGGCATGCTTAATGATGTTGCTTACCAAAGCAATACGCAGGAGTTTTGGAACAGTTGCAATGCAATTGCCGATAGCCGCGACTATCGCCTCGGTGGCAGTTTCTTTGACGGCAAAGGGCAGCCTGCGCAGTCAAGTGCCGTGTCGCACGGTTCGGCCACTACGCGGTTTAACGGGGTTAATATCATTAACACAGCAAGAAAAATTTAACTGAAAAAAATACCCAAATCAGCAATAAAAAAATATTATGCCAATACTTAGTAAAGACGAAGCACAGGCTTTAATGAAGAAGGTGCTCAGTTATTCAAAAGCCGACGAGTGCGAAGTTAACCTGGGCGGCAGCGATGGCGGCAATATACGTTACGCACGCAATGCGGTTTCTACCAGCGGCGCAGTAAGTCAAAGCAGCCTGGTGGTGCAATCATCGTTCGGTAAAAAAGTGGGCGTTGCCACGATAAATGAATTTGACGATGCCTCACTGGAGAAAGTGGTAAGGCGGGCGGAAGAACTGGCGCAATTAGCGCCTGAAAACCCCGAATTTATGCCTAACCTGGGGCCGCAGCAGTACGACGAACCTTCAAAGCAATTTGAAGAGTCAACAGCAGCTATTGACGCGAAATTCAGGGCGGATGGGGTAGCGCAAAGCCTGCAGATTTCTAAAGACAATAATCTTGTGGCCGCCGGGTTTATGGAAAACAGCGCGGGCTATAATGCAATGATGAACAGCAGCGGTTTGTTTGCCTACAATACATCAACCAGCGTAAACTTTAATGCAACGCTGCGTACGGCTGATGGCAAAGGCAGCGGCTATGTAACAAAGGGATATAACGATGCCGCAAAGCTTGATGTGGCGGCAGCATCACGCATCGCTGCGCAAAAAGCAGCAGGTTCGGCAAATGCAAAGGCAATTGAACCGGGCAAATACACGGTAATATTAGAACCGGCCGCCGGGGCCGTGTTGCTGGAGAATTTAATTTTTGCGATGGACGCCCGCAGCGCAGATGAAGGCAGGAGTTTTTTAAGCAAAGCAGGGGGCGGCACTAAACTTGGTGAAAAGCTGGTGGATGAGCGTGTAACCATTTATAGCGACCCACATAACCCGGAGTTGCCCACCAGTTCTTGGAACGGTGACGGCAGGCCGCAGAAAAAAATAAACTGGATAAACAAAGGAGTGGTAGAAAATCTTTACTACTCAAGGTATTGGGCGCAAAAACAAAACAAACCCGCCATACCCGGCCCGGACGCTTTTATTATGGAAGGCGCTGATGCCAGCCTGGAGGATTTGATTAAGGGCACAGACAAAGGCATACTGGTAACAAAGCTGTGGTATATACGCCCGGTTGACCCGCAAACGCTGTTGTTTACAGGGCTTACACGCGACGGGACTTTTTATATTGAAAACGGGCAGATAAAATTCCCGATTAAAAACTTCAGGTTTAACGAAAGCCCGGTAATTATGCTCAACAATCTTGATGCACTCGGCAAACCCGAACGCACGGTGAGTACGGAAAGCAATGCCAGCTATCTTATTCCGCCTATGCGGTTAAGAGATTTTACGTTCTCATCATTGTCTGACGCTGTATAACACATTATTTTATTCGCATTTATGTAAGGCCCTGCTTGCGGGGTCTTTTTTATAAATAAAATAGCTATCTTACCTATTCATCATTCACAAAATTACCTGCTATGGAAAATGCCGCTGATAATAACTGGCTATGGCCTGCACTGCTGACAGCAGCCATTGCCGCAGCAGGGTATATAGCCAAACTGCTGATAGACACTATAAAGAATTTACGCAGCGAACGAAGGGCACGCCGCACGCATTTGCTGGAATTGTATTCACTGCTTAAAGCCGGCAATACCGCATTTTTGGTGCAAAAAGAAAACCGCACAAGGCTGATGGACAGCATTAGGGCGCACCATGCACATATAATAGCAGGCAAAATTGGTTTCGAGGAAATAATGGAGGCTTCTTTCAACAGTTTCAGCGAGAAGGAAAAGGAATTGCATACTATAATACGTGCCATTACCACGCACACCATATTATCTCTCAATACCGCCATGCTTGAATGGCTGAAAAAGGATGATTATTATAAAGCGCATAAGCATGATGATAACGACCTGTCAAAACTTTCGCAAAGCCTTATGGCCCTGGAGGCGCATTTATATTTGTGGCATGCAAAATATGCTATCTGGATGCCTGACAAGCCAGCCCATGCATTGGTATATTTGGCGGACGAACAAAAGCATGGTGTTGAATTTCCAAAAGGCATTGATTTAATTATAGAAAAAGTACTTTCGCTAAATAAAAAGTCAACATTAACACAAACGGGTAATTAATGAACAGGCGGCATTTTCTTCAACTTACAGGTACAACTACAGCAGCATTATTTTTCAGGAACTTAACATTTGCGCAAGGTAAAAACAGTATTATAAATATACCCGATGAAGTATGGGCCAAAAGCGGGGCTGAATGGTACAGGCTCACCCGCTCCGGGGAAGCATATACTTATAAAGACATAGCAGTAACGCTTACACCTGTTACAGGTGCGTTGTCCGTAAAAGTGCAATCACCCACGCTGCCGTTAAATGCGGTAAAGCTGCAATGGAAGCATTCTTTCTCACCTGGTACAAAATGCCTTGTTGACCATTGGGAAAGAAGTTATGGCGATATTGGCTGGCTTGCGCCCGTTGCAGATAAAAAAATGCCCTGGTACTTTATACAACATGATGAAGGAAACAGTGCGGCATGTTTTGGCGTAAAAACGGGTTGCAGCACTATTTGCCATTGGGCATTAACCCCGGGCAACCTGGAGTTTGTAATGGATACACGATGCGGGGGCGCAGGTGTGCAACTGGGCAACAGGCAATTACACGCCGCCGATATAGTGGTAACAAACTCCCGTAACGGTGAAACCCTTTTTGCTGCCGCCCAGCGCTTTTGCGGGTTGATGTGCAGGGTGCCGCGATTGCCAAAGCAGCCGGTATATGGCATAAACGATTGGTATTTTGCCTACGGCAATAACAGCTACGACCTAATTGTTGAACATACCTCCTTAATGGCTGACCTTGTTACCAACCACGATAACAAACCATTTTCCGTTGTTGACGCTGGCTGGGCGCAATACTCGCCTTACTTCCCGGGAGATGGCGGCTGGAATGAAGATTTTTCAAAGCCGAATGATAAGTTTAAAGACATGCATAAAATGGCGGATGCTATAAAAAACCTGGGTATGCGCCCGGGCTTATGGACAAGGCCCTTATGCGGCAGGCATGATGAAAAACCTTCTGTATGTTTACCGTTGATACCGGGCAGAAATAACCCAAAGGCACCAGTGCTTGACCCTTCCATCGATGACAACCTGGCAAGGGTGCATTATAATATTGCTACTTATAAACAGTGGGGCTACCACCTGGTAAAACACGACTACTCAACTTATGACATGATGGGCAAATGGGGCATGCAAATGCAGGATGATATTACTACACCCGGCTGGCGTTTTAAAGACACATCGAAAACGACTGCTGAAATTACACTGAAACTTTATAGCACTATCCGCGATGCTGCGGAGGATATGTATATTATCGGCTGTAATACATTCAGCCACTTAAGTGCGGGTATTTTTGAAATGTGCCGCATAGGCGATGATACCAGCGGGAAGGAATGGGCCCGCACCAAAAAAATGGGTGTAAATACCATGGGTTTCCGCATAACACAGCATAACCATTTTTATGCGGTGGATGGGGATTGCGTGGGCCTTACAAAAGACATTCCGTGGAGCAAAAACAAACAATGGATGCAGTTGCTCGCAGAAAGCAGCGCGCCGTTGTTTATATCAGCCCAACCCGATGCGCTGGGTGCAGAACAAAAAGATTTTATTAAGCTGAGCTTTGCCAATGCCGCAAAAAAACAGCCGGTGGGCGAGCCGCTGGATTGGCTGGATAATGAATGGCCGGCAAAATGGCGGTTAAACGGGCGCGAAGTAGGTTTTGACTGGAGTTAGTGCAACAGGCAAGCATGATAAAGTGTGCATTTTGCTGACCCGCCTGTTGTATTACTTTTTTGCCTAATTGTGCACTATTATCTTGTCACGGTAGACATTGTCTTTAGTGCGAATCTCCACAAAATATAACCCGCCTGACAAATTATAAACCGGCAGCCTCATGCTGCCCTGCGACGCGCTAAATTGTATACTTACTACCGGCCTGCCCATTACCGTGTAAATGTTTACCAGCTTTATGGGCTCGTTGCCCTGCACTATATTTAAAAAGTTGTTGGCCGGGTTGGGGTATAATTTAGGCGCCAGTACATTGGTAAATTTAACCGCTACTATGGGCGAGAAACTTGTTTTACCCGCATTGTCTAAAATGCGCAAACGGTAATAGTTCATCCCTTTGCCAGGCTGTACATCACTTATGTGGTATATTTCCGTATAATCACCGTCATTTTCCGCGTAAACAGTATCTATAACTTTGTAATACATATTGTCACCTGTCCTTTCAACAATAAAGTATTTAATGTTGCTTTCTAACGTTGTAACCCAGCGCAGGTCAACCGTGTTTTTAAGTGAGAGGTGCCCTGTAAAACTGATGAGTTTAAGTGGCAATATACCGCTTAACACGTAATTGTCGGCATGCCCTGTGCATGCCACATCTTCGTTATGGCTTGTAATACCGAGTCCGGCATATAACGGCTGGCCATTTCCAAAGCCGGCATTCACGGGGCTGCCAAGTTGTGTCCAGGCAAGCCCGTCGGGTGATATATATGCTGTAAATATAGAACCTGTAATGTTTACTTTAATCCAGTAAGGTGCTTTTATGGTGGCGCTGCTGTAAGTGGCGGTGGCGGCTCCGTCAGTTTGCGTGCGGGTGATAAATACCGCGCCGCTGCCACTGGAAATGCCGAGAAACACGCTTCGCGAGCCTGGCGCAAGGCTTTCACGTATCATAATCCCCATTTTATTATTGGGGTCACTATTGTCAATATCAGTTATGCGCGTTTTTAGTTCTCCATCACCCACCAGCGTTTTAAAAGCATAACGCAACTGGTCAGCCACGCCGCCTATGTCAATGCCGTAGCCCTGCAGTTGAAAGGTACCCGTTGCGCTATTATAACAGGCCGATCCGCTAAATTCAGGATTACCCACATCTTCCGTTGACCAACGCGTGGGGAGCGGGTCGCAGTTGGCATCGCAGGCAAGGGTGGTAAATGCTTCGGTGGTCGAAAAATCGCTGCTGTCTGCATCGCTGCACACTGCTTTTACCTGGTATTGATATGGAGTATTGCATGCAAGGTTGGTAATGGTGAGCATATTGGCATCAGTAACCACCTGCTGCCAGTTGGTGGCGGTTACAGTTTTATACTGCACCAGGTAATGCGCTGCGCCAGTAGCCTTCCAGTGTACCACCGCGCTGTTACCATACACGTCTGATGAGTACAGGCTGTCCGGTTTGGGGCAGGTAACCGGCGGTTTGCCAAACACCTGCATTTCGTACAACGAGTAACCATAAGGGGTGCCTCTTTTAATGCCATACATTCTAACATACCTGGCCTTACCGCCTATGTATATTTCGTTGGTAAAGCTGGTATTGCCGGTAATATGGGCTACGTCCGTCCAGGTGCTGAAATCGTTAGAAATTTGTATCTTAAACTCCTCTCCTAATGCGGTTTCCCATCTTAATACCACTTTACAAAGGTCGTATTGCTGGTAAAGGTCAATGGCCAGGTATTGCGGGTCGCTGAACTGGCTTGACCAACGGGTACTTAAGTTGCCATCAATAGCATACCCTACGGGGTAAGAGCCTGATTCAACCGAGGATGCATACGCGGTTGTGTTTAGCGCAAGGTTTTGCGTACCACACCCGTCTGCAGACGCGCTGGATTTTCTTAACCCGTACACCATTAGTTTGTTGGAGAAGGTAGCCAGGTATACTTTGCCATTGGCTATAGTGGGGCAGTTGAATTTTGCATAGTTGCCGGGGTCGTCATTAACATCGTTGGCAGAGTTCCACAATTCTTTTGTTACATCCGTAGCGTCAATAGCGCGTAAAATGCCCGGCCTTACACTTTGGTTGGCATCGCCGTTGGCGGCATAGCTTGCCCATAAAATAGCTGTTGAATCGTTATTACCGTTGGATGATACTGACAATAATGCACCATTATTACCGGTTGGGCCCTGCAGCCCGCTGCTAATAGTATTGGCAAGGTCAAAATTATTGCTATTCCTGTTGTAGGGAAAAGCCCTCAGCAGGGAGTTTTCACTCCATGAGTAAACATATTCACTTTTGCTGCCTTTATAATACGACATGCCGGATCGCAAAAAAGCATTGCTCCCCAGGTCAATCGTTTGTACATTCTGGTTACCACCTGCATTATATCCGCCCATGTTGTCACGGTTCAGCAGGTACAGGTGGCCATCCTTCACCCCAACTATTGCCCTGTTGGTATTGGGTATCAGCATCACCTGCGTTACGCCAAAATCAAGGTCTGCTCCTTCAAGTACCTCGTAATTTTGCGGGGTAAAAAAGCTGCTTATTGCCAGGCCCGGTGTTAGCTTAATGGCTGATTCGCTCCTATTAGTAAGGTTGGCCGGGTTGCCATTATACCCTACTGAGCCATTGCCGGTGCCCACATACAGGTTGCCGTTTTCATCAGCCGCAGGCGCCGCGCCGCTCATCCAAATGCCCCCGTTGTATCCTTCGGGTGTGTTACAGTATACATATTTTTGCTGCAGGGTGGTTTTATCGTACCCCATAACCCAGCCGTGGTAAGGCGGCCAATCGCAGTGGGATGACCAGGCTATGTACACAATGCCGTTTAGCAGTAATAACCCGCTGCGCTGGTTTTGGTGCTGCTGGTTAAAGGTAATTTTTCCACCGCTGCTGCCATCACCGTTCCCGTTAACGGTAGCGGTTATATAAACAGGGCTGCCGGGTTTTTCCTGCCCCGTGGTAATATCAATTGCATGCAGGTACTGGTAGTAAACATTGGCGCTGCTTACGCTTCGTGCTACCAGGTACATAGTATTGGTTGCAGAATCAATAACGGGGGTACCTACAATGCCCATGTTGCCTGAAAAATCGTTATAATACCCGCCGCAGGCGCCGGTCATATCGCTTTTGTTTACCGGCCTGCAGCCTGCCTTGGTCAGGCTTACCTGCCAATAAGGGTCGGTAACGTTGGCTGAATCAGCATCAAATGCGTACACTGTGTTATTTACTGTGGCAGCAAACACAACGTTCTTAACACCTTTGGCGGGTAGGGTAAGCTGTAGTTTTAGCAGCGGCTGCGCGTACAACTGGTCATCAACAGGGCGGGAAAAAAGTTTACCGAAAGTATTGGCGGAGACGTTGGTTTTGTTAAGTATGGTTTCCTTATCGTTCCAGCCTGTACGTGCAAGATTGTTATGCTGGGTAAGCACATTTGCCTGGGAACAGGCATTACTGCAGGCAGCAAACAAAAAACCTGCTGTAATCAACAACTTGCGTACAATCGTCATAAAGGGGTATGTTAACAACCGTTAATAATTGTGAAGCAATATAACAAAAAACCGGCAGCTATTAAATTACGCCTAACCTAAAAAAATATCTGCTATTACCAGCACACCAAACACTACGCTGGCAATGCCGTTGGCCGTCATAAAAGCAATATTTACTTTGCTTAAGTCATTGGGTTTTACAATGGAATGCTGGTATATAAGCATGCCGATAAAAACAGCTACCCCCACCCAGTATATAACATGAAAATGGCCGTAAATGCCAGCGGCAATTACGCAGGCAGCGCTTACTGCATGCAGCAGTTCGGAAATGTGCAGCGCCCTGCTCTTGCCTACCGCCACAGGGATGGAATAAAGCTTTTGCGACTTATCGAAGTCAACATCCTGCAGGGCGTAGATGATGTCAAATCCGCTTACCCAGCATATTACGGCGAAAGAGAAAAACAGGGGCAGTATATTGAACTGGCCGGTTACTGCAAGATAGGCACCTATAGGCGCGAGTGACAGCCCAAGCCCCAATATTAAATGGCATAGCGGTGTAAAACGCTTGGTATAGCTGTAAAACAACACGACAAACAAAGCTACCGGTGATAAATAAAAACAAATGGGATTGATAAAATAAGTAGCTGCGATAAATATGATGCAATTGAGTATCACAAACCTTAATGCGCTTTGTGGCGCGATAATACCGCGCGGTATTTCGCGGATGGCGGTGCGGGGGTTCTTGGCATCAAAACTCCTGTCAAGATAGCGGTTAAAAGCCATAGCCGCGCTGCGGGCTGTAACCATGCAAATAAGGACGAGAAGTAGCTTAAATATAATATCACCCCAAGTATAAAATATGGGAATGCCGTTGCTCCATCCTATTGTGTTATTGAGATTCCACTGGGTAACATGAAACTCCCAGTTGTAAGAGAGCTTCCAACTGGGTATAATACTTAGTAAAAATCCAAAATGTTTAAATGCCCCCAGGCAAAACCCTATCAAAGCAAAGGGCAATGCAAATATGGTATGTGAAAATTTTACAAGTGATAAATAGTTCTTTACCGTACTCCCTGTTTCAACTGCTGTATGCTGCACCATAAGGATATTTAGGGTGCAAATATACACCGCGTTTCCAAAACAAACCACCCTGCTAATCTGCCAGCCAGCTACTCCTTTATTATACGGCAACCGAATATCCTGCCGGCACTGCGGCCACTGTTGGGTACAATCTTTATGGTAATTTTTGTTTTTCCCTGCAGCATGGCCGCCGGTATAGGGTAAGTTTCATCATAAAACTTGCCGGTTTGCCCGCCTTTCCAGTCAATACTGGTAAGCTTCTCCCCATCAATTAAAATATCCCAGCTACGGTTTTTATCATCGCCTATGTAAGTACACAGCAGGGCGTTAGGCTGGGTGGGGTCAACTTTCATATCAAAACTAAAAAAGCCCCCTGCCCTTGCTTCGCGGCCCATGCGCCCCAGCGCAACATCCGTGTAAGAGTTTTCAGATGACTTCAAATTATGGTCGCGCTCGGGCTGCATTTCACCCAGGCGCATTACATCAATGGTTTTGTCTTCTATCTCCTTTTGCCTTTTCTTTTCCGCTTCATAGTCAGCTTCCCTCGCATTCCAGTCGGCATTGGTAAAATAATCCCAGTACACACTGTAATAGTCATTGTAAGTTTCGTAAAAAGGCTTCAGTGTTACATCAAAAGGTTTGCCCACGTTAGCCATAGTAAATTCAAGGGGTTTGTTGCTAACGGGTTTAATCCAATCGCTCACCTTATGGTCATCCGTAAGTAAAACAGGTGTGCCATATACCGCGTCTGGCATGGTATCGCCCAATTGTCCTGCCAGTACCACCGGTCCATACAGCAATGCTACACGTTTGCTGTTATCAGGCATTGCTTCTGTGTATAATGACATGGGGAAGGCAACTTCTATCTTATCATTATTCCGCCATGTGCGTGTAAGCACTATATAACCGCTGGCGTTTTTGGCAAACTCAACTTTTTTGCCATTTATTTTAACCTCCGCGCCGCTGGTTGCCCACCATGGGTAGCGCACCCGCACTGCAAATGATTTTGGCGATTTTGTTTGAATGGTCAGCAACGTCTCGTCGCTTTCAGGGTAAGATGTTTGCTGCATAAGCCGTACACCTTTGTCTTTCCAGTTGAGCAATGACGGGATAAACAGGTTTACATACAGGCTGCCATCCTTACCCTGGTAGTAAATACTTTCAGCATATTTACTGTGGTTTTCCATGCCGCTGCCCACGCAGCAGGTAAACGTGTTGAATGAATCGCTGAACTGCTTTTTAGTGCCCATACGCAGCGGAACAAAATAGCACATCATGCCGTCTGTTGGGTTTTGCGATGCAAGAATATCATTATACAGGGCGCGCTCATAATAATCTGCCAGTTTACTGTCAGGCTGCCAGCAAAACAGGTGCCGTGTAAGCTTAAGCATATTGTAGGTACAGCAGGTTTCGCAGGTGTTATCGCTAAGCGCATCGCTTAACTTATTGGCAGGGCCGCAGTATTCATAATTGCTGTTGCCACCAATTACGTAGGTATGGTCATGCACCATTACATCCCAAAAAAATGAAGCGATGGTGTCATCACCTGCATTGCCTGTAAGTTCATATTGCCGTGCGCTCCCGATGGCTTTTGGCACATTGGTATTGCTGTGTTTGCCGGGCATAGGGTCAATCTTTTCAGACAGGGGCTTCATTACAAAATCGTCGTAAAACTTATATGATAAATCAAGGTATTTTTTGTTACCTGTTATGGCATAAATATTGGCCAGCACATCATTCATACCACCATATTCGCAGCGCAGCATTTTTTGTAATTGCGCGGGTGATAAATTTTTTACGGTGTTATATGCCCAGTCAGCCATACCGGTAACAACATCCATTGCCTGGGTATTATCACAGTATAAGTAGGCGTCCACCAGCCCGGCCATCACCTTGTGTACTGTGTACCACGGGCTCCAGCCGCCGTTTAAATCAAAGCCACCCGTTTTTATATCACCGCGCGCCACTCTTCCAAAAATAGTGTCCTCGTTGGGTATAGCGCCTACATAACCTGTTTTGCGCGTCTGCTGGCAGCGTGCCAGTTCGCCAACTATATAGTCAACCCTTTCTTTAAACTGTTTATCGCCAGTAGAAGCATACATCATGCTGCAGGCAGAAAGATAATGCCCCAGCGTGTGCCCTGAAAGCCCTTCACTCTCCCACCCCCCGTATATACTGTCTTTTGGCGGTAAGCCGGCGTTTTTGTAAAAGCGGTACAATAAGCGGTCTGGTTTAAGCAACAGCATATAAGCGGCATCTTTATCCATCGCGTTTTTAAACGGGCTGCCCGGCAGCAGCCGCACATCTTTTAAATCAAATGCATAAGCCTGCACATTAACAGCAGGTTTTATTTTAATTTTTGGGTTATTTAACTCCGGAACATAGCTTTGGGAATAAGCTTTTGCCATACCCATTATTACCACAACAATAACCAATAAACAATTTTTCATACCAACTGCATTTTATTACCGCAATCTGCAAATTAAATGTATAAATAACAATTAATACGTTAAGGTAAGAAAGAAATTGAAAAACACGGCAGATAAGAAAAATGGGTAGTGCCCCAGTTTGAAATTTTAGTAATTTGTCCCCCATTTCTTTTTATGTGTTACATGGTGAGGATGTTTGTGTACTTCCATATTTTGAATTTCTTGTTTGGAGTTATCAGTTACTGTATCATTAGCAGGAGTAATTTCATTGGAAAGGTTTTCCAATTGAATGTTTGGTGGATTATCTAAATGTTGCTCGTCTATACCTGTCATTGTTACCTGGCCAAATTATTATGATGTTCAATCGCTTGACGCACAACGTTCTGCATTTGTCGCATAAAGGATTAAAGATAGCTATTGTTTTTCGAAAGCTATCTCCAGATATGTATGATTGACTTTGCCCAACCAGGTATTTTTTGTTCCTTATTAGTGCTTAATTTAGCCCGGCGGGCGGCCTGTTTGATCTAAGTACCGGCAAACCAAATACAACTGAATGTTAAATACAAATTTTACACCTTTCCCAATTTTGACAACTGAAAGACTTACCCTAAGGCAACTGGTAATTGCTGACGAACAGGAAATTTTTACTTTACGTTCTGACAGTGAAATAAATAAATATCTTGACAGGCAAATAAGCAAAACTATAGATGATGCAAGAAATTTTATACATAAGGTTAATAAAAACATCAATAATAATAACTCCCTGTATTGGGCAATAACGGTGCGCGGTAAAAATAGTTTGGTTGGGACAATTTGTCTTTTTGGTTTTTCAGAAGAAAATAACAAGTGTGAGATTGGGTATGAACTTTTGACAAACTTTCAGGGACAGGGAATAATGAAGGAAGCTGCACAAAAAGTTATTGATTATGCATTCAATACAATGCAAGTTCAAAAAATAGAAGCATTTATTCATAGAGATAACCGGAATTCCATAAAGCTGCTGGAGAAGCTTTCTTTTAGCAAATCAACTGAACCTGCAAATACAGGGCCTGCATTAGTATGTTTCCATTTGATTGGAAAGGAATAACTATATGGCGAAATAAAGCGATATTTGAACAAGCAGGACACGCAATTATTACTTAATGTTTTATATGAACGTACAGGAACAAATTACAGCATATATTACCAGCCAGGGTGAACCAAAACGCAGCGATATGCAGGCATTGCACCTGCGCATACTTAAAATATTGCCCGGGTGTAAGTTGTGGTTTTACGATGGCAAAAACAGTGAAGGTAAAATAATAAGCAACCCTACTATAGGGTATGGATTGCATACAATGAAATATGCTGATGGAACAACCCGTGAGTATTTTCAAATTGGCTTGCTTGCAAGCAAAACCGGCATATCTGTACATATACTTGGCATAAAAGATAAAACATACCTGCCCCAAACCTACGGAGAAAAATTAGGGAAAGCGAGCGTGACCGGGTATTGCATTAAGTTTAAAAATTTAAAGGATATAAATATTGATGTACTTGAGGCTGCAATACGATATGGGGCCGAAGCTACTGCCGAAACAGGCGGGTTGCCAAAATAATTAAAAAATAGCCTGCCGTTAGCGTTGAAAACGGTACTGCAGTATTTACAATTTAAAATATTTATGCCGGTTACACACAAATAAAATCGCGAATTTTACGGCAAATCATAAAACCGCCACTGTGTTTGGTAATCTGCCGTAAGCGGGTGATTACCTAAAATATTGCGCAGCATTTCAATGGGCATACTGTTTTCGTGCATTACGGCATCGTGGTATTGTTTCAGCGTCATTTTGCCCTTCCCTACCAGTTCATGCTGTAAGGCCATCAGTTCCAGTCCGCCTATCATATAAGCTACCTGGTACAGCGGGCTGTAACCCCCAACAAATGAGCGGCGCACTTCGCCTTCGGCATTGGCGCGCTCGTGGCCTACACGGTCAACCAAAAAGTCAATACACTGCTGCGGCGTCCATTTGCCCATGTGGTAGTTAAGGGAGAAGATGATGCGCGCGCAGCGGTGCATGCGCCAAAACAGCATACCAATACGGTCTTCAGGCGACTGAGGAAACCCTTCGTTCCATAAAACAAACTCCCAGTATAACGACCAGCCTTCCGTCCAGAAAGGTGTTTCGTAATGCCGGTAAGTATATACCCTGTCATTCATAAACTGTTGCAGGTAATGCCCCGCTATTAGTTCATGGTGCACTGTGGCGCGGCTGAAATGCGGGTTGTTGCCACGCATGCTCATCATACGCGCATCAAAATCCATCGTATTGGTGGGGTATGAAACAGAAAACTCCTCGCCCCCGTAAAAAAACGGGTTAACCAATTGCTGTTTGGGGCTCATCATTACAATACGCCATGTTTCTTCTGCCAGCGGCGGTATGGTTATTAAATCTTTCTTCTTTAAAAAATCAATTGATTCATCATATAATTTTACCATAGCCTGCGGCTGCTCACCCACCGGCACATAACTTTCTTTAACCTTTTCCAACGCCTTCTTCCAGTCGTTACCGTAGCCCATTTCATTACTGGCTTTAAGCATTTCCTTATCACACCATGCAAATTCTTTGTTGGCAATATCAATCAACTCCTCAGGCGTATAGTCAATCATCTCATATTTTAGCTGGCGCACAATTTCATCGCGCCCAATAGGATAACCTACAATCCCGCTGGAGTCTTTGTTTGGTGAATTGACATCTGCGGCTGCCCGGAAGGTTTTGGCATAGACGGATAGCGAGCTATCCATCGCGTGGTAGGTCATTGGTACCCACCAGGTAAATAACGGGTCATAGCTGTTGTAAAAAGTGAAAACGTTTTTAGCTGCATCCTGCAAACCGCCAATAATCTGTAATGCTCTCCTGCTGTCATTTACGGTTATGGTTTTGTCACCGGAAAGTTTACTGTCCAGCGTTTTAAGCTGCTTTGTAATGTTATTAAAATTATAGGCAACTTCTTTGCTGTTCACAGCCCCGCCCCTGCGCCTTATTTTTTCCAGCGCGTAAATTGAATCGGCAAACGGGAACCATTGCTTTAGTGCATTGAATTCCTTTTCTTCTACTTCAGCGTCATGTACCGACTCGTTAAGGTCGCGCTTAAATAAAATATAATCAGCTTTGCACTCCTGCGGCAGGCTATTAAAGTCCAGTTGTTTCAACCTGCCGAGGTACTCCACGGCCACTTTTTTGTACCGCTCCCTTTTTTCGGGTGAGCCATCTACTATATATACCCTGTTTAGTGCCGTAATATCTGCATCATAATTCTGCATCATATTGGGCATATCATTACAGGGCACATAGTTTTTATTTATTTGCGCCTGTGTGCAGCAGCAAAATAATACAAGGCTAAAAAAAGTAAGCAGCAGTGTACGCATAGCAGTAAAGTTCATGGTTATTAATACAACCATGAAAATGCAGCATTTTACTGTAAACGCAAACTTTTTTAGGTACTAACGCAAAACTTCCCGCAAACTCAGTCTTTCGGCTCCCATAATTCAATCTTATTGCCTTCAGGGTCCATTATCCAGCCAAATTTACCGTAGTCTTCTTCCTGTATGTCCCCTACTATCTCAACGCCTTCCTGTTTCAGTTGCTCTAACAGTTCAACAAGGTTATCTACCCGGTAGTTAAACATATAATCCTTTTGCGAGGGATTAAAATATGCCGTATCTTTTTTAAACGGCGAAAAAACCGTCATGCCAACCTGGTCCGGGTTATCTTTATCTCGCCACTCAAACCCGTATCCACTTATACCTAAATGCTTGCTGTACCATTCCTTTTGCTTTTTTGGGTCATCACATTTAAAAAATACGCCCCCAAGGCCTGTAACTTTTGCCATAAATTAATTATTGTGGTTTTTGTAATAAAGCTAATATGTTTCCTTCCGGGTCTTTAAACCATGCAAAGCGGCTGCCATCCGGCAACGGCACGGGGCCAACTAATTTTGCACCTCCCGCGTCAACAATTTTTTGCAGGTATTCTTCAATCACGTTTACCTGTATATACACCGTAACGTAATTATAAGGCTCATGTCCCAGCGATGTAATATGCCCCTGCACACCCTCTTTACTGTTGGTGTTAATATAAGCGGCCATGGGTACCTGGGTAGTTGTCCAGCCAAAAATACTGCTGTAAAAATTGGCCGTACTTTCAAGCCCCCTGCAGCCAATTTCAAAATGCACTACGGGGCATGGTGTTTTGTCTTCCATGGTGTATTAATTAACTGGTTTATGCGGGTTGTACTGTTTTTTCTGCAGCTTTTCTTTTAAGTATAAATGCGGAAAGAACTGTTATGATTACCCCGATTGCCGCTACGGTTAAAAACATCAGTAAAAAATCTGCCCATGGCTGGCTCCAGAATTTCATTTGCTCACGCATGGCAGCAGCTTTTGTTTCAAATTCGGCGGCGGGTACAGTAGCTTTTAGCCGGGCAATTTGGCTTTCGGTGTATTTGTCGTAAAAATCGGGGTTAAAAAATCTTACATATACCAGGTCAAATGCCCCAAAGCAGGTGGAGGGTATTAAAGTAATAAGCAGCCCCAGTTTAATGCCCTGCCCAAATGTGAGCACACCATTATTTTGCTTGTCCCTGAAATAACGCAGGCCAAAGTACACAAAACAAAGCGACAGCACTATGGATATATAACCGGCAACCTCTGACACGCCAAAACTGCCAAGTACCGACATATCTAAGGTAAACAGCACTACGATGAACGCGCCAGAAAGCAACCCGTAACGCAGAAAAGCCTTTTTCATAACTGTTGTTTTTGGTTTATTGCTGCAAGCTATACCGCATGTGCCATTGGGTGTATTACTCTAAAGTAGTATTTTGGGTTACGCGGCCCTAAATTAATCAAAAGTTGTAGCCTTTCAGGCAATCAGCCGCATGGTTTTGGCTTTTTTTACTGCCTCTGTGCGCCGCTGCACATCTAATTTAAAAAACAGGTTTGATATGTGTTTTTTTACGGTGTGTTCACTCACAAACAGTTTGTCAGCAATCTGCTGGTTGCTTAGCCCCTCGTCAATCAGTTGTAATATTTCCAGTTCCCGCTTACTTATGCCTGCTTTTTTTATACCGTCTTCATCAATAAACAGCTTGGCCTCCTTAATTTCTTCTTTAACCTGCACTTTTTTTACAAACAGTTTTCTTGCCAGGAAAATGCCTATGACAAAAAATAAAATGCTGAAAACGGCAATCCATGTTAAGGGGCTGTCCTCTCCCTGCAGCCGGTTATATGCCGCTACTTTAAACAAAACCAGCAGTGCCGTTATTAATAACCCGAAACCTATAGCAACCTGTTTCATTAGTCAGCAATATGCGGTGTAATATAAATTTTTTGGAGGAAATATGTTTGCGGGCGGCAACATTTTACCTTTTCTTATCTTCGCCGCCTATGCAAAAGGAAAAAGTGTTAAGCGGCATACGGCCGACAGGGTTTGTGCATTTGGGCAACTATTTTGGAGCGATACGTAACTGGGTAAAAATGCAGGACGAATATGACTGTTATTTCTGCGTGGTTGACTGGCACAGCCTTACCACCCACCCCGATACAAAGGAGTTAAAAGATAATGTGCACCGCCTGCTTTCTGAGCTGTTGGCAAGTGGCCTTGACCCTGAAAAATGTGTATTATATATACAGAGCGATTTGCCGGAGATTGCAGAATTATACCTGTATTTAAATACAATGGCTTACCTGGGAGATTTGCAGAAGACCGCCACCTTTAAAGATAAAGTTAGGCAACACCCCGATAACGTAAACGCCGGGCTGCTGACCTACCCCGTTTTGCAGGCAGCGGACATATTAATTCACCGGGCAACTAACGTGCCCGTTGGGAAAGACCAGGAGCAGCATGTTGAAATGACGAGGAATTATGCAGAACGGTTTAACCACCGCTACGGCGAAGTGTTTCCTTTACCCAAGGCATTTAATTATTACGGCGCACAGTTGATTAAAATAATGAGCCTGAACGGGGAGGGCAAAATGAGCAAGAGCGAAAACCCTATGAATACTTTGTACCTGGCTGATGATGCCGAACTTGTGCGAAAGAAAATAATGCGCGCAAAAACCGACAGCGGCCCCACAATGCCAAACGCATTAAAGCCGGATTATATAGATAACCTGTTTACTTTAATGAGCCTGGTAAGCGCCCCTGATGTAATACAAAAATTTGAAGACGATTTTAATAATTGCGTTATACGTTACGGTGATATGAAAAAACAACTGGCGGAAGATATGGTGAATTTTATGGCGCCTATACGCGAAAGAGCTGCTGCCATAAAGCAGGATAAAGCCTATCTTTCAAAGATAATTGCCCACGGGCGGGAAAAAGCGCGTGCCAGCGCCGGTGAAACACTGAAACTTACCCGGGAAGCCATGGGAATAAATTATTAGCCAAAGAAAACGCAGCACTTTAAAGAACAAACGAATTACAGTAATGTTATTATAATTTGTATTTTGTACGGCTTTTTATATTAAAATGTGTTATCTTAAAACCGTTTAAATTGTTAGCCGTATATCGCTTATACTTTGCCTATTTTCCACCTTTGGAATTTAAATAAAATATGTCGAAAGCAAAAAAGCCGAAACACATAGCAGTAGCCGGAAATATTGGTGCCGGTAAAACAACGCTAACCGAAGCACTAAGCAAACATTATAAATGGATTCCACAGTTTGAGGATATTGACCATAACCCCTACCTGATGGATTTTTACGAGGATATGCCCCGCTGGAGCTTTAACCTGCAGGTATATTTTTTAAACAGCCGCCTTAACCAATTGCTCGAGATACAACGAGGGACAGAAACCGTTATACAGGACAGGACAATTTACGAGGATGCGCATATTTTTGCACCCAACCTGCACGATATGGGCCTGATGAGCAAACGGGATTTTGACAACTACTTCAATTTCTTTCAAACCCTGCGGTCAATGGTGCAGCCGCCCGACCTTGTTATCTACCTTAAAGCATCGGTGCCCACCCTGGTAGGCCAGATACAAAAACGTGGCCGTGAATACGAAGAAAACATTCGCCTTGACTACCTGAAAAAACTGAACGAACTGTATAATAAATGGATTGACGGGTACAAGGAGGGCAAGCTTTTAGTGATAGACATTGATAAAAACAAGTTTCCTGAAAGAGAGGAAGACCTTGGTGAAATTATAAACAAGGTAGATGCAATGCTGTTTGGCCTGTTTTGATGGTCGCTAAAAAAAACTATAAAATTGTAAGCGTTATACCGTTGCCAATTCTTCAACGGAATAGTTCAAAAAGTTTGGCAATATGTGTTTGTAAGTAAGCATTATTTTGTCAGGGTCATTCAGTTGCTCAATCATACTGCGCCATTTAGGTTCGCCGTGGTTATCAATCACCGTTTTCCTTTTATCTTCTCTTTGCAGGTACATACTCATACCGGCTGCGTCAGCTTCGGGGTGAAATTGTGTGCCCACAAAATTTTCTGTAAACCGTACCGCCATAATGGCCCTTTCATAAGGCACATGCGGCCTTTCTTTTTCAATTGCCAAAACGCGGCTTCCCAGTTCATGCATCCTTTTTTTGTTAGGTTCAATTACCTGGTAATCACGGCTGTCCACAGCATAAAAAGGTTCGAGCAACCCTTCAAAAATCGGTTCTGTTTCGCCGGCCTGCAACATATGCACGGGGAATACGCCAAAGGCGGTTGAATTGCGTTTGCACACATTGGCAATGCCAAAATACCGGCATGCAAGCTGAAAACTGTGGCAAATAAAAAATATCTTCTTTTTAGGATAATTGTACGCGTTTTTATTCCAGTCTTCTATTAATTTAATCCAGGCAAAATACCTATTCTCCCATTCAGTTCCTTCACTTTCAAGCGGGGAACCCGGTCCGCCGCTGGATATGTATATATCATACTCAAGACCCGGCAATTGCAGCTTTTGCCGCACGTCAAATTCATCGTAATGTATAGTCACCTCATTATGCTTACCCCACCATTGTAAAATCTCGCGTATACAGCGCATCCCCTGGTTTGGAAAACCATCGTTCAAGTCCAAAATAGCAGCCTTCAACTGTCTTTCACCATTCATCATAACCTGCAAAATTACAAAAAATTGCCTGTTTGTGCTACTGGGAGAGATTGCACAGGCTGAATGTTAACAACTCATGGATAATTACACACACGCTTTTTGCGGCTTGCTATTTCTCAAGCTCCAGTACCCACATGCTGGTGCCGGGTATAGTTGCCTTTTCTGACATGTTAAATTTATCGTCGCTTACAATGCTGTGTGCCTTTGCAAAGGCGGCAGTTCTCTCAGCATATTTGCCAAAATCAACAGTTTTGTCTTTAGCGGAGGTATTCATAACACACATGATGGTATGCTGGTCATCATACCGGAAATATACATACAGGCCATCGTCCGGCACATACTGCATTAGTTTGCCTGTTTTTAAAGCGGAAGAATTTTTCCGGTAGTTGGCCAGTGTCTTAACAAGTTCCTGCACCTGTTTGGCGCTGTCGCTTAATCCTTCCCCTGTAAACGCGTTCACTTTGTCACCGGGCCACCCGCCGGGAAAATCAAGCCGTACATTACCGTCAGGATTGGCAAAGCCTTTCATCAGCACTTCTGTTCCATAATATAGCTGTGGTATGCCGCGGCAGGTAAGCAGCCATTCAATGCCCATTTTTTGTTTGGAGACATTCTCTCCCACCACTGAAAAAATGCGGCTCATATCGTGGTTATCTAAAAATATTACTTCGTTGTAAGGGTCTTGGTACACAAAATCGCTGGCGAGTACTGTGTATAATTTATTAACCCCTTCCGTCCACCCGAAATCTTCTGTTAGCGCGGGAATAATGCCATGCAGGTTTGTTTGAAAATCGCAGGTTGCAGGCAGGTTACTTTTAAAAGGAATGTTGAAATTGTTGCGGGTAAAATAAGCCTGGTTTATAACACCATGTACCCATGTTTCACCAAACATAAACATTTTGGGATATTCACGAATGAGGGCTGCGTTGCATTCATTCATAAAATCCAGGTCGTTATAAATATAAGTGTCAATACGCCATGCATCTACCCCAAATTCTTCCACGCACCATATTGCATGCTGGATAAGAAAATTTGCCACGAAAGGGTTGCTTTGGTTTACATCCGGCATCTGGCGCGTAAACCAGCCGTCAGACATTTGTTTTTTGTCTGAAGCGGCAGCATAGGGATCAAAAAGCACCTGGTCTTTATAAGTGGTGTTGGTGTAATCGGGCCACTGATGCAGCCAGTCTTTTGACGGCGGGTCCTGCATCATAAAATCAAAAGAGCCCACATGGTTGTACACGGCATCCTGTACCAGCTTCATACCACGTTTATGCAACTCGTCGCTTAATTTCTTATACATCTCCGCCCCGCCCAAACGTGGTTCAATTTTATAATGGTCAGTAAATGCATACCCATGCTCGGTACGGTTGGGCATATCATTCTCAATTACCGGTGTCATCCAAAGCGCAGTGGCGCCAAGGCTCTGTATGTAATCAAGATGGTTGATAATTCCCTGCAGGTCTCCGCCATGGCGCAGGAAAATGGAATCGCGGTTTAATGACTGGTCGCGCATACCGGGTATCCTGTCGTTAGAAGGGTCGCCATTGCTAAAACGGTCCGGCATCAAAAAATAAATAAAGTCAGATGAGGTAAGGCCCTGCGCGTACTGTGTGCCGTTACCCTGCCTCCGCGCTTTAAGCGGCCACTGCGCCACACGGGTTTCACCATAGCCGGTAAACTCAATATTTACGTTTCCCGGCCTTGCGTTAGGCGCAACAGCAACATCAATGGCTATATACTCGCCGTTATCAAACGTATACTTTTTCAACAACGTAACCCCAGTATAGTTTACGCTTACCTGTGCCCGGCTAAACTCCTTGCTGTCCCCATGCACCAGTATTTGCACATGATTGGTTTTCATCCCCACCCACCAGTTAGTTGGGTACAGGTTGATGGATTGCGAATACGATGCAAGCGCAATAAAAAATACTGCAAAAAAGAGAAATATTTTTTTCATATTATACTGAACGTTGTTCTTCAATTTCAATTTTAGAAATTGCCGCTTCAGGCAAAACATCTTTGGAATCCTTCACAATAAAGTAGCACAGCGCGCCGGCGAGTATCATCATAATCCCACCCATCTCAACAGCAAGCATACGATCATTGTTAAGCCAGTGCTGCATTATCCAGCCAAAAAATAGCGATGCAATAATTTCAGGCAACACAATAAAGAAATTAAAAATACCCATGTAAATACCAACTTTATCCTGCGGCAATGCGCCCGCTAACATAGCATACGGCATAGAAAGAATACTTGCCCACGCAATGCCAACACCAGTCATACAAAAAAACAATTGGTATTTTTCAGTTACAAACCTTACCATCACCAACCCGATGGCGCCGCAGAATAAGCACAGTGTATGCGTTAGCTTACGCCCTAAAGCTTTTGCGATGGCAGGTAATACGAGGGCAAAGAGAAATGTTATTATACTGTAATATGATAACGTAAGGCCGCCAAAATTTGTACCTTCTATATATCTTGGGTCTGTGGTGCTTGTTGCATGAAATACGTTATGGGCTACTGCCGCGTTATAGTAAAACCACATTAAAAACAAACCCGGCCAGGTAAAAAATTGAACCAGGGCTAATTGCCTCATTTTTTTAGGCATGTTGCCAATAGAATGCAATATTTCTCTTACCCCGCCGCCAAAACCTTTGTTACTTTCTTTCACTTTCTCTTTAAATCCTATATCAGAGGGCGGGTATTCTTTACTTGTTAGTACAGTGTAGAATACTGCTGCAAAAAATATTGAGCCGCCGGTATAAAAAGCAAACCTTACTGAAGCAGGAATGCCCCCATTTACCGACACTTTGGAAACATGAAAGATATCTGACATTATAAACGGCAATGCGGATGCGATACACCCACCCAGGCCAATTAAAAAACTTTGCATCGCAAACCCCATCGTGCTTTGCTCGTCAGGTAATTTATCCGCAACAAATGCCCTGAACGGTTCCATGGCAATATTTCCTGAAGTATCTAATATCCACAGCAAACCTGCAGCCATCCATAAAGCACCACTGTTAGGCATTAAAAACAAACAAATAGTGCTAAGTAAAGCTCCCACAAAAAAGTATGGCCTTCTTCTTCCCCATTTGGGGTGCCAGGTATGGTCGCTTAAATAGCCGATAATAGGCTGTGCTATTAACCCGGTTAATGGCGCCGCTAAAAAAAGCAATGGAATTTGTTCTGGGGAAGCTTTCAGGTACTCATATATCGGGCCCATATTGGCTCGCTGCAAATCCCAGCCAAACTGGATTCCAAAAAATCCAAAACTCATATTAAATATTTGCCAAAAGCTGAGTTTTGGCTTAAATGTTCCATTTACACCAGGAGTTGGGGCTGCTGAGGCCATAGCAATCGTTTAATTAATGTGTAAAAATTACATGCTGCTAAAAGTACATGTTTTATATATACAAAGAACACGAATAATAAATTATCCGTGTTCTTAAATTATTAAAAGATGATAATAATTTCCCCGGGCTATATTACAAACCCATTGGGCAAAATAGCGCCTTTTTTTACTACTACAATACCATCTTTTACGGTGTACAAAGAATGGTCGGTATTTTCCAGGTGAGGGCCACCGTTAATCCTTACATCGTTGCCTATACGGGAGTGTTTATCAATAATGGCATTACGTATGTAGCAACGGTCGCCTATCCCTATTTTGGGTATGCCCTTGGCCTCATTTTTCTTCATTTCTTCCAGCGTTTCATACAGGTCGTTACCCATTATGTAGCTGCTTACCACTGTTGTGCCATGACCTATGCGTGAACGGATACCGACTACTGAATTTTCAATACGGCTTGCCAATATGATGGATCCTTCGGCAATTACCGTATTTTCCAGCGTAGTGCCACTTATTTTCGCGGGAGGCAGCATTCTTGCGCGGCTATAGACTGTTTTGCTGTTATCAAACAGGTTAAACGGCGGAATATCATCAGTAAGTGCAAGGTTGGCCTCAAAAAAAGAATAGATATTACCTATGTCAGTCCAGTAGCCATCATATTGATAGCTAACAACGGTTGATTCATTGATTGAATTAGGAATAATTTCTTTACCAAAATCCGTGGCATCCGGGTGCTTCCTCAGCAAAAGGTCATCCAGTATTTCTTTATTAAATATATAAATACCCATGCTGGCCAAATATTTACGCCCCTGCTTTTGCATTTCTTCACCTGTATCGCTTTCCCATTCACCCAGTATCTCCTTTTTAGGTTTTTCAATAAAGGTGGTAATATGGCCGTTTGCGTCGGTTTTCATAATGCCAAACTCCGGCGCTTCGCGTGAGGCCACCGGTATAGTAGCAATGGAGATATCCGCGCCTTTTTCCTTGTGTGCATCAAACATCTTCTCAAAGTCCATCTGGTACAACTGGTCGCCGCTAAGTATCAGCACATATTCATAATCGTTATTGTGTATATGGCGTAAAGATTGTCTTACTGCATCGGCAGTACCCTGGAACCAGCCCTGGTTGTCAGGCGTTTGCTCGGCGGCTAATATGTCTACAAACCCGCTGCTGAAATTGCTGAACTGGTAAGTGTTTTTTATATGCTTGTTGAGCGAGGCGGAGTTAAACTGTGTTAATACCCACATGCGGTTAATATTCGAGTTGATGCAGTTGCTTATGGGTATATCAACAAGGCGGTATTTACCTGCAATGGGCACGGCGGGCTTTGAACGGCTGGCTGTTAAGGGGTACAGGCGTGTGCCTGCACCGCCGCCCAAAATAACTGCTACAACTGACTTTGCTAACGTAAACATATTAATCGGCGATTTTGAGGTTATGTAAGAGATTTGCTTTTGAAATGAAATTTACGGTTTATTGTTCAAGCGGCTAAATAATATAATTGTTATATTAAGCAACAAGATGGCAATTTTTAGTAACGCACGCAGAATTTATCTAAATTCCCGGTAAACATTTATATAGTGCTTTACAGCGTTCTCCCAGCTATTATCAATTTTCATCATTCTTTGCCGCATCCAGTTTAAATGCACTTTATTATCGTAGTATAGTCTTGCGGCCCTTTGTATGGCATGGGTAATATCGCCGGCACTGGCATGGTTAAAGCGTATGCCCCATCCTTCAAAATCACCCATATCTACCACTGTATCCCTTAACCCGCCTGTATTTCTAACCATCGGCACCGTGCCGTACCGCATGGCATACATCTGGTTAAGGCCGCATGGCTCAACGCGGCTGGGCATCAGTAAAAAATCAGCACCGGCATACATCAGGTGGCTCAGCGCCTCATTATAGCCGATAAATACGCTATAGTTACCAGGATAATAAGAAGTTAATTGCGATAATCTCCATTCAACCTGCGGCTCGCCACTACCCAGTATAAGAAAGTTAACGCTGTTGTTAAGGCTGTACATAGAGGAAAGAATCGCATCCGGCAGCACATCGGCAGCCTTCTCTCCCACTAATCTTCCAATAAAAACTATCAGAGGTTTATTTACATCCAGCCCAAAACGCTCGCACAGCAATTGTTTATTTTTAAGTTTGCCCTCATCAACATCCTCAAGGCCAAAATGATGTTCCAGGTATGTGTCTGACGCAGGGTCCCAAACGTCGGCATCAATGCCATTTAATATACCTACACATTTTCCTTTTTCATACTCAAAAAGCGCCTCAAGCCCATTACTCTTATATTTCAACTCGTTAAGATAGCTGTAGCTTACCGTGGTTACCTTCCATGCGTTTTTTACCGCCGAAGCAAGGGGGTTAATATTATTCTTCCACTCCAGCAGGCCGTGCTTCCAGCTATCCCAGCGCGGTATATAAATGCTTTTATCCCAACCCATCCAGCCCTGGTATTCAGCATTATGAATAGTGAACACCGTAGGCACACCGGCCAGCTTATTATAATCGTAACAGTATTTTACCATAAAGGGAATAAGGCCCGTATGATGGTCGTGGCAATGAATAATATCCGGCTTGTGCTGCCAATGGGTCATCCAGTTTATTACCGCAATTTGAAAAGCCATAAACCTTTCTGTATCATCACTGTAACCATATACTTTTTCCCTGTCAAGCAGGCCATTAATATCAACAAGGTAAAGGTCAAAGCCTAACTTATTTGTTTTTTCTTTAATAACGGTAAAACTAAACCACCAGTTGCCAAGGTTAGCATTGCCTTTAAAATCAATAATCCAGTCGTTCTGGTATAAAAATTTAGTGCGGTACATGGGCATTACCACTTTAGCCGTATGGCCCATAGCAGTTTGATATTTGGGCAATGCCCCCACTACATCCCCCAAACCACCAGCCTTCGCAACCGGGTAACATTCTGCGCTTACGTGTATTATTTCCATTGGAAAAGCAATCTATATGTTTTTTGCAAACGGATAACAATTTAGCACTCAATTTTATATAAAAACAAAAAACATTAAAAATTTTTAGTAATGTAAAATGTGATTATCTTTCAACGCTCAAATAATTCATAACCCAAATAATGATTGCCAATGAGTACCGCTCTATCATTAGATCCAAAGCCTGTTATTAAAACAAACATAGGTGCGCTTGCCACACTTGTGCTTGTATTTTTCTTTTGGGGATTTATTGCTGCATCAAGTAGTGTTTTTATTCCGTTTTGTAAAACACAGTTTAGTTTATCCCAATTTGAATCGCAACTCATCGGCTCTGCATTTTACGGGGCGTATTTTGTGGGCTCTCTTATTTTGTACCTGTTGTCGAGTGCATTTGGGTACGATATTCTTAACAGAATCGGGTATAAAAGGGGTATTATTGTAGGCATTTGGATTTCGGTTGTTGGCGCCCTTGGTGTAATACCATCTGCTAATGCACATTCTTTCCCTTTAATCCTGGCATCTTATTTTATTGTGGCGCTGGGCTTTTCACTGCAGCAAACTGCTGCACAACCTTTTGCCATTGCGCTGGGCGACCCTGCCACCGGCAGCCACAGGCTTAATTTTGCCGGTGGCGTAAATTCATTAGGCACAACACTCGGGCCCATTATAGTTAGTTATTTTTTGTTTGGCACGCCACGTAACAGTTCGGCTACCGTTAGTGTAAGCAATATTGATAATTTTTATATACTCGTTGCCTGCGTGTTCGCCGCTGTTGCTTTGTTCTTTATGTTTTCAAAATTGCCGGAAGGTAAAGACGACTCAACCTTTGAATCTTCCCGCAAAGCGTCCTTCTCTTTGATATTAATGACTTTTTTGCTGGTAGTTATTATTGTAATTGGACAGTTAACCAATATTGAAAAAACACCTTTGCTTATAGCCACGCTTATTATGGTGCTGGTTGTTTTATTCGGTTCATATTTCAGCGCCGCTAAAAACAGCGACGGCTGGGGAGCAATGAAGTACCAGCAGCTTATATTGGGCATGCTGGGCATTTTTTTATATGTTGGCGTTGAAGTTACCATTGACAACAACTTTGGTAACCTGCTTAAAACGCCCGGTTATTTAACCGAGAAGGGCTTACTTGACAGTGAAATTGCCAAATATGTCACGCTGTATTGGGGCAGCCTTATGATAGGCCGCTGGACGGGCGCCATCGGCGTATTTGGATTATCGAAGACCGGCAAAACAGTTGCTACCATTGTTGTGCCGTTTGTTGCGTTTGCCATAGTGTTATCTGTGATAAGTTTATATGGTTTTGACATTGGCGACCTGTATGGTTATGCAGGCCTTATAGTTGTAGCTATACTCGCCTTCTTTTTCGGCCAGCAAAAACCTGTTAAAACATTGCTTACCCTTGCGTTATTGGCAACCGTTTTAATGATTTCGGGTGTTTTCATGACGGGTATTTATTCTGTTTACGCGTTTATGGCGGGTGGTTTATGCTGCAGCATTATGTGGCCTTGTATTTTTGCTCTTGGCGTTGCTGGTTTGGGTAAATATACCAGCCAGGGGTCAGCATTTTTAATTATGATGATATTGGGCGGCGCTGTAATACCGCCGCTGCAGGGTTCAATAGGCGACATTAAAGACGCCGCGGGTAATAATAACATGCATAACTCTTACCTGGTGGCTGCAGGATGTTTTGCAGCTTTAGCATTTTTAGCGGTAAGGTTTAGAAGTGTACTTAAAAAACAGGGATTGAACTTTGATGAGCAAATTGGCGCAGGCCATTAAGATATTTATTGAATAAGGGATTAATAACTACATATTATGGCAACTGCAAAACCATCGTTAGAGCCATTGGCTATTGGTATTGATATTGGCGGCACAGGCACAAAGTTCGGAATTGTTGACCGCGTGGGTAACGTACTTTTCTCGGGTGAAATATCTACAAAAAAACACAAACAGGTAGACACATTTATTAATGAATTACATAAGGCGGTACAGCCGCTTATTAACAATGCAGGGGGTGTCGGCCGAATAAAAGGCATTGGTGTCGGCGCGCCTAACGGCAATTTTTACACGGGTACCATAGAATACGCCCCTAACCTGCCATGGAAAGGTATTGTGCCCTTAGCCAAACTTATACAGGATAAATTTCAACTGCCGGTGGTGCTAACCAATGACGCAAATGCCGCCGCGATTGGTGAAATGATGTATGGTGCAGCACAGGGTATGAAAGATTTTATAATGATAACCCTGGGTACCGGCGTAGGCAGCGGCATTGTTGCCAACGGGCATTTAATTTACGGCCATGACGGCTTTGCCGGCGAACTGGGGCATACGATAATTATTCCCGGGGGTCGTTACCATGAGGGCACCGGCAAATATGGCTCACTGGAAAGTTATGCTTCCGCTACCGGGGTTAGGTTAACGGCCCTTGAAGTGCTGAAACAACATAACCAGCCAAGCCTGCTGCGCAAAATACCTGTAGATGATATTGACAGTAAAAAAGTTTATGATGCGGCTATGGCGGGTGATGAACTGGCAAAAGAAATTTTTGATTATACAGGTAAAATTTTAGGAATGGCGCTGGCAAATTTTGTAATGTTCAGCAGCCCTGAAGCGATTATATTATTTGGCGGACTTACAAAAGCAGGCGACCTGATACTTAAGCCCACCCGCGAGCACATGGAAGCCAACGTTATCCAGATATTCCAGAATAAGGTAAAAATATTGGTAAGCCATTTAAAGGAATCTGATGCCGCAATACTGGGCGCCAGCGCGCTTGCGTGGGAATTGAAATAGCTGCATACCAAATTAAATGTTAGTGTTTAACGCCGGTTTACGCCGGCGTTTTCTTTTAATTATTACGTTGCTTAAAATAAACAGCAGCAGGGTATAAAAAATATATAATATTTTTTTATATTTACATGTCTTAATTCCCCGTCGTTATGAAGAGCCTTGCGAAAGCATTAATATTAATCCTGCTGTACGCCTGCTTTCCCTATATAATTAATGCGCAACAACAAGACAAAGTAATTGAGCCAAAGACAGTTAAATGTGGTTTCCTTCCCGGCGACGTAAAATATACCGGCAATCCATCCACCGGCGCTGAAGTTTTGAAACTGCTTTATTCTTTTGCAAACCCGCAACACACTATAGTTTCTAAAAGGTTAAAACGCATTAAAAATTATTATAAATTATCCTTAAACTACAATACCGGCAGTACAGAAAGCTGTGTTAGTACGTTTATAAAGATGGTGTTTTTCATAGGTTAGCAAGCCCTGAGTCATTCCTGGCCCGGGGCTAATTTATTGCGTAATTTTCAGTCTTCACTTCACCCCTTTATTAGTTTCGCCGCTTAGGGGTAATTTGTACATTTGACCACCAAGAAATCAGCAATATGTATATTATTTACGGCCTGCCTTATTGTGATGCCACTAAGTTGGCCATGGAATGGTTTAACGAACGCCGCCTTGTTTTTACATTACATGATTATAAAATACAGGGCATAACACCCGCCGAATTAAACAGGTGGTGTAACCAGGTTGGCTGGGAAACAATAATGAACAAACGCAGTACAACCTGGCGCTCGCTGGATGCAGGCACCCAGGCGGAAATTACAAACCAGGCAGCGGCTGTTGAAGCTATGGTAAAACATACCAGCCTTATTAAAAGACCTGTTATTGAATTGAATAACAAAGTTTTGGCTGTTGGCTATAACGAAAGGAATTATGAATCGGCATTTTGCTAATAACTTTATACTACGCTAATGCCAAAAGCTTTTCCTGCAATGCCTGAACCCCTTCTGTAGCAGGCTTTTCAATGTAAGTAAGATTGTAGATAGATGATGTATAAGGTATACGCTTGTCAACAATAAATTTAGGTATTGAGCGTGGCGCGAAATTAATAAGCCCGGCAGCAGGGTAAACCGCCAGGGATGTACCCACTACTACAAAAATATCCGCTATTGCCACTAAAGCCGCGGCAGGCTCTATCATAGGTACAGCTTCTTCAAACCAAACTATATGCGGCCTTAGCTGTGCGCCGTCGGCTGCAGTATGCCCAGGCAAAATATCTTCCCGTATTTCATACACCAGGTTTTCATCTTTCTCACTCCGCATCTTAAAAATTTCTCCGTGCAGGTGCAACACATTTGTACTTCCTGCCCTCTCATGCAAATCATCAATGTTTTGGGTTATTATATGCACATCAAAATCATTTTCCAGCTCCACCAAACCAATATGCGCAGCATTGGGTATAGCGGTTGCAACATCCCTGCGGCGCATATTATAAAAATCAAGCACCAGTTTCATATCTCTTTTCCAGGCACGTGGTGTAGCAACATCTTCAATATTATAACCATTCCACAGCCCGTCGCTGTCACGAAAAGTTTTAAGGCCACTCTCGGCACTTATCCCTGCACCCGTTAATACCACCAGTTTTTTCTTTACCATACAGTAAATGTACCGAAGAAAAATGCATGTTTGCAACCTTGACGCGCTACCTGCTAAGATTATTTGCTGAGCAGCCTTTATTCTAATTCAGTTTTGAACGTCTTATTTTTTCTGCCTTTTCTGATGTAGAAGATAAAAATAACGGCAGCTAAAAATAACGGCCAGATATTGGCGAAGAACAGGATGATATTGGTAATTATTTCACCGCCCGATTTAAATGCTTCAAGAATTTTTGTTCCAAAACCAGGCTCAACTTCTTTTTGTGTAACACCGTTCAAGAATTGATAATATTTAATGTTAACCGTGCTGTAAGCCGCGGAATGTACAAGATAATTAACCCTGCCAGATGAGGATTCAATATCTTCCTGTATGCTGTTTATCTGTTCCTGCACGTCAAGAATATCCCTCATGCTTTTGGCCTGCTTTAATAAGTCCATATAACGGTCACGTACCTGTTTTTTTGCCTCAAGCCTCGCTTTCGTGTCAACAACTTCACCTGTAACATCTTCTGACGAAATGTTTTTGTGCACAATCTTAATACCATCACCGCCCAGTGAATTCATCAAATCCTCAAACCTGTCCACGGGCACTTTTATGCTTATATCATTTGTTATTTCATCATCTGTTTCACTTTGTTGTTCCTCCGCAATGTATGCGCCAAAAGATTTCACTTTCAGGCGAATCGCAGTGTTGAATAAGTTATAATCTTTCAATTCAAGCGTTACATTAGCTGTCCGTATTATTTTCTTATCCCAATCAGGGTCTGCTGCCGGTATGCCTGACTGAAGAATTATCGCTGCACCAGAAGTTGTGTCAGATGCGCCATTGCCATTACCTATTAGCCCGGCAGCTTCCTGTTTTGCCGCACCGTTGTCCCCTGGCTTATACATACCGGCAGAAGGCTGTTTTGTTTCAGCGACGATGGCTTCTTTATTCCTGCCGCATGAAAATGCCAATGCTGTTATTAATACAGCACAATACAATAATGTTTTCATAATGTTGATATGATTTATATTAGATGAGAAGAATTGAAAATTACATATAGCAAGCAATCATTAATTAAAATAAAAGGGTTAGGGTTGAAAATGGGTTTAGGGCTGTTTTTTCATTGAATATTTTATTCCTTCGCCGGAGGACGAAACTATTAATATACTGTCGCCAACAGGTGAAACTGAATAGGCCGTAAATGTCGAGTCTTCGCGGATAAATAATTTTTGCAAACAGGAATCAAGATAATATCTGTTGCTCCCTAATTGCAGGGTATCATTTTTGTACATAGTGTATATACTGTCTGCGCTAAATTCAACGGTTATCGGCAGGGAATCATCAATCGCCGGTTTGGAAAAAAGTACGTTACGCCCTGAATCATTAACCATGGTAACATTGCTCTTGCCAATACTGTCAATTGTCCATTTACCTAAAACATGGTTAGCGTTTACGTAATGTTTTTTGTGAGTAAACCAGTCGCAACTAAACAAACTAAGGGTTATTGCTGCAAGCATACATGCAGCAAGCATTTTCTTTTTCATTTTTAAAGGTTTTATTTTTGTTTGGTTGCAGGCGCCCGCATGTATTGATTACTTTGCAGTGAATTTTGTAACCATCGCGTGATGTTAAAAGAAAGTAAAAGAAAAATAGTTTGTTTTAAGGTTAAATAACGGGTTACCTTTTTAATTTAAAGCAATGAATGAAGCGCATAATCCCTGGACGATAACAAACAGTGATAAAAAATACGACAATAACTGGATAAGTCTTACCCATTACGATGTAATAAATCCATCAGGCAATAATGGCATTTATGGTAAGGTGCATTTTAAAAACCTTGCTATTGGTGTTGTGCTCTTAGATGAAGAATTTAATACTTACCTTGTAGGGCAATACAGGTTTGCCATTGATAAATATTCTTGGGAAATTCCCGAAGGCGGCGGCCCCTTTGGTGAAACGCCACTGGAATCGGCTAAACGTGAATTGGCTGAAGAGACCGGTCTGCACGCTTCTGAATGGACGGAATTGCTGCAAATTCATTTATCAAATTCCGTTACCGATGAGGTTGGCTACATTTACCTGGCGCGTGGTTTGTCTCAATATGAGGCGGCGCCCGAAGAAACGGAACAGTTAATAATAAAAAAATTGCCCTTGGCTGAAGCCATTGAAATGGTAGACGGGCATATAATCACAGATTCATTGTCTGTAGCAGGCCTTCTTAAAGTTAAGCTGATGATGCTTGAAGGAAAATTATAAAAATATTCCGTTATTTCTTTTGCAGGGCAGCATTGGCAAACTGCAGCAGCGTAGCAGGGTCAAGATAGCCCATAGTATATAATACCGGTGTACCATCCGCATTTGCTACAATAAGTGTTGGATAAGCCTGTATGGAAAATTTTTGCGCCAGTTGGGGGCCAACACCTTTTTCACCATCAACGGAAACATTTACAAAATTTTTATTGAAAAAATCGGCAACTTTAGCATCGGTAAAAGTATTTTTCTTAAGCATTTTGCAAGGCCCGCACCAGGTGGCATAAATATCCAGGAACACTAGTTTCTTTTGTGTTTTTGCAGCTTTAAGAGCTTTATCCCAATCCTGCTCAATAAAACTTATTCCGGCAGGATCTTTTTTTGACGGTGACGCATCAGATTTTGAAAATAAAACCAGCGATATGGCTGTAACCAGCCCTAACACAGCTACTACATTTAAAACCGCATTCCTTTTCATATTTTTTTCTTTAGTTACGAAGGAAGTTGATTCGCCTTACACTAATACAGCAAAATTACTTATTTATAACATCCTCGAAATATTTATTTACCGCCAAAAAAAGGGTAAATTAGAGTGAAGAAAATTACGTGATGATAATTCGTTTTGCCCAAGCCGGCGATGCAGATGAAATGCTTAACATTTATAAACCATTTATTGAAAATACTGCAACCAGTTTTGAAACTGTCGTACCGTCAACGGTGGAATTCAGCCAGCGCATATTAACATACACGCAAAAATACCCGTGGCTGGTAGCAGAAATCAACAAAACAATAGCCGGTTACGCGTATGCCTCGGCGCACAGGCAAAGAGATGCATACCAATGGTCTGTCGAATCATCTGTATATGTACACCCCTCATTTTACAGGCAGGGTATAGCCATGAAGTTGTACGATATGCTTTTTATGCTATTGGCTGAAATGAATTTTGTAAATGTATATGCAGGTGTAGCATTGCCAAATGAAGCCAGTGTAACATTTCATGAAAATGCAGGGTTTAAACACATCGGTATTTATGAGAATGTAGGCTATAAACTCGGTGCCTGGCATAGTGTTTTATGGATGGTTAAACACATACATACGCATAACACCAATCTACGAGCGCCGGCCAATATTCAGCATGTCGCTCATTTGTTACCCCATATTTGTTAAAGATTTTTTGTTAATATAATTATAAGGGCTTAATATAAAAAAAACTTTACCGGCACAAACAAAGTCTTCGTCGGTAAAGCATACTTTCCACTGCCGTTACCATGTTTCTTTACATAATAACATTCATTAACCCCAATGTAAAAATTATGGAAAGAAAAATGTTTTTGCAGAATGGACTTGCTGCGTTAGGCCTCGGCTTAATTGTTCCCATCGCTTGTAAAAAAGATACGGCAGGCACCACATCAGGCACCAGTACAACAACAGGAAGTTCTTCATCGTCGGATTCATGTACGCTTACTGACACAGAGACAGCGGGCCCCTATCCTACCAAAACCCCTTCATCTTACGTAAGAAGCAATATTGTTGACGGGCAAAGCGGCGTACCCTTAACTATTAAAATAACCATTTGCAATACCAACAATAGTTGTGCTGCATTAGCCAATGCTTTGGTGGATATATGGCATTGCACCGCGGTGGGGTATTATTCTGAATACACAGATACACCCGGCGGACGCTATGGCACTGTTGATTACACTTCATCACATTTTTTGCGCGGCAGGCAAACTACCGATTCCAGCGGTTTGGTAATCTTTACCAGCATTTTCCCGGGCTGGTATTCCGGCAGGGCACCCCATATTCACGTGCATGTGTATAACAGTAGCGGCACATCGTTATTAGTAACCCAAATTGCTTTTCCAACTGATGTTTGCAATACTGTATATACCACAGCCAGCGACTATAAAGCACATGGTACACAGGACACTGCCAATACAGCCGATTCGGTTTTTAGTGATTCATTAGATACTGAATTGTCTAGTGTTACGGGCAATATTACAGACGGGTATGTACTTACGCATACTGTTTATGTAAGCGCATAGTACCCTTAAAAAATCTATTTATGTCAAAAGGCATCATACGTTTATTATACAGGAAAATTATTGACGCAAGCGCCGTTAAAGCATGGGAGAAGTGTGCATTTAACGACAGTTATACAGAATTTTTGATGCAGGCTCAACTGTATAATAAAGAAAAAAAATATACCACTTTCAGCGAGATACTTGCAAACGTACCCGGCGCTGAAAAACTTCACTTCCTGGTAAGCGCATCGGTAACAGGATATATAAAACAATTTAATGGTTTTATTCCCGACATTATTAATACAGCCGGAAAAACATTTCTGCCATTTAAACAATGCCGGCTTGAAATAATACAGTCAGATATTACCAATGCCGCAAAGCACCGTATCGCCATAAATATTATTACAGAGCCATTATTATGGCTTGATACGATTGGCAATATGCTTCTCATTTCCACGGAAACCGGCAAAGCCGGTACACAAGAAGAGGTACTGACTGAGATTATTACGTCACAGTCACAGCTAAATATTCATTCATTTAAACAAACAGAAAACCTATGGTACCACAATCAAACGGAAAAATATTTTTGACTGAAGAACGCGGCCTTACTGAAAAGGAGTGGTTCAGAACGTACAGCACGTTCAATTTCGGCAGGTTTAATAACAAGAATAAATCTTCGTTCGGCGCGCTTGCAGTGCTGAATGAAGACACCCTTGCGGGAGGAAAAAGTTTGCAAATGCCTGTAACGCAGGCTACTGATATTATCCTTATTCCAACCGTTGGGGATATTGAATTTGCAGACACCCATGGCAATACATCCTTAATACAGGTTGGCGAGGTGCAGCTTTTTTCCCTGCAGGCCGGCACATCTTTTACCATTAGTAACCCGTTTGAAACCGAACTGGTAAATTTTTTACAACTCTGGCTGCAACCTTCATCCCCTCTAAGTAACCAATCCCCGCAGTTATTTGCTTTTGATATTGAGAACGGCAAAAATAACCTCGTAAGTATCTTTCATCACATTCAGCAAATTACGGCTGCATCTTCAACGCAATACATCCTGTCTATAGGCAAATTTGATGGACGTGAGGAAACTGTGTATACATTGAACGACCCTAAAAACGGGCTGTTTGTTTTTGTTATTGAAGGGGCTTTTGAAGTGCAATACAGGTTGCTGCATAATGGCGACGGTCTTGCACTATGGAACATTGACGAGGTTGAACTTGAAGCGCTTTCAAACAACGCGGTTTTGTTAATGCTTGAAGCGCCGTTATAAAATAAATCAAATAAATATACACGCAAGGTTTAGCATGTTTAAAAACGCTCAAACAACACTTTTATATTTATAAGCCCGTTATAATATTTAAAATACCTTTCTTTTGCAGAAAGTATTTGTTATGAGCAGTCCAATAAAAACAGGCCTCGTTGGTTTTGGTGTAGCCGGTAAATTTATGCATGCCCCCTTCTTAAAAGTTCGGCCGGAGTATTACAATATTGTGTCGGTGCTCGAGCGTCATGATACGGCGTCTAAAGCGTTATTTCCGGGTGCTCAAATTGTACACAACATGGATGAATTGCTGGCAACAGATATTGACCTTGTGATTATCACTACACCCAATGATACTCACCTGCCATATACCAAACAGGCTTTATTGGCCGGCAAAAATGTAGTGCTTGAAAAACCATTTACCATTAATACTGCGGATGCCAAAGAACTGATTGATTTGGCTAAAGCGCAAAATAAAATATTAAGTGTTTTTCATAACAGGCGCTATGTAACCGATTTTCTCACTATTAAGGAAATAATTGGGCAAAAATTATTGGGCGACGTGCATGATTATGAGGCGCACTACGACCGCTACCGGCCGGCCGCTAAACCTAACGCATGGCGCGAGGAGCCACTGCCGGGCAGCGGCATTTGGTATGATTTGGGCGCGCATATAATTGACCAGGCGCTATACCTGTTTGGCCTGCCTGCCACCATTACTGCTACCATAAAAAACCAGCGAAGCCATGCAAGGGCAACTGATTATTTTGATGTAAGGCTGGATTATGGATTTTTAAGTGTTACGCTCAAATCGGGCATGCTTGTACGGGAACAGGGCCCGAGATATATTATTCACGGTATAAAAGGAAGTTTTTTAAAATATGGGGAAGACCCGCAGGAAGTTTATTTGCGGGCAGGGAAATTGCCCACCGAAGTGCCCAACTGGGGCATTGAAAGCGAAGAATTTTGCGGCTTATTACATACCGAAATAAACGGTGAAGAAGTAAAGAAAAAATACCCCACCCTTAAAGGTGATTACGGTTTTTATTATGACAACCTGTATAACACTATTGTTAACGGCGCGGAGTTGCGTGAAAAACCTGAGCACGGATATAATACCATACGCATTGTGGAACTTGGGTTGGAAAGCAATGAAAAAAAATGCACCATCCCCTGCACCGGCCTTATAGATGTTAAATATCCCTGGTAAACAGCGGTTTTTGCATAACATTTACACTTGCTGCAAAATTTTGCATGGTATTGGTTTGTTATTGAAATAGTGAGTTTATGAAAACCGTGAATTATGAAACTATTTCAAACACTTGTAAAAATCGTAATACCTGCCGTGATTTTTTGTACCCCGGTGGCTGCACAAACGACAAGCACAAAAGCTTTGATTGAAAGCGGGCGCTTTATTTTTAAAGCACAAACTGTGTCACCAGCTTATGGTAACCTGCGGCAATTAACCCCGGATTATTATACACTTTCAATTTCAAAAGATACGCTTGTAGCTGACCTTCCTTATTTTGGCAGAGCTTTCTCCGCACCTGTAGATCCTACGCAGGGCGGTCTTAACTTTACAGCCACGGATTTTGATTACCTCGTAAAAAATGGGAAAAAGGCATGGAACATCAGTATTAAAACGCGCCGCCCCGGCGATGCCGTTCAATTTTATCTTACGGTTTTTGACAATGGCACAGCCTACCTGCAGGTTAACAGCATTAACCGGCAGCCTATTTCATTTAACGGTATTATTGAGGCGGCAAAGTAGCCATGCGGTACCGGAAATTAACGGGGCGAAAGGTATTTATCGAATTTGCAGCGGTTCAACCCCCTTAAAATATCCACAAATATCGTTTTGGGTACTTACTATTTAATTAAATTACTAACATTACCATCTTGCGGATGCAGTTTACATGCAATTCCTTATTTTTGGCTCGTTTTTTAAAAATGATTGGCTCGCCTTGTTGAAAAAACTAATCGGTTAATCTGATTCTCTAAAGAATGTCGAAGCAAGTAACTAAAATTGGAGTATTAACCTCCGGGGGCGATTCGCCTGGAATGAACGCAGCCATAAGGGCAGTTGTACGAACTGCAATTTACAATAACCTTGAGGTATATGGCATATACCGGGGTTATAACGGAATGATAGAGGATGATATCCATCAACTGAGTTCCCGCTCTGTAGCCAATATTATACAAAGGGGTGGTACAATTCTTAAAACAGCGCGCAGCAAAGAATTTTTTGATATTGAAGGCCGCAAAAAGGCCTTTAATAACCTTGAAGCAAAAGGCATTGACGGCCTTGTAGTTATAGGCGGCAACGGGAGTTTTACCGGCGCTGAAAAATTAAGCAGTGAATTCGGTATTCCGTGCGTAGGCTTGCCGGGAACAATAGATAAAGACCTGTATGGTACTGATTTTACCATTGGCTTTGATACCGCTGTTAATACCGCGGTGGAAGCAATTGATAAAATAAGGGATACGGCGGATGCCCACGACAGGCTTTTTATTGTGGAAGTAATGGGGCGGCATGCAGGTTATATAGCATTACACAGCGGCATAGCCACCGGGGCTGAAAATATTCTTATTCCGGAAGTTGATACAACTATTGAGGAGCTGGTTGAATCACTGACGGAAAAAGAGAAACGCAAAAAGATGGTGAACCTTGTAATTGTGGCAGAAGGGCACAGTTCAGGCGGCGCTAATAATATTGCGCGTATTGTTACGGAAAGAGTGCCCGGTATGGACACCCGCGTTACCATATTAGGCCATATACAGCGTGGCGGTGCGCCAAGTTGTTTTGACAGGGTAATTGCAAGCCGTATGGGTTTTCATGCCGTAGAAAGCCTTATGGAAGGCCGCCACAATGTAATGGTGGGTATTTATAACAACGTAATGAATTATACGCCGCTTGAAATTGCCATCAGGGAGAAGCAACGCGTGAACGACGACTGGATGAAGATTGTAAAGATACTGGCGAGTTAATTTTACAGGGCGATTGAGTATTTGCAAACATTAATATAACCTAACGAAATTGCTTTTATTTAATCAAAAAATTGTATGTCAGATAATATTGCTAAATACGTGCCTAAAGAAATGGATCTGCAGGCGGGACTTGAACACAGCTTTCACAGGACAAAAATTGTGGCAACAGTAGGGCCGGCCTGTGATACTTACGAAAAATTGCTTGAGCTGGTAAAAGCAGGGGTAAACGTCTTCCGGCTTAATTTCTCGCACGGCACACATGAAGATAAAGCAAAAATAATTCAACATATACGCAGGCTGAACGAAAAAGAGCCTTATAATATAGCCATACTTGCAGACCTGCAGGGCCCGAAATTAAGGGTGGGTGAAATACAGAATGGTGCACTTGAAATTGAAAAAGGCGACATACTGACTTTTACGTCAAAGCAAAAAGTTGTTGGTACCAAGGAGAAAATTTATGTATCCTATCCCAACCTGCACTCGGATGTAAAAGTGGGGGACAAAATATTGATAGATGATGGTAAACTGGAGGTGGTTGTAATAGATGTAACCGAAGAAGGCGATGTAAAAGTAGCCGTTACTTATGGTGGTACACTGCTGCCCAAAAAAGGTGTTAATCTTCCTGATACGGAAATCTCCCTGCCCGCCATGACTGAAAAAGATATTGCAGACCTTGCATTTATTCTTGACCAGGAATTGGACTGGGTAGCTCTTTCGTTTGTAAGAAAGGCAGACGATATTATTGATTTGAAAAAACGCCTTGCAGAAAAAAACAGCGTAACCAAGGTAATGGCTAAAATTGAAATGCCCTCCGCCCTTGTTGATTTGCGCAACATAATTATAGAATCAGACGGGGTAATGGTTGCACGGGGAGACCTTGGCGTTGAACTGCCGGTTGAAAAAGTGCCGATGGCCCAGCGGGAAATTATACGCAAATGCATACACCGCGGCAAGCCGGTTATTGTGGCAACCCAAATGATGGAGAGCATGATTGACCGTGTTAAACCTAACCGCAGTGAAATAACCGACGTGGCTAATGCAGTGCTTGAAGGTACAGATGCGGTAATGCTGAGCGCTGAAACAGCCACAGGCAAACACCCAGCCCTGGTAGTGGAAACGATGCGAAAAATAATAATGGAGGTTGAGAAAACAGAATATCGTTATAACCGCGAGGAAGACCTTAAGCCCCTGCCTAAATCTCCTTCATTTCTTAGCGATGCCGTATGTTATAATGCCTGCAAAATTGCCAGGGATATAAATGTTGACGCGCTTATAGGAATGACGCAAAGCGGGTATACTGCGTTTGTATTAAGCAGCTACAGGCCAAAATCACCCCTGTTTATATTTACCAAGCGTAAACATCTTGTTAACCAGTTAAGCCTTAGCTGGGGGGTGAGAGCTTTTCATTACGACGAAGAAATAAGCCTTGACGACATCTTTTTTGACCAGATAAATATTTTAAAAGAACGCGGTTACCTGGCAAGCGGTAATGTTGTGGTAAATACAGGCAGCACACCGGTAAACCTGCATTTGCCCACCAACGTGCTTAAAGTTACCAAAGTAGAATAGTACTTTATTTAAAGTTAATTATACCGAAACACCCCGCTGCACTTTGCCGGGGTGTTTTATTTTTTTTTTGATGTTTTACGCCGGTAAAGCATCTACCCGTTTCATTCCCGGCGCCAGCACCCTGAACATAATCAGCCATGCTGCCAGGTAACCAAGGCCGCAATACAGGAACATAAAATAATAGCCGGTTTCAATATGCCCGAGGCTTTTATAATAATTAAACAGTTGCCCCGCGGCAGCCGAAACGGCAAGACCGCCTAAGCCGCCCGCCATGCCACCTATGCCGATAACCGATGCCACTGAACTTTGCGGGAACATGTCTGAAACAGTGGTAAACAAATTAGCCGACCAGGCCTGGTGTGCGGAAGCAGCAATGCCAATGATGATAATTGCATACCACATGTTGTAATTGCCGGCCGCCTGTACTGTTATCATAAGCAACGGGCAGAGCGCATAAATAAGCATAGATGTTTTGCGCGCGCGTACAAATGGCCATTGTTTATTTTTTACCAGCCACATTGGCAGCCAGCCGCCAAACACGCTTGCCACACCTGCAAGTATATATACAAAGGCTATAGGCCAGCTTACCTGCATGCCTTTCAATTTATACTGTGCATCTAAAAAAGCAGGCAACCAAAACAGTATAAACCACCAAATACCATCAGTGAGAAATTTGCCCATAATAAACGCCCAGGTTTGTTTGTATCTTAACAAAACAGCCCAGGGTATTTTAGGTTTTTCTTCGGCATGTATAGCGCTGTCGGCATCGCTGTGTATGTAGTCAAATTCTTCTGCGGAAAGCCTTTTTTGCTTTGCCGGCACCTCGTAAAAAATAAACCAGAAAATAAGCCATATAAAGCCAATGGCAGCTACGGCAATAAACGCAACCCGCCAGCTATAATGTATAGCCAGCCATGGCACAATTACCGGCGCCAGTATGGGGCCTACACTTGTGCCGGAATTAAAAATACCCGCGGCAAACGCACGCTCCTTGCGGGGAAACCACAATGCCACCGTTTTAATTGCTGCAGGAAAATTACCCGCTTCTGTTACACCCAGGAAGGCGCGGTAAATACCAAAACTAAAAGCGCCTGTTGCAAATGCATGCAGCACTGAAGCTATGCTCCACAGGAACAAAGTGATAGCGTACCCTATGCGTGTGCCCACTTTATCAATCAACCGGCCGGCAAGCAGCATGCCCCCGGCATAAGCAAGCTGAAAAGCCATAACGATATAAGAATAATCCGCTTCCGTCCAGCTAAATTCTTTCTCCAACGTAGGCTTTAAAAGACTTATTACCTGCCTGTCAAGATAATTAATAGTAGTAGCATAAAAAACAAGCGAGCATATCGTCCAGCGGTAACCCTTTAACTTCACTTTTCCGCTGTTTGTTTGTGTTGTCAGCATGTATGGCATTTATAAAATAGTAACGGCAACTTCAGCGCCTTTTCTTTCAGCAGAAACATAGCCGGCATAAATAGTAGCTATTACGTCCGAGGCAAGGCTGCTGTTACTTTCAACGGCATCTCCATAAGCAGCGCTCCTGTAAAAAGCATCCATTTCATGCTGGTAACCCGCAAACCATCCCTCATCCGGCGACATAGAAGACCAACCCTGTTTTGTTTCTGTTTTCTCCACCACGTAAATATCCTCAAAATGTTTTTGTGCCGGCGTATAACTCTGCATGGCGTTATTTGGATGAATATTGCAAATAGTGCGGTGGTTGGTAGTATTTATCTCAATCCAGTTGTGAACGCCCCCTAATACTAACTCGCTGGCAAACAGGTTGGCAATCGTGCCGTCTTCAAATGTAACATGCATCATCGCAAAATCTTCTGTGTCCTTGTAAGTGGTGCGCAAATACCCTTCGTTTTTAAAGCCGGGCATGCGTGTAAGCGCGTGTGTTCGCGCAGTGATAGACTTTGGGCGGATGGGCCTGCCATCGCGGGCGCGGCCTTCCACATGTTTGAAATAAATAGCAGCGGAGAGCGGGTGGCACCCCTTCCCTATCATCGAGCCGCCGCCGGAAAATTTCCAGTCACCATAAGTTAACGAGTGTGAGCCTGAATGCGATTCTTCCCCGTGCATCCACAGTATTTGCGCGCCGGTTTTTTCCAGCAGTTCCTTTTGTTTCTGTACCGCAGGAGCATACACCCAGTTTTCAGCATACATAATTTTAGCTGCACTGTTCTTCTCTGCGTCAAGCATCCTGCTTATACTTTGCAGGGCACTATCCAGCCCCTGTTGCTTATTAAAAGTGTCGCCATTAAACGTTGCTGTCCCGTCACCAAAATAACCTGTAAAAGGTTTCTCTACTATCACATACTTTCCCTGCTGTAGTGCGGCAACAACAATAGGTTCATGTGTTACCGGCGGCGTGCAAACATGCAAAATATCACATGCCGCAATTAACTCACCCACAGAGCCAAATGCTTTTAAACTTCTTGGTTTTACAAAAGCATCCAATTTTCCAGGTGTGGTTGAATATGCACCCATAACCTGTACCCCTGTACTAAATACCCGCTGCAAAGCGTCGTAATGAAATTTTGCCGCAAACCCTGACCCAATAATTCCTGCGCGCAATATTTTCTTTTCCATAGAGGGTTATTTTGTTTGGGTGAGTTCATCCATATTAAATGCTTTTTGCCGGTTGCCGTATTTTGCACGGATGTTGGCTATATCTGCCGCTTTAATCTTATCGGCTTTATTATTCCACGCATTACGTATAAAGCTTAATATCTGCGCGATGTCCTCGTCGCTGTAATCTTTATTTGCGCCAATACCCGGCATCTCACCATTAATGGTATATGTTTTCCCCGATACTTTTACCGGCCCGGAAAGACCATATAATACAATTGAAATTACTTTATTTTTATCGCCCTGCACCCAATTACTGCCGTTTAGCGGCGGCGCCACGGCGCTTATGCCGTTACCATCCATGCCGTGGCATGCCTGGCAAACTGACTGAAAAATGGCTGCACCTTTTGGGTACAATTTTGCCAGCGCCTTAAGGTTACTGCTGTTTTTAGCTTTAGCAATATCATCCAGTACCTTTTTAAATCTTTGATTTATAACAAGGCTGGTGTCGGGGTTAACGCCAAGTTCTTCTTTATAAAAAGCGTCTTCCTTTTTATACAGGTTGCTTATAATAGCATCGGCAACATATATATTATTGGGGTACTTGCCCGCAAGCGCCATTAATATTTGATGAGATGCCGGAGCATCAAGCGGCTGGATAAAATGAGCGAGAAAAGCTATGTATGGCGCAGCCAGCGTATCATTATTATCAATCATGTTCTTTAATACCGGCATAAACTGGTGATAATTTGCCTTGTTTAATATTGAAGGCAATACTGCCAGCCCCTGCACACGCACAACCCAGTTGCCTTGCTGCAGCAAAGGCATTATATCTGCAGGTTGCAGTGCCTGCAAGCCTTCCAGCGTCCATAAAGCGTGGGTAAGCGGCACAGGCTGGCCCGTATTTTTCAACAGGGCTTGCAAAGCAGGCACCACGCTTTTGTCTTTTGCATCGGTTAACAATTGTTGCGCTCTGCGACGAACCCAGCCATTAGGGTTTTGCAGTAACGGAACAAGCTGTTGCGGAGTGTTGCCAAACTGTACGTTAACGGCTGACTTGTTTGCAGGCACCACTTTATAAATGCGGCCGCAGTTAAGCGGCTTTGACAGAGACCTTTCCTTTATTTCGTTTTTAAGATAAGGTGTGAGATAAGTTTTATGCTGTATAATGCCCCGGTACATATCAACTATATATAAAGCGCCATCCGGGCCGTTAAAAAGGTTTACCGGCCGGAAACGTTCATCCTTACTGGCGAGAAACTCTTTGCCGGTATAGGCCTCTTTGCCGGTGGTTACATAACCATCATCCGTTAAAATATCCCTTTTTATAAGATTGGCGGATGGCTCTGCAACAAATGCATTTCCATAATATTCATCACCAAACAGGGCGCCATTATAAACCAGGGTACCACAGGCCGCTGTAAAGTTTACCAATCGCAGGCTGTCGTCTAATATACCAGGTTGATAGCCACGATTAACGCCCGGAGTGGGCCTTATCGGGTAAACCCTTAAATCGGGCACGATTGTTTTCACAAAGCCTGCTACGCTCTTCTGGTCCTCATTCCACGCACCCAGCCCGGGCATAAAATAATCGCCCAAAAGATTATCGGAATTTGTGTTGTAATACAGCCTGCCCTCATCATCCTGCGTTATGCCCCACTGCCCGCGAAAATGTGTGCGCTCAATCACCCACTTATTGCCTATTTTACGGTAACGCTTTGCAGATTTTGCATTGTATATCCAGTTATCCATTCCCCTGAAAAGGCCGTTGGGCCTGTGTTCCACGTTGCCCCCGGTAGCATACTCCGAATCAACGAGTGTTTTATTTACGGGCTTGTCGTTGTTAATATCGTAATACCACAGGTATGGCGGCGCGGCAACTAAAATGCCTTTATCAATTAAACAAATGGCGCGCGGCAATACAAGCGAGTCCAAAAACACTTTGCTGCTGTCCATCACACCGTCGCCGTTGGTGTCAGTGAGTATTACCACTTTTCCACCGGGAATATCCTCCCCTGTTCCAACAGTATCGGGCATATAGTCCTGCATTTCTACTACCCATATACGGCCCTTCTCATCAAAATTTAACGCAACCGGCGCAGTAATAAGCGGCTCTGCGGCAACCAGCTTTACCTGGAAGCCATCGGCCACCTGCATTTTATTTATGGCGTCGTTGGGGTTTACCACAGGCGTTTCGGCAATACTTTTCCGTATCGCCAATGAATCCGGTTTTGAATTTTTTGATACGCCGTTTTGACAACCTTGCGATAAACCCGCGACAACAAAAAACAACCCGGTAATTATTCTTTTGAAATGATTGAAAAGACTCATGCAGCAATTTTTATTTTTTCAACAGCTAAGCAGGGTAAATATAGTACACATGAAAACGAGTTACGGTATTTACGGTAAAAACATCGGTGAATTAAATAAATTTATCATGTAACTGGCTGTTATCATTACACACAGGCGCAATCATCACATGGTACAAGCCATGCGGCGTGTATATTTATTGGCGGTTTATTAAAGATTTTTTGTTACTTGTAGCTTTAAAGTTTAAAACCTGTTTTGTTGCCATGCGTTTACGCCAACACAGCCTGATTACTGCATCACTGTTCTTTTTTTCGCTTTCATTTGCAAATCCCCTTTTTGCACAGGACAAAACCCTGGGTAACCAATTAGAACAAAGCCAGTACCTGCGGTTTGTAATGAAAGCTGATTCCGCCGACGCCGGCATGACGAGATGGTTGGAAAAGAAAGTGGAGCAATCACGTATATTACCCCTGGCAGACGATTTTAACAGCCTCAGAACAAAAGGGCCGGGTACTATAAAGGTTGATTATGCAAACACAGTATCAGGTAAAGGCAGCATTTTATTGGAGACGCCAACATCGCTCGGTGTAAAAAATCCCACCAACAGGAGTTATGCATTCGCAGAGGTAATAAGGCCATTGCCGGGTGAAAATTTAAATGCCTATAATCGTTTTTCCGTATGGGTATATGCAGATGCTCCCGGCTTCTATTCTTTCTTTGTGGGCTGTACATTATACAATGCAGGTAAACATATAATGCCAACGCCCGGCAGGTTTGAGGGGCAGCATTTTGTTACTGTTTACCCGCACCAATGGCAACACATTATCTGGGAAATGCCTGACCTGTACCGCGATTCTGTAACAGGCTTTTCCGTGAGCGTTATGTTGACAGGCTCTCCGCAAGGCGCGGCAGAAGACATGAAACTGTATATTGACGATATGCGCATAGAAAAGGTGAAGGCAGAAAATACAAGGGGCTTTAACCTGCGCGAAAACGCGATTGCTTACAGCAATAGTGGTTATAAAACGGGAGCGCTTAAACAGGCGCTGGTGCAAAATGTGCAGGATACAAAATTTCAACTGGTTGACAGCAACCACAAAGTTGTATATACGGGTGAGGGTAAAAAATTAGCGAAAGGCTTTGTGCAACTTGATTTCACGCAGTTTAACACACCGGGATATTACACGCTTAAAACAGGCGCTCTTTCAACCAGGCCCTTTCCTATTGGTGAGGACGCTTACCTGGCAACGGCATGGCATACGCTTAATTTCTTTTTTGCCGAGAGATGCGGCTACGACCAGCCGGGTATTCATAGTGCTTGCCACCTGGATGTAGAATGTGTTCACCCTGACGGCAGGCGTATTAATGTTAGCGGCGGCTGGCACGACGCGGGTGATTTAACACAGGGGGTAGGCAATACTGCCCGCGGCGGAATGGCTATGCTGCGGCTGGCAGCATCAGTCAAAAACAAAAATAAAGCGTTGTACAACCGGTTGCTGGAGGAAGCGCGTTGGGGATTAGACTGGACATTGAAAACGAGGTTTGGCGATGGCTACAGGGATGGCGGTTTAATTATCGGTATTTGGTCAGACAACATGAAAGGCACCAAAGACGATATGGAGGCAAAAGCAACAAATAACCCTGCCGATAACTTCATAGGTGCTTCATTCTGCGCGATGGCTGCCCCTGTTTACCAGCAGCAAGACCCCGTATTCAGCGCCCTGTGCCGCAAAGCCGCCATAGAAGATTTTGGCTTTGCCAACCAACTATTAAGTATGGCTGTGACTGATAAGAATGAGACTGAGATGTATGCACAGGCGGTAGTATCGGCGATGCATTTATATGAATTGACCAATGATAAAAGTTATTTAGCATGGGGCGCCCAATACGCCCGCATTGTGATGGACTGCCAGCAAAAAGAACGGCGTACAGATTGGTCAATACCACTGCATGGCTTTTTTTATGAGTCAAGGGAGAAGAAAAGAATTCTCGCCTATTTTCATCGCAGCAGCGAGGAGCAGATGGTGCAAGGGCTGGCTATGCTGCTTAATGATGCGCCGAGCCACCCTGACGCGCCGCTTTGGAAGGCATCCTGCCAGGCGTATGCTGATTACCTGCATGATATTTCAACCGTTATGGAGCCTTATGGCATACTGGCCTCGGCCGTATATGAACTGGATAACGCTGATTTCTCCGGCATTTACCATGAAGGGGAAAAAGTGGGTATGCCTTCAATGGAAGAATACAATGCCCAGGTAAAGAATGGCATACACTTAGGCGGCGATTTTTACCTGCGCCGCTTTCCTGTAGCGTACCAGTTCAGGGGATTTTTCGGCGTGCTGATGGGTAAGACGAAAGCAGCGTTTATATTGGCTGATTTACTGGGTGATAAATCATTAAAAGATATTGCCACCAGGCAACTTGAATATATTGTTGGCTATAACCCGTTTGCCATGAGCACCATTTATGGTGATGGGTATGATTACCCTACGCTGTATGGCGCCTATGCCGGTGATGTAGTTGGTGCAGTGCCTGTAGGTATTGAGACTTTTGAAAATGATGATGAGCCATATATGCCCATGCAGGTAAATGCTACCTATAAAGAAATATGGACCAATACTACTGCGAGCGTTATGTGGTGCCTGTCTAAACTTTTCAGCGGCAAGTAAAAAGCAGCGGGAGGAATGAAAACTGCCGCTCACTATTTTTTAAAATAGCATTTGCGATGTGCAGGCACGGCAATTTACTTGCCCATCCATTTTTTGAAGTCTGTTACTTTTTCGCGGCTCACCAGCGCTTCCTTATCAACCGCAGGCTTCAGGCCGAGAATTAACCTGTTGCCAAAATAGTCGTCAATTTTATCAATGCTTTTAGCTGATATATAAAACGAACGGCTTATGCGAAAATACACCTCCGGGTCAAGCATAGCCGCCAGTTCGTCCATAGTATAATCAACTACAAACTTCCTGTTATCATACGTTTTGAAAAAGTTAAGCCTGCCATCACTGAAAAAATAAGCGATTTCCTCAATTTCAACAGACACCAGTTTCTGGCCATGCTTTACCAAAAACCGCTTTCTGAATGATGCGGGCTGTAATTTTTGTTGCAGTTCTTTTAACAGGTTGTCCATATTTACCGTTGCTGCGCCTGTTGGCACATTGCCATACACCTCTCTAAGTTCTTTAAACTTTTGCAGGGCCATTTCCAGGTCCTCTTTCTGTACCGGCTTTAAAAGGTAATCTATACTATTAACCTTAAATGCTTTTAACGCATATTCGTCGTACGAGGTGGTGAATACTACAGGGCTTTTAATTTCAGCCTGGTTAAATATTTCAAAGCTCTGGCCATCGCTAAGCTCAATATCCATTAAAATCAAATCGGGCCGTGCATTATTGTTCAGCCATTCCACTGTTCCCTTAATACTGTCCGCAACACCCACTACTATTGCTTTATCATCAACTGCAGACAACGTTTTTTGCAGCTTTTTTACTGCCAGGTCTTCGTCTTCAACAATAAGAATATTCATAACACAACATTTTTATACCTAACCGGGTTACTGTACGGCCAAGCCATTTAACCTGCTCCCGCCGTGGCCAGAGGTCTTTATCAGCAGCGGCAGAAAAACAGAAAAGTTTGCACGACTTTCCAGAATTTCAAAACCGTCCTGTTGCAGCAGGTCGTATTTATCTTTTATGTTTTTCAGGCCAACCTTTGTTGACTTTTCTTTCAGTTTCTTAAGATTAAGGTTGTTGGTTACAACCAGCCTTTCATCCGCCGTGGTATATATCTCTACCATTAAAGGGGTATTCCTGTTCACCACGTTATGTTTTACGGCGTTTTCAACCAAAAGCTGCAGGCTCAGAGACGGCAGCAAGTAACCGTTATAACTTTCATCAACCTTTATTTTAAGCACAACACCTTCGGCATACCGCGTTTTAAGCAGTTTAAAATAACTGTCAATAAATTTAACCTCGTTTTCCACCGTTGTCATTCCGTCTTCGTTGTTGCGCAGCAGGTAGCGGTATACTTTGCTTAGTTCATCCAAAAACATTTCAGCCTGCCGCCTGTCTACCGATATAAGCGACGAAAGCGTATTAAAACAATTGAATAAGAAATGAGGATTTACTTTTTCTTTCAGGTTGTCAAACTGCTGTTGCAGGTTCATCTGTTCCAGCATTTCCCGTTCTGAAACTGTTTCTTTATATTTATCAATACAGTACACAACCTCCCATAATGTCTCAAAAATCAAGTCAACCGCCAGCCCTATCAGGTAAGTAGATTTTATATCCCCGGGGTGTATATGGTAACCAACAATATGAAAATGGTCAAACATATACACTATAAGCAAAATAGAGGGTATCATTACTATTACGTACACCAGCATTTTAAGTATCACCCTTTTAGTGGTTTGCTCAAGCGCCGGTAAAGCCCTGGTAACAACATCATCATACAGCACATGAGTGCGCCATGAAAAAAAGCCGATAAAATATATAAGCGGGTAGGTAATAGCCCACACCTTCCAGTTGCTCCACATTATATCGCTGTAAAAAATATACACGTACGCTAATGTTATAAAAGGCATAGATAGCCAGAAACTGTACACCTGCACTTTTGATGGTTTTGCCAGCCTCATAACAATACCTCCTTTTTCATAAACAGGGGCAGTACCATTGTTCTTTCACCGTTGTTTTCAGTAACGGTAACCGCAGGCGCGTTAAGCAGTTTGTATTTATTCAGCAGGTTATCTATACCCTCCCCCCTTTCAAAACACTGCACTATTTTTTTTTCATGCAATGAGTTAACGATACACAGTTTTGTTTTATGCTTAATAAAAATACTAACGCTTAAAGGCTTGGTTTTACTAAGCGCGTTGCTGTAAATAATATCTTCCAGTACAACCTGCATGCTTAACGGGGGTAAAAAAAAGTGCATTGCATCGCTGTTTATATTAATGCTGGCGGTAATTGCATCACCAAACCTTTCCTTAACAAGATGTAGGTATGATTGGGTAAACCTTATCTCGTTTTGCAGCGGCACAAGCATGTCATCGTCGCTGCCAAGCAGGTAACGGTGCACTTTGGTCATTTCATCTAAAAATTTTTCAGCCCTCGCTTCATCCTCCTGTATAAGCCCTGAAAGCGTATTAAAGCAATTAAACAGGAAATGAGGATTTATCTGCCCCTTTAACCCAAGCAACCTGCTGCGCTGGTAGGCGTTTCGTAATTTGTCTGTTTCGGCAATTGATGCCTTCCACAACTCCCAGTTGCTTATACCTTCATTCATAAAAGTAATACCGGTACTCATAAGGCAACCGAATAAAACAGCCCACCAAAGAGTATCTTTAACAGGGCAGTTTAACAGGTTTATATGCTTGTATAAAAAAAATAACAACCCAAGGCCCAGCACGTTCATAATATAAAAAACCGGCAGCATCACCGCAATACGCTTTATTAATTCAACAGGAGCGGAAAATGCACTGCGTATTAATATAGCTACCCTTCCAAACACGAAATACATAAGAAACAAATAAATGCTGCTGTACAGGAAACTTAACAGGAACAACGCCAAAGAATCAAATACGCACGCACCAAATACAAGCGCATTCATTACAGTAATGTACGGTATCATTATCCACACAAGTACTACAGGTTCTTTTTTATTGTATGGCTTAAACGGCATACAACAAAAATAGATAAATAGACGCCGTGCATATCGCCCGTTGTATGAATTGAGGAAAACGGCGTATGAACTGTAAAAACAGGCTACAATTTTATGCTATATGGTCCATTAGGGTCATGGGTCATGGTGAGATTAAACCAGGCATATATTGTTGCCGTATTTTCGGGAAAGATTTCCTTCCCGTTAAGCCGCTCTTTAAAAACCACACTGCTCTTATTACCCACCACTGGTGTAAAAATATATTTTCCGGGCACGGCAGCCCCCATTATATCAGCCAGTTCGCCTGTATGCTTTTGAGCAGCCGTCATGCCTAAAACGTCCTGTATATTTACCAGTTTACCTGCGGAAACATTCTTAAAAGCCTGGCTGTTTAGCACCTGCCTGTATTTGTCCAGCATCTGCTGCTTCAATTTATCCACATTCGCCGGGTTTTTAAAAGTGGCGACCTCTTGCTGAAGGCGTGCCATATCAATAAAACATCCTTCAAACACGTTGTTTAGCTGCACAATGTTCATGGTACCTGCAGGAGGAGGAAACTGCCATACTTCTTCATAATTTTTAGCGTGAAAAGGATATACTTCAACAGTATCCTGCCCATTGCTGCAGAAATCTACTTTTATACGGGGTACATTCCCTTCCCAATTTTTTGTGCCTGCATATTTTACCTGGCCACCCTCCCCGCGCATATCAGCGGATATAAGGCTGGCAGACAGCCTTGATTTTACCGGGCCTGTGAGCATCCACCTGAGATGACAGGTTGAATCAGGCAGGGCTGTAAACCAGTTATCCCCGTCCAACTGGCCAAGTAAATAACTTCCATCGCCACCGGATTTCGCCGACAGATTTACACTCAATTTAAACTGGTTAAATGTGGCAAAAGCTTCGGCGAGATTAAAAGGCGTTTCACTGCCAAGCAATTGTATCTGCCGGTCGGTGCCGAAAATAAAGCCAGCATTTAAAGCAAAGGGGTAATCTTCTTCTTTAAAAGCCTTCATAATGTTGGCGGCAGTAACAGTAAGCATGTGCTGTACAGGTGTTTCAAACGGGTCATCACGGTTATCGCCCACCAATTGTATATACCGGTCCAGCCCAAGGGAAATCCATAGAATAGCCCTTACACGAGAAGGGTCGTTCCCATACCGGCTGAAAAGCAAACGCACCTTTTTAATCATCTTTGCCACATAATATTCACGCACTTTTTTAAGACGTTGTTCAACATTGCCGCCTGCTACCAAAAAGGCTGCCTGCCTTGATATACCAAAGCATTTTTGCATGATTAACTTGTCCTCTCCACCCAGCTCATTACCAAACTGTACCAGTGCATTATGGTAGTTCTTTTCCCGGTCTGCGGAGCAGCCGCTGCAATAATGAAAATCATATACCGGAGGCTCAGGCACATCAGTAACATCCTCGTCTTCATGTGCCTTTACATAATTAACCAGTTCGTTAATCGCAATATCAAATGCTTCGCTTATATCATCCTGCCTGCTGTACGGCCCGGCATGTTGTACTTGGCGCTTTGCCGGCAACGGTATGCCGGGAAACGAAAATGAATCGCTTAAAATACCTGTAAAATCGTTTTCAACCATATCGTAAGCGCTTTTTACATTCCATGAAAACAACGGCAATATTGTTTTTGGCATGCCGGCGCACTTATTCATTACAACATCATTTATGCGTTGTGATGTTTGTTTAAGCTCCGTCTTTACCTTGTCAAGCCACCTCTTGCTGCCTTTTTTGCAGGTCACTACCAGTTTGCCGGTTTTACTGTTATACTTAACCGTGTCAGAGGCCGGCGTAATTAAAATACCAGGTTGAAATTTTTTGCCTTTGTACCAAAGCAACTGGCAGGATGTATCTAACTGCGCCCTGCAATTGAGCAGAACGCATAAAACAAAAGGCATGGTAAGTAAAAGCTTTTTCATTGTTGAGCTTTAAAATTGTAATCTTAATTTACCTGCTTAGTTCCGCAAGCCAAAGGTGGCCAAAACTAATGGCAGCTTCATTTATGTCTTTTCCTGAACGGTAAATCATTTTCCATTCGTTATTCTTGCCCTCGTAAGCATTGTTTACAAACTTCATTTTATTACCCTCTGCCCTTAGAGCAGCCGTAAAATCAACAGTTGCAGCAACATCAATATAATGCTGCAGGCGTTGCTTTATTAATTGCTTATAATCAGCCGGGTAGTTTGTTTGCCAATTTTTCAGCGCCTTTTGATATTGTAAAGAGTCCTGCTGCTGCTTCATAACCTCGCTTTGATAAAGCAGGTTAATAGTTTGGCTGTTGGGGTCCTGGTAATCTTTAAGATTTTTATTGTGTATGTCAAGTACAGGCTGCATTATTTTTTTCATTTCGGGCGTGCCGGTTTTAATGACGTCTTCTGTTTTGGCAATTTGTTTTTTAACATCATCAATTTCAGCCTTGCGTATATCCTCCTTACTGCGATAATTTGCAGAGGGTGCAGCAGGTTTGGACTGCTCCCTTACTTTCTCGTACTCATTTTGAAAATTCTTGCTGCCAACGTATTGTTTGGTATATGCCAGCAAGTCTTTTGCAATAGCCACCTTGTTCGCGGTGGCAAGACTCGTGATGTTTTTTACACCGGAGTGGTAAAAATAGCCGTCTAAAAAACTGGTTCTTATTTTTTCTGTAGCATCCTGTTGAGAAATTCCTAATTGCTGCCAGATTTCTTCAGTGGCTTTATTTGCGAGGGTGAATGAGCAAAGGCTAAAAATGATTACGATTGCGAGCGCTACAATGCCAATTGCTACGCACTTTTGAAATATAGATGTACTGTTCTTTTTCATAAAACTGTTTTTCTTGTATTTATTAATGGTATAAAGATTATTTGTGTTACACACAAGTAAATGCCTGTATTGCATGGGTTGTTATTTGAACAGGCTTAATTGGCTTGCCTTATTATTCCTGTTATAGTTTGCTAAACTCAACACGGCGGTTCTGTGCTTTTCCATCGCGGGTATTATTATCGGCAACAGGGGCATCTTCGCCCTTTCCATCGGTTTGCAGGCGGCTGGCAGTAATACCAAAGTTTTTTACAAGGGCATCTTTTACTGCTTCGGCTCTTTTCCGGGAGAGTTCAAGATTATCTTTCGCATCTCCATCGCTGTCGGTATGGCCGGTAATAAGAATATTGACACCGGGATATTGTTGCAGCACACCTGCAATCTCAGCCAGTATACCGTTGCTCTCCGGCTTAATGGCTGCTGTGTTAATGTCAAACAAAATACCCGTTGTAGTAAATTTCCCTTCGTCCATAAGCCTGTGCCGCGTATCCGGTAAGCCTTTTGCAACTTTTATATTGCTTATATAATACCCATTTTGTACATCACTGTATGCTGATGATTTCAAACTGAAGTATAGCTGGTTTAATATTGTGCCCGGCGGTATTGCCTTTGGCAGGTCATACATCTTTTCAGCATTAAACCAAAGGCGCAATCTTTCTTTCTGCACCTGTATCGCCACATGCACTGGCTTGTCATACAGGCTTTGCAGTTTATAGTTCTTGATATCAGTATTCAGGTACAGGCTGTTGGTGGCATAGGTTTGCAAGTGCAGGTGCGTATCATTTTGCGTACCCGGCTGAATTTTTATTTCAGCGGCATACCCTTGTTCAAAGTTTTGCAACAGGCTGTTATCAGTGGAAGAAAGTTCGCCGGAACTTATCAACCCGAATGAAAACTGCGGCAGGATATAACCATTAAACGCCTGGTGGAAAATGAAATCAAACTCAACGGAACAGTTGTCTGTAAACGTTGAGTCATTATCCGTTAAGGCAACAGTGTTTTGATGCACCTGCAGCCAGTTACCTTTTTGGGTGTTAAGGGTTACAACCACAGCGTTGCCACTGCTGTTCCATCCCGCAGGCAACTCGCCCTGGTTTTGATGCTCAAACTCATTGGCATATATAACTTGCTCGCCTGCAACAAAATCGTATTTGGCATAACTCTCTGCTGCAACAGTGCTGTCACCACCGCCTGCAGACACTTCTTTTTTGCTGTTAGCCCCATTTTCAATGGCGTCAAGTGTTTTATCAATGGCATTATCCACTTTGTTGTCAACACGCTGGTTAACTTTTCCTTTTACTTTTTTTAACAGGCCGCTTAATTGCGCCTGGCTGCCTGAACATACCAGCGATAATATTATAGCAGCAATGATTCCCGGTTTCATATTATAAAATTTTACACCAAAAATCAACTGTGCATGGGCTAATGCAAAGTGTTGCTGTTATGAATTGAGCAAAACGATGTGTCTACCGTATAAAATGGTGAACGGCGTTTGAACGCCCGCAAAAAAAGTGCTATGCAGTGTTTCATGGCTACCGTAAACAGACATGTAGTACAGTTGCGCAATAAAATTTTATCGCCCTCACTATTCATCTTTTTGCATGTACAATTCAGCCTGTAAATAAAGCAATTCATACACCATGCTATTTTATTCACAATACCCTGCAACTAATATTGCACCCGTTTACTAATATTCAAATCAACTAACATTTTCACTATGTTACGCTTTTTAAAACGCACCGGTATTATTCTGCTTATACTTTTTGCCGGGCTTTATATTACCATGATACTACGCCAAAACAGGAAATTTGATGCGCCTTACCCCGCCATTAAAGCCACAACAGACACCGCTGTAATAGCCCGGGGCAAAAGCCTTGTATATGGCCCCGCACATTGCGCAGACTGCCATACGCCTCCCCAATTTAAAGAAGAGGTTGCCAAAGGCCTGGTTATACCCTTAAGTGGTGGCAATGTTTTTGATTTACCCATTGGCAAAATCTATACAAAAAACATTACGCCCGCTGCAACCGGCATTGGTAAAATGACTGACGGTGAAATTGCCCGGGCGTTGCGGTATGGGGTAGCACCCGATGGCCATGCCCTGTTTGATATAATGCCTTTTCACAACACTAGCGATGAGGATTTAACCGCCATCATTTCCTACCTGCGGCAACTGGAGCCCGTAGAAAATAACGTTCCCGAAAACAGCCTTAATTTTTTAGGTAAAGCGGTAAATGCCTTTCTACTTAAACCGGTTGGCCCTTCTGAAACCGTACTGGTTACTGTTAAGAGGGACACTTCCGCCGCATACGGTAAATACCTTGCCGCCAGTGTTGCCAATTGCCGCGGCTGCCATACCAACCGCAACTTGATGACGGGCGCATTCATCGGCCAGGATTACTCAGGCGGTTTTACGCTGGAGGAAGATACTGATTCAGGCAAATACGTTTTCACTACGCCTAACCTTACACCGGACGATTCAACCGGGCGTTTAAAAGGCTGGACAAAGCAGCAGTTCATCAACCGTTTCAGGGCGGGCCGCATAATACCGCATTCACCCATGCCGTGGGGTCCGTTCAGCCGTATGAGCGATGATGAATTAAAAGCCATCTACGCATTCCTGCAAACTGTTAAGCCGGTGCATAACGAGATAAAGCAAACCCTGAGAATTGAAAAATAAATAGCTAACCGTGTAAAACACTACGAAAAATAATATCATTTTAAACGATGATTGTAATTTTTCAACCGGTGCTTTGCGCTTTTCACGCAGGGCATCGGCATTTATATAGTAGGGCTTTTACCTACTTCGCTTTCAACTGCCAGGTAATAAAAGCAGCGGGGTCAAATATCTTTTCATCAATCGGTTTTCCGGCCACAACATCATGATAGGTTTCTGCCTGTATCAATTTGTCATTAAAATAAAAACGGCAGTAGGTTTCACTCCACCCGTTATCCATCTTCACCTGGTTTTCAAAAGTGCCCTCCTCTTTGCGGTTGTTTTCGTATTTAAAAAACCGCACCGGCACCAGCATGTCCTTATCAACCCATAACTGGTTAACCTTTTCGCCTGCGCTGTTTGCACCGATAACATATACAGGTTTTCCCTTCCATGTATCCTCGTGAAACTTGCCCAGGTCATAATTCAATGCTTTAAATGAGGCAATAACATTATTAAAAGATGTAAAATACATGCCGCCCAGAAAAAAGGTAAGTTCATCCCTGTCCTTTGCAGCCTGCTGTAATTGGCCATTTTTAAAAAAGAACGATGAGTCGCCTTTATATATCACCGCATTGCCTTTTGCCGGGTCGCCAAAATCAATACGGAACAGGTTGGGATATATTACATTTTCATACCATGTTTCTGTTTTAACCAGGCTGTCATTACGGTACCTTTCGGTAGTTTGGTTAAAGCTTAAAGTTTTAAACCATTTTCCACCATACCTGTTATACATCTTCTGTAATACAGATTCTGAGGTTAACTGCTTTGTAAAGGAAAAAAGCATCAAAATACCTGCAATGAGAAAAATCCTTTTCATATTGATATTTTTAATGGTTATTGTAATCATCCTCCCTGTTAAATATATATTCAATCATCCTGCCCGCTGTAAAAATATTGTGAGCGGTTTTTATATTGGTAAAGCGGCGCCGGCAAGTGCAAAAACTGGCAAACATTATTATACAGCCGCTAAATTTAACAACCCTGTAAACCATTATTTTTCTTTCTTTACCTGTGAAGCAAGGGTTAATAAACTGATTTAAAAAATGATTAACTTGTTTACGCATGCAAAACCTTTCAACAGAAATACTCATCCTCATTTTCTGCGGGGTAATTGTTGTATCATATCTTTTTTCTATCATTTCCCGGTATATAAAAATTCCCTCTGTTTTGCTGCTGCTGGCAGCAGGCATCGCGCTGCGGTATATTGCCACGGAAGAACACTGGCAAATTTCGTTTCCACCCAATCTTACCGAGTTTTTAGGGATAGCAGGTTTGGTAATGATTGTACTGGAAGCCGGGCTTGACCTTAAGCTAAGCCGGGGTAAATTAAAACTCATACGTAATTCATTTTTCGCGGCGCTGTTTATATTTATTTTATCTGCCGCAGCTATTGCCGCGGGGTTGTATTACTGGCTTAACGAAGAGCCTATAAAGTGCATCGTGTACGCTATTCCGCTCTCTATCATGAGCAGTTCAATTGTTATCCCAAGCCTTCACCACCTGTCAGAAGCCAAAAAAGAGTTTCTCGTTTACGAGGCTTCGTTTTCCGATATACTGGGCATACTCGCCTTTAATTATTTTACGGCGGGCAATACATTTAACCTGTCGTCAACCGGCATGTTCGGGCTTAATATTATAATCGCCATCGTGCTTTCCGTGGTGTGCTCGCTGGTGCTGTTTTTCCTGCTAACCCGCAGCTTAATGAACATAAGGTTCTTCCTTGTATTCGCCCTGCTGATTATGTTATACGAAGGCGGTAAGATGATGAACCTGCCGTCCCTGCTTATCATACTCGTTTTTGGCCTGCTGGTAAATAACTGGGAGGTGATAAGGGGTAAATACCTTAAACGCATGTTTCCTGAAGCACGGGTGCAGGAAACTGTGCGGCTGCTGCACTCCATCACCGCCGAAACGGCTTTTCTTATCAGGACATTTTTTTTCATTCTTTTTGGGTTTACCATTGACCTTAAGGTAATCGGCATTTCAGATGTTATGGTGGCCGGCAGTATTATTGTTGCCGTACTGTTATTAATGCGTTTTTTATACCTTAAATTCTTCCTTAAGGGAAATGTTTATCCTGAAACACTTTTTATTCCGCGTGGTTTGATAACAATTTTGTTATTTTATAAAATACCGGCTGCTTTGCACCTTGATACTTTTAACGACAGCATCCTTTTTTTTGTAATAATCATTACCGGCTTTATTATGATGCTTGGCGTAATTTTTTACCGGAAGAAGCCGGCCGAATTAACAAGGGAGGATTTTTAACTATTAATGCTTTGCCATGAAATACCTGAAAACGTATAATAAACATGATGTACTGTCATTAACACGGCTACGGCGGTTTGAAACAAAAATTGGCGAACGCGTACAACTGGCCAATGAAAACCTGCAGTTTGCAGAAGCCATGGCTGCAGCAACCGCCAGGTTTGTAGTTGTGGGCATTCCGGAAGATGTAGGCGTTAAGGCAAACATGGGTATTGGTGGTGCTGCAAGCACCTGGATACCTTTTTTGCAGGCATTCTTGAACGTGCAGAGCAATGATTTTTTTACGGGTGATGATGTGCTGCTTTTGGGCCACCTTGATTTTACAGAGCTTGCAGCGCTTATTGAAAATAATGCACAGGGAAATGAAGAGCGTGTAGAAGCCTACCGCCACGCGGTAAATACGATTGATGACGCGGTTGAATATGTGGTAAAAACCATTACGGAACATAATAAGGTACCTATTGTAATTGGCGGCGGCCATAATAACGCGTATGGCTGTATAAAGGGCGCAGCAAAAGGCCTTTTTAAAGCCGGGGCTATTCCCCTTGCGCAGATAAACGCGGTTAACCTTGATGCCCACAGCGATTATCGCCCTATTGAGGGCAGGCACAGCGGCAACGGTTTCAGGTACGCGGATGAAGACGGTTACCTGGAGAAATATTGTGTGGTAGGGTTGCATGAAAACTACCTGCCCCAAAATGTTTGGGTGGATATTGTGAACGACCCCTTTTTGGATGTAATTACGTATGAAGACATTTTTTTGCATGAGAAACGCTCATTTTTACAGGCCGTAGCCCACGCCACCGGCTTTACATCTGATAGTTATTGCGGCATAGAGCTTGACCTTGACAGCATACAATATACTTTAAGCAGCGCTGCTACGCCGGTGGGTATCAGCCCGTTACATGCCCGCCAGTTTGTATCATTTGCCGCTGCCGATTGTAAAACCGCTTACCTGCACATTTGCGAAGGCGCCACGCACCTTGAAGACGGCAGGAAGGATGACAGCACCGGCAAACTGGTAAGCTACCTGGTAACCGATTTTATAAAAGCCGTGTAAGAAAAAGTAAGGTGGAAAAAAGGAGGAATGCAAAAACAGCTAAACACCTCATAATCAGTAACTTTTATAAAATTTTGCAATATTCTTTTACCCATTCAACCTCCTTCCGGCTTTCCCCAATGACTTATTGCCCCCCAATTACTTTCGTCTCACCAAACACAGTAAGGGTTTGGTTTTGGTGGTTTTGGCGGCCCTGTTGCATATACCTTGTTAAGGCTTATGCTCACCACCGCGGGGTTTTCAGCATTACCCGGCGCCCCGGGCTTGGTTCCTGCATTTTCTACATTCC
>DASZPM010000028.1:0-333348 GCA_035550215.1 Chitinophagaceae bacterium | reverse complement strand
CGTATTTGTAAATTTTACCGGCTGGTCTGTGCAGCCATTACCGCTTATTGCAAACGACGGGGCTACTGACGGGTACACTATAACCCGGCTGTAAGCAGTATCTGCACAGCGATAACCCGGCATGGTTATCAATCTTACATGATAAACACCCGTGTCGTATGTATGCACAGGGTTTCTTACCTGTGATGTGCCCCCATCCCCAAAATCCCACAGGTACTTATTGTTATCCCAGTATAGCTCGGGGTGATAGGGACTGCTATAATCGGGAAACGATATCGTTTTTGAATTGCAGGCATTTAGCAAAGGCGGTATAATTGCTTTAGGTACCGGCAGCTTTGAACAATCAAATACTTTGATTACCTCGTCGCGTGTGTGTGGTGTTGGCGTAATCAGCGAGCCATGCCTGTATTCATTTACCCCCACAGTAACAAGATAGCTGCCCGTGTCATGCAACGTCCCCTGCAGCAAACCCGTTTTGGCATCAAGTGTTACCCCTGCGCCCAATGGCTGGCTTTTTGAATAGGGCAGTAAATAAGAAATTGCTGCGGTATTGCCCGATGTATCAATATGTACATGATGAGGTGGGCCACCTGTTATTGAAAAAACGCGTGGCACAGAAAAGGTGTAGGCCAAAGAGTCCCCATCTGCATCGGTAGCAGTAAATACGTGTTCAAAAGGTACATCTTTGCACACATATAATATTGTGTCTGCTGAGGATGTAAAAACCGGGCTGCTGTTTTTTGGTACCTTAAATTTCGAGGGCAGCTCTAAAAGGCCTGCTATTGTGTTATACGAATAAACAGCTCCCGGTCTTATCATATCTTTTGACAACCATACAAACCCCAGTTGGGGAATTTCATAAATTGACGCATTGAAGCTTGTATAAATATTTTGATAATAATCCCGGCAACAATCAATGTACAGGGCAGTATAACCGTCAGTGTTGTAAGGAAGTACACAGTCAAAATGAAAGTACCATATCCGGTAACAGGGGGCCGAAGTAAATGCGATGCATGGGTCGGCTACGTGCACTTTGTTAGTTACAGAATCAAATATCCAGTTATTGGCCGGTGTAGTGGAGTCCTTAATCAGGTCATGAAAATACACCGGGCCTACATACGGTTTTGCCTCTTTGCAATCCAATACCATTTTAAGCATAAAATGATACAATGCAGCTGTCGTGTCATTTTTGTAGGATATCTCCCATGCCTTTTGGGTTACAGGGTATTGGGCTGCCGCTACATGACAACAAAATACACAAACAGCAAAAAGGATAGGCGTTTTCATGACATAAATTTACGCTATCTGCAATGCTATCGTATCAGCAAAACCGGGCCTTTCTTAAATACTACCTTGCCGTTATAATCCTTACCCCTTACCTCATATATGTATGTGCCAGCAGGGGCCTGCCTGCCGTTAATGCTGCCATCCCACCCCGCAAGATACGCCTGTGTTTGGTACACAAGGTTGCCCCACCTGTCAAAAACCCTAAAGTATTCAAGCCTTTGTATACCTACAGGAAAAGGGCGGAATATGTCATTTTTTCCATCTCCGTTAGGCGTAAACGCAAGGGGCACATAAATGTCGGGCCCCTTGTAGTAGGTTAAATGTATTGTATCGGTTAAACTGCATCCATACATATTCGACTCCTGAACCTTGTAAGTTATATCGTTTGTGCCTGTAGCTACCGGGTTAGCCGAAAAAGGGTCATCCAGCCCAGCAGAGGGACTCCATATATATGTACTGCCTGTTGTATCATATCCCGAATTGGCAAACAGCCGAAAGGGTACTCCCGAGGTTACCACAGTGTCATGGGTTTGAAGCCGCAGCGGCGACTGCCTTATATTTATATACTGCGTGTCCATTGCTTCACAACCCCTGGTTGTAGTTATGTCCAATATAGCTGAATACGTTTGATCCGGAACCTTAAATGCATAAGTGGGTGTGCTTAGCGCAGAGGTAAAATAGCTGCTATCCTTTAAGTTTGTAAATGTCCAAAGCAGGCTGTTTACCTGTCCTATGTCCGTTGTTGACGTATTTATAAATCTAACCGGCTGGCCAGTGCACCCATTACCGTCTATTGCAAAAGACGGATGTACTGACGGGTACACAAGCAGCTTGCTGTATGCTGTATCCGCACACCGGTAACCGGCCATGGTTATCAGCCTTATATTATACGTACCAGTGTCGTACGTATGCAAGGGATATCTCACCTGCGACGTATCACCATCCCCCAAATCCCACAAGTATGTATTGTTATCCCAATATAGCTCGGGATGATAGGGGGTAGTATTGTTGGGCAATAATACAGTGGTTGCATTGCAACTGTTTATCAGCGGCGGGATATTAGCTTTGGGTAAGGGTAATTTGTCGCAGTCAAATACCTTAATTACCATATCACGGGTAATTGGAAGTTGTGTTACCAACGATCCGTTACGGTACTCGCTAACACCTACTGTTAGTAAAAAGCTACCTGTATCGCTTATTGCGCCGTGCACAAAACCCGTTTTTGGGTCAATAGAAACGCCCATACCCAACGGATAGTCTGGGGAATACAACGGCCCGTTATACATAGCATCGTGAATATTACCCGTGCTTTGAATAATAATACTTGCCCGCTGGCCATAGGCCGAAAAAATCTTTGCCGGGGTAAGGCTATACACAAGCGAATCGCCGTCGGGGTCGGTTGCAGTAAAAAGATGTCCAAATTCGGTATTTCGGCATATATTCAGCACTGTATCGCCGCTATTATCAAATACGGGGCTGCTGTTTTTGTTAACCTTAAACCTGGAAGGAATACTAAAAAGATAGGCAATGCTATTATAAATATACCCGGCACCGGGCCGCGTGGGGTCATCCGCACTCCAACTGGATTTAAGAAGGTTGCCATCGTAAATTGACGCATTAAAATCAGTACGCAGATTTTGATAGTAATCCCTGCAGCAGTCGGGGTAAAAAACACTATACCCGGCAGTGTTAAAGGGTAATACAGCGTCGGCATGATAGTAACATATCCTGCGGCATGGTGCCACCGGAAGAACAATACATGGGTCGGCTACTTTTATGTCGTTTGAAGCGGAGTCTAATTGCCATGCTACGGAAAAAGAAGATGCCTGGTTTTCAAGATCATTTATGTATAATTGAAACAGCCCCGGCGCAGACTCCGAACAGTCAACTGTCATTTTCAAAACAAACCGGTAGATTGGGTTTAGGCCGCCTGGGCCAAATATCATAGAATAACTCAACTGGCCCGTTTTCTGATTTGTTGGATACACAGACTGGCAAAAAATGCCTGTATAAAACAATGCCAGTGTTATCGCACTCAAAGCCCGTTTTGTCATTATCAAATTTACCATACGTAAGCGCCTGGCGCAAGGTTTACTGAATTAGTTTAACATTGTTTTTACTAAACGGCATTCACCTTCATTTTCTTACACTTAAAGCCATTAAACAAACAAGAGGAAGTATCATTACTAAAATAAGGAGTTGAAAATCGAGTAAATAAAGATTGATTTCCACATCTACCCTAATAGAAAGAGGCTGTTCTCTACTTATGAGACAGCCTCTTATTATCAAATTTGCATTACGTATTATCTCGGATGCAGATATTTATAGTGCTCTGTAAACGAAGTACGTACATATGGCGGTGTTGTTATAACAGACGGCTGCGTCATGAAATAACTTACGTCCATGTTCTTGGTAGAGGGATCCCATTTATTAACGCCTGTAGGATCTATTGAACCTGAACGCGTATTGCCGGCGCTGGACGGGTTACCGTAATAATTAACAACGCTGTTAACCTTACCGCTGCCCGAAGGGTCAAAATTAAATATTACCCCGAAGCCGCCATAGTAAGAAAGCGACCCGCCGGATAAAATTAAATGTATAGGCCCATTTGTAGGATCAGTAAGCACAACGCTGTTGGGGCCGCTGGTCACTAACTCAACTGTCCAGGGGTAATACCCGGTTAATCCCGCATTTGCTGCATCAACCATTGTACCCGTAACCTGATAAACACCATCGTATTTATTTTTTACGGCGATATACAGCAGCAAATGGTTCCACTGTTCAATTGGTAATGAAGCGTTTGAAATTGTAATTGGTAATACGTAATTGTGCGTTAAGTCCATTTTTGGAATATAGAACGTAGCTATTGCACTGTCTATTCTTTTGCCTGCTGGCACAGTCATATCCATTTTGCTTAGTGTATAAACACTGTCAGGCATTACCTCAAAATCTGTACCGTTTGCCGTATTATAAGAGGTTAAATAATCAGCATCAATTGCAATTGTAGCCGTAGTTTGGGTAGAAGGCGTATTGGGGGATGCAACATCTACTACTATCGGCATTGTAGCCTGCGCCAAGCTTGCATCGTACGAAAAGGCTACTACGCTATTGTTGTTGGTCGCTGCCAGCGGCAGGTATATGGACCCCGCAGGTGTAGAAAAATCGGTGTAATAAGCACCATTTTTCAAACAAGAACTTAAAGAAGTCATCACTAGCAGCGCTCCCAGCCCCGTTAATACTTTATTTATTTTTATTTTTTTCATGATATTTTTTTTTCCACGTAATTAATCAAATTATAGTGAATTTAAAGAAATCCCTAAGGCATCCAGAAAATTTTATCAGTATAAGGATTTACTTTGTCACCACCGGCGGCCTGCCAAGCATCAGCATTGTCATTAGGCTCCTCAACCGGGTAGTAATACCTGTAAGGCATTTGCTTTTGCGTAGCGGTTGGAGATTTTGTGCCAGGTACATTCGGGTAGCCAGTCCTTCTCCAGTCGTTCCAACCCTCCTGGCAGCTTATACCGTTTAAAGCGGCCCACTTTTGATAAATTATAGTATGTATCTGGTCTGCTGTTGCTGTTGGCCACGCAATGTATGTTGTAGCCTGAGCCTCATAAGTAGCAGCAGCCGCTGCAGCGTTTGGTATACCAAGATACTCCATAGAAGCTACAATACCATTGTTATATGCGGTATGCGCTGCACCGCTACCTCCTGGCAGATAACCTCTTACAGCGGCTTCAGCTTGTACAAAGTAGCTTTCAGCTGCCAGCATCATTACTGCTGCCTGGTTACCAGTTTTGTTCTTAATAAGCCCTGGCCCTATGCCGGAGCCTTTAGTAGGCTGTGTTACCTGTATTCCCAGGTAATCACCGTAATAATCGTTCACATCAGAAGATTGAGCATAATAGTTGTCATCGGTTGGCTGGGTTCCCTTTACTGAGTAAAAATATCCAAGTCTCGGATCGCTGTTGTTTTTATAAAAATCAAGAGCAAAGCCGCCTGCACGTATATAATTATAGGTCCCGTTTAAGCCGCCCGAAGCAGAAACACCGAAATTGGCGTACATAGGGCTCGGCTGGGTTGTATTATATCCGCTATTAGGATTAACAAGTGCGTCCTCGTCCAGGTACCCGTACGAATTTGTTTTGCCTGCTTCGCTGGTTAAATAAGCCTGTTTTGCACTTACTGCAGACTGCTGAACTAAACATTTGAGTTTAACAGTATTGGCAAACTTCACCCACATGCTCATATCTCCGCCAAACATTGCGTCGTCATTACCTGGAGTAACCACGCTTGCATTTGACATGTTGGCAGTGATATCTGCCATAGCTGCATCCAGGTTGGCAACGATGCTGTCGTAAATATCAGAGCCTTTATCATATTTAGGATAAAAATTACCTGACCCCTTTAAGGCTTCGCTATAAGGCACATCATTATATGCATCCACTAAACCTTTATAGCATATTGCCCCAAGTATGCTGGCAATATCTCCATAATTTGAAAGTGATGCAGACGCATTGGCCTGTTGTTTTATTACATTAAGATTGGTAAGAACACCATAATACCCATCCCATATTTGAGGGGTAGTGTTGGTCATTATATATTCCTGCACGGTTTGGTTGAAGGAATAGCCGCCGGAATAGTTCCAGTAGCCTTCCCATGCTGCCTGAAATTGATAGTTACCGCTGCCAACACCATTTAAAATACCAACGAGCGAAGTTATTGTGCCCGGTAGCACTAACTGAACCGTAGCCGCGCTGGTGGTTGGCGAATTAGGGTTATTTTGCAGCTCGCTCAAAAACCCTTTTTTACAACCCAGCCCTGCAACAACTGCTATTATAGATATATACATTAACTTTTTCATGCGCTTGTTTTTAATATTCATGTTTAATAACAAAAGTTTAGAAGTTAAGCGTTAACACGCCAGTAAACTGTCTTGTTGGGGGTAACTGGTAGTATGTATTATACCCATACCCGTTGGCGTTATTATAGTTAAATTCAGGGTCGGTAAAGTCATTTTCCTTTGGCCTGAACATGAACACATTATTGCACATAGCTGTCAACTTAACGCCCTGTACAAATTTGTATTGCTTAAACAGGTGTGTAAAATCATAAGTAAGACTTATTGTTCTGATTTTCCAGGCCGCAGCATTTTCAACATAAGAAGTACCGGCTTTTCTGTAAGGAGAATATACCCAAAAACCGATATTACCGTCCTGTGTATAAACTGAAGTATTCGGCGTAAACTTACCATTAGCGTCCTCAATAACTGAATTCGGGTAAATAAAGTTTTGACGACCATTGGTGGCTGTGTGAGCAGAAGCACCTGTAAAATCAAGATTTTGTTCAGCATTATTATAGAATACATAACCGCCTTTGTAATCGGCAATTACTTGCAGGGTAAGCTCTTTATATGTTAAAGTACTGGTTAAGCCCAAAATATATTTTGGGGTAGTATTACCTGCTGCTATAAGGTTTCCGCTTAAGCTTGGCAACCCTGTAGTGGCATCAACAATTACATGCCCCTGGGGGTCGCGGTTGAGGTCAGACACATACATCTGCGGGAAAGTCATGCCAACTATTGCGTGATTTGAGTTACCAATATTAAAGTCTTTCACGCCGCCAAGCAAACCGATAACTTTAGTTTCCTGTATAGCGAAGTTAGCAGCCATATCCCAGCGTAAACCGGTTTTTGTATTTACAATCCTGTTCCACTTAACATCAAACTCCCAGCCATGTGATTTTGTTTCCGCTGCATTTACATAGGCGCTGCTGTAACCTGTGGCAGTAGTAATGTTCACCGGGAAAATCTGTTCTGAGTTGTCATCAGTATAATAAGTGGCATTCACATTCAAATGATTCTTTAAAAGGCCCAGTTCGATACCAACTTCGTTTTCTATCGTTTTTTCAGGAACAAGAGACGGGTTGTTGTATGTACCGCTTAATGACAGAGAAGCAAGGCTGCCGTAAGGGAAACCGCCGGACAGGCCGAAAGTATTTACAGTTGAATACGGATTCGCGGTAATCTGTCCTGTTTTACTGTAAGCAACCCTTACTTTACCAAATGATAACCAACTGCTGTTTTTTAGTGACTTGATAACATCAGTAAAGGCAAACGCACCATCTACACCATACACATCGTAACTGTTGTTACCCGGTGCAAGCAGTGATGAATAGTCGCGACGATAGTTAGCGTGCAAGAACAGGAAGTCTTTATAATCAACGCTAAGGTCAGCATAACCACCTATAAGGCGTGATTCAGAGATGCCCTGTGAAACATTTCCTAATGTTATGTTAGAGCCGTAAGCAACGTTAAAAAGGCCTGGTATATACAAGTTGCTGTTATTGTCGTACTGCTGGTTTGAATAGCGGTCCCAAATATCATTACCTACAATCAACCTTGTGTCAAATGCACCAAATTTATGCTGGAAGCTTAAAGAAATGTTTTGTTCAATACGCTTTTGATAAACTGACTGGTCACTAACAGACCCGGGCTTGTTACCTCCAGACTGGTAGTTACCTTCTCCCCATGGGTCCGAACTTTCAAAGTCGTTAAACTGTACACCGTTAAGTGTTTGCTTGTATACCGTTGTTGTAAACAAAGCGCCTAAAGTGTAGTTAATGCTCAACCAGGGGGTAGCTTTAACAGATGCTGTAAACGCGCCCTGGAGGTTATCAATTTTATTTATTACGCGCGAATTATCAATCGCCCAGTAGGGGTTGGCATAATAAGCATTATAATAATAGTTGGCATTTGCCCATGAAGTTGGGTTATACCAATCTTTAAGCATGGTAATAGGTATGTTGGCAGGGGTATTTAAGAGGTTCCAGTAAACCGGAGTGCCGTTAAAATCGTTGCCTACTGTATTTGTAAGCTTATGAGAATAGTTGATAGTGTAGTCTATAGAAAAGATACCGTAGGTACGCTTTCCAGCAAACCGAACGTTAGCCCGTTGAGCCATATCTTTTGGCATGGTGCCTTTTACATTGGCATACTGCAAACCAACAAAGTTAGAATTTTGGGCATCACCCGAAGAAATTGACGCATCGCTTTGTGTGGTCCAGCCAGTTACAAAAAATGCCCTGCGGGGGTCTTCAGGCTGCGCTTTAAACGGCACTTTAAAAACTTCGCCGTTTTCATTTGGAGAGCCGATGTACCCTTTATTTGGGTCACCGTCAAATGGAGCGCCATATTGCTGGTTTTCAAAAGGTATATAATTTGTAAACCCTGTGTAAGGATCAGTTGAGTTAAATGCGTAAGGAGTGCCGGCAAAGAATGTACCCAACTCGCCACCGTACCCTGAATAAGTAGTTTGCAGTGATGGGAAATAAGCCATTTCTTCAGCGGTAACAGTTTGACCTACGGTTATCCTCGGCTTGCCATTTTTGCTGCCCCTTTTAGTAGTTACTATTACCACACCATTGGTAGCCTCAGAACCATACAAAGCCGAGGCGCTGGCACCCTTAAGAACAGAAATGTTATCAATGTCTTCAGGATTAATTGAGGCAAGGAAATCATTTCTTACCAGCATACCATCAACCACCAGTAATGCCTGGTTGTCGTAGTTGATGTGCCTTTCACCACGTAACTGCAGGCGAATCTGCGGATCAACTCCGTTGTTTATAATGCTTATTTGAGCACCGGATACCTGGCCAATCAGGCCCTGTGCAACATTAATAGGTTTTGAAATGTTAAGCTGGTCAGAATTTACAGTAGCAACACTGTAACCTAATGATTTTGCTTCCCTTTTAATACCCAGCGAGGTTACAACCACTGTTGATAACTCAGTAGTTTTAAGCGTTAGCTGTACAGTAATGTTATTATCTGCACCTACTGTAACCTCTTTGGGGTCAGCGTTGGCAGATGTAACTACAAGTACATCCCCGGTTTTAGCTTTAATGGAAAATTTGCCGTTGGGGTCGGCAGCAGTGGCAACTTTCGTTCCCTTTACTGTAACAGTAGCGAAACCCATCGGAGCCCCGTTCACATCAGTTATGATGCCGGTAACGGTACGGGTTTGCGCTATGGCTATCGATACAGATAGCAGTAGCACAAGTAATAAACTTACAATTTTTCTCATGTGACTATAGTTTTTAAAAAATTATGCGTGTAAATATAGTGGCTAAACCACAAATATTTAAAAAAATTTAACGCGCCGTTAATTTCGCATTAACATTTTAGAAGACAAAACAGGCAGGCAATCTGCTGCATTTGTAAAAACCTTTTTTATATTAAAAATAAAAATATATTTAATTATTTACCTGACAAATGGTTGATTAGCCTGTTTGCATGATAATGCTGCCTAAAAAAGGCAAAAAATTACAAGATTAAATTTTTTTAAGTATTTAAATTTTTTTCAAAAAAAACCATTTCTACGTTTCTTTCTATCATTTTAGGTCTGTTTTACTGCCCTATGTTTAAAATATTTTAATAATAGGATAGCTAGTAATACTGATGGAAAAAGAGTTTACAACAAATTGAAAGCGTTATTTAATATATAATACTTTTGCGCCATGTTATTACTTGATGGAAAAATAGCGTCACAAGCTGTAAAAGAGCATATTAAGCAACAAGTTGAGCAGATAATCTCGGGCGGCAAAAGGCGGCCGCACCTTGCTGCAGTGCTGGTTGGCCATAACGGGGCAAGCGAAACCTATGTGGCAAGCAAAATAAAAACCTGCGCTGAAATAGGGTTTGAATCTACCCTTGTAAGGTTTGAAAGTGATACAGAGGAAGGTACCTTACTGCAGAAAATTGAAGAACTCAATAATAATCCTTCAATAGATGGCATTTTAGTGCAATTACCGCTGCCCAAACAAATAAATGAGCAAAAAGTAATTGAAGGTATTGCCCCGGCAAAAGATGTTGACGGGTTTCACCCCATAAGTATAGGCAAACTGGTGCAGGGCCTTGAAACATTTATACCGGCCACCCCTTATGGCATTATGCTGATGCTGGAACATTTTAATATTGACACTAAAGGTAAACACGCGGTAGTAGTGGGCAGAAGCAATATTGTGGGCAGGCCGATGAGCATTTTACTAAGCAGCAACAGCAAATACGGCAATTGTACGGTAACAATCTGCCATTCACACACCAAAAACCTTGCAGAAATTTGCCTGCAGGCAGATATCCTGGTCGCGGCTTTAGGCCGGCCGGAATTTGTAAAAGCCGGTATGGTTAAAGAAGGCGCTATTGTGATAGATGTAGGGATAACGCGCGTGGATGACCCTACCGCGAAAAAAGGATTTCGCCTTAAAGGAGATGTAGCCTTTACAGAAGTTTCCGGGAAAGCTTCGGCCATCACACCTGTACCCGGAGGGGTTGGCTTAATGACAATAGCCGGCCTTTTAAAAAATACGCTGCAGGCATACTTGAAAAGAGAGCAATGATTGATAATGCAACTAATACAACCACCCTGCCGGTTATGGAAAGCTTTTACACGCTGCAGGGCGAAGGCTTTCACCAGGGCAGGGCTGCCTATTTTATACGGTTGGGCGGTTGTGACGTAGGATGCTTTTGGTGCGATGTAAAAGAAAGCTGGGACGAGGGCAGGCACCCACTGCATTCTGTTAAAAGCCTGGTTAACGAGGTAAAACAAACGCCTGCTGAAATTGTGGTAATAACCGGGGGTGAACCCCTCATGCATAATCTTACCGGCCTGACTACCGCCCTGCATGCTGCCGGTCTTAAAACCCATATTGAAACTTCAGGTTCTTCTCCATTAAGTGGCTCGTGGGACTGGATATGCCTTTCACCAAAAAAATTTAAAGAACCCCTGGACGCGGTATTGCCTGAAGCTAACGAGTTAAAAGTAATTATTTATAATAAGAGCGATTTTGAGTGGGGCGAAAAATATGCAGCGCTTATGTCACCGGGCTGTAAACTATATCTTCAGCCGGAATGGAGCAAGGAAGCGGTGGTTACACCATTAATAATAAATTATATAAAAGCACACCCCGCCTGGGAACTAAGCCTGCAGATACATAAATATATACATGTACCCTAAACACTAAATGTCCGCCTCATTTCTGCAAGGCAAATAATTCCCACAGCCTGTAATTTTATTTATTCATTAATAATTGGGCCGCTTCCGCAAATTTGCCGGTACAATAATAGTTTTGGCGGGTAAGCACAAAACATTGAACCTCTTACATTAAATAATTTTGAGATGAAGATACCTTTCAAATATGCTATTACCACTATTTTTTCCTTGCTTACAGTATTTACTTTTGGGCAAAAAGTTGTTTTCGTAATAGCAGATGGTATTCCTGCTGATGTTATCGAGAAGCTGGAATTACCCCATTTAAAGGAGATTGCCGGAAATGGTACCTATATGCGTGCACATGTTGGTGGAGATAAAGGTACCTACTCGGAAACACCCACTATTTCTGCTGTTGGTTATAATAGCCTCCTAACAGGCACCTGGGTAAATAAACATAACGTTTGGGGAAATGATATAAAGGCGCCCAATTATAACTACCCTACTATTTTTAAATTACTTAAGGAACAATACCCGGCAAAAAAAATAGCCGAATACAGTAGCTGGATTGATAACCGCACAAAGCTGATTGGCGAAGGGCTGCCGCGAACGGGTAATATACATGTTGACTACCATGCAGATGGTTTTGAACTGGATACAATAAAATTTCCGCATGACAGCAGGGATGAGTACATGCACAATATTGATGAAGAAGTGACTAACGATGCAGTAAACGGCATAAAGAATGATGCGCCAGACCTTAGCTGGGTATACCTTGAGTACACGGATGATATGGGGCATGCTTATGGTGATGGTCCGCAGATGTATGACGCCGTAAAAATGATGGATGCACAGGTTGGCCGCTTGTGGAGTGCCATTCAATACCGGCAAAAGAAGTTTAATGAAAAATGGCTGATTGTTATTACTACCGATCACGGCAGGCAGGAAAAAGATGGCCGCGACCATGGCGGGCAAACTCCCCGCCAACGTACAACCTGGATTGTTGCCAATACACAGGTAAATAAATATGCCATATACTACCAACCGGGTATAGTGGACATAATGCCTACTATTGCCCGCTTTATGCATATTAAGCTAGAGGGGGATATTGCCAGAGAAATAGACGGCACGCCATTTACCGGGCCGGTCTCAATAGTTAAGCCGGAACTTAATTTTATACAAAATAATATTGACATTAGCTGGTATGCCACTGATACAACCGGCTATGTAAAAGTTTGGGTAGCTACTACCAATAATTTTAAAACCGGCGGAAAGGATGAATATCGACTGCTTGCCACGGTGCCCCTAACATCCCGTCATGCGCTTGTTGATGTAAGTGCACTGCCTTCTGATTTTTATAAAGTAGTGCTGGAGGCAAAATACAATACCGTTAATAAGTGGCTTTTTACCAGCGTAAAAAAAACGGCAGATGTTAAATGATATAACAACTGGTGAAAGAAGAGCCTTTTACATTCTTATCATTATATGTATTGCGGTATATATAAGCGGCTGGTTTATTCCCCTGATGGAGGTTGATGCAGTACAATACGCCAACATAAGCCGGGAAATGTTGCTGCATAAAAGTTTTTTACAGGTGTATGACCAGGGGCGTGATTACCTGGATAAGCCCCCCATGTTGTTTTGGTTGAGTTCATTAAGCATGTATTTGTTCGGCATTAATGATATTGCTTACAGGCTGCCATCATTTTTGTTTTCCATCCTTGCCATCTACAGCACTTACAGGTTAGCATTATTATATTATAGCGAAAAACTGGCTTTGTTGGGGGCTTTAATACTTGCCTCCTGCCAGGCAATGTTTTTAATAAACCATGATGTAAGGACTGACACCATGCTGATGGGGTGGGTGATATTATCCTTATGGCAATTGGCTGAATGGCTGGAGCATAAAAAATGGCAAAACCTGGTAATTGCGTCGGTGGCAATAGCCGGTGGTATGCTTACCAAAGGCCCTGTTGCCCTAATGATAATTGTTTTTGCATTTGTCCCTCACCTTTTGTTAACAAGGCGCTTCAAAGATTTTTTCCGGTGGCAATACCTTGTGATGCTTGTTATTATAGCACTACTACTGGTACCAATGAGTGTTGGATTGTACATGCAATTTGACCTGCACTCGGAGAAGACGGTAAATGGCCTGCAGCATGTTTCAGGTCTGCGCTTTTTTTACTGGACACAAAGTTTCGGTCGTATTACAGGAGAAAATGTATGGCATGAAAATGATTCCTTTTTGTTCCTGTTTCAAAACATGCTGTGGAGTTTTTTACCCTGGGTATTGCTTTTTAGTGCCGGGCTTATTTACTCAGTAAAGTTACTTGCAGGCAAAAAGTTTTTATTGCAACAACATGAAGAATACATAAGCACAGGCGGTTTTATTATTACCTATTGCGCACTCGCATCCAGCAGGGCACAATTGCCTCATTATATTTTCGTGGTGTTTCCATTAGCTGCCATCATTACAGCGCGGGTTGTATATGTATTATTATATGCAGGCAACTCCTCACGTTTGAAAAAAACAGTTTTCATAACCCACGCAATCATTCTTTCCCTGCTTGCTGTTGTTGTATTGTTGCTGCTATGGTTACCATTTCCGCCTGTAAATTGGTTGCTGGTAACTTTGTTTATTATTGCATGCGCAGTTACAGTGCTGGCTATTGTTAAAAAATGGCTAGCCGCACCCAGGCTGCTGATATTACTTGCAGGTGGTGCGGCCTGTATTAATTTGTTTTTGAATACAGGTTTTTACAGGCAGTTATTGCAATATCAAACAGGCATTGGCGTAACCGAGGCCATCAGCCGCCGGCATATTGATAAGTTGCGTTTTTTTGTATACGATATTGATGCGGGCAGAAGCCTTGACTTTTATGGCAATTACTCGTTTCCCCGGGTAACGGACACATCTGCCATAAAACCAGGAGGCTGCCTGCTTACATCGTTAAAAGGTTATAATTCACTTAATAAATCAAACTACCAGCTAATCTATACCGGGCAAAGTTTTCACGTAACTACGCTTACGTTAAAATTTCTTAACCCTGCAACACGGGGTACCAAAACCCAACCCTATTATATAGTGCGGAAATTGTAAAAGCCGCTAATAAATCCTTCAATTATTACTCTGTTGGTACAGGCTTAATCCCGGGCTCTGCTGACGGTGCTGCAACCCATTTTTCAAATAATTTGGCGCTAACTATGCCTGAAAGCCAGCCGAATATGCCGCCGCACAGCACATCAAAAGGGTAGTGTTTGCCAACGTATACCTGCGCAAAACAAATAATTGCCGCCCAAAACCAGAGCCAGTGCCATTTTTTACCAGATAAAATAAATATGCCCCAAAACCAAAAGGTGGCCATACCAAAATGGTTGGCCGCATGTGAAGACGGGAAAGAATAAACTCCCCCGCAACCGATAATATTCCTGATGATAGGTTGCAATGCGGGGCTGTAACAGGGCCTTGGCCTTTCAAAGATTTCCTTAAGCACCGAGGCGGACATATAATCAGTAAAAGCCACTGTTATAATGCTTACGGCAATAAATTTCCAGGCGTATTTTTTATGGTAACGTATAATCCAGTACACCATAAAGCAATAAAGCGGAACCCACACAGGCGGGTTTCTCAAAAAAAGCATTATCGCATCAAGAAAGTTGTTGGCGAGAGAATGGTGCACAAAAGTAAATAGTTGCTTATCCACTCCATCCAACCATTGTAAAACATCCATTATCACAGGTTAAACCCAAATATATTTAGCCCGTGTTACCAAACAGTTAAGAGAACATTACCATTATTTTTACGCGTAATCTCTCATTACATTTACATTTTTACAGCAAACCCGGCAACCCGTTTTATAGTTACTTAGGTTGTGTTAACTGAACATAAATTTTCGTTTTAAATTAATTTTACTATACCTTTATTTTTCAGTGATTTTTAATAGTTAGTGCATACACAAATTATAAAAAAGGCATTTTGTTAATGTAAAAAAGCAATGTGTATAAGAAGGGGTCATACTCTTTAACCTGACCGGAAAAGAGAAATTATTATGCCGAAAAAAAAGATTTTGTTCCTGGTTGGTTCGCCAAACCAAACCACCCAAATGCACCAGGTATCGCAGGAACTACAGGATTATGATTGTTTTTTTAGCCAGTTATACAGCAATTCGCGCATTATAAAACTTGCTGTAAAAAAAGGGATACTCGATACAACTATTTTAGGCGGCGAGTTTAAACGAAAAGCAGACGTATACCTTAAAGAAAACAACCTGCGTAACGACTATGCCTCATCTGCGTACAATAACAGGTACGACATGGCGGTTTTCTGCTCTGATCTTATTATAACTAAAAAGTTGCGGTCATTAAAAACAGTTTTTGTGCAGGAAGGAATGACCGACCCTTTAACAACCTGGGGAAAAGTTACGCGTAAATTTAACCTGCCCGGTTACTGGGCTGGAAATACTGCCCTTAACGGAACTTCAAACATCTGCGATGTTTACTGCGCCGCATCTGAAGGTTACAAAGAGCAATTTGCATCCATGGGTACACAACGGGAAAAAATATTTGTAACCGGTATTCCCAATTACGATAACGTTGAATCTTTCCTGGAAAACGATTTTCCCCATCACAACTATGTGCTTGTAGCTACGTCCGACATCAGGGAAACCTTTAACAAGGATGACCGCGAAGCATTTATCGGCAACTGCGTAAAAATTGCCGCGGGCAGGCAACTTATCTTCAAGCTTCACCCCAATGAAATGAAAGAGCGGGCAATAGCAGAAATAAAAAAGTGGGCGCCGGCAGATGCCTTAATTTACACTGAAGGTAACACCAGCCACATGGTGGCCAATTGCGGAGAGTTAATCACCCAATATTCAACAGTAGTATATATAGGTATAGCCTTAGGCAAAAAAGTGCATTCGTACTTTGATGTTGAAAAGCTTAAAAAACTGTCACCCATACAAAACGGCGGCACTTCTGCAGCAAACATAGCTGGTATATGCCGCAGCTATATTGAGTTTAAAGGCAGCAGGAACGAGTTTTTGCGCAACTTTACATTACACAAACTTCAACCCGCAAAATGATAAACCAGCAACCCAATATTGTTACGGTAATGCAAACAAGAAGGGGCTCATCAAGGCTGCCCGACAAAGTGCTTATGTGCGTTGCAGGAAAGCCGCTGTTTGTGCGGCAGGCAGAGCGCATTATGGCATCAGTATTACACGGCACACTGGTAGTAGCCACTACAACGGACAGCAGCGATGACCTTATTGAATATATATGCGATAGGGAAGGCTTAAAGTGTTACCGTGGCCACCCGGCAGATTTGATTGACCGCCATTACAAGGCAGCCATTCAGTACGATGCCAATGTTGTGGTTAAAATACCCAGTGATTGCCCCCTGATAAGCCCCGGCATTATTGACAAAGTAATAGGGTACTATCTTGAAAATATAAACAGGTACGACTTTGTAAGTAATCTTCACCCGGCCACTTACCCGGATGGCAATGATGTTGAGGTGATGAGCATAAAAGCGCTGGAAGATGCGTGGCTGCATGCTGATAAAGCATTTGAGCGTGAGCACGCAACGCCGTATATATGGGAACGACCAGAAAAATACAGGGTTGGAAATGTGGCAATGGAGGGTGGTGAAGACCTGAGCATGATACACCGCTGGACCATTGATTATAAAGAGGATTTTAATTTTATTAAAAAGGTATTTAACGAGTTATATTCTGCTAACCCGCTATTTTCGTATAAGGATATACTTTTGCTGTTGCAAAAACGGGAAGATATATACAATATAAACAGCCAGTTGGCAGGCGTAAATTGGTACAGGCACCATCTTGATGAACTAAAAACAATCTCTGCCGGCCAAACAAAAATATTAGAGTAATATAATATATGACAGAAGCAAAAATGCGCGAACTGCAATCGTTGGCGCTAAAAGTGAGAGAGCACATTATTGATATGTCTGTGGGCGGCGGCTGTTTTATCGGCGCCTCGCTTTCGTGTGTTGAACTGGTGGTTTACCTGTACAGTGGATTTTTAAATATTGACAAAAATGACGTAAAAAACCCCGGGCGGGATTATCTTTTCCTTTCCAAAGGGCATGATGTTCCGGCGTTGTATTCTACGCTTGCCGAATTGGGCTTTATTGACAAATCAAGGCTTGCCAACCACCTGCTCACCCAGGATACGGTGTACTGGCACCCTAACCGTAATGTTGCGGGTGTCGAGTTTCATTCAGGTTCGCTGGGCCATTTACCTTCAGTAGCTGCAGGTGTAGCCCTTGATTGTAAACTTACAGAGCAAAATAACCGGGTTATTGTAATAACAGGTGACGGGGAATTGAATGAAGGTTCAGTTTGGGAAACAATATTGGTGGCCAACGCTTACAAACTGAACAACCTTACTATAATAGTTGACCGCAACCAGTTCCAGGCCAATATAAGAACAGAAGACCTTGTGCCGCTCGAGCCACTGGCAGATAAATTTGAAGCGTTCGGATGCAATGTTACCAGGATAGATGGCCACGATTTTAATGCTATCGGCAATGCCTTGCACAATCTTCCATATAGCGCCGATAAAGTGAATGTTATTGTTGCCGATACCTTACGCGGCAGGGGGCTGCCGAGCATAGAAGCAAGGGCAGACCGTTGGTTTTGCGCGTTTACGCGGGACGAAGCTAATGCTTTACTGAACGAACTGCACGGAAACGAGAAAGCTTTGCTTGAATCAGAAACTTTAATTGTGAGATAGCATGAATTATGAAGAACTGCTTATAAAAACAGCGCTTGCTGACGAACGTATTATAGTAATGACTGCTGAAAACCGCGCACTGGTGCGTAATGTTGGCGCAGCTATTGGCAGCCGGTTTATTGATACTGGTATTACTGAACAAACAATGATTGGTATGGCCGCCGGCCTTGCATTACGCGGCCGCGTACCCATTGTACACGCGCTGGCGCCTTTTTTAACCATGCGCGCCTTTGAATTTATACGCACTGATGTAGGTATTGCGCACCTGCCCGTAAAACTAACAGGCTATATACCAGGGTTTTTGTCAGACGGCAATGGCCCAACGCACCAGAGCATTGAGGATGTGAGTATAATGCGCGGCATACCTGGTATGGAAGTTTTTTGCCCCGCCGATGAACAGGACCTTGTTGAGATGCTGCCCGCAATATGGCAATCACCCAACCCGGCTTACGTAAGGGCAAACCATAAAAAGGGCGGTTATACCCATGCGCCGTATGAATACGGCAAAGCTGAAGTAATCAGCACCGGCAGGGATATTACCCTGTTAACTTATGGCTTTTTGTTTGACAATGCCATGCAGGCAAAACAACTGCTTGAACAAAGCGGCCTGTCAGTTGGGCTGATCAATATGCGTTCTTTAAAACCTGTTGATGAAGAGGCCATTATAAGCAGTGCCTTGAAAAGTGAATTACTGGTAACAATAGAAGACCATTTGCTTACCGGCGGGTTATATTCCATTGTGGCGGAAACATTGCTGAAAAACAGGCTTACCGCGCCTGTATTCCCGATGGCGCTGAAAGAAAAATGGTTTAAGCCGGGATTATTAAATGAGGTACTCGAATTCGAAGGCTTCACTCCAGCCAAAATCGCCCAAAAAATAACCGCAGAATTCCATCATCATAAAAAAATTGCCAATGCCTAATACAGTATCATTTAACGAAGATTACCCGGTAACTACCGAAAGCGACAGGCTATATGCACGTGCATCGCAAATAATGACGCCTGTAACACAAACATTGGCCAAAGGCCCCGGCCAGTACATAAAAGGAGTGGCGCCAAAGTATATGAAACGCGGTAACGGCAGCCATGTGTGGGATGTTGACGGCAATGAATATATTGATTATAACATGGCCATTGGCCCTATCTCGCTGGGATATTGCTACCCCAAAGTGGATGACGCAATTAAAGAGCAGTTGAAAGACGGCATTACTTTCTCATTAATGCATGAGCTGGAAGTTACGCTTGCAGACCTTATCAATAAAGTTATTCCAAATGCTGAATCCATCCGCATCAGCAAAACAGGTGCAGACGTGGTGAGCGCTGCAGTAAGGGTTGCCAGGGCTTATACCGGCAGGAACAAAGTGTTGTGTTGCGGCTACCATGGCTGGCATGATTGGTATATTGCTGTTACAAGCCGTAACGCGGGTATACCTGCGCAGGTGCAAGAGCTAAGCGCTACATTTGATTATAACAACATACAATCAGTAAAAGATGCGCTCGATGAAGATACAGCTTGTGTAGTGCTTGAGCCATTTGTGTTTGAAGCGCCCAAAAATAACTTCCTAAAAGAATTAAAGGAATTGTGCGATGCCAACGGGACTTTGTTAGTTTTTGATGAAATGTGGACAGGTTTTCGCATTGCAGTAGGCGGCGCACAGGAATATTTTGATGTTACCCCTCACCTTGCCTGCTATTCAAAAGCCTTTGCCAATGGCATGCCCATATCATTGCTGACAGGCCGCAGGGATATTATGGAGTTATTTGAAAAAGATGTATTCTTCTTTACCACGTTTGGTGGTGAAGCCTTGTCCCTCGCAGCGGCTGTTGCTACAATTAACGAAATGATTGAAAAAAATGTGCCTGCTTATCTTGCTGAAAAAGGCAAGCTGCTGAAAGATGGCTATAATGCCATTGCCGAAAGCCTCGGCATAAGCAACTATACAAAGTGCGTTGGCTACGACTGCCGCTCACTTATTACGTTTGACCCTTCAGCAGGCAACCCGCTTGAAGTAAAGTCGTACGTGCAGCAGGAGATGATAAAGCGCGGCATATTGTGGTCTGGCTTTCACAACATGTGCTTTAGCCACACCGATGAAGATATTAATTATACGCTGGAAGTATATAAAGTAGTGCTTGCCCTGCTTAAACAAGCTATTGAAAACGGTGGCGTAACATCGTTATTAAAAGGAGAGCCCGTTGAAGCGGTGTTTAGAAAAGTAAGCAATTTTAATATGAAACCAAAAGTGAAGGCGTAAGGCACGGGTGTAAGGCATATAGCCTTTACCGCACACAGTCCCTCTCACACTTTTACATTATGAACTTATTTTCTCTTCAAAATAAAACAGCGATTGTTACCGGGGCATGCGGCCTCCTTGGCAGGCACCATTGTGCCGCGCTTGCGGAAGCAGGGGCCAACGTGGTAGCAGCAGATATTAATGAAGCGGCCTGTATTGATGTTGCAGCCACCCTTCAAGGCGACCACCTGGCAGTCGGGCTTGATGTAACAAACCCAGTTTCGGTGGAGCAGGCCAAACAAAAAATATTGGATAAGTACGGCTGCATTGATGTGCTTGTAAATAATGCAGCCATAAATGATATGTTTGAAAACCCCGCACTGGCTGGCACACAATCAATGTTTGAACACTACCCGCTTGAAATGTGGAATAAAAGCTGGCAGGTAAACGTAAGCGGCGTATTTCTTTGCTCACAAATATTCGGTACAGTAATGGCGCAGCAAGGCTCGGGCAGCATTATAAATATCGCCTCCACGTACGGTATTGTCGCTCCTGACCAAAACATCTATAAAAATGAAAAAGGCGAGCAAACTTTTTATAAGTCGCCGTCTTATCCTGTTACAAAGTCCGCCGTTATTGGTTTCACCAAATTTCTTGCTTCTTACTGGGGCGCTAAGAATGTAAGGGTAAACACTCTATCGCCCGGCGGTGTTGAAAACAGGCAGGATGAGTATTTCATACAAAATTATTCCAACAAAACACTTTTGCACCGTATGGCCGCCCCCACTGACTATAAGGGTGCAATTGTTTTCTTGGCAAGCGAGGCCTCGTCTTACATGACCGGCGCCAACCTGGTAGTTGACGGCGGGTGGACAGCTATATAATAACGCAAATGCATAATATTTTAAAAGAGAAAGCGGCTAAAATAAAACTATTGCTCACCGATTCAGATGGTGTGCTTACGGACAATGGTGTATATTATGGTGAAGGCGGGGAGGTGTTTAAAAAGTTTTCCATAAGGGATGGAATGGGTGTAGAGCGTTTGAGAAACCTGTGCGGTGTGGATACGGGCATTGTAACCGGCGAAACTTCACCGTCTGTCAAAAAAAGGGCCGAAAAGCTAAAGATAACGGAGCTGAATTTGGGAGTAAAGGATAAAGCGGGTATATTGAACGATATTTTGGAGAGAAAAAACGTATTAGCTGACCAGGTGGCCTACATTGGCGATGATGTAAACGACCTGGCCATAATGGAAAAAGTTGGCTTTACAGCCTGCCCTGCAGATGCAATGGAGCAGGTAGCTATAAAGGTGGATTACGTATGTAAGAACAAAGGCGGTTACGGCGCCTTCAGGGAGTTTGCCGAATGCATAATTGCCCTGCAACAAACAGTAAAAACTTAATTTGCAAATTAAAAACCCCGGGGAATATGAAATATATAAACATACGCGATAACAGGAGTATTGGACAGGGGCAGCCTGTTTATATTATTGCAGAAATAGGCATTAACCATAACGGTTCACTTGATATTGCCAAAAAACTGATTGATGAAGCTGCGGCAGCGGGCTGTGACGCAGTAAAATTTCAGAAACGCACGCCTGAGCTTTGCACGCCAAAAGACCAGTGGGATATTATGCGCGATACCCCCTGGGGGCGCATGAGTTATATAAACTACCGCCACATGGTTGAGTTTGGATATGATGACTATGCGGCTATTGACGCTCACTGTAAAGAAAAAGGTATAGATTGGTTTGTGTCATGCTGGGATGAAGAAGCAGTTGATTTTATTGAGCAGTTTAACCCGCCCATGTATAAATTTGCTTCGGCATCTCTTACAGACCATGCGCTGATTGAGAAAGTTACCATGCTTAACAAACCGTACATACTTTCTACCGGCATGTCAACCATTAACCAGATAACAGAAACTATTGAAAAGTTCGGCACAAAAAATCTTTTAATAGCACATTCAACTTCAGCCTATCCCTGCCCGCCAAAAGAGCTGAATTTAAAAATGATACATACGCTGGAAGATATGTACCCTGAAACGCCGGTAGGTTACTCCGGCCATGAAACCGGCCTGTCCACCACAGTGGCCGCGGTGGCAATGGGCGCCAGTTTTGTGGAAAGGCATTTTACGCTTGACAGGGCTATGTGGGGCAGCGACCAGGCAGCATCAGTGGAACCCCAGGGCATGCAACGGCTTGTGCGGGATATACGTGATGTTGAAACAGCTTTTGGAGACGGCATAAAGCGTGTGTATGACAGTGAGCTTGGCGCTATGAAGCGATTGAGAAGAGCAACAACATTAGTAAACGGCTAATTTTATTTTTTGAACCATATAGTTTATTATACAACCTCAATACTGGTTTTAAGCGTATTTGTTTTTATTTTTCTAGAAAGAAAGTATCCATACAGGAAAGGGCTTAAAATTTTCAGGGAAGGCTTTTGGGTTGACCTTATCTGGTACACCTTTATACAAAGCTATTTTCTGCAAATTTTGATATTTGATTACATCATTACACCGATAGACAATCATTATCACCTATCATCCCTGAAACTGGTATATAACTGGCCAATAGCCCTGCAATTATTGTTTTTCCTGGTAACACATGATTTTTATATCTATTGGTTTCACCGATGGCAGCACCATTCAAAAATATTGTGGCGCACACACGAGGCGCACCACAGTAATAAAGAAGTTGACTGGCTGGCGGGCACCCGCAGCCACAGTATTGAAATATTAATTAATCAAACCATTGAATTTGCACCTATAGTTCTCCTTGGTGCAAACCCCATTATTGTACCCATAAAGGCTTTGATTGATGCGGTTTGGGGTATGTACATACACTCCAACATAAATGTTAAATCAGGCAAGCTTCAATATATCATCAACGGGCCTGAAATGCACCAGTGGCACCATGCAGACCAGCGGGAAGTGTTTTTTGCTAATTACGGCACCAAACTTGCCATTTGGGACTGGATGTTCGGCACTGCATACCTGCCTGATAAAAAGCCGCATCGTTTTGGCCTGTACTATGATTACCCGAAAGATTATTTTTTACAACACTTGTTTGCAGTTAAAAAAATAAACGAACAAAAGCTGGTAAATAAAAGCAAAGCGTTCCGCTTTTATTATAACCTTCGCCCAAATATTATAAAGCTGTTTTTAAAGAAACCGGCCAATAAAACCATCGTTGAAACACAGCCTGAAGAGACCTTTGAAAACATGCCGCAACAATTTGCTGAAAATTTAAAATAACCGTCCATGGCATGGCTGTATTTGTTTATTGCTTCGATATTTGAGATAGGGTGGACCTTCTCAATTAAATTCCTTAACGTAAAAAAAGTGCTCGCCATAAAATGGCTGCATCTTTTTAGTGACAGCACTTATTTTCACGACCTTTTACCGCTGCTCGGGTACATATTTTTGGGTATTGGCAATATCGTTTTCTTTTCTATGGCCATAAAACAAATACCTGCGTCCACAGCCATGGCTGTTTGGATTGGCGTTGCGCTGATAGGGGTTAAAATTGTGGATGTTACCGTGTTTAAACAAGGTTACAGCTTTGGCGAGTTGTTTTTCTTTGGTATTATATTAGTTGGGCTTATAGGGCTTAAAAGTGTTACACCTGCTGTAAAGTAAGCAGTTTATGCCATCTTTCTACGGTTTTATTGTATCATTTTCACAACTTCATTAACATACGCGCTACCGATGGGTAAAGCTGTTTGCTGCACCCATACGGTGTTCCTGTCTATTTTTGTAACCTGGCTTTTTGAAACGATATAAGACCGGTGTATGCGAACAAATTCAGCCGCCGGCAGCAATGTTTCGGCTTCGCCCATGGTAAGCCTGCTGGTAATTTTTTTACCTGCACATATAAACTGCATATAGTTGCCGCTGCTTTCAACGTACATTATTTCATCAAAACTAACTTTTACCTGTTCGGTACCGGTTTTTATAAATATAAACGATGGTGTTGTTTCCGGGTTTTTAAGCAGGTATTGCTCATAAGCTTTTGTGCATGCTTTTAAAAAACGCGCCTGCGAGAACGGTTTAAGCAAATAATCAATAGCATCCAGTTCAAAACTTTGTACGGCATGCTCGCTGTAGGCTGTGGTAAATATTACCATCGGTGGGTTGGGTATTGCTTTTAAAAAATCAATGCCGGAAATATCCGGCATTTTTATGTCGAGGAAAAGCAGGTCAACTTTTTGCTGCTGCAGGTACGGCAATGCCTCAAACGCATTGGTAAAACAGGCAGCTACCTGCACAAAGCTTATTTTAGCCGCGAGTGATTGTATCACATCCAGCGCCACAGGTTCATCGTCAATAGCAACAGCTTTCAGCATTATTTTGTTTTAACAGCGTATTTTGTTATGCCGTTTTGGTAAATGGTTAATCCCTTTACTTTACCGGCATCATCCACATCAAACTCTGTCTCAGCCTCTTCATCAGCTTCAATATAAAACCGCCTGTCGTTTTCCCCCACTAATATTGCTGTCGGGCCAGGGTGGCCATCACGTGCCGGCTGCGCAATTAGCCTTCCGTCATTTATTGATACGTCTATCACAAGGTGCATTTCGGACACTTCGTACGTACCGGTGTACCTTTTCAAAACCGCTTCACTCACTTGCACAGGTGTTCGTTTAACAGGTATTGTGTACGGCTGGTTGTATAGTACTGCCAGCAGCTTGTCAGTAATATGCATTGCATCAAAGGTGCTGCCCCCCTTGTTGCTCAATACTACAATACACACATCATCAGCCGGTATGCGTGCAAAGTTACTGCCGAAGCCCGATATAGCGCCACTGTGCGAAACCATCTTTCGGCCGAATACTGAATCAATCTGCCAGCCAAAACCGTAGTTGTGTTGGGGGCAGGGTATATAAGCTTCTTCCATCAAACTCTTATTAACGATTTTATATTTCTGCAACCCGCGGTGCCATTTGTACATATCTTCTACTGTAGAATAAATAGAGCCTGCACCCAGCGTAACACTCGAATCTGCAATATGGGCGCGCTCATGCACGCTGTCGTTCAGCACATCATAACCAACCGCTTTTTCGGCCCCGGTAAGGTGCGTAAAATCAAAACCGCTGCTGCTCATGTGCAGTGGGTTGAAGATGTATTTGCGCACCGCCTGGAAGTAGCTGATGCCTGAAACTTTTTGTATAATATAAGCCAGCATAACATAGCCTGAGTTGCTGTAATGCCAATCTTTGCCAGGCGCGAAATCAGGCTTGAGTGTTTTTAGGTATGGCACCATGTGCTCCTCGTCTGTTTTTTGTATGCCTGTATCTTCTTCTGTAAAATTGCGCATGCCTGATGTATGGGTTAACAGGTTCCAAATGGTGATACTGTCACCATAGGGAAACCCGGGGTAATATTTGCTTAGCTTATCGTCAAGGTGCATCTTCTTCTGTTCCACCAGCTTTAAAACAACGGTAGCGGTAAACTGCTTTGTAACGGAGGCAATTTGATACTGTGTATTTTCATCGTTATTGGTATGGGTTGAATCGTTCCTTACCCCGTAGCCTTTTTGCAGTAATATCACCCCTTTCCGCGCCACCAAAACCGAACCGTTAAAACGCCCCAATTTTGTGTACGCAGTTACCATTTCATCTAATTTGCGCGCCGTTGAATCCTGCGCGTTTGCGGCGCATACTGTTATAATTGCTGCAAGCAGCCAGGTTATTTTTTTCATATTTAATGATTTTAAAATTGAATATTCAGTTGTACAAAAAACTCACTGCCATCCGCGTTGTACACAAGCGTGTGTTTGTTGGGGTAGCTTGCCTGCAGGCGTTTTTTTACGTTAATAATGCCGATACCGCTCCTGATTTTTTCAGTATCGTTATCCGTCCGCGGGTGCATGCTGTTATGCACATTAAACCATACATTATGCTCATCGCAACGTAAATCAATCTTTATCCAGGATGGTTCGCGAAGGCTGATACCGTGCTTAAAAGCATTTTCAACAAAAGGTATCAGCAGCATAGGGGCTATATTATGGTTGCAGCCGGGAGTGCTGATATTTGTTTGCAATGTTATATTGGGTGACGACTGTATGCGCAGGCTTTGCAGCGCAATATAGTTTTGCAGGTATTCAATTTCGCGCTCCATGGGTATAACATCACTGGTATTATCGTGCAGCATAAACCGCATCATATCCCCCAGCATTTGAATACTTTCCGCCGTACGCGTGGCTTTTTCCTGCAGGGCAGTGCCATATATTGTATTCAGCACGTTAAACAGGAAATGCGGGTTTATTTGGGAGCGGAGAAATTGTATATCAGCTTTTGAGCGGGTAAGGTCTTGCTCCATATCACGCAGTTGCAAAATTTTGTCTTTACGCTGCTGGTATACCATCCACGAAAGCGGTGTTGTTATAACAAGATGAAATAACCACCAGGTAAATAAAACAGACCACGGACTGCTTGTATCATTATGCAAAAACACTACCGGCATCGCACAAATAGCAGTAACCATCAGCAGTTTACCGTTAATGCCAGAACGCAATAATGGCCTGTTGCCCTTTTGCGGAAAAAGCCAGTAAGCCTCTGCAACATATACCCCTAATATTGTAGGCGCCAATACGTATAATAATGTGCCGACAGATACCCCTAAAGGCCCCTGTATGTCAGCAGGAAGTATGATAAACATCAGGGGGTACACTGCCACAAGCAGCAACGCCAGTAATGTAAACTGGTTAACAATTGCGGTATATAATAAACGGTTATTTGCTTTCTCAACCGCATAAATAACCAGCTCGCGCATAAGTGCGTATGCAATATAAATGCTAACAAAAAATGCAGTAATGTCAAAACCCCCAAAAATATTATATGGCTCCTGCGGGTGCGCCGGCAAAACCCCGCTTATACTGTTAGCCATAGCGGGGCCGGGGAAGTTTTTTGTGCCGAAGTATTCTATAATATTACTTACAGGTCCAAGCAGGTATATAATTGCAATCAATTGCAATGCGGTAACCCCATATTTAAACAGTATGCTTTCAAGGCCTTGCTTAGCGCGGGTAACAGGTACCTTGCCCGGCAGGGGTAATTGTGCTATAACACCCTTATTTAACCATATATAACAGCCATACTGAATAACCAGTACAGCATATTGCGCCAGTAATATGTTTTTATAAAAAGCAATATTCTCGCTAAAAGGCGCACCTGTAAACATGCGCAAAAAATAACGCACTGCAGCAAATGCTGCTATTATAGTTATCGCCAAGGTCTCGTGTTGCCGCCACCTAACTTTCATACCCTGTAATTTTTACACAAGGTTACTGCAAAGGCATGCCTGCATTTTTGCTGATGTGACGAAACAGGCGATATATGTGACAGGAAGGAAAAATACGCTTTTTTGCCACGCCGGGATGCTTAACTACTGATATATATCAGCCACGTCGCTGACGGCAGGAGATTGAGGCAATAATAATTACATCTACCTTTGCAGCCATAATGAAGAAAGCCGCAGTTATATTGCTGGGATGTTTGTATATGCTTTCCGTATGCGGAATAAGCGTTAACCGCTTTTATTGTTGCGGTAACCTTCAGTCATCCAGTATTACAGCCACAGCGTTTGCCGGCCACAATAAAAAAGACGATGGTTGCTGCAGGCATACACAAACGGTATTTAAGGTAAGTGACAGCCATGAAACTCTTTCATTACATGGCGCTAACCTTACTCACTTTACGGCGCTTTATACGGCTTATATTAATCATAATGAATCTTTCACAAAAAGACTGCTAGCTTCTACCGATAACACCATCAACGGACCTCCTATACGGCCTGAACCGGTGCCGTTAAATATTCGTTTTTGCATTTACCGTATTTGATGCATCCTGTTATAAGGATTAATTAATTCTCAAACCATCAAATACAGGTTTCTCATGAAATATATTATAACACTTGCCGTGTGCATGTACTCATTAGCGTATGCAGATGCACAGGCAAATGCAAAAGATACTACCGTAAACATTACGGTATATGGCAACTGCGAGCAATGCAAAAACCGCATTGAGGCAGCGGCCAGGGGTAAAGGTGTTGAATCAGCCCGCTGGGGTATTGATTCGAAAATATTGTCGCTCACATATAACACTGCCAAAACAACACTTGACAAAATACAGCAAAGAATAGTTAATGCGGGCCACGATACTCAATTTAAAAAGGCAAAAGACGAAGTGTATAACAGCCTGCCTTCCTGCTGCCTGTACCGAAATAACGAAGAGCAACAAAAAAGTTTTGACAGCCTTCGGTGGCAGCCTTCCCCTGAAGCTGGCATTATAAAAGGGCTTGTTGTTAGCGTTGACGATAAGGGTAAGTTTGAGCCGCTGGCGAATGCTACCGTTTATTGGTTAAATCAAAACAAAGGCGTTATAACTGATACAATTGGGGTATTTTCCATACCAGAAGATACACGCGGCAGCAGGCTGGTAATATCTTACGCCGGTTACAGGGCTGATACTGTGGCCATTGAAGATAACAAGCAGTTAAAAATAATTTTAGCTGCCGGCAGCCAGCTAAAAGATGTAACGGTTTATGGCAGTAAAAGAGCATATTACGCTTCTTCTTTAACTGCGGTACGCACACAGGTAATTGGCGAAAAGGAATTGTATAAAGCCGCATGTTGCAACCTGAGCGAGAGTTTTGAAACCAACCCATCTGTTGATGTTTCTTATAACGATGCCGTTACCGGAAGCAAGCAGATACAGCTATTAGGTTTAGCCGGCATTTATACACAGCTTACAGTAGAAAACATGCCGGGGCCGCTGGGCATCGCTACCTCAAACGGGTTAAGTTTTATTCCGGGTTCATGGATAGAAAGCATACAGCTTACAAAAGGCACAGGGTCTGTCGCAAATGGTTATGAAAGTATTGCCGGGCAAATTAACATTGAAGAAAAAAAACCAGGCACCAGTGAAAAATTGTTTTTGAATACTTATGTAAATGACATGGGCAAAACGGAAATTAACTTTAATGCTGCTCAAAAGGTTAACAGCAAATGGAGCACTGCTTTGCTGCTGCATGATGACTTTTTAACCAACAAAACCATAGACGGCAACCGTGACGGGTTTAGAGATTTACCTTCGGGCAACCAGTTTACGGTTTTAAACCGCTGGCAGTACGATAACAGCAAGGGTTTACTGGGCCAGGTTGGCTTTAAGATACTGGCAGATGATAAAACAGGCGGCCAGGTAAATTTTAACCCCGCAACAGATAAGTTAACTACCAACCACTATGGTATTGGCCTTGATAACCAGCGATACGAAGTATTTGGAAAGCTGGGCTACATTTTCCCGGAAAAGAAGTATAAAAGTATTGGTTTGCAGGTTGCTGCCTTTAGCCATACGCAAAACGATTATTTTGGATTGACAGCCTACAATGCAAAGCAGCAAAATGCCTACGCCAATCTAATTTACCAGTCTATTATCGGTAACACCAATCATAAATTCAGGACAGGTATAAGCTTTTTGTATGACTATTATAATGAAACATTTAATGCCGTAAATTATAGAAGGAAAGAAGTTGTGCCCGGAGCCTTTTTTGAATATACCTGGGAGGCTTCTGCCAAATTCAACATGGTTGCAGGAATCAGGGCCGACCACAATAGCCTGTTTGGGTATTTTATCACGCCGCGGTTAAATGCGCGTTACCAGCCATATAAAAACACAACACTGCGTTTCAGTGCAGGACGAGGTGAACGCACGGCTAATATTTTCGCGGAAAATACCGGCTGGTTTATCAGCAGCAGAACTATCAATATTATGTCTGGTATTCCAGGTGGCGCTTATGGCTTAAAACCTGAAATTGCGTGGAACGAAGGAATCAGCATAGACCAGAAGTTTAAGTTATTTCAAAAGGATGGCAGTATGACGCTGGACTTTTTCAGAACAGATTTTGTGAACCAGGTTATTGCCGATGTTGACAAGAGCGCCTCACAAATTAATTTTTATAACCTGCAGGGCAAATCGTATTCAAACAGCCTGCAGGCGGAAATAAATTACAGTTTGGTGAAGCGGGTAGATTTACGGCTGGCCTACCGCTTATTTGATGTTAAAACAACCTATCATAATGCGTTGCTGGAACGACCGCTGGTAGCAAAGCAAAGGGCATTTGCAAGTGTGCATTACGAAACAGCAAACAAATGGAAATTTGATTATACTGTGCAGGTAATTGGCCAGAAAAGGCTGCCCTATTCAGGCGATGTACCGGCACAATACCAATGGCAAAATTATAGCCCCGCTTATGCAGTAATGAACCTGCAAATAAGTAAAAGCCTTAAAGCGTGGGAGTTATACGCCGGGGCGGAAGATTTGAATAACTATTCACAAAAACAGTTAATTATTGATGCGGCAAACCCTTTTGGGCATTATTTTGACGCGTCTGTTATATGGGGGCCGGCATTCGGCAGAATGATTTACGCTGGCATGCGGCTAAGCATTAAATAAGGCGGCGGCACTCAGCCTGTTTAGTAAAGCAACGGTATGTAAATTTTACCGTTGCTTTTTTGTTCTGTTGTTACCAGGTATGTTATTGCAATATTATTTCACACTGGTCGTTTTCAACAAGCAGGCTTTCTATTGCAATTTAACTTTAACAACCACATTGCGCGCTTTTTGCGACCTTGCTTTACCATGAAGAGTTTTATATTGATAGTGGCATTGCTGCTTTTAGGCGATTCAAGCCTTTTAGCGCAAACGGATCCACCCCCGGCTAATAAAAAAGCACAGGAGGCATACGATAAGGCAATGCTGCAATTACGCGACGGGCTGGTAAGGGATGCCATTCCATTGTTGGGAAAAGCCATTGAGTACGACCCGAACTACGTGGATGCTTACCTTAGTATGGCAGGCGTTTACGGCGAATTGAAGGATTATCAAAAATGCGTTGATTATTATGAACTTGCGCGCGCGAAAGACAGCGCCTATTTCAGGTATTATGAATTACCTTATTCTATAGATCTTGCAGGGCTCGGCAGGTTTGACAGCGCTTTAGCAGCAGTAAACGATTTTCTGTCAATCCCAAAACTTGCTGACAACAGCATAAAGTCCGGGCAATACCGCAAACGCTGTTATGAGTTTGCTATTGACTATGCAAAAAAACATCCTGCTGCCAATTATAGTTTCGCCCCGGTAAATATGGGAGACAGTATAAACAGCAGCACCAGTGAATACTATCCCAGTTTTACCATTGATGACAGCACTTTTGTTTTTACAAGGCGGGGTGAGAGAGGAAGAGAAGATATTATTGAAAGCAAACTTTTGCCGGATGGAAAATACAGCAAGGCTAAATTGATTGACGGCTCTATTAACCTGCAGCCATTTAAAGGCGCCATCAATATTTCGCAGGATGGCGAGTGGCTGTTATTTGCGGGTGATTTTCCGGGTAAGGGTGATGGTGATTTTGACATTTTTATCAGCTACAACACGCCAAACGGCTGGAGTGAGCCCATGAATATGGGGTACAGCATTAATTCAGAATTTTGGGATAGCAGCCCCAGCCTTAGCCCTGATAAAAACACCCTGTATTTTAGCAGCAACAGGCCGGGCGGCTATGGCGGAAGCGATTTGTACGTAAGTCACAGGCGGGCCAATGGCACCTGGACACCAGCCGAAAATATGGGGCCGACCATTAATACCAAAGGCGATGAACAAGCGCCTTTTATACATGCTGATAACCAGACGCTTTATTTTACCTCAAATGGTTTGCCCGGTTACGGCGGAAGCGATATTTATGTAACACACAAAACCGGTGATACATGGAGCACGCCGGAAAATCTTGGCTATCCCATAAACACTATTGAAAATGAAGGCAGCCTTTTTGTGGCATCAGACGGGCTTACCGCTTACTATGCCAGTGACAGGGCAGATACCAAAGGACAGCTTGACCTGTACACATTTACATTGCAACCGGATGTAAGGCCAACACGCACTTTGTACGTACAGGGCTATGTTACCGATGCCGCCACAGGCAAATACATCCCCTGTTCGGTTGAGCTGACTGATGATTCAACCCAACACCCCGTTACCAAACTGCAAACCGACGAGACGGGTTTTTATTTTATGACCTTACCGGTTGGAAAGGACTACACTTTTACCATAAACCGCAAAGGCTATTTGTTTTACAGTGATGTGTTCAGGCTGAAAGAAAAAGCTCCCGACAGCACTTATATAAAAAATATACAGTTGCAGCCAATAACACTAAATGCAACGGTTGCATTAAAAAATATACAGTTTGATTTAAACAGTTACCAGTTAAAACCTGTGAGCCTTACCGAGCTGGATAAACTGCTGGAGCTAATGACTGATAACCCAACGGTGCATGTACAAATAAGCGGTTATACAGATAACATCGGCAACGATGCGGATAACTTAACGCTTTCCACCAACAGGGCAAAGGCTGTGGCAGAGTATCTTATGAGCAAAGGCATAGGCGCAGACCGCCTTACCTGGAAAGGTTACGGCGCCGCAAAACCTATTGCTGACAACAGCACAGAAGAAGGGCGCGCTAAAAACAGGAGAACAGCGTTTACCATAACCGGGCTTTAAGGTAATTAAGCTGATAGTGCGTATCCTCGTCTTTATTATTTTTCGCCACAATCTTGTGACCTGTATAATTATTTGTACAGGCTTGTTAGTGATAAAACGGTAAAAGCATATACATCGGCAATCATTCGTTTTTTAGCGCTGTAACAGGGTTTGCAAGTGCCGCTTTTACAGCTTTAAAACCAATTGTTGCCATTGCAATTGCTAAAGCACCGGCTCCTGCAAAAACAAATACCCAAATATTTATGCTGGCATGATAGGCAAAGCCTTGCAGCCATTGCTGCATAAGCAGCCCCGCTATTGGCGAAGCAATTACCAAGGAAAGCAGTACAACCACGGCTACTTCACGGCTCAACATTATAATAATGTTTATAACAGACGCACCAAGCACTTTGCGTATACCGATTTCTTTTGTTCTTTTTTCAGCAGTAAACATGGCTAACCCCAGTAATCCCATACATGAAATAAAAATGGCTATCAGCGTTGCTGTGTTGATGAGCCATTGGGTTTTCAGGTCATTGTCGTACAGCCTTTTTATTGCATCATCTAAAAATGAATAATCAAACACTTCTTCGGGGTAAACTGTTTTCCATTGCTTTTCAAGTCCTGTTATCAGTCGTTTTAAATCACCGGCATTTTTGCCATACAGGTTTGTTTTTATAGCTATGCAATGTTCCTGCGTTGGGTCGTGTGTAATAATAGCAGGCGGTATCTTTTCACGAAAAGAATTTTCGTAAAAATCTCCCACGACACCAACGATTGGGCTGGCTTTTGTACTGCCACCGGGCACAAGCATTTTACCTATCGCCTGCCTGTAATCCGTAAAGCCTAATGCCCTTGCGCAGGTTTGATTAATCAAATATTCCTGCGTACTGTCGCCATGCAGCAAATTGCGGCCTGCCAGTATCTTCATGCCGTAAAAAGGCACAAAATCTTCATTGCTGCAATGCTCCGATGCTTCAATTATTTGATTTTTATCTGTACCCTGTAATTGTATACTGGTAGTCATGTGCGCAAAACCCATAGGTGAAAACGCCTGTAATATCACCTTATCTGCGCCGGGTATCGTGCTTACTTTTTGGGCCAGCACTTTCATTTTATCACCCGGGTCATTCCACATTGGCCGCAGGGTAATAACAGCCGCGGTTTTAAAGCCCAGGTCTTTTGATGTCATGTACGAAACTTGCTTGCCGGCTACAATCGCGCCTATAATAAAAATAATAGAAATGGAAAACTGGAAAACAATAAGCGCTTTGCGCAGGTAACCCTTTCCGCCTGTTTTTTCAACACCCTTTAGGCTGGCCACAGGCACAAAGCGTGACAGCACACCGGCAGGATATAAACCTGCCAGCAGCGTAACAATAACAGCAGTGCTTAAAAGAAACAACCAGTTGTGTACATCAGTTACAGCAAACTTTACCCCATCCGGCACATAATCTGCAAAGGCCTTTAATACAGGTGTTATACAAATAACCGCTACTATAATAGCCGCCAGCGAAATAATAAATGTTTCTGTTAAAAACTGTAAAATCAAATTGCTTTTGCTGCTGCCTAATACTTTGCGTATGCCAATTTCTTTTGTTCGCTGCACAGCCTGCGCAGTTGACAGGTTTATAAAATTAAAAGCCGCGATAAGCAAAATAAAAATGGCAATGCCGGACAAAACATATAATACGGGAAGGCTGGCTTTTTCACCTTCGCCGCCATACTCCTGGTGAAAATGTATACCGCTGAATGGCTGAAGTTTTGCCTGCAGCGTTGAGTGAGGGTCTGGGTCAAGATGCTTTTTGATAAATGTGGGAAATAACGCATCTATCTGTTGGGGCGCTACACCGTTAGAGAGCTTTACCAGCATTTGGCTTGCATGATTCAGCTCATTCCAGTTATCCAGGGGATAGTCATTTTTTAAAAAGCTGTGCTCAATGGTTGTGTAGGATATAAAGTCAGAGAAATTAAAATTACTGTTGCCTTCCCAGTCTTGCAAAATGCCGGTAACAGTTACAGGTAATGAATCATCATACATTACCGTTCTGCCCATCATTTTATCAATTCCCACATTACCAAAATAAGTATGGGCGCGGCTTTCAGTAAGTACCACGCTATTTGGCCTGTTAAGTGAAGTGCGGGGGCTGCCCGCAAGCCAGGTATATTGCAGTATGTTAAAATACTGTGGCTCTGTAATAATAAACTTTGCCGGGGCATCAATTTTTTTTGCATCCTTCCCGGCAATTGGTATAGATACTTTAGCACCATAATGCTGAAAAGCTGCCACCTGCTCAAAGCCAGGCATCTCCCGCCGCATAGCTGCAGGCATGGGTGACGGCACAAGGTTCCAGTGCTCGTGGTTGTGCGCGTCAGGTGAATAGATGTCTACACAATACACCCTTTTTATATCGGGGTGAAAATTGTCAAAACCAAGATGATAGCTGGTGATAAGAAATATTACTAAACAGCCGCAAATACCCATAGCAAGGCCTGTAATATTAATAAGCGTATAAGCTTTGTTACGCTTAATATGACGCAAAGCGGTTAATAAATAATTTTTGAGCATACCAGGTTTTTTATGTTAAAAACTATGGCAGGCTGGTTGCATAGCGTTTTGAGTAACTACAATAATGCCACAATTTATATGGCTGATTTTCAACCGATTAACTTTAAAAAGAAATACTGCTTGCACGGTTTTGATACACCCGGTGTACGGTTTTAAGAAAATATGCCCTGCATGCGCCTTATATATTATTATTCTAACGTTACAGTATACTATAAAGCCATCAATCGTGTATAACCATTAATGGTACATGGCTGTGAAATGCCAGTTGTTTTGTATGGCTGCGTTTAAACAGGCCTTCAAAAAAGCCGTGCTTTTTGGGAATGGTTATAATAAGGTCAATATTTTTATCCAATGCAAAATTGTTAATGGCCTCTACAAAGCTGGTACTGTCCATAAAATGGTATTCAGGACTGTAGCCATAAAACAAAGTGTCCAGCATCAGGCTTTCAAAAGGCGTTTCGGGAGAAAAGTTTTTGTTTTCATGGTCAATATTCAAAACAAACAGCTTTGCCTTTGTTTCGTCTAATATCTGCTTGATAGGTTTAACCGGTGTGGTTTCTACCACTTTTCTAAAATCACAGGCCAGCATTACATTTTTAATATCGCTGAACTCTGTACCGGGTGGAACGACTACAACAGGCACGGTAGAATGTTTTGCAACCGTAACAGCATTGCTGCCTATCAGTACCTCGCTTAAGGCGCCGCCACCCGTTACACCCATCACCACAAGGTCAATTTTTTTGGCGTCACAAATATCTTTCAACCCCTCTGCCAGCGTGGTATATTCAGTAATGGCTTCGATGTTGATGCTGCCTTTTGCGTATGATTGAATGGAAGTTTTAAATAGCTCCATGCCCTTGTTACTTATATCTCTCATCTCGTCAAAATCAATCAGTTCAACAGGTGTCATGCTGGCGTCTGTGGCTATTGGCTGCTGGTATGCATTATATAAAATTATTTTTGATGCATGTACCTGGGCGGCAAAATGCAACGCATAAATAGCGGCCCTTTTAGCTACCTCTGAAAAATCGGTTGGTACAAGAATATTGTTCATACAGTGTTTAATTGAGATATAAAATTAATGCAGACCCCAGGCGTGGTGTATGATAAATATCATACCGGCGGCAAACTTTTACCAACACTAAATTATTGAAATGTGTTATACACTTATGCTATATTTTCAATAATTCCGGCAATGCCCTGCCCCCCGCCAACACAGGCAGTAACCATGCCATATTTTTTGCCCAACCGTTTCATATCGTTCAAAATCTGCACGGTTAGTTTACAACCGGTGCAGCCCAACGGGTGGCCCAATGCAATAGCGCCGCCGTTAATATTTACAATGTCGGGATTAAACCCTAATTCGCGTATTACGGCCAGCGACTGAGACGCAAATGCTTCATTCAGTTCAATCAAATCAATATCGCCGAGGTTCATATTGGCCTGCTTTAACACCTTAGGCACTGCAGCCACCGGCCCAATGCCCATAATGCGCGGGTTTACGCCTGCACTTGCGGCGTTTACCAGCCTGCCAATGGGTTTTAACCCAAGGCCGTTAACCATGCGTTCGCTCATTACAATTACAAAAGCAGCCCCATCGCTGGTTTGGGATGAGTTACCCGCAGTAACACAACCACCCTGTGCGAAAGCGGGTTTTAGTTTTGCCAGCGCTTCCAGCGTGGTATCTGCACGAACGCCCTCATCGGTATCAACGGTATAACTTTTTGTTTTGCGCTTACCCTTTTCATCTACATACACCTGCTCTACATTTATTGGCAGTATTCCATTTTTAAAATACCCGTTTTGTATGGCATTCATGGCTTTTTGGTGACTTGCCAACGCAAAAGCATCCTGGTCTTCACGGGTAACTTTAAATTCCTTAGCCACCGCTTCGGCGGTTAGCCCCATACTTAAATAATAATCAGGCTCTTCTGTAGCAATGCTATAGGCCGGCACTGTTTTCCAGCCCGCCGTTGGCACCATGCTCATACTTTCAGTGCCGCCCGCTATAATACACTCCGCCATACCTGAGCGTATTTTTGCCGTAGCCATGGCAATACTTTCCAACCCGCTGGCACAGTAACGGTTAATAGTAATGCCGGCAGCATCAATGCCCACCGCGCGTGCGGCAATAATGCGGCCCACCTGCAAGCCCTGCTCTGCCTCAGGCACGGCATTGCCTACTATCACATCATCAACCTGTTTTGCATCAAGCTGGGGAACCGAAGCCAGCAGGCCTTTAATTACTTCAACGGCAAGGTCATCCGGGCGGTAAAACCTAAAGCCACCCCTTTTACTTTTGCCTACCGCAGTGCGGTAGCCGGCCACTATGTATGCTTCCTGCATTGGTCACCATTTTAGTTATTTCAAAATTAGCAAAAAGTTGTTTATGCAACCAATAGGATGAAAAATGTTTTAATAAGCTTAATTGCAAACAGTGGCAGGCACGCTAAAGTAAAATTTAAATAGTACCCGCGTGTGTATTGCTGCCGGCTTTCCGCATTTGATAAATCATTTTCTTTGCAGTATGTTTTATTCTCTTGTACGTAATGCGCTTTTTGCTTTTGATGCAGAAGATGTGCATTATTTTGTAATGAACAACCTTAAACGCAGTGTTGTAATACCGGGTATTAAAAACATGTTGCGGGCCTCCTTTCAATACAACCACCCCTCCCTGCAAAAAAATGTTTTTGGGCTTACTTTTAAAAACCCGGTTGGCCTTGGCGCAGGGTTTGACAAGAATGCATTGTTTTTGGATGAACTTGAACTGCTGGGTTTTGGCTTTGTTGAGATTGGCACGGTAACACCCAAACCGCAAGTCGGCAATGATAAACCAAGACTTTTCAGGCTGAAGGATGATAGAGCCCTGATAAACCGCATGGGTTTTAATAATGATGGCGTTGAGGCCGTGGCAGGCAGGTTGAGGGAAAGGAACATAAAGAATCAAAAATCAAATGCAGCACAGAAAACCGTGCCTCAGCCTGCAATGATAGTAGGGGGTAATATCGGCAAGAATAAGGTGACGCCAAACGAGGACGCATGGAAAGATTACGAATGGTGCTTTAACGGCCTGTTTGACTGCGTGGATTATTTTGTGGTGAACGTGAGCAGCCCAAACACACCCGGACTGAGAGAACTGCAGGAGAAAGATTCGCTGAGAAAGATTTTGTCGCAACTGCAAAACATTAATTACGGAAAGACCGCCAGGAAACCGCTGCTGCTGAAAATTGCCCCGGATCTTACCAATGAGCAACTGGCAGATATTGTTGACCTTGCCTTTGAAGTAAAGCTTGACGGGTTGGTAGCTACCAATACTACCATAAGCAGGGAAGGGTTGAGTGAGGCGGGCAAACTAAAAAGTAAAGAAATTGGGGCGGGCGGCCTTAGCGGCGCACCTTTGCAGCAACGCTCGACAGAAGTAGTAAAATACCTGTGTGATAACCTGCATGGCAAAATACCCCTGGTTGCCAGCGGCGGTATTTTTACCGGTGCGGATGCTGCAGAAAAAATGGCCGCCGGGGCAGCGCTGGTACAGGTGTGGACGGGTTTTATTTACGAAGGCCCGTGCATAGCAAAAAATATCTGTAAGACATTAGCAAAAAACGCATAGCACTTGTTTAACTTACCTGCATGGCACCATTAATTTCATTCGACTCATTAGTAAGCTTATTTACCTTAACCATACTGGAAATTGTACTGGGCATTGACAATGTAATATTCGTTTCCATTATTATGGGTAAGATGCCCGAAGAAAGGCAAAGGCTTAATGCAAGAAGAGTATGGATGTTTGCAGGCATTGCCATACGGGTAGGCTTATTGCTTTTACTAACCACACTTGTTAAACATGGCAACAAAGAACTATTCGGGTTTGATTTTGATGAGAAACATATAGGGTTTACGCTGCGTAACATCATAATGTTTGCGGGAGGTATTTTCCTGCTGTATAAAACAGTGTCGGAAATACACGAGAAGTTTGATATGGACAGCGAAGCGGAAGGCATCAGGGCAAAAAGCTCCTCGTTCGGGGCGCTGGTAGTGCAAATAGTGCTGGTAGATACGGTGTTTTCTTTCGACAGCATTATAACGGCGGTTGGGCTGGCCAATCATGTTGAGGTGATGATGGTAGCTGTTGTTATTGCCATGATACTGATGTTTTTCTTCTCGGTTAAAATATCGGCATTTATTCATAAATACCCTTCGCTTAAAATGCTTGCGCTGTCTTTTCTGCTGATGGTAGGTTTCAGCTTGTTTTTTGAGGGGCTGGAACCCATACATGGCAGCCATATTGACAAAGGCTATATTTATTTTGCCATGGCATTTTCGTTTGGAGTGGAATTGTTGAACATACGGCTGCGCAAAAAAACTAAAGAAGCGAAAATGAAGGAAGAAACAAGCCGCCTGAATAAATAAGACGTTGCGTCTCTTACCTCAGCTTAATGTGGATGCAGGTGCCTTTACCCGCCGTGGTTCGTGTCCCACGAAACACTATATCAATTGAGTTATGCAAGCAAATCTCGCCGTAAATCCTGCTGAAGAAGAATGTGAATACGTTTCGTGAGACACCAACCGGGGCGATAAGGTGGTTTGTGAGGCGCGAACCGGGCATAAATAAAACATTAATCGCCCTTCTCCAAGTTTAATGTGGATACAGATGCCTTTACCCGCCGTGGTTCGTGTCCCACGAACTAACATATAGGTAAATCTATCAAGCTAAATCTCCCTTTTCATCAAACAAGCCATATATATTTTTTAAAAAATCAAAATCGGAGTCTCCAAATTCATAAAATCTTGCTGACGAATAATAATATTCCGCAGTATGCTTTGCCAATCGCCATCTATCCTGCAGAGGGTTATTGTGTATATAATTTAATTTTTGGATGGCCACTTTCCGGGTATAAATCTCTATGCCCATAGCATCCCTTTGCCAAACCTCATGTTTTTTATTAGGTTCGTTTACTACGTAATTATTTATCTGGCCTGTTTCTTGCAAATGCTTCACAAAAACATGAGCGGTGTATTTTAGCAATGAACCTTTGGGTGTTTCTTTGCCATTTGGTTTGTTCTGCTGCCAGATAAGATGAATATGGTTAGGCATTATTACAAAACCATAAACATTTATTTTTTGTTCGTCGGACAATTTTTTTAATGACGAGGTAATTACTTTCTTTAATCCATCATCCAATAATAAATGTTGCCAGTTATGGATAGTTGCTGTCCAAAAATAAACACGGTTATAAGCTGTATAGGATATGCGGCGGGCTGGAGGCATGCACCAAAGTACAATTTATTTGTTAACAGGTGCAAATTCATCTCCCTATAAACGAGCCTTTTATTTAGGAATACGTCTAACCCCTCAATGCTCACTTTTTAAGATAAGTTTTGATTTAAAAAACTGCTTGTAAATGTTATGGTTCGTGAGACACGAACCGGGGCGGTGATAACGTTGCGTCTCTTACCCCAGCTTAATGTGGATGCAGGTGCCGTTGTCTACCGCGCTGTCAATAAACATTTTACCTGCCTTGTTTCGTGTCCCACGAAACGGTTTACGGGGCTAAACATATCAAACTAAAAATCGCAGCAAATTCTTCCGAAGGATGTAAACTGCGGTTCGTGAGGCACGAACCGGGGCTGCAAAAGGTGTGAATACGTTTCGTAAGGCCGAACCGGGGCTGTAAAAACGTTGCGCTTTCTACCCCAGCTTAATGTGGATGCAGGTGCCGTTGTCTACCTCGCTGTCAATAAACATTTCACCCTTTATTTTCCGCAAAAAGTCTTTTATCAGCATCAGGCCGAGGCCGGTGCCCCCTTCGTTTTTTGTGCCGGAGGTGGAGGTTACCTGGCCCTGTGTGCGCAGCGAGTCAATCTGTTCCTTCGTCATACCCGCACCGGTATCGCAAACACTTATGGTTTGCCGGTTGTTTTTAATAGTTATGGCACCGTTGTCAGTAAACTTATTGGCGTTGGTAATTAAATTGCGCAGTATAAAGGCAAGGCTGTTTTCATCAATATTAGCATACAGGGTTTCGGCGGTTTCGTTTTTTACCGTATTGCCCTTATCGTTAATATTTAAAGCGAGGCCTTTAATACACTCTGCCGTAATGCTGCGTAATGGCAAAGGTTTTATTTCAGTATTGCCGTAACTAAGGTTTAGCCGTCCCCACTCCGCAAGGTTGCTTACCATGCTTATGGTATTATCCACCTGCTCACTTGCCATTTTTAAAAACCGTTCCTCATCATCCCCTTTAATAAAACCCATCTCCTTCATTTGCAGGATGTTTTTTACGGAAGCAAGGGGATTGCGCACATCGTGCCCGATAATGGAGATTATTTTATTCTTTACGTTGGTAAGCTCATTCAGTTCTTTCACCTTCACCCGCAATTCAATAATACGCATTACCTGTTTTGCCAGCGTTTCAAGGCTTTCCAACTGGTCTTCATCCAGGTTACGGGGGATGGTGTCAATAACGCAAAGGGTGCCAATTTTATATCCCCGTTGTGTTACCAGGGGCATACCTGCATAAAACCGTATGCTGGGGTTTTCTGTAACCAGCGGGTTATCGTAAAAACGCTCATCATTCAGCGCGTTGGGCACTTCCATCAATTCGTCCCCCATAATTACATGGCCGCAAAATGACACCTCGCGCGAGGTTTCGGGGGGAAGATTGCCCACTTTTGCCTTAAACCACTGGCGGTGCGAATCCAGCAGGGTTACGACGGACATGGGCGCATTACATATTTTAGAAGCGATACGGACTATCTCGTTAAATTCCTCCTCGTAAGGAGTATCTAATAATTCAAGGCTATATAATTCCTGCAATCTTTTTGCCTCATTGGCAGGAATTGGCGCTGCTACCATAATAATTGGTTTTCTCTTTTTTTTTGATTGTAAAGTGAAGTGTAATACAGAAGGTACAAAATTATTTAATAATCAATGTCTTATGCAGACCTGTTTAGTTTTTAATAGCATTTTATTAAACACGCCAAAAGGGCGCTTGAAGTTTAATAAAAATTTTAAACCGGCAGACCATCTTCAGGGGATTTTAAGACAGAAGAATAACAAAACAAATATAACTGTTTGGAGTTGATTTTTAAAGCAACTTTTGGTAAAATTTTACAGCAGGGCCTACAATGCCAGCCTGAAACCAAAAAATACCCCAAAACGCTGCACCGCCGCAGCCGGCAATGGACGGGGCAGTACCCGCCAGATAAAATCTACCCGGAAGAGTTTAAAGATATTGTCAACGCCGGTGCCTACCTCAAGGTAGAGTTTGCCATTTAGTGAACTAAAGGGGTAATTGCCCACAAAATTAAATTGCTTATTTACATCGCTCAGGTCGCCTATAACACCCTTTGCCTCCCACAACTGGCGCAACTTAAGCTTGCGCGTAAGCGGTATATAACGAAAAAGGCCACTGCCAATGTTATGCTCAATATTAAAACCAAGGTAGCGGTCGGTAACGTACTCAAAACGGTTCATCAGGTTAAAGGAGTACTGGCTGTAATAAATATACTCATTGCCCGGCTGTATGGCCAGTAATTGGTATGGCAGCGCATTTTTGGTGAATACTTTGCCGGCAAATATGTTATAATTAATAGTTCCGTAAGGGGTAATGTTCAGGTAGTCGCTTATGATGATGTCGGCCTTATTAAAGTTATACCCGCTGTTAAACACATTTTTAAACCCGTGGGTAAACCTTACTTCCACAATGGGGTAATCGCTGCCCAGGCTGTAACGATCAAAATTTTCGGCATAGGTATGCTCCTTGTACGCGTACCGCAGGCGCAACGTTGTTTCAAAGCTCGTTAAGGGGTCGCCGCCGTTTACGGGCGGGTACACTGATTTATCGGGCAGGTTTAGCAGTGGCGTATATTTTCTGCTGGCGGCGGTAATGCCCAGGCCAAAGCCGTGGTAGTTCTCCTTGTAAAAATCCAGCTTTTCTTCGTCAACACGCTGGTACTTAAACGGTACGTTTTTGCGGAAGAGGTAGGCCAGCAGGTTATCAGACCCCAACTGCCCGGTATATAATGCCCCATTGTCAAGGTCGTGCTTGTACGACAGGTTGATGTATGACCATGGTACGCGCGCAAACTGGTATTCTGCCTCAATCTTCCCTTTAAAAGCAGCGTCTTTGGTACCATAGGCCGTATAACCGTGAAAATACCAGTGCTTGCTGAAATTGCGGTTGGTTGAAAGGTCAAACCGCAGGCGCAGGCCCTCCCAGTAGTTGGCGGAAACCCAGTTATACCAGGGGCCAATCCTGAAATTGCCGATGTCTTTTACGCTGGTGGTAATAAAATTTATGGTGTTGCGGGTGTGTATATAGGTTTTGTTCTTCTCCAGCGTATCCAGCACCTTGTACACGGTTTGCTCATCTTTATTCAGCGGCTCGTGGCGGTGCGCCTGCCAGAATGAATCGGGCAGGTTGCCGGTATTGGGCAGCAGGATAATATCTTCCGGCGACTTACTTTTTGCCAGTTCGTCGGTTACCGACGTATCGTTTATCACCACGTTTCGGTAGGTGGCCGTTTTTCGCCCCTTAAAGGCTATGTGCGACTTTGTGCCGAGGGGGGAGAAATCTGCCACAAACTTATCCTTGTACAAAAACCAGATGCTGTCCTGCACCAGGTGGTACTCCTGTATGATGGACATGCCGGTGATGAAATTAATGTTTGCGTCAAGCGAGGGGCGCAGCGTAATTTTTTGAATGGCAAAAGTGGTATCGTGCACCCAGCAATCGCCCTCAAAAGTGCTTTGGCCGGCATGTTTGGCGGTAAAGCTAAAATGCACCAGCCGCTTTTTATTAAGGTACTGCGTGTCCAGCAGGTGAAAATTATAAAAGTTGTCGGCATTGGCGTTAAAAGGGCTTACAAACTCCCGGTTAAATACCGGTATGGTATTGTCGTACACATCCACATTTTGGTATGTGCCGCCCAACTGCTTCATAATACTTTCATTATCAATACCGTTGGTTATTTCGGCCTTTATCACCTCGCGGGTGCGGGTGGGGTTTTTCTGGTAATAGTAATCGCTTAGTGTTTCCACCAGGTACACCGGCAAAAACGGCTCCTTCTCGCTGGTGCTGTCCACGTAATCCAAAATAAAATTAAAGGGCTTTAAAATCTTTACCTTACCCAGCTTTTCCTTGTTCACCTTATCAATATCCACCTCCAGTTTATTGTAAATTTCGTAACTGAAGTTATTAAACTTGCGCCTGTCGTTTTGGGCCTTGTGCGCCATTATTTTGCGCCAAAACCACAGGGCGCGGTTGTATTTTACCTTAACCGTGGCATTATGCTGCGGCGGCAGCACTTCAATATAAAACACGTGGGTGGAAGAATCTTTTGTGCTGTAGCCAAAAGGCACGTCTAAAATTTTGTAGCCCACGCTGCTCAGCTCCAGCGTGTCGCCCAGCGGCCAGGAGGATACATATAGCTGAAACCTGCCCAGCGAATCGGTTAGCGCACCCCTGCCGTTTATTTTGAGCACTGCCGAGGCAAAGGGTATAGGTTCGTCGCTTTGTTTATCTAAAATAACGCCTTTAAAAACTTTTTGCTGCGCCGAAACAGTTAAACAATGCATTAACAAAACAAAGCCTGCCAAAAACATTTTCCGTAACATTCTCATAATCACAATTATAAGTACATAGTATATAACGCAGTATATGGCAGCTTAGATTACAGCAGCCCAAAAATATCAACAATACCTGAGATTAAGTTTTGACCAATCCTTATAAGAAGTTAATTTTGCCGAATTTGTAAATATAATAATGAGCAATACAACACTTTCTTCCAACGAGTCCATCCCATCAAAGAAAAAGAAAATTATTGTTTTAGGCAGCGGCCCCAACCGTATAGGGCAGGGCATTGAATTTGACTATTGCTGCGTGCATGGCCTGCTGGCCATTAAGGAATGCGGTTACGAGGCTATTATGGTTAACTGCAACCCCGAAACGGTGAGCACCGATTTTGATATGGCCGACAAGTTGTATTTTGAACCGGTGTACTGGGAGCATTTGTGGGAAATTATTGAACTGGAGAAACCCGACGGCGTTATTGTGCAGCTTGGCGGCCAAACAGCGCTTAAACTGGCCAAAAAACTGCATAAAAAAGGCATACCCATTATAGGCACCAGCTTTGACAATATGGATATTGCCGAAGACCGCGGCCGCTTTAGCGACATGCTGAAGGAACTTAAAATACCTTACCCTGAATACGGCACCGCCTTTACGGCAGATGAAGCTATTGAGGTGGCGCAAAAAGTGGGCTTTCCCGTACTGGTGCGCCCCAGCTACGTGCTTGGCGGCCAGCGCATGCGTATTGTGATTAACGACGATGAACTGGAAAAAGCCGTGGTAAGCCTGCTGAAACATATACCCGACAACAAGATTTTGATTGACCATTTTCTTGACCGCTGCCAGGAAGCGGAAATTGACGGCATATTTGACGGCGAAGATTTTCATGTAATGGGCGTGATGGAGCATATTGAGCCCGCAGGCATACACAGCGGCGACAGTAACGCCGTGCTGCCGGCCTTTAACCTTACCCCGCTGGTGGTGACCACCATGGAGTATTACGCCGAAAAAATTGCGCGCGCGCTTGACATACGGGGTTTAATAAACATACAGTTTGCCATTAAAAACGACAAGGTATATGTAATTGAAGCCAACCCGCGCGCCAGCCGTACCACGCCGTTTATTGCCAAGGCATACCAGATACCTTACCTGAACATTGCCACCAAAGTAATGCTGGGCGCCGCGAAACTGAAGGACTTTACCATGGAGAAAAAGCTGGAAGGTTTTGCCATAAAGGAGCCGGTGTTCAGCTTTAATAAATTCCCTAATGTAAATAAGGAGCTGGGGCCCGAAATGAAGAGCACCGGCGAAGCGATACGTTTTATTAAAGACCTGCGTGACCCATACTTTCGCACGCTGTACAAGGAGAAGAGCATGTATTTGAGCAAATAGGGTAGAGAGGCAACTGTGAAACGTGAAGCTGCGGGCGGATTGGGTTTTAAGTTATAAACGTTTGCAACAACTAAAAGGTGGCGACCGTAAGAATGCGGTTGCTATTTTGGGGCACGCGGAATATGCCGGGCTGCAGTAATGCCGCGGAACGGCGTGTGTTGTGCTGAGCAGATCCCCCGTGCCCCGGGATGACAGCGGTGGTTAAGGGATTACGCTTCTGCTTTTTGGCGGCGCTTAATTAACGCAACGGGATTTTTAGCAAGGCTTTTAATTTTTATAATACGCAGCGCATGCATAACGCGCATAACTGCATAGGCGCTGTCAAACTCAAACCAGCGTACCGCGTTGCTGCTGCGCGAGGGGTGCTTGTGGTGATTATTATGGTATGCTTCCCCCCAAAAAATAAAATCAACCGGCAAAATGTTTTTGCTGGTATTATCCATTTTATAATTTTCGTAGCCAAACCTGTGCGCCCACCAGTTAACGGCTGCGCCCTGTATGGTGCCCAGCGCAATGGTAAAAGGTAAAAATAAATATTGCCACCAGGCATTGGCCAGCAGCAGGTACAGCGTTACATATACCGCCATCCACAGTACGCGGGTAACCCAGTTGTGGGCCATATTGTCAAAAGCCCTCCATTCGGGCAGGTCTTTCCTGTATTTCTCTTCCACAAAAGTTTTACCGGTGTATATGTTGTGGTAGTTATTGCGTGTTTGCAGCATCATGGCCCAAAAGCCGGGGCTGTTTTGCGGGCTGTGCGGGTCGTCCTCCGTATCGGTATGGGCATGGTGCAGGCGGTGCATAACGCCATACGCGTTGGCGCTTATATAGCTTGAGCCCTGCGTTACAAAACAGCATACATAAAAAACTTTTTCCCACGCGCGGCTCATGGTAAATAACCTGTGCGCGGCATAACGGTGATGAAAGAACGACTGGAAAAATAACGAAGCGTACCAATGGGCAAGGATTAACACTAATATGGCCATTACAATTGTTTACTGGTGAATGTATGCTTTATAAACGGATAAAAAACCGTTTTGGGTTACCGCGCCACCCGATAAATTGTATTAATAACAATCATTTGTCATTTGCGCTACAAAATGCGCGCGAATGTTACACATAGCCCGGATAAATGTTATGGCCGGGGGCATTTGTTTTGCTGGCTTTATGTTTTTGCTTTGCGTAAAGCTGCTGTAAACGCAGTTATTTTGCAGTATGGCCGACGTACACACCCCGCAGCAGCGGAGCTATAATATGAGCCGGATAAGGAGCGGTTATGCACAAATTATGCAACGTGACCAATAGTACACATTATTCTGTTGAGTGAATGTTAGATTTGTGACAACAGTCTCACAAAAACAACCTTGGACACTATGGCAGAAAGACGATTGTGGACGAGGGAAGAACTAATTCTTGCCCTCAACTTATACCTGAAATTGCCATTTGGTAAGCTGCATTCAGGCAATAAAGACATTATTCATTTGGCGGGCATTATTAACCGTACGCCCGGCAGCGTGGCTATGCGATTGAATAACTATGCAAGCGTTGACCCATTTCATCAGCAAAGAGGTATTGGCGGTTTGCCCGGTGGTAAAAAACAGGTTGAGCCGATATGGAATGAATTTGTAGGAAACAGGGATGCGGTAATGTTTGAAAGCGAAAAAATATTGGCCAATAAGGAGCATGTGACCATAGAAAAGAAATATGCGGACATTCTCGCCGATATAAAAGACTTGAAAGGCGAGGATAAAATTAGGCAGGTAAAAACCCGCGTAAACCAAGAAGTTTTTCGAGAGATAGTAGTAGCGAATTATGAAGGCAAATGCGCGATAACAGGCATTGATATACAACCATTATTATTGGCAAGCCATATTATACCGTGGAGTGATAATAAGGAAGAAAGGCTGAACCCGGAAAACGGCATTTGCTTATCTGCTTTGTATGACCGGGCGTATGATAAAGGCTATATTGGCGTAAATGAAAGGCTCCAAATATTAATATCAAAACATTTGAAGAAGAAAGCGCATACCGAATATTATGCAAAACATTTTGCACCACTTGAAGGAACTGCGATAAATAAACCTGGAAAATACCTGCCCCGCAAAGAATTTTTGCAATACCATTTAGGAGAGATTTTTGAGAAGCATGCCATAATATAAAATTATATGATCTATTTCTTTGCCCACTCAAATAATAGTGGTCTTTTGAAAGCTGGATTTACTAAAACAGGCCAATAAAAGGGAGCACCTTTCCAATTTGCTTCTAATGCGCCTTGCTGTCTTAAAAGCATCAAGAATGGTTTATTTTTTTTCGCAATACATTCAAGTGCATATTTATAATCGGTGGAGCTTGTATAAGGCGCGTCCATCGGTTCGTCATTATCTTGAAATCTTTTTAAACTTCTATTTTCTTGTACGTAGCAATGTAAAGTTTCGATTGAACATTCTTCCAGCATCTTTGTAACGATAGTTTTCCAGACTTGTGGTTGAAGCGGAATGCCTAAATCGTAATTCAAATTTCCAGAATCAACTAAGTCAATAATTTTACCGAATTGATCAAGTGTAATATCAAAAGACTTCCGCATTTCTTTGGTAAATCCTTTTATAGACCGCAAAAACAAATCTATCTGCTCCGTGATTTTAGTTAGATCTCCTTTGGATTTAGTTTCGAACCCGTATGGAAACTTAGTTTTATAACTGCGCAAAGTTGTAACATTACCCAATCTTATCTTATTTGGACTAGCCGGTTTAATCCTGCCTTCCTCACTCGCTTCCATAAGTACTATTTCATGATGATCGGCGATTTTTTGCAATGATTCCCTAAGTGCCTCATCAATTTGATGAATTTCTTTCATCCTATTGAATATTCTCTCCGTAGTATACATTCTTGTTAGGGTTACGTCTTCTTTAGAACGATTGCCGTACATCCTTGCATGTTGCAAAACAGTGTCCATTTGTGATGAAAGCGGGTCACGTCCATAAAACATGCCTAATAAATTATCGATAGTAATACCTCTGTCTAAGACTTGCCCACCAATAAAAAAATTCAATGCAGTTTCCAGTCTAAGCTGACCATCGTCATCTGCTAAATCAATAACACGTTGATCTGAGTTTATTACGAAAGTTTGATAGTCTTCTAGTTCAAAGATTTGAGAAATCGTAGTTTTGATATCTTCAAAAGAAGGTATCCAATCAATCCAGTTTAACTTTTTGGCCTTCTTAAGAGAAATGAGCAAATCACTATCATAATGCTGTTTATAGCGCTGAAGGGCGCTCTTCTTGTTTTCATTCCATTCGGAATGAAGGTATTCCAAATATTTTTGAACAAGGGTCTCTTGCCACACCATCTTAGTTTTTGCAGTATCTAAGTGAAAAATAAAAGAGTACTTAGATAGTTGGTAATTTTGCAATTCTTTGTCGCAATCTTTATTGATTTCCTGAGACCGTCTAATTGCAACAGCTACTATAAATTTCTCAATAGCCTTTCTAAATACCGTTAATTTATCGGTTGTTGCAACATTTTTTTCTATCCGCAAATCCTGCTTTTTGGACTTTAAGGTTGCAATATCTTCTGATGTAGACTGTATATGAATATGATATGCTGGATTATCCAAGTCTTCACTATCTTCAAAATAAACTTTACCGCCAACATAGCCAGGATAGGCTTCTAAAATTTCAGTAAATGTTGGACGAACAGGTTTATAAATGCCCGATGCTGTAGTGATTTCATTTGGTTGAAGATAAAGAGCATAGGGAGTGGCTGTGACTTGTAAGAAAAAGCCATCTTTTAAAGAACTACGAAATTCACTCAATTTTTTGGCTGTCTCAAGCAATTCTCTTTCTTCTTTTTTCCCTTTTGCCCCAACTGAACCGGTATCGGCCTCATCATCAATGATAAGCACTTTCTTATTGCACAGTTCCGAGTTATTTATCTTAAAAGCATTAATTAATTTCGCTATACTTTTTGGATTTTTTATTGCAATAAATATTTTCTTATTTAACAATTGGGCTTTTTTCAAAACTGTGTCGCCAAAAGTATGCGTGTAGTATATGCTAAAATGACCTTGCTGTTCGAATTGTTGAAATTCTTTTCTGACACGCCTGGTAGTTTGAGTTCCGAGTAGTTCTGAATTTTTTGTCAATATTATCGCGACATCAAAATTCCTGTCAAACGCCTCTGCAATTACGCCTATAAAAGCAGTAGTTTTGCCGCTTTGAATTCGCCCAAGAAGCACACCTGGATGCTCAGAACTTGTTTTATTTTTTAATAATTTGTCTACGGTATTTTTGACAGTCATTTGCAACGATGGACTATGGTGTCTATTTGTTGAGAGGATTTGATAAAATTGCATAAGTGGGTGGATATTTACAGCTTTAACACTCAATTTTATTCGGAGAGTTTAGTTAATGTAATCAATATTCTTTATAACTCATAATTTTTTTGTTTTATCCGATTTCATTTAGGGTGGAAGTCATTTAATATGCAATTTTTTAAAATCTAATATTCTCAAAAAAATTCCCTCTTCTACCGGACAAAACCACCATTTTCCTATATATACTATAGCAGCGGTTCTTTGAAAAACGGGTATGGCAACGGGGCGGTATTGGTACTGAAGCCGGGGGAGGCGCCTCCTTCGGGGGATGCCAGGGAGATGAATTTATAAAAATTTTTGGAGATTGTTATATAAATTATTGAAAATCAATTTGTTATTTAAATTACATTCCTCCCTCGTCCAACTGTGTCCTCCTTTTTGGAGTGGGTTTCCTCCTTTCGGCAAGAGGCGGAAATTACCACGAAGGTTAGCGGGGCACCCGGCAGAAGGGGGCTAAAGCCAACGAATACATAAAAAATTAGCAGCGTTTTTTACTTAAAAAATTGACAATGATGATGTTAGATGTTTTTGCATTCCTCCCCCGTCCTCCTTTTGACGGTGGTTTTCCTCCCTTGGCCAGGAGGCGGAAATTACCGCGAACGTTAGCGGGGCGCCCGCGAGAACGGTGGCTAAAGCCAACGAATGCATAAAAAATTCGCAGCATTTTTTAATTAAATGGTTGACAATGATTATGTTACGTGTTTTGCATTCCTCCCCCCGTCCTTCTTTTTGGGGTGGTTTTCCTCCTTTCGCCAGGAGGCGGAAATTACCACGAAGGTTAGCGGGAGCGCCCGCGAGAACCGGGGCTACAGCCAGCGAATGCATAAAAAATTCGCAGCATTTTTTAATTAAATAATTGACAATGATGATGTTACGTGTTTTTGCATTCCTCCCCCGTCCTTCTTTTTTGGGGTGGTTTTCCTCCTTTCGGCAAAAGGCGGAAATTACCGCGAACGTTGGCGGAAGCGCCCGCGAGAACGGGGCTAAAGCCAGCGAATGCATAAAAAATTCGCAGCATTTTTTAATTAAATAATTGACAATGATGATGTTAGGTGTTTTTGCATTCCTCCCCCGTCCTTCTTTTTGGGGTGGGTTTCCTCCTTTCGGCAAGAGGCGCAAATTACCGCGAACGTTAGCGGGGGGCGTACAGAAGAACGGGGCTACAGCCAGCGAATGCATAAAAATTTCGCAGCATTTTTTAATTAAATAATTGACAATGATGATGTTATGTGTTTTTGCATTCCTCCCCCGTCCTTCTTTTTGGGGTGGTTTTCCTCCCCGGCGGCAAAAGTCAGTTCAGGGTGTGACGTTAGTCATGCCGGCGGCGCGGGGGCAGGGCGAAATTTGCACTTTAAATACAACCACTATGAAAGAGTTTTGGAACAGCCGGTACGAGGAAAGCGGTACTTTTTACGGTGAGCAACCTAACAGCTTTTTTAAAGAGTTTATTGACAGGATGCCCACCGGCAGGCTTTTATTGCCGGGCGAAGGGGAAGGGAGGAACGCCATATATGCCGCCGCCAACGGCTGGGGCGTAGAGGCTTTTGACTGGAGTGAAAGCGCAAGGGCGGCAGCAGCGGAAAACGCGGAGATTGCGGGCGTTATGCTGCATTACGAGCTGAAGGACATTGCAGACTATAGGCCGGTAAAACGTTACGACGTTATTGCGCTTATATATGTACACCTGCCGGCGGCGCTGCGCAGGCAGTTTCATGCAAAGCTGGTTGAAGCGCTGGAGCCGGGCGGCTATGTTATTATGGAGGCTTTTTCAAAAAACCAGGTAGAAAATATTGCCGCCGGGCCTGAAGACAAGGCGCTGTACTACACCGCCGCCGACATTGAAAAAGATTTTGCGGGGCTGGATATATCCCTGTGCGACGGGGAGGAAATTGCGCTGGCGGAAGGTGCGTTGCATAACAGGCGGGCAAATGTTATACACTTTATCGGCCGGAAACCGTACTGATAGTACGTTAAGCGGCGCAATAAAAAAACGGCTGCCAACATTTGCAGATTATTCTTGGAAAATACGGTGATTTTTATATTTTTGCAGCCCTTGAATTGAAAATGCCGGGAGGTGAAATTCAATTCGGGCCTATAGCTCAGCTGGTTAGAGCACCTGACTCATAATCAGGGGGTCCCTGGTTCAAGCCCAGGTGGGCCCACATATAAAAGCCGCCGATTAAAAAGGCGGCTTTTGCTTTGTATGTTAGTGCTGCAATTGAAGACCTTATTGGCAAAGGCGGTTAGTGCATCCCGATTATACCGGGAGGTTCCGCTGGTTTGTGAAACCGGAGCATTAACAGCAAGCAGGCCGGCCAAATATGGCTGAGGGTTATTGTTGAGGAGGGCTTTTACAGCTTCTTGCCTTACCTCATGTTTATGCCTTGCTGCCAGATATGTGCTGGATGAGGTCGGTTATGGTGGTGTCAAGTGCGGCAGCAGAATCCTGCAGCATCTTCAGTAGCCTGTTTCTTTCTTCTGCAGCATCATCAGGAAGGCTGTCAATAAGGCTGATAATTCCGAGTATGTTTGCCAACGGTGCGCGTATTACATGGGAGGCGGTGAAAGTATATTGCTGTATGGCCTCATTTTGACGCCTTATCCTTATATCGGCCTCTTTGCGTGCATGAATATCCACCAGTACGCAAAACAGGTACCCGGGCCTTATACTTGAATGGTCAAAGATCACCTGCCGCAGGGAAAACCACCTGTATTCACCACCATAATGTCTAACCCTGATAGAGATAACGCCAACAGGTATTCTTCTTTTAAGAACCTCAACTGACATCTGGCGGACCAACTCCTTCTCCTCAGGATGTAACAGGTCGCTTATTTGCCGCGAGTTAATAAGATCGGTATCGTGCGGGTAGCCAAGTGCCGTTATAATTTGCGGGCTGATAAAAACTATACGGTTTTGCAAAGTGTCAAAGAGAAATACGCTCTCAGAAAAAGCAGCAAGCATAGCATTTAACAGTTCGCTTTTGCTGCCCGGAAACGGCTGATTGGATATGGCTGCCTGCGCGTGCATAGGTTCTTCACTGGAGATATTGAATGTATAAAGGTATGGCATTAATTTGTAATAAGTCATTTTGGCTAAATACAAAATAAGGCCCCTAATATTCATACAACAGCCCTGTGTGTAAACACTCCTAGGGTTAATAACTTTACGGGTTACGCAACCTGTAAATTCTTCCCGTGGTTAAAAAGAATGCTATCAATCCTCCAAGTATAACCAACCCTGTTACCCAAAGCCATATTACCCTGCTTTTTTCAAAAGCACCACTAAACAAATGATTAGGTTTTAAATAAATAGTGGCTGTAGGATAGTTAATAATTGTGTTAAACCTATCCAGCACATTGTTTCCTACGATGCCTGCATTGCCTGGAAAACTGAAGCCTGAATTTTGCAATTGAATGGGAATATCATGGAGGTTATGGCCATTTATTGTTAGTTGGGGTAACAGATCTACTTCATTTGTAAGGCCGTTACTTCCCGTGCCCCCGGTAACACCTGTTCCTATCTTCTTCATCGTTCCGTAAAGATTATTTTTAACGGCAAAATCACTCCCTACTGCAACATTTAAATCACCTCCTGTATCAAATAAAAACCAGCCGGCACAACTCTTTTTCCCATTATTTAAGGTCAATTTTATTAATGAGCCATTAATGTCATGATGCATTTGAGATTGTTTATAGCCTGCAAGACCCAGCGGCATCTGGCTATGTATAATCATAAGGCTATTGTCATAGTCAATTTCAACAATTTTATCTTCAAATACATTAAAACCAATCACGCCATCTGCATGCAATGCCCCATTGTAATTAATAAAAAGCAGAGGGAGTTTTTCCCATTGCAGCGCCGAAAGCTGAAGACGGTTTGAACTGCTTGTTTTTTCTGTTGAAAAGCCGCCTGTCCCCTGGTTTTCAGTTAACCCATCCAGTTTTATTTTAACTTTTTTAAGCCCTTTTTCTGAGAGTAGCACACAACTGGCCCCCGTGTCAAAAATAAAGTCAAGTAATTCAGAGTTATTGATTTTCCCATTGATATGTATATAGTGGTCGCTACCCAGTGTAAACGGAATTGTGTCGTTGGTAATAATACAGTTGCCGCAATCTTTGTGGTAAGAAGGAATAACTGTTGATATTTCTGCGTGGCATGTGTCTTTTGAATTAAGCAGAACTTTAAAGTCATATTTTTGGCCGGGCCCAACACTAAATGTAACACTATCAATATCCGTATAAAACGTCAACAGTCTTTCCTTGTTGACTTTTGATACATTATATACAACGGTTTTAACATTGGCAGATAAATGATCCCAGTACCTGGTAACGGGTTGGTTCCCGTCTTTAATAGCCACTATGTCAGAATTGGCCCTTATGAGCGGCATGTTTTGCTGGGCAATGCATGCATGCCTGAACAGCAGCAAGAAAACTATTGTGAACAGCCATTTTCTCATTCAACTTTTTTTATGTGTTCGTTTACTAGTTGGGAAATTACTTGATATTTTAGAATAGAAGACCTGTGAGAGATAAATTGATAGTTTTTTTGTGGCAATTAATTTGCTCTCCCTTTCTCGTCTTCTGCCCCGCCGGTATTGTGGTTTCTTTTCCTGGCATTGGCTTGCTTCCCAAAACGGTAGGAGAATGCAATGCCTATGCGCCGGGTATCGCTTTCCTTTGTCATATCCGCGGCTACTTGCTTAATGCCTATTGTTTGCCCCTGTATTTTATATAAAGTATGTAATACATCATTTATAGTAAACGTAAGTGTACCATTCCCATTCATAATCTTTTTGCGCACGCCACCGCTGATGTTATAAATACTGCCGTTGGCTTGCTGGGCAAAGCTTTGTTTTCCCGGAAAAAATCCATCCAGTTCTCCACTCCAGCCTCCGCCCAGTTTAAATTCATTAGAGGTTTCTATTTCATGAACATTGGTTTTCTGGTTTATATCCACATCGCCCGCGTGGCCTTTATTAATAATGTACAACAAAACGGCGTTTATATGCAATGTCCACCATTTGGTTGGTTCAAAAGAAAAAAACGGCACAAAGCTTAGCGTTTCGCTGTTGATAAAATTATATGGCCGCGTAATAAACACGTTCCCGAAAGCCTGCGTGAGGGATTGCGCCTGGTTGTTACCCCAACCATAACCAGCAGTAATACTTACATACTGCTTGTAAGCAAAACGCAGTTCTGCATAATGGCCATAAGTCGGGGCCAGGTTGGTATTCCCTGCCGTAAAGGAATATTGGTCAAGGTAAAAAAGAAAAGGGTTAAGCTGCTGGTACCCTGGCCGCCTCATTTTCCCCGTGTAACTCAAGGTAAGTGTGCTGTGGCCGGACGAGTCCAGTTTGTAAAAAAGATATGCGGCCGGGAACAAATTGGTATAATGCTTTGCGAATGACGAATCTGCAATAACCGGATTGCTGAATTGCCTTCCCGAAGCATTGGTATTTTCAATGCGCAACCCAAACTGCGCCCCCCACCTGGACCAATTTTTTTTGATATTGGCGTAGAGCGCATTTATATTCTCGTTGTACCGAAAATGATTGCTATTTTGATAATCTGGTATAAAATCACCGTTATCAACATTAAACCAATTTAATTGGTTGTTATTCGACACAAAGCTTGATTTTACGCCCGCTTCAACCTCTGCATTGCCCGCCAATGGCTGGTTAAAATCAGTTTTTGCCGAGTATATGTGCACAACTGAAGGTGAAAGAAACCGGCGTTGTTGTGTACCTGCATCAGAACCATCGCCAAGATACACGTACAGGGAAGAGAACTGGTCCCCCGCCGACTTAAGGTATAAAGCGTCTAAATCCGCTGTTAACTGTGCGCCTTTGCTGTTAAACTTATGGAGCATATTAAGATTGATGCCGATGTTTTGCGCTGTATAGTTGCCATTTGTATTGCCAATACCGGAGGAATCTGGTAGCATATCCGGGTAATACTGGTGGTTTTGGTAGCCAAGCGCATCATTTTTAGGCCTGGTGCTGCCTGTAAGCATTACACCAATGGTTGTTTTGGAACTGGCGAAATAATCCAGCCCCACCCTGCCGTTCCAACCATTTGAATGGGAATGATAATGACTGTTTTGCAGCGTGCTGCTGCTTAATGCATCATTTGCGTTGTAAAAGTAGCGTGAGAAAGTGGCGGCATTATAATCCTGGTCAAGGCCGTAGCTTACATTGCCAAAAAGGTTGAATTGCGGTGTGTGATAATTAATATTGAGTGCATTATTAGTTTTACCGTAAATGCCCTGGTTGTAACCGGCACTAAGGCCCCCGTTTAACCCATTTGTATGATATTTTTTTAAAAGTATGTTTATGATCACACCGCCCGCTGCATCGTATCTTGCCGGTGGGTTACTAATGAGTTCAAATTTATCCAGCATACCGGCAGGCAGCGAACGAAGATATGCAGCCAGGTCCGCGCCTGACATGTAGGTAGGACGGTCGTCAATTAATACCAGTACATTGTTCTTGCCATTAAGGCTGATATTGTCATTCAAATCCACCATTACGCCGGGGCTTTTAGACAGCGCTTCCAGGGCATTATATCCTGATGCGCCAATCATCGCATCTACATTTACAATGGTCCTGTCAATACGTTGTTCAATCAGCGGTTTGGTAGCGGTAACCACTACGTCTTTCAATGATTGTTGCGTGCCTGCCTGCAATATAATTACCGGCAATGCAATGGATGAATGTGCATTGGTAAGTGCCAGGTACTTGTCTTCATAATCCATATAACCAACATGGGTAACTTTTAAGACATATTTACCGATAGGTATTTCGGTAAAAACAAATGTGCCCGTTGCACTGGCTATATGTGTTTGGGCTGCTGTTGTATCCGGCAGTTGGTAAAGCACAACTGTAGCACCGGGCAAAGGCATGTTTTGCTGGTTAACTATCCTGCCGGTTAGTGTACCCTTCCCGGTTTGCGTATTGGCCTGCAGAACGGTTATTACAGAAAGCAGCAGCCCGATTAAAAATATTGGTTTCATAGTAGAATGCTTTGCTGGTAAATTTGGTGAAATGCCGGGCCGGCGCAAAACCCGGGGGACAGGAAAGGGAGTAGCGATTGCAAAAAGTGTTTGCCGGGTGATTAATTATTCTGTCCCCAATTTCTTTTATTCCGTCAACGTTTTGGCATTATCCGTATAAATAAGCCTGCTATTAACGCTATTTGCCGAATTTTAAGCTATGTTTTCCATTCAGCAATTCATTACAGGGCGTACGTGGAAGCGTCATCTTTTTTTTGCAGTGGCAATACTTAGTGTTTTTTCACTGGGCATTTGTTTGTTTTATGCGGGAGGGTTTAACTTTAACCACCCCAGCCAGGTAGTACAAAACTGTTTGTTTTTTGTAGCTTATCTTTATTCCGGCCGCTGGTTATGCGCCCATTATTATCTTAAAGGGCGGCTGTTTGCTTTTGTTATCATTTCATTGCTGCTGTCATTAGCTTTATTGGTAATTGATTTCCTCTTTATAAAATTCTTTTTGGGGTATCCCAATGCCGGTTTCCTGGAGCTTGTGTATGGTGTAACCCCCTTTTTTGCCGTTGGGTTAATTACCGGAATGTTGCTGAAACTAATAAGGGTTTCCATGGAAAAGGAATTAAAGGAAGTCCAGGTACGTGTGGAACAAAGGGAAAGTGAATTTGGGTTGTTACAGGCACAGCTAAGCCCGCATTTTCTGTTTAACGTGCTTAATAATTTATACGGTATTTCCCTGGTAAACCAGGAGCGCGTGCCAAAGTTATTATTGCAACTATCGCAATTGCTGCGTTATTCAGTATACGGCGCCAGAAAGGCCCTGGTACCGCTGAAAGAAGAGGTAGATTATATAAGCAATTTTGTTGCGTTTCAACAAATAGGCATGAGCGACAGGTTGGTTTTGGAGATGAACCTGGCCGATATAATTGACGCGCGTATTAAGATTGCCCCGCTGGTACTTATTATATTTGTTGAAAACGCTTTTAAGCACGCCCGTAGTGCCGGCGGTCAAAAAATATATATTTGTTTATCCTTAAGCCTGCACAACGATTTTATTTGCCTGGAAATATCCAATTCTTACCAACAGGGTCTTGAGGAAACAGGGTTGGATGAAGAAAATGCAGGCGTAGGCCTGGCCAATACCATTAAACGCCTGGATCTTTTATATGGTAAGGATTATACCCTGAAGCAATATGCCCGGGATGACAAGTATTTTGTTGAATTGAAACTAAAGGCAAAATATGCATGACACTATTACCTGTATTATTATTGATGATGAACCTGTTGCCCGTTCCATCATCCGTAATTATTGCAGCTATTTGCCCTTTGTGCAAATTATAGGTGAATTCGGCAATGCCCTTGAGGCCAAAATTTTCCTGGCAACACATAAAACGCACCTTGTTTTTTTGGATATTAACATGCCTGTGCTAAATGGTATCGGGTTTATTAAAACCCTCAATAACGTGCCGCTAATTGTTTTTACCACTGCTTACGAAGAATACGCAGTAAACGCATTTGACCTGTCTGCGGTAGATTACTTATTAAAGCCCTTTTCGCTTGACCGGTTTATAGTTGCTATAGATAAAGTAAAAGAAAAGCTTGGGTTGATAACAATACCGGTAAAAGATGAACCGGTAAAAGACACATCTTTCTTTATCAGGAGCGAGGGTAATATTTATCGACTGGCTTATAACGACTGCCTGTATGCAGAGGCACAGGGAAATTATACAAGGGTAGTTACTGCAGCCGCAAAATATCTTACCAAAACACCCTTTTCAGTTTTTATTGAAGAACTGCCACCCTATATTTTTTTGCGTGTGCACCGCTCATTTGTTATAAACAGGAACAAAATCAGCCATTTCTCCGGCGGGCGGGTGTTTGTGGACCAGTATGAAATTCCTATTGCCACAAGCTACCGCCAGGCATTCCTCCGTTCTATTGGTATGGAATAAACCAGCCGGTGTTGCGGCAAAGTGGCTGTTTAAAAAAACTGCGAATCTATGCAAGTAAAGTGGAGAGGGCGCCGGTTAATATTTGTAACAATATGGGCCAGTGTTTTATTTGCCGGCTTTTTATTGTCTGTGCTTGATGTATCTCTAATTCAATAACGTCAAACAAATATTACATTGGCTATTCTGCCGATGCTGATGTGCGTTTATTCTTCCGGCGTTTCATGTGTTAGAGTATATTTGCCTTATGTCTGCCGAGAAGATTATTAACGACTGGAAGAGAAAAGCATTTCGCCCCGTTTACTGGCTGGAAGGCGAAGAGCCTTATTTTATTGACCAGGTGATTGATTATGCAGAACATCACATTTTGTCTGAAAGCGAAGCAGGGTTTAACCTTACCATATTTTACGGCCGTGATGCTGACTGGGCCACCGTATTGAATGCCTGCAGGCGCTACCCCATGTTTGCCGAAAGGCAGGTGATACTGCTGAAAGAAGCCCAGCACATGCGCGATATTGAAAAGCTGGAGCCATATATTGAGAACCCTTTATCTTCTACCGTGCTGGTAGTTGCCTATAAAGAAAAAAAGGTGGATGGCCGCAGTAAGTTTAGTAAGCTATTAAGAGATAAGGGCGAAGTGTTCAGCACTAAAAAGCTGTACGATAACCAGTTGCCTGAATGGGTTAACCAAATGGTGCAGCAGCATGGGCTGGGTATTAATCAAAAAGCATTGATGCTTGTGGTTGACCATATTGGCAACGACCTTAGCCGCCTGCAAAATGAAATTGAAAAACTGGCAGTTAATCTTAAAGGCCGCAAAACGATAACGGAAGAAGATGTAGAGGAGTTTATAGGCATAAGCAAGGAGTTTAACGTGTTTGAGCTGCAGGATGCTATTGCCGCCAAAAACCTGCCAAAAGCAGTGCGTATTATTCAGTACTTCAAGTCTAACCCAAAGGCCGGCCCTATACAGTTTATTCTGCCAACATTGTATGGGTACTTTAGTAAAATCTACTCCATATTTGGTATGGGTAACCAGGCTGAAAGCACCTTTTTATCTGTTTTCCGCAACCCGTTTGCAGCCAAAACAGCTATGCAGGCCATGAACGCTTATGGCTACAACGGCATAGAAAAAATTATACTGCTGCTGCATACCTACAACCTGCGCAGCATTGGTATTAATGATGCCGGCACAGAAGATGCTGATTTAATGAAGGAACTGGTAGTAAAAATTATGAGTTAGGCGTGCAGCATTAATCATTTAATGCAGCCAGTGCATTTATTTTATCCTTTGCCAATGCATCGGTTAATTCATCAAGGCTGTTAAACTTTACTTCGGGGCGAAGATATTTTCTTAAATATACGCGTAGCGTTTGCCCGTAAATATCTTCGTTAAAGTCAAAAATATTTACTTCAATCGTCCTTTCAGTTGTACCAATGGTAGGCCGTACACCAATGCTCATCATACCCTGGTGGTATGGCTGGTCTTTAACTTCTGCCGTTCCTGGTTTCACTACCACTACCCGCACTGCATATATGCCGTTGCCGGGTACCAGCTTTTCCGGTTCGTGTATGTGAATATTGGCGGTTGGGTAACCAAGCGTTCTGCCAAGTTTATTGCCATCCACCACCATGCCTTCAAAATGGTAATTATATCCAAGGCAGCTATTGGCCGTGTCAATATCACCTTTCAGCAAGGCAGCGCGTATACGGGTGCTGCTTACCGTAACATCGTCCAGTACCTGTGCGGGTATCTCTTTCACCAAAAATCCCAGTTTCTTGCCGCAATCTTCCAGCAAATGGTAATCCCCCTTACGGCCTTTGCCAAAACGGTGGTCATAACCTATGATGATAGTATGCGGGTGAAATTTTGCCACCAAAAAATCATTTATATATGCTTCGGCAGTTTGGCCCGCAAAGGCTTCGTTAAACGGTACAACCACCAGGTGGTTTAGCCCCTTATCCTCCAGCAATTGTATTTTTTCTTCAAGCGTGGTAAGTATGGCTACCGGCGATTGCCCCTCGCGCACTACCATACGCGGGTGCGGGTGAAAAGTAATAATAACAGTCTCTCCATTAACAGATGCCGCCTCTTTTTTTAGCTGCTCAATTATTTGTTGATGGCCGGTATGTACCCCGTCAAATGTACCAATGGTTATAACTGCATTATTAAAAACGGGCAAATGCTCAATATCGCGGTGAACCTGCATAAAGTTTGCAAAGATAAAGCCCCGCCATTAAAGGGACAGGAAAAAAGTAACCCACCTCATTAGTTTATACCCGATAGCTTACTTTTGCTGTTCACAAAAAATGCCTCTTGCGGGGCATAGGCTATATGAGCTTATATTCACAACGCGGGGTTTCGGCACAAAAGGAAGAAGTGCATAAGGCTATTCAAAAGCTTGACAAAGGGCTTTATGAGCATGCCTTTTGTAAAATGTACCCTGACTTTATTGGCAGGGACGACAACTTTGTAAACATTATGCATGCCGACGGCGCCGGTACTAAAAGCATCTTAGCTTACCTGTACTGGAAGGAGACCGGCGATTTAAGCGTTTGGAAAGGTATTGCACAGGATGCGGTTGCTATGAACCTTGACGACCTGCTGTGCGTAGGCATATATGATAACCTGCTGTTCTCCTCAACTATTGACAGGAATAAAACAATCATTCCCGGCGAGGTGCTGGAACAGGTAATAAACGGTACACAGGAGTTTTTTGATGAACTGAGAAGCTATGGTGTAAATATTCAATACCTGGGTGGTGAAACCGCCGACGTTGGCGATGTGGTACGGACTATTGCCGTTAATGGCACAATGATGGCGCGTTGGCAAAAAAAAGGGGTTATTACCAACAATACCATAAAGCCGGGCAACATAGTAGTAGGATTTGCTTCTAGTGGCCGGGCCGTTTACGAAATGGTGTATAACAGCGGAATAGGTAGCAACGGCCTAACAAGCGCCCGGCATGATATACTAAGCAAGCACTATGCCAAAAATTACCCGGAAACGTTTGAACCGTCTTTAAATGATGCAGTGGTGTATATAGGAAAGTACAGGATGACGGATAAGCTGCCTGTTTTGGATACAGAAAAACCCGGCACCGGCGGAGAAGACTTGAACATAGGCAAGCTTTTACTTAGCCCTACCCGCACGTATGCCCCCTTAATGAGGGTTTTGCTGGAAAACTACTTTGATAAAATTGACGGCGTTATACATTGCAGTGGCGGCGGGCAAACCAAGTGTATGAAATATTTGCCGGGCCCGATGAGGGTTGTAAAAAACAATCTTTTCGAGGCGCCCCTAATTTTTAAGCTTATACAGGAAAACAGCGGGGCAGATGACCGCGAAATGTACCAGGTGTTTAACATGGGCCACCGACTGGAAATATTTACAGATGAAGCCACTGCCTTTAAAATGATAAATGATGCCAATACGTTAGGTATTGATGCCCAAATTATTGGCCGCGTAGAGGAAAGCGATAAGAAGGAACTGTGTTTAACTGTAAAAGGCAAAAAACTTACCTACCTGTTTTAAGCTTTAGGGTTTATTACTTCACCACCTCGCTAACCAAAACTATCGGGATAATGTTGGTAAAATTCGCAATGTCGGCCCTTATTAGGCTTAAATTGGGGGCAATGGCCACCTGGTAATCACTAAGACTCTTTACATAAAATATTCCTATTGCCATGTACGGTAATGGTTGGTTGGGAATACCGCTCGCAATGCCTTTTTCAATAGTGTATTTTACCAGGTTCGGCCCTAATAAACCCGCTACCATAGGCATGTGTTTAGTTTCATAGTACTCCATATTAAAGGTCCTTCCTTCTGCAAAAGGATACATAACAGATATTTTGATTAACCCTTTTTCTGTAACAGCCGAATCGGGCTTTCCCTGGCCAAAGGCCGTAAAGCATGCGGTGAGAAGACAAAACGATAGTATGACACTGAGTTTCATGTATATGTTTTTTTAAATGTTGAATATATGCCGGCGGGGTTTGCAGCCCTAAACTTTACACCAAATATCTTAACAAGGCATATATTAGCAAAACGGTATTTTTCGATGAAATCAATCGGTAAAACCGATATAGCAATATGGAGTTAAGACAGCTTAAATACTTTATTAAAGCAAAAGAATTGCTGAATTTTACAGAAGCCGCAAGGAGTTTAAACATCAGCCAGAGCACTCTATCGCAGCAAATAAAACAACTGGAAGATGAGTTGGGCGTATTATTATTTAACCGCATTGGTAAACGGGTAATACTTACCGAGGCGGCGGAAATGTTTAGTGAATATGCCCTGCAGAGTATTGATAAAGCCAACCAGGGATTATTGCTGCTGAAAGATTTAAACAACCTGCACACCGGTAAAATTATCATTGGGGTAATCTACTCCATGCGCATCCTGTTTGCCAAAGCATTAATACAGTTTGCAAAGCAATACCCCCATATAAAGGTGCAGGTAGTTTTTGGCACCACGAAAGACCTTCTCGAAGGCCTTACCCTGCATCATTTTGATTTTGTGCTTACGTTTGATGAAAAACAGAAGCACCCCCATTTTAAATACCAAACACTGTTAAGCGCAAACATGGTGCTGGTGACAGCTAAAAAATCACCGCTGGCCGGCAAACGCAGTATAACGCTTACGGAAATTGCCCAACTGCCACTGGCGCTGCCCTTCAGCGGGTATAGCACTATACGGTTTTTTGTGGAATCATTCAGCCAAAAAAAGCTGGAGCCCAATATTTGCATGGAAATAAACGATATACCCACCCTGTTTGAAATAGTAAAAACCGGCCACTGGCATACCATTTTAAGCGAAACAAGCATAAACGACCCGCAGGTAACAGGCATACCCATTGAAGGAAAAAACATGCGGCGCACCATAGTAATCGTCTCTCTTAAAGAAGCCTATGAAAAGAAGGCCGTAAAAAAATTTTACGAAATATTGACGGGCAGGTAAAATCCTCCCCCTCAAAATGACCAATGACCTAATGACCCATTGACTTAAGGTACTTTTAAAAACCGTTTTTGCTTCTCTTTTCCACACCGTTTCCCCTCTCCCTAAAACTCACTATATTGCAACCCGGCTATGGATAAATTTATTGTTTCGGCACGTAAATACCGCCCCCAAACATTTGACACTGTTGTGGGGCAAAAACACATTACCACCACGCTAAAAAACGCTATTGCCCATAACCAGTTGGCGCATGCGTTTTTATTTTGCGGCCCGCGTGGCGTGGGTAAAACAACCTGCGCGCGCATACTTGCCAAAACCATTAATTGCGAAAACCTGCAGCCCGATGGCGAGGCCTGTAATAAATGCAATAGCTGCCGCTCGTTTAATGAGGGTACATCGCTTAATATCCATGAGCTTGATGCTGCCAGTAATAACTCGGTTGACGATATACGCAGCCTGGTTGAGCAGGTGCGCTTTGCACCGCAGGCAGGCAAATACAAAGTGTATATTGTGGATGAAGTGCACATGCTTAGCGCCAGCGCTTTTAACGCGTTTTTAAAAACGCTGGAAGAGCCGCCCCCCTACGCCATATTTATTTTGGCCACTACGGAGAAGCATAAGATACTGCCCACCATACTTAGCCGCTGCCAGATTTTTGACTTTAAGCGTATTACCACCAACGACACGGTGGAACACCTGGAAGAAATTGCTGTTAAGGAAGACATACATGCCGAAAAAGCCGCCCTGCAGGTAATAGCCCAAAAAAGCGAAGGCTGTATGCGCGACGCGCTGAGCATACTGGATAAAATTGTAAGTTTTACCAACGGCGAAGTAACGTACCACAATACGCTTGAACATTTAAATATTCTTGACCACGATTACTATTTTAAACTGCTTGATTGCCTTACCGCGCAGGATATGGCAGGCGCAATGCTGCTATTTGACGAGATAAACCGCAAGGGCTTTGAGGGAGACCTTGTGCTGAACGGCCTTGCAGAATTTATGCGCAATATACTGGTGTGTAAAGATGCCCGCGCCGTTACCCTGCTTGACGTGGTAGAAGGCATGCAAAGCCGCTACACCACTACTGCTGTAAAAGTTGGTACGGCATACCTGGTAAGCGCGCTGAACATTTTAAACGAAGCCGAAATTAACTATAAAATGGCCCGTAATAAACGCCTGCATGTTGAGCTGGTGCTTATAAAGCTTAATTTTTTACAGCAGGCTATTGAGTTGAGCATGGATAACGGTAACCTGGTTAAAAAAAAACGGGTTGACGGCCCCGTAGCCTATAAAGCAAAATCAATACCACCCATACAGGTTAATACTGCGCCTGCTGCGCAGGCCCCGCGGCAGCCTGCCCCTGAACCAGAGCCGAAGCTTTTTATACAGCAGCCGACGGCGGCAAAGCCTGTACCCCAGGTGGTACCGGGCAACACTGCAGCCCCTAAACCGCCTGTTACCGCCCCTGTTACCCACACAAATGGCGGAACCCGCAAAAACCTGCTGGAAGCCCTGCAGGAAAAATACAAGGAAACGCATAACATTGAGGAGATAAAAGAGGCCATAGCCTTAAATGACGTTGATTTAATGCGTGTATGGCTTAAGTATGCAGACCAGTTAGAAGAGCAGCAAAAACACTCCTCGGGCAAAACCTTCAGGATTGCTAAACTGCATATTGACGAAGACAATTTTTTTACCGTAACGGTATTTGCCTATACCCAGCAGAAGTTTATTGAGCAGGAGCGTATGCAAATTGCCGACGCCATACAACAGGCATTTAATAACCGAAGCATATCATTTAAAATTGTGGTGGAAGAAGGCGAGAAGGAAGATGTACCCCCTGCAATACTGTTAAACAGCCGCCAGCGTTTTGAACGCATAGCCGAACAGTACCCCCTTGTAAAAGAATTAAAAGACCGCCTTAAGCTGGAGATTGATTATTGAGGAGTCCATTGGTCATTTGGTCAGTAAGGTGATTGGTACCCCCTGTACTTCGTAAACCTTACTTATACTTTTGTTTCTCGCTTAGTGACCTAATGACTGATGACCAATGACTATCATTGCCGTTCATCATTTTTTTGAAATTAACATTTCCGAAACTTTTCGTAATTGAAAAATTCCCCTACTTTTGAACTACTAAAACATTCGTAGAACATTTTAAAACAATTTAACATGCATACATTTCTCAAAACATCTGCGTTTTTGCTTGCCCTTGGCTTTACTGCAAATACCTATGCGCAGGATACTAAACCCGCCGCAAAAGCCGGCAGCGACGAAAACATAGTAATTCACAAAAAAGCCGGCAGCACCGAAAAACTTACCATAGTGGTTGATGGCGATAAAATTACTGTTAACGGCAAACCGGTTGACGAGTTTAAAGACGATAACATTGCCATTACCAAAGAAAAGCCGTGGCCCAGTTTAAGCCTTGATTATGCCCCTGCCACTATTAGCGGCGACTGGGATATTTCAAGAAACGGGTTTGGCAGAACAATTAAAAGTAACAAAGCCGTTTTGGGTGTAATGACCGAAAAAACCGATGAGGGCGCTAAAATAACCGATGTTACCGACGAAAGCGCCGCTGATAAAGCCGGCCTGAAAGAAGGCGATATTATTACCAAATTTGGTGACGATAAAATTGCCGATGCGGATGATTTGTATAAGGCTGTTGGCAAATACAAACCAGATGATAAAGTAATCATCACCTACAAGCGGGACGGTAAAGAAGCAACAGCGCCGGTTACACTGAAGAAGAACACAGAGATAAAAGTGTTTGGCTTTAACGGTGGCCAAAATCTCAGCATGAAGGTTGCACCAAGGGGTGTATATTCATTTTACCGCGGCAGGCCACGCATGGGCGTGCAGGTACAGGATACCGAAGATGGAAAAGGGGTTAAAGTGCTTGATGTAGATGATGAAACACCTGCCGACAAAGCAGGCTTGAAGGATGATGACTTAATTACCCAGGTAAACGGTAAAAATATAACTTCTGTTGATGACCTTAAGGATGCGATAAAAGATGGTAAAGATGGAGATACATTTAAAGTAACGTATGTACGCGACGGTCAAACAAAAACCGTTGACGTGCACTATCCTAAAGATCTGAAGACATCAAATCTGTGAGAGTAATCTTTTAGGATTTCTCTCATGTGCATGCGCCGCTGCTTTCCAGTAGCGGCTTTTTGTTGGTTCCCTGTGAGTATTTGGTTATTTAATTTGGCGGCAGGAGAAAACAATAGAATAGCAACAATAACCGGGGCCTGGTCTCGGCACAAATCTGGTCGGCCCCGGTGATTCATAAGTGCAACTTCCCGTAAGACCCTCACTTGTTCCGGTAGCAACTCTCGGAAACTGCGCTCCGGCGCGTTGCTGAATAAACTGTACCCCCTACAACTTCGTAGCCAATGCTTATACACTGCATTTGCCTGTTTAGCACCAACCCTGTATTAACATCCATAACCAGTACGCCATTTATGGTACTGTTAAAGTTGGTTTCGTTTATAATGGTAGTAAAACTTATGGTTAAATAACTAGCGCTAAAGGCATCAATCTTAAAAGTGCTTACTCGTTTAAAGCCGTTGCTTTTTACTGAATCTGTCCATGTAAGGCCTTGCTGATAGGCAGCGCTGTAAGGTATATCTGCGGTAATTCCCCAATCCGCGCCCTTAATATATTCTTCGGGCTGTACACCGGTAAACGCCAATACAACATAATTACCATCACCCGGTAAAGCCCTTGCAACAGAAGAAATATAGCCGTTTTGGTTTATTGAAAGGTTTACCGATGCCTCTTTGCCGGTAATATATTTCAGCGATTGCTGAATAGAGGAGCTTGTATCTGCCGGTATATCTGTATCGTACGCAATTTCGCCGTTCATGGTATTCAGTGTATCTATTATCCTGTCCACATTCACGTTAACTGAAAAACCGCCGCTGTCAATGCCTGTAATGCTGTACGTTTTTTGGATGTCTGAGCGGGATGTTATGTTAAGCACCTGGTCACCGCGTTGCAGAATACAGTTTGATGCGGTGAATATCCTTCTTTTCAATTCATCTCCCTTGTTAAACCCAATAACACGATGCTGCGCTGATGCGCCGGTTGCCATGTAAAGGATAATTATTGATATAACAATTGGTTTCATTTTACTTGGTTTTTATTTACATAAGGTCTTTAATCTTAAACTCTCCCTCTCAATTAAGGTTTTCCCGTTCCCGGGTTAGCAGGTGGCGGTGTAACAGGCGGGTTAACGGGCACCGACGGAACAGTAATAGCCACACCTGGCCCAATCATCACTATCGGGTCATAACGGCCCGGCCTCCGCGTGGGAGGTGAAGGGGTATATTTTTCACCCGGGGTGGACGATCTGCCAAGTGATCCATAAGGGTCGTCCGGAGTAGGAATTACTGCTATTATGGGATACTTTGCCGGTGGAGGTGTCAAAGGCATTCTCAGCGAGTAAGGCTCTCCGGGAAAAAGTTTCGCCGCTTCTGGTCCATAAGGGTCTAAGGGAAAAAGATTTACTGTTCCCGGAATCGGAGCCGGGGCCGGGTTTTGTCCGCCAGGTACAGGCGCTGGTGGAGGTGGTGGCGTTGCGGGAGCTGGCGGCGCAGCAGGTGCAGGCGGGTTATTACGGCCAGGCATTGGTATGGGGGGCACCGGCGGTATCGGCGGTACGGGCGGAATGGGAGGCACGGGGGGAATTGGTGGTGGTGGTGTTATAGGCGGTACGGGCGGTATCGGCGGTACAGGAGGTATTGGTGGCGGTGGTGTTATAGGTGGCACCGGCGGTATCGGCGGTACAGGAGGTATTGGAGGTACCGGGGGTATCGGTGGCACTGGCGGTATCGGTGGTGGTGGGGTTATGGGTGGTACAGGAGGTATAGGTGGCACTGGCGGTATCGGTGGCACTGGCGGTATCGGGGGTACAGGAGGAATAGGGGGCACTGGCGGTATTGGGGGTACCGGCGGTATGGGCGGTGGCGTGTGCCAATCTGAGGCGTTGTTGCGCCCACCCTGTGCCTGCAGCTTTCCAAAAAAAGCCAGCGATACAAAAAGCGGTATTACAAAAAATAGTTTTTTCATTGTATGAAAGATTTATCTTTTAACTGAAAGAGGATAGCCAATAGAAAGTATCATGTTTGCCTTATCGGCAGAATAACGGGTGAGGTTATTTAGGCCAAATCCTATTGACAACGGGTTCTTAAACGGACGAAGGCCAAGCGAAATACCCAGGTTCATACCACTCCACTCAACAATAAGATTGCTGTGTTTAAATATTTCGTAAGAGATATTGCCAAATATGGCAGTGCCGTATTTGCCCCTGCCTGCCTGGATGTCTTTAGGACTTTTATATAAAAAACGTCCGGTGCCAAAGCCTATGGTATAAGATAGTTTTGAACAACCCGAAACCCTGGACAATATAGTTTGTACCGCATGGCTGTAAGCAATATAAAATGTTGAACCCGGCGCATCGGACTGCTGTTCATTGGCAAATAGCTGCATTGCCCCTGCAGAAATGCTGTTACCCCTGTTAATACTTTTGCTTATGATGAAGTTTGCTGAAAAATCGCGGATCCGGTGTACATCTGTCATGTTAATGCTGGCTGCAACATTTACCACTTTCAAGGAATTGCCTGTACACGCTCCGAAAGAGGTTATCAAATCCGCTTTGTTTTGCCTGTAAACTTCAGGATAAATAGCGCCAATACCGCCAAATATGTAAGTGCCGTAACCACCCCAGCCTGTTGGTGACATTATGCTTTGCATAGCATCATTGGGCGACAGCATGTATGTACCCTTTTGCCCGTTAACATCATTAATGTCAGAAGCGGCAACATTGTTTCCCGCAGCAAAAAGCGAATCTATTTTTTGCCGCAGCAATTTCTCAAAAGGAGTTTGTGCATGCAACCCGCAGTTAAACAAACTCCAGGCCGCTGCCAGGCAAAACATTACCCTTTGCAGGGTTACCTTGCATGTCATAAATAACAGTTTTTATAAGGTAAATGTTGGTGGTTACTGGCCGCGTAAGCGCAGCCGTTAATGGCAGTATAAATTAATGGTTAATCAAAAAAGGTACTCATATATTACTGTTAAGCATCTCCCGGTTTAGCTTTGGTGCATAGCAATGCCCTGTGCCTGTAACAGGCGACTATTGTTCTTTAAAAATTTCCTCTTAAATTATCTGGTAATAAACAGTGTAAATAAGCAACGCATATTGCAAACAACCTGTAATCGCTGCATTACTATATTTAATTAGTTTTTGGTAACCGTGCTGTATGGTTTTTTACAGCGGGCTGCAAAAATTAATGTTTGCAGGTTGCCGGGTTTACGTTGCTGTTAATACTCATATATACGCTGGTTTTATAAGTTGGTTGCCTTAAAAAAAAATTTTTATAAAAATGTTTTTATAGATGACCATTTTGGTAAAGCAGCAGGTATAAATTCTTTCTAAGCCATTAACCAATTCGTATATTCGTTTCTGCTCATTAATAAACCAAAACAACCTGTATGCAACGCCTGCTTACTTTGCTGCTTATCATTCCTTTATTTGCATCTTCCCAGCCAGCCTCCATTGCCGATAAAACAAAAGGCATGAAGGAGTACACCGGCTTTTTTAATTTTTATTGGGACGATAAAACCGGTAAAATATTTCTTGAAATAAATAAGCTTGATACTGAGATATTATACCAAACATCCCTGCCTGCGGGGCTTGGCAGTAATGATATTGGGCTTGACAGGGGCATACTTGGCGCTACCACCATTGTAAAGTTTACCCGCACCGGTAATAAGGTGTTAATGATACAGCCCAATTACAGCTACCGTGCCGTAACAGATGATGAGGCGGAGAAAAGAGCGGTGGAGGAATCTTTCGCACAATCAACCCTGTGGGGCTTTACCATTGAAGCAGAAACTAACGGCACTGTACTTGTAGATGCCACCAATTTTTTACTAAGGGATGCTATAGGCGTTGCAGGGCAGCTAAGTCGTTCAGGCCAGGGCAGTTACAGTGCAGATGCAACACGCAGCGCTATATACCTGCCCCGCACCAAAAATTTTCCGCTTAATACGGAAATAGAAACTACAATAACCTTTACCACCAGCGGGCAGCCCGGTGCATGGGTATCGTCGGTAACACCCTCTGCCAACGCTGTTACCCTACGTATGCACCACTCCTTTGTGCAGTTGCCGGATAACAATTATACGCCAAGGGTTTTCGATGCCCGCTCCGGCTATTTTTATAACACGTATTATGATTATGCCACACCGGTATCTGAACCTATTCAAAAATATTTTATCTGCCGGCATCGCCTGCAAAAGAAAGACCCTACCGCCGCCCTGAGCGAGCCTGTTAAACCCATAGTGTATTATTTAGATAACGGTACCCCCGAGCCTATACGCAGCGCTTTATTAGAAGGCGCCCGCTGGTGGAACCAGGCCTTTGAAGCAGCCGGTTATAAAAACGCCTTTATTGTTAAGGTACTGCCCGATTCGGCAGACCCGATGGATATACGGTATAACATGATTAACTGGGTACACCGTTCAACAAGGGGATGGTCTTTTGGCTCTGCTGTTGTTGACCCGCGTACCGGCGAAATAATAAAAGGCAATGTTACATTAGGTTCACTGCGCGTACGGCAGGATTACCTTATTGCCACCGGCCTTCTCGCCCCATTTGAAAACGGTTTACCGGCAGACAATAAAATGATGAAGATGGCATTGCAGCGCCTACGCCAGCTTGCAGCGCACGAAGTGGGCCACACGCTGGGGCTGATGCACAATTACATTGCAAGTTCCCAGGGCAGGGCAAGCGTAATGGATTATCCCCACCCGCAGGCAAAGCTGGATGCCAACGGCAATATTGACCTTTCTGACGCGTATGCTGACGGCATAGGCGATTGGGATAAAGTTACTATCGCTTATGGCTACCAGGATTTTCCCAAAGGCACTGATGAAAGCGCCGCCCTTAATAAAATTCTGACCGATGCTGCAGCGAAAGGACTCACGTTTATCTCAGACCGGGATGCGCGTGACCCGGCAGGTCTGCACCCCAATGCCCATTTGTGGGATAACGGTAAAGACCCTGTAGCAGAATTAAAGGACGTAATGAAAATACGGGCAAAGGCATTGAACCAATTTGGGGTGAATGATATTCGCCCGGGTACACCAATGGCAATGCTGGAAGATGTGCTGGTGCCTGTGTACCTGTACCACCGCTACCAGGTAGAGGCCGTTACAAAAGAAGTGGGTGGCATGTATTACTCCTATGCCCTGCGAGGAGATGGCCAGGTGGTAACCAAAAGTTTAAGTAAAGATGACCAGCTAAAAGCGTTGAATGCTGCAATAGATTGCATGGAGCCCTCATTTTTAGATATTCCTGGTAATATTGCCAAACTAATACCACCACGGCCAGAAGGATATGATTATGACAGGGAATTGTTTAAACGCCGCACCGGGCTTGCGTTTGACCCCTTGGGCGCTGCGGAAACAGCGGCTGATATTCCTTTATCGTTTTTATTTAATACTGAGCGGCTTAACCGGATGATTGAATATAAAGCCATGACCAACGGCCTTGGCGTGGATGAAATGCTTGCCGTATTAATTAACCGTACTTGGAAAGCGCCGAGGTTAAAAGGTATGCAGCTTTTAATTGAGCAGCAAAATGAGCAGATGCTGTTAACATACATACTGGCAAACAGTATTAGCAATGATGCGTCATTTGGCACAAAAGCGGCTATGCTCAATGCTGTTAACACTATTAAAGCGTATGCAGAAGAACAATTAAAACTTACAAAGGACGACAGTTATAAAGGCTACCTGTCTCTTACGCTGGAAAGAATAAAATCACCTGAAAAGGCAAAACCAACTGTTCACCTGGCACAGCCCCCCGGCTCGCCCATTGGTGATGAGGAGTAGGCTCAATTAAAAAAGGAGCATTTATAGCAAGTATTCCCGCTTACACAAGCGCATCAATTTTTGCAGCAAGCTCCTGATCTTTATTGGTAACAATATCACCGGCATCGTGGGTGTTAAGCCAAATTTCTACCTTGTTGTACACGTTTGTCCATAAAGGGTGGTGGTCCATTTTCTCCGCTGCCAGGGCAACTCTTGTCATAAACGCAAATGCCTGCGAAAAATCTTTGAACATAAACTTGCGGTACAGTTTGTGGTCTTTTTCTTGCCAACTGGTTTCCATACGCTTTTTTTATATTAACACGTAACAGTAAAATTAGTTTATAGCAGCACAGGTACACAGGTTATATCAAAATAAAGCGGGATGATGTTGCGCATCACCCCGTTTACTGTTGTATGGTTGGTTGTGGTTATTTATCAAGCCTGGTGGAAACACTGCTTATTGTTTCGCCTGCGTTGGTCATATATTTTACCTCGCTATGCTGGTTTATTGAATATTTTTTTACCAGTTTAGCGCGCAATGTTTCGGTCTGGGTTACACCGTTCACTACCAGTACCTTATTGTTCAAGTGGAATGATACATCATCATCGTTAATTTTAATACCTGCATCTTTCAGGTCAGCTAAAATATCAATTACTATATTATTCGGTTGCGCAACCGCCGGTACAGCTTGTACAGCAGGCACAGGTGCCACGTTAACCGTATTGTTCACACTTACCGAAGGCGTGGCAGCTATTGCGGGCAAAGATTTTATGTTAGCTGTTACTGCAGGCGATGCAGCAACAGCTACTGCAGCCGGGGCGGGCGGTTCAGCGGGTTGAGCAGGTTCCTGCATCTCAAAGTTATCGAACGAATATTTTCTCAATGAATCAGCCATTTGTTTATACTGCAGTTGCTGGTATTTATATTGTTCCTGCTGCAACTTATATTGGTCTTGCTGCAACTTAAACTCGTTCATTTGCTCTTTAAATTTTTGTGCCTGCAGCTTAAATTGTTCGCTGTGCACCGAGTCGTTTAATTTCAGCATTTCTTTCTGGCGCAAATCAAACTCTTTCTGCTGCGCTTTAAAATTCTCCTGTTGCATTTTAAAAGCCTCTGCCTGCTTGTTAAACTGGTCCTGTTGCACTTTAAATTGCTCCTGTTGGTAAGCAAACTTCTTTTGCTGCTCACGAAGGCGGGTAACCAGTAAATCAACAGTTGGTTTATATTCTCCAAAGCGCTCTTCCGGTATTTTTTCGCCGTCAACCCACAATTCAACCAATTTATCATTGCTTTCAATTATACGGTAGTTCTTTCCCTTGTAGTCGGTGGTAAGGCTTAAACTATTTCCGGCCACATCTTCTTTGGGTGGTGGTACAGTGTCTGCCGCATCCGGTGCGCTGTTATCTGGCGGTACCGCGGTTGTTTTTGAATTTTCCGGGGGAGGGATTGAATCAGCAGCCTCCTGTCCGGGGGCGGCTTGCTGCGCTGTTTGTTGCTTGTTGTGGGCAACCGGTTGTTTTTTTGTTTGAGAGAAAGCAATTGTTATAAAGCTCACCAAAACAATACCTGTTGCCAGGAATGTTTTTTCCATATTGGTTAATGTTTTATTGTTGTTAGTAATTATCCGCTTAACGCGGTTTAGCAAATGGTCTTTCTTGCCCGGGAAACCCGGTGCATACTTTGATGCGGCTATGTTGTACTCCTGGAACGAGATAAGCGCGTGAATAAACTGCTTTTTGTTTTTTACCGCATTAACGGCAATATCATCACAGCAATTTTCCCGCTCATCTTTAATTAAAGAAGAAAGCCACAATACAGCAGGATTGAAAAAGAAGATTATTTCGCAAAAATTCTGCAGCATATTTACGAGGTAATCTTTACGGCGTATGTGGGCCAGTTCGTGCAGCAGTATTGCTTCAATTTCATCCTGCGGCAACGCGGTAATTATGCCTGCGGGCAGCAAAATAACCGGTTTAAAATGGCCTATTACCATGGGTACTTTTGCAATAACAGACTGCAGCAACCGTATATTTTCTTTAACATGCAAATTGGCAGCTAACTGCTTAAGGCGTTCGTTCCAGTAATCGCCTGCATCAGCAATACCTTTTCTCTTTAAAGTATATACGCCCCTTAAGCCTATCATCATCTGCACACACCTAAAGGCTATTATAAGCAGCCAGCCAAATACTATTGTGTTTGCATGCGCGGTAAAATAAGCAAACAGCATTTCAGTAAATCCCGGCTCTTTTTGGGGTATTGCGGCAGCAGAAACAGGTGTAAAGCTGGCCGCAACTGCGGGAGATTGGGCTAATATGTTTACAACAGCATTTTTTTTGCCAACCACATTTACCTCATGGCTAAAAGTAATGGTAACAGTTACTAAAAAGCAAACTAATAAGCCGGCAAATAAAGCATACCTGGTTGCAGGGCGCAGCTTTTTGGTAAGTACCACAATGGCACCCGCTAATACAGCCATTATTAAGCCCTGCCAAAGGGAATGTATAAGCGTGCGGCTTACAGCCTGCATAATATTATTACCGGGTAAAAACATGTTATCATTTTTAGTGGTTATTCTTTATCCAGCTTGTTCAATAAATCTTTTATAGCCTGTAACTCTTTTTTTGAAGCTTTTTTGTTGCCCAGCAATTGTAAAACAAGACTGCCCGCGCTTCCGTTATACATGTTGTCAACAAACTTATCCAGCAACATACCTTTCATTTTTTGCTCATCCATGGCAGCACTGTACACGTGCTTCATGTTTGTTTCATCCCTCGCCAATAATTCTTTCTCCGTCATTATCTGCATCAGCTTTAGTGTGCTTGTATAGTGCACTTCCCTTTTCTCTTCATTCAGTACATCGTTAACAAAACGTACGGTTGAAGGCCCGTGCTTCCATAATACCTGCAGTATCTCCAGTTCAGACTTTGTTGGTTCAGGCTTTTTTAGTATGTCTTTTTTGTCCTTCATAAATTAAAGGTAGGAAATTTTTCGTACGAACAAATTTTTACTATTCTTTTTTTAAAATATTTTACTTCTTTAACTAATCGTTTACTTATTAACCGCCGGTGGTTAAAATGAGTTATTTTCACAGCCGCTTATTTATAAACAATCTCTTTCTCACTAAAAAAGATGCGCTGCATTATGAAAAAATTGCTTTTATTGCCGGTTTGTATTTTGGGATATGTTGTGGCTTTTTGCCAAAGCGAAATTGCCATTATACCACAACCGGTTAAGGTAACCAGGGGTACCGGGATGTTTACCCTGCCATCACATATTATAATAGAGGCGGCCGATGCCCCCGCGCTTGGCGAAACAGTTAATTCACTCAAACAGCACTTGTCTGTGCCAACAGGGTACACTATTGCAACGTCCTTATCTAAAACAACGCCTTCCACTGTTAAATTAGTTATCAATAAAACAGCGGATGCAGCCCTGGGCGACGAAGGCTACCACCTTTCTGTTATGCCTAAGCAAATAGTAATAACCGCTAATAAACCGGCAGGGTTATTTTACGGTGTACAAACATTGTATCAACTGTTGCCTGCCGCTATTGAAAGTAATACAAAGGTGAGCGATGTTAAATGGCAGGCGCCCTGTGTGGAAATTACGGACTACCCGCGGTTTGGATGGAGAGGGTTGATGCTTGATGTTAGCCGCCACTTTTTTACCAAACAGCAGGTAAAAGATTTTATTGACCAGATGGTGAAATACAAATACAACCTGCTGCACATGCACCTTACTGATGATGAGGGCTGGCGCATTGAAATTAAAAGCCTGCCAAGGCTTACCAGCGACGATGCTACAAAACGCGTGCATAAAGAAGGGTATTTCGGTACATTTTCGCCACCCACACCCGATGAGCCCCGCAATGAAGGGGGCTTTTACACACAGGATGATATTAGAGAGCTGGTACAATATGCAAAAGACAGGTTTGTAAATATTATGCCAGAGGTAGATATACCGGGCCATAGCCTGTCTGCCATTGTAGCTTATCCTGAACTTTCATGCACACCCGGGGCAGATAAATATAAAATTATATCCGGTGAGCCGTTTATGGATTGGCCTGGCCCCATAGCGCGCATTGATAACACACTTTGCCCCGCCAACGAAAAAGTGTACCCGTTTTTAAATAAGGTATTTGGAGAGATTGCACAGCTTTTTCCATTCCCTTATATACATGTGGGTGGTGATGAATGCGCCAAGAATTTTTGGGAGAAGAGTGATGAAATAAAAGCGCTGATGCAGCGGGAGAATTTGAAAACAATGGAGGAAGTACAAAGTTATTTTGAAAAACGCGTAGAGAAAATTGTAGAAAGCAAAGGCAAAAAAGTAATAGGCTGGGATGAGATACTGGAAGGAGGCCTTGCCCCTGATGCGGCAGTTATGAGCTGGCGCGGCATACAGGGTGGTATTGCAGCAGCAAAAATGGGCCACGAGGTAGTAATGAGCCCCACTACCTTTGCATACCTTGATTATATGCAGGGTGACCCCATTATTGAGCCGCATGTATATGCCACACTGCGCTTGAAAAAGGCGTATGAATTTGAGCCCGTGCCCGATGGTGTTGACCCAAAATATATTAAAGGAGGGCAGGCCAATATATGGACAGAACAAATGTTTAATGTCCGCCACCTGGAATATATGACATGGCCACGTGCTGAAGCAATTGCAGAGTGTGTATGGAGCCCAAAGGACGCAAAGAACTGGGATGATTTTACCAGGAGGGTGGAAGACCAGTTCCCCCGTTTTGATGAAGCGCAGGTAAAATATGCACGTGCTATGTTTGACCCTGCATTCAGCGTTAAGAAGGACACAGACGGCAAACTTGTTATTACACTTACAAATGAAGTTGACGGGCTGGATACCTATTACAGTTTCGATAATTCATTCCCCGATAACTTCTATCCAAAATATACTCAACCCATTACGCCGCCGAAAGACGCGGTTATGATGAAAGTGGTTACTTACCGCGGCAACCAGCAGGTAGGACGGATAATCGCTATGCCTGTAAGCGAACTGCAGAAAAGGGCAGACCATAAAGGTGATGATGAATAGATAAAATAATGTAACAGAAAGATAGAAGGATGAACTTAGTGTAAACCCTGTGTTTTTAAAAATACACAGGGTTTATTGTTTGCAATATAAAATATCCTCTTTACCTATTATTTAATTGTTAGCGGCTCATCATGCGTAAAAACATTTACCTTAACCCATCTTGTTTTTTGCCTTTGTAAAATTTATTGCAATATGAAAAAGTTTTGCCTGCTGTTTAGCGCTGTAATTATTTGTGTAGCAGTTTATGGCCAGTCCGGCGACAGCATTTGCATTATTCCGCAACCTGTTAAGCTTGTGAGAAACACCGGGTATTTTACACTGCCTGCTTCAGTGAGCATATATGCTGACGCTTCGCCGGATGTAAAATCAACAGTTGCTATTTTAAAAGAACATTTTAATATCGCCGGTATACAAACACACGCGGGAGAGCGTAGCACAGCCACTATTAGCCTTATAATAAACAAAACAGCAGATACTTCTCTTGGTAATGAAGGATACCATCTTACCGTTACTGCAAAAAAAGTAACAATAACAGCCAATAAACCGGCAGGACTGTTTTACGGTGTTCAGTCATTTTTGCAGCTTTTGCCACCGGCTGTTGAAAGTAAAACTGCTGTAAACAATGTTCACTGGAAAGCCCCCTGTGTTGATATTACTGATTACCCGCGTTTTGGGTGGAGAGGCTTAATGCTGGATGTGAGCCGCCACTTTTTTACCAAACAACAGGTAGAAGATTTTATTAACCAGATGTCAAAATACAAATACAATATACTGCACATGCATCTTACGGACGACCAGGGCTGGAGGCTTGAAATAAAAAGCCTGCCAAAGCTTACTGCCATTGGCGCCTGCCGGGTGCATAAAGAAGGTTATTTCGGCACTTTTTCACTGCCTACGCCTGACGAGCCCCGTAACGATTGCGGCTTTTATACCCAGGATGATATGAAAGAAATAATTGCTTATGCAAAAGAAAGGTTTATAAATATACTGCCCGAGATTGATGTGCCTGCGCATAGCCTTGCCGCGGTAGCCTCTTACCCGGAACTATCGTGTACACCGGGTGCTGATAAGTATGTTGTAAGTTCCGGTGAATCCCGCAGGAGGCGCGACAGTACGCAACCTGCTGCCGGCCCTGTTGATAATACTTTGTGCCCCGCTAATGAAAAGGTGTATGATTTTTTAGATAAAGTGTTTGGAGAAGTTGCACAACTATTTCCATTTCAATACATACACATGGGTGGTGATGAAGCGAATAAACGATATTGGGAGCAAAGTGACGCAGTAAAAGACTTAATGCAAAGAGAAGGCTTAAAGAATATGGACGAGGTACAAAGCTACTTTGTAAAGCGCGTTGAGAAGATAATTGAAAGCAAAGGAAAAAAATTAATGGGATGGGATGAGATACTGGAAGGCGGCCTTGCACCTGATGCAGCCGTTATGAGCTGGCGCAGCATGGAAGGCGGCGTTACTGCCAGCCGCATGAAACATGATGTTGTAATGAGCCCGGTACAATATGCCTACCTTGATTATATGCAGGGCGACCAAATTATTGAGCCACGCGTATATGCAACCTTACATTTAAAGAAAGCTTACGAATTTGACCCCTGCCCCGACAGTCTTGACCCTAAATATATAATGGGTGGCCAGGCAAATATCTGGACAGAGCAGATGTTTAATGTGCGCCACCTTGAATACATGGTATGGCCACGCGCACTGGCAATTGCGGAGTGTGTATGGAGCCCTGTTGCTGACAAAAACTGGGATAATTTTGAAACACGCGTAGAAAAGCAATTCCCGCGGTTTGACGAAGCCCAGGTTAAGTATGCACGTACAATGTTTGACCCATCGTTTGAGGTAAAGAAAGATGCTGATGGTAAACTACTGGTAACCCTGACTAACGAGGTAGATGGGCTGGATATTTACTACAGTTTTGATAACTCCTTTCCCGATAATTTTTACCCGAAATATACAGCGCCTTTAACGCCACCGAAAGATGCTGTAATGCTTAAGATTGTTACCTATCGCGGTAATAAACAGGTAGGCCGTATAATCGCGATGCCGATAGAGGAACTACAGCGAAGGGCGGAAAGAAGGAGAAATTAATGTACCGGCGGGTGAGTTAAACCCCTGTGCCTGCAGCTTGCAACTGAAGCAAGCCGCAAGCTAACATTGTCAACCGGCAAACATTATTCTGTTCTTAAACTTTTAACCGGGTTAGCAACGGCCGCTTTAATGGCATGAAAGCCTATGGCCGCAAAAGCAATTACTATAGATGTTACGCCTGCAAGTAAAAATATTTGCCACGACACAGCCGTATGGTATGCAAAACCGTTTAGCCACATGTTCATTGTATACCATGCCACCGGCGCTGCAATTACAAATGCCAGCAGCACCAGTTTTATAAAGTCAACGGAAAGCAGGTTGATAATATTTGCTACACTGGCGCCTAATACTTTGCGTACCCCAATTTCTTTGGTGCGCTGTATAGTGCTGTATGATGCAAGGCCCAGTAACCCAAGGCAAGAAATAAAAATAGCCAGCAGGGCAAAATTTAAAAACAGGTTGCCAAAATTTTCTTCAGCGCCGTATTGTTTATTAAACAAATCGTCTAAAAACTCGTATTCAAATGGCCGGTTAGGTATGGCTTCATTCCATTTGGTTTCAATAGCCTTAATGGTTTCAGGCAGCTTTGCAGGGGCCACTTTTACACTTATAGTTCCCCACGCCCATGTTTCAATGCGCATCACCATGGGCTGTATAGACTGCTGCAAGCCCCGGTAGTTAAAATTTTTTACAACGCCAATAATCTCTCCCCGTCTTCCCCACTGGTCAAACTTTCGCCCCACAGCATCTTGCGGTGTTTTATATCCCAGCATTTTTACGGCAGATTCATTAATTACCATCGCTGTGCCGGTGTCTGTTTTATATTGCCTGTCAAAACCCCGGCCCGCAATAACCTGCAGGCCATATTGTTTCATATAATCAAAGTCAACAATATTTATGTCAATGTTAGTCTTCTGCATTTCACCGGCGCTGTTTTGCAGTTGTGAATAGCCTGAACTAAAAAAATTATCGCCCGGCGTGGCTGAAGAATACGTTGTTGAAAGCACCCCCGGTACAAGGGCCAGGGATTGCTTGAACGCGTCTTTATTTTTGTCAAAGTTGGTATAGATGATCATCTCCTGGTCTTTGCTGAACCCAAGGTCTTTATTGCGCATGTATTTTAGCTGGCTGTACACCACTATAGTGCCGACAATTAATACAACAGATACAATAAATTGAAATACCACAAGGCCTTTACGCAACAGCAACCCGCGGTTGCTTGTGGTAAACCTGCCTTTAAGTACTTTAACCGGCTGAAATGATGACAATACAAGCGACGGGTAAAAACCTGCTATTACGCCAATGCCTAACGACAGCAGGAACAGCCATACCATATTTAATGGGTTATCAAATATGCTGTCGGCAATGGTTTTGCCCGCAAGCTGGTTAAACACTGGCATAAGTACAGAACACAGCAAAATAGAAAGTGCAAACGCCAGCAGGGATATAATTACCGATTCACCGATAAACTGTTTCGCCAGTTGAAACCTTGCCGCACCCACCACTTTGCGTATACCCACTTCTTTAGCCCGCTCGGCGCTGCGCGCCGTGGTAAGGTTTATAAAATTGATGCATGCAATAATCAGTATAAATATTGCGACAATGGAGAAGATATATACGTTGTTGATATTGCCTGTTACAAAACCATCGCGGGTTGATTTCAGGTAAACATCCCGTAACGGTTCCAGCGAAAGGCTTTCAAACATCTGCAGTTGCCTGCTGAGAGAGCCGCGGTGCGTTTCCATAAAAGCGGGGAACTTCTTCTCCACCGTAGCGGGGCTGGTGTTTGGTTTTAATAAAAGGTAAGTGTAATAGTTGTGGTTTGTCCATTCGCTGTCGCTGCTTCCCCGCCCGTATATCGGCTTGCTTGACGACATGCTTACAATCATGTCTGCCTGTATCTGCGAGTTGCGGGGCATATCCTGCATAACGCCTGTGATGGTGGCGTTAATACCTGCGCCGGTTAGCTGCACCTGCTGGCCCATAGGATCAGTATTGCCAAAATATTTTTTTGCTGTTGACTGGCTCATTACCACGCTCATGGGTTGTACAAGGGCAGTGTTTTTATCGCCTTGCAGCAATGGAAAATCAAATACTTTAAATAAGTTTGAGTCAGCCATTACCGTATGCTTCTCCTGGAAGCGCTTGTCATCCTTCTTCACCAAAAAACCATCATAAGGGGCAATGCGTACCGCTTCTTCCACCTCGGGAAACTCCTTTTTTACATTAATTGCAATAGGCCCGGTGGTCATGCCTTCTTTTATAAGTTCACTTTGGGTTTTTACATCGGTAACAACGCGGTAAATGCGGTCGGCTTTAGTGTTAAAATTGTCATAGCTTTTTTCAAAAAGCACATATAAAAACATCAAAAAGCAGGCGCTCATACCCACGGCAAGCCCTAAAATGTTAATAAAGGAAAATACTTTGTGGCGCAAAAGGCTGCGTATGGCAATCTTAAAGTAGTTGATAAGCATACTGAAACTAATTTAATACCCCCCCAACGCTTACAAGCGCGGTGCCAAAAATGCAACGCATTATTAACCAAGAATTTGCATTGCTGATGAGTAGTATGCTGTACGTTTTTGATACACGGGTGTACGCTTGGGGGGGATGTTGTATCGTTCTTAAATAGCTATACAGGTTTATAAATAAATGCTGCGACGCCATGTTTTAAAAAGTTGCCCTATTTTTACAGTGCTAACACATACGTATGACAATTTTCTCTAAAATCATCGCCGGCCAAATTCCTTCTTATAAAATTGCAGAGAACGATAAATTTTTCGCGTTTCTTGATATATTTCCCCTGGCGGAGGGACACGTATTAGTGGTACCCAAAACCGAAGTTGACAATATGTTTGACCTGCCGGATGACTATTTAGGTGAACTGTTATTATTTGCACGGCCCATTGCCAAAGCCATTGAAAAAGCATTTTACTGTAACCGCTGCGGCATTGAAGTGGTAGGCCTTGAGGTACCCCACGCCCATGTGCATTTAATACCCATTAATTCAGCCGACGATTTGAATTTTACCCGGGGTAAACTAAAAATGTCCCCCGATGAATTAAAGCAGGTACAGGAGAAGATTTTGCGTTACCTGTAAATACTTTCGGCGTATATGTAATTTTTTTCCGGTGTGCATTAACCTGTATTTTTCAGCGGCTTATATGCATTAATATTTATTTGCTACATTTAAACAGTTATTTGATGCGGAGGACTGCTAAATAGCATTTGCAGAGATATTGATTTTTGCTCCTGGAAAAATACAGTTTTACAACAATGCCTAAACTATTACCAGTATTGCTTGCCTTTCTCAATGTTACTTTTTTATGTAGTAAACCGGCTGCTCAATGTTCGCCCGAATATGGACAAGCGCCGGCACCTGCTTTTTTTAATACAGCCAGCAGTACCGCAGCGCAGCCGCAGCCAACTGTAGTTAATGACTTACGGTGGCAGTTTGCAGTGGGCTCAATTAACGGAACTTATAATCCTGCGGTAGTAATGGTAAGCACACCGCCCACGTATGTTAAGGCTTTAAGCCCGGATAACAGGTGGATATCTATAAACCCGCTGGGAAACCACGGTGGTGATAAAGATTTTTTCTTTAAGATTGACTTCAACCTGCCGTGTAAGAATCCATGCGGAAAAAGCTTTGATTCTGCCGGTGTTTTCCAGGCAATACTGGATATTTATAGCGATAACAGTGTATACGAGATTTATGTAAACGGTGTAAAACAAAGCGGCAATTTAACCGGTATTATACCCAATGCAGACAGGTACCAGGCCGATGAGTCTTCGCCCGGTAAAGGCATAACAGTGCTGCTAAATAAAAACTGGAAGGCCGGCCCTAACTCACTGGTAATACAGGTTTCTTCTTCGGGCCCGGAAACGGGGTTACTTGTACAGGCTTCTGCAAAAGTACCGGTGGCGCGTATTGACACTACGGTAGATGCAACTACCTGCGAAGGAAAGCCCTATATGTTTGGCGGCCAGGCATTGCAATACGCAGGCACTTATTACCACAGCTTTACAACACCTACGGGTTGCGATTCTGTGGTAAAGCTTAACCTTTCTGTAATTACAAACACTACCACCATTGATACAGCCATTTGCGAAGGCTCAAATTATTTCGGGCATGTTAAAACCGGCACCTATACAGATTCTTATACTTCCAGCCTCGGGTGCGACAGTACCCGAACGGTACATCTTACTGTTTACTCTAATCCCCGCCCGCATATTGAGCAGGATTCCATTTTGTGTTCGGGGGACTCATTGGTAATATCACCCGGCACTTTTTTATCTTACCTGTGGCAGGATGGCTCAACGCTTGACCATTATGTTGTAACACAGCCGGGGCTTTATACAGTTACCGTAACCAGCGCCTGCGGGGCTTTAAAAAGCGCCGTATATGTTAACGAGGTATCGTGCAGTTATATTCTTTTCCCCTCCGCCTTTACGCCAAACAGGGATGGTAACAACGACTATTTTAAAGTACTAACACATTATACCCTTGGCAACTTCACCCTTGCAGTATATAACCGGTTTGGGCAAAAAGTGTTTGAAACAAGGGATGCAGCAAAAGGCTGGGATGGTTATTTTAATAACATGCTGCAACCGCAGGGCACGTATGTTTGGTTATGCAGTTATACAAAGGGCGGCCAGGCATATACTAATAAAGGCACCGTAGTATTATTACGGTAAGCATTAAAAGTTATTACCTTTATGCCATGCCGTTTTTCCGCAACTTTACTTACTGGATTGATAAAAGAAAATGGAAATACGTTTTCCTCCTCACCACGCTTGAATTATCTACGCGTTTAGCCCGGTAACAGCACTGCCGCACAAGTGTGCGACGCAACCCATGCTGAGCAGCGTTATAACGCTGAGTACATAATTATTACCGTTTGTTAAGCCAATTATTTTATTACCGCATTTTAAAATTGCTATGCCATGCCACATTATATACAAGCCGGCCAGGTGCCGCATAAACGCCATACACAGTTTCGTAAGCCCGATGGCTCATTATACGCAGAACAATTGTTTAGTACCGAAGGGTTTAGCAGCGACAGCAGCCTGCTGTACCACTGCCACCCGCCTACTGTTATTATACATACCGAAGAACCGTACGATGTAATGCCGCATGTTGCGGAAGAAAAAATGCTTAAGCACCGCAGCTTTGAAGGGTTTACCATACAGCCGGCAGCAGACTTTTTACAAAGCCGCATACCCATACTGGTAAATAACGATTGCCATATTTGCCTGGCTGCGCCGCAACAAAGTATGCAGGGATATTTTTACAAAAATGCTGACGCAGACGAGATAATTTTTGTGCATGAAGGCGAAGGCAAACTGCACACACAATACGGGCAACTGGCTTTTGGTTATGGTGATTACCTGGTTATACCGCGGGGCAGCATTTATACAATAGAGTTTAATACCGCTAACAACAGGTTACTGGTAGTGGAAAGCTTTAGCCCTGTGCGGTACCCCAAAAAATATATGAGTAAGTATGGCCAGTTAATGGAAAACTCGCCCTACTGCGAAAGGGATATTCGCACACCGGCAAACCTTACTACTATTGATGAGGCGGGAGATTTTGTTATTAAAACAAAAAAGAAGGGCCGCATGTACCATATACATTACGGCTACCACCCGTTTGACGTGGCGGGATGGGATGGCTGCTGCTACCCTTTTGCATTTAACATTAACGACTTTGAGCCTATTACGGGCCGCGTACACCAGCCACCACCGGTACACCAAACGTTTGAGGCGCACAATTTTGTGGTATGCAGCTTTGTACCACGGCTGTTTGATTATCACCCGCAGGCAATACCCGCGCCGTATAACCACAGCAATATTGACAGCGATGAAGTGATATATTATGTTGACGGTGATTTTATGAGCCGTAAAAACGTAACACGCGGCATGATAACGCTGCACCCGGGCGGCATACCACATGGGCCGCACCCCGGCGCGGTGGAGAAAAGCATTGGTGCGAAAGAAACAAAAGAGCTGGCAGTAATGGTTGATACCTTTAACCCGCTGCAACTTACAGTGGAGGCTTTGGCCATTGAAAACCCGGCGTATATTATGAGCTGGGCTGAATAACCATTGCGCAGGCCATAAAAAACCGGGCCGAAAACTTTTTTAGGTAAATTAGCGTAGGTTTCCTCAATCAAACCTTCGCTGCTATGCCACTTAAAGTAATAGGCTCGGGTATGGGCCGTACCGGTACCCACACGTTAAAGCTTGCCCTTGAACAACTGGGCTTTGGTAAATGTTACCACATGACAGAACTGTTACGAAAGCCTGCCAGCCTGGTATATTTTACCAGGGCTGAAAAAGGGGAAACAGTTGATTGGGACACGCTGTTTGAGGGCTTTCAATCCGCGGTAGATTACCCCTGCGCGCGCTATCACCGCCAGTTGATGGATAAATACCCCGAAGCGAAAGTTGTTCATACAATACGTGACCCGGAATCGTGGTACAAAAGCGCTTTAGAAACAATATTTTGGGCCAGCAAGCCATCGCCCGGGCGAATTTTTAATATGATGATACGTATGCCGTTTTCAAAAAACATACGGCAGCGTTTACCTGTTTTGCAGTATAATGGTAAACTTTTAGATTGGGAGTTTGGAGATATAAACAACAAAGAGGCGGTAATTAAGCGCTTTAACGATTACAACGAAAAAACCATAGCCGGCATACCAAAGGAGCGCCTGCTGGTATTTAATGTGCGGGACGGATGGGAGCCGTTATGCAATTTTTTGCAGGTGCCCGTACCATCGCAGCCTTTACCACGCTCAAACAGCAAAGAAGAGTTTATTAAAAACGTACACAACCTAAGTCGTGGCGCAGCCATACCGGAAGATATGTAGGCCTTTTAACGTGCCTGCAACACGCTGCGCTTTTGCTGCCAACCAAATGTGCCGGTGGCAGCGCTGAAAGCACGAAATATAACAGCGATGGGTGCAACCCATCGAACAATTACATCCAATGATACAAGCCCTGTAAGGGCGTAAGCGGTAGTAAAAGGCATCAATTTTAAAATAAGTAACGGGAAGGCACAGGTCGGGAACCTGAGCCAGTGGTGTGGTACCGGCGGCTGAAACAAGCCAAGGGCAGCAGGGCAAGCCGGCAGGCGTTTGCAAAAACCAAATATTAGCTTTATAGAAAGGCGCTGTAACAGGGTTACGCCCCACCGGGGCAACGTACGTTCAGCAGGGCGATATGACTTCACATTTCACACACTCGCTTCTCAAACGTTCAAAATCAATAGGCACATTCTTCCACCTGCTCTTTTTTAAAGGCAAAAGGCTGGTGTTCTAATACAAAGCCGTTATAATAGCTGGCAGCCTCATGTAATATTTCGGCAATTGCCTCAAAGGTATTGGCAACTACCAGCCTGTTCCTGAATTCCTTAATATTGGGAAAGCCTTTCAGGTAATTGGTATAATGGCTGCGCATTTCCAAAATGCCCAGCACCCCGCCTTTCCATTCAATGGCACGGTGCAGGTGTTCTTTTACCACGGCAACCCTTTGGTTAATAGTAGGTGGCGGCAGGTGGGTGCCTTTACGCACGTAGTGTTTTATCTCGTTAAAAATCCACGGGTAGCCAATAGCGCCGCGCCCAATCATAATGCCATCTACACCGTAGCGGTTTTTATACTCCAGCGCTTTTACCGGGCTGTTAATATCGCCGTTGCCAAATATGGGTATGTGTATGCGGGGGTTATTTTTTACTTTGGCAATCCAGCTCCAGTCAGCCTCTCCCTTATACATCTGGCTGCGCGTGCGGCCATGTATGCTAAGCGCCTGTATGCCAACATCCTGCAGGCGTTCGGCCACCTCTTCAATATTAATGCTGCTATGGTCCCAGCCAAGGCGGGTTTTAACGGTTACCGGTTTTTTAGTGCCGTTTACCACTGCTTTGGTAAGGCGCACCATCAAATCAATATCTTTTAAAACGCCCGCGCCTGCACCCTTACACACCACTTTCTTTACAGGGCATCCAAAGTTTATATCCACCAAATCAGGGTCAACCGTTTCAACAATGCCGGCGCTCATGCCCATAGCTTCCTCGTCACCCCCAAAAATCTGTATGCCTACGGGCCGCTCATAATCAAATATGTCCAGCTTGCGGCGGCTTTTCATGGCATCGCGTATCAACCCCTCGCTGCTGATGAATTCTGTGTACATCAAATCAGCCCCGTGGCTTTTGCACACCGCGCGAAAAGGCGGGTCGCTCACATCTTCCATGGGCGCCAGCAACAATGGAAATTCGGGCAATTGTATGTTTCCTATCTTCACCATATTTAATCCGCCGGTATAATTATCTTGCACCCGGCAAAAAAAGAATTGCAAATTTACGCCCTTATTTATGAATGACATGATTGAAAATGAAAGATTTTCGCCCGGCATGAAGTTGGCCATATTGCTTATGGCTTTTGGGATAGGGTATATATTGGGAGGGATTGTAACCTTGTTAGTGGCTACTGCCTACCTGCACCAGCCGCTGCAGGCATTGGCTGCGAACCCTAAATTAATTGAAGAGAACGGCTCCCTCGCAAGGATATTGCAGGTGGTGGGTACCCTTTTTATGTTCGGTTTGCCGGCATTTGTTTTTGCCTATATAACCCGGAAGGAAAAAGCGCTGTCTGCCCTTGGTTTTACCCGTGCCATAAGCATAAAACAGGTATTTTACACGCTGCTGATAATAGCAGCAGCGCTTTGGGTAAGCGAGGGGCTTACGCTGGTAAACCAATGGATACCCATACCGGCAGGAAATGCTTATTACTTTAAACAACTGGAAGATAATTATACCAAACAGGCCATTGCCCTGCTTGATTTGAAAGATATAAGCGGTTATTTAATATCGCTGTTTATTATAGCGCTGCTGCCGGCCATTTTGGAGGAACTCATATTCAGGGCTTGCCTGCAAAAGGTGTTATACGGCCTGTCAAAACATGCTTTTTTAAGCATTTTTCTTACAAGTATTGTTTTTAGCGCTATACACATGAGCTACTACGAGTTTTTACCGCGCTTTTTTCTCGGTATGGTATTGGGCTACATGTTTCATTACAGCAACAATATATGGCTTAACATAGGCTTTCACCTGGTAAATAATGCGCTCACCATCACGTTAATGTATATCGCCATTCAAAGCGGCAAAACCATGCAGCAGGCGATAGACAGCAGTGGTATTACCGGCAATATCCCGGACTGGGCGGTGCTTTTGGGCAGCGCTGTTCTGCTGGCAGTTATTTATTTTTTAACCGGCCTGTTTAAGCGTGAAAGTGAGCATGTGCTTGCGGTGCACACCCGTAACAATGATACTTCAGGCAACGAAACAACAGGCAGTGATTCTATTAATCTTTTGTAATGGACAAGTGGACTAAAATTTATACTACGCGCAACTATACCCAGGCAAGCATAATTAAAGGCATGCTGGAAGAAAATAATATACCGGTAACGGTAATGAATAAGCTGGACAGCAGTTACCTGAGTTTTGGCGATATTGAAGTGTATGTAGCAAAAGAGTTTGCAGCGCTTGCTGCAAGCCTTATTAATAAATCGCTCATGAACTAAAATACAATTTGCGAAACCCGGGTATGGCGTTACAATCATTTTATACCAGCAGATTTTCCCTTTTTGTATATTCGTTGCGCTTATTTCGTAGCTTTAATATCTTCCAAAACATAACTACTTTATGGCTTTTAACCTGCAAACGTTTAAAACACGCGCATTAACTTCCGTTGTTTTTGTGGTGATTATGCTGGCAGGCATATTTATAAGCAAGTGGACATTTTTACTGTTGTTTTCCGTTATCCATTTTGGCTGCTGGGTTGAGTATCAAAAATTGGTATCGCTTATTGACCCCGCTTATGCGGCCATTAACAAGGTGCACAAATATGCCGCTATGTTAGCAGGATGGGGCTTTTTATTGTGGATGACGACAGCTATTTATAACATACAATCTATTAGCCTGCACCACGCCGGCAAGTGGCTGTGTATTATTATGCTGGCAGTTATGGTTGCTGCCGCTTTATTTAACAAACCCTTTAAACCAAAACTTATTGCCCGTTCAATACTGGGGTTAGTATATATATCGCTAAGCTGGGGTTTATTGATAAACCTTTATTGCCGGGGCATAGTTTCGGGTGCAGATTTTGGCTGGATTATTATTATCATGCTCATCGGCTCAATCTGGATAAATGATACCATGGCGTACATAGTAGGGTCATTTATAGGCAAAACACCACTATCTTCCATCTCACCCAAAAAAACATGGGAGGGCACCATTGGCGGCGCCCTGCTTGCGGTAATAACGGTTTCATTGGTAAGCCATTTTGTATTTGATATTGATTACGTGCTGGTGGCAATATTATCGGCTATCGCTGTTACAGCGGGCACTATCGGTGATTTGCTTGAAAGTAAACTTAAGCGCATGGCAAATGTTAAAGACAGCGGGCAAATAATGCCGGGCCATGGTGGCTTTTTAGACAGGTTTGATTCTTTATTATTAGCCACTCCCTTTGCATGGTTATACCTGTACCTGGTGCAACATTTTATATAAATACCGTTGCTCTCTTTACAGGGCGGGGTATTTTGTATATTTGCCATCCCAAATAACAATCATGACAATTCACAAAGAAGGATATAAAACCATCGGTATTACAGCGCTTATTTTTGGTGTAATAAATATTATATCCTTTTGGTTTTTAAGTGCCTCGTGGCCAAAAGTGGCGGCATTTATATTTGTTGTAACGCTTTTACTGCTGCTTTTTATTATATCCTTTTTCAGAATACCACGCCGCCAGCTTATGGTGGCATCAGATAAAGTGGTGTGCCCCGCAGATGGAAAAGTGGTAGTAATTGAAGAAATAACAGATGTTGAGTATTTTAAAGACAGGCGTATACAAGTAAGTATTTTTATGAGCCCTGCCAACGTGCACGTTAACCGTAACCCCATTACGGGTATAGTAAAATACAGTCAATACCATGCCGGCAAATACCTTGTTGCATGGCACCCGAAATCTTCCACCGAAAACGAACGCCACAGCGTTGTGGTGGAAAACAGCAAAGGAATTATTTTGGTAAAACAAATTGCAGGCGCGCTTGCCAAACGAATTTGCAATTACCTGCAGGTTGGGCAGGAGGTAAAACAAGGCAGCGAAATGGGTTTTATTAAATTTGGCAGCAGGGTAGATGTTTTGCTGCCGCTTGATGCAAAGGTGGATGTAGAGATAAACCAGGTAGTAAAAGGCGGTGTTACTGTACTGGCAACTTTGTAATGCCACCCAAAATATGCCATGTATTTAGCAAACAATATTCTTTCTTTTCTTTCCAATATACAGTTGCCATTTACTTTGCCTGCAGGTGTTGAGGTACTTGATGTGCATAAAGAGGCGGCAGTGCAAAACGTGTGCAGGCAATTTTACCATAAGTTTTATAATGATAATGCGCCGCGGCACATGCTGCTCGGCATAAACCCCGGCCGTTTTGGCGGCGGCGTTACAGGCATACCATTTACTGACCCTATACGGTTGCAAAACGATTGTGGTATTACAAATGATTTTCAGAAAAAGCAGGAGCTATCATCGGTATTTATTTACAATATGATAACCGGCTTCGGCGGCCCCAACGCTTTTTATAAAAAGTTTTATATCTCGTCTATAAGCCCGCTTGGTTTTATTAAAAATGGGAAGAACTTAAATTACTACGACGATGCAGCTTTAAAAAAAATAGTACAACCCTTCGTGGTTGACTGCATCAGCAGCCAGTTGCATTGGGGATTGAAAAGAGGTGTTTGCTTTTGTATTGGGGAAGGGGAGAATTTAAAATACCTCGCAGCCCTGAATGAAAAGCACGGCTGGTTTAATTCGGTGCAGGGGTTGCCGCATCCCCGCTTTATAATGCAGTATAAGCTGAAGCAGAAAGAAAAGTACGTGGAAGAATACCTGCTGCGTTTAAAATCGGTGTCGTAATTTTTAGCGACAGGCCCTTATCAAAATCGTAGCTAATCATCCTGCTTCAGCCCTGTTACAGCTATAACTTTTCGTTGGTTACCAGTTCACCATTTTTATCATAATACAATAGCCGTGTTTCCCTGAAAACACTAATCTCCTGCGATGGCAACAGCGCTTTGTTATTTATGCGCAAAACATAACTATGTTGTGCAGGGGTTTCAACATAGCTTATCTTTTCAACATACCACGCTGCGTACTTGCCGGTTTTAAAAGCTTTATTTACATCTGCAGGCAGGTTCCATGTCCATTTTATTTTTTGTTCAGTGCGCTGCCACTCGCCGTTGCTTGAAAAGAAGGCCGTGTATTTGTTATTATCCTGTTTAAAATCGGCTGTAAAGCCATCCTTTGTGCTTTTCCATTTTTTAATGTTTGTCCCCGGGTATTTGGTATGGAAGGCAGCCACAACATTTTGCGGCACATCCTGCGAAAAAACTGCGGTAGAAAGGAAGGCTATTGTTAAAAAGAAAAAGAGCTTTTTCATTTCAGGTATTTTATCATTTGCAAAGTAACCAATTTATTTATGAGTGTTGCTGAATAGGCCCTTCGGCAATTTCATCATTGGCATTGGTAATTACAGTGTCGCCGGGTTGTACCAATCCATATATTTCAATGGATGTTGCATTTTGGTTACCCGTGGTAACATCAACCTTTGTAATGTTGTTGTTTTTAACCACCAATACATATTTCCGTTCGGTAGAAGTAACCACGGCGCTTTTGGGCACTGTAAATGCCAGCGCATTGCCTTTGGAGGAAAATACAACATCAGCATACATGCCCGGTGCAAGCTGGCTATTGCTGTTATCAACATCTGCTTCCACTCTTTCCGTACGGTATTGCTGGTTGATGTTATCAGAAATCCGCACTATTGTGCCGGTTAGCTTAGTGCCTTTCAGGGCGTTTACATAAAATGTTACGGTGTCTTTATTATTTAAACCTGCAGCCAGCGCTTCAGGAATATCAATTTGTAAACGCAGGTGCTCCGTTTGTTTTAATTCAAGCATGGGCACATCCTTGGCGTTAGCACTTACCAGCGCCCCCGGGTGCACATTACGTTCAGTAATAACACCGGAAAAAGGCGCGGTAACATTCAAATAATCCAGCATGGTTTGCTGCATTTGCCAATTTGCTTTTTCAGCATTGCTCTGGGCGCTGTCAGCCTCCATATTATCTTTAGCAGTTGCCAAATCAAGCGGCGAAATAGCGCCGGGCGTTTTAGCTGCTTCAAGCAGGCGGGTATAATGCTCTTTTGCAATGGCGAAATCTGCACCGCTGCGGGCATATTTTTCTTTAGCCTGTGCCGATGCCTGCAATAGTTCCGGCGCGTCAAGTGTCATCAGCAACTGGCCCTTGCTTACATGGCTGCCAATATCAACCAATACGCTTTTTACATAGCCGTTTACTTTTGGAAAAATATTTACCTCCTCGTACGCTGCCAGTTGCGCAGGAAGGGTAACAGTGTTTGCCACGCCTGCTTTAACTATGGTAGCGGTTTGATAAACGGGCGCTGCGGGTTTAGCATCGGGTTTAGCATTACCCTTTCCTTCTGAGGAGGAACAAGCAGCCAGCCCTGCAAATGGGATTATTAAAAAAATGATTTGTTTCATATTATTCTTCATTTGAGATTTCAGGTAAAAGTGAAGGTGAGGTGAATGATTTTTTTTGCTGTACCCAGCCATATACCAGGGGAACAATAAACAGCGCTGCAAACGTAGAAGCGATAAGCCCCCCGATAACCGCGCGGCCTAAAGGCGCTGATTGGTCGCCTGCTTCGCCCAGGCCGCTCGCCATCGGTATCATGCCGGCTATCATGGCAAGGCTCGTCATAAGTATCGGGCGTAACCGTATGCTCGCTGCAACCGAAGCTGCCTTAAACGGATCGCGGTACTCAATCCTCAACGCCTCTGCATTTGTTACAATAAGAATGGCATTTGCTACCGACACGCCCGTGGACATGATAATGCCCATGTAAGACTGCAGGTTTAACGTTGCGCCCGTTGCCAGCAGCATAAGCAGTGAGCCCAACAACACCGCCGGCACCGTTGCCAGTACCGCAAGCGATAAGCCAAAGGACTGGTAATTGGCTGCCAGTAATAAAAGTATTACTACTATAGCCGCCAGCAAACCTGTTTGCAAACTGCTCAACGTTTCGGTAAGCAGGGACGACATCCCCATTACATCCACAACAGTACCGGTTGGCGGGGCACCCAATTCCTTAATGGCATTTTGCACTGCGGCGGTAGCTGTACCAAGGTCTTTTTTGTAAATATTGGCGCTTACGGTAACAAAACGGCGTGGCCCGCTCCTGTCATATTCACCCGGCAGGGTATCGTATGCCAGTGTTGCTACATCAGACAGTACGGGCCTGGGCTGGCCTTTTACCAGGGGTATCGCGTTCAACTGGTCAACAGAATTCATAATGTATTCTGGTACCTGCACCTGCACCTGGTAAGTGTATGCTACCCGTTTATCAAGCCACTGGTTTTTTTCAGTAAACCGGCTTGATGAAGTAGCATCTGTAATACTTCTGGCAACACTATTGATGGTTAGCCCAAGCTGGGCCAGCTTAAACCTGTCAATAGAAATATTTATTACAGGGAAAGCAAGCGGTTGCGCAATCATTACATCCCTCAAATAGCTTACCTGGTTTAATTTGGCGGTAAGGTGTTGCGCATAGCTCTTTATGTCATTAAGGTTTTTGCCTGCAACGCGTACTTCAATAGGCGTTGAAGCACCCTGCGCCATAATCTTCTCTGTAAGTTCAATCGGTTCAAATGATAGCCGTACATCCGGGTATTTTGCATGTATGTTTTTCCGCAGCAAGTCTTTCAGGTCGTCAAGATTTGCTTTATAGTCATCCTTCATTTTTACCTGCATCACCGCTTCATTAGTGCCACTGTTAAATACATACAGGTTACTGGTTCCGTAACTGCTTGGCACAAGCCCCACATACCCGGAGCTTACATCAAGGTTGCCGCCGGTTGAGCTGTCAATAATATTCAGGATATCCTTCACCGCCCTTTCCGTTACTTCAAGCCTTGTACCTTCGGGTTCCCGTATGCGTACCTGCAACTGCCCGTTGTTTGTTTTCGGCAGCATATCTTCCCCAATTACGCTAAAACATAACCCGGCTGCCCCAAAAGCAAGCAGCAAATAAATAATAACCAGCCATTTTCGTTTGGGCATCCATTTATCAAGCTGCCCAGCGAGAGACATTTTAAGCTTTTGGAAGAAATTGTTTTCGCTGGAATGTTCCGTATCCTCCCGTGTGTGTACGTTAACTTCAATCCGTTCTTCATCATTAAGCGCCATGCCCGCGTGTGCATGAAACTTATTATGGTGATACTGGAATTTTTCTTCCTTAAGCAACCAGTTTGAAATAACAGGCACCAGCGTTTGCGCAGCAACAAAAGAAACAATCATAGCAAACGCGATAGATAATGATAAGGGAAGGAACATTGCCTTGGGTACACCTGTCATTACAAAGGATGGCGCAAATACGGCCAAAATACACAGCAATATGAGCAACAACGGAAAGGATATTTCCTTACAAGCATCAAAAATTGCCTGCCTTTTGTTTTTACCCATTTCAAGGTGCTGGTGAATATTCTCTATGGTCACCGTTGCCTGGTCAACAAGAATACCAATGGCCAGCGCGAGACCGCTCAACGTCATAATATTCACCGTTTGGCCAAACAGGTTTAAAAACAAAACGGAACTTAATATGGCAACAGGAATGGTAACAATTACCACCATACTGCTCCGCCAATCACGCAAAAACAATAACACCATCAACCCGGTTAATATCGCGCCTAAAATACCTTCTGTCATCAGGCTTTTAGCAGAGTTAATTACGAACACTGATTGGTCAAACTCGTAACTAACACTTACATCATCCGGCAACAGGCTTTTCATTTCGGGCAACTTTGCCTTCAAGCCCTGCACCACGTCCCAGGTAGAGGCGTCGGCAGTTTTAACCACGGGCATATATACCGAACGTTTGCCATTCACCAGGGCGTAATCAACTGTAACATCCGATGCGTCGAGCACTTTTGCAACATCATGTACAAACACGGTATTGTTGCCCTGCGTTTTAATAGATATGTCACCAAAATCCTGCACTTTATCTTCCAGTGAATTAAGATTGGTAACATACATTATACTGTCAACACGCAGGTTACCGGATGGCGTCATCTGGTTGTTTTTAGCGACAGCCTCTACAATTTCATCAGGCGAAACATTATAACTGCGCATTTTTTCAGGGTCGGCATCAATAATAACCGACCTTGAGTTTGCGCCAAATGCCGGTGGGGCAGATAAGCCGCGTACTGTGGCAAACAGGGGCCTTATTCTCGTTGCCACAAGGTCATATATTTCTTTCAGCGATTTTGTTTTGCTCCTGAATACAAGCTGGCCTACCGGCAACGATGAGGCATCAAAACGTATTACCTGCGGCGGCAGGGCGCCGGGGGGAAAGAATTTCATAACCCTGTTTACCTGCAGTGCCACCTGTGCGGATGCTTCGGCCATATCAGTACCTTCATAAAACGAAAGTTTTATAAGGGTTAAGCCCTGTATGTTTTTGCTTTCAATGGTTTTTACACCGTTTATGTACAAAAACTGGTCGCCCATGCGGGTAGAGAAGAAGCCTTCCATTTGCTGCGGCGACATACCCCCGTAAGATTCAATTACATAAATTGTAGGCAGGTTAAGTGATGGAAATATATCAATAGGAATTTTTCTTATTGCGACTATGGAGAATATTAATAGCCCCATAAATAAAACCAATACAGTAACAGGCCTTTTTAAAGCTGCTTTTACCATAATAATTATTTTATTGATTGAATGAACAAGTCAAGGTTACCCGTTGCGGCCACTTTGTCAAGGTTGGCCAAAAACCAGTCGCTTAATGTTTGTACATAATCTGTTTGCGACCTGTACAAAACATACGATGCATTGGTTAAATCAACCAGGTTAATAATCCCTGCCTTGTATTGGGCTGTTTTTTGGTCGTAGCTATCCTGTGCTGCTTTTATTTGCACAGGTATTTCCTGCAGGTTGCTGTAAGCTGTGCTTATTGCCTCGTCTGCACGGGCGCCTATGTTTTGCAGCGCCAGTTTTTCCTGCTGCAGCGCGTTATCCGTAGCTAATGTTTGGTAATGCACTACGGCCAGTTTATCCCGCTTGTGTATACCATTAAACAAGTCGTACGAGATGGTAACCCCTGCCATATAATTCATTCGCTGGTAGCCCAGGCCTGTTGCCAGTGACTTATAATCATTATTGTAATCAATACTTGAACCGCGAACCCAGAGATCACCCGCCAGAAATATTCTTGGCAGGTAACTTTTCCTAACAAGGTCCTCAGCAGACTGGTATAAAAGCTTTTGCTTTTCGTAGTAGCCGGTAAGGGGGTTACCGGTGCTGTCAAAAACATTGTTTGCAATGCTCATGGAAGACAAGTAAGACTTGGTCTCGTTCGTGTCAATTATTATTGCATCCGCAGGCAAGCCGCTTAAATAAGCAAGCTGCTGTTGTACCTGTTTTAATTGCCCGAGTGTTTGATTGTAAGTGATGCGTGTTTTAGACAATTCTGCCAGCGCCAGCGATGAATCCGCACCCGCTTTTATACCGCTTAACGTTACAGCCTGTATTACCTTGTAAACATCCTCGTACCGTTTAACATTCTGGCGGTCAACCTCAAGCTGGTACTGGTTTTTTACCAGTTGAAAATACAGCTTGCCTATTTGCCATTGCAGTGTATAATCTTCTCTTGCCAAATCAGTAACGCTTAGGCTTGTATTGGCATCAGCGTTGGCGATAGCGGCTTTTTTTAACCCAAAATCTTCCAAATCGTACTGGCTGTATAGTACGCCTATATTACCGGTGGATGCCTGGTAATTGTTGGAGGAGCGGATGCCGCCCGACGTAGAAGGAATAATGCCCAAAGACCAGTAAGAACCGGGAAGTGAATTATCGCTGTTTATTGAAACCTCGTCAGCGGCAATAGCTGACGGAAGGAACGAATTTCGTACAAATTTTGACTGCGCTTCGGCACTGTTTATTAATGCTTTCTTCTCCGCAAGCACCGGCAGATGCGCCCGTGCAGAATCAATAATAACCTGGAGAGAAAGGGCGCCTTGTTTTTGCGCAAATAGGGATAGAGGCGATACGCATAATGTACAGTATATCATGCATATAGCTATTCGTCTATAAAAAACAATCATATTTTTTTTATTTGATCAGTAACTAATGTGTATCCGGTTATGATCAAACAGAAGGCGGACCGCGTAAAGATTTGGTGAGAACAAAAAGAGTAAAAACCCGTACCTGCAGTAAGCAACATTTTTCTGCACGCGCAGCCTCATATACAGGTATCGCCAGGCTGGCGGGTAATATTGCCTGGGCGGTAACCACCTGGTACCGCTTGTTAAGTTTTACATGGGCAAGTGCATCTTTTGCAGATTTTTCTGCCTTAACGTTGCTGTGAAAATCGTTTTGAGCAGGCGCGTTGTGATGAAAAACGGAGGGAAAGTCATTATTATAAGCACAATAAATAAACTCGCTTTGTGCCTGTACAAAAAAGAATATGCCAAAAACAGCCACAAGCATGGCTTTAAAAAAAACCGCTTTTGTATTTATTCTTTTATGCACGGCGCGAAATTATTGCAAAAACCTTTATGATAAGTATAACAATAAGTGAATGAATGTATAAAACCTTTTATATAACCACAGTTAGTGGCAACAATAGTAACTTTGCCAAAAACAATAGCAGTTTGATAGAAAAGAAACAAAAAATTAATACGGAGGAAAAGGCGGTACTGGTAGGATTAGTACAAAAAGAGCAGACAGACGAACAGGTGAACGAATACATGGACGAACTGCAGTTTTTAGCTGAGACAGCAGGAGCGCTTACTGAAAAGCGGTTTATACAAAAAATGCAGCACCCTGACAGCCGCACATTTGTTGGCAAGGGAAAATTAGAGGAAATACGGGACTATGTACAGCGTAAAGGTATTAACCTTGCCATATTTGATGATGAACTAACCGGCAGCCAGATAAGTAATATACAGGACGAACTAAAAATAAAGGTTATTGACAGGAGCGACCTTATTTTAGACATATTTGCCAGCCGCGCCCGCACAGCGCAGGCAAAGGTGCAGGTAGAACTTGCCCAATACCAATACCTGCTGCCGCGCCTGAAAGGCATGTGGAAACACCTTGAAAGGCAGGGGGGCGGTATAGGCAGCAGGGGGCCGGGCGAAACGGAAATTGAAACTGACCGCCGTATTATAAAAGATAAAATAACCCTGCTGCGGAAAAGGCTTGCCGAAATTGATAAGCAAATGTTTACGCAGCGTAAGGACAGGGGAGAGTTTATACGCGTATCGCTGGTGGGTTATACAAATGTTGGTAAAAGCACGCTGATGAACCTGTTGAGCAAAAGCGAGGTATTTGCAGAGAACAAGTTGTTTGCCACGCTTGACACCACCACAAGAAAGGTGGTTTTTGAAAACACACCCTTTTTGCTAAGCGATACGGTTGGTTTTATAAGAAAACTTCCCCACCACCTTGTAGAAAGCTTTAAAAGCACACTGGACGAGGTACGTGAAGCAGATATTTTGCTGCATGTTATTGATGTGTCTCATCCAAGATACGAAGAACAAATAGGCGTTGTAAACAAAACCCTGCAGGAGTTGAAGGCTTTTGAAAAGCCAACGCTGATGGTATTAAACAAGATAGATTTGTACGAAGAAAAGAATTTTGATGCCTGGCTTGAACCCGAAGTACGGAAGGAAATTATGCGTGAACTGAAAGAAAAATGGGAAGAGGCTACAGAGGGCAACTGCATTTTTATTTCTGCTACCGAACGTACTAACATTGATGCGCTCCGCAGTATTATTTTACAAAAAGTACGGGAAATTTACCAGGTACGTTACCCATACAAAACCGTGTACTTTTATTAGCACCTAATAACGCTCAACAAATTTATACAGGTTAAAATTGCCTGTATTTTCCTGTTGTATTATTTCCGCCAGTTCCGTTTTATTAACTCCCCGCATGCGTTTTTGCTGTATTAGCTGGTACGCCCTTTCCGCCTGTAGCTGAAATTTTTTGCCGGTTGAATGTGTGTTTTGTGCGTGTATGGTCAGTTTCTCATACAGTTCAGGCACACCCTGTTTTTGCAGGGCAACCGTTTTTAAAACGGGTATTTCAGCCTGCCTGTTCCTGAAGGCGGGGGCAAGCATTAAATGCAGGTTTTTAATGAATATATCCGCGCCGGGCCGGTCTGCCTTGTTTACCACAAATATGTCGGCAATTTCCATTAAACCTGCCTTCATTGTTTGCACTTCGTCGCCACCCTCCGGTACCATTACCACAACCGTTGTGTCAGCAAGTCCTGCAATTTCAACTTCACTCTGCCCAACGCCAACCGTTTCAATAATAATAACGTCGTAACCGGCGGCTTTCATTATATCGGTTGTTTCAATTATCGCCGGGCTAAGGCCACCCAGTCTGCCGCGGGTTGCCAGCGAACGTATATACACCTGGGGGTGATTGTACCATTCGCGCATACGCACCCTGTCGCCCAAAACAGCGCCCATGGTAAACGGGCTTGATGGGTCAACGCACAATACACCTACTTTTTTGCCTGCTTTAATATATTCGCCAACCAGGCCATCAACCAGTGTGCTTTTACCTGCACCAGGCGCGCCGGTAATACCAATAATATCAGCAGGCCGTATGGTTAATTGTGACAGTAGCGCTTCATAACCTGCGGTACTGTTTTCTGCCAGCGAAATAGCTCTTGCCACTGCTTTTATGTTACCCTGCTGAAGTTGTTGTACCAGTTTTTGCCACATGCAGTATTAAGCTGCGCTTTTGATACAGCTATTCCTGCAAAAATACCTGCTATTGCGGAGTATTGGTGCCTAACACAAATTTTTGCTTAAACGACGTCCGCTGAAAGAGGGAACTCCTGTCCCCGCCCATCGCGTTACCTTCAGCGCCCCCGCTTCTGCTGCCGCCGCGCATACCGCCACCCCGCATACCACCACCGCCGCGCATGCCACCCCCTCTCATGCCGCCACCGCCAAAGCCGCCACCATTAAAACCTCCTCCATTCCCTCTTCCACCCTCACCGCCACCGCTTAACGCGTTTACCTGTACATGCAACGTAATTTCCTTTAATATATCATCCGGTGTGTAACCATCGTCAAGCAGCTCTTTGATAGGTATAGCTATTTCGTAAAAAAGGTTATCAGCATCGTCCCAGTTCATGGCAACACTTATTTCTCTTCCCCGCACAGGTATTATACCATTAACACCGGCAAAGCCTTTTACATCCATTGTTATATTATTGGTTAAAAACCGCTGCCTGTATGCGTCGGGGTCACCCCCGCGGTGGCCGCCAAACCCTTCCTGGGCATTGCTTGTATCATTGCCCTGCATACGGTAACCTCCGGCGTCCTCATCGCCGTTGTTCCGCTCTTTTGGCGGTAACGGAAAATCAATACTGGCGCTGCGCCCGTTCCTGCCCTTAACATCCAGTTCTACACGCATACCTGCCCGCATAATTTTTATTTCCGTCATATTATCCTTCGCTTCAAAGCACAGGTAAATATTGGTACTGTCATTTGCTATGGCAAAAAGCAGCTTTGTTTCTGAGTCATAAAAATTTAACGGTTGGTGCCATTCATTAGCCGTGCCGTCAACTGTTACAGGTTGTGTCACCCACTTTGCGGTTGATACATCCTGTGCGTGCAATAAGCTGTTGCCTGCAAGGCAAGACAGCAGCAGAATTTTTTTCATTACCGGAAATTTTGTTTAAATAATGAGCAGCAGGAAATTTTTAGAATGCGCCGGAAAGATGCTGAAAAATAAATAACCCATTGTTTTTATTCGCCGATTTTCACAAAACTTTCAGCAGGTTAAATTATAGTGGGTATGCTATTCATCAGCCATAAAATATTTATAAAAAAACTGTCAGTGTTTCATAGGGGTTGCAGGGTTATCTTTGCCGCCAGATTACTATGAAAAAAGCAGCACTTATACCAGCGCGTTACGCGGCATCACGCTTTCATGCAAAACTGATGCAAATGTTGGGCAATAAAACAGTGATACGGCACACTTATGACAATACTGTTGCAACAGGGTTATTTGATGATGTTATTGTGGCCACCGATAGCCCAGTTATTTATGATGAAATAATAAATAACGGTGGTAAGGCCGTTATGAGCAAAAAACAGCACGAAAGCGGCAGCGACCGTATTGCCGAAGCCGTAGAGGAGATGGATGTTGATATAGTGGTAAACGTGCAGGGTGATGAGCCCTTTGTAAAAAGGGAGCCATTGCATAAGCTGCTGGACGTTTTTGAGGGCGATGATGAAGAAAAGATACAGGTGGCCAGCCTGATGCAGGCATTAAAAGAAGAACAATTTATTACAGACCCCAACTACGTAAAAGTTGCCGTTGATAAAAACTGTAATTCATTATTCTTTAGCCGTTCAGTTATACCCTACCCGCGAAATAAAGAAGCACAGGTTGTATATTATGAACATATTGGTGTGTATGCCTTTCGCAAAAAGGCATTAATGAATTTTACCACCTGGCCCATTACACCGCTGGAGAATGCGGAAAAAATTGAATGCCTGCGCTACCTGGAAAATGGCATACCGCTTAAAATGGTAATTGTAGACTACATGGGCGTTGAAATAGATACCCCCGAGGATTTGGAACGGGCCGCTAAATATTTGCCATAATTTTTTTTTGGCTTATACCAAAAAAGATGTTTATGGCTACTTTTATACCTCAATTATCCTTTCATGCCATCACTTACGTTCACGCTTATTCAAACAAAACTGCATTGGGAAAGCAAACCTGCTAACCTTGCCATGCTGCGTGACAAGATAATGGGCATACAGGAGAAAACAGAGGTGGTGGTTTTACCCGAAATGTTCAGCACAGGTTTTAGCATGCAGCCGGAACTTTTTGCCGAAACTATGGATGGCGACACAATACAATGGATGAAGAATACAGCCATCGAAAAAAAAGTAATACTTACAGGTAGCATAATTATTGAGGATAACAAAAAGTATTATAACCGTTTAATATGGATGCTGCCCAATGGTGAATACGGCTGGTATGATAAACGCCACCTGTTTGCCTATGGCCACGAAGACGAACATTATACTGCAGGCACAAAAAGACTGGTTGCATCAGTAAAAGGCTGGAAGCTTAACCTGCTGGTTTGTTACGACCTGCGTTTTCCTGTATGGGCAAGGCAGCAAGCCCTGCAAGGAGGAGAGGGCAGCGGTTTGGAATACGACATTTTATTATACGTTGCCAACTGGCCTGAAAGACGCATACACGCGTGGCGTACATTATTACAGGCAAGGGCGATAGAAAACCAGTGTTATGTAATAGGCCTTAACCGTGTTGGTAACGACGGCAACAACATTTATCATAATGGTAACAGTATGGTGATTGACCCGCTGGGCGAAATATTATATGAAAAATTGCATGAGGAAGATATATTTACCATAACGCTGCAAAAAGAAAGACTGGAAGAAGTGCGCAACAAATTTCCTTTCTGGAAAGATGGCGATAAATTTCTTATTACACATGAATAATACAGTTTGCTACACAGCCCACAGGGTTTTTAATGGAAAAGAAATGCTGCCGCACCATGGCGTAATAACGGAAGGTGAATATATTAAAAGCGTTTTACCGCTTGTTTCTATAAACAGCGACATACCGGTAATTGATTTTGGTAATGCAACTATTGTTCCTGCATTTATTGATTTACAGTTGTACGGCAGCCACGGCAGACTGCTGGCTGTTTATCCCGATGCACAAAGTGTTAAAGAGATATATAAATATTCTGCCAATGGCGGTGCAGCTTATTGCATGCCTACCGTAGCCACAAACCCCTACCCGGTGATTTTTGATTGTATTGACGCGATACGTGATTACTGGGCGAAGGGTGGCAAAGGCGTATTGGGCCTGCATGTGGAGGGCCCCTGGATAAACCCTGTTAAACGCGGGGCGCATAAAATAGAATGGATATTTTCACCAACTGTTGAGCAGGCAAAGGAATTACTTGATTACGGCGAAGGCGTTATCAAGATTATTACCCTAGCGCCTGAACTTGTTTCTGACGATGTAATTGAGTTAATACAATCCCGGAACATTGTTATTTCTGCGGGGCACAGCAATGCTACCTACCAGGAAGCTAATAATGCTTTTGATAAAGGCATTATTGCAGCCACACATTTATATAATGCCATGAGCCCGCTGCAGCACCGCGCTCCGGGTTTGGTGGCGGCATGTTTTAATCACCCGGGTGTTTCAGCCAGCATTATACCCGACGGCCACCATGTTGATTATGCTGCAATACAGGTAGCCAAAAAAATGATGGAAGAGCGGCTGTTTGTTATAACTGACTCTGTTACCGAAACAACCACAGGTTACTACCAGCATGTTTTTGAAGGCGATAAATACACGAGTAATGGTATATTAAGCGGTTCTGCATTAACCATGTGCAAAGCCGTGCATAACCTTGTACATTATGCAGGGATAGCATTGCCCGAAGCCTTGCGTATGTGCAGCCTTTACCCGGCAAGGGTAATGAATATGAGTGATAAGCTGGGCCTTATACGCGAGGGTTATTTAGCTAAAATGGCGGTGCTTGATGAGAATTTTAATGTGTTGAAACTGGTTGATTAGTATACAAGGTAAAGTCTTAGGCGACTATAAACCAATCTGCTGCAGCCTGTGATGCAAAAATTGGCCTACCGTTTTAAAATAATATTTCTCCATATCGCTATCACCCAGCAACGATAAAGGAACGATAGATTCACACTCGTTCATGTGCGAAAAATAAGGCACTGAAAAGCGCTCAACATTTTTCTCACACACTACGCGGTGCAGGCCGCTTTTGTACCTGCCACCTGTAACATACTCCAGCATATCGCCACAGTTTACAATAAGCACGTTGGGGTTGGTTATGGTTATTGGCGCCCATGTATTGCCATGCCACAACTCAAGTCCCCGCTCACGTGCAAGTAACAGCGTTATCATATTAATATCCGTATGTTTTGAGGCGCACATGCCTGCATAATTACCGCCGGCAGTGGCTTCGCCGTCATCGGCAAGCGGGCTTTCATGCGCAGGGTAGTGTATGGCGCGCATAACACTATTACCCTCCTTGTCGTCAAAATAATTTTCCGGCAGGCCAAGCGATAATGCCGTAGCCCTGTAAAGCGTAACAGATACCTTTCTGAATTCATCAAAAAGGCGCATACATGCAGGTGTAAAGGCGGGAATCTCTTTTACAAAGGGGATGTCGTTCCTGTCTCCCGCCTGGAAAAAATGTTTTTCATCCGGGATGGCAGAAAATTCGCCGGTTTCCAGTTTCATGGGAGTGTAACCAACCTGGTGCAATTTTTCCTTTACCTCGTATTGCAGGCGCTCCTCAATGGACAGCCCCGTAAAAAACTGCCTGAAAAGTGTATCGGCGGTTGCAATTACCTCTTCGGGTATGCCATGGTTTTCCAGGAAAAAGAACCCTGTATCTTTAAACGCAGCGCCAAGTTTTTGCACAAACGCTTTCTTGCTTTCCTCCCCGGCGCAAAACTCCGTCAAATTAAGTGTGGCAATAATATTCTCCATCCGCAAATGTTTATAAACCTCTGTGCAAATTTCCCATATTTAGGTCGAATATTTATTTTTTTATATCGTTCACTTTTTTAAGTATGACCTCACCTTAATTGTTGTTTTCATTAAATTTTTGGTTAATCACTTTCAAAGCTTTTAGCTTGTGACCAGTTTATTTTTTAACTGTGGAAACCGCTCAAAAAGTAATTCAAGTGTTTTTGAATTGGCGGCTTGTTTATTTAGCAACCATTGAGGTTTTTCCAATACAAGGTAAAAGGTAACAACATCTCCTACCATAACACCAAACTCAATCACATTTAATACTGGCCGGTACCCAACACGCTTTCTTTCGATGGAAACAATATCAGTCGGCTGCACTGCCATGGCGTTAAAATAAATAGTATCATCTATGCTTAATATTTTTATCTTTCTTATACTCATGCTAACAACATCGGTTATTATGCGCAGTATTATATATGCCAGTGATACAAATACGGCAAAATAAGGGTTTACGGTTGCGCGGCTTATAAATGTTTCGACCAGATACAATGCAAAAATGAAAATAAAGGCGGTAGGCAAAGTATTGTACAAAAACCTGTCGAGGTAGGTTCCGCTGATTATTGTTTTTTTCAAATTGAGTGCTTTGAGTGTAATATGCGGTAAATATAAAATGTTTTGGCAGCAGTATAAGTTACTGACAGAAGACTAAACCGGGTTGCTTTTGAGAAAATTAACCCCGCCACAACCTTATTGTGCATTTTGTACATATCTAATCCCTGCCTAACTTTATATACACCAAAAAATTGCAATTGCCATGACTGATGATATAACAGCCTATCACAAGGCGCTTGCACCCGCAGACAGGGAAATTTGTGACCTGTTGCACAAGCAAATAAACAAGCACTTGCCAAATGCCGAAAGTAAGGTTTGGCATGGCCACCCCGTATGGTTTTTAAATGGTAACCCTACCGTTGGCTACAACAAATTAAAAGACTGCGTACGGCTGTTGTTTTGGAGCGGCCAGTCGTTTGACGAGCCGTCTTTGTTGCCGGAGGGCAAGTTTAAAGCAGCAGAGGCCCGCTACACAAATGTGCAGCAGGTAAATATAAAAGATTTGCAGCGCTGGCTTGAAAAAGCCGCTTCAATACAATGGGATTACAAGAATATTGTAAAAAGAAAGGGCGTACTGGAGAGATTAGCTTGAAATACGTGGAATGCTGCAAATGGCAAGCTGCACTGGTGCCAGCTACACGGTTGCTGTGCCTCGCCTATTTTGCAAACAATACTTAACCCAAATCTGTAAACTTCGCCTGTACGAATTCATGCGGGCAGGTAAAATCTACTATCATTCTCCTACCTTAGTGGCATGAAGAAGAAATTATTTTTGCTGGACGCGTTTGCCCTTATTTTCAGGGCATATTATGCGCTTATCCGCAACCCGCGCATTACTTCAAAAGGAAGGAACACCAATGCACAGTTTGGATTCACCAATACCTTGTTCGACCTTATTAACAGGGAAAAACCCACCCACCTGGCAGTGTGTTTTGATACTGAAGCACCCACGGAGCGCCATACTGATTTTGAAGGGTATAAAGCCAACCGGCAGGAAGCGCCGGAAGACCTGCTTGATTCAATAGACGATATAAAGCGTATTATACGCTGCTTTAACCTGCCCGTAGTGGAAGTGGATGGGTATGAAGCAGATGACGTAATTGGTACACTTGCCTGGAAGGCTGCCGATGCCGGGTACGAAGTGTATATGGTTACACCGGATAAAGATTATGGGCAGTTGCTTATTCACCCGGATGTGTACATATACAAACCGGGTTACCAGGGAGGTGATATTGAGATACTGGATGCAAAAAAAGTATGCGAAAAATGGGACATTGCCCGTGTTGAGCAGGTGGTGGACATTTTAGGACTGATGGGCGATGCAGTGGATAATATCCCGGGTATAAAAGGCGTGGGTGAAAAAACAGCAGCCAAATTGTTGAAGGAGTATGACTCTGTTGAAAACATACTGGCTAATGCCGATACTATCAAAGGCAGCCTTGGAGAAAAAATCCGTGCCGGTAGAGAAGATGCTGTAATGAGTAAAAAGCTGGCAAAAATAATAACCAATGTACCCGTTGAATTTCATGAAGAGGATTTTAAGCTGAAGGAATGGAATAAGCCCGGCTTAATAGAGGTATTTGTAGAACTGGAATTTAAAACGCTGGGCAAGCGCATACTGGGCGATGATTTTAATGTATTTCAATCCCCGGCAGCGGCAGTACAGGTTGATATGTTTGCCGTATCTGCAACGCCGGAAAGCACTACAGTTGTGGCGGTTACCGGGAGCGCTCAAAAAGATTTATTCGGCAATGTGGTTGGTCAAACTGTGGTTAAAACTTCCGGAACAGGGGGCAATGCAGAGGAGGCCGGTACCTCTCTCTCGTTATCCTCTCCTTTCAATATAAATAATGTTGAGCACAATTATATGCTTGCCGATACAGGTGAAAAGATAACGGCATTGCTTGAAGTTTTACAAGGCCAGCAGGAAATTTGCTTCGATACAGAAACAACAGGTATTGACGCCAATGATGCTGAACTGGTGGGTATGAGTTTTTCCGTAAAGGCCTATGAAGCATATTATGTGCCCTGCCCTGCTGACCAGGAAGAAACAAAAAAAATATTAAGCCGCTTTGCCGGCCTTTTTGCGGATGAAAGCGTTACCTGGATAGGACAAAACCTTAAGTACGACATGCTGGTGCTTAAATGGTACGGGTATGAGTTGAAAGGCACTATTTACGATACCATGCTTGCACACTACGTAACTGAGCCGGAGGGCCGCCGCAGCATGGATTTGTTAAGCGCGCAATACCTTGGCTATGAGCCGGTGCATATTGAAGAGCTGATTGGTAAAAAGGGTAAGACGCAGGGCAACATGCGGGATGTAGAAATTGAAAAAATAAAAGATTACGCTGCGGAAGATGCTGACATTACACTGCAGCTTAAGCACAAGCTGCACCCGGGTTTAAAAGAAAAAGAGGTTGAGCGTGTTTTTTACGAGGTGGAAAACCCGCTGGTAAAGGTGTTGACGGACATGGAATTTGAAGGCGTGAGAATAGATGAGGGTTTTTTAAAAACATATTCAAAAGAGTTGGAGAAGGAAGCGCATAATGCAGAGCAAAATGTATATGCAGGTGCGGGGGTACGCTTTAATCTTTCTTCGCCCAAGCAATTAGGTGAAGTATTGTTTGAAAAGCTGAAACTTGACCCAAAAGCGAAAAAAACAAAAACAGGGCAATATGCCACGGGTGAAGATGTATTGCTAAAACTTGCGCACAGCAACCCGATAGTAGAAGATATTCTTGTTTACCGGGAATTAACCAAGCTGAAATCAACGTATGTTGATGCGCTGCCTTTGATGATAAACCGTAAAACAGGCAGGGTGCACACCAGCTATGCGCAGGCAGTAGCGGTAACCGGCAGGCTAAGCAGTAACAATCCAAACCTGCAAAATATACCCATACGTACAGACCGGGGAAAGGAGATACGAAAAGCATTTATACCACGCGACAGCGACCATGTCCTGGTAAGCGCGGACTACAGCCAGATTGAGCTGCGTATAGTTGCGGCCATAAGTGGCGACCCCAATATGTGCGAGGCCTTCAGAACGGGTAAGGATATTCATACCGCCACCGCAGCCAAAGTGTATAATGTTGCAGAAGCTGATGTTACCAAAGAAATGCGGTATAAAGCCAAGAGTGTAAACTTTGGTATTATATACGGGCAGGGCGCTTTTGGTCTTGCTGATAACCTGGGTATAAGCCGCACAGAAGCCAAGGAAATAATTGATAACTACAAAAAAGAATTCATCGGCATTACGCAGTACATGGATGGTACGGTAAACTTTGCGCGTGAGCATGGTTATGTACAAACCCTTGTTGGCAGAAAGCGCTGGCTGCGGGATATTAACTCATCCAACTTTACGGTGCGTGGCTATGCCGAACGTAACGCCATTAACAGCCCTATTCAGGGTACTGCTGCCGACATGATAAAACTCGCCATGATAAAAGTGCATGACGCCATAAAAAAAGAGGGGCTTAAAAGCAAAATGCTTTTGCAGGTGCATGATGAATTGGTATTTGATGCGGTGAAGGAAGAACTGGATACATTAAAGCCGCTTATTCTTGAAAACATGAAAGCGGCTTTACCACTGCCTAATGATGTGCCTGTTGAAGCGGAAGTAGGCAGCGGTGATAACTGGCTGGAAGCACATTAAAAGAAGGGTCATTAAGTCGGTGTCAATACTGTAGAATAAATACGTTTCTGGCTCCTGGTGTAAGCCATAAACCGGCGAAACCTTTAAACTAAAAAACAGCGGTTAGAAAGCCGCTGTTTGTGTGTCAGCATATTAGCCCTTTTAGGAATGGAGATAAACTCTGTGTAATAATTTCCGGACTACTGTTTACAAACCTAAGGCTGCAATAAGTACACAACAAGCGTAGAAACCCGCATTTTTTGGCTCATCGTACAATGTGTCCCAAGAGAACTCAGCGGCAAAACTGCAAAAATAGAGCTGCCGCGCGTTGAGAACAACACTTGATGTAGCTTTTACATTATAATAAAAATCTTAACCATTAAAAAATCCTCACAGGGGTAAGGGTGTAATGAAAACAACAACTTTTGTAGCCCTGGCCGACGACCATTCGCTAATACGTAATGGGTTGACAAACCTTATTGACACTTTTGATGGTTTTAAAGTATTGTTCCAGGCGGCAAACGGCCAGGAGCTTGCTGACACCCTTAAGCCAAAGGCGTTGCCCGACATAATACTGATGGGTATAAATATGCCCAAAAAAGACGGCTATAAAACAACCAAATGGCTGCGTGAATTATACCCCGACATAAAAGTGCTTGCTTTAAGCATGTACGATAACGAGAGTGCAATAATACGCATGATTAAAAACGGGGCCTGCGGTTATATTTTAAAAGATGCAGACCCTTCAGATTTACGGCGGCCGTTAAATGAAATAGTACAAAAAGGGTATTATCATTCTGAACTTGTTACCAATCAACTGGTAAAATTATACGGCAGGAAGATTGACTTTTTAAAGCTTGCCTGCACGGAACTTACGTACAAAGAGATTGCGGATAAAATGTTTTTAAGCCCCCGCACTATTGACGGCTACCGTGATACACTTTTTGAAAAGCTAAAATGTAAAACCTGTGTTGGCCTGGTAATGTATGCCATAAAAACGGCATTGTAAATGTGGATACTCCCTCCGCAACCTAATATAGGGACTAACAATCCTCCGAACCGCACTAACCAAAATCTGCTGTCGTCAATCTAAAATTTGCAATCAAAGTATCTCCCACACCTCGTTCCCTCTTAACAGTTTATCGAGGTTACCTTTACCGCGTGTTGCCTGGGCTTCTTCAACCTGCATATTCAGCACATCTTCATAGCAGGCCCTTTCAGTTTCATAAAACACACCAAATGGACGGGGAAAATGCCCTTCAATACGCGGGTCGTCAAACATGCGTACCAGTATCTGCGCTTTATAAAAATCCGTTTCGTCGTGTATCCAAAGGTCATCAGCGCTTGCGCCTTCTGCCATATCTACCACCACAGGTTTTAAACCGTCCAGCTTTATACCCTTTGTATTTCCTGCAAATAATAACGGCTTTCCCTGCTCCAGGAAAAGCGTTTCCTGTGCTTTTGTACTCTTTTCTGTAAATACTTCAAAGGCACCGTCATTAAAAATATTGCAGTTTTGGTATATTTCTAAAAACGATGCCCCCCTGTGCTGGTAACTGCGGGTAAGCATGGCTTGCAGGTGTTTCGGGTCTCTGTCCATGCTGCGGGCTATAAAAGTAGCATCCGCACCCATAGCTAAAGCTAATGGGTTAAACGGGTGGTCAATACTCCCCACAGGCGTGCTTTTGGTAACCTTATGCTGCTCCGACGTGGGTGAATACTGCCCCTTGGTTAAGCCGTAAATCTGGTTATTAAACAACAATATGTTTACATCAAGGTTTCGCCTTAGCAAATGTATGGTATGGTTGCCGCCAATACTAAGGCTGTCTCCGTCGCCGGTAACAATCCAAACACTTAACTCCGGCCGTGTGGCTTTAAGCCCTGTGGCTATTGCCGTTGCACGCCCGTGGATGGAGTGCATGCCGTAGGTATTCATATAATATGGAAAACGGCTGCTGCAGCCAATACCGCTTATTATCACAATGTCTTCCTTGGGCACGCCAACCATCGGCATTATTTTCTGTACCTGGGCAAGAATAGAATAATCACCGCAACCGGGGCACCAGCGTACTTCCTGGTCTGTAGAAAAATCTTTGGCTGTAAGGGTAGGTGCTGTATTTAATACATTAGTGTTCATGTTACATCAATTCAAATGGCAAAGGTATTTCCTAATTGGCAATCGCTCAATTATAGCATTAAATATAACACTTTTCGTAAATTATAACGGCGCTTATTTGTACCAGTCTTCAATACAGCGGCCTATGTCGTTAACAAAAGCCTGGTTTTGCAATTCTGGGGAAGACCATCCCCCATCGTGGTGGGTAAGGTTTAAATGAAAGGCCCCATAATCAACCAGGTCAACCTTAAAATGGTGGGGCATGGCTTTATTTTCATGCACTTCAACAGGCGTTACTGTGCCTATATAGTGCCGGGAAAGATGCTCTAATGTAATGGGAAACGAGTGCTGGTTAGTCATACTGCAAATTTAAAATTTCCTTTTCATTCAATCCCGGTACATACGGGCTTCAACTTTGCTAACCAAAGATAATAAAATGGGTGCTTTACCCGCAACCTGTATTTATGTTAAAGTAAGCCGTTATCGGCAAAACTGTAATGTCCCTCATTACTCACAATAATATGGTCTACAATGGCTATATCTAAAAAAGAAGCAGCCTCTTTTATTTTTTGTGTCAGTTCCCTGTCACCGCGGCTGGGGTTAACATTACCGCTGGGGTGATTATGGCATAAAATAAGGCGGGTCGCATCATGCTCAAGCGCTTTTTTCAAAATTACCTTTGGATCGGCAACGGTTCCTGTAATTCCGCCATGGCTTATTATTTCCATGTGGTTTATTTTATTAGCAGTGTTAAGGTACAGCACGACAAACATTTCCTGCTTTTTATGCTGCAATTGTGCCCTCAGGTACTCCGCCACCTGCCTGCTGCCCGAAACAATATCCCTTTTTGCGGTGGCCATTTCGCGCCTTACCCCTAATTCAAGTGCTGCGATAATAGCTATTGCTTTCGCCTCGCCAATGCCTTTAACTTTTAGCTTCAGTACTTCTTTTATTGACATTCTGCCGAGCTTTTGCAGGTCGTTGTTCACCGCGGCAAGCAATTCTTTCCCAAGGTCAACGGCGCTTTTATCTTTTGTGCCATTATTAATCAATATCGCCAGCAATTCTGCATTACTCAGGGCTGCATGGCCCTTCAGCAACATTTTCTCCCTCGGCCTGTCATCTTCCGCCCATTGCTTAATAGGTGTGTTTTGCATGTTTATAAAATAAGCCGTCTCAAAATACAATTTCCTGTGCTAATATTTATCTTCGCCGCTTATCATACATACAATATGGGGCCTTCAGTTAAAATATTTGCCGGAACAGGCTCAAAACAGCTTGCCGAAACAATAGCCAAACGCTTTGGTGCACCACTGGGACGGGTTAACATTCAAAAGTTCAGCGATGGGGAGTTTCAGCCCGTTTTTTTAGAGAGTATTCGGGGAGATTATGTTTTTTTAGTGCAAAGCACTTTTGCACCTATGGAAAACCTGATGGAATTACTGCTGATGATAGATGCGGCCAAACGTGCCAGCGCCTATAAAATCATCGCCGTAATCCCCTATTACGGTTTTGCCCGGCAGGACAGGAAAGATAAGCCGCGCGTGGCTATAGGCTCAAAATTGGTGGCAACCTTGCTGGAGGCGGCCGGCGCTGACAGAATTATTACCATGGACCTGCATGCGCCGCAAATACAGGCCTTTTTTGACATACCGGTTGACCACCTTGACAGTTCAGCTATTTTTATACCTTATATTGAACAACTTAAACTCGAAAACCTTACCTTTGCGGCCCCCGATGTGGGAAGTACTAACAGGGTACGGGAAATTGCGAGTTATTTTAATGCCGAAATGGTGATTTGCGATAAGCACCGTAAGCGTGCAAACGAAATAGCAAGCATGGTGGTAATAGGTGAGGTAACGGGCAGGGACATAGTGCTTATTGATGACATTTGCGATACCGGCGGCACGCTTGCAAAAGCTGCAAACCTGTTAAAAGAAAAGGGCGCAAAAAGTGTGAGAGCATTATGTACACACCCCGTTTTAAGCGGCAACGCTTACTCAAACATAGCGAATAGTGTGCTGGAAGAGTTGGTTGTGTGCGATACTATACCGCTGAGGCACGAGATAAGCAAGCTGAAAGTTGTTTCTGTGGCAGACCTTTTTGCAATAGCTATAAGGAATGCCTACGAAAACAAAAGCATTACCAGCCTGTTCATACACAGCCAGTTACGGGGAAAACGGTAGTTCTTTAGTTTAAGGGTTTGAACGTTGATGATTATCGGAACGCCACTTTTGAACTATTGAAACCAGCGAATGGTTTGGAACATTTAAACTATAATAAACAACAATGAAAACAGTTACAATCGAAGGACAACTGAGGACCGAATTTGGCAAGAAAGCCACCCGCCAACTTCGCTCTCAGGAACTGGTGCCTGGTGTAATTTACGGGGGTGCGCAGGAGATTAATTTTTCTGCTCCTGCTAAGGCTTTCAAGCCTTTGGTGTACACACCTGAATTCCAGGTAGCCGAAGTAGTAGTAGACGGCAAATCTTACAGGTGCATTTTAAAAGACCTGCAGTTTGACAAGGTTTCTGATGCGCTTGCGCACGTTGACTTGCTGGAACTGGTAGGCGACAAAAAAGTTGTTGCTACCCTGCCTATTAAATTTACCGGTAGTTCAATAGGCGTTAAGGAAGGCGGTAAGCTTATTACCAAAATGAAACAGTTGAAGGTAAAGGCATTGCCGGCTGACCTTCGGGAGCATATTGAAGTAGACATCACCGCACTTGCGCTAAACGGCAACATCCGCGTGGAAGATGTGCAGGTTGATAACATTGAGGTGCTTAACTCACCGCGTATTCCTATTGCTTCAGTGGTACTTACACGCCAGTTGAAACAGGAAGAAGCTACAGCGGCTGCAGCAACGCCAAAAGCAGCGGCACCCAAGGCAGCAGCGCCTGCAGCAGCAAAACCTGCCGCAAAAAAATAATGGCAACGTTTTTAATACAGTCCCTTCCCGGTATAACCTGGAGGGGATTTTTGTTTATATAAAGTGAGGGGACAACATGTCAAAATTTTTAATCGTAGGGCTGGGTAATATTGGTGCTGAGTACAAACATACACGGCACAACATAGGCTTTGATGTTGTGGCGGAGTTTGCATTAAAGCATGGCGGCATGTTTAAAACCGACAGGCTTGCCGAGGTGGCAGAAGTAAAATGGAAGGGCAAGATTTTTATTTGCGTACTGCCCACCACTTACATGAACCTTAGCGGCAAAGCTTTTAAATACTGGATGGATAAGGAAAAGGTGCCGCTTGAAAATACCCTTACCGTGGTGGACGAAATTGCCCTTCCAATAAACAAAATACGGCTTCGCCCCTCGGGCAGCGATGGCGGCCATAATGGGCTGCGCGATATACAGCTTACCCTGGGTACCGATAAATATCCCAAGCTTAGGTTTGGTATAGGCAATAACTACCCCAAAGGCATGCAGGTGGAGTATGTGCTGGGTAAATGGTTTCCGGAGCAGTTACCGGTGGTTAAAAAGAAACTGGAAGCGTGTGTTGAGGTGATTGAAAACTTTGCCGCTATTGGCATTGAACGAACTATGAACCTTTTTAACAACAGGGAATTTACATAATTGGCCTATAATATATTGTAATGTAAGTTTGGTAATTTAATTTAGCATTACAGCCAACAAGTTTTACCAAAAATTGTTGTGTTATTTTAATCCCATTCCTTTTTTTGAAAACCAGGCAAACAACCTTTATGACTAAATACTTTAATCTATGAAAATTTTTTGTGTAGGCCGTAACTATGCCGCTCACGCAAAAGAACTGAATAACGAGGTTCCTGATGAACCGGTTATCTTTCTTAAACCAAAAAGCGCTTTATTACAATCGCAAACAGCATTCTATTATCCTGAATTTACCAATGAGTTGCATTATGAGGCTGAACTGGTAATTAAAATAATTAAAAACGGAAAATACATCTCCGTTAACCAGGCGTCAAAATATTATAATGCCATTACCGTTGGTATTGACTTTACTGCACGGGACCTTCAACAGGAGCTTAAAAAGAAGGGGTTGCCATGGGAAAAGGCAAAAGCCTGGGATAACTCGGCCGTTATTGGTAACTGGATAGACCTTACACCGCAAATGGTTAAAAACCCCATCAATTTTTCTTTAAAGCTTAACGAAGACGTTGTACAAAAAGGCTCGAGTAAAGACATGATTTTTTCGTTTGATAAAATCTTGTCAAACATATCCCAGTATTTTTCACTCAATATTGGCGACGTAATTTTTACCGGCACACCGACAGGTGTGGGCGAATGCGTAGTAGGCGATGTGCTTACCGGCTTTTTCGAGGACACCAAGGTGTTTGAGATAGAAGTGAAATAGTTGCCGGGTTACAGATTGCCGGGTTACAGTATAGAAGAAATAATTTCATTATATTGTTAGCCGGTTATTTCGTGTTACCACTAATCTAACATTGGTTTATTCCCCGCTGGGCAACTGGTAACCGGCAACCTGTAACATTATATAATGATTGATAAAACGATTCTTGCCAGGGCTTACCTGCTGATGGCCACTGCCAGGCACATGGCCAATATTTACGAGGAAAATCGCAGAGAATGCCGGTATGTGCACGCAACATCAAAAGGACATGAGGCTATACAAATAGCCGCAGGAATGCAACTGTTGCCTTGTGACTATGTTAGCCCTTACTACAGGGATGATGCACTCTTGCTGGCGCTGGGGTTTACCCCTTACCAGCTAATGCTCCAGCTATTAGCCAAACAGAATGACCCTTTTTCAGGCGGCAGGTCATATTATTCTCATCCTTCTTCAAAAGCAGCTGATAAACCCGGTATTATTCATCAAAGCAGCGCTACTGGTATGCAAGCCATACCCACTACGGGTATAGCGCAAGGTATTCAATACCTGGAATATATTCAGTCTCCCAATACAAAAAAAGGCCCCCATGGGCAATTGCCCGTAGTAGTTTGCTGCCTGGGTGATAACAGCATGACGGAGGGTGAGGTTAGCGAGGCGTTGCAATTCGCCGTGCTTAAAAAACTGCCTGTTATTTACCTGGTGCAGGATAATAACTGGGGTATCAGCGTTTCTGCCGAAGAAGCCCGCGCAATGAATGCTTATGAATATGCAGCCGGCTTTCCGGGTTTGCAGCGCCTGAGAGTTGACGGCAGCGATTTTGCCGCCAGCTACAACATAATGGGTGAAGCTATACATTATGTACGGCAGCAGCGTAAACCCATATTGGTAAGGGCAACAGTACCCTTGCTTGGCCACCATACCAGTGGCGTACGAAAGGAGTTTTACCGCAGCAGGGATGATTTGGAGAAGCATGCACTGGAAGACCCTTATCCTAAATTAAAAGAACAGCTTTTGCAATACGGTTTTAGCCAGGAAGATATTGATGAATTGGAGATGAAAACAGCAGCAGCGGCAAAGGAAGCATTCAGCAAAGCATTAACGGCAGAAGAGCCTGATATCAACGCCGTGGCGAAGCATGTTTTTGCAGACACGCCTGTAAAAGAAGAAAAAGGTACGAGGCAACCTAAATACGGGGAAAAGGTGATAATGGTAGATGCCGCCCTTCACGCTATTGAAGAGCTTATGCAGGTACACCCGGAAGCCGTGCTATATGGGCAGGATGTAGGCCGTAGGCTGGGGGGTGTTTTCAGAGAGGCCGCCACCCTTGCTGAAAAGTTTGGTGATCACCGTGTTTTTAATACTCCTATACAGGAAGCATATATTATTGGCTCTACGGCTGGCCTTTCAGCCGTAGGAGTGAAACCAATAGTTGAGGTACAGTTTGCTGATTATATATATCCCGGGCTTAACCAGTTGGTATGCGAGTTGTCAAAGTCCTGCTATCTTACCAATGGCAAATATCCCGTGCAAATGGTGCTTCGCGTGCCCATCGGTGCTTATGGCGGTGGTGGCCCGTACCACAGTGGCAGCGTTGAATCAACCCTGCTTTCAGTAAAAGGTATTAAAGTGTGCTATCCCTCCAATGCGGCAGACATGAAGGGCCTGATGAAAGCTGCTTTTTACGATACCAACCCCGTTATAATGCTGGAGCACAAAGGGCTATACTGGAGTAAAGTGCCCGGTACCGAAGACGCAAAAACTATTGAGCCTGCAAAAGATTATATTCTGCCGTTAGGCAAAGCCAATATTATATTGCAGGCAGACACTGATAAAATAAAACATGGCGAAACAGTTTGTATTGTAACATACGGCATGGGCGTTTACTGGGCAAAAGAAGCTGCTCAACAGTTTGCCGGGCAGGTAGAGATAATTGATTTACGCACGCTCTTCCCGCTGGATGAACCCCTGGTATTTGAAAGCGTTGCGCGGCATGGCAAATGCCTGGTTGTAAGCGAGGAGCAGCAAAACAACAGCTTTGCAGAGGCCCTGGCATACCGTATAAGCTATAATTGCTACCAGTTTTTAGACATGAAAGTGGAAGTGCTGGGCGCACTAAACCTGCCTGCCGTACCCATAAACCTCACTCTTGAAGCAGCAATGTTACCAAACGCAGATAAAGTTGCCCAACGTATACAAAAAATGTTGCATTATTAGAAAGCTCCTATAATATTGACTTTAGACTTGTTTTCAATTGGATAAAACAGGGTTGACTGCACAATTTATTTGCTGCAAACAGTAACTCTTACAAAAAAAGCAAAAACGAACATCGTTTGTAACGCTACCGTACACCTTGTTTACTAGGATCTCCGTAATTACTTCATTATCAAGCCATAGAAATTTGGCACAATCAATGATATAACCATTATCGTACGTTATTAGTTATATCAAAAGCCCTCTTTTCTATGCTAAAGAACTATTTCAAAACTGCCTGGCGTAATATAATACACGATAAAGAATACAGTGCCCTAAATATTTTCGGCCTTGCCACGGGTATGGCGGTTACGCTGCTGATTGGATTATGGGTTTACTACCAGTATTCATTTGATACTTTTTTGCCGGGTTACCAGCAGGTTTACCAGGTTAAAAGTAATTACAATGCAGGGGGCGATGTAAATACGCAGCCAAGCACCCCCACTAAATTGGCGGATGTGCTGCGTACTGAATTTCCTGAAATAGAATATGTTTCCGAAACTGATTGGTTTGGCAATCACGGCCTGAAGGTGGACGGCAAGAAATTATACATAAGCGGGGGTCAGGTGCAAAAAGACTTTTTGAAGATATTTCAATTTCCCCTCCTGCGGGGCAGTGCAGGCACGGTACTGAAAGACCCTTATTCTATCGTTCTTACAGCATCTACAGCCAAATCATTATTTGGGCAAGAAGACCCTGTTGGCAAAACAGTGAGGTTTGATAATACAAATGACCTGAAAGTAACCGGTGTTATGAAGGACCTGCCCGCCAATTCTTCTTTCAGTTTTCATTATCTAGTACCCTTCAGCTACTATGAGCTTACAACACCATGGGTAAAAAACATGCGGTCTATGCCTTTTGGCAGTGGCAATGCTTTTATGCAGTTTGTAAGGCTGCGACCCGGGGCATCTTACGCGCAGTTAGCGCCCAAAATAAAAGATATTGAAAAACGTGATAATGACCTGAATGCAAAAACAACCGAAATCATCCTTCAGCCAATAAAAGACTGGAAACTTTACACAGAATTTAAGAATGGAAAAGAGGCCGGTGGTTTTGTGGAATATGTGCGTTTGTTTGGCATCATCGGCCTTTTTGTTTTGGCTATTGCCTGTATAAACTTTGTCAACCTCACCACTGCCCGTTCTGAAAAAAGGGCCCGTGAGGTAGGTATCCGCAAAGCTGTTGGTTCGGGCCGCAGGGATTTAATTATTCAATTCCTGGCCGAGTCGTTCGTGCTGGTATTTTTCGCATTTTTACTTTCTGTTGTACTTGCCCAATTGGCTTTACCTGCTTTCAATACCCTTACAGGCAGCCAAATCTATATTCCCTATTCAAATACCTGGTTCTGGTTGCTGATGGCAGGTTGCCTTTGCCTTACTGCCCTTGCAGCAGGCAGCCGCCCCGCTTTTTACCTGTCGTCTTTTCAGCCGGTAAAAGTTTTGAAAGGCACGCTGCGCACCAGCAAGGTGGCGACGCTGCCGCGCAAGGTTTTGGTAGTGTTACAGTTTAGCTGTTCAATAGCCCTCATCATCAGTACAATAATTGTTTACCAGCAAATACAGCACGCCAAAGACAGGCCCACAGGCTACGATCTTAACCGCGTAATGGTGTCAGGAATGAGTGAGGACCTGGTACATCATTTCACAGCGCTTAAAAATGAAATGATTTCAAAAGGTATTGCAACATCGGTTACCATGTCTTCAACTTCAGCAACTGGCATCAATTTACACGATGGTATAAGTGGCTGGCCTGGTCAGCACGCGGGTGAAAAAATTTCGCTGGGTACCGTTTGGGTTAACAGGGATTATTTCAAAACACTTGGGATGAAAATGGAACAGGGAAGGGATTTTGACGGTGTTTCCGATAAAGCCACAGTTATCCTTAATGAAGCGGCTGTTAAACGCCTGGGCCTTAAAGAGCCGCTAAATCAAACGATTAAATACGACACTACCCGCACAATCATCGGGGTAGTAAAAGATGCGCTTATGCAATCACCGTACGACCCTGCTGACCCAACGATGTTCCTGTATGATTATGATCCCTCGCCGCAAAGTGTTGTTTTATACCGGTTATCGCCACAAATCACAACACAGGATGCGATAGCAAAACTGGCGCCTATATTCAGCAAATACAATCCTGCTTACCCCTTCGATTATCAATTTGAGGACGCTGACTACGCTGCAAAATTCAACTTGGAAATACTGGTAGGAAGGTTAGCGGGCGTATTTGCCGGGCTGGCCATCCTTATATCCTGTCTCGGCCTGTTTGGTCTTGCTGCTTATATGGCTGAGCAACGCAAAAAAGAAATTGGTATACGCAAGGTTCTTGGCGCTTCAATAGCGCAGGTGTGGCTGCTGCTTACAGGAGATTTTATTGTATTGGTTTTAATCAGTTGTGCCATTGCTTCCTTTGTTGCTTTATATTTCCTGCATAACTGGCTGCAGAATTATGATTACAGGATAACTATTGGCCCATGGGTGTTTATAGCTGCGGCCGTTGCCGCAATCATCATTACTATTGCCACCATTAGTTTTCATGCTATAAAAGCCGCTATTGTTAACCCGGTTAAAAGTTTGAAAAGCGAATGATGTTACCTGTTTTTGAAAACCTTATTTGTACGCAATGCAAACAAGTTTGCTAATATGCATTGATATAACAGCACTAATGCCGGGCAGCGCGTTTTGCGGTTAGCAGGTTAAATACTGGCTCTTACAATGGTGGAGTACGCTGTCTAAATGCCGGTGCAGCTCCTGCTCCCGCGCCATGTGTATTATAATATAACCAAGAATACACAAGGCAAGAATGATAATTACCGCCAGTATAATCCAGCCAAGATGTTTTATTTCACGTTTTTCCTTGCGGTGTTTTTTTTCTTCTAACTGCTGCTGCAATTTTTTATTTAGCTGGCTTACATATTCGTCAAGGCTTTTGGTAGATTTTATTGCCTGTAATCCTTCCACTGCATCACTTACAAAGTCTGATTCCGCCATTTGCTTTTCCACCAAATGCGCATCCTCGCCGGTTGTATTACCGGCCAGGTAATTCATTAACTGCTCCTCGGTAAATTCATCCTCGCTGGACAATATGTTTGTCAAATCTTCCATTTATTTCATTTTCTTTTCTACCAGCAGCCGCAGGTTTCGTTTGCCATTTTGAATGTGGCTTTTTACCTGTAATAATGTTAATCCTGTTTGGTCGCTAATTTCACTGTAACTTTTCTTTTGCAGGTAAAATAAAGTTACACATGTTTTTTGCTCCTCGTTCAGTTCCTGCAAAGCGTTTTCAATTACAGTAAGCAATTTATCTTTTTCAGCCAGGTCCGCAATATGGCTGTCTTCGTCAGGCAGCGCTAGCTTGTCCGTAAGCATTGCGGACGCTTTGCCGTTTTTATCACGCAGCTGCATCAGGCACTGGTTACGGGCTATCATATACAACCAGCTTTTAAAATAATCAACACGGTATTTCTGCAGCTCTGTAATTACTTTTAAAAATATCTGCTGTACAGTGTCTTTTGCTTCATCTTCATTCTTCAAATATTTCATGCACACACCCAGCAGCAATAACGTATAGCGTTGCAATAAAATGCCAAGCCATTGGTTATCCCTGCTGCTGTAAAAATGCTCAAGCAAGTCGTGGTCAGGTATGTTGCCGGGTGTGCTGTTATTCACTCTGTTAAAGTAAATATTTTATAGCAGTAAGATGCCGCAAAAGGCAAAATCCATAATTTGGCTATAAATTTTAACGTATGCAATATGTTATAGCCATAGCCGCTGTTGTACCCATAAGAAGTGACGCATCGCACAAAGCTGAAATGGTAAGCCAGTTGCTGTTGGGGGAGGCGGCCGAAGTATTTGAAGCAAAAGCAGATTTTACAAAAATACGTTGCCTGTATGACGGTTATGAGGGGTGGTGTGCCAACAGCCAGTTGGCGCCTGTTGAAAATATTGACAGCGTAAAACCTGTAACCTATACTATAACGCGCAGCGCTGCAGCATTGCTTAACGGCACAAACGTGCCATTGTCGCTTGCAACACCTGTTTTTAGCCGGATTGCAGCCGGTAATTTTGTTATTGAGTTTATTGAAGAAAATATACCAATTGGCATAATTGAAGAAGATAACAGGGATGCTTTTATTAAGCAGTTTACCTACCGCTATCTTAATACCCCCTACCTGTGGGGTGGTAAAAGCAGCGCAGGTATTGACTGCAGCGGTTTTACCCAGCAGGTTTTTAAAGTACTTGGCATACCTCTTTTACGCGATGCTTACCAGCAGGCAACCCAGGGTGAATTAATAAGCAATTTGGACGAGGCGAAATGTGGCGACCTTGCCTTTTTTGATAACACAGAGGGGCGTATTACGCATGTAGGTATTTTGCTTGACAACTCAACCATTATACATGCCTCAGGATATGTAAGGATTGACACCATAGATAACAGCGGCATTACGCACAGCATAACCGGCGCTAAAACACATAAGCTGAAGCTGGTAAAGAGAATGGGTGCCGCTACATGCTAAGCCAATAGGCCAAAAGCTGGCAAATTATGCCTACTATAATCCCGGCATAAATTTCTTTGTTACCATGTTCGTTAAGCAATAGCCTGCTTGTGCAAACCACGCCCGCAACAAGCAGTGCAAGGCTTATATCAAGGCCAATATAAAGATGGTAAAAAAAGCCGGTAAGTATTACAAACATTAAGGCCCCGCCCACGCCCATGGCATGCATGCTTATCTTAAAAAAGTTATTTAAAATAAGCCCAAAAACACTTGCAAACCCAATACCGAGGTAGAAGAACTTTAAAACTTCGGGCAACTGGCCCTCACTATTTTCCCCATTAAATACACGCAGGCTTAAATACCACATCCACCAGTAAAAAAACATCGTAATAACGTATGGTATAATTCTTTCCTTTTGCGTGCGCAGGTAAATACTATCAATAAAGCCCACTCTCCAGCAAAGAAAGGTGCCAAAGGCGGGGAAAAACGCTGTCATCCAAAACACAGTTATTTTTCTTAAAAACAGGTCAACCGGATTAAAGCCGACAAACTCGTAAGGAAAACGGAGCGTAAGCCAGATAAAAATATACGTTGGTAAAAATAACGGGTGAAATACGTACGAAAATATTTTGGCCATAACCCTTACCAGGGTGGGTTGCTTAATAGCAAGGCTGCTCTCTTCTGTCATACAATTTTTTTAAACCGGCTGGCCGTAAATAAACAATTACAGTTCTTTCCTAAGTCTCGCTACCGGTATATTTAATTGTTCCCGGTATTTGGCTACTGTGCGGCGGGCAATATTATAACCCTTGCCCTGTAATAACTCGGTAAGGTGCTCATCACTCAGCGGCTTCTTTTTATCCTCGCCCTCAATCATGTCGCTCAATATCTTTTTTACTTCACGGGTACTAACCTCTTCACCGCTGTCTGTACTCAAAGATTCACTGAAAAAGAACTTAAGCCTGTACGTACCAAACTCTGTTTGTACAAATTTGCTGTTTGCTACGCGGCTTACGGTTGATATATCCAGCCCCGTAACTTCTGAGATATCCTTTAAAATCATAGGGCGCAGGGTAGTTTCGTCGCCAGTTAAAAAAAACTCCCTTTGGTAGTTCATAATGGCATCCATAGTGCTGTACAGTGTATGCTGCCGTTGTTTTATCATATCAATAAACCACTTGGCCGAATCAATTTTTTGCTTAATAAACATAACAGCCTCTTTCTGCCGCTTGTCTTTTTTGCTGCCTTTGTCGTATTCCTTCAGCATGTCCCGGTAGCCCTCGCTTATGCGCAGGTCAGGTGCGTTTTTTGAGTTAAGGGTTATTTCCAGCTTGCCGCCAGTGTTAATAATAAAAAAGTCGGGTATTATATATGTTTCGGCTTTATTTATTTCACCCACATTGCCGCCTGGTTTCGGGTTTAGTTTTATAATAGCGCCAATTACATCTTTAAGGTCGTCATCGGTTAAATTAAGCCCGCGCTGTATTTTTTCGTAATGCTTTTTTGTAAATTCATCAAAATATTTGTCCAGCACCTGTATCGCGGTTCCTACATCTTTGCCTCCTTCAAGCTGGCGCTGCAGTTGCAGCAACAGACATTCCTTAAGATCTCTTGCCCCTATACCAGGCGGATCAAACTGTTGTATCCGTTTTATAATATCTTCTACTTCTTTTTCGGTTGACATTATGTTCTGCCTGAAGGCGAGGTCGTCAACAATTGAGGAAAGTTCCCTCCGCAGGTAGCCGTCATCATCAAGGCTGCCCACAATTTGCTCGGCTATTTTAAAACTGCGCTCATCCAGCGACAGCATACCAAGCTGGTCAAGCAGCATTTCATGAAAGCTGTTTTCAATTTTAAAAGGCATTACCTTTTTATCGTCCAGTTCAGGGTAATTATCATCGCGCAGCTTATAGTCGGCAATTTCATCATCACCATCTCCCACGTATTCACTTATGTCAAGATTACCATAGTCATCTTCGCTACCATCCGCCTCGTATTCATCAGTGCTGTCTATATCTTCTTTAATGTCATCTCCAAACTCATCTTCATGGTTTTCTTCCGACACTTCCAGGGCCGGATTTTCCTCCAGTTCTTCTTTAATTCGTTCCTCAAGGTTTGCGGTAGGTATCTGGAGCAGTTTCATTAGCTGAATTTGCTGTGGGGATAACCTTTGTAAAAGCTTTTGTTGTAATGATTGGCTTAATGACATTCTTAACTACAGGTTTACAACTTTAAAAATCATTATAATAATTAAGCGCGTAAATTTACGTACAAATAACACTTATATGCGGAAAACTGTTTTAGCCGTTTTTGTTAAATTGTATTTTTGTTTTACCGCATCTGCCCAAATGAGTACCGATTCAACGCACATACAGGCAAGGCTACCTTTTTTAAAAACCGACAGCGCACAAGTAAACCCCTTTTTCATTAACCCCGTTTTACCTGCTGATTTTTATACATCCCACCTGCCGTTTTTTTGTTCAACAGAACTAAAATTACAGAAAGCTTTAAAATTTCCGGTTAAATTCAGGCTTGGTTCGGTAGAGTATTGCGATAAGCTTGAGGGGAAGTTTAAAAGATAACATTAAGATTTATTTAATATTATCTTAAGCGATTTTTGAGACCTGAAGTTTTTAAATAAGCGATTTTTAAGCATCTCAAACCTTGAACTAACATATAAAAACAAGGGGCTTTTGCTTGTAACAGCGATGGCCGGTGTAATGATTGTAGCTGCAATTGTTATTTACAGGTCTTTAGATATTTATGGTCTTTCGTCAAAGCAATTTGTTCAATCCCACCAGGTAAATAACCTGCTGCGCCGACTAGAGACCAACCTTACCAACGAAGAAATAGGAGAGAGAGATTACTTACTTAACAGGAGTAATGATGCCGCAGCAGCAGGTAAGCATATATTTATACCAAACGCAGTTATCAACCCGGACAGCCTGTTGACATACTTGCCCATGTATGCCTCTCAGGTAAACAGGCTTAATAGCCTTCTAAGCCGCAGAACTGCATTTGTAGCCCAAGTTTTGTTATTCGCAGACAGCGGAAACATAAAGCGTGCTGCTGAATTGCTTAATACCGGGCGTGGCAGGCTTTTGCGGGATAGCGCAATGCAGGTGATTAATACAATACGGGATGCTGAAAACAGCAGGGTTGACGCTGTTGCAGCAAACGGGGTAAATAACAACAGGGGCATTTTCATTCTTCTAAGTGCCGGCATTCTTTTATGCCTTTTGCTGTTGGTAGTTTTTTACCTGATGATGGTTAAAAATGCCCATCTGCGCGAAAAAACCGAAGCCGACCTGGTAGCCGCCAAAAACCTGGCAGAATATGCCAACAGGGCCAAAACAACATTTCTGGCTACGATGAGCCAGGAGATACGAAGTCCGCTGCACGACATTATCAGCACAGCTACCTTACTTGAAGAAAGCCTGCTGACCGGTGAGCAGCAAAAATTTACCGGCATAATGCAGAGAAGCAGTATGGCACTGCTGGCCGTTGTGAATGATATTATTGATTTCTCGAATATTGAAAACGGCAAACTGCCGCTTGAAAATTCTGCCTTTATACTGCGTGATTGCCTTAACGAGGTGCTTACCGTAGGGGCTACAGATACATTGATTAACAAAATAAATTACGAGGTTGACGATCAACTACCTGAACTTATTGAATGTGATGCAGTAAGACTGCGACAGGTATTATGGTCAGTTATTGACAGCCTGCTCAAAAACCATATTACCGGCAATATTACCTGCAACGCCAGGCTGTTGACAGAAGACAGTGGTGAAATGGAAATTGAGTTTACAGTGCTTGCAACACCGGCAGATGACCACTCAAAACAGTCCGCCGGGTTTGATAAACCCGGAAACAATGCATACAACAACAGCCTTTTTGGTATGTCTTCCATCAGGTTCTCCATAGCTGCCAGGCTGGTATCCTTAATGGGAGGAAATATAAAAGTTACTACTGACACTGACAAAAACAATACCGTGGTTTTTAGCATAAAAGCAAAAAGGGTAGATGCCAGTTCAGGTGAAAAGTTCCTCGCCCGTAGGAAGGATATAAAATGGCTTGATAATGCCAACGGTAATAAAATACCCCTGCATATACTTGTGGTAGATGACCATGAACTTAACCAGGCGCTGCTTGTGCAGATGCTTACAAAAATGGGTTATACGTGCAAAACGGCCCGTAACGGCGTAGAAGCTGCGGGAATGGCTATTGAAGAAAAATTTGATGTAATTTTCATGGACATTTCCATGCCCGTGATGGACGGTATTGATGCTACAAGAAGAATACGCGAGTATTATGTACATACAGATACCCCGCTCATAATCGGCGTTACAGCCAATGCACTGCTAACCGAAAAGCAAAAAGGCTTTGATGCCGGCATGAATGATTTTTTAATTAAGCCTTATAAACCCGTTGACATTAAAACTATGCTGGAAAAATGGACCGCACTGGTGTTTAAGTTGAAGTATGAATTATAAAACCTGGCAGTGCACCCAGTTTTTTGGTGGAAATAAATTTTACTGCATTACTCTTTCCTGCCCATTAAGGTAAACAGCTATTTATAAATGCAATCTCATCCTCAGTAAGGTGTACGTTTATAGCATTTGCGTTTTGTATTGCCTGCGCGGCATTGCGTGCACCAACAAGAGCAATCGTAATCGCTGGCCTTTCAATTGTCCAGCGTATTACCAATTGCGCCAGTGTAGCATTTTTAGCATCCGCTATTGGTTTTATCTTCTCCAAAAAGGCATTGGTGCAGGTAATACTGTCACCTGTAAAAAAACGGTTTGTAGCCCGGTGGTCACCTTCGGCGAATAATTGTCCAGGTTTCATTTTTCCTGTAAGCAGGCCCCTTTCAAGAGGGCTGTAAGCAAGCACGGCTTTATTATGGGCTATGCAATAGGGTACTGTTTCATCCTCTACGGCCCTGTTTACCATACTGAAGGGTATTTGGTTGCTTACGAGTTTTACTGTTTGCCCTGCTTCCTTCATTTGTGCAGCGCTGTAATTACAAACACCGGCATACCTAACCTTGCCCTGTTGTATTAATGTGGCCACCGCTTCCATACTTTCTGCAATCGGCGTAGTATCATCCGGCCAATGTATCTGGTAAAGGTCAATATAATCGGTGCCCAGCCTTTTTAAACTGTCCTCACATTCTTTAATAATACTTTCCTTGCCGGCGTATTTGTAAATATCTATCTCCTCGCCGCTGTTGTTTTTGCTTTTAAAGGCAAATGCGCCCTTTGTATCATTCCACCGCATCCCATACTTGGTAAGTATTTGCACCCTGTCGCGCGGCAGACCTTTTATTGCTTCGCCCACAATCTCCTCGCTGTCGCCCTGGCCATATATGGGTGCCGTGTCTATAGATGTTACCCCCAAGTCGTACGAAGCTTTAATTGCAGCAACAGCATCATTACGGTCTGTGCTGCCCCACATCCAGCCACCTGCAGCCCATGCGCCAAAAGTGATGGCGGATACTTTTAAGTCTGAGTTTGATAATTGGCGGTATTCCATTTCTACTGTTGTTTCTATAAAAAATCTTCGCAATATGCCTGGATTGCGAATATACGAATGGGTAACAGGCTGCCCGTTTCACATTTTTTGATTAGTGAGACAAAAAACTACATTCTTCCGGGCTATAGAAAGAATACATCATAATTCCATCCAACCCTTAAAATAGTTCCGGGTTACTATTTACAAACTTTGGCTTTATTATGTTCATTCCATAATCCTTGTTCATCTTATCTACCATATATACGGTTAGCTCAGGGCTGGTAGCTTCGTCATGCATGTGCATAAAAAAGTATATTTCCTGTATACCTTGCTCCATCCAGTAATGCATCCGTTCTATCCATGCATCAGTGCGGGTTCTATCAGTAGGGTGCAGGCTGTTACCTACGTACCGTATAAAAGTTTTGGGTATGGTAAGGTGCATGTGGCAGCAATCTCTTCTGCCGGCGGTATCGGTTATAACTAACCCGATATTGCTTTCTGTCAATGTCTGCAGCAGTTCATTCAGCACGGCTTTGTCACTAAACCAGTCCGGGTGGCGCACTTCCAGGAAAAACTGCACATCATGCGGTAAAGATTTTATATAATTAAACAGCACATCGCGTCGTGTTGGTGCATACTTATCGCTTACCTGTAAAAAAATAGGACCGAGGTGTTCACCAAATGCCAGCACCCCTTCCAGGAAAGAGGTAGTAAGCTGGTCGGTATTTCTAAACTGGCTGTAATGGCTTATTAACTGCGGCACTTTGGGACAGAATTTAAACTGCATACCCGCTGCCTTATCCGCCCATTTTTTTATTTCTGCCGGCGTGTTTATCCTGTAATGTGTTGCATTAAGTTCAATGCTGTTGTAATGATGCACATAGTGGTCGAGAAATTGTGCATCCCTGGTACCTTTTGGATATATCTTTCCCACCCATTCTTTCCTTCCCCATTTGGCACAGCCAAAATATACCTGCGTTTTTTTTGCCGTTTTTTTTCCTGCAGCTAAAACCGCAGTGTTGCCTTTGGGCTCGGCAGGAAGCGAAAAGTCAATACTGTTTAATTCATTCTCTGGTACACGTCCAAATTCCATTGCGTAAAGTTTATCCGCTAAAATTAGGTAAATCACTTTACGGATGCAACGTAACATTCCATAAAAAAATAACGACTTCTTTCAAAGTCGTTAATTCAATAAAACCTTATTCTTAGTAAGGTCCTAGGGTCCTACCTCATGGTAAGAATATGCTGGTTGGCTAAAGTAGAAAAAAATATCATCCCGTCAAAACATTTTTAGGTACTTACACGAAACCGGCCTGCGTTTAACTCCTTTCTAATCCGGGGATACCTCAATTAGCCTGCGGGCAACAGCAGTTTTGCCCGCACCTACCGGGCCGGGAAGAAGTACAACTGGCTTCATGCTTCAGCGGTTACACCATATAATATATCCTGCGGGTATGATGTTTACAAGTATGTATCCCCGATGTTGCGCCTTACTTCGGCAACATATTCTTTTATCTGCTGCTCTTTGTCTTTTTTACAAATAAGCAATGCGTCCGGTGTATCAACCACGATAAAATCGTCAAGTCCCTGCAGAACAACAAGCTTGTTATTTTCTGCCGACACTATACATTTAACCGCGTCAATCACCAGCACATTTTTGCCGGTAACAGCATTGCCCAGGTAATCTTTTTCCAGGTTGTCATACGCACTGTTCCAGGTACCAAGGTCGCTCCAGCCAAATTCAGATGGTATTACATATACATTGCTTGCCTTTTCCATAATGGCATAGTCAATAGAAACATTGGTGCAAAGCGGGTAAATTTCGTCTATGGCTTTTTTCTCCCCCGGCGTATTGAACTTTTCTTTTTCAGCCGCAAATAGTTCATACATTTCCGGCTGGTATTTCTCAAACGCATGCAGTATGTCCTGTACCCGCCAGGTAAATATACCGGCATTCCACAAAAAATCTCCGCTGGCAATAAAAGTGCGGGCAAGTTCAAGGTTGGGTTTTTCTGTAAACGTTTTTACTTTGTAGATGTTTTCAGCAACAGCCATTGTTTCGTATTGAATATAGCCGTAACCGGTATTAGGGTGGCTTGGTTTAATGCCAAGTGTTACAAATGATTTTGTGTGATTGGCAAAGTCAAGTGCCTGCAGGGCTACTTTTTTAAAGGCCTCTTTATCCATAACAATATGGTCGCTTGGCGCAACAATCAGCGATGCTGCCGGGTTTTTTTGCATTAGTTTGAAAGAAATGTACGCAATGCAGGGCGCTGTGTTTTTACGGCTGGGCTCTGCTATTACATTTTCCTTTTTCATAGCAGGAAGCTGTTTGGCAATAATAGGTACGTATTCTTCAGACGTAACGATATAAATATTTTCTTCGGGTATAAAATCAAGGTAGCGCTCGTAAGTCCACTGTATAAGCGTTTTACCGGTATTAAGAATGTCAAGGAATTGCTTTGGAAATGAAGTTCTGCTTTTGGGCCAAAAGCGGCTGCCTATTCCACCCGCCATAATTGCTACATAATAATCTTTGTTCATCGGCTTAAAATGTTTTTTTCAGGTTTTAAATTTGTGTTGTACTCTTTTATTCCATAATACCTTCCCGTATCAGGTCATGCAAATGCAGCATTCCAATATAATTATCGTTTTCATCGGTTATCAAAAGCTGGCTTATGTCATGCTCCTTTATTATTTCAAAGGCTGTTATAGCCAGTGTGCCGGGCCTTGTTGCCTTTGCATTTACTACAACAATATCTGCTGCTGTAATGTTTGATAAGTCATTGGTTCTTTCCAATAATCTTCTTATATCGCCATCCGTTATTATACCAATAACTTTATTGTTGTCGTCTACCACTGCAGTGGCGCCCAATCTTCCCTTTGTAATTTCGAGTATTACATTTTTAAGCGATGCTTCTTTTATTACGGTAGGCTTTTGATTATGCACGTAAATATCGTCAACCCGTAAATATAGTTTTTTTCCCAGGTTGCCGCCCGGGTGCAGCCTGGCAAAGTCGCCGCCGGTAAAGCCTTTTAGTTCCATTAATGTTACGGCCAGGGCATCGCCCATTACCATTTGCGCTGTGGTACTGGTGGTTGGGGCAAGGTTGTTGGGGCAGGCCTCTCTTTCAACAGTAGTGTTTAAAATAATGTTGCTTTGCCTTGCTAAAAAAGATTGTGTGTTGCCCACCATCCCAATTACGGTGTTGTCCCGGGTTTTTATAAGTGGTAACAAGGCCTTTATTTCGGGGCTTTCACCGCTTTTGCTTATAACCATTACAATATCATCCATTTGTATCATGCCAAGGTCGCCATGAATGGCGTCTCCTGCATGCATAAACAACGCCGGTGTGCCGGTAGAATTAAGTGTTGCCACAATTTTTTGCCCTACAATAGCGCTTTTGCCTATGCCTGTAATCACAAGCCTTCCTTTACAGGCTAATACCTGCTGCACAGCCTTTTCAAAATCATCATCAATAAACGCAATGAGGCCGCTTATTGATTTTGCCTGCAAAACAATGGTTTGCTTGGCTATTTCTTTAATTCTTCCACTCATCGCCGCAAAGGTAAACTTTAACAACAAAGTACCATGTATTACATTATTATTGATTAACTTCGCTTCCCTTTAAAAAACGGGGCTTTTAATTTTAAAAGCTTAGTGTTAGCGTAATCTTTATCCCCGGGTACATATTTTAACCTTCTTTTTTAGGAGAAATGTGGATAAAGCGGTAACTTTTACGAATCATATTTATAAGTACCATAGTTGTGGTAAAGGAAATATTGTGAAAAATGGCAACTACCTCAAAAAAAGCTGCTGCTCCATCTAAAGCAGCAACACCAAAAAAAACTGTCGCCAAAAGTAAACAGGCCAAAAACGGCGGAAACGAAGAGCACAGTTATGACATTCACGCAGGTTTACACAGCAATTTTGGATTTAAACAGTTTAAGGGCAGGCAGGAAGAGGCCATAAACAGCTTATTAAACGGCAACGATACATTTGTTATAATGCCAACAGGTGGCGGTAAAAGCCTTTGTTACCAACTGCCGGCGCTGTTAATGGAGGGTTGTGCAATAATTGTAAGCCCCCTGATAGCATTAATGAAAAACCAGGTTGACCTGGTACGTGGTTACAGTGAAAAGGATGATGTTGCGCATTTTTTAAATTCCTCTCTCAATAAAACACAAATAAAAGAAGTTAAAGAGGACCTTGTCAGCGGTAAAACAAAGCTGCTGTATGTTGCCCCTGAAACGCTGACCAAACAGGAAAACCTGGAGTTTTTCAGCGACCTGCATATATCATTTTTTGCGGTTGATGAAGCTCACTGTATATCAGAGTGGGGGCACGATTTCAGGCCTGAATACCGCCGCCTGCGGGAAATGATGAACCAGATAAAGCCTGATGCGGCAGTTGTTGCTTTGACTGCTACCGCTACGCCAAAGGTGCAAAGCGATATTGTAAAAAATCTCGGCCTCAATAATCCCAATATCTATATTTCCTCTTTTAACCGCCCCAACCTGTATTACGAAATTCAGCCAAAGGTTAAAAAAGAGCAGACGGTAAAAAGCATGGTGCGCTTTATAAGCCAGAATATGGGCAAAAGCGGCATAGTGTACACTCTTAACAGGAAAACCACCGAGGAGCTGGCTGAAATATTGGTAGCCAATAATATAAAAGCAGTTGCTTACCATGCAGGGCTTGATGCCAAATTAAGGGCGGAAAGGCAGGATATGTTTTTGAATGAAGATGTGCAGGTAATTGTTGCCACCATAGCTTTCGGGATGGGTATTGACAAACCGGATATCCGGTTTGTTATTCATTACAACATTCCAAAATCAATTGAAAACTATTACCAGGAAACAGGACGTGCCGGCCGCGACGGGCTGGAAGGTAAATGCCTGCTGTATTACTCTCATAAAGATGTTGCAAAACTCGAGCACCTGATGCGCGACAAGCCGTTAAGTGAACGCGAGGTTGGTGCACAGTTGATAACAGAAACAGTGTCGTATGCTGAAAGCTCCGTTTGCCGCAGGGTAATATTGCTGCATTATTTTGGCGAAGAATCAGAAAATAAAAACTGCGGAAGCTGTGATAATTGTTTAAACCCCAAGGAAAAAATTGAGGCGAAAGACGAAGCCATTAAAGTAATTAAAGTAGTTAGGGCGCTGGATGAGCGCTTTCCTATTGATTATGCAGTAAACATACTTATTGGTAAGTTAACGCCGCAGGTAACAATGTTCAGGCACGAAGGCATAGATAGTTTTGGCATAGGTAAAGACAAAGATGAACATTTTTGGAACAGCCTTATTCGCCAGATGCTGCTGGCCAACCTGCTTAAAAAGGATATTGAGGAGTATGGTTTACTAAAAATAACTGAGAGCGGCCAAAAGTTCCTGAAAAAACCATCTTCATTCAAAATTGTATTGAACAACCTGTTTGAAGATGCCAACGAGGATGACGAAGAAACAGAAACCGGCGGTACAGGCGCTGCGGCAGATGAAAAACTGTTTGAGTTATTAAAAGATCTCCGGCACCGCGAAGCAAAGAAAAAAGCTTTACCGCCATTTGTAATATTTCTTGAATCATCCCTGCAGGACATGGCAACCATGTACCCAACTACCATGCAGGAATTGGAAAAATGCCAGGGCGTAAGTAAGGGAAAGGCGTTGCGTTATGGCAAACCATTTATTGAACTTATTGCCAAATATGTTGAAGAAAACGATATAGTTAAACCGGATGATTTTGTAATGAAAAGTGTTGCCAACAAAAGCAGCAACAAGATTTACATTATTCAAAACGTTGACAAGAAAATACCGCTTGAAACAATCGCCCGTAACAAAGACCTAAGGCTTGATGCGTTGCTGGAAGAGATGGAAACCATTGTTGCCAGCGGTACCAAGCTTAACTTAAATTATGCCATTGCTGATATGCTGGATGATGACGACCAGGATGAAATAATGGATTATTTCAAAACCTGTGAAACATCGTCGCTGGAGGTAGCAAAAGAAGAACTTGCCAGCAGTGATTATAACTGGGAGCAGCTAAAAATTATGCGCATCAAGTTTTTGAGCGAATACGGTAATTAAATTAGTTTTTATACAGTATTAAGCCCCCGCGATTGCGGGGCTTTTTATGTAGGCTAACAATCGGCGCCTGGCAAATTCCTTTTACAATCTTTATGGAAATTTGTCCCCAATTCATCTCTACTATAAAACCCAACCTTTATGGCAGAGATGCAATCCCAGCAATTGCAGCAAAAAAACAAAGGTGTAAAACGTAGTAAAAAACTTTCCACGCGTGTAGACCTCACACCCATGGTTGACCTTGGCTTTCTTCTTATTACATTTTTTGTATTTACTACTTCACTAAGCAAGCCTAAAGTAATGGCGTTAAACTTACCGCAAGACAAGAATATCAAGGATTCTTCAGTAAGCCAGGAAAGCAAAACCTTATCCCTCATTTTAAAAGACGACAAGACTGTTGGCTATTATTATGGTACAGATATGCAGCATATGCAATTTACCAACTATGCAACCGGCTTACGTAATGTTATTATAAAAAAGCAACAGGAGGTAACACGCAGGTATGGCAAACCAGATGATTTAATGGTGCTGATAAAACCTACAGATAAAGCTACATACGGCAAGGTGGTAGAAACTCTTGATGAAATGCTTATTACCAATGTAAAAATATATATGCTGCTGGAGGCCACTGTGCAGGAGGCTGCGATAGCACAAAAATAAAATAACAACCGGTGTGATTTTTCACATTGCCCGCGCATAATTTTTGGCATTATTTTGGAATCAGGTAAACTTACCAAATTGTTTTACCGTATTATATTAACAAGTAATGACATTACCTATGGCGCTTAATACCATGGCTGCGATGGTTGATACACAGAAAGACTGCCTGAATATCATTTTGGATACTACGGGCAATCTTATTGTTAAAATACTAACAGTACACGGCCAGTTTATTAAGACCATAAAAGAGACATTACAAAACAGCGAAGTAGCGGTATCAGTGAGCCTGGCAGATCTTTCCAGCGGAACTTATGTGGCGAATGTATTTAAAGACAACCATTTTCTTCGGTCTGTTCATTTCAACAAAAATTAATTATTTTTATTTTGGGGGATTTTTAGCAAGGCTCCGTTTTTCGGAGCTTTTTTATTTTCTTTATTATTTACCGCCTGCAATAAATACCGCATATTGTCTATATCTTAAATTTTATCTTTATACACAAAAGGTTAAATAGCATTTAGTCATAATAATATTCTGTATTCTTTTTTACATTTGAACCGCGTGCCATTACCCCGGCTTGCGAAAGCGTAAAATTTGCAAACAATAAACCAAAACTTATTTGGTACTGCTTCGTCACATACCATTTTTAAAAGCTGTTTTCCTGCATAGCATTTCCGCTTTCGGCGGCCCACAAGGCCATTTTGGTATGATGCTGAAAACATTTGTACAGCAACGCCGGGATGTTACAGAAAAAGAGTTGCTTGAATACAGCGCTTTTTGCCAGATGCTCCCGGGCGCTTCGTCCACGCAAACGCTGACATTAATTGGGTATAAAAGAGGCGGCATTCCCCTGGCGCTTCTAACGCTTATTATATGGATGACACCAGCCTGTTTATTAATGAGCGCGTTCTCCTTTTTACTTGATTATTTTCACGACAGGTCGGCCAATATAACGGCTTTTAAATACATACAGCCAATGGCTGTTGGTTTTATCGCTTTTTCGTGTTACAGAATATCGCGCTTCTCTATCACCAATACTATTACAAGGGTAATAATGGTTGCCGGGGCCTTAGTTACCTTCTTTTTGTTTAAAACACCCTGGGTTTTTCCAAGCGTAATAGTGGCCGGTGGTATAGCCACCAATTTCAGCAGCAAAAGATACCCTGACCAACAAATCACGTCGCGTAAAATAAAATGGGGAAACATTCTTATTTTCCTTGGCATTTTTGCCATTGCCGCTTCCCTTAGTGAAACAGCCCGCAAACACGACTGGAAAAACCGTGGTCCGTTCAACCTGTTTGAAAACCTTTACCGTTTTGGAAGCATGGTCTTTGGCGGAGGCGATGTATTAATGCCCATGATGTACGACCAGTACGTGGAACGGCCGGACCTGCCGCATGTAAGAGAAAATAATAAAAACGCGCTCAAAATTGCCCGTACTGATATGCTTACTGGCTTTGGGGTAGTAAGGGCTATTCCCGGGCCTGTATTTTCTATTGGCGCTTTTACCGGTGGCATGGCCATGCGCGGTAAGGGCGGGGGCTGGCAGTTGTTGGGTTGCCTTATTGGCGCCCTTGCACTTTTTACACCAAGTGCGCTGCTTGTATTATTCTTTTTCCCGGTGTGGAACAACCTGAAAAAGTATGTCGTCATTTACCGGTCGCTTGAAGGTATTAATGCCTCTGTCGTCGGCCTCATGCTTGGCGCCACTTTATATATAAGTAAAAGCATTTCTATTGATTTGCTAAACGGCCCTATTTCAATACCGCTGCTTAACATACTAATAATTATTGCAACCTTTTCTTTATTAGCGTTTACCAAAATCAGGGCGCCGTTTATTGTGCTTGGCTGCCTGCTTTTCGGGTTCGTTTTTTAATCAACTATTTGTTTATCAATTACTTATAATATCCTGCGCTTTCTATTTCTGTACAAACTTTGTCCGGCACAAGATACCTTATCGATTTTCCCTCCCTAATCAATCTCCGTATGGTTGTTGCTGAAATCTCCAGCAGTGGCGCATCAACCGTACGCATATCGGCACCGTCAACAGGGGTTATTTCAAAACCCGGCCTTTTATAAATAATAAAAGGAACATCTTTTTTCAGGGCATCAAAATTTTTCCATTTTTCTATGTTTTGCAATCCGTCTGAGCCCATGATAATATAAAACTCATGCTGCGGGTACTTTTCTTTTAAGTAGGCTATTGTATCTATCGTGTAAGAGGGGCGGGGGAGCTTAAATTCTATGTCACTCGCCTGTAGCTGATTATTGTCTTCTGTTGCCAGCTTAACCAGGTGCAGGCGATGATATTCATTTAACAGGGCGCTGCTTTTTTTAAATGGGTTTTGCGGTGACACCACAAACCATACTTTTTCAATTTCTGTATTATTGGCAATATAGGAGGCGATGATTAAATGGCCAGTATGAATAGGATTAAATGAACCAAAGTAAAGGCCTATTTTCATTTACAACAGAATTGAGTGACGTTATTCGGCTTCTTCCACAAATATATGGGCAGCCTCATTTAAACGAAGGCTAAGGCTATAGCCTGCAACAGAAATAGAGATGGGGTCACCGAGAGGAGCCACCTGGTCTATCTTAATTATCTCGCCGGGTACACAACCCATTTCCATGAGTTTTATAAATAAATCATCTTTTTCAAAAGACCTTATAATTACCTTTCTGCCGATGCCAACCTCTGATAATCTCTTCATTTTCCTTCAAATATTTGTAAAAGTAATGGCAGCCCTTCCTTTTTTGTTACGAATTTTGGAAGTCTAAAACCAAATCGTGTCAAAAGTATTTTTTAATTATGATGACAGGGTATTGTCTATAAACCATAAAAGAAAGATAAGGTCTTTTATTGCATCTTTATTTTCCCTGGAAAAAAAGGAACTTTTGCGGATTGACTATATTTTTTGTTCTGATGACAACCTTTTGAAAATAAACCGAAGTTTTTTGAAGCATGACTTTTATACAGATATAATAACCTTTGATTTGTCTGAACCAAAAACGGGCATAAAAGGGGAGGTATATATTAGCGTTGATAGGGTAAAGGAAAATGCGGTAGCTTTAAAGATGGGTTTTGAAGAAGAAATTTTAAGAGTTCTGTTTCATGGAGCGCTTCATCTTTGTGGTTATACCGATAAACGAACAAAAAATATCCTGGTAATGAGACAAAAAGAAGACCACTATATTAAGCTTTATAAAAACCATATTAAACGTTCCACGTGAAACATTTACTTACTGCCGCCCTATTTTTTTTTCCTTTGTTCTCAATTGCTCAATTAAAAGATGTTGAACTGGAAGCACGCACTGTACCTAAGCCAACAACCGCTGATACAACTATTGCTGGGTGGAACACCCGCCAAAGCGGCCTTAATAAATTAACGCCACAGGCGCAAGATTTTTTTTATTGGACTAATTACAGCCGTGAAAACCCCAGGCGCTTTTGGGATAGTGTTGTAGAACCAATTATTGAAGCGTTTCCCTCGCTGAAGAGTAGTTATAGCGAATCGTTGAAGATTGATTTATATGCCAGCCCTTCGCTTCCCTTGTTCAAATTAAACCCCAATCTCATTTTTACTGCCGAATCACATGCAAAAGACATTGGGCTTAAAAAAGGAAAACCAGGCCATATTTCCACTGATGGCCGGACGTTTGTGGACCGCATTAAGGCTGTAGGTATTAAAAATTGCGGAGGCGAAAATGTTTCTTTGGGTGACGTAGATCCTATAATGTCGCTGGTACTTTTATACATTGACTATGGTATTCCTACTTTGGGGCACCGCAAATCCCTTCTCAATCCTGATTATGTAGAAACAGGTATTGGTACTTCCCCTTATGGCGACACAGATAACCTTTTTATTGTAGAGGATTTCTCCTGCGCGCAGTAATGTTCCACGTGGAACAAGCGCTTTTTTATTATACTGTATCTTTGCCCTCAATTTTTGAATAATGTTTCCAAATTATGATGTTATTGTGGTAGGGGCCGGCCACGCCGGTTGTGAAGCCGCAGCGGCAGCAGCCAATCTTGGCAGTAAGGTGCTGTTGGTTACAATGAATATGCAAACCATCGCCCAAATGAGCTGCAACCCGGCAATGGGTGGCATTGCCAAAGGCCAGATTGTACGTGAAATTGATGCCCTGGGTGGATATAGTGGTATAGTTACAGACGAAAGCCTGATTCAATTCAGGATGCTGAATAAAAGCAAGGGGCCAGCAATGTGGAGCCCGCGGGCGCAGAGCGACAGGATGCTTTTTGCTGCAATCTGGCGGAGAATGCTCGAGCAAACCCCGAATGTTGACTTTTACCAGGATATGGTTAAATCAATCATTATCAGTGACAACAGGGCCTGCGGGGTGGTAACCGGCCTCGGGCATTCTATCCATGCAAAAGCTGTAGTAGTTACAAGCGGCACTTTTTTAAATGGCATTATACATATTGGTGAAAAACAATTTGGAGGCGGCAGGGTAGCAGAAAAAGCTGCTACGGGCATTACAGAACAATTGGTTGAGTTTGGTTTTGAAAGCGACAGGCTTAAAACAGGTACGCCGCCGAGGGTGGATGGCAGAAGCCTTGATTACACAAAAATGGAAGAACAGAAGGGAGATGAGGAGATTACAGGCTTTTCATTTTCCCGCACCAAAAAAATTGATTACCGCCAACAAAGAAGCTGTTTTATTACTTATACTTCTTCATCCGTTCATGATACACTAAAGACCGGCTTTGACCGGAGCCCTATGTTTACAGGGCGTATTGAGGGTATAGGCCCCCGTTACTGCCCGAGTATAGAAGACAAAATAAACCGCTTTGCCGACAGGGACAGGCACCAGTTGTTTATTGAGCCGGAAGGTTTTGATACGGTTGAAATATACGTCAATGGCTTTTCAACATCTCTTCCTGAAGATGTTCAATATAAAGCCTTAAGACAAGTACCTGGTTTTGAAAATGTACGGTTCTTCAGGCCGGGCTATGCTATAGAATACGATTATTTTCCGCCTACCCAATTATCACACAGTCTTGAGACCAGGCTGGTAGCCAACCTGTTTTTTGCCGGGCAAGTTAACGGCACAACCGGCTACGAGGAGGCTGCCTGCCAGGGGTTGATAGCGGGAATAAACGCACACCAGAAAATATCCAATGAAGCTCCCTTTATTTTGAAAAGGAGCGAAGCTTATATTGGCGTGTTGATAGACGACTTAATAAGTAAAGGTACTGAAGAACCTTACCGTATGTTTACGAGCCGGGCAGAGTACCGCACGCTGTTACGGCAAGATAATGCCGACCTGCGCCTGACTGAAATGAGTTACAGGATAGGCCTGGCCTCTCAAAAAAGAATGGATAGGGTTTTAACCAAAAAAGAAGGTGTAAAACTGGTAAAAGAAAAGTTGGCCAATATCTCCATAGAACCAACAGACATAAACCCTTTTCTCGAAACAATCCAATCTTCCCCAATCGGAGAAAAACAAAAGGCAGCTAAAATATTGCTTCGCCCTGATGTTGATATATTCTCTCTCATTTCTGTTCTGCCTTTGCTTCGCCAGGAACTCGATGGTTTTGATAATGAGACCATTCAACAGGCTGAAATACAGGTGAAGTACGAAAGATATATTGAGAAAGAACAGGAGATGGCCGAGCGGCTTTCAGCTATGGAAGAACGATTAATACCCGATAATTTCAACTACGACAAAGTTGCCGCGTTAAGCAATGAGGCATTACAGAAGTTTAAAAAAATAAAACCCCGCACCCTCGGCCAGGCAGGAAGGATAAGCGGTGTTAACCCAAGCGACGTGCAAATATTATTGGTTTATATGGGCAGGTAACGTTTTCTAAAAATAGGGTTAAATAAACGGTGCGCTGAGTTAAATACAGATTGAATAAGTAATATTACAGCCACTATAAATTTTAAACCGCCGGTGTATAAATCAATTCTACTTTCCTTCTGCGTTTTATGTTTGCTTTTTATATCACAAGATATTGATGCTCAATCATTTAAGGTGCAAGGAACAGTAACTGATTTCTTTAGCAAGCGCCGACTTGACGCTGTTACTGTGCAAACAACCAGTGGCCACGCCACTATTTCAGACTCTTTAGGCAAGTATACCATAATAGTAAATAATAATGACTCTCTTTGGTTCAGCTATCTCGGAAAAAAAACACAGAAATACCCTGTAGATACAATTACAAACCTGCAGAATTTTGAGGTGGCCCTGTATGTAGATGTAGCCTGGTTACCCGCAGTAAGGGTGCAAACAAGAGACTACCGGTCTGATTCATTAGAAAATCGGGAAACATATGCCAAGGTTTTTAACTTTCAAAAACCCGGGCTTAGATTAAGTTCAACCCCACCATCTTCTTATGTACCGGGAAGCGTTACAGTAGGTATTGATCTTGACGAACTGATAAATATGTTCCGTTTCAGGCGAACACGGCAAATGCTGGCTTTTCAGCGCCGGCTTGTACAGGAGGAGCAGGATAAATATATTGACCACCGGTTTACCAAACGCCTGGTTATGCAGTTAACAGGCCTTAAAAGCCCTTCCCTCGAGCCGTTTATGGAATTTTGCCGGCCTGCATATGACCTGCTGATTAATATGAATGATATTGAATTAGGCTATTATATTGAACAATCATTCATTATATATAAAAGACGCCTCGCCCAAAGGATATCTTCAGGCAATTAACCCGGCGGCTTTGCTAATCTCCAGCATGCGTTGTATCGGCTCTAATGCCTTAAGCCTCAATTCTTCGTCCATAATAAGCTCAGGCTCTTCATATTCCATGCACAGGTACAACTTTTCCAGTGTGTTAAGTTTCATGTGCGGGCAATCGTTGCAGGCACAGCTATTGTCCGGTGGTGCTGGTATAAATATTTTACCCGGCGCGCCTTTTTGCATTTGGTGTAATATTCCCGTCTCTGTAGCAACAATGTATTCGCTCCCCGAGTCGTTTATGGTAAATTTTAATAGCTGTGTCGTACTGCCAATAAAATCTGCCTGCTTTAAAATTATGTCCTCACATTCCGGGTGTGCTACTACTTTAGCCTGCGGGTGACGCATTTTAAGCCTCGTCAGCTTCTCCAAACTAAAAATCTCGTGAACCATACAGCTCCCGTTCCAAAGTACCATGTTGCGCCCCGTTTTCTTATTCAGGTATGCTCCAAGGTTCTTGTCCGGTGCAAAAATTATCGGCTGGTCCACAGGCACGCTTTCAATAATTGCCTGTGCGTTGCTGCTTGTACAAATAATATCACTCAACGCCTTTATTTCTGCAGAGCAGTTGATATACGAAATAACAATGTGACCCGGGTGCTGCTCTTTGAACTTACGGAAAAGGTCAGCCGGCGCACTGTCGGCGAGTGAGCAGCCTGCTTTCAGGTCTGGCAATAATACTTTTTTTGAAGGATTCAGAATTTTTGCTGTCTCCGCCATAAAATGTACCCCTGCAAATACAATTATGTCTGCGTTGGTTTTTGCCGCCTGTTGCGCAAGCCCGAGGCTATCCCCTAAAAAGTCTGCAACATCCTGTATATCAGGCTCCTGGTAGTAGTGTGCCAGCACAACCGCATTCTTTTCTTTTTTCAATTGTTCAATCTCGTGAAACAAATCAATGCTTGCATCAATATCAACATCTAAAAAGCCAACCGAGTTTATTTTTTTTCTGGCATCAAATATGTTCATAATTAAGGTAGTATTCTTTAATAATACAATATTTATATAACCGACTATTACTATTACGGTTGTGGATATCGGGATAAGTTTTTTATCCACAATATGCAAAGTTAATTACATGCACGCTATCCACATGAACTAACAATTTTATACAGTTGCGGGATGCCCTGAAACCGGCTGATGAGGATGTTTTTTAACACCTGTTGATAGAAATTGTGAAGGTTTATGAACATAGGCCGATAACAGGAAATTAACTGTTAACTGCAAGCATGCAAATTGTGTTAAAAAACCAGGTAGCCCACTTTAATCCTGAAAATGGCTATTTTTTTCCTCTTTTTTTCCATACCTGCAGCCAAAAAATATGCTGTTTTCCCCATGTTACGGAATTATTAACACCCTTGTTGTTAAAATGGGTTTCACGGGCAGGTTTCATGCAAAAGCGGCCTCTTCAATAAAATATTGCTTAAATATTTTCAAATAGTTTAACAGAAAGTAATTAAAATGTTATCCACATTTGCTGAAACGGTATATTACCCTATTTTTGCCATCCTTTAAAAAACTTAATATATAATATAATATTATGTCTGTTATACAGAAGATACAGCAGAGACAAAAGTGGGTTTTTGGTGCGATTGCTTTAGCCTTGATACTTTTTATAGTGCAGGACAGGCTTATGGGCAAAGGTTCCGGCTTTGGGCCTTCATCTACCATCGGGAAAATTAATGGTGAAACTATTGATAACGCAGATTTTAGAAACGAACAGGAGCTGTACAAACAGCCTGGAACAGATGAAGATGTACTTGCATCGCAGGTGTGGCAAAACATGGTAAGCACTACCGTTATGAACCAGGAGATTGCCAAGCTTGGCCTTAGTTATACACCAAAGGAATTTGGAGATGATATTGCAAGTAATAACCCGCCAACATGGTTTCGTAATACTTTTACCGACCAGCAAACAGGGGCTTATAATGCTCAGCAAGCCACCAGTTATATTTCGCAGGTTAGCCAGCAGTTAAGAAAGAACCCGGGTAACCCGCAGGCGCAGCAGTTTCAGTTGGCCGTGCTTGACCCGGCAGCGCTGGAAGGAACTTCAAAAAAATACGAATCACTTATTGCCGGCGCGGTATATATACCAAAGTGGATGGCTGATAAAACCGCCGCTGATAACAGTTCTATCACTAACATGTCTTATGTAAACGTTCCTTATTCTAATATCCCGGATTCTACCATTAATGTGAGTGATGACGAGGTGAATGCTTTTGTAAAAAAGCACCCTAACCAGTTTGAGCAGAAAGAAGAAACAAGACAGATAGCCTACGTGGTATTTGACGCATCCCCAAGCGCGCAGGATACTTTAAACGTTGAAAATGACCTGACTTCTTTTAAAAATGAGTTTAGGGATGCGAAAGACGTTAAATCATTCCTGGAAGAGAAAGGCTCAACGCTTCCTTATTACGATGGTTTTATAAGTAAATCTCAAATACACCAGCCTGTAAACGATTCTTTATTCAAACTGCAGCCCGGCCAGTTATACGGTCCGTATAAAGACGGGGGTAGTTATGTTGTAGCAAAGATGGTTGATGAAAAAGTATTACCAGATTCAGCAGAAGTACGCCATATTTTGGTGATGACACACCAGCAGGACCAGCAGAGCGGCCAATTTCAAAGAATAAGGGAAGACAGCACAGCCAGGAAGAGATTGGATAGCGCCATTGCTGAATTAAAATCAGGCGCCAGTTTTGACTCGGTATGTAAAAAATATTCCGACGACGGCTCAAAAAATACAGGAGGTGTTATACCAATGTTTGCAACAAGCCCGCAAATGGCGCCGGAATTCAGTGATTTTTCATTTACAGGTAAAGTTGGTGAAACAAAAGTGGTGCAAACAGTTTTTGGATACCATTACATAGAGATATTGAAACAAAAGGGCTCAGAACCTGCTTACAAGATTGCATATCTTGGCAAAGCCGTAACCGTTAGCCAGGAAACAGACGCAGCGGCCGAAAACGCCGCAGCAAGATTTGCAGGCTCCGTTCATACATTGAAAGAATTTTACGATGAAGCGGCGAAGCTTAAAAAAACACCTTTTACTGCTGCAGGTATAAAAGAAAACGATTATACCATTAATAATAACCCAGGTATGCAAAGCAACTTTGGTAAAAACAGGCAGTTTATTAAATGGGTGTACAGCAGCGATATAGGAGATATTTCCCCGCAGCCCGTAAGGTTTACACAAAAATATATTGTAGCCATTGTTACAGGAGACAATAAGCCTGGTCTGCCAAACGCACAAACTGCCCGTCCTTTGATTGAGGCCAAATTAAAGAATGATAAGAAGGCCAAAATAATAATGGACACAAAAATAAAAGGCAATACGCTGGAGGCCGTTGCCCAGGCAAACAACACTACTGTTGCCCAGGCAGACAGTGTTGCATTCCAGGCACAGTATATTCCCAATATAGGCCAGGAACTTGCAGTACTTGGCGCCGCATTTAACAAGCAACTGGAAGGTAAGGTTAGCCCGCCAATACAAGGTCAGTCCGGTGTATATGTTATAAAATCAAGCGGTATTGCGGGCGTGGCCCCGGCCCAGGGTGGCGTAAATGAACAACGCACGGCTGCAGAAAACGCACTTAAAGCGCAGGAACAGTCATACATGCAGTACCTGATTAAAGCGGCAGATGTGAAGGATTACCGCTCTAAATTTTATTAACAGAAAAGTTCTTATAAATTAAAATCCCGCTTTGTTTGCGGGATTTTTTTGTTTTTGGGAATTTATTACGGCGGGTCACCCATACGCCCGCGCGATTGAGTAATTTTGCGTATTAACCAATTAGGTAATGCAGGAAACAATAGTAAATAAGGTGGCAGAAAGCGGGTTGATAACTATTGACCTGGAGATGTATTATCCCAAAGGGGATATAAAAATCTTTGATTTAAAGGATTACCTTTTTATGGGCATGATATTAAAGGAGAAGGATTTCAGGGCTGCCCTGCAGGCAAAGGACTGGGAGGAATACCGGGATATTTATGCAGGTATTACCTGCAGTGCAGATGCAATAGTGCCCGCCTGGGCATATATGCTGGTGGCGAGTTATTTGCAGCCTGTGGCAAAGCAAGTTGTTTTTGGTGATGAAAAAATGCTGGTGAATACTATTCTTACAAAACGTATTGATGCCATTGCCGGCGAAGATTATCTTGATAAACGGGTAATAATAAAAGGTTGCGGGGATGTACAGCTACCGGAAAGCGCCTATCTTGAAATAACCGCGAAACTAAGGCCTTATGCAAAAAGTATTATGTATGGGGAGGCTTGCAGTAATGTACCTGTTTTTAAAAGAAAATAAAGCCTATTCATACACACGGTGCTCTTCAATTTCGTAGTGCTGGGCGCGCTCGTCAAAATGTAACAATATTGCCCGCGCTTTGGCAGGTACATAAGCAGTTTCATAATCATCGCCTGTAAAGGCCTTTATGTCGTTAAGGGAAGTAAAGAGCATTATGGTGATAAACTCCACTTCGTTTGTAAGCACCCGCTTTAATAATTGTATGCTCTTAAAACCCGTTAAGTGTTTTGATTCAATACCGGGAAAAATCTCCGTTTTCAAGAGTGTTTCATATTCTTCAGCGTTTGTACGGATTGTATATCCGTGCCATATTCTTGCTGTCATAATACATCATTTATATTGATTGTATAACAATGTGATGTGCCTTCATGGCCTCATGTATTTTTTGCGCAAAGGCAGCAGCATGTTTCCCATCACCGTGCAGGCATATCGTCTGCGCTTCTACTTTCACTGCTTTCCAGTCTATGGAAAGTACGGTATTACTAACAACCAAATTAAGTGCTTGTTTAATGGCTTCTTCCTCGTTTTCAATTAACGCAGCAGGGTTAATGCGTGCAACAAGACTGCCATCGTTATTGTAACGCCTGTCGGCAAAAACCTCGTTTGCTGTGCGTAATCCTGCTTTACGGGCTTCACTTATAAGGTAGCTGTTATTTAACCCGTACAGCACAAGCGTTTTACCAGCATCTTTAACGGCGCAGGCAATTGCAGCAGCCATGGTTACATTTTTTGCAGCCATATTGTACAGGGCACCATGCGGTTTTACGTGGTGGAGCGTTGTATTATATGTTGCTGCCAGTTTTTGCAAAAGCACAATTTGTTTCAACACCAAATTATACACTTCACTAAAGCCCAGGTTCATTTCTGTTCTGCCAAAATTTTTCTTATCATCAAACCCTGGATGCGCGCCAATGGCAACATTGTGCTGCAATGCGCATTCAATAGTTTGCCTCATGGTAGTTTCATCACCAGCATGGTAGCCGCAGGCAATGTTGGCAGAGCTTATGTAAGGCATAATGGCTTCATCATTACCGGCGCCCTCGCCCAAATCGCAATTAATATCAATACAATGCATGTTCAGCAAAAAAATTTTCCAGTCGTAAGGTACAGGCATTTTGCAGTTGCTGCAAATAGTGGTGTTGCTGCGCAAAAAGCCGCTCTGCTTCTTTTATATCCGTCAATTCAAAATGAATCACCTCTCCTGGTTGTAAGTGGCCAAACAAGTGCCTGTCCGCCGAGATAATATGCGCAATACGCGGGTAGCCGCCGGTTGCCTGGTGGTCTGCAGCCAATATTATCAACTGCCCGGATGGCAGCAACTGTATTGTTCCCGCCGTTACCCCGGCAGACACAAGGCTACCATGCATATCTATTTGCAGCGGTATGCCAGACAGGCGGCAGCCCATCCTGTCAGTATCCGGTGTTACTGTAAACGCTGAATGAACAAGTATATCTTTTGACGCACCACAAAGCAAATCATATTCATTACCGGCAGAAACACGGATTGATTGCCGTTTGGGAAACATCACGGGTACCGCAGCCTTCCATCCCAGCGGCAAAAAGGCATTGCCCTTCAGGATAGGAGAAAAATCCTGGTTCTTCTTAAAAAAAAGAACATCTCCCGCTTTTAATTTTCTTCCTTTATATCCTCCTGCACCGGCCCTGGTATTTGTAGAGTAACTGCCAAGCCACGGGTCGAGCTTAAAACCGCCATTAATGGAAAGATAGCAGGCAAGATGACCACCAGGTTTTGTAAACTCCAAAATGCTGCTGCTATTGACAATTATAGGAGTGTTAAGCGGTACAGGCTCACCATTTATGACCGGGCTAAAATTTGCGCCCGATAATGCAACCAATGCATCTTCTTCAAATTGTATTGCACAAGCAGGATAGTGCAATTCAATTACCGCTTCCGTGGTGTTATTACCGGCTAATACATTTGCAACAGTGTGTGAAACATTATCCGCAGCGCCGCCGGGATTAATACCCCAATGCTGGTAGCCATAACGGCCAGCATCCTGCATGGTATCAAGCAATCCCTGTTTTACTATTCGTATGCTCACTGTGCAGATTTTATTTGTTTAAATTCTTTGCCCGTAACTGCATAAAACCGTACATTATCTCCTGCCTGTAACACTACCGGGGGGGATTTTGCCGCATTAAACAGGCGCATGGGCGTTGTAGCTATAATATTCCAGCCACCGGGCGAATCCAATGGATATATGCCGGTTTGTAAACCGGCAATGCCAATACTGCCGGCGGTAACATTTATTCTCGGCGCAGGTCTCCTGGGTATGCTTATGCTATCATCAACAATCCCCATATAAGCAAACCCCGGCAAAAACCCCAGCATAAAAACGCGGTATGTTTTTGACGTATGAATATTTATTATCTCCTCAACGGATAGTTTTTTTTCAAATGCAACCTGGCGCAGGTCTGGCGCAAAAGCATCTTCATAACACGCAGGTATTTTCATTATCCTGTTTGCAGCGTATTCTTGTGGTTCATTATCATTCAGCAACTCCTCCGCTGCTTGTTTTATGAAATCGTATGCTGATTTATCGCCTGATACCGAGCGAACAAGCATGATATCATATACAAGAGTTATGCTGCTGTAAGCAGGAATAATATCTTTAATTCCGTAAATACTTTTTTGTTTTGCGCGGTTAAATAATTGTAATATAAAGTCATTAATACCCTCATTAATAATGTTGCCAAAATCAATGGTGACGGCATGATCGCCGCAGGCAAATATTTTATAAGGATAAGGAGTGGCCATTGCCTGACAAGTTACGCAACATTATACAGGATTATAAAAATACGTGCTAAAACCTGCGTGAAGGCTTTATTAACTTTTTGCTGTTATTATAACGGGCACATCTCACCCTTGCTGGCGTCAGCATTTAAATTAAAGATGACATTACCGGTATTAGCAGTTAGAAACAGGCTTTAATTTTTCAGGTATTTGTTAAACCATGCAATATGCCGTTCGTACCTGTCTTTAATATAACTGGGTACTACAAGGCCATGATTTTGGTTGGGATAAATAATCAGCTCTGTTGGCACGCCAAGGTTTCGCAGCGCCTGGTACATCTGCTCTGCACCAACAGAAGGCACATTAAAATCTTTTTGTGAAGCCATAAAAAGCGTAGGTGTTTTTATCCTGTCGGCATGAAAGAACGGGTATGAAAGTTTTATCCACAATGCGGGGTTTTTCCATGGTGGCCCTAATTCTGTATCATACTGGGTTACATACTCATCTACACCATACATGCTTAACTGCAGCGCGCTGCCGGCGCCACTTACAGCGGCTTTAAAGCGCTGGTCTGTGGCAATAGTATAATCAGTTGAGATGCCGCCGTAACTCCAGCCGGCAATCCCAAGCCGGTTTTCATCAGCAATTCCTTCCTTAATTAAATAATCGGTACAGGCAAGTATATCAAGCTCCTCTTTATCTCCCCAGTCGCCGTAAATAGCGCGTATGTAATCAATACCGCGGCCATTGCTGCCACGATAGTTTACGGCAGCTACGGCATAACCTGCGCACGCATACATCTGCCGTGTCATATCAAACTCAAACTCGTCCTGTGCAACCGGTCCGCCGTGTATAAACATAATAAGAGGTAATTTTTGGCCGGCTTTTGCACCAGGGGGAAGGTACAACAGGCCGGAAACCACGTTGCCATCTTTCGCAGTAGCTTTAAATCCCTTCACGTCGGCAAATTGAAGATTTGCAATGAATGAATCCTGTACGTTGGTTAATTTTCGCTCTGCCTTGTTTTCTATAACAAATACTTCTTCCGGCTGTTGCGGCATGCTTCGTAAACCAACCCAGGCTTTTTGGGGCATGTTATATTCAAGGGTGTTATAACTTTTATCTCCTTCGGTTACTTTCGTCATCTGCCCGGTTAGGATATCAAATGTTACAATATTACCTTGCCGGTCATCAGAAAATAAGCCGCCAACGTTTTTGCTGTCGGCCGACCACCTTGCGTTTTCAAAGGGCCTGTCTGTTGATTTTGATAAAAGCTTTGGCTCGCCGCCTGCGGCGGGTATAACTGCAAGGTAGTGGTGCCCATACATGGTAAAATTTTCATCGCTGCTGCTTTGCAGGTAGGCAATGTATTTTCCATCCGGGCTCCATACAGGGCTTACATCTTCGCCCCGCCAGGTGGTTAATTGTTTCATGGCTGCGCCCGGCTTTGCATCTATCACGTAAATATCTGTGTTTTCGTTTCTGTCGGGGTCTTCTGTCCGGTTGCTTACAAAAGCAATTTGAGTGCCGTCGGGCGAAAATACAGGCGTTGTTTCATCATATTTACCGCGGGTAAGCGTATCGTTTTTTTTGCTGCTAATATCAAACAGGTATAAATGTATGGCCCTTGTGTCGAGATACCCTTCATAGTCCTGCTTAAAATGGTAACGGTCTATAACATAGGGTTTACGAATTTTGGTTTTACCGGTGTCTGAATAATCCCTGTCTTTTATTGACATTACAATTTTAGTTCCATCCGGACTCCAATCGTAATCTTCAATGTCTCCTTTAATATTGGTTATTTTTTTTGCTTCGCCCCCTCTCCTGTCTAATAAAAATATTTGTGCATCATCATCCTTATCATCGTCATTTGCATCCCCACGGTTAAGGCCGGAAAGAAAAGATATATATTTTCCATCCGGGCTCCACCGTGGGTGTGATGCGTCATTGGCGCTCGTTAATTGTATATGTTGGGTTCCATCCCATGATGTCATCCATATTGCTGAAACATGCTTATCCTTTACGGTATCGGTACTGCTGACAACATACGCCACCCATTCACCGTCCGGCGAAGGCTGTGGATCAGAAATATTTTTAAGGCGGTAAACATCTGCCGGTATTAGCGGGCGTTTGCCCTGGCAAATGCCGGCGATACTGATAAAAAGGAACAATAGCAGTAGTACAGTATTTCTCATGTAACGGTTAATTTGCTTAAAATTAGCATCATTGTGCTAACAGCCAAAGTATTTCGCTGCCAGGTAAAGAAATAAAAATATTCTTTTAAACCAAGGATATGCGAGATTTCGTTAATTAAACCCCCGCCGGCAAGCAAGCGTATAAAAAAATTATTAAGAACAGCGTCATGAATGTAAACCAAAAATTAAATATGCGCCCAAGTTGCTAATATCCGCTTAAAAATCAATAAATAAAAATACGCGATTGCCAACCTTTAATATATTTACAGGCAATATTTAATGATAGCATGAAGAGTAACCCTGCGTGGAAATTGAAAATGCTAACTTGTTCATTTTTAATTGTTACGCTCGCCATAAATTGTAATAATATCTCCACCCCGCAAAGCAGCCTTCCGAACGACAGCAGCGCAGCTGTAGATAACCCGGCAGAGGCAGAAACCGTTGCACCTAAACCACCAGCACCGGTAAAATTTGTGAGCTCCCCAATTGCCGTAGACACCAATAAGCGTTATATTTTTTTGACGTTTGACGATGGCCCGCAACCACCAGGGAGCATTAACTGTTTCGATATTTTTAAAAAAGTTGGTGTAAAAGCAACATTTTTTACTGTTGGTGTACATGTTGCCGGCAAAGAGCGCGAAAGCCTTATAGACAGCATACGCAACGCTTACCCAAATTACCTGCTGGCGAATCACAGCAGCTCACACGCATTTAGCGACCACTACCTTTATTTTTATCATCACCCGCACGAGGCGCTGGCTGATTTTATAGCCTGCCAGCAGAACCTGCATGTACCATTTAAAATTGTACGGCTTCCGGGTAATAGCGCATGGGTGAGAACGGGTGAAGTAAAAGCATCATCGCTTGTGAAGCCAGTTTGCCTTTTATTAGACTCTGCGGGTTATAATGTAATTGGCTGGGATGAAGAGTGGGCCTTTAAAACTGTTAACCACGAAAGTATACCGGTACAAGGAGCGCTGACGATGGCTAAAATGATTGACAGGGACTTTGCCGGGCATCACCTGCACAGCCATAACATGCTGGTGTTACTGGCACATGACCGCATGTTTGCGCATGCCAATTATGCTGATTCGCTGTATAAATGCCTTACTTTGCTTAGAAAAGACCCCAGGTACGTTTTTGAGACTATTGACCACTATCCCGGCATAAAACACAGCAATAATTAACTTCTTTTAATCACGGTTATTTAGTATTTTTATCTTCTAAATAAATATTTACTATGGCACTTTTTCAATCAGGTAACCCCACTCTCTCTCAAAAAATATTTGACAAGAGCAGAACCCTGGAAGGACAGATGAATGGGACAATGACGGTAAGGGGAACCATCAACAAATTTGGATTTTTACTCTTCATGGTAATAGCCGGCGCCGCTTATACATGGAACCTGTACTATACTGCGCAGCCCGCAACCATGATGACTTTCTTTTGGGTTGGTTTAATAGGCGGGCTGGTTGCCGCACTGGTAATTTCATTCAAACCTAACCTGGCAAAATACCTGGCACCTGCCTATGCAATATTGGAAGGCCTGGTAATTGGCGGACTTTCGGCAATTGTAAACGACGCAGTATCGCAAAAATATCCAGGCATAATTATGCAGGCTGTAGGGTTAACCTTTGGCGTTGCAATAGTTGTTTTTCTTTTATATAATTTTAGAATTATACGTCCAACACAAAAGTTTAAAGCTGTTATTATAACCGCATCAGTGGGCATATTGTTCTTTTATCTTATTTGGATGGTGCTGTCCCTGTTCGGCGTTAATGTAAGTTTTATGAGCTGGAATGACAGCAGCATGCTGGGCATTGGCATTAATCTTTTTGTAGCAGTTATTGCTGCATTAAGCCTTATACTTGATTTTGAAAGAATTGAAGTTGGCGCTGATATGGGTGCACCCAAACAAATGGAATGGTATGGCGCATTTGGCCTGCTTGTTACCATGATATGGCTGTATATTCAAATACTTAAGCTGTTAAGCCGTTTTGCAAGCAGAAGGTAGTATTTGCTAAAAATATAAATAAAAACCCCGCACTTTTGCTGCGGGGTTTTTTATGGGTAACATTTATTATTAGTTCTGCTTTGTTATTATCCTCTTGCCCTTTGAATCTGCCGGTCCTAACACTTCATCCATCTTTTTTTGAAAATCGGCCTGCGTTATTAGTTTACCGCTGGTGGGGGCCTTAAGGTCTTTTGTATCTGCCTTAGGCTGAATGTCTGTGGCGGTAAATACCACGCTGCCACTGTCAATGTCAATTTTTAAAATGGCCCCCGGCAAGCCGCAAAACCTGTCCGGCCCTGCGGGTACCTGTATGTCTTCTGTGTACCAGGCTACAACATTGCTTCCCCGCTCAGTGGTAGTGGTTGCTTTTTTACAAACATGGTTTAAAATGGTTTGTGTTTCGTCAGCCAGCTTCCATTGGGGCTGTTTTATGCTGTCTGTAACAATGTATTTCTTGTCGTCAAGGGTTGACTCCTGCAATTGTTGGTTACTGCCAAAATTTTTATACAATACACCATCATCACCCGGGCCGTTAAACCTCATCACTATGTGCGCGCCTCCGCCGCCACCGTTATCAAAAGGGTCGGGCGCATCATCTTTGGGTGCTGCTTTATATACTGTAATACTGTCCTTAAATACAAGGTCATAATTAGCTGTTTGAAACTGTGGTACCATTGCTTTCATCTGTTCATCCTGCATGTGGCGGTGTACATCAATTTTTCTTTCATAAACTATTGTGCCCTGTTTTGTTTGGGCATATATACCCGCAGCGCATACCAGGCCATAAGTGAGTAAAACATATTTTTTCATGAGAAGGTTTTTATACCGTAAAGCTATTGCCGGGCACAGTTAACCAAACTTGCTATAAGGTTAATTAAGGTTAATGGGGTGGTATTGCTAAAAAAGCATTATATACTTTTGCTGTTTGTAATTATGCCCAAACCGTTCCGTATAATATTAAACAAGCTCAGCGTATCTAAAATACTGATGATAAGCACCATTGTGCTGATTGCCGCATTCCAGGTTTATTGGCTAAATAAACTGTACAACGAGGAGTGGGCCAGCCTTAAAAAGGATGCCGATGTTGCTTTCAGGGATGTTATTTATAAACTGCAGGTAAAACGGTTTAAAAAGGATACAACGCTGTTTAAAAATGGCATGCCCGATAACCTTTTTATGTTTAATGTTATTGACAGCCTGAAGGAAAAATTAAGTGATACTGCTTTCAAGGGAAAAATTCGTATAGGCGGCGAACAATTGATGATTTCGGTACAGGGTAACGGGCGTGCTGATAGTTCCAGGCGGCTTAACGAAACATTTATTACCCGTACAGACGACCTGCAGGGAAGTTTCCCGATACCTGCACCCGGAGAAGAACAGGGGGCGCACGTAGTACGTTTTTTTGGGGATACCCATACTGTTAATACACCGCTTGATATGCGGCAGGTGGATTCGGCGTACAAAAGCGAACTGCTTTCAACAGGTATCACTGTGCCTTACAGTATAAAAATGGTTACAGGTAAACCCGGGGAGATAGAAAACTCCATAAAACCCGAAGAACTAAAGACAAATTTCATTTTTGTAGGCCTGTCAAATTTGTACGCTTACCAGGCGAGTTTTGGCAACCCTTTTGGATATATCCTGGGCAAACTAAAGCTGCCATTGCTTGTTGGTTTATTACTTATTGCTGTTACAATACTATCTTTTGTGTTCCTGTACCGTAACCTGCTGGAGCAGCAGCGCCTTGCCGCTGTGAAGAATGAATTTATAAGTAATATTACGCATGAGCTGAAAACACCTATTGCCACAGTAAATGTTGCTGTTGAAGCATTGCGCAATTTTAATGCCCTTCAAAACCCCGAACGTACCCGTGAATACCTTGATATTTCGGCTTTAGAACTGCAAAGGCTAAGCATGCTGGTTGATAAAGTACTTAAACTTTCAATGTTTGAGAATAAAGAAATAGAACTGAATAGGGAGAATATTGATTTGTTCCAGCTCGCCGCCGAAGTAATTGCAGGAATGAAACTGCAGCTTGAAAAGGCGGACGCCTATATACAGTTAACAAAAGACGGCAACGATTTTACCGTTAAAGCAGATAAGCTGCATATTACCAGTGTGCTGTATAACCTGCTTGATAATGCGCTTAAATACAGTAAACAAAAGCCGGCTATTACCGTACACCTGTCAGGGGATGGCCATTTTGTTTCAGTAAGCGTTTCTGACAATGGCATTGGTATTTCACCGGAATATACCAACAAAATATTTGAAAAGTTCTTCCGGGTACCATCCGGAGACCATCATAATATAAAAGGGTATGGTTTGGGTTTAAGTTATGTACACCACATTGTGCTTAAACATGGCGGCCTTATTAGTGTTGACAGCACGGCCGGCAAAGGCAGCACCTTCACCATTAAAATTCCCGCAGTATGAGCCGTATAAAGATTTTGTATGCTGAGGACGAATTGTTTTTGGGAAAGATTGTAAAAGAAACCCTTGAAGGCCGTGGTTTTGAAGTGGTGATGGAAACAAACGGCGCAGCAGTATTGGATGCATTTAAAGAAGAACAACCGGATATCTGTGTGCTGGATATTATGATGCCAAACCGTAACGGCTACGAGATTGCGGAAGATATAAGGCTGCTGGATGACGATGTGCCGATAATATTTTTAACCGCTAAAACCCAAACAGAGGATCTTGTAAAAGGGTTTAAAACCGGGGGCAACGATTATATACGCAAGCCTTTTAGTATGGAAGAACTGATAGTGAGGATTGAAAATGCTTTACGTGTAAAAAAAGACGCCGGTGTTTTACCCATAACTGCAGAAGTGCTGGATATAGGAAAGTATGTTTTTCACCTTAAAAGGCAGGTGCTGGTTGCTGATGCAGAAGAACGCAAACTCTCTTACCGCGAGAGTGAACTGCTTAAATATCTATGGCAGCACCGCGATAATATTATTGACCGCCGTGATATTTTACAGGTTATATGGGGCAACGATTCTTTTTTTAACAGCCGCAACCTTGATGTGTATATTACGCGGCTGCGAAGCTATCTTAAAGCCGATGAAAGCATAGAAATACTTACCATAAAAGGTATTGGCTACCGTTTTGTAACCGGGTGATTTTTTGAAGGGTTCTCCTGTTAAAACCTGACTCCCGCCTCAATTTTTATGGGCAAATAATTTTCAGCGGGTGGTATAGGGCAACTATATCCTTCGGTATAAGCACAATATGGCTGGTAAGCTTTGTTGAAATTAATCATAACGGTGTCACCGCCTGGTATCTGCAGGTCAATATAACGGCCGCCGCCGTATGTTTCGTGGCCGCTGGTAGCATCTTTAAACAATATTGCCAGGTAATTTTTATATTGATCCGACGCCGCAAGCCGGAGGGATTGGTAAACAGCCAGCTTATATTCCTTTCCAAACAATGTAAACTGCACATCACCATATTTAACGTAATCCTGCACATCTTTACCACTCATGGCCATTTTGAACGAAGGGGCTTCAGCCGTACGGGTAAACCGTGCGGTTACCACATAATCAAGATTAACCGGGTAGAAATGAATACCCATAAAATCCTTGCGTTCAGCCGGTGGCAAAGGTGACGATGCAGAATCAGCGTATTCGTTAATAATACCCTGCTGAAACTGGCGCGTATCCTCCAGCAGGGCTTTATCCCGGGCGCTGTTATGGCAGCCAAACAAAAAAATGCATGTAACATAAAGCAGCAGTACATTCCTCATACTTGCACAATTATATATCCTTTATTGCAAATAAAACACATTGCATGCTATTTGCAGTATAGTTGTGGTAAACTATAATTAACCGCATTAAACAAAAAATACCATGAAACGCAAACCAGCACAAAAACCTGAAAAAAAACGCACCAATTTTTTTGACGCCTTCAGTAACAAAGTAACAAGACTTGCCGGCAGCCCGGGGGCCTTTTTTACAGCCATAACAATTGTAATTGTATGGGGCATTACCGGGCCGGTATTCCACTATTCCGACACGTGGCAGCTTGTTATAAACACCGGAACGACTATCATAACGTTTTTGATGGTGTTTTTAATACAACAGTCACAAAATAAAGATACCGTAGCGCTGCATATTAAGCTTAACGAGCTTATAGCTGCCACACAGGGGGCCAGTAACCGGCTGATTGACGTGGAAGACCTGACTGATGCAGAATTACAAACGCTCAAAAAATTCTACATACAATTATCTGTATTGGCTAAAAAAGACAACAACCTGCTTAAAACCCATTCAATTGAAGAGGCCACAGGAAAACATAACGTAAAGCTGGACAAGGCGATGGATAATAAAAAAGCAGGTTAGAATTTGTTCTTCCACATCATACTTTCAATAGGCTTGTTTGGCTGGCCGCTGTATTTCGCGTCTTTTTTCTGATTGTATTTAACCTGTATTTCTCCTTCTACCGGGAAATAAATAAGCTGGCCAATGGGCATGCCTTTGTATATGCGTACCGGCTGCTTTACAGATATTTCCAATGTCCAGTTGCCGCAAAAGCCAACGTCTCCTTTGCCTGCAGTAGCATGTATATCAATGCCCAGCCTGCCGGTAGAAGATTTACCTTCCAGGAAAGGCACGTGTGCATGTGTTTCTGTATATTCTGCAGTTACGCCAAGGTAAAAAACAAGTGGTTGCAGCACAAACCCTTCCTCCGGTATTTCAAAGTAATCAACCTGGTTATGTTTTTTGGCATCCAGCATTTCATCTTTGTACTTAGCCAGCCATTTACCCAAATGCACATCATAGCTGTTGCTTCCTAAACACGCGCGGTCATAAGGCTCAATTTTTATGGTGCCTTTTTCCATCTCTTCCAAAATACGCGAATCAGATAAAATCATATCGTTTTAGTTGGGCTGCAGTAATTCTTGTTCGTTGTACCCCATGGGCTTTGCTCACTGCAACGGTAGTAATAATCCGGCAATCAATGCCCAATGGCAAATCGTTTGCAATATAAATCGTAAATCTGCAAAGTAAACCTGCAATATTTAAGTGCCGCTGTTTTATCAACATAATATTAACCAAACCACCAAACTGGGTATCTGGAAGATTGAGGAGCCCGAAGGTTTTTTTGCAGGCGTACCCCTGCAACGTACTATTACCCACCCGCACAAGCGCCTGCAGCACCTGGCGGGCAGGTGGCTGCTGCAGCATCTTTTTCCCGATTTTCCCTACAGCGAAATTGTTATTGCTGACACGCGTAAGCCATACCTGAAAGATGAAAAATACCATTTTTCCATCAGTCATACCGGCAATTATGCAGCAGCTATTGTAAGCAGTACACAAAGAGTGGGTATTGACATTGAGTTTGTATCGCCTAAAATTGAAGCTATATCGCATAAATTTATGCATGAGACAGACAGGGAGTTAATACATTCATCAAACGCAGGCAACTATACGCCGGAACAGTTGTTAGCCTTTATGTGGAGCGCCAAGGAAAGCCTTTTTAAATGGTACAGCCTTGGCGGCGTTGATTTTAAGGAACATTTGCAGTTAACCGCCCCAATAGAGCAGTTAATAACGGGCGGGGTGAATATGTCATTTATTTGCAGGAAAAGGGAACCTGTTGCTGTTGATGTGAAAGGCAGGTTATTTGGAGAAATACAACTGGCGCTTGCCTGGGCGGCGACATAATAATTGATGTAAAATTTATTTATGGGGATTGATATTGAAAAAATAATTTTCAGGAAGGATATTGAGACCCTGAAAAAAGAATTGAGCGAAAACCCAATTTTGGCAAACGAAGGTGTTTTATTAGCTGATGGTAATACCCTGCCTGCCCATCCGTTGCACCGGGTTTGTGATGCGGTTTTCGCAAAAAAGATAACAGACAACGATGCTGTTGAGATGGCAAAAATATTACTGGAGTATGGTGCGAATATTGACGGGGACGGGGTAATTGATAAAAAGGATTCCCCTCTTTTAGCAGCGGCCAGCCTGCATGCAGAACAGACAGGAATATTTTATGTTGACCGTGGCGCAAATGTACACTTTACGGGTAATGATGGTGAGACAGCCTTACATTGGGCTGCCTACTGCGGCAGGGATAAATTGACTAAACGATTGATTGAAGCCGGGGCGGATATTAACAAGCGTGATACCTCTTACAATAGTACGCCGCTTGGCTGGGCGGTGCATAACCTGGCGCAGGAAGATAATTTCAACACCTATCATCAACTGGAGTGTATAAAACAGTTATTAAAAGCGGGGGCGGATGTAAACATGCTTGGTAAAGATGCTGTAGAGTATTTGCATACAATAGCCGGTAAGGATGCCGAACTAAAGGCGTTACTGTGTAATAGGTTTACACTTTTAGAGGGGGCAACCTGAACAGGCTTGCTGGGTTTTATGGTGCGGGGCGCGATTTTGGTACAAGCATCAGGCTTTTGCGCAGCGTTTGCTTTAGCTGTGTTTTTAATATTTGCCCCATGGTTTTGCATTTTAAAAAAACCACCTGGTGAAAATGATTTGCGAGCTCAACTTTTAACTGGTTTACCTTTTCGGTTTTTGAAATATCGTCAAGGCTCATTATATCAAGCAGGTGTTTGATTTGATAGCGTGATGCCGCCAGCCGGAATACAACATTTGTTCTTTCTTCGGCCTGGTACTGTTCAATAGATTCCCTGTTCAGGTGTTTTAGCGCCGCTTCAACAAAAGGATAATTTTCCTTAAAAAACTGGGGCAGGTACATGTTTTTTCTTCCCTCGTAACATTCCTGGTCAAAATCAATCGCGCGTATGCGGTACTGCACATCCTCAATATCAGGGGTTATGTCAACCACAAAATTGTAACTGCGCATATCGCCCAGCAGGCATATAAAACAGCGCTCGTTAAATTTTACAAACTCCTTTGATAACCGTATTTGGTTGGTTGTTGAAGCGTGGAGGTAATCCTTAATAAATACATCACCCGGTACCCCGGGAATATGCTCTTCAATAAGCGTTTGCCCGCTGGTAAAATAAGTTATGCGGTTTGGCGAGAGGATGTGCTCGAGTTCAAGGCCGTAAATACGGCTTGCGTCAGCACGTTTAATATAATAGTGGTCGTAATTGTCGTTATACCTGTTTACGATGCGTATGCGGAATGGCTGGCTGTTACCGAAGCTGCAAAAATCAATACGCTCCACATCAAGATGACTTATAAAGCTAAAATCACCCTCAGTTTTAAGTACGGCGTATATTTTTACCAGTTCTTCGCGCAAAAATTCCCACTCGCGCATGTCGTAGCTCGCCTGCTCCCAGGCGGTTTCATTACCGTACTTATCTTTCAACGGAAATGTGTACCTGAAATGGGCAAGGTCCTGGTAGGAAACCGGCAACTTTACCTCCCTGCCGTACCGTGTAAGGTATTTACGCAGTGCGTTATGTACCGGGTAAATCGGCTTTTTTTTGGAAGGCTTATTATTTTCGTCGTTGCTGGTGTACATGCAACTGTGAAAGTAGCAACAAGATTGGGAATAATAAAACCGAAGCTTGCATCAGCACAGCGGGTTGCCTGTATTTACGGGGTCCTGTTTCAATAAACCCTTTATCGTATCATATATCTGCGGGTAACATTTTTTCATTTCTGCCGGCTTTTCAAAAAATATTTCCACGCTTTCAGCCCAAAATTCCTGCAGGTCTCGGTAAGCATAATCGCTGTATAAAATATGCTGTGTATCTTTAAGCTTATATACCTCCTCTCCTTCCTGCATAACCTTTTCAAAGCTCGTGGAAAAATCCGCTTCCTTACGTTTATACACCACTGCCTGCTGGTAATACAGGGCATGCGCCATTTCGTGCAGGCCTACATTGTTACCGTCGTTTGGTGTACCAAGGCCTTTAAGCAACTGGTCCCATGCAACGGTAATTATTTCTCCTTCAACATTGCCGGCTAATATACGCAACCCGTCGGCGGCAAAATATGCCTGCGGGTGTATGGCTATATATTTAAACCATGGCAATAAATACTCATCAAGGCCAAGGGTAAGGTGTACCGCTGCTGCGCTGGTTAATACAGGCATTTCCTTAAATGGTTCCTGCGAGTAAATGATGAAGCTTTTTGCTTTAATAAGGTCAAAGAGCCGTTGCTGAAACCGGTATCGCACGGTAGGCAAAAGCTGGTTGTAGAAAGGGTAATGTTTTACGATGATAGCTGTTATTTCATCATTGCCAAGGCCAAGTTTACTGCCTTCATAAATATAATATGGTGTGTCACCGGCCTCATCATTACCATTCGCCCCGGCCTGTATATTTTTAGTGTTACCCGTTTTTAATACACGCCTTACAGCCATCCATCCAAATGCTATTATGAGCAGGAAAATAATGGTGATAGGCAGCGGGCCGCCGGTAGGCTGGTAATAATTTTGTTTATACCCGTCTCCGCCTTGTGTTGGTGCCATGAAATCTGCCGCCGAATCCTGCACAGGATTATTAGTGTAAAAGGTGGTATCAGGCATAAGGGAAGAAAAATGAAATTGTAAGAAAGATACAATTATTCCAGCAACCCAATATTGTCTTCCAGCAAATTGAGGTTTACCGCATCCGCGCCGGCAATACCTTCAATGCTGCCACGTATGTGGGTTGCATTGAGCAACACTTTTTCCAATTGTTTTTCGCGCACCTTCCATAATTTTTCCATCGCGTCACGCTCGCGCTGTATACCCATTTTCATGCTCATAAAACCTTCGCGTATGGCTTTCCACTGCTCGCTGAATTCGTTGCCGGTAAGATAGTCATACAGCATTACCATCTTTTCCCCCCTATTCTCCTGGCTTTTTCTTATGTCTGCCATTTTAAGAATTGAATTGCGTAACAGCAACGCAACACTTCTAACCTCGGTAAAGGTGCATATATATACCCCATCCTTTTCGCCAAAGCGCTCCATATCTTTTGGCAAGGCCTGTGTAACAATAACTGACACATCTGCGCCAAGGCTGCGCATATCGTGTTTCAATTTTTCAATCCAGTCAATCGTAAAGTCTTTGGTGCGTTTACTTTCGTAAATAATCCTGCCGCATTCGTTGCCAAACTGGTTACGTACTGTTTGTATTGAATCTGCTCCGCGCACGCCTTTAGGAACAGGTTCCACCAGGTCGAACGGAAAAGTGTTGCGCAGTATTTCTTCCAGCAGTAATTCCTGCACCTCGCCCTGCAACTGCATGCTCCCCTGCTCCTGGCTGCGCTTTAATTCATCCACGCGCTTTTTTGAATCATCCAGTTGCTTTTGCAGTTCTTTTATCTTTAATTCGTATTCCGTTTCTTTTACCTGTAATCTTTCATTCTGTTCTTTCCACACCTGTTCTTTCAGTTTTTCCCTTTCTTCCATTAAGGTACGCTGTATAGACAGTTCAAGCTCCTGCTCCTTTATTTTGAACGCTTGTGCCTGCTGCAAAAATTCCAGCTCCTTCCTGCGGGCCTCTTTCAGCTTTTCTTCATTCTCCGCAACACTTTGCTGCAGCAACTGCATCCTGTTTTCAAAGTCGGCAGTAATACTTTTGCTGAGCGATTCACGCACCTCATTCTGCAGCTTTAACTTTTCTTCTGCCAGCCGCTTATTCAGTTCAATATCTTTTTGTTGTATCTGCTGTTGTAGCGCTGTTTCTTTTTGCCGGTATTCATCCTCTTTGCGCGCCTGCCATTTTTTAGCTTCCTCCCTTAACTGGGTTTGCACTTCCTCTCTAAAAGCATCCGTTGGCTCAAACTGGTGGCTGCATTTGGGGCAAACTATCAACCCTGCCATAGTAAAAAATTTTTACAATATTAACGGATTAGTTGATGCCGCACTATTATGAATACCCCAAAATGCTAAAATAATTAGGTAGAGTTTTTATTATCAACAGGTTTAAATACCGCGCGCCGGTACACAACATAAGTAATTATATCGGCAAAGGTTTTTAATATAAGAAATACAACCGGCGTAGAAACGTTTAAAAATTTTGGCGCCAGTATGGTGAGATGGATGGGTATAACACGGGCGTAGGGCAGAAAAAACATAGCGCCTATATTCATGGCCTCGTGCCGGTTACGTATTTTGTCCTGTATAAAATTGATAAGGCATGAGGCTGTTAGTATATAAAACATGAGCAATACAAAATGCCATTGTATGTTTTTAAAGTTCACCAATGACGGGAGGAAAAACAGGTACACCAGGTGAAATAACCCATAATGCACCATAAAAAACAAGCCAGTGCAGCCTTTGGACAGGTTACCCACGCCTGTGTTGCCATAAACACGGCTTACCGTAACAATATCCAGCACGTTAAAAACACCTATTAACACGCTTTGCATATAAAATATAAGGATGATATCGCCAAAAATGGTGGGGTCGTTTATGTATGACAAGGTAACATATATGTCGGCTGCCAGCAGCACCCACAGACCTATGTCGTCTAAATGAAAACGTTTATGCAAGGGTGGTTTTTAAGTTTGAAAATTAATTGACATTCATCAGGGCTGTTATACCGTGGGGAGGGTAGATTTGGGGAAGGCTAATAAAAAATCCCGCAAAAAGCGGGATTACCAGTGCGGAAGAGGAGATTCGAACTCCCACGCCTCGCGGCGCTACCACCTCAAAGTAGTGCGTCTACCAGTTTCGCCACCTCCGCAAATGGGAAGGCAAAAGTAGGGTTTTGCCTGATTAGTTTATTAGCAAAACAGCAAAAAATAATCTTTACGCCAAATCCTGTAAAAGGCGGTAAAAACCAATTAACTGTTTCTTACCAACCTGCACGCTTGTACTAACTCTTCTTCAATTCAATCCTGAACGTAGTGCCCTTGCCCGGCTCACTCCCTTTTACAAATATTTTGCCTTTGTGGTATTGCTCAATAATGCGTTTGGTAAGTGTTAACCCCAGCCCCCACCCCCTTTTTTTGGTGGTAAACCCGGGTTTGAAAACCTTGTTTATATTGGCTGCCGATATACCCTTGCCGGTATCTGCCACGTCAATCAAAATGCTGTTTTCAACCTGCTGTATGGTAACAGTAATAGTGCCCCGGCCTTCCATCGCGTCCAGGGCATTTTTCAGCAGGTTTTCAATCACCCAGTCAAAAAGTGGCGGCGATATTTTAGTAACCACATTTTGCTGCTCACCTGTTAAAAGTTTAAAATCAACCCTTCCGCCGGCGCGCTTGCGCATGTATGTTATCATGTTTTGCACTTGCTCAACAACATTTCGTTCTTCAAGCTGGGGTTGACTGCCAATTTTGCCAAAGCGGTCTGTAATCAGCTCAAGGCGGGTTATGTCTTTTTCTATATCGCTTATTATTTTTTCATTCCCCGGTATGTCGCGCAAAACTTCTACCCATCCCTTAAGGCTGGTAACCGGGGTACCCAACTGGTGGGCTGTTTCCTTGGCCATGCCTGCCCATACCTGGTTTTGTGTACTGCGGTAACTGGTACGCTGTGCTATAACCGTAACTATAATAAACAGCCCCACAATAACAAGCTGCACCAGCGGGTAATACCTCACCTCCTGCTGCAATACACTTTCGCCGTAATAATATTTGTTGGCGCTGTAAGGCTTTTCAGTAATAACATATACAATGGGCTTATGTTGGCTTTTAAAATGTTTCAGCATGCGGGGCAGGTAGGTTGAATCGTCTTTTATTTTTGTACTGTCAAGGTTTACGCAGTTATTGGGGTTGATAACATCATTTTCGTTGGTTTCAATAATGGGTATGTCTTTGTTACCAATTGAAATATTGGAGGCAAGCATAAGCCCCTGGTCACTCGTAGTGAGAATAGCCCGTTGCGCTTCTGCCCATATCTCCACCTTGTGCCGCTCGTCATCAGCAATTTTTTTGGAGAGGTAATTACTGTAAAATATAGTGCCTGTAACAATGCATATTGCTACAAAAAAAAACAAGGTTCTTATATTTAGCCACTGTCTTATCATATACCAGTTAACTATCAACCGGGTACGAATATACGAATGAGAACCCTGCCCTTTTATATACTCTTATACCCCGCAACTAATATTAACCTTCATTAACCTTTCTCCCATATTCATTAACCATGTTTGGGGTAGCCAAAATTTACTTTTGGCCAAAATAAAAGGCATGCAAAAAACTTTACTGCTGTTGGTATTACTGGTTACAGGCATTAACGCGTTTACACAAAGGGTAACAATAAAGGGCAGGGTGTTTGATTCATCAGTAAATAAAGGGCTGGCTTACGCAACCGTGTCGCTGGTTAAGGCCAAAGATTCAACACTGGTAACTTTTGCGCGCGCCGATTCCTTAGGATACTTTAAGTTAAATAATGTAGAAAAAGGAAATTACCTTATTTCTACTTCTTATGTTGGTTACGCCCCCGTTTGGCAACCGCTTTTAGCGATGCCCGCGCAGGGCTTATTTAACGCAGGGGATATTTATATGACCGATATAGCCAAACTGCAGGATGTAAATGTTACAGCCAAACGGCCGCCAGTGGAAATTAATAATGATACGCTGGAGTTCAATACTGAGAATTTTAAAACCCAACCTAACGCGGTGGTGGAAGATATGCTGAAGAAAATGCCGGGCGTTACGGTGGATAATGACGGCACTATTAAAGTTAACGGGCAAACGGTAAAGCGGGTGCTGGTAAACGGCAAAGAATTTTTTACCGGCGATGTGAAAATGGCTACAAAAAATTTGAGCGCCGATGCTGTTGATAAAGTGCAGGTGTTTGACAAGAAAAGCGACCAGGCGGCATTTACTGGCGTTGATGATGGTAACAGCGAAAAAACCATAAACCTGAAGCTTAAGAAAGACAGGAATAATGCTTTGTTTGGAAAGGTTGCCGCAGGAGCCGGCACCAATGAGAAATATGACGCGCAGGCTAACATTAATAAATTTAAAGGTGATGAGCAGGTGTCGCTCCTGGGCATGGCCAATAACACCAACAAGCAGGGCTTTTCGCTGATGGATGTATTGAACTTTACGGGAGAGCTTAGCCGCGGCATGCGCAACGGTGGCGGTGGTGTGCGTATTGTTACCAACGACAATGGCAGTGGTGGCAACGGCCTGCCTGTAACAGGGCTTGGCCAAAACCAGCAGGGTGTGGCTACAACATACGCCGGCGGCGTTAATTATAACAACACCTGGAACAAAGGCAAAACTGACCTGAGTACCAATTATACTACCAGTAATATTCACCTGCTTACAGATAAAGAAGATAACATGCAAAACCTGTTGCCGGGTAATATTTATAACAGGATTGACAGCAGCCATACCATTAACAACGCTACGCAAAACAGGTTTAATGTTGTACTTGACCAAAAAGTTGACAGTTCATTTTCTTTTAAACTAACGCCATCGCTCACATTGCAGCACTCAAATAAAGAGCAGCAGGAAACCTACAACAGTGAGACGCCGGAAAAGCTAAAACTGAATAATGGCTTTAGCAACACGGCATCTACTGCAGATGCTCTTAATTTTACATCAGACTTACTGCTGCGCAAGCGCCTGCGTAAAAAAGGAAGAACCATTTCAGGCGATTTCAACTTTGCGTACAATCACAGTAAAATGAACGGGAGCCAGTTGAGCAATAACAATTTTTATAACAACGGCAACATTATAGATTCAAACATTAACCAGCACAATACACGCGATGCCATTACCCGCAGTTTTGGCGGGAATGTAACCTACACAGAGCCGATTGGCAAAAGGTCTTTAATTGCCCTTAACGGGTTTTATAATGTTAACAACGGCCAAAGCAACAAACAAACATATAACTACAATACTGCTTCAGGAAAACACGACGCGTTTGATTCGCTCCTGAGCAATGATTTCAGCAGCAACTACACTTACTCCGGCGGCGGGCTTAATTTCAGGAGTAACATGCACAAGATTAATTTTACTGCAGGCGCTTCGCTGCAATCTGCTACCCTAAAAGCAACCAATAATACCTATCATCAAACAATACAACAGTCGTTTACCGATGTATTGCCGAATGCAATGTTCCAGTACCAGTTTGCACAAACAAAAAACCTGCGGTTGGAATATAATACTTCTACTATACAGCCATCAGTAGCGCAACTGCAACCGGTGCCGGATGTAAGCGACCCGCTGAATGTAACCGTTGGTAACCCGGCATTAAAAAGGGCGTATAATCAAAGCCTGGTGGTTAACTACATCGCGGCCAGTTTTGCAAAACGCAATAACCTGTTTGTAATGTTTAATTATACCACAACAGCTAATGCAATTGCGCAAAGCGATTCTGTCTCGGCCTTTGGCACACGCATAAGTAAACCCGTAAATACAAACGGTGTACATAACATATTTACCAACGTTGAATACGGTTTTCCGCTGAAAAAGCTGCATGCGCAGCTTGAGGTGGGCAGCAGTTTCAGTACAGGCAGCAATGTGTCGTTTGTAAACAGCGCACGTAATAGTATTACATCGTCAACATGGGGGCCAAATGTTAGCCTCAATTACAGTAAAGATGATAAAATTGATTTGGAGCTTTCCGCGAGTGTTACACTCAACACCTCAAAATACAGTTTGCAGCCCGGGCTTAACACCAATTATATGCGGCAGAAATATGGAATTGACATGACGAACTATTTGCCCTGGAACCTTAGCCTGCACAATGAATTTACGTATATACTTAACACAGGCCGCACAGGCGGGTATAATACCAATATACCTTTATGGAACGCCAGTATAGCAAAATCATTCTTAAAAAACAGCCGCGGGGAGCTGAAATTAAGCGTTGCGGATTTGTTAGACAAAAACACCGGCATTACCCGCAACAGCAGCGAGGGATATATTATAGATGAAAAATACAATGTACTGCGCAGGTACTTTTTACTAACGTTTACTTACAGCCTTAACAAGTCAGGGTTAAAAACAAAAGGCGGCCCGAATATACGGATACGGACTATTGGGAATTAAGCAGTAACAGTAACCTGTTTTGGACATGACCGGCATATCTTACGCCGGCTGTGATACCAACTCCTTCACTTTCTCGCCAATCATATCGCGTATTTTATTAAACCCGGCGGGTTCCATGTGCTTGGGGTCGGGTATCTGCCAGTCAATAAAATGTTTGGCCGGCATCCATGGACAGGCATCGCCGCAGCCCATGGTAACTACATAATCAAAAGGGGCATACGCTTTTACTTCGTCTAACGATTTGGACTGATGTTTTGTAAGGTCATACCCCAGTTCCTTCATTGCTGCCACTGCTTTTGGGTTAACAACACCGGATGGCCTTGAGCCAGAACTGAAAGCCTGCACTTTATCGCCGCCATACATTTTAGCAAATGCTTCGCTCATCTGGCTGCGGTTACTGTTTTCTATACAAACAAAAAGTATTTTCATGCGACTGAATTTATTTTAATATCATACTGAAAAGGAGCATTATATAAATGAGTACATTGTTTATTGATATTCTCCGGGCGTTGAAGGGGCCAAATATTTCCAAACAGGTATGGCACTTACCGCTCCCATAACCGGCGATGTTAAATATATCCACAGGTGCTGCAAATGGCCGGACACAACAGCAGGCGAAAATGAACGCGCAGGGTTCATAGACGCGCCGCATACAGGCCCGGCAAACATGGCTTCGAGCAACACCACAGAGCCAATGGCCAGGCCGGCAAACATGCCTTGTTCCTTACTGCCGGTGGCTACATTTATTATAACCAGCATAAGAAAAAAAGTAAGGATGAATTCAAGCACAAAACTTTGTATTGCACTGCCGGCAGGCAATGTAGCACCTAAAAATTGATTGGATGGAAACAACAATTTTAAAACGGCGCTTGCCGCCACAGCGCCGGCTAACTGGCTAATAATGTAGGGCAACAGGTTTTTTAGGGGAAACCTGCCCGCAACGGTAAACGCAATGCTTACAGCCGGGTTAATATGCGCGCCGGAAATATTGCCCAGCGCGTAAATCATGCTCATTACAATAAAGCCAAATGTAACAGCAATACCCACGTGGGTAACAGCGCCATTGGTTTGCTGGTCAATAATAACAGCGCCCGTACCACAAAATACCAGTGCAAATGTTCCTATAAACTCGGCAGTAAGTTTTCGCAGCATGTTATGCTAAGGTTTTTTTCATTACAATGGCGCTTACCGGGCATACATGGCTGAATTCAGAAGAGGCTTTTACTGCTTCCGGCACCTGTTCCCTTGTTATTGTTTCATAACCCTTTCTTGTAAAATAACCCGGCGCAGTTTCTGTAAGCAGGTAAATGGCTGTTAAGCCAAGCACTTCAGCCTTGTCTTCAATGGCTTTTACCAATTGCCCGGCTATGTTATTGCTGCGGTATAATTTACTAACCACCAGGGAGCGCAGTAAACCATAGTTGTTGTATACTTCCAGCCCGGCAACGCCGATAATTGCACCGCCATCATCAGCTATAACAAAATTGTCGAGAATGGAGGGCAGGTCTGCTACCGGCAGGTTCTCCGCATCAAGCAGGGCTATTATTTCCTGCCGGTATTTATCGTTTGCGGGTGATATAGTTATTTCCATAATAGTCAATCAAAAATCATTTAGTGCAACAGGTTTTACAATCGCCGGAATGATAATGAAACTCAGCAGCAGCCGCTTCCCGGCTCACAGCATTTTCTTTCATCCTTTGCCGGTTTTTCTGCATATACCGTAATGCTTTTAATGCGTGTGTTACTGTTTTTGTATTCGGTTATTTCAGCCGCGCTTAAATAGTTGCTTAAAATATCGTCGGGCAATAAAATATCTTTTTCTTTTTGCAGGGTAACATTGCTGAAACCGGCTTCCTCAATAATGGCAAGATACTCCTGTTTTTGTATTGCACCTGTAACACAACCAGCATATAATTCGGCAATCTCTCTCCACTTCGAAGGCAGCTCTCCGTTCAGCACAATGTCAGAAATAGAAAAATGGCCGCCCGGTTTTAATACCCTGTATATCTCGCTGAATACTTTATGCTTATTGGGCACCAAATTTAATACACAGTTACTTACTATAACATTAGCGTAATTGCTGGTAACGGGCATGTTATCAATATCACCCAACCTGAATTCAATATTGTTATAGCCTAATTTTTCGGCATTACTTCTTGCTTTGCTTATCATAGCAGGCGTAAAATCAATGCCAATTACTTTTCCAGTTTCACCTGTTTCAGCGCGGGCAACAAAGCAGTCATTACCTGCCCCGCTGCCGAGATCAATTACCACATCACCTTTTTGTATGTGCGCATATTGAACGGGTAACCCGCAGCCTAAGCCAAGGTCAGCATCGGCGTTATAGCCTTCAACATCTTTATATTCATCTGTCATGATGTTATAAACATCAGTGCTGCAGCAGCCTGCGCCGCAGCAGGATGCCTGGTTAGCCTCTTTACTTTGCAGGGCTATTTCAGAGTATTTTTGTTTTACCGTTTCTTTTATCAGTTCCTGTGTTTCCATGATATATTGTATTATTTTATAAATGTTAATGTATAAGACAAGCCTACACCCAATAGCTTATTTCTTTTGCTTCGTTTACAAATTCTTTTATTTTTTCTTCTACCTTATCCCGTATTATTCGCACCTGTTTAAGCACTTCTTCGTGCGACCCTTTAATTGCCGAGGGGTCAGGAAAAGACCAGGATAGCCTCTTTGTCATGCCGGGAAAAATGGGGCAGCGCTCCGCGCTGGCTTCATCACAAACGGTAACTACTGCATTAAACAAGCTTCCCTTTTTAAAGAGGTCAAAAACACTTTGCGTTTCTTTGTGGCTTATATCAATTCCCTTTTCGCGCATTACTTCAACCACTATTGGGTTAAGCGTGCCGGGTTCTAAACCTGCGCTTTCTGCAATGAAATTTTCACTTCCATATTTAGCAAGGAAGGCTTCGGCCATCTGGCTTCTTGCAGAATTATGTATGCAAACAAATAACACCTTGTGTTTAACGGGTGACATAGCGGAAGGTTTTTATTGTAATATTACGATTGATAATGTCAAAAAAAATTAACAGCAATTACCTTTTAAATCAACATCCTCAAAAAAGGAAACAAACAACGCTTTATACTTCTTCCACGCTTTGGGCTCAATACAATAACACACATTCACCCCTTCAATATTACCCTGTATAATCCCGGCATTTTTAAGTTCCTTAAGGTGTTGTGATGTTGTTGCCTGTGCCAACCCAAGTTCATCCACAATATCCCCGCACACGCACGCATTTTTTTTAACCAAATACTGCAAAATGGCAATACGTGCCGGGTGTGCTATTGCTTTGGCCATTGCGGCAAGCTCATTTTGCTGCCTCGTAAATAATTCTGTCTTAGTAGCTCCCATAATTCAATCGCAATATTACGATTAAATTTGAAAACAACAAAAATATTTTTTTAACGCTACAAAAAACCCGGTATATAATACCGGGCTAATGCTATTACTTATAAGTAAATATTTAATAGCCGTCCCCATCCAGCAAATTGCCAATACCGCCCAATATGCTGCCCTCCTCTTTGCGGTGGCCAAATTGCGGGCTGTACTGTATTATGCGGCTGGCAAGGCGGCTAATGGGTAATGACTGTATCCAAACCTTACCCGGCCCGCGAAGCGTTGCAAAGAATATTCCCTCGCCGCCAAAAAACATATTCCTTATGCCGCGTACCATTTCAATATCGTAATCAACGGTTTGTGTAAAAGCCACCAGGCAGCCGGTATCAACCTTCAGCAGTTCACCAGGCATAAGGTCTTTTTCAAATACATGGCCACCGGCGTGCATAAATGCCATGCCGTCACCCTCCAGCTTTTCCATAATAAAGCCTTCGCCGCCAAATAAGCCTGTGCCTAATTTTCGCTGAAACTCAATGCCTATGCTCACACCTTTTGCAGCGCATAAAAAAGCATCTTTCTGGCAAATTATCCTTTGCCCGAGTTCCTGCAGGTTCAGCGCAATTATTTTGCCTGGGTAAGGGGAGGCAAAACTTACATGTTTTTTACCTGAGGCAACATTGGTAAAAGCTGTAACAAACAGGTTTTCGCCTGCCAGTACACGTCGCCCCGCACTGAACAGTTTGCCCATCAGGCTGTTATCCTGCTGCTGGCTGCCATCGCCAAATATTGTCTGCATCTGTATGCCGTCATCCATCATCATAAATGCGCCGGGCTCAGCAATAGCTGTTTCACCGGGGTCTAATTCTACTTCTACATATTGCATTTCCTCACCGTAAATCTTGTAATCTATTTCGTGGTTGCTTATCATAATAAAATTTTTATTGCAAATTAAGCATAGGCATTAATAACACAAAGCCGCGAGGGGGTGAGTGGTAAATGGGAAAGTTGCGCGGCGCTATCCGCAGTAAAGTAATTACCCGGACGTTTTTCATTGCAACTTCTGCATTTTATCCGGCAAGCAGCGCTTTATTAAATTAAAACCAATGGGGGCATTAAAAAACTTTTTTGCATTAACTTACCGCCTCAATACCTGCTAACATGCCATACTGTAAAAAACTGCTGCTTTATTTGTTGCTTGCACCTGCAAGCGTATTTGCGCAAAAAATAAAAGTTGTTACAAACCAGGTTGGTTACGAGTTTGATAAGGCCAAACAGGCCATTATTGTTGCTGATACAAAATTGCAAAATGCAACTTTCAGCGTGGTTACGGCAGATGATGGTAATGAGGTTTTTAAAGGGGAAGCGGTATACAGCGGCCCTGTTGACAGGTGGAAGAATTTTATTTTTTACACTATTGACTTTACCGGCGTTACCACACCGGGCAAATACCAGGTACATGTTAAGGTGCCCGGAAAAACAATAACCTCGTACCCGTTTACTATTGGAAAGAATGTATTGGAAAGCGCCACCATAAGCGACGTAATATATTATTTTAAAGGGCAGCGGAGCAGCGGTTTGCTGGATAAAGCTGACCGGCATTCACCTTTCGCCGGCAAAAAATCAGGATTTATTGATGCACACGGTGGCTGGTATGATGCCACGGGCGATTACGGCAAGCACCTGTCGCACCTGTCATTCTCCTCTTACTTTAACCCACAGCAAATTTCATTAACGGTATGGAGCCTGCTTAAAACGTACGGCCTGCTGGTTAAAAGGCCAGGCACGGATTTTAGGCAATATGACCGCCGCCTGCTTGACGAGGCGATGTATGGGGCAGACTACCTGTGCCGCATGCAGGCGCCTGGTGGCAGTTTTTACCGCAGCGTAGGTGCGCCCGGCCCGGGCAAAATGGCAAAAGACAGGGCGATTGGTATGGAGAGCAAGGGATATACTATTAAGAAAAACAAGAACGAATCATTTGGCGGGGGAAGCAATGATACAAGCTGGCGCAGTTATGAGTGCAGCTACCGTTCGGGCGGCGGCATGGCTATTGCCGCGCTGGCTATTGCATCAACTTATGATACCAGCGGAGATTTTACCAATGCAGCATACCTGGCTGCTGCGGAAAGGGCCTTCGCCTTTTTGGAGAAGAATAATGTTAGCATGACAAACGATGGCAAAGAAAATATTTTGGACGATTATTGCGCTCTCAGCGCTGCCACTGAATTGTATAAGGCTACCAAAAAAGAGGTGTATAAAAAAGCGGCTGATAAAAGGGCTGCCAGTATTATGGCTAGGTTTAGCCACTGGGATAAATATACGGATTACTGGAGAGCGGATGATAAAGACAGGCCCTTCTTTCACCCGTCTGACGCGGGATTACCCGTGATTAGCCTATTATATTATTACCCCATTGCGGATGCTGCTACGCAGGCACAAATAAAACAAGCAGTAAAACGCTCACTTGAATTTGAATTTACGGTAACGGGTGAAGTAAACAACCCTTTTGGCTACAGCAGGCAACTGGTACAAGATACAGCAGGTAACAGGCGCACTTCATTTTTCTTTCCGCAACAAAGCGACGCCGCCCCGTGGTGGCAGGGCGAAAATGCAAGGCTTGGCAGCATGGCGGCAGAGGCAAGGCTCGCGGCTGAATTATTTACAGACGACAAACCTTTTCATGATTCACTGGAAACATTTGCGGTTAACCAGCTTAATTGGATATTAGGCTTAAACCCCTTTGACGCAAGCATGCTGCAGGGTACAGGGCATAATAACCCTGTTTACGGCTTCTTCGGCACATTTGAATACACAAATGCGCCGGGTGGTATTATTAACGGCATAACATCCGGGCTTGATGATGAACACAGCATTGACCTTAATGTGCCTTATACCGTTACGGGTAAAGATTACGACTGGCGCTGGTGCGAGCAGTGGCTGCCGCATGCCACCTGGTATTTGCTGGCAGTGGCATTACATGAATAGACTTAGTGCCTTTATGTGTTCAATGTCCAGTCTGTATATATTATCAAATTACGCATGTATGTCGATTGATTAATATTTGATGTGCAGATGACTGGATTGCGACGCAACGATGACGCCATAAAATACCGCAGCCGGTATTGCATCCATTCAAACAAAAAACCAGCTATATGAAAAAACTTTACGCTTTTGTTTTATTGATTGCTTTGTGCAGCATGGCCGCAGCGCAGGGCAGCAAAGTGTACGATAACCTGTCAGTTAAAAGTAAAATTTTGAACATGGACAGGAAATATGCCATATACCTGCCGCCGGGGTACGAAACATCTGAAAGGAGTTACCCGGTGCTATACCTGCTGCACGGCGCAAGCGATGACCAAACAGGCTGGGTGCAGTTTGGAGAAGTGCAGCGTATTACAGATGAGGCTATTGCCAACGGTACAGCCACACCCATGATTATTGTAATGCCTGATGCCAACACCGGCAAACGTGGTTACAGTAATGATGCTACAGGCAAATGGCGGTATGAAGATTTTTTCTTCCAGGAATTTATGCCTTATATTGAAAAGACCTACCGTATAAAAGGCGAGAAAAGATACAGGGCTGTATCGGGCCTGTCAATGGGCGGCGGCGGAACATTTACCTATGCATTGCATCACCCCGAATTATTTTCATCTGCCTGCCCCCTGAGCGCGGCAACAGGGCCCGCGACGCTGGAAGAAGCACGGACAAGATTATTAAGGGAGAACCCAGGCTTGCCTGACAGCGCTATTGTGAAATATTTTAACGACCAGAATGTTGTTAGCCTGGTTAACAACCTGCCCGACAGCTTAAAAAAATCTGTTCGTTGGTATATTGACGACGGTGATGATGATTTTTTATACGAAGGCAACTGCCTTGTACATATTGCCATGCGCAAGAGGGATATTCCGCACGAATTTCGCATACGCGATGGCGCTCACAACTGGACATATTGGCGTGCTTCGTTACCGGAGGTGCTGAAATTTGTTTCAGATGCTTTTCACCAGTACTAGGTTTTCGTAACGGTATTAACAGAACACATAATATACGAGGCTGATTATTTCCTGGCAGCTTACTTAAGTTTTTCATTAAAGAAATCAATGGTGCGCTGCCAGGCAAGTTCTGCGGCGGTCTTATCGTAACGCGGAGTAGTATCGTTGTGAAAGCCGTGATTTACGCCCGGATATATGTATGCTTTATACTCTTTATTGTTGGCTTTTAAAGCAGCTTCATACGCGGACCAGCCGCCTGTAATGCGCGCATCAAGTTCCGCATAATGCAGCAATAGCGGCGCGTTTATTTTAGGCACATCTTCCGCTGAAGGCTGGCTGCCGTAAAAGGGTACGGCTGCTGCCAAACCCGGCAGGCGCACAGCCATCATGTTGGCTATACCTCCGCCGAAACAAAAGCCCACAACACCCACTTTACCGTTGCAATCTTTGTTATTCAGCAAGTAATTGTATGCATCAATAAAATCTTCCAGCATCTCGTCTTTGTCGCGTTTAGCCTGCATTTCACGGCCTGCATCATCATTACCGGGATAGCCACCCAAAGGAGTTAATGCGTCTGGTGCTATGGATATGAAACCTGCAATTGCTACCCTGCGTGCAACATCCTCAATGTACGGGTTAAGGCCGCGGTTTTCATGTACCACCACCACTCCACCAAGCTTACCTGTGGTATTTGCCGGCATACATAACAGCGCCTTTATATTGCCGCCGCCTTTAGGCGAATCGTAATTTACATACGCGGATTTTATGCGCGGGTCATCTGCTTTTGTTTGCAGGGTGTTTTTGTAATCCGGCATCAGGAAGCTCATCAGCGATGTTACAGTAATACCGCCGACTGCATACACAGAAAGTTTTTGCATAAAATCGCGCCGGTTTATACGGCTGTGCGCGTAATCATCATACAGGTCAAACACTTCCTGCCTGATGTCTTCTTTTTTAATGGTTGGTGTACCAGGCTGCATAATCGTTGTAATTAAACAAGGTGAAGTTTACAACAAGGTAACCATTTTTTAGAACAGGAGGCACAATGCAGCTATTGACTGCAGCGAACTTATTTTCTTTATTGTTAGATTGCGTAAAATTTAGTGTAATGAAAAAATACCTGGCTATCGCGCTGGTTATCCTGGCATACCATGCACAGGCCCAAAAACATGCGGCCATTACTTTTAAGCCAGTTAAATTTTTTTCCGAATTTTCTTCGGTCAATGCACCGGTATTAACCATACACCCGGGTGATACCGTTTACACATGGACGGTGGATTGTGATGGCTATGACAGCCTTGGCCATAAACTAACTGAAGGCGATGCAGTTAACCCTTTAACGGGCCCGTTTTATATAGAGGGCGCAGAGCCTGGCGATATACTTAAAGTAAACCTGTTGAAGTTATCGTTCAGCAGGAATACGGCTTTTTCAGCGGCTTTTTTTCATCCCAGGTCGTTGCCTGCAAGCGATTACGCGCCTTTTTCAAAAGTAACGCCTGTTACATGGGACCTGGATATTAAAAAAATGACGGCCACGCCAAGAATGAATTCGGCACATTTAAAAAACTTCACTATAAAAATACACCCGTTTTTAGGTTGTGTGGGTGTGGCCCCGGCGGGTGACCCCTTTCCCACCACTGATTCAGGGCCTTTTGGCGGCAATATGGATTTTACCGCTGTAACCGCGGGCGCCAGTATTTATTTGCCTGTTTTTCATGAAGGAGCGTTGTTAACCATAGGCGACGGCCATGCCGCACAGGGAGATGGTGAACTTAACTGGGATGCGGTGGAAACTTCACTGAACGCCATGTTTACCGTACAGCTTATAAAAAAGCCGGATGCTGTATTGGAGAACCCAAGATTGGAGAATAATGAATATTTGATGGCCGTTGGCGCTGACTCGTCGCTTGATGTAGCGCTTAAAATCGCCACCAAAGGATTGCTGCAATGGATACAGCAAGAATACCATATTACCGATGCTGAAGCAACACAAGTATTGGGCTCCTCCCTTGAATATAAAATTGCTGAAATTGTAGACCCTAAAGTGGAAGTAGTGGCCATGATAAAGAAAAGCCAGTTAAGGAAGATTGAGAAATAAAGAGCGCTGAATTATTTCTGGTCTTCTCTATACCCCAACCGTCTCCTTAGCATACTTCGCTTTGTACTCCAACGGGGACAGGCCGGTTATTTTTTTAAATACCTCCCTAAAGGCTTTGTCGTCGTTGTAGCCTACATCATTCATCACTTCAAAAATAGTTTTTCGGCCCTTCTCAAGGGTGCTTTTGGCAACTTCTACTTTTACGCGCTGCAGGTATTCTACGGGCGTATTGCCGGTGGCTTTTATAAAGCGGCGGTCAAAATTACGGCGGCTTACGGCAAGCTCTTGTGCAAGATGTTCAAATGATATTTTTTCGCACAGGTTTTGTTCAATATAGGTTTGTGCCCGGCAAATCAACTCATCGCCATGGTTCTTTTGACTTTGAAAAATGAAGAAAGGGGATTGTGATGTCCTGTCAATTTCCACCTGGAAAACTTTAGCACAGTAAATAGCCGTACGCCTGTCAAAATATTTCTCCACTAAAAAAAGCACAAGATTTAAAAATGAGTAGGCGCCGCCATTGGTATATATGCCCTGTTCAGCAGTAACCAGCTTGTTCACCTGCAGGTTAATATCGGGAAACAGCCTTCTGAAATCGTACGCCGCGTTCCAGTGGGTGCTGCAGGTTTTACCTTTCAGCAAGCCTGTGGCGGCCACTAAAAACGCACCTGTGCAAATGGTGGCAATTTCAGCGCCGCATCTGTGCTGCTCCTTAATCCAGTCAATCAGCGCAACGTTGTCACGGAGTACATTATCGTAGTCATAAGACAGTGAAGGAACAATCACCAGGTCGGCTTGTACTATGGTATTTATGTTTAAGGGGCTAATGGAGAAAAAACCCGCACTTAAAGTAAGTTCCGGCATAAATCCGGCTATACATACTTCCATCAAAGGTTTGTTACCCAGCCTCTGCCAATAGCTGTCGGCGCGGTTTAGTATTTCAAATGTGCCTGTTATGCTGCTAAGGTTTACATTACCCTGCGGCACTACAATTACTACCTGTTTCATAGCCAAGATTTAAACAAAGGTACATAGGAAAATTGTCCATATTGACCCGGCAGAATGTCTATTTTGCACCTATTTGATGGTGGATTTAGTCGATACCTTTATTCCCTGGAATTGAAACGTAAGAAAGTAATATAAAACGAGCAATATGACAACAACAGATTTTACCGCTACCATAATGGTACCGCAAGCACCACAGGATGTTACCAACGCCATCACAAATATCCGTGGATGGTGGTCGGAAGGGATTGAAGGAGACACTACTAAGCTTAACAGCGACTTTATTTACCATTACAAAGATGTGCACTATTGTAAATGCCGGCTTATTGAGTTAGTTGCCGGTAAAAGAGTGGTTTGGCTGGTGCTGGATAATTATTTTAAGTTTACGAAAGACAAAACTGAATGGATAGGTACGAAACTGGTTTTTGATATTACGCAGAAAAATACGGGGACAGAGGTGCGATTTACACATGAGGGCCTGGTACCTCAATATGAATGTTATGAAGTTTGCCGGGAGGCGTGGACCATGTACATAACAGAAAGCCTGTTTGCACTCATTACCACTGGCAAAGGCAAGCCAAATGCCAAAGAAGACAACAACTTTAATGCACAACTTGTTGAGAATTGGCGGCTTGAAGAGAAAGCCGAAGCGTTGAACGCCGGTATGAAAGATTATCAAAAAACAATTGCCCTGCATAAACCGGCACACGAAGTGTACGCAGCGATTACCGGGCATATTGCAGGCTGGTGGGGTAACGATCTTGCAGGCATGTCAGCCCGGGCAGGGGACAGCTTTGATATTGCTTTTGGTAAAACAAAGAAAACATTTGAGATTATAGAAGCTGTGTCGGATGAGAAAGTTGTATGGAAGTGCACAAAAGCCCATATAAATATGGCGTCGCTTACGAATAAAAATGAGTGGGAGGGCACTATTATAATATGGATGCTAAAGCCCGAAGGCAGCAATACAACCTTACATTTTCTGCACAAAGGGTTAAATAAAGGCCTTGAGTGTTATGATGTGTGCGAATCAGGATGGAATACCTTTCTTGCCAGCCTGGAGGCATACATTGAAACCGGCAAAGGCAGACCTTATTTAAAATTATGAGGAATAGCCGCACCGGGAAGGAAAGGAACTGTTGTTTCCTATCCGGGAGGAAGTTAACGGGCGGCATGTTCTAATAGAAAATTGAAAGCATCACTGATGGGTTGATACCCAAACTTACCTGTTGGCTGCCGCACATATTTTTCTGCGTTAAAAAATGGAATTGAGTCAAGTGCGCAACTTTTTTGCGCATCGGCGATTGAGGCGATAAAAGGGGCAATTGCGATAACTCTTTTAGGACTATTGCATGCCAGCCGCCAAACCATTTGGCCACCATCGCCAAAGCCCATGGCAAATATCCTGCCGGGGTCGCCTTTGTATTGCTGTACAAAATAATCAATCATAATATTAATAAAACCTGCGTCGTTAATGGTATCCGCTGCCGCCTTCTTACCCATTTTTGTATTCCAATGGCCGTTCACACCATCCGGGTACACCACTATGCTGGCGGCAGAATCAGCAAGCCTTTCAAAATAATCTCCGTATCGTTTAACTACTGTTTTACCTGTTTCATTTTCACCATGCAGTACAAACACTACCGGGTAAGTATCATTTTTTCCGTAGCCCCGTGGTATATAAAAAGAAATGACGCGCGAAATACCATCAATTTCAAAATCACTGGAATAATAATTTTTGGGCTGCACTGCATTTTCCTGTGCCTTTACTGCTACCTGGGCGATAGAGAAAATGAAGGCAAGCACAACCGGCTTTTGTATAATATTCGTTAAAAACATATAGTGGCAAGGTAATACCCCTTAAAGTTACAATACATAATTGTGTTTTATTAATATATAACATAAACAGGTAATTGATAATAGCGCTATTATAAGGCAGGCTGCGCTTTTTTTTGGCTAAATCCTGCCCCTTTGCAGAAATTAAATTTTGATAATACCGCTGTTTTTTTTTGTATATTGCGGTTTTTAAGGGTTTAGGGTTGAAAAAACCCCGGTAGTCTTGCCGGGGTTCTCTTTTTTTACGAAGGTGCGTTCAAAAAAAACTGTGCATTTACTGATGTGTTAAATGACAATTTGTACATTTCAATTCTTATTTTGCCCGGTTCACTTTTTTTAAAAGCAAACTATAAAAATATAAGACAATATTTGCCAAAGTTTCACCCGCCCGGTCAAAAATGGATTATTTGGTATCGTCAAAAATTATAAAAAAACTCTGTTTTGTTGCGCTGTATTCGGCGCCTGTTATTGCTGCCCTTGCAATTACGCCTTTATTTATTGTAAGCGGCTATACAGAGGTAGAATACCTGTGGTCGATTTTGCTTATAACAGCACTTGTGCTGTTTATGTGGGCGGTAAATATATTATTATATTACATTACTAACCGGCGTAAAAAAAGTACTGATTTGCTGCGCTACACTTTTAGTTATTTTTTTTGCGTTGTGTGTACAGTAGTTGCCGTAACATGGTTTTTCGGGGAATTCAGGCTTAGCGGCAGCGGCCATCACAGCGCGGTATTTCATTTTCACCTGGTTGCTTTTTTATCAATTAATACCGTCGTACTCATCCTGCAGGATCTTGTTTTAGTGCGCAAAAAAAATGAGGATATTGAACACGAGAATCTGCAGTTGCGCATGAAAAATATGGAAGCAATAAACCAGCAGTTAAAGCACCAGGTACAGCCGCACTTTTTATTTAACTCGCTAAGCACGTTAAAGGCATTGATAAAGACTGATGCTGCAAAAGCGGAAGAGTATCTTGTAAAACTGTCGGATTTTTTACGGTATTCCGTTTCATCTGGCCGTGTTAATATGGTGAAAGTAAAAGAAGAATTAAAGCTGTGTATTGATTATTTACAAATGCAGCAAATACGTTTTGGCGGCGCGTTGCAGTTTGCCATAAATGTTCCGGGTGATATACAGCAGGCCGGGCAGGTGCCGATATTTTCGCTGCAGGTGCTAATTGAAAATGCGATAAAGCATAATACTTTTACTGTACCGTCGCCCCTGGTTATTACTGTTGATTACAGGGACGGATGGATAGAAGTAAGCAACAACCTGCAACCCTTAGCTGCCGCACAGGAAGCCGGCGGAATAGGCCTTGCAAACCTTGCGGAACGATACAAGATGCTGGCGGCAGAAGATATTGTTATTAAAAATACAGGCGACACGTTTTTAGTGCGTATAAAAGTTTTATGAGAGTAGTGATAATAGAAGATGAGCAATTAACGGCGACTGACTTAGCCGATACCATTGCTAAAGCCGAAAGCAGTGCACAGGTTATTGCTGTATTGTCTTCCGTTAAAGATGCGGTAGCGTGGTTAAGCGAAAACGAGGAGCCGGATATTATATTTAGTGATATACACCTGGGTGATGGCTTAAGCTTTAAAATATTTGACACCCTTAAAACAAATGTGCCCGTAATATTTTGCACAGCCTTTGATGAATATGCCCTGCAGGCCTTTAAGACAGCGGGCATTGATTATATACTAAAGCCCTTTACAATAAAAACAATTACTGCGGCACTGCAAAAATACAAAGCGCTTAAAAGCAGGCTTACAAAATCGTTTGGTTCCTACGAGGCCTTTGAAAATGGGTTGCAGGAAATGAAAAGGAAAAATGCGATACTGGTTTTTTACAAAGACAAAATATTGCCGGTTAGGGTAGAAAATATTGCCATGTTCTTTCTGCATAATAACATAACACACCTGCTTACATTTAATAAGGAACAATATTATATAAATGAAACGCTGGAGGAAGCAGAAAAAATTGCTGCTGAAAAATTCTATCGTGTAAACAGGCAATTCCTGGTGAATAAAAAAGCGGTGAAAGATGTATCCAAATACTTTGGCCGTAAACTGCTGGTTAACCTTACTCTTCCGTTCGATGAAAAAATTACTGTAAGTAAAGTGAAGGCCGGCGATTTTTTAGCCTGGCTGTCTTGTGATTAACCGCTGTTGGCTCTCCATGTATCATTTTGTCCGCTTCATAGCTATAATGCTTTCATCCGCTTCGCAGCATTTTTACTTTTGGCCGGCCAATAATGGTATAATTAAAATTTACAGCGATGAAAACAAAAATTGCGCTCATTTCAACGGGGGTATTATTATCGGCAGGCGTGGCAATGCATGTTACACACCATTGCCCGTTGCACGAATTAAAGGCTGCCGAAGCAAAAACAGCCCCGGCTGCTGCCCCTGCAAACGCAGATGCCAAGCCGGCAACTGTTGTACTGCGCTGAAGCCAGTAAGATGTTTGCAAAAAAAAGGCTGCCCCGCACCGGGCAGCCTTTTGGTTTGTATAACGATTATTGTTTTTTAAACTGAATCGTATCTCGTATGCAATTAATAAGTTGACAGTACTTGTGCACTTATATATCTAGGGCATTAAATTTTATAAACGTTAATTTACCCGCTATTTTCCAGTAAGACGCTGCACCAATTACAGATATAATTATTGATATAATAAATGGTATTAAAAATGAATGGGTACGGCCGTAAATATAGCCGGTAACCACAGGAGCAACGATGCCGGAAATATTGGAAAATGTGTTTTGAATACTGCCAATGATGGCAATTTCGTTTTTTGCTTTTGCCAGTTCTTCAGGTATGCTCCAAATGCCAACCGATGCAGATACCAGGAAAATATAGGAGAGTGTTAGGAGAATAACTATTAGCACAATGCTTGTGGTTAGCAGGCTGAATATAATAACGGTAGACAGTATCATGCCGAGACATACCGGCGTTTTTTTTACAAGCGTTGGTGAATGACCCCTGGAAATAAGTTTATCAATCATAACAGCAGTGGCAATTTCGCCTGCTATGGCCAAGATGATGGGCAGCCCTGCGATAAAGCCGGAGGACAACAATTTTATGCCTTTGGTTTCAACGAGATAAGTGGGCAGCCATGTCAGGTAAAAACTCTTTAAATAATTAAAGCAGAAAAAGCCGATGCTTATACCTATTATTTTTTTGTTGCCAAGATATTTTAACACCGATGTTTTTTTTGTGTCCTGCTGTTCCACACCGGCATTAATAACAGCAATTTCATTTTTAGTAATGCGTGGATGGGTTGCAGGGTCGTTACGAAAATAATAATACCAAAGCAGGCCCCACAAAAAGGTAAACACACCTGAAAAAATAAAACTGGCGCGCCAGTTAAAAGCAGTGATAATAAAAGCAATTACCAGTGTAGCAAAACCAATACCGGCGTAAGAGCCAATGTCAAATAAACCTATAGCTTTAACCCGCTCCTGCTTTGGAAACCACCTGCCTGCGATTGATGCGAAAGCCGGGTAAATGGGCGCCTCAAAAACACCAATTAAAAACCTGAATAGCAGCAGGCTGATAAAACTAAAACTAAGACCGCAGGCAACGCTTGCCATAGCAAGAAGTATGGTTGCTGCAGTAAGGGCCTTGCGCGCACCTGCTCTAAATACAACATACCCGCCAATCATCATCATTAAAACATATCCTATAGCAAAAGCCGACATTACCCAGCCTTTTTGAAACTCAGAAAGGCTGAAGCTTTTGGGAATTTCAATAATTGACTGGGAAATATTCACCCGGTCGAGGTAATTGATGAGAATACCCAGGAACATAAGGAAACCAATTTTCCAGCGAACGGTATTGAGTATTTGCAAACAGCAGCGTTTAGGCCATTAAACTACGTAAATCTTTTAAAAAAGTTGCTAACCCCTATAGTCAATATCAATATCATATTTATTCAATAACCCCGGCAATCCGCTTAAAGAAAATTTTGCCTTTTTAATCTTATTCAGTTCGGGGTCAATAGTGTAATTGAAAGATGTGCGGAAATCAACCTTTTCAAGAATTGTATTCTCAAACCTGGCGTTTAATAAATTACAGTTGTTAAATACTGCACCGGTTAAATTGCTGCCTGTAAAATCAACCTCCTGCAATACAGTATTATTAAAAACCGTTTTTTTAATATTTGTTTTGTAAAATGAGGAGTGGTTAAGCGTACAATTTTCAAAGCCAACTGACAAGCCAAACTGGTTGCAGGAATCAAATAAAAGCCCCAGCATTTTACAATTTTTAAAGTGTATGTCACGCAGCAAAGTTTCTGAGAGTTTTACCATGCTTAAATCACAACTGTTAAATGAACAGTCAATAAACAAGCAGCCGGCTATGCTGCTAATATAAAAATTACAATTGTTAAAGGTACACCCTTCATATTCGCCCAATGGTAACGGCCTCTTTGTAAAATCTATTTTTTCAAAAACGGTTTTCGGTATTGCCAATAAAAACAGTTTATTGTTTTATAAATTTCTGCTGAAGCAGTTTTCCGTTAAGTTGTATAGACACAATATAGGTACCGGGTAAGAAGCGGGAAGTATTTATTATAATGTCTTTGTTTGCTACCTGGGACACCTGCTGCATTTTTTGGCCCAGCATGTTAAAAATAACAATTTGTGCCTTACTGTTGTTTGCTGCCCCGTTCAAGTGCAGGGTCATGCTGTTTTTAACAGGGTTGGGCGATATAACAGGTTTGTTATCAAAAGAGGCAAACTTCAGGCTTATAATGCCGCTGTATTGTTTTTTATTGTCTTTGTCAACTTCCTCCAGACGGTAATAAACTACTTGGGACGGAATATTGACGGTTGATAAGTCATCAGCATAAAAATAATTAACCGGGGCGTTGCTGTAACCAGCAGCTGCTACTTTACCGGCGTTACTAAAAGAAAGGCCGTTTGTGCTGCGCTGAATGTTAAAATAGCTGCTGTTAAGTTCAGTTGCTGTTTGCCATTGTAATAGCGCGCTGCTGCCTTTAATTTGGCCGGTAAGGTATTTTAAGCCTACCGGTAAAGTACCGTCTTCCTCATCCTTTGAGAGTTTTATAACCCAAAAGTCATTATTGCCATGATTGCCTGAAACGTCGCCATCGTTGGAGGCTGAACGGCCAGCCATTATATAACCACTATCACTTGTTACAACAAGGCTGTTGGCTACATCGTCATTGGCACCCCCAAAAGTTTTTTGCCACAACAGGTTGCCAGTGGTATCAAGCTTTAACATCCAGTAATCAGTCCCTCCGTGGGTTACAGTTACATCACCGTCATGCGAGGAGGTATAACCACCAACAACATAACTTGTGTCCGAATATGTTTGCACGCTTGTGGCTACATCATTTCCGCCCCCGCCCAATCTTTTTTGCCATAACAGGCTGCCCGAACTATCCAGTTTTACTATCCATATATCTGAATAGGTCGGGTCCAATACCGGGTCGGTAACATCACCGTCAACTGAATATGTGTACCCTGCCACAATATAGCCGCCATCCTTCGTTGTTTTTATGCTGTTTGCTGCATCAACATTACTGCCACCAAGGCATTTTTGCCATTTTATATTACCTGCAGTGTCTAACCTTACCACCCAAAAGTCAGACCCACCTTTATTACCGCTTACATCACCATTAACTGAGCTGGAACCCCCTGTTATAACATAGCCACTGTCGCCCACTAATTGCACATCTCTTGCGAGGTCTTCGTCAGTGCCACCAAGGCATTTTTGCCATTGTATGGCCCCGTTTCTGTTTAATTTCACCACCCAGCAATCATAAGCGTTACCTGAATGGTGCCCGCTTACATCGCCATCGTTGGAAAAAGTATAACCGGCAATAATATACCCGCTGTCTTTTGTTACCTGTATGGCATTCGCCTGCTCATCATCGCTTCCGCCAATACTTTTTGACCACTGTATGGTTCCCGCACTGTCTAATTTCACTACCAGCACATCATAGCCGCCGTGGTTGCTGCTTATATCCCCTGTGTTCACATTACCATAGCCGGAATAGCCGGCAATAATAAACCCTTTGTCAGGTGTTTCTTTTACCTGGCTGGCCCAGTCATCTCCATTGCCACCAATGCTTTTTTCCCATTTTATTATCCCCGTTTTATCAGTCCTTACAATCCAGCAATCGGCCCAGTCACTTGTGCCATGATGGCCCGTAACATTACCATCAAGTGATGTTGATATACCGGCTATAACATAACCGCTGTCTGTTGTTTGCAGAATATCATAAGCATAGTCTTGCTGGGTTCCACCATATGCTTTTGCCCATTGGATGGATGGCATTAATTGTGACTGCGCTAAAAACGGGATGCACGCAAAAATTAGCAGCGTATAAGTTAGCTTCATATAAAAAGGATTTAAAGGGAATGTGAAAGCAAAATAATAAAAAGACGGAAAACATTCAATTCTTTTTGGCAGGCGGTTAAAAAGGTAATATTATAGTAATTACATGCAAAAAACAAACTGTTGCTTACTAATACAGACCAGAGTACTAGCCTAAAGGAAATGATACAATTAGCTTTACTCTATTAAAATACCCCAAAAGGTGTAGTGCCGCTTTTTTGCAGATGCATAATTTTAGGTAACTTTTCAGGGCACGTAAAAAAGTATATATTGAATAACTGTGGCGGTATTAAATACGGGGTATTTGCAAAAAACACCGGCATTGCTGCCTGCCTGTTTATAGTATGCTGCCTGCTTTACCTGCAGCCCTGCGCACAACTTAAACCTTATTACCTGTTTAAGTTCGACAAAATAAATACGGGGGTAAAGCCTTTTAACCAAACGGTACTGTGCATGGCTCAGGATAGCATAGGCTTTATGTGGTTCGGCACCTCTAACGGGCTTTACCGTTACGATGGCAACAGTTTTGACCGTTTTGAATTTGATGAGCTGCATAATATTGAAACAAGGAGTTTACTTGTTGACTCAAAAAAAAATATATGGATTGGCACCACATGGGAAGAATTGTATAAATATGATATGTATCATCACCGGCTTAGCCGTTTCATATACGATTCTTCAAGGCTGGGCAATAACTCGGGTGAAATTTTCAAAATGTGCGAAGGTGAAAACAATACTGTATGGTTTGCCAGCGCAGCAGGCTTGTTTACCATAAACCCGGCAAACGGTAAATACACCTGGCTTACCAAACAATCCAGCCAGGGTATCTGCCTGTATAATGATACCATGTGGGTAGGCCTCACTACTGGCGGTATACAATGTTTTAACCCTCATACAGGCGCTATACTTTCTACACCCGTGTGCTGGCAGTTTCTGCAAAACCCAAATTATATTGTAACATATTTATATGCAGGCGGGGGCAAATTGTGGGCAGGAACTAACCTTGGCTTGTTCAGGCAAGATGGTGGTGGCCGGCTAAAGGTGTTTGTAAGCACAGGTAAAACGGAAAGGGGGCTTCCATACAACGAAATAACAGGCATCTGTGCTGAAAAAGACACTGGTTATACATGGATATGTACGCCAAAAGGCATTGCGCTGTACGAAGAGGAAAGCAGCGGTTTTGTACCTGTACAAAATAATGCCGAGGAATATGGCTCGTCAATAACAGATAAATCAATGGTGTGCATTTTAAGGGACGCATCCGGTAAGATATGGATAGGCACAGGCGGGGCAGGCATTTTCTCGTTCTACCCCCGCAAAATAAAAGTGTACAGTCATAGCATTACAGATGCGACAAGTATACACAGCAATAATATAAAAAGAGTATTTATTTTTAATAACCGCCTGCTGGCAACAGTATATACCGATGGCGTGGATATTATTGATCCCTTTACAAAAACGTGCAATTTTTACCCTTTCTACAACAGTATTAACCCCACGTTCAGCACGATACAGTACCCGAGTGAAAAAGACGATCGCAGTATATTTATAGGTGCTGCTACCGGGTTATTTTCTTTTGATGTGTATACACATACCTATACCCCCGTACTGCCGGAGAAATATAACAGCCGGCTTAAAAATGTGCAGGCTGCCAAATATGACAATAGCCATAATCTTTGGATTGGCTGTGAAGAATACCCGGGAGGTTTGTACGTGTATAACAATCAAAATGATAACCTGAGAGAATTTAAAGAAGGCAGAAAAGGGTTACTTGCCAACAACATAAACCTGCTGGTGCCGGATGCAGACAGCAATATGGTCATATGCAATTATTCAGCAGTGCAAAAATATTTGCCTGCCGTTGACAGTTTCCTTCATCTTAACCGGGGCCTTGAAAGAGAAGTTGCGTCGGCGGGGGTATGTTTTGCTGCAGGCGACAACGGTATATCGTTTGCGGGCACTTATCAAAACGGCATTTACCTTGTAGATAAAAAACTAAAAATCCTGTCAAATATTACGGAATCAAAAGGGCTTAGTTCTAACACAGTACTAAGCTTTCTGAAGGACGGAAATAATACTATATGGGCTTCAACTTTATGGGGTATCAACAAAATAATATTTAGTGATGAAGGCAAAAAAAATTTCATCATAACCCATATTGACAACACAGATGGGTTGCCTGGTGAAATGGTTATAAACATGGTCATGCACAGGCACGGTGATGATAAAACGTATTTCCTGTCAACAAATAACGGCCTGGCTGAAGCAAAAGCCGAAGACTTCCAGCCAGACGCCTACAAACCGCCGGTGGTTATAACAAGCCTTGCCGTATCAGACACAGTTATTAAAACGCTGGATTCTTCACACCTGTTGTCTGTACCGGTGTATCTTACTAAAAGTGTCCGCCTGGCTTATTGGCAAAACACCCTCCAGGTAACATTTGCCGCGCTTAACTATATAAACCAGCAAAAAGACCAGTATGCTTATATGCTTAAAGGAGTTGACAAAGACTGGATATATACACAGCATAATTATTCAGCCAGCTACTCAAACCTGCGGCCCGGAACCTATACCTTTTTAGTGCGTGCGTCAAACGACGCGGGTGCCTGGAGCGAGAAAACAGCCTCACTGCAGTTTATTATTGCGCCGCCGTTTTGGCAAACAATATGGGCATACCTGTTGTATGCAATAAGTGCTGCTGCCGCTATTTATGCCGTGTATGTCAGCCGCATAAAGCAATACAGGTTAAAGCAGGAAACGCAGCTTAGAACAATGATTGCCACGCAGGAGGAGGAGCGTAAAAGAATATCGAGAGACCTGCATGATGATATTGGCACTAAGCTGTCTGCATTGAAATTGTTTGTGTCAACTTTTAAAAACAACCTGCAAAAACATCAATACCGTGAGACAGAAACACTGGCGCAAAATACGGAAGAACTTATTGATGAAACTATTCGCGATGTACGGGTTATGCTGATGAACCTTAGCCCGGGTATACTTGAGGAGTTTGGCTATGTTACGGCAGTAGAAGGATTAGTAAACAAAATAAATGAAACAAAAATTATACTTATAAACCTGGTAATCTTTGGTATTAAGGAAAGGTTTGCAAAAGAGTACGAACTGGCGTTATACCGCATAACACAGGAACTGGTAAATAACATTTTAAAACATGCGGAAGCAACAAATGTTTCGCTGCAAATAGGATACAGGGACGGGAAAATAATACTGATGATTGAAGATGACGGCAAGGGCTTTGATGTTACTGCGCATAAAGAAGGATACGGCCTTAAAAACCTGGATGCACGCACAACATTGCTGCAGGGCGTTATGACTATAGATTCGCGTGAAGGAAACGGCACAAGTGTACTGGTTGAAATACCTTATCAATTTAACTAATTATGCAGGCATACCAAAAAACATACAATATACTGATAGCTGACGACCACCAGTTGATAACTGACGGAATCTCAAAAATTTTACAGGAGGAAAGGATGATCTCGGCCGTATATACGGCCTCAAACGGGCATGAGGCAATTGAGAGGGTTGTAAAACATGATATTGACTGTGTGCTGATGGATTTAAATATGCCTGTATTGAGCGGCTACGAGGCCACTAAAATAATTAAAGAAAAGGCACCTCACGTAAAAGTAATTGTAGTAAGCATGCTGAATGACGCGTCGGTTATTGCTAAATTGCTGAAAGCCGGCGCCGATGCTTTTATTATTAAAAATACCGGCAAGGAGGAATTGCTGCGCGCAATTGCGCGGGTATTGAATGGGGAAAAATATATAAGCCAGGAACTTAGCTTTAATCTGTACCAGCACTTTGGCAAAAAGAATGCGGAAGAGAAGCAAGACCACCTGACGCCGCGGGAACTGGAAATAATAAAATATATAGGCGAGGGCATGACGAACCATGAAATAGCGGCAAAGCTTTTTTTAAGCCCCGCCACTGTGGACACGCACCGCAAAAACGTACTGGCAAAACTTGAACTTAAAAATACTGCGGCTTTAGTAAGATACGCAGCAGAGAATAACTTGCTGTAGGCATCTACACCAAAAAGGGTAGCTAAAATTACACCGTTAGGTGTATAGGATTAACGGGAATGCTTCAGCAATTTTACGGCGCTGACCTGGATAGTGGATAAGACATTAAACAAACCTGTGTTTATGAAAATAATCTATACACTCATCTTAACTTTTCTCGCTGTTACCGCAATTGCACAGGAAAACACCTACCAGGTAAAGGGGCGCTTTCTTACCGACCCATGCGGTGATACCATAATTTTACGCGGGGTAAACAAAATGGTGATATGGAGATGGAATAGCGGAGATGGCTTAAGTTCCATACACGAAATTGCCAAAACTGGCGCGAACTGCGTACGTATAGTATGGGACTATTCGGGTACAGCCGACATGCTGAATACTGCCATTACCACTTGTGAAGCTGAGAAGATGATACCAATTATTGAGCTGCATGATGATGACCCTGCTGATAACACCAACGAGGTTGATAACCTGCCCCTGTACATGAACTATTGGATACAGCCTGACGTGCTTGCAGTAGTAAAAGCGCACCAGGCGCACCTGTTGCTGAACATTGTAAATGAATTAGGCACTTTTAACACCACCACAAAGCAATTTACTGATGCATATAAAACTGCCATCACACAGTTCAGGAATGCCGGTGTACACGTTCCGCTTATAATAGATGCTTCAGGCTATGGGCAAAACATAAATATGCTGGAAGATGCGGGGCCGGTACTCACTCCCTATGACCCAGACCACAATATCCTTTATTCTGTTCATCTTTACTGGAGATATGATTTTGGTGATACTGACGATGAAGTAACGCAAACGCTTCAGCAAAGCGTTAACAATAACCTTCCTTTGATAGTGGGCGAGTTTTGCAAATACGAAACAAATGGCGACAGCGGCCAGGCTGTATCGTACAAAAATATAATAGCACAATGCAATGCGTTAAAAATTGGTTACCTGGCGTGGGAATGGGGGCCCGGCAACCTGGGAGATAATAATAAACCGGTGCCCTGGGTGGGCTTTACAACAGACGGCACCTTTGAAACACTTAACGGCTGGGGGTATGAGGTTGCATGGAGCAGCGCCAACGGTATACACGCCACATCTGTAAAAAGCCACTACCTACTTACTGATTCGTGCGCATCATTACTGCCGGTGAATATACTATCGTTCTCGGCATCAACTAATGGCAAGACAACACAACTTAGCTGGATAACGGCAACAGAAGCAAACAATAAAGGTTTTGAGATTGAACGAGGCATAAATACAACATCATTTACCGGCATTGGATTTATACCTACGCATGCAATTAATGGGAATAGCAGTACGCCCCTTGCATACCAGTTTACTGACGCTTATCTCTCGCTAAATACAACTTATTACCGGCTAAAACAACTGGATAAAGACGGTGGCATACATTATTCGAAAATTATTGGTATTAATGGCATAGGCAGTAGTGCGGCAGTGGTTTATCCTAACCCGGCAGAAAACATTTTAAACGTGCCTGTGGCAGGTGTGCTGAATGAAAAAATGACCATCACAATAACTGATATTTCGGGAAGAAGAATATGGGCTGATGAAGTGCAATGTACAGGCCAGGCTGTTGTGCCTGTTAATATAACCAAGCTTGCAACGGGCGCTTATTTGGTAGTTGTGCAGGCTGGTAACCAAAAAATAACCACAGCCAAGTTTATAAAAAAATAATCAACGGGGCTCCATTATCAAAACACAAGTTTACGATAGCTAACCAGAAGGATTTTTAATAACCTGTTTTCGCAGGATAATAATGGATAACAAGATTATAGAGTTATGAATATAACTAAACGCTATATGTTATCCGCCAACATTATTTTCAGCAAAATCTCCAATGCGCAGAGCAATTGTGGTGCCATGCGGGCACTACTAAAATACACTTTTTGGTGTATAGAAAAATTGTGTGTATGTAAGAAACTTTACGGGTCTTCAGCAGCATGGCTCCGGTGAAAAAAGATTGATAAAAATTCATTAACGGGAAGCAAAATTGCTTCACCAAAAGAAAAATAAATGGGCCAAAAAAATAAGCATGCACAAAGGTGTTGCCGATGGGTATATTACCTTTTATGTACCTGTATTTTTAATTTCCTGCTTCATAATTTTTGTGCAGCGCAGGATATAAGCAGCCTGGCAAAGCAAAAGCCGTTTGCCATAAGCGGCGCGGTTCAGCTTCGCGGGGTATATTACACTGCGTCGGGCATACCGGCCAACAGGTCGCCATATTCATATATCTTCTCCGGTAATCCCACCTTTTCAATATACGGGCTCAGTGTGCCATTAAATTTTACTGTTAGTGAACAGGAGCGGAGTTTCCGCCAGCCGTTTAACCAATTTGGGATTAGCCCCCATTATAAATGGATTACTGTACACCTTGGTTACCGCAGCGTTGTTTTCTCACCATATACCCTTGCCGGATACACCATGCTGGGCGCGGGTGTAGAACTTAACCCGGGCAAATTCAGGTTTGGTTTTATGTACGGCAAACTTGCCAGCGCAACCACTTTAGATACCACAACTCAAAGCCTGGTGCCATTTTCTTTCAGCCGAAAAGCGTATGCTGTGCGTATTGGCGTTGGCACTGACAGAACGTATTTTGACATAAGTTACCTTAAAGCAAAGGATGATGATGCCAGCGTGCCTTACAAAACGTACGACAGCTTTTTCAGCATTACCCCTGCGGCAAATACAGTTATTGGCGTTAGCACACGGGTGAGTTTTTTCAGGAAGCTTTATATACAGGGTAATATAGCAGGCAGTATTTATACAAGAGACATAAACTCACCCATTACACTTGACTCATTTGACAATTCTCTTTTTAAGTTGGCTAAAAAATTCGCGATTGTAAATGCGTCTACCGAGTTTAATATTGCGGCTGACGCTGCCATAGGTTATAAGGCAACAAGCTGGGGAGTAAAGGTTCAATACAACAGGATAGACCCTGACTTTCAAAGCATGGGTGCTTATTTTTTTAACAATGATTTGGAAAGTTATACAGTTGCGCCAAATTTCAGGTTGTTTAAAAACAAGCTCCGTTTTTCCGGGAGTATTGGCTTTCAGCATGATAATGTAAAGAACCAAAAACAGGCTACATCCAATAAAACAATAGGCACCGCAAACCTGAGTGTTGATTTTACTTCAAAGTTTGGTGTAGATGTAAACTACTCCAATTTCTCCAACAACCAGCAGCCCAACACCATCCGTTTTGCTGATTCACTCAAAATAGCGCAAACAACACAAAATATGTCGGTATCCCCCCGGTATATTTTTACCAATACAAAAAGCAGCCATGCCATAATAGCATCAGTAAACCTGATGAAGCTTAATGACTTTAATAACTATTTCGCGCAAAATGCCATAAGCCGCAATATTAATTTCAGCCAGTATTTTATTAATTACACTTATGGTATTATAGCCTCACAGTTGTCTTTATCACTCAATATAAGCAGCACAAAAATGGATGCCGCCGGCACTACGGACAATAATAAAGGCGGTACTTTAAGCATAACGAAGTCATTATTCAAGTCGGTGTTGTCTGTAAACGGAAGCGCAGGATATTTCTTTGATAAAAGAAATGATGGTACCAGTAATATAGTAAACCTTTCATCTAATATCCAATACACCTTCCTTAAAAAACACGGGCTTAATTTTCTTTTTTACTATACCAATAATAAACCAAAAAACATATCTGCAGTACTGCCGGGTTTTAATGAAACGCGCGCGGAACTGGGGTATCAATATAATTTTTAGCCTAACCAGTTGTAAACATTATTACATGAAACAGAAGCATTTTACTACTATCATAAAACTCTGCCTGCTTTGCCTGGGTATTGTTATAATATCAAAAGGGGAAGCACAGATATTTATCAAGGTTACTGTGCTGCCCCCTTATTCGTCTCATATCACAGATTTTGCCTCTCACCCGCAGCAGATAATGATGATAGTGCGTAATGGCAATAACACCCCTGCCGACCTGCAGTTACGCGGCAGCATGACGGGCGACAACGGAGTAACCATTGCCGTTAATAAACAATACAGGAGCGCTTCACCACTGCACCTTGCACCGCAGGAAACAAGAAATTTAACCGGCAGCGATATTAATGCGCTGTTTGATTACAACCAGCTTATATTCAGCGGTATTACCAGGGCCGAATTAATTGCAAAAGGTAACCTGCCTGAGGGAAACTACCAAATATGCGTGCAGGCATTTGACTATAACACAAACGCGCCGCTGACAGAAGATGAATGCAGCAATATTTTCCCTGTATCGAGTGTTGAGCCGCCTGTTATTATTAAACCTACGGATGGTGATAATGTAGTGCCGGTAGGCAATATACAGAATTTTGTCGTAACTTGGAGTACCCCCGCCAGTGCGCCTCCTTCCACGCAATACACTGTAAAGCTTGTGGAAATATTAGATAACCGCAGCCCGGAAAATGCCATACAAACCGCCACACAACCTGCATTTTTTCAACAAACAATTATTGGGGCAAACGCATTTGTGTATGGCCCTGCACAACCGGCTTTAACGCCCGGCAGGCGTTACGCTATGGTTGTGCAGGCAAAAGACCCAAGTAATACAGTGGTATTTCGCAACGATGGCTTAAGTGAAGCTATTGGCTTTACGTATGGGCAGGAAAATCTTGCGGTACCGGCTAATAGTAATGATGATAATGTGGTTGTCTGCAGTTGCAAAACTCCTATGCCTGCCAATGCACAACCCACTAATAAAAGCATTGCGGTTGGTGGTACTATAAAAGCAGCTGGGTTTAATGTAACCGTAGTGTCGCTGGTAAGAAACAACGATAATAGTATAACAGGCACAGGCAAAGTAAACCTGCCTGTAGCCAATTCTTCGTTCGTGCCTGTAGGTGTTAATTTTACAGGGGTACAGGTTAACAGTAACAACGAATTGATAAGTGGTGCCATAAACGCACAGGTAAAAAATAATGTAGATTTTTTGCCCACTGTTCCATCACCCAACCCCAGCCTTCTTCCCTTTTCGTCATCAGATGCAGATAAGCTTTCACAGTATATTGATAACAACCAGGCCAATCTTGTTTCCCAAATAAAAAACACTGCTGCCAACACCGTTTTTCAACTACCTGTAGGAATGGATAAACAGGTTGGTGGCAGCCCGGTTACTATAGAGATTACAGCACTAAGGATTACTGCTACACAGGCCACGATGGATGCGGCAACCATCATCAACACGCCTGACGATGCGGTGGTATCGCGTATAGCGCTGGGGGCAAAAAATGTTTGTGTAAATGCTACCGACCTGTGCGGTGACGCCAAATTATTTTTGGCCGATGACGTTGTTTTGCCATCGCTGGGATTAACCCTTAAAGGCGCTTCAAATCCTACAGGCGGAACCTACATTATTTTTGATAAGGATGGTTTTAAAACCTTGCAGATTGTTGGGGCTATTAATTTGCCCCAGGCGCTTGTTGTAAAAAAATCTGATAATGCAAGCCCGGTAACTGCAACTATTACAGCAACCACTGATAAAGGATGGAGTGACTGGATGGCGCAGGTTGCTATTGACCCGTTTGTTATGGCGGGGAACAAAGATTTTGGTTTTACACTTGTGGGCAGCGCTATTTATGACCACAGCGATGTGCAAAATCCTGCAGGGCTGCCTGTTATTGATGAAAAACCTGAACTTAAACAAACGCAATGGCATGGCTTTTACCTGCCGCAGCTTACCATGGATTTACCAGCTGCGTTAAAAAATGCCAATGGCACACCATTGCAGGCCGGCGTACAGGGTTTAATAATAGACGGCAGTGGCGTTAGCGGCAAAATAGGCGTTACCAATTTATTACAGGTTGGTAACGGCAGCCTTGGCGGCTGGTATTATTCAATAGATAACCTCGGCATTACCATTATAAACAACAGCTTTAAGAATGGAGGAATGGATGGAAAACTAGTGCTTCCTGTTTCAGACATAAGTCATCAAAATGCAGAATTGGATTACCATTCCACGCTCAGCGAAGCACAGGATAACGGGGGGATTCAATTCCAGTTCGTCATCGCTCCAAAAAATAATCTAGATTTTGCCCTTTGGCTGGCTACGGCGCAAATTGACCAGTCATCAAACATAACGGTAACTGCCGGCGCCGGGCAGGATTTTTCAGCCGTTGCTACCTTAAACGGGCATATATCTATTGACGCTACCCTGCCTGTGGTAGGTAAAGTAAATTTTGCCCAGGTGAAGTTTCAGCAGATGAAACTGAGCACCGCCGGGCCAAATTATCTTGACCTCGGCAACTCTGTTTTTTCATTAGCCAGCCCCCAGCACAGCATCGGCGGCAATATTGATGGAGGGGGCGGCGACGATAATGGAGATATGGGCAGTTTTCCGGTAACCCTGCACAACATTTCGCCTTACCTGAATGGCGCCGATGTTGGCCTTAAGTTTACTATGGATGTTAAACTTTCTGACATTGCTGCATTGCCTGATGCTTCCACCACGCTTAGTGTTTACGGGAAGTTTAAAATGGATAACGGCAGGCCCAAATTTTACTTTGACCCCAACGATGCTGTTCACTTAGATGAGATTGCGGTGAAAGGAAGCCTTGGCGCTCTTACCATTGACGGGAAAGTTGATTTTTATAATAATGACCCCACATTTGGCAGCGGCTTTAAGGGTACGGTTAAAGCTACTTTTCCGGCTATTGACATTGGCATAGCTTCTACCATACAATTTGGCAGTGTAAGCGGGTATAAATACTGGTACGTAGATGCGCTGCTTGATTTGGGAGACGCGGGCATTGTACTGGGCAATACTGGCATGTCGTTGTTTGGCTTTGGTGGTGGCGCTTATTACCACATGCACCAGTCGCAAACGCTGCCAGATCCTTCGAAAATTACCGGGAACAAAAGCAATGACAGCCCCAACGGAACGGGCATGACCTATGTGCCTGACGTAAATACGGCGCTTGGTATAAAGGCTACCATAATTTTCGGCCTTAATGCACGCCCCGTATTTAATGCGGATGCAACATTAGGGGTTGAGTTTGCCAGCAGCGGCGGTATAAGCGACATCTATTTTGATGGCAATGGCCGTATGCTGGATGTACCCCCCAAACCTGCGGTGGTAGTAAATGTGCATGTTAATTATGATTTTCAAAACAGCATATTTATGGCCAGCCTTACTGCGGACATGGATTACCCGCCGCTTAACTCGCCTATTGATTTACGGGGGCACGGCAGCATACAAATGTATTTTGGGCCGGGGCCAAAACCACTCGGGCACTTCTTCATCAAATTCGGTATTCCTGAACCGGAGGACCAGCGCATAACTTTCAACTACCTTTTCTTAAACGATAATAGCTTTTACCTTGAAGCAGGCAATTACCAGATAGACCCCATGCCGCCTTTGCCGCAGGACATCATTACAGTACTGCAAAAAAGCGGTGTGAATACCAGCATATTTAACAGGCCCGTAGATGCGGACCTTGACAGGGGCGCCGGGTTTATATTAGGTGCATCAGCCGGGTTTAAATACCAGGGACAGTTTGCCATTTTTAAAGCGGATATAGGCGCGAAAATAGGTTTTGATATTGCCCTGAAGGAATATGGACAGGATGCTGACATTAGTTGCTCAAACGGGCAAACAACAGTAGGTTACGGCGGGTGGTATGCTACCGGCCAGATATATGCCGGTATTTGGGGAAGCATAGACATAAGCACTGACTTTTTCGGGGACATAAATGTGCTGGATGTTGGCGCGGGTGCGGCGTTGACCGCCGGACTGCCTAATCCTACATACGTAACAGGCGCTATTGGTGGCTATTATTCTGTGCTTGACGGTGCCATAAGCGGCAGGCTGCACTTTGAATTTACGATGGGTGAGAAATGCACTGTTTCGAAAGACGTATTATCAGGCCTCAAACTTATAAGCGATATAACACCCGTAGATGGCAGCAAGGATATGGAGGTGACAACATCACCCGCTGTTGCATTCAACTTTACGGTAGGCATCAACGATAACACTTCATTCTCTATTGTTCAGCATACAGAGGACAAGGGTGATGTGAGAAGAGACTTCAGGTTTACGCAAAGCTGCATAAAAGCAGGCCTGCACGATAATACACATAATACTGACGCTCACGTATCAGGCTCGTTGTCACAAGACAGGACAGGAATGACTTTTGTTCCGGATCAAACACTGGCTCGGCTTACAAACTACACTATAAATGTTTCCGCCCACCTGGAAGAACTGGTGAACGGCGTATGGGCACCTGCGCAGTATAGTACAGGAGCGAACAAAGGAAAAGTTTATGAGGACACAAGAGCCATATCATTCACCACCAACAAAGGGCTTGATTCAATACCGGAGAGTATGGTGGAGTACACCTACCCGCTTAAATGGCAGCGTTTTTTTATGCAGGATGAAGCAAGCAATACTGCTTTTGGTACCGGCAACGCTGTTATTAAGCTTGACCAGGTGCTAAACCCTTCAAGCCTGAACATGAATGGGGCGGACCAGGGCTATACGCAAAGTTTTTATGCCAAAGTTGTTGGTGCGGGCGGTGCTGCTACCACCATCCCTTTTGAGCTCAACACTGACCAAACAGGTAAAATAAGTTTTTCATTACCGGCCAATTTTAGTCCTAATACGGTGTACGCCATCCAGTTTATTGGCAGGGCCGACCCAAAAAATGCAGCAGTAAATTTTGCAAATACACAGGTGCTTTCGTCTGTCATAGGTAAAACAACACAAATAACAGGCACCGCAAATGCCAATAGCTTTACCGTAGAAAATAAGCTGGCACTATACATGGGATCGGCTCACAGCAGTAACTCAACCGATACCATCCGCGCCCGCACCATTAACAACCAGCTTGCGCTGAAATCTGACGAAAAGCAATTGTATATCATCTATTTCAAAACAAGCCAATACAGGACATTTAATGATAAGAAAACAGATATGCCCATTACGCATCTTGAGTTTGCAGTAACAGGGGCCCCTTCAGCGGATTCTTATACGATGGCTATTTCAGACCTTAACGACCAGTTTAATTCACACAAATCATTAAGGGCTTACCTAGCCTACAAGATGATGGGTATTACTGATACATCAGGCAGCAATATTGCATATCAAAATTTCAATGTAACCTACATGCGGAGTGTTTATATTGACAGCAAGGAGTATTTTGATGACTATGATATTAACGGTTATAACAGGAGCAGCGATGTTACCGGCCACACTTACGCATATCATATAATACCGCTGGTTGCAGTAAGTAATAAAGGAACCACTTACTGGATAAACTGGGTAAGCGATCAGTTGCTTAATACGTATGGCCTGCGGGCTGCGTATAACCAGGGATTAACATACAACAATCCTTTAATAGGTAGCCGCACATTTACTGACACTATATCACAGCTTGATGCCCGGGATGTGGGTAATATCGATATGAATGTTATTAACGGCGGAGAAACAGCGCAATATCTCCTGAGCGGAATTTCATGGAGTCATTGGATATACAATTCCAAAACAGGCATTTTACATATACCCATTTCTTATGCGCTTAAAGCCACTTATACTGAGGGCTGGCAAACCTCGCAGGGAACGGGTGGAAGCCCGGCGCGTGACGCCAATTATTACATACAGAACTTTATTAATGTATATGGAGGAGACCCAGCGCCCGAACAACAGCAGAACATCGGCACTGTATATGATGTCAGCGTAGCAGCTACCAAACAATTTACTTCCGTTGCCGGGGGCACGGTTAGCGCAAGCTACCAGTTGCCGGGCGCAGCAAGAAGTATATCGTCACCCGCCACTCTTAGCTTTGGCAACCTCGGTTCAGTACTAAGAGGGGTGCAAAAAATTGGAGCCATGCATTAGGTAACTGTAAAAATGATTAACACTAAATAATTATGAAAAAGATATTTATAATAAGCTTCATTCTCTCAATAACAACCGTTCCTGCAGCACTGCAGGCGCAGGAAAAAACCGCAAGGCCGCAACAGGCAGGGCCGCATACCCCCCGGCTCATATTAACCGGCGCTGCGATGGGAGACTCTGTAGTGCTGCGATGGGCGCCTGTTGATGCTACAGACTGGAAAGTAGCCAACGAACAGGGGTATATTTTAGAGCGCACAACATTGAGTGCCGACAACAAAATAGAAGTAAACTTTGAGAAGCTGACAACTGAGGCTGTTAAACCATGGAGTAAAGAAACGATGCTTGCAAATATATCAAAGTCAAATGGAGGCGATAAATATACTGCCATTGCAGCACAGGCATTGTATGGCGCATCATTTCAGCCTGCAACCCAGGATAAACAGGAACCGCTGGATGAATTTAAAGCGCTGATGAAACAGCACAATGAAGATATGATGCGTTACAGCTTTGCGTTGTTCTCTGCCGATATAAATGTAAAAGCCGCTACAGCATTGGGGTTAAGGTATGTTGATAAAAATGTGGTACGCAATAAGAAATATATCTATCGCTTATACGCGGTGCCACGGCCAGGCCTGTTAAAAACAGATACCGCATTATTTATTATTTCGCCGAAAGATGTGGCGGCAATTAACAGGGTGGTATTTGTGAAGGCAACCTCACATAACAAAGAGATATTTTTGGACTGGCCTAAAAATGAGATAGAAAATAATTTCACCGGCTTTTTTATAGAACGCAGTGATGACAATGGTAAAACGTACGTTCAGTTAAACAAAGACCCTTTTACAAATATTAATGGCACGCCTGAACAGCTTAAACATACTGTAATTGCTTTTGCAGATACAGTACCTGTGTTGTATAAAAATTACAGTTATCGTGTGCGCGGCATAAATATGTTTGCCCAATATTCACCTTATTCATTGCCGGTGGTTATAATGGCTAAAGATGATAATGCACCGCCCCCGCCCGGGTTAAACCGTACGGTAAAACTTAGCAATACCGGCTATAGAATTAACTGGACACAACCGGGCAATGCTACTGATATTAAAGGGTATAATGTAAGCCGCAGCACACGGCTTGACAGTAACTATGCCGTACTTAACAAAAACCTGTTGCCCGTGTCTGCAAGACAATTTGTTGACAGCGCTGCCCGGGCCGGCCAATCCTATTATTACCGTGTTACTGTGGTTGATACAGCCGGCAACAGCAGCACTTCTTTACCCGATTACGTGTTTACTTATGATACAATCCCCCCGGCCCCGCCCATTGGCCTTGCCGGTAATGTTGACACCAACGGGGTTGTAACCCTGCGCTGGAATTTAGGACAGGAAGATGACCTTAAGGGCTACCGCATTTATAAAGCCAATGCCGCAGACCATGAGTTTACACCCATATCCAAAGAACTTATACAGGACACTGTTTTTACCGATACCATTGTATTGAAAACCCTTACCAGGGAGATTTTTTATAAAGCAATTGCTGTTGATAACAATTTAAATAACAGCGGTTATTCCCAGGCGGTAAAATTAATAAAGCCAGATGTTGTTCCGCCTGTGCCTGCTGTGTTTACCAATTATAATGCCACCGATACATCCATACAACTGTACTGGAATGCAAGCACCAGCAGCGACCTTAACAAACAATATCTTTTCAGGAAAACGGCAGGCAGCGATTGGGTACAGGTGGCAGCACTGGATAAAAACCAGTCCGCGTATACCGACACTTCCATGCAAAAACAAACGCTTTACTCCTACCAGCTTGTAAGCGAAGACAGCAGCGGGTTAAAAAGCGATCCCTCTTTTCCTGTTAATGCGAAAACATATTTCCGGGCGAAGGAAAATGGTGACGGAGAAATAAATGCAACTTTGCAACAAGACAGTATTACAGTTGTTAAGGTGCAATGGACAGTAAAGCGTAATGCACAGCCTGCCAATATTATTTTATACCGTTCGGTAAACGGCGGCGTAGCGGCTATGTATGAAAATATACCGGCTACTCAAACAATGTATGTTGATAAGCGTGTAAGTGCCGGAAATACCTATGCGTATAGTTTTAAATGCGTGTATGCCGGCAATAACCAGGGCATTTTGTCGCAAGAGGCATCAGTAGCCATACCTAAATAAGAAGACTTTTTTGTTGTTGTTATATGTAAAGGCTGCACGGGGTTTGGCAGCCTTTCTTTATTTCATTCAGTTAAGCGTCATAAGTATCTTGCCTAAGGGGCAATGCTCTTCTTCACTGGCGGTAATTTGCTGCAGCCTGCTTTTTACATTTTGCAGTTCTTCAATTTTCCTGTCAATAAGGTGTATTTTACGCTGCACAAAGCGCATACCGCGTGTTGGTTCAAGCGCGCCTTCTTCAAAAAGCAGTATCATTCCTCTTGTTTCTTCCAGTGTAAATCCAAATTCCTTTATCTGTTTAATTGCCAGCAACCGTTTTAAAACCGCATCAGGATAATTTTTATAGTTGTTTTTCAGCCTTGCGTTGCCGTTTACTTCAACCAGGCCTATTTTCTCGTAAAAGCGGATGGTATCCCTGCTGAAACCGCTTTTTTTGGAAAGCTCACCTATCAGCATAAAAAACTTTTATTTTTTCTTGACAGTAGACTATACTCCACCGTTTATGTTTGTGGTGCAAGAGTTATAAGCTAAATTACACAGTATGCAAACATTGCTGGAATCTTTTTACATAGTACGCTTTAGCGATTGTGACCCAATGGGCCACTTAAACAATGCCCGGTATCTTGATTACATGCTTAATGCACGTGAAGACCACCTGCGCGATAACTACCAGATTTCATTACCTGAATTTGCAAAACGCGGCGTAACATGGGTTGTTACCAACCACGAAATACAATATGTACGGCCTGCTTTTTACAACGAGAAAATCTGCATTGTTTCGCAGGTGATTGATGCCGGTGAATCGTATATTAAGGTAGAGTTGATTATGTATGATGAACATAAGCAACAATTAAAGGCGCTTTTATGGACTACCTTTACACATATACACCTGAAAACAGGCAAAAGGGAAACACATGCCGATGATTTTCAGCAATTCCTTGCTGGTGTTGTTGTACAGGGCATTCAAACCACCAATGGCCTAAAAGCGCGGCTTGCCGAACTACTGGGTAAGGGTTGAAGGCCGCCGCCGTATTTTTTATTTTCTTTTTAGTAAAATAATGCTAATTTTGTTAGTATTATGCAGCGTTCAGGTTCCGCAGATTTGCCCTTACATTACGGGTATGTGCCGCAATGGCTGGCAGAACGTATGGCCAAACTCGGTCTGGCAGTTACTGAATCTGTAGTGATGGAATATGGTAAACACGAAATGCTGAAGCGTTTGAGCGACCCATTCTGGTTTCAAAGCCTCGGCGCTGTAATGGGCATGGACTGGCATTCATCAGGCATCACTACTTCTGTAATGGGCGCATTAAAGCGCGCTGTCAATCCACACTCCAGTGAGTTAGGCATTTTTATTTGCGGGGGAAAAGGGAGGTTTTCAAAAGAGGCGCCTGCGGAGCTTTTATCGGTAGCGGAACAAACAGGACTTGACGGAAACCATCTTGTGCGTTGCAGCAAGCTGAGTGCAAAAGTAGATAATACTGCCGTGCAGGATGGTTTCCAGCTATACACCCACAATTTTATTGTGAGTGATGCAGGTGAGTGGACAGTAATACAACAGGGCATGAGTGATGCCAGCGGCACCGCACGGCGCTATCACTGGCATTCCGGCGATTTTGAAAGTTTCGTACAGGAGCCGCATACGGCGGTATGCGGTATTAACCAGGGCGCAATATTAAATGTTGCTGCGGCCGAAGCTGCCGCTGCGCGAAACGGCATGCTGGCATTAACGCAGGAAAAACCGGAATTGATGATGCAGGAAATACAACAACTGGTAATGCCCGCCCACCATGAAGTGTATGCTGAAGATGTTAATTTAAAAAGGCTTGGCAGTGTTTTGTGGGTGGCGCATGAACACGCCCTTAATAATTTTGAAGAGTTATTATTGCTGCAGGGCGTGGGGCCGAGAACTATTCAATCACTCGCGCTGGTAAGCGAAGTCATTCATGGTACGCCTTCCCGTTTTAAAGACCCTGCCCGTTTCGCATTTGCCCATGGCGGTAAAGACGGCCATCCTTTCCCTGTACCTGTAAAGGTGTATGATGAAACAATAAACATATTGCAAACTGCTGTACATAAAGCAAAACTTGGGCAGACCGATAAGCAGCAGGCTATTAAAGCCCTGCATACATTAGCGGCAAAAGCCGAAAAAGATTTTATACCTAATGAACGTTTTGAAGAATTGGTTGAGAAAGAGAGAAATGATTCATGGAAATATGAAGGCAGAACAGTGTTTGGCAGGGCAAAGCCACGCGGCGTTACAAAAGGTGTGCAACTAAGGTTGTTTTAACCCGTTTGTGATGATTTTATTTTACAAATTCACGTTTCCTTAAACGAGATTGCAATAATTTTTGGTTTTCATTAATCTTCCGGGGAACAACTGTATATCAGTTAGTTAACTGCACTACAGTATTAAGTTTGATTTTTTGGCATAGTTTTTTAATGTGTACCTGCAAAATCAAACAAACACTATGAAAAGTATCACCATTGTTTTGGCCGGCATGCTGTTGCTTGCCAGTTGCGTACCTGCCAAGCAATTGAAACAATCACAGGCGGAAACAGCAGCCTTACGCGCGGACAGTACACGCCTCGCAAACCGGGTTACAGACCTTGAAAGCAATATAGCCCAGCTAAAAAATAATATTTCACAACTTAAAGACCAGGTGGCAAAACTGAGCGAGCAAAACAGCAAGCTTGGTGAACAATCCGCCAGCCAGCAAAACCAGCTCGACCAGAGTAAAATGACATTGCAGCAACAACAGCAAAGGCTGCAGCAATTGCAAAACCTGCTGGCACAGCAAAGGGCAAAATCAGAAGAATTAAAAAATAAAATGATTGACGCCCTGCGTGGTTTTAGTTCCAGCGATTTGTCAGTAACGCAGAAAAACGGCAAGGTATATGTAAGCCTTTCAGAGAATTTATTATTTCCATCAGGCAGCGCAACAGTTAACCCTAAGGGTGTTGACGCGTTATCAAAGCTGGCTGCAGTGCTTAATGTAAACCCGGATATTTCAGTGGACATTGAAGGACATACGGACAGCATTCCTATTCACGGCCGTTACCAGGATAACTGGGATTTAAGTACCGCTCGTGCAAACGCCATAGTTCGCATACTGGTAAACAACTATAAAGTTGACCCTGTAAGGGTAGAGTCGTTAGGTCATTCATGGTACGACCCCGTGGATACCAATGCAACACCCGAAGGCAGGGCCAGGAACAGGCGTACAGAAATTATATTATCGCCCAAGCTGGATGAGTTATATAAAATTATCGGGTCGTAGTACCTGTGAAAAAATACTGTACCCAAGTTATTTCATTTTAACTGCCTGAACATCCTTGAAAGGAAACCTCCCGGCTTATGCCGGGATACCTTTTTCCGGAAACATACAAAAGCCTCCTAATCGGATGCGGGACGGCGGAGGAAAATTTTAAGTCCACGGCTCCGTTATATGGTTACGCTTTAACAAACTTAGTCTGATACAATTTTTCTTTGGTATTTACCACTATAAAATAAACTCCCACAGCAATGTTAAGCAGTTGCAGGTTATATTGAAGTTGTCCTTTTGCAAATGTGGCAGCCAGAATCTTCGATCCAGCACTGTTATGCACATAAACTTCAGCTTCCGTCGCCGATGCTTTTTCAAAGGAAACCGCGACGTTATTTTTTCCCAGTTACCGGGCTTGGGTATATTTTAAATGAGTTATCAAAATCAAATATTAACTTTCAATATCTGATAGGTAAACTTATCGTCTTTGTCAATTATTTTAAGACGGTCGTAATCGGCGCCACTTTGAGGCAGCAGGTTGATGGTGGAATAAGTGGCTTCTATTTTCGCTCCCCCTTTCGTTAAAACAATAGCTAAGGTTTGAAAGCGATTGGCGTCAAAAGAGAATTGAACTTCAAATTTATCTGTATTGATTTCATTGGCTGTTTGCAAGGTGATAGCTGCTCACGTTTTTTGTTTTACAGCGAAAAAGGATAGCCACCACTACTTTTACTTGTGATGAGTTATTCATAAAGGATGAATTTTATTATAATTTGATTAAAGGAATACCCGAATCAGCATCCATTGCCCTTTCCAGGTAGGGCACAGATGACGTAACAATTATTTCGAGCGTAGGATGAACAATTGCTTTTAGTAAATGGCCGCCGTGCGCTGTTCCATCCTTTCTGCCCAGCACCGCGTGCGTATGGATTTTTATTTTGCCCTTATAAGTAGAAATATCACCTGTAATGGTAAGTACTTCCATTTGTTCATCAAATACATTTTTTTTGTAATCCTTAATGCTAAAATCGAAAAAGCCCACGGTTGTATGGCTAAAGGCCCCTATCGCGCTAAAACGGGCGGAATGGATGTCATTTTTGCCAGCAAAATCATTAAGGCAGGCCATCACTTCTTCACCGCTTTCTAAAACAAGAGCGTAGGTTTTTTGAATATCATCATTTAGTAATTTGTATTTCATCATTAGTGTTATTGAGTGTAAGCAATAGTGCTGATAAGCGCATTTTCCGCTTGCCTTGAGTCAAGCCTTGTGTATTGCACAACAATGGGAACATCCGAGATGAACACGCTTGCATAATCTGTCTCTCTTGGAATCGCTTCAGGGTCGGAGAAGTCGTTGAACCGTAAATGTTTTGTTCTTTTTGCAGGCACGGTTGTAATAAATGGTCCGGCCGGCTGCCTGTCAGAAAAGTAAATGGTAATCTCCACATGAGCTTCATCATCAGAAGTATTTAGGATACATGCCGCATCGTGACTTATAAAATCGGGTGCGGGCCCGTTACTCCAACCCGGGATAAAACCTTCTGCTATCGCCCAAACTTTTTTTCCTATATCCATGTGTTAATGTTTAAAGTATTTTTTACCGCCAATGGTTATTATCGCCGCTACAGAGAGAAAAAGTACCGCGGTAAGAATAATTTTACGGGTTGCCGCAGGGTCTTTCAGCCTCATACCGTCTACATATTTTCTTTCGGGGTAAGGCTGGGCGGTTTGCGAACCCTTTTCATGCAGCGCCATTTGTAAAACCTGCGCAAAATGCATTGCTTTTCTGCCAGTCTCCTGTTCAACCTGTTCCCTGCAGCTAAAGCCGTCTGCAATAATAACTGCCTGTTTCCCGGCGTTTCTTACCGCCGGCAGCAACACTCTTTCACCGGCCTTCACTGATAAATCATAATGGTCGCCTGTATCATAGCCAAAATACCCTGCCATGCCGCAGCAGCCCGTATCAAGAATATTAAAGTCAAGGCCTGTTTTGCGTAATAGCTTTTTATCTGCATCTGTACTTAAAACAGATTTATGATGACAGTGCGTATGCACCAGCGCCTTTCTTTCCAGAGGTGGTATAACAAATTCCGGCGCTTTTTTAGTAAGAAATTCAGCCAGCGTATAAACATTTTTTTTCAGCCGTTTGGCGTCCTCATTATTAGGAAACAGGTTTACAAGCTCATCGCGAAAAACTGCTACACAACTCGGTTCCAGGCCAACAACAGGTATATCATTTTCTATCCCGGTCTTCAGTGCCTCCATTATTTCAACAAGCATCCTCTTTGCGGTATTGAGCATTCCGAAATCATACAGGGGCCTGCCGCAGCAAAGCGATTTGCCCGGGATGATAACCCTGAACCCTGCCGCTTCAAGCACCTCAACGCCTGCTGCGAGTGTTTGAGGCAGGAAATAATTGTTAAAAGTATCTGCCCATAATATCACCGGCGGTAAGGCCACATTTTTTTTTGTTCTTGCATTAAACCATTGCCTGAAGGTATATGTTGCAAATTTTGGCAGGTCGCGTTGCTGAGTAATGCCTGCGAGTGCCTTTATAACATTGCTTAATACCGGCAAATGGAGGAAGAAGTTTACTGTACGGGGTATTAATGATGCCAGCCTTGACCACCAATATATCCAGCCAAAAGCATAAGCAGCGGGTGGCCGCAGCCGCCCTTTATAATAGTGCGCTAAAAACTCGGCTTTATACGTCGCCATATCCACATTCACCGGGCAATCAGATTTACATCCCTTGCAGGCAAGGCATAAGTCAAGTGAATCTTTCACGTTTTTATCTTTCCATCCGTGCGTAACCACATCACCTTCCATCATTTCAAACAACATACGCGCCCTGCCACGGGTAGAATGTTGTTCCTCCCTCGTTACCATATAGCTGGGGCACATAGTTTCTTCTTCGTGCCTGCGGCACTTGCCAACACCCACACACCGCAAAGTGGCGCGTGCAAAATTGTTATCGTCATCCGCGTACGCAAAAAAAGTATCTACTGCAGGAGGGTTATAGTTATTGTTGATTCTAAGATTTGACAGTTGCCCATAAGTATCAATTTTTTTACCCGGGTTCATCCTGTCATCAGGGTCCCAAATGGCTTTAAACTCGCGAAAGGCCTGCACAATTTCTCTGCCGTACATAATTTCCAGCAGGTCACCGCGTGCCTGGCCGTCACCATGTTCGCCGGAAATTGAGCCACCGTATTTTGCAACGAGATTGGCTGCTTCAACAGTAAATGATTTATAATCGTCCAGGCCTTTTTTTGTAAACAGGTCAAACTGTATACGGCAATGTATGCAACCCTGGCCAAAATGACCATATACGGAAGGCTTGTAGCCGTATTTGTTGAATAGTGCCCGTAAATCCTTTAAGTAAGCTGACACATCCCCAGGGCTAACCGCGGAATCCTCCCACCCGGGCACACTCATTGGCTCACCCGGCACCCATGCCGTAGCGCCAAGGCCTGATTCTCTTATCTCCCAGAGCATTTGTTCTTGTTTGGGGTCATCAAACAGACTCATTTCCGGTGCCGGCGAAACGGTTTTTAATTCTGCCATTAACAACCTGGCCTTATTATCTGATTCCTGCTTTGTTGCGCCATCAAATTCAACCAGCAACCAGCCTTTGCCTTTTGGCAGCAGTGGCAGGTCTTTTACATTCAGCCCCTTTTTTTCCATATAACCTATCAGGATATCATCTAATCCTTCAAGGCCTATAGGTTTGTGCTTAAGTATCAGCATTACATCATTGGCTGCCTCATAAACATCAGGGTAACCAAGCACCAACAATGATTTTTCTTTTGGCTCCGGCAGCAATTTTAATGTTGCTTCCACTATTGTTACGCAGGTGCTTTCAGAGCCAACGAGCGATTGTGCAATATTGAACCCATTTTCAGGCAGAAGCGCCGTTAGGTTGTACCCCGATACCCGGCGGGGGATTTTTGGAAATTTTTCACGTATTAAATCAGCGTATTTGTCACGAAAATCAAGCAACTTTTTGTAGATGTTGCCCTGTGTGCCGCCCCGGTTTATAATATTGTGACATTCTTCATCAGTTGTAGGGCCTACTTTAATACGCACACCCCGGTAGGTAACTATTGTCATGGAGTGTATGTTATCTGAAGTACGTGCGCCATCACCCCGGAATGCAGCCATTACCGAATGCACGCCACATGAATTATTGCCAAGCATACCCCCAATAGTGCAATGGCTGTGTGTTGCAGGGTCAGGGCCGAAAGTTAGCCCCGCCTTTTTCCTGGTTTCGTTTCTAAGGGTGTCTAAAACAATCCCAGGTTGAACACTGGCTAATTTTTTATCATCATCAACCCATAAAACCCGGTTAAAATATTTGGACATATCCATCACCACGGCCACATTACAGCATTGGCCGGCAAGACTTGTACCTCCGCCACGTGATAGGAGGGGAGCATCATATTTACGGCACAATGATATTGTTTCAATTATGTCCTGTTCATCTTTTGGTATTACTACTCCTATCGGCACCTGCCGGTAATTAGAGCCGTCAGTTGAGTACAATGCACGGGAACCTTCATCAAAACGAATTTCACCATTTACAGATTGCTGCAGCTCTGCCTCAAGTTGTTTAATATCTACGTTTTGCGATTGCGGTGTTTCAAAAACAGTATCGGGTATGTTTGTATCCTTGTAAACCATTGTGCTAAATTTTATTGTTTGAATTTTTCCGCATCCTTATATTTAAAAGTTATGCCCAGCCCCGGGGCGTTGCTATCCGGTTGCAGGAAACCGTTTACCGGCCCGGCCATACCATCGAAAAGCATATTTTCAATGCGTTCATGATCATGAAAATACTCGGCTATATAAAATGAAGGCAAAGCCAATGCTGCATGAAGGTGAATTGCGGGCGCACAGTGTGATGAAAAGGGAAGTTGATAAGCCTCACATAAATAACCGGCCTTTAAAAAATTGCTGATACCTCCGCACCGCGTTGCGTCTGCCTGCAATATGTCTACGGCGCCTGCATCCATCATTTTTTTAAAATATGGCAGGTTATAACCATATTCGCCGGCAGCAATATTATATTGAGCGGGCGCATGACTGCGAATAAACTGCAGGCCAGCCAGGTTGCCAGATGTAACCGGCTCTTCAAACCAGCTCACATTGTATTTTTTAAAATGTTCCGCTTCTGCAAGCGCCTGTTTTACAGTATAGGCCCCATTGGCATCTACAAAAAGCGCGGCATTATTTGCTATTGCATTGCGCGCCTGCTTTACCCGTTCTTCATCCTTACCGGGTTCGCGGCCAATCTTCATTTTAAATGATGTTATGCCCTGGCTTGCCCACCGTTCAAATTGCTGCTGTGTTTGCTTGTTTGTATAAGAAGTAAACCCGCCGCTGCCATATATAGCCATTTGGCCGTGTACTGCATTTAAGAGTTTGTAAAGCGGCATACCAAACAGCTTTGCCTTTAAATCCCACAAAGCATTGTTTATGGCGCTTACGGCCATCATAGCTACACCGCAATCACCATCATTTCTTATTTCATGCAAAAGCAATTGTGTGATTTTCTCAATTTGCAGGCAATCCTGTGAAAGTATTATTTCCTTTAAAGACTTTTCAATCATATACCATGCGGCTGCGTTTGAGTACGTGTAGCCTAAGCCCGTTTTACCCCCTGCAGACAATTCCACCAGCACCATTGTTGTCTGTCGCCATTCTTTTGTTCCGTCAGATTCAGGTGTGCTTGTTGGTATTGTATATGCCGCTGTTTTAACCTGCGTAATTGCTGTATCACTATTTTTATGCAGGTAAGTATTCATCTACAACATCCTTATACGTTTGCTTAATAACATCCCATGCTTTGCTGTCGCCCTTCACTATGGAAGAAGTAAACGCCTTCATTTGTTTAAAAGTTATGTGCGGCGGCAGCATGGGTACAGATGGGTCAACATAAGCTTCAACCAGCACCGGTTTTTTTACTGAAAAAGCCCAATCAAGTTTTTCTTCCACATCTTTCGGGTCGTCAATTTTAATCCCTTCAAGGCCCAGCATTTTAGCATACTCCGCGTACGGGAAATCGGGTACATCCTGCGAGGCATCGTACCTTGGGTCGCCCACCAGCACACGTTGTTCCCAGGTAACCATATTGAGGTCCCTGTTATTGAGTACCAATATCATCAGGCGGGGGTCAGCCCATTGTTTCCAGTATTTTGCTATAGTTATCATTCCGTTCATTCCCAGCATTTGAAACGCCCCATCCCCAATTAGCGCTATAGGCATACGCTCCGGGAAAGCAAATTTTGCCGCTATAGTGTAAGGCATGGCAGGGCACATGGTAGCAAGATTGCCTGATAATGATGCCTTCATACCCTTACGGATTTTTAAGTCACGTGCAAACCACGCTGCTGTTGAGCCAGAGTCGGCTGAAAAGATGCACTGGTCTGGCAGGCGTTTCGAAAGTTCCCAAAATACCAGTTGAGGATTAAGCGGGTCAGCACTGTCTTTTGTTTTTGCTTCAAGCACCTTCCACCAACGATCAACTTCCTTAATAATTTGCTCTTGCCATCCGCGGTCTTCTTTTCTTTTTAACAGCGGTATAAGCGCTTTCAGCGTTTCTTTTGAATCTCCCTGCAGGCAAATCTCCATGGGGTAGCGGATGCTGAGCATTTTGCCACTTATATCAATCTGAACTCCTTTTGCCTGGCCCTCTTTTGGTAAAAATTCGGAATAAGGAAACCCGCTGCCAATCATAAACAAGGTATCACATTGCGTCATCAGGTCGTAGCTTGGCTTTGTGCCAAGCAACCCTATGGCGCCAGTAACAAAAGGTATATCGTCTGGTAATACAGCTTTACCTAATAAAGCCTTCGCTACACCCGCACCAAGCAGGTCAGCAACTTCCAGTACTTCATCACCGGCATGCAATGCGCCTGCACCTACCAGTATGGCTACTTTTTTACCCTCGTTTAAAATGTCTGCCGCTTTTTGTAACTGAATTTTATCAGGCACTATCACAGGGTTTTCATAACCGGGGCCTGAATGCACCGTTCCATGCGCTCTTGCCGGCTCAACAAAATCCAGTTCCTGTACGTCATTCGGAAATATTATACAGGTTACCGTACGTTCTGAAATAGCGATGCGAAATGCGCGATCAATGAGATGGCGTGCCTGCATTGGGTCAGAACACATGTGTACATATTCCCCTGCAACATCTTTATACAGGCTTATTAAGTCAACCTCCTGCTGGTAGCTGCCGCCAAGGCTTGCACGCGCCTGTTGCCCAACTATTGCAACAACCGGCTGGTGATCCATCTTCGCATCATACAAGCCGTTTAACAGGTGTATAGCGCCGGGACCTGATGTGGCAAGGCAAACACCGGGCTGCCCGGTAAACTTGGCGTAGCCACTAGCCATAAATGCCGCGCTTTCCTCGTGCCGCGCCTGTACGAACTGGATTTCACCATGAGATTTTTTATTGTCTTGCTTTCGGCCTAATGCACCAAGGATTCCATTAATGCCATCGCCCGGGAAACCGAAAATTTTTTTTACGTTCCATTCAACCAGGCGTTCAATTATAAAATCGGAAACTTTTTTACTCATATAATTTAAATTTCAAAGTGAGTGTACCAGGGTATTGGGTGAGATTACAAGTGCGCCAAAATTCCTGCCAAACAAGTCGGCGTTTTTATTAACTACTTAACCATCCGCCTGAAAAGCCGGCGCGCCTTAAGCCATTAATTATATAGGGGCAGTGACTTGTAAGCTTCCACATGAGACCGTTTTGAAAATTATCAATCATCAATATGACTGGGCCCTGGTTTAGCGCAAATTTCCAGGGGGATACCCAGCCATTTGGGTTTTTTGAATTTTCGGGAAAGCTTGGATTAAAACTCGCTTCAAACCCAAATGATCTTTCTTTTTTAAGGCCAAAGTGCCCAATTGCATACCTTAATGAATCAATCACTATGGCAGGCGTAAAAGGAAGAGATGCAGCAACTGCCCATGGAGAAACAGTGCCATCATCTGGCCCGTCAGGCGCACCCCGCGCTATGTAGCCAAAAAATTCTTTTTCCCTGCTGTTTATTTTCAATTTAACCGGCCCGGGGCCGTCGCTTGCAGTGAAACCCCAGCAAAATGGCCCGTACTCAGCAAACTTGTGAGGGTTATCAATGGCATATTGCTGTTGTATAATTGTAGCGCGCCTGCTGTTTTCAAAATAATCCATCCCGGTTCGACGGTTATAATCGTCCTGTATCCCTTTAAAGTTCAACCAGCATTGGGGCAACTGGTGAATAAACAGCGGGGCGGCATAAGTGCAGGTTGTATCGTAATATGTGCGTGTTTCGAATGTGTTTGTCCAGTTTAAATAAGCTTTTTGATTAACAGGAAAAGTTGGCGACCCTAAGGCAAGGATATAAAGTAAATGTGCCTCATTATATCCCGAGTTCCAATAATACGGCAGGAAACCTGCTCCTGGCCTCCATCCATGACAAATGGCATCCTGGCCATTAGTGGCCCAAACCCAGTCTGTTTTTTTATAAATATTTTCTGCAAGCCAAAAAACGCTGTTTTCTTCAGGTGTTCCCCTGTTAAAATACTCTCCTGCTACTAATGCCCCTATCAAAAACAGCGCGGTATCAATTACAGACAATTCTGAATTTTGCACCCGTTTACCTGTGTTTGCATCCAGAAAATGATAAAAGAAGCCATGATATCCCGTTGCACCAGGCTCGGGGCCCTGTGGCGCGTTGTTAAAAAAGCGTAAAACATTCAACACCCTGGCAAGCGCAATATTGTGCGAAATAAGCCCACGCTCGGCGGCAATTACAAATACTGATAGTGCCAAGCCGGATGCGGCGATACTTGCAGGCGCCCCGGGTTCTGACCTGTCTGGTACAAGGCCTGTTTGCGGATTAGTTTCTTTTAAAAAATATTCAACCGTTTCCGCCAGTATGGTGTCCAGCATTTGTTTGTCGTGCGCTGGTGTGTTGTTGAACATACTATACAACTTTATAATTCAAGGGTAATACATGCAACACCCTGGGGTGGTATGCTAATATTTAAAAAAACCGTACCATCTTCAACCAGGGGCGTTAACGGCTCTTTGATAAGCATGGATGCAGCCTCAGCAGCATGCACCTGTAACGGCAACAAATCAGCCGGTGAGCCCATTGCTTTCCATGTCTTGAGTGGGTTAGCATGGTCATCGTCAATACGCTCAATATAACCTCCTTTTATATTACCCGCACCAGTTACACTTATTTTTAAAATGGCTGTTTGTATGGGGTGTTTTGGAAGTGCGGAATTGCTTAAGAGCATTTGTATTTTTTGTTTACTGCATGTCGCCCATGCATCAACGGTTTGATGGCTGCCTGCCACCGCTACCTGGTTATTGCCAAGCTTATGCAATAACTGGTAAGCCCTGTATGATGGTTTGGGTATGCCATGTATTGTTTGCAGGCCAAAACCACCGTGAAAAGGAACTGACGAAAAATAGTTTTCTTCAAACAGGTCTGAAAAAGTCCAGTAGCTATATCCTTCTACATACCCGTTTGCTTCCAGTACAGTTTTAACAATAAATGCTGCGCTGTAGGGTTCGTCATGCAATTCGTCAAAAGGGTTTGATGAAGCACTCCATTCAGTATAATAAACCGGAATGTTGCCTGCTTTCTTTTTTGTTTCCGATGCTTCATCTCTCAATACGCTGCGCCTGCTTTTTGCCAGTTGTTCTATCGTATTGTCCCCGGGGCTGCCAAAAGCGTCTGTTGGGTAATGGTGTGTTGAAATGAAATCAAGAGATAATTCTTCTTTCTTTGCAAACTCAACCATTTCGGTAATCCATTCATTTTTTGCAGTGGCAGGTCCGCCGATTTTAGCCGATGGGCATATATTTTTTACGACTTTTGCCGTATGCATGTATAGTTTAAAATAGTCAGCCTGGGTGCCTGTCCAAAAAGAATTCAAGTTAGGCTCATTCCATACTTCAAAAAACCATTGCCCAACTTCATTTTTACCGTACCTGTTAACCAGGTGGGTTACGAGTTTATTGATTAATTTCTCCCAGGCATCATAGTCTTTTGGGGGCGTTACATTCGCATTGTAGTGAAAGGTTGTTTTATCACCGGATGCCAGCGTGGTAGGCATAAATGACAACTCAATAAATGGCCGCATGCCAATTGAAAGTAAAAAATCAATGATAACATCAATGTTGTGAAATGAATAAACAAGCTTATCTTTTTCATCAACCAATGTTCCCATATCATCGCATAATATACCATGAAACCGCACATACCGAAAGCCCAGGTCATGCCGGCATTTAGTAAGTTGCTGTTGCCAATCAGCGCGCAGTGCCATTGTTGCGTGCCCGCTGCCTACCGTATGTTCCCAATAATGGTGTAATGGCTTCTGCTCGTCTTTATCTATTGCGCAGGTAAAATCAACTGTATTCATAGTATACTCATTAAAATTATTATCGTACGTGTTGTTTTTATTAGTGTGTTAATTTATTATACCGCAACGCCCGCGTGGACAAATATGCTCACCTGGTAAATTAATTGCACATTATGTGTTTATGTGGAAGACCACACAGACGAGTGCCGCGCCATATAAGGCACAACAAATGCGGCTGCAAGGCCTGTGATAAGGAAAACACCAATGGTTAAGCCGTGGGCATTGGTTGAAATAGGAGCGCCATTTGGCATGGTTGTACCAAGGTGAATAAACAGGCCAACCACTGTTAATGTAACAAAAAACAGCATATACCATACATCGCTGCCAAGAAGTTTTTTCACTACAAAGTATATGACGCCCGCCACCAGCAGGGTAAGCATTGAAAAGAAAATTAAAGAAGGGACATTAATAATTTCTGAAAAAGCATAGTTAGTTATATCGCGGTAAACATAATCATAAACGAGGTTAGCGAGTGTAACAAACAGGCCTGTGAAAACTGCGCCCAGCACTGCTTTTGACAATAGTGTCAACTTATATCCTTCTTTCATAACAAATCATTTTAATTTGATCAATACAAGGGATAAAACCCCAATATTGATGCCACTGGGGACAAATGATTATGCTTTATGAAATGCTGTTAAATTATTTTGTGCATACTTTTTGCGCCGGTTGTTGTTTTTATATTGTATAATTAAGTGTTATGTTTACAATGATATTTTTAGGGATTACCGGGGTGATAGTATTGTTTTTTCTTGTTTTTTTACTAATAAGAAATTACAATAGAAATAAAGAAGTTAACAATAGCCATGATAGATAAGCATGGCTGTTTTACAGTTTATACCCATCCTCTTTCTCCCCCGGCTTGGTGATTTAGGCTTTATTGCCTTTTTCTCCATCCGGGAAAGGGCATTCTAAGTATAGCCGGGAGGTTTTCTATATAAACCAATTGACAAGCCACTGATTATTTTTGAATTTCTTTATAATTATATAACAGGCTATTCAACCATATTAGTACTTCTACAAAATTTTTTATTCAGACAGCAACGCAAGATTTTGTAAGCGGGTAGCAGCCTCTGCATCGTGTGAGGGGAGAAATACAAGAGGATGGTTTTTGGCAAATTGCCGGATAGCATCATAAGTTTTTTGGGCCGTTTTGTTACTGGTGGTATTACCCGGAAAACCGCCCTGTAATAATTGCTGCTGGGTATAACAAATATCTGCTGCAAACATGATGTTTATTCCATCCAGGGCAAGCAGTACAGAGCAATGATGGTAAGTATGCCCCGGTGTTTCTACCAGCCATATATCTTTTGCCTGGGTTAACGGGCACGCACGGTAAAACACGTCATACCGGGTGTTCATTTCAAGTAATACCGGCTTAAACCATGACGGATATAATTTTGGCAGGTCTCCAAAAGGCCTTTGCCATTCATCCCCGCTGACACATATTTCAGTGGAAGGAAAATGCTTTATACCGTCGGTGTGATCAAAATGGAGATGGGTAATTACCACCGATTTTATTTTTTCGGCAGGAATACGCAGCGATTGCAGTTGCCGGTCAATTTCCTCTTCCCTGGTTATGGCAAATTTAAATTGGGATCGGTCAAACCAGTTGGCAATATAACCTGATAATTTAAAATAATCTTTGCGATTAACTTCTGCTATTTCGCCAGCATCAATTACAAACACGCCTTCAGGGTGCTCAATTATCATCACCCATATAGGCAGCCATTCAGTAAATTTCCTGTCTGCCATAAAATCAAGCATTGCCGGTATGCCTGAAAAACGGGCGTTCCTGAAACGGGTTTTAACGGCTACAGCGCCGCAGGATACAAGATGTATGGTTACAGGCGCGCAGTTGCTGGTTACTGTAACAGAGCCTTTGTTGAACATGCAATAAAGTTAGGTATAAGGTGCAACGTTATTTTAGCCTGTCGTCATACCAAATTTTTGTTCCAGTATTTTGCAGGTGGCTTCCATTCCCTCATGATGAATACCATTTATGCCAAGGCTGTCGGCAACCTGCACAAACAAAGGGCGGTCTTCAATATAAACTACTTCACGGGGCGAGACCTGAGACACATCCAGCGCCAGGTTAAAAATATCTGTGTCCGGTTTACGAAAATGTACAAAGCAGGATGAAATGAAAAAATCAACAAAGTCGCCCAGCTTAAATTTCTTTATCCTGTATTCCGTCAGTTCCCGCCCCTCATTACTAACCACGGCAACCTTTAGCTTGTACTTTTTCTTCATTGCCTTTACCAGTTCAATCATATCGTTATGTGGTTCAGACTGTGCGAACATAAATTCTTTAAACTGCTGGGGGCCAAAATCCCTGTTGTCGTAAAATACCGTCCTTTCAAGGTAGGTGTCCAGCGTAATCTTCCCTACTTCATAAGTATCAAAGGTTAAATGGTGCCTTTCTTCCATCTGCTCAGCATTAAGCCCAAATGTTTTTACCGCTTCCGCCCTTGCTTTACGATTCCATCCGTCTGTTAATAAAACGCCTCCAATGTCAAGAAAAAAGGTTGTTATCATGTAGTGGTTATTTTGTGGTTTTAAGCTGCAAGCTACGCGTTACGCCGGTAGCGAATAATTTACGGCCTTGCTTATGCTACTTCTATTCTCTTCTCCAAATAAACATCCTGTATTGCATGCAGCAACTTTACACCCTCTGCAAAGGGGCGCTGGAATGATTTTCGCCCCGAAATAACGCCCATACCCCCGGCGCGCTTGTTTATTACGGCCGTGCGTACTGCATCAGCCAAATCTTTTTCTCCTTCTGATGCCCCGCCGGAATTAATAAGCCCGCACCTGCCCATATAACCATTTATTACCTGGTAACGGCAAAGGTCAATGGGGTTACCACTGGTAAGCTGTGTATAAATACGCTCGTCTAATTTACCATAGTGGCTGTTACCAGTGTTTAATGCTTTGTAACCCCCATTATTTTCGGGCAGTTTTTGTTTTACAATATCAGCCTGTATGGTAACGCCAAGGTAGTTGGCCTGGCCCGTAAGGTCAGCAGATACGTGGTAATCAACCCCATCTTTTTTAAACGCATTATTGCGCAGGTAGCACCACAAAACGGTTGCCATGCCAAGGTTATGCGCTTCCTCAAATGCTTTTGATACCTCAATAATCTGCCTGTCGCTTTCAGGCGAGCCAAAATATATTGTTGCTCCCACGGCTGCTGCACCCAGGTTCCACGCATCCCGTACAGAGCCGAACATTACCTGGTCAAACTTGTTGGGATAAGTAAGCAACTCATTATGATTGATTTTAACGAGGAAAGGAATTTTATGCGCATACTTTCTTGCAATTGTTGCAAGCCCCCCAAATGTTGTGGCCACAGCATTACAGCCGCCCTCAATGGCAAGGCGTATAATATTTTCAGGGTCAAAATACATGGGGTTAGGGGCGAATGATGCACCTGCACTATGCTCTACACCCTGGTCAACAGGCAGAATGGAAAGATAACCGGTACCCGCCAGCCGGCCCGTGTTGAAAATGCCCTGCAGGTTGCGTAATGTTTGAATGTTGCGGTTGCTGTCAATCATTATCCTGTCAACAAAATCAGGGCCCGGCAGGTGTAAATTTTCTTTGGTAACCGTTTGGCAGGTATGTGTTAGCAGTGCTTCACTTTCTTCTCCTAAAAATTCAGCGATATTTTCATAAGTCATACAAAACATTTTATAGTGCATAAAGGTAAACATGAAAAGCGCGTTAATTGTTGCATTATTTTTAAGCGTGTTGGTGAGTGATTTTATGACCGGTGCAGTTTGGAAATGTATTTTTGAAAAATAACTTTATAATATGAAGGCAATTAGGCAAAGTGCCGGAATATTGCTGTACAGGTGGCATGATGGCGTTGCAGAAGTTTTTTTAGTGCACCCCGGCGGCCCGTTTTGGGCAAAAAAAGATGCAGGGGCATGGAGCATACCCAAAGGAGAATTTACCGGCGAAGAGCCCCTGGCTGCTGCTAAAAGAGAGTTTATGGAGGAGACCGGCACCCTGCCCGGTATGAAGAATGTTATGCCCCTGGTGCCGGTACAATTAAAAAGCGGCAAGATGGTATATGCCTTTGCAGGTGAAGGCGATATTGAGGCAGACAAAATTACCAGCAATCTTTGCCGGGTTGAATGGCCGCCAAAAACCGGTAAAATGATTGAGGTACCGGAGGTTGACAGGGCCGGGTGGTTTGGTATAGATGAGGCAAGGTTTAAAATAAACATCAGCCAGGCCGCATTTATAAACGAACTGGCTGCACTATTAAACCTTTAGTATTACTAATTGTTTACCAGTGGCTAAGCTTAGCGCCGGGATGCTTTACGGAAAAAATTTGGGTCATGTGACGGGCAATCTGAATCGCGCGACACAAAGCATGATGCAGCTAAGATGCTTATCATCACACATGTTAAAATAATGGCTATCACTTTTTTCATGGGGAAAAGAATTTTACAATTACCTTGCAACAACCGGTTACAAAGCTATTACAATATTTTTGAATACATTGTAAATATCATGCCAGAAACAGCTTAAGAGTATCTTAAAAAATGAAAGTACATTTTATATCTATCGGCGGCAGCGTAATGCATCAACTGGCAATAGCGTTAAAAAGAAAGGGGTACCAGGTTACAGGCACAGATGATGAAATATTCGAGCCTGCAAAGTCAAATCTTGAACGGGAAGGGCTGTTGCCTAAAGAAGCCGGGTGGGATGAAGGGATGATAACCGGGGATATTGACGCGGTTATATTGGGCATGCATGCAAAAGCGGATAACCCCGAACTGCTGAAAGCAAAGGCCATGGGGTTAAAAATCTATTCCTTCCCGGAATATATTTACGAGGAGAGCATTGGGAAAACAAGAATAGTGGTAGGCGGCAGCCATGGCAAAACTACCACTACCAGTATGATAATGCATGTGCTGAAAAATACGGGCAGGTTATTTGACTACCTGGTGGGCGCTAAACTGGAAGGTTTTGAACAAAGCGTAAGCATTACCGACGCACCCGTTATTGTTTGCGAAGGGGATGAATACCCGGCCAGCGCCCTGGAAAAAAGGCCGAAATTTCATTTTCTTTTTCCGCATATTGCTATAATAACGGGCATAGCATGGGACCATATAAACGTTTTTCCAACGTTTGAGATTTATCTTGAGCAATTCAAAATCTTCATTGATAAAATTGAGTCGAACGGTCTGCTGGTGTATAACGAAACTGATGTTGTATTAAAAGACCTTGTTGAATTACATAATCGCACTGATATACGCTACCAACCATATAACCTGCCGGAATTTTCCATCAACAACGGCATTACAACAGTGCATATTGACGATGCAGCTGGCGCCCTAAAAGTTTTTGGTAACCATAACCTGTTAAACCTGCACGCCGCCTGGTATGCCTGCAAAGAGATTGGGATAAATGAAAAAGATTTTATTTCAGCCATCGGCAGTTTTAGCGGCGCGGCAAAACGGCTGGAGGTGCTGGCCAGTAATGCGCAAACCACTATCTATCGTGATTTTGCCCACGCGCCAAGCAAAGTTAAAGCTACGATTGACGCTGTTAAGCAGCAATACCCGCAACGCCGGCTTATTGCGGTGCTGGAGCTGCATACATACAGCAGCCTTAATGAACAGTTTATGAAGGAATACAATGGCGCGATGGACAAGGCTGACGAAGCGGTGGTTTTTTATGCAAAACATGCCCTTGAATTAAAACGCCTGCCAAACCTGCCAAAAGAAAAAGTACTTGAAGGATTTAATAAAAAAGGCCTTTTGGTGATGAATGATAAGGCTGAACTGGAGACATGGCTTGCACAACAAAACCTGGCCGGTGCAAGCCTGTTACTTATGAGCAGCGGCAATTACGACGGGCTTGATGTTATTGATTTCGCCAAAAGGGCAACAACATAAAAAGAATACATTATTAGCAACACTACTTTATATTTTATAATTTTAAATTAATGAAACTGATACTTGAGCGCCCCATTGCATTTATTGACCTGGAGACTACCGGCATAAACATAAGCACCGATAAAATAATAGAAATAGCCATTGTTAAAATTATGCCTGATGGGGCAAAGCTGGTTAAAAGAAAGCTGGTTAACCCTCAAATGCCCATACCAAAATCATCAACGGATATACACGGGATTACTGATGAAATGGTGAAAGACGCACCCATTTTTAAGCAGGTTGCTAATGAAATAAAACAATTTTTAGATAACTGTGATATGGGCGGATACAACAGCAACCGGTTTGACGTACCCATGCTGATTGAAGAATTCCTGCGGATAGGGCTTGATTTTTCCGTGGAGGGCAGAAGAATGGTAGATGTGCAGAAGGTGTTTCACCTGATGGAGCAGAGAACGCTGGGTGCAGCCTATAAATTTTATTGTAATAAAACACTGGAAGGCGCGCATAGCGCAGAGGTAGATGCCACAGCCACCTGGGAGATTTTGATGGCTCAGGTTGAACGATACGACAATATAGGCACCAGTATTGAAAGCATTGTAAAATTTACCGGCGAGGATGATATTGTTGACTTTAGCCGCAGGTTTATAAAAGTAAACGGGGTAGAAATTTTTAATTTCGGGAAGCACAAAGGTAAAGCAGTGGCTGATGTGCTAAAAGCTGAGCCTCAATATTATGACTGGATGATGAAAGGCGATTTTGCCATGAATACCAAGCAAAAGCTCACCGAAATTTTAAACCGCACCCTGTTAAAGAAACCATAAATGCGTAATGTTTACCGCCACTTGTAAATTCTAACAATTTGTGTTTTTCATAAAATTGTACTTTCGGGGCTTATTTAAGCGCGTTATTTGGAAAAATTAGTAATAATACCAACGTATAATGAAAAAGATAACATACCTGCAATATTGCAGGCAATTTTTTCATTAAACCAGGGGTACCACGTTTTGGTGGTGGATGATAACTCCCCTGATGGTACCGGCGATATAGTTAAACTTCTTATTAACCAGTACAGCGGGCAGCTTTTTCTTGCGGAAAGAATGGGTAAGCAGGGTTTAGGTACGGCCTATATTCACGGTTTTAAGTGGGCTGTTGAAAAGGGATATGAATATATTTTTGAAATGGATGCCGATTTTTCTCATGACCCAAAAGACCTTGAGCGGTTATATGAAGCCTGTAAAAAAGGCGCGGATGTGGCCGTTGGCAGCCGCTACGTTAAAGGGGGAAAAATTGAAAACTGGCCGTTAGACCGTCACATATATTCAAAAGGCGGGGCTATATATACCAGGCTAATTACCTGGATGCCTGTTAACGACCCCACTGCCGGGTTTATGTGTTACAAAAACAAAGTGCTGGCAACCATAAATCTTGATGAAATAAAATTTGTTGGCTACGCCTTCCAGATAGAGATGAAGTTTGCAGCATGGAAACTGCATTTCAAAATTGCTGAAGTGCCTATAACTTTCCGCGACAGGAAGATTGGCGTTAGCAAAATGAATAAAGGCATTTTGAAAGAGGGTATTTTAGGCGTGCTTAATATACAATGGCACAGCCTGTTTAAAAACTACCGTAAAAGAGTTGGCCCCGCAGATACTAAACCTGTCAATGGTGTTTTATCATCCGAAAAAATGGTTGCGGAAAGTGAGTAAAAATTTTATTTAAGCAACGATATATATAACTCAGCCCTCGTCATCCAAACATTATTTCTTTTGCACCACATGGCTGTATAATTGCCGCCCGCACTATACGAATTTATCCCTTTCCAGGTACCGGTTTCAAAGGCCAGCGTATCATTTTTACTAATGACAACCTGTGCAGGGGTACGTATGTAAAAAGTGGTTGAATTTTTTGCAAAAAAATCTTTCCACCTGGCCACAACCACATCCTTCCCAATAAATTGCTGTGCATTGCCCGTAACCATAATAAATTCAGGCGCAAGGCATTCGGCTAGCCCGTCAACGTCATGTTTGGCAATTGCTGCATTAGAAGCTGCACGGGCGGCGCGAATTTGAGCTTCATCTTTTGACGTATTGGTTTGGGTATGGCCACTGGAACACAAAAAAATTATGCACCCCAATAAAATATGCTTATTCATAGCAGTTTAACTTTTATTACAAGGTAATTGTTGTTTTGCACCGATAGTAATGCGTGGCCGGCTAATTTTAGAATTGCAGTAAATAATTTTCTTCCGTTAAATTGCGTTAAATAACAAAATCCGCCTGTTTCATTATGTTCTCCAAAACCTTAACCAGCCTGCTTTTTGCCATTTTAATATGCAGCTTACATGCCCAAGCCGGCAAACCAATAAAACCTGCCGATACCGTTAAAACAGCCCAGGTGGTTGTAACCGTAGTAAATGAAATGAAAAAACCACGTAAAGGAGAACAGGTTATTTTTCAGAGCGCAAAAACCAACCAGGTATATACAGCGCGTACCGCAGCCAACGGTATGGTGACTTTTACCCTGCCTGCCGGCGAAGATTATACAGTAACACTTAAAGCATTAACAGACACCACCCAGTATGGCAGCCTGTCTGTGCCGCCATTAGGGCCGGGTGAGTATTTTAAAGACCCGCTGACTGTTGATATTACCTACGAACCTGCGCGCGATTTTACTTTAAGAGGAATACAGTTTGATGTTGGCAAGGCAACCATAAGGCCTTCATCCGTAAGCCAGTTGCAGGACCTGCTGGAATACCTGCAATGGAAACCTGACGAACGTATAGAAATAGCAGGCCATACGGATAATGTTGGTAAAGATGCCGATAACCTTGTTTTATCCCAGCAACGCGCAGAAGCGGTAAAAGCATGGCTGGTTAAAAAAGGCATACCTGCAAACAGGATAGTTGCCAAAGGCTATGGCGCTACTGAGCCAATAGCAGACAACGATACAGAAGAAGGCCGGCAGAGAAACAGGCGGACGGAAGTGAAGATTTTATAAAATATAAAACTGGTTCTTCCCGTAAGGTTTTTCTCGTACAGTCGTCCAAATTTTGGTCATAGCGGTTTTAAGCACTAACTTTTCGGTATGAAAACAGTTGTCAAAAAGCATCTGCTGGCTATACGCTGGTTTCATTGGATAAATTTTCCCATCCTTGGGGTTATGATATGGAGCGGGCTGCTTATTTACTGGGCGTATGCTAAATACAGCATCACCATTGCTAATACAGAATTGTTTCATTTTTTCTCCCCCGGTTTTTATAAGGCTTTAAACATTCCACACCGCCTGGCAGAAGGCATGAGCTTTCACTTCACTTTTATGTGGCTTTTTTTTGGCAACGGCCTGCTGTATGTTTTGTACACTATATTTTCCGGCGAATGGCGTTACCTTGTACCCAACCGGCGCTCTTTTAAGGAGGCCTGGCAGGTATTGCTGCATGATTTACACATACGTAAATATGTGCCGCCGCAGGAAAAATATAATGCCGCACAACGCATAGCTTATACTGCTATTATTATAATGGGGCTTGGCAGCATAATTTCAGGGCTGGCTATTTATAAACCCGTTGAATTTAACTGGTGCACCTGGCTGTGCGGCGGCTATACAACGGCAAGGCTGGTACATTTTATTTTGACCATTGGGTACTGCCTGTTTTTTTTGATACATATTGTGCAGGTGATTATTACTGGGTGGAATAATTTTCAATCAATGGTTACCGGGATAGAAGTTATACACCCGGTTGCGGTGGTGCCAGTGGCAGAAGAACAACCGGCACCATTAACAGAACAAGACACTAATGAAGAAGCGTAAATATACTGAACGGACGGAAACCCTAAGCACTGCTGCATTTCGCAGGAGGATGGTTATTTCGTTCATCGTTTTCCTCGTGCTCATCGGGGGTGTTATTTTTGCCTGGAAATGGCTGAACAGGCAGCCAAAAGAAGATGGAGCGCTTAAACCATTGCGCAGTACACTTGAAGCCAACGAAAAATTATTTAAAAGCACGTTAGACAGTAACGCAACCAGTAAAACATATACTGTTAAAGACGCGGTTAAAAATGTACGGGTAAACGGGCTTATAGGTATACAGGACAGTATAGATGTGGCAAAATGGCGTATGAATGTTATACGTGGTGCAGGTGATACACTAAAGATAAGTTTTGACGATATAAAAAAGCTGCCAAAAAAAGACGTGATTTTTGATTTTAAATGTATTGAAGGATGGAACCAGGTTACCCATTGGGCCGGTGTACCGTTAAAAGATTTTATGGCATACTACCACCTGCAAAATTTTGAACAAATGCAATATGCCGGCTTGCAAACGCCGGATAAGAAATATTATGTGGGGATTGATATGAAGAGTTTTTTAGCGCCGCAAACAATATTGTGTTATGAAATGAACGGCCAACCCCTGCCTATGAAACAGGGCTACCCCTTACGGCTTATCATCCCGGTAAAATATGGCATTAAGCATTTAAAATGTATCGGAACATTGTTCTTCAGTAATCAAAAGCCACCCGATTACTGGGCACAGCGCGGGTATGATTATTATGCTGGGTTTTAATATGGCTAAGGTTGTCAGCGTTTTATCATCCTGCCTTTCAGAATCTTTTTTATAGCAGCATCAAAAAAATGCTGGCTTATGATAACTTTAGCGCGCCCAAGGTTTATTTCATTGCCTTCAATAGTTTTTACTTTATTTATATTAATAACATACGATTTGTGCACCTGTAAAAAAATATTCCCCGGCAGTTGCTCCAACACACTTTTTATTGTTAAGTAAACAACCATCTTCCTGTTTTCGGTATGTAACACAACATAATTGAGCATTGCTTCAATATATACAAGCTCATTGTAAAAAACTTTTTCAATTTTGCCATCATTCTTCACAAAGAAAAAATCTTCCTCTTTGCTGGCGGGGGCATTTTTATTTTTTAATTCAAAATACTCTTTTACTTTATTGCAGGCTTTTAAAAACCGTTCAAACGAAAATGGCTTTACCAGGTAATCCATCACATCCAGTGTAAATCCTTCGGTAGCATATTCGGCATAGGCAGTTGTCATCACAACCATGGGTAATTCCGCGGATGTTCTCAAATATTCAATCCCGGTTAGCTTAGGCATGTTAATATCAAGGAACATAAGGTCAACATGTTCATTTTCTAAAACAGCATTTGCCTTAAGCGGGTTTTCTGCAATACCGGCAAGTTCAAGAAAATCTATATCTTCAATATATTCTTGCAGAAGCCTGCGGGCTACAGGTTCATCATCTACAATAAGGCATTTTATTTTCATTGCAGTTGCAGGTTTAAAGCTACTTCATACGTATTTAAACAATCATTAACCTCCAGCGTATATTTTTGCGGATACAGCAATTCAAGCCGTCGCTTTGCATTTAGCATACCGATTCCACCCTTATGCGGGTTAGTACCGCCAGCGTTGTCTTTTGTATTAAAAACACGAAACAATAATTCATTCTCTTTTTTATCAAGCAAAATATCAATCCGGCTCTCCCGCTTGTCACTGTTGCTTACATATTTAAAGGCATTTTCAATAAACGCTATAAATAATAGCGGGGTTATATTAAATCCTTTCACCTGTTCTGTAATTTGCAGGTTTACAACAAGGCCTTCATCCTTTCTTACTTGTTGCAGGGCAACATAATTTTTTATATAGTTCACTTCTTTATCAATGGCAATTATCTCAATATTGCATTCATATAACTGGTAACGCAGCATTTCAGAAAAGGTTAGGAGCATGTTTCTTGCTGTAGAATTTTTCTTTTCTATATGCCCGTAAATAGAGTTAATTGAATTAAAAAGAAAGTGAGGATTAAACTGCGCTTTTAAAAAATCCAGTTCAGTTTTTGTTTTCTCTTTCTCAATAGTATCAATATATCGCTGAAACCGTATTTTGTCAATAACAAGCTTGCCTGCAACAAGGCAAACAACCCACACAAGTATATTTATAAAAGAATTTGAAAACAGGGTATAAAAACCCGGCTGTGGTTTACCGGGGTTAAAATAATGACTGTTAAGATAAGTTGCTACGGGCACGCGTAACAACGCAGCTACTGTTACGCCGGCCAAAAAATATAACACAAACTGTATATATTTTTTTTGATACAAAAAGTGTGGTACCAGCAAAAAGGCATCCAGGTAATACAGACCCGCGATAAAAACAAGATAACAAAATTCAATAGTGGCGGTTGTTGCAACAGCCAACGAATGGTTTTTAAAAATAAGTATCCACAGCCCATATAAGCCAATCCAAAAGCAGGCACTTAATAATATGTTCTTCTTATTCATTGCTAAGCTGTACCGTGTAAAATTACTATAAGGGCCGCCGCCGTTGCTACAATTTACATATTACCGCTGAAATTCTTGATTATCGCAATCTTTCCTGCTTCATCAAGAAGTTTTATTGGCTGGTGTAAAAAATTTAGCCATGCTGCGCGTTCGTGTTTTTTTTGCCCTGCAATAACGCAATCATGATTTTAGAAATTAAAGCAATGAAAAAAATAATCAATTGGCTTTTTAATCCGCCGGTTATAGGCACAGCCTCAATTCTTGTTCTCCGCCTTATGGCAGGGGCCGTTTTTACCTGGGAGGGGACATTAAAATTTGTTTACCCTAACCAGGGTGTTGGCAGGTTTACAAAGCTTGGCTTTCCGGCACCGGAATTTACTGCACACTTTGTAGCTACCGCCGAAATTATTGGTGGTTTGCTAATAGTATTTGGGCTGTTTACAAGAATAGTGGCGGTATATTTTGTGGTACAGATGATTGTTGCCATATTAACCACTAAAATATCTCTTTATTTGGGCACCTCACCTTTACCGGCCCCTCCTGCACTGCCAAAAACAGGTTTTTGGGCCGTACTGCATGAGATACGCTCAGACTATGCACAGGTTTTAGTTTCACTGTTCCTTGTAATTGAGGGTGCAGGCACAAAATCATTGGATAAGCTATTTAAAAAGAAACGTCAGAAAAATTACAGCTTCGTATAAATCAGCCTTTGCATAATCAGTTCCCCGGCGCGTTTGCCGGTTTTTTGTATTTTATAAACCCAACTTTATACTGCAGGTGCAAACACTTATTCCTTCACAATTTCAATGGAGATATTTTCGCCGGCGGGTAATTCTTTCATTTTCTCCACCAGTTCGGCTACTTTGCCGGCGCAGTCCCAAATACGGTCATGCATATTGCTTTCGGCGCCAATCAATATGCAGCCTTCTGTATCAGCATCGGTATTGCCGCCGTGTATACGGATGCCTTCAAAGCATTTTACATTCTGCACTTCGGGCAGTACTTTATTAAAATGGTTGCTGAAACTTAACACTACTGTATAGGCTCCGCCGTCAATGGCGGTTTGGTTCTGCACTTTTTTACTGCAATCGCCGTTAAGGTTACGGTCAACATCTTCCAGCGTAAAGGCAAAAAAATCATCGTCAATAAACATTTTTCCCAATGTTGCAGTAGGGGTAAAAACAGAGCGGGCTACTTTGAGGTGCATATATTTTTTTAAAAGAAGGGTGATTTAATAGTAAAAATTAAGCATTTTATTTGGACTGTGCAAACATTTCTGCAATTAAATATTGCCGCAAATAGTTATATTCACCATACATATTTTGCTGTATGAAAAAGCGATTGTTGCCTGCTATACTTATCAGCGCGGCCTTAAGTTGTGCTATTCTGCATGCCGGTGCACAAAAAAGATTAAACGTTATAGTTGTCGGGTCAACTGACAAATACCATGCGGGCTCAGTAGCAAAGGGGCGGCAGTTTTTTGCACAGCTTGCCGCCGGCAACAACTTTAATCTTTGCTTTACGCAGGATACTGCCATGATTAACGATGATACGCTGGCAAAATACCAGGTATTTGTGCAACTGCACCTAGCGCCGTTTGATATGAGCACAAAACAACAGGCTGCCGTACAAAAGTTTATTGAACAGGGCAAAGGCTGGGTGGGAATACATGCCGCGGGGCTTACCGGGAAACAATTTCATCCCAACGATGTATACTGGCAATGGTTTGAAGATGCGATGGGCGGAGTAACTTATTCACCACATCCAAAATTTCAGCAGGGGACGCTTATTATTGAAGACCACAAACACCCTGTGACTAAAAATTTACCTGCTGCTATTGTTATGACAGATGAATGGTACGAGTTTGACAAAAGCCCAAGGCCGAATGTACGTGTGCTTGCAAGGGCAGATGAATCAACTTACCACCAGAACAAACCCATGGGTGACCACCCGCTTATTTGGGTGAATGAAAATTACCGGCGCTTTATTTACATTGGTGTGGGGCACGACTCAACCGCGTACGACAACCCGCCATACGCATTGCTTGTTAAGAATGCGATTATTTGGGCGGGAAACAAGGGAAAACAAAAAAATGCGTCTGTCATAAAGTCAAAAGAAATAATCGCCCGGCAAAAGGGCAGGCAGGCCACGGATGGGGAGGTAACCACGCGCTGATTTCTTACATCATTTTCCCGTCAAGAAACTTAAGAAATGCTTCCCTGTATGAATCGCTTACCGGTATTTTGGCGCTTCCTATTACCACCTGGTTCATCACTACTTTTTGTATGTAAAGCGTATTTACAATGAAAGAGATATGTACGCGTTTAAATTGGGAGGGTAACAATGTTTCCATTTCCTTCATTCTTTTATACACAAGCAGCTTCTCGTTTTTAAGCTGAATGTTTACATATTCCTTTTCTCCCTTTATAAACAGAATATCATCAAAATTTACCTTTATAATCTGCCGGCCGCTTTTGGCAAATAAATAAGCCGGTTGCTGGCTTTGTGGTGACGCAGGCACGGGGCCTGTTACATTTTGCGACTCTATTTTAAATACTGCCTGGCTGAACCGTTTAAAATTAATGGGTTTCAGCAGGTAGTCAATTACATGAAAACTAAAGCTGTTTAAAGCATGTTCCGCATAGGCAGTTATAAATACAAACTTTTGGTCACGGGGCAGAATGTCGGCCAGTTCAAATCCCGTAAGCAGCGGCATTTGTATATCGGTAAAAATAACATCTACCCTGTTCTTCTTTAAAAAATCCAGCGCTTCAACACCGTCAAAAAATTTTCCTCTCAATTCCAGCGATGGTATCTTAACTATATAGCTTTCCAGCAACGCCAGTGCGTTCGGCTCATCGTCTATTATAATACAACTAATTTTCATCAAGGGGAATTTGCAGTGCCGCAATAAAATTGGTATCGCTGTGCTGTGTAGTTAGGGTATAATTATTTTCATAATACATCTGCAGTCTTTTTTTAAGGTTAGCAAGCCCCGTACCTGTATCTGCCACTGTGCTATAAAACCTGTTTTTTGTTGTGAAAAACAGTTGTGTTCCATCCACCGTTAATGTAATCTCTGCAAAGTTATCCCGGCTTCTTTTATCAATACCGTGCTTAAATATATTTTCTACCATAGGCATTAATAACAGTGGCGGAACGATGGTGTTACTTGTATTGCCGTTGATAATAAATTGCACAGGCATTTCATACCGCATGCGTATGCTCTCCAAATCAATATAACTTTTAAGCAGTGCTACTTCATCCTTTAAAAAAACTTTTTCTTTTCTTGCCTCTTCAATAAAATACCGCATAATACCCGAGAGACGGTCTATAAGGTCCGCAGCTTCGGGGGAGTCCTTCCCTGCCACATAGTAAATATTGTTAAGCGTATTAAACAAAAAATGCGGGTGCAGTTGTTGTTTTAATAAGGTTAGCTCCGTTTGGGTTTTTTCCGCTTTTATGGCAGCCTGTTTTTGGCTAAGCGTAAAATAATTTAAGGCAAGACGGAAGAAATAACTGAACAGCAGGATAAATACGGCTGAAAATGCACTGAATGTAAACGCCCGTACGCTTAATGCCTCCTTTGTTACAGCAAAATAAGTGTTGTATATATACGATGAAAAAAGGGTTCGTGCTGTTATTATTACAGCCAGTACAATAATAAGCAGTATTATATACAGCATATATTTTCGCCTGTAATAAAACATGGGAATTAGCCAGCTTGCATTGGCATAAATAATGGCCGCATAAAACAGCGTAGCTATTACTGCAAATGTTACAGCCTGCGCCGGCGGATCGTATTGCAGGTTTGAGAGGAATGATAACATTAGCACAATAAACCAAACCAAAGCCTGTGCCTGCCAGTTAATAATATTTTGGATGGATTGGCGCATAAAAGAAATAACCGGAAAGATAATTAAACGCCGGCATTGCATAACAGCATTTCAACGGGTACCCCATTTTTTTCAACCATTTGGGAAGGTTGATAAAATACTTGCATGTGTTGAAACAAGACGGCAGCATATTGAATACATTTTTTTGACACTGCTTGTTTGTATTACTTGCCGCTATTATGAAACAAATATTACCTGTCACCCTGCTTTGTACATTAACCTGCATTTGCAGCGCGCAAACGCCTGTAATATTACCGTTGGGAGATTCGGCCGAACTGTTTGGTAAAGATGTTATCTCCACCGGGGATTTTTCTTTTAATACCTCATTTACGCCGGGTGGTAATACGGTGTTCTTTAGCAGGGCCACCATTAATTTTGGGTATATCGCTATCTTTTGTTCAACCCGGAAAAATGGCCAATGGCAGGAGGCTACTCCCGTAAATTTTACAGGTATTTACAGGGACACAGACCCGTTTGTTTCCGCCGATGGAAAACGGCTGTATTTTTCTTCTGACAGGCCTGTTAACGGGCAACCGTTTAAAGATTACGATTACCACTTGTTTTATGTAACACTTGATGGAAACAATATAACCGGCCAGCCGCAGCTATTTATGCCAGTTACCGATACGGCTATTAAGCCCGCGTATCCATCATTTGCTGCCAACGGTAATTTTTATTTTTTCAGCAGGGACTCTGCCTACGATACGGATATTTATATGAGCGAATACCATAATGGAAAATATCTTACCCCGGTAAAGTTGCCATTTAATGACAAAAAGTATATTGACTTTGACCCTATGGTAGCAAAAGATGAAAGTTTTATTGTATTTGTAAGCAATAACAGGAAAGGAGAGGGCAGCAGTGATTTATTTATTTCATTTAAAGAAAACGGCACCTGGTCTTCGCCTGTTAATATGGGCACCAAAGTAAACACAAAAGGCAACGACGGCGCACCCGGTCTTTCGCAGGATAATAACACGTTATATTTTACATCATACAGGGAAGAAAGCCCGCGGCCTGCCTATAAAAAAGATGCTATTACAAATGATGCTTTAATGAAACTGTTTCACGCCACAAGTAACGGCATGCGGCATATTTATAAGATTGATATTTCCCGCCTGGCCAAAAAAGCAGGCTGATTATTAACATGAAAAAATCAAGACACGTTACATGACTGACGGGCAGGCATATATTATTATTGCAGCAGGTTTTGCAACTATGCTGGCAGTATTAATTTTAGGTAAAGAGAAATTAAAGCTGTTCACCGCACAATTTTACAGCATAGGCTTTACAGCAAAAACTTTTTTTGTGTTTTTGGTTATAGCCGCACTGCCTTTTACAAAATATGAAATAGTAAAGGAAATTGCTTTTACAGAAATCGCGCGGGTAGTTTCGTTCTTCTTTGCAGGTGGTGTTATTGGCTACTATCTCATTTACCTTGTGCGGTTGTTACAGCGCCGCCGGCTTGCGTTATTAAGTGCGGAACAGGTGGGCAGGTTTTGTACTTTATTCCGCTGGATGCTGGCCGGTAATTTTATTCTCGCAGGCTTAAGCAAAATATTATTCCCGGCGTTTATTACGTCCTTTTTCAAAACATCCGGTTACAGTATATCATTCCTGTATTTCATAACAGGTGTTGAAATATTATGCGGTGCTGCAATGTTTTTTAAAAAGCTTACCATACCGGCATCTGCTATATTAATTATTGATATGGCAGGCGCTGCATTTACGCATTATCATAATTATTTCTCCCGGGGCATCCCCGGCCCGCTGGGTAATTCAGTGCCATCGCTGATAATGCAGCCTTATCTTATTACTGTGCTGGTAATATCGCTGCAGCAATTAAAAAAACGAAATAACCCACCTGGAACAGAAGTTCATTTTCTCCTCACCAAATAAACATTCCATGAAAAGAATAACATTACTGCTATTTGCACTTTCACTAAAAACAGTCCTGTTTGCCCAGGTAGACACGATAGATACAAAAACCAACAAACTGCTTATACATAACCTTCCCGAAGGCGCGGCCACATACGTTGTATATTTTGTTGACAGCGCCACTAATGAGATTACCGGGCCTTCGGATATTTGGGTACGCACTACGCAGTACAGTACATTTCACAACGCGGATGCCATACAGTTTGACTGGAAATGGTATCACCACGATTCCCTGTACAAAACGGTACGTGATATTTGCCGCAAAAATGATATGGCGCCATTATACGCGTATGGTAACTCAGTGAGAACGGGCATAAGGGCATATAATTTCACCGATGGCTATATGGTAGCGGCCGATACCGTTGCAGGTAACAACGCCGATGCTTCAAAAAAAGTGGCGCTTACGGTGCCCGTGTATAACTGGGAGTGGGATATGGAATTATTTTCAACGCTGCCGTATAAAAAAGTGGGGCAGCAATTTGAAATTGCATTTTTAGACCCTAACGATAATAAACCCGCGTATTACCTGCATACTGTTATAGGTACAGATGAACTTGCTGTTAATAAGCAGGCAAAAATAAAATGCTGGATTTTACGTGTTGGGTATAGCGCTACGGCGTATGCTGATTTTTGGATTTCGCAACAATCGCACGAAATGTTAAAGATGAAAGGATATTATAACGGCAGGTACAGGTATAAAGTAAAACTGTATTAAGCGTAAGCATCATTTTTTTGTGCGCGTATATCTGCATGCGCCGGCGTATGCCGGCGCATTTGCATATTAAACGTACTGTGTAATAATGCTGCTACATAGTAATATCACCAAAAAGGGTATATTAGCGGGGTAAAGAAAAGCCTGTTAATGAAGAATCGTTTTCTTGATAAATTCAGCTTGCTGCATGAACGCGAAGAAGTGGCTGTAATAATCGGCAATGTTGAGAAAGGCGTTGTATTTAAGGGCACTAATTTGTGGATACTCATTTTCGCGATATTCATTGCGTCGCTGGGTTTAAATATTAATTCAACAGCGGTTATTATTGGCGCAATGCTTATCTCTCCATTAATGGGCCCTATAATGGGCCTCGGGCTTTCTGTGGGCATAAACGATTTAGCGCTGCTAAAAAAATCATTGTCTAATTACCTGGTGGCCTGTGTTACCGGGCTTTGCACGTCAACCATTTTTTTTCTTATCTCCCCGTTAAACGAGGCGCACTCTGAAATATTGGCGCGTACCGCACCTAATATTTACGATGTACTTATTGCGCTTTTTGGCGGCTTTGCAGGCATAGTGGCAACAGCCAGCAAGCAAAAAGGCAATGTAATACCGGGCGTGGCTATTGCCACAGCATTAATGCCACCTTTGTGTACAGCAGGTTACGGGCTTGCCACCTTCCAGTTGAACTACGCTATCGGCGCGTTTTACCTGTTTATCATTAATACCGTGTTTATCGCGCTGTCAACTTTTATCACCACGCGCCTGTTAAGCTTTCCTTATGTGCACCTGGCTGACCATAAGGATGACAAACGTGCACAGCGCATCATTTGGTTTATTGTAGTAATAACCCTGTTGCCCAGCCTTTATTTTGGATATGACATAGTGCAGCAGGACAGGTTTACCAAAAGGGCTGACCTTTTTGTTGAAACAGAAGCAAGGTTTACGAATGACTATCTTCTTAATAAAAAAATTGATGCTAAAAAGAAAGAAATAGTGTTAACGTTTGGCGGGCAGGAAATTTCTCAAAAGGAGATTGAATTGCTAAGGAAAAAATTGCCGGCGTTTGATTTACAGGATGCCGACCTGCAGATTCACCAGGGGTTTGCTTACCTGGCCGCTGTTGAAAATAATAAAAGCGATGAGCAGTTAAACCAGATGAACATTGTTTTAAAAGCCAAAGAAGCGGAGCTGAATATGCTGCAGGCAAAACTTGACAGCGTGCAAAACCTGCGTAAAACCAGTATGCAGGTATATGCAGAATTAAAGGCGCAATACCCGGACCTTGTATCCGCAGTTATTAATCCTTCGGATGTTTTAAACGGCAGCGATACGCTGCACCCTGTATTGATAGTAGTGCTTGATTTTGCAAAATATAAAAGCGCGGCAGAAAAAAAGCGGATTGAAAACTGGCTCACCGTTCGGTTTAACGGCCAGCATACCGATGTGCTTTTTAGAAGATGATGCTACATAGCTTCTTTTATGCCTTTTTTCAGCAGGAACCAATTTACCGGGTAGGATGTGATGAGCCCTGCCAGCATACCCACCTGCATCATGCACCAAAATAAAGGGTCGCCGGCTTCCAGTTGCCTGTTAAATAATACAAAAGTGCAAATCGCCATCCAGCCATACATGCCAACCTGCCAGGATATTAAAGAAAGCGTATCAGCTTTTAAAGCGGCAACAAGCGCCTGGCCGGGTGATAATTGCCGCATGGGTTTAATAGCATAGTACTGGAAAATAATACCGGCAATAAAAGCGAAAACAAATTCAACTAGCCATCCGCCATAAAGCTTGCTGCCGAATAAAATTACCGGTACCGACAGCAAGAATAATGAGGCAAGCATGTCGCCTATTGTGCAACCGCTTCCACAATGCAGGCAGCCCTTCACCACAGTTTCCCAGGTAACAGGGGTTTTATGCTGGTGATGCATCATCATGTGTTTATCCCCATGCATCATCATACCACCCTTTTCTTTTTTCATCATACCATTCTTAGCTTTTTTTCTGCCAATGGTGTAATAGGCAATAATGCCAAGAGGGCCGCTGTACAGCGCAGTTACTGGCCATACCACGTTCATTACCGCCATCTGCTGCGGATGTTTTATTACGTCTGCCAGTATTATTATAAAACAAAGTATGCCGGTAATGATAGAAATATATGATATTGTAGTAAGCTGCATTATTACAACCGGCAACCAAAACTGCGCCAAACAGGTTTTCGTTCTGCCGGCATAACTTTACACCTTATTCTGCAAACAGGTTAAACAACTGCCAATGGAAATAACATCTATACAATCGTTTCTTCATTACTATGCTAAAATACGTGAACGCACCAACAGGCTTGTGCAAATTATACCGCACGATAAACTTGACTGGGCTTACATGCCGGGCAAGTTTACCATTGGTGACCAGGTAAGGCATATTGCCGCAATTGAACGTTATATGTTTGCTGAAACCGTTGCGGGCAGAAGAAGCGCGTATCACGGTTGTGATAAAAAACTGGCTGACGGCTATGACAATGTGGTTGTCTTTTTTAACGGGCTGCACCGGCAGTCCCTGGAAATATTCAGCAGCCTTAACAATGATGACTTGCATAGAAAATGCATCACTCCCGGTAACACGCCAATTACAACATGGAAATGGCTGCGGGCAATGACGGAACATGAAATACACCACCGGGGGCAATTGTATATATACCTTAATATGCTGGGTGTAAAAACGCCGCCTATATTCGGGCTTAGCGCCGAAGATGTGGAACGGGTGAGTGGTTGAAAAATTTACTCCATATCATTAAATGTTACCATAACGGGTACATGGTCGCTGTGCTTTGACCAGTAATCAAAACCACCTATTTCAACATGCCTTATTTTTTCTGCAAAATCAGTTGAGACAAAACAATAATCCAGGTGATAAGGTTTATCACCGTGGCGGTACATATACTGGGTTGGGTGCTGCTCTTTGCCCTGCACCTGTTTGTGATATAAATGATAACTGCTGTGAATACCTTTTTTACGCAGGAATTCCACCACGTGTGAATGATTGCCTTTGCGGTATTTCCTGTCCCAGATGGTATTGCTGTTAAAATCGCCGGCGAGTATTGTACGCTTACTTGAGAGATGCCGGCGATAATGGTGCAAGGCTTTCCAAACCTGCTCTACATACACACCATCCGGGTCGGCGGGATTATTTGCCCAAACAGCATATAGGGTAAAGTCATAGTCGCCGCCTGTAACAGCAATGGGAACAATCATTTTAAATGCGGGATTATGATTGCGGCGTACTTTAAACCTGCAACTGCAGTAGGAAAAAATGCCCAACCCTTTGTTATTATTTTCACCAAACCACAACATATCTGTTGGTTTTGGCGTGCCATCGCTGAATAGCAATTTACCGGGATGCTCACATTCCGGCACCACTAAAATATCGGGCTTGTGCGCCAGTATAACACCTGCTTTTTTTCTAAAAGCCATATTGCAGTTCCAGGTAATTATTTTCATCGCGCGCATTTAATGTGTCATCGTTTCAATCAGCCGCATTACTTCCGCGCCTTCTTCCGCTGCAGATGGGTTGGCACCCCTTCCCAAAAAATAATCAACGGTTGCCTGTATCATAGGCTGCTGCACATGCGGTAAGTCATCAAACGTATGCGTGGTGGTTTCTCCATCTATCGTTACGGTTATTGCATTAGTGCTGAAAACATTAAAGCGTATGGCGCCGTTGGTGCCGGTAATCTCGCAAATGTCTTTCTCCTGCGGCGCATTAAAACACCACACACCAGTAAAGGCTACACGGCTTTTAAACAGTATGGTACCGGCTACCATATCATCTGCTGCATAAGCGCCGCCCTGGTTACAGGAAACACCCGATACCTTTTCAACCGGGCCAAAAAACTTGTGCATCAAATCTAACTGGTGCGGTGCAAGGTCGTGAAAAATGCCGCCGCCGGCTATGGCCGGGTCAACACGCCACGCCACTTTTGGTTCTGCCAATTCCTGTTGCGTTAGCGGAAGTTTGCACAACTCTATACGGGCATACAATACTTTGCCGATGGCTTGTTCATCCAGTAGTTGCTGTACTTTTTTAAAACGCGGCTGCTCCCTGCGGTAATGCGCCACCACCAGTTTTACGCCTTTCGCTGCGGCAGCTTCCGCCATAGCACGGGCGGCTTCATAATTATCCGTCATAGGCTTTTCCATGTACACAGGTTTACCGGCTTCAATGGCGGCAAGGGCATATTGCAGGTGAGAGGAAGGGGGTGTTGCCACATACACAGCATTTACTGCATCATCATTAATCAACTTTGCGGCATCATCATACCATTTGGGTACATTGTGCCTGCGGGCGTAATCCTGCGCTTTGGCGGCATCGCGCCGCATAACCGCCACCAGGGCTGAATTTTCCACTTTGTTAAAAGCAGGCCCGCTTTTAACTTCTGTTACATCGCCGCAGCCAATAATTCCCCATTGTACTTTTTGCATACCATAGTTTTATGGTATGAATATACACCACCTGCTGCATACACTCCCCGCAGCAAGTACTAACTATAAATTTAGCCCGGTGCTTAACCCTACCCGTTTTGCGGGAACACCCTGCAAACGCGCATAAACCGGCTTTTGTAATAATTATCCAAAATGGAAATTGTTACCGCCATTTGCCTGCCCGATGTGGCATGTATAAAACTTACCACACCGTGGTTGTTGGCTATAATAAGCCCCATGTGCCCCACTTCGTTGGTAAGACTGTCGGTGCCGGTAAATAAAATAATGTCGCCGCGTTTGGCGTTGCTTACATTAATGGTTTTACCCACGTTGGTAAACCCGGCCGACGAACGCGGCACCGGTATGTTGAAATGATTAAAAACATACGTGATAAAACCAGAGCAATCAAAGCCAACGCGGGGGTTGGATGAACCGTACACATAAGGGATGCCTATTTGCATTTCGGCAAACTGCATTAGTTGCGCGGGTGTAGTGCTGCCGGTGTTAACATTGGCCGGGATGTTAGCGCGCTGGTTTGTATTGCCATTGTTTTGCAGCGTATCCGCCGTTACAGCATTGCTGTCGTTTCTGCGTGCAGCCGCTTCCTCCCGCATCCTGTCAACATTATTGTTCTGGCTTAGCTCCGTGCAGGAAAGCAGGCCAAACAGCAATATGATACAAATGGCGTTTTTCATAGTTTACCTGTTAGCAATAATGTGTAAAACAATTATTGCGCCGTTATATGGAATGCAGGCGCCGTTGAATCTTTATAGTATGAGAAAGCCGGTTAAGCACGATACGTCAGCAAAAAATAAAAAAAGCTATTCCGTTAAAAATAATGCTGCTGTAAACCCTTTTGTACTGGTATCAATATTAGCGGCTATTGCCGTGGTTGTGTGGGTGATTATATTCTTCGCGTTGAGAATGTATAATCATTAATATTTTATACAGCCGGTACAACAGTTTACCCAAAGAATGGGTACCTTAACCGCCTAATTTTTTTGTGATGACACCGCTTAAAAAGTTGCTGCATGCACTGCTGATTTTTATCCCCTGTTTGCTTACCTTTTGTTATACCGGCGCGCAGGTTAAAGAGCCGCGTATTACCGATTCAACCTGGTTAAAGCCGTACCCGCCTTTTCGCATTGCGGGTAACCTGTACTATGTAGGCACGTATGACCTTGCCAGCTATCTTATTACCACACCACAGGGTAATATACTCATCAATACAGGTACGGCGGCATCCGCAGATATTATCCGCAGGAATATTGAAACGCTTGGTTTCAGGTTTGGTGACATAAAAATATTGCTGGCCACCCACGCGCATTACGACCACGTGGGCGCGATGGCCGCTATAAAAAAAGCAACGGGCGCCAAAATTATGGTTGACGCCGCGGATGCCCCCTCAATGGCGGACGGTGGCTACTCAGACTACGCGCTGGGCGGCAGTGTTGTGTTTGCGCCGGTGAAGCCAGACCGGCTGCTGCATAACCTTGATACTGTACAATTAGGCGACATGAAAATAACCATGCTGCACCACCCCGGCCATACCAGGGGCGCCTGCAGTTTTTTATTTGATGTTAATGACGGGCAGCACACCTACCGGGTACTGGTTGCTAACATGCCCACTATTGTTACCGCAAAAAAATTCTCTTCCATCTCCGCTTATCCGAACGTGGAGAAAGATTACGCTTATACACTTGATACACTAAAGAAGATACATTTTGATTTATGGCTTGCCAGCCACGCCAGCCAGTTTGACCTTGCCAAAAAACACCGCCCCGGCGATGCCTATAACCCTGAAGCCTTTCGCGACCAAAAGGGCTTTGATGATGAAATAGCGGAGCTGCAAAAAGCCTACGAGGCAAGGAAGGGGGGATGATTGGGCGACAGAAGATTTACAATACTCCATAAGAAGCGACTTGCAGACAGCGGGAAGTATGGCAGACACAAAGGGAGGGTATGGTAATAGTCCATTCCCGGAGATTTAAGACTTTTAACAGTTGTGTGCCTTGAATGCGTTTTGGCGTGCTGAAAAACTTTTGCAAATAATATACGATGATAAAACTTGACCCTATAATCGCGGTAAAAAATGTTGAGGCAAGCTCAGCGTGGTACCAATCGTTGTTCGGGTGCAGGAGCCTGCACGGCGGAAAAGAATTTGATGTACTGGTAACAGGAGACAAAGAGGTGTTACTCTGCCTGCATTCGTGGGAAGCGCATGGCCACCCTACCATGATGAACCCGGACATCACCCCGGGGAACGGGTTAATCCTCTACTTCAGGACAGGCGATATGAACGCCATACGGCAAAATGCTGAAAGGATGGGTGTTGCTATTGAGGAAGATGTTCACTTGAACCCCAACTCGCAGAAAATGGAATTCTCCGTTAGGGACCCTGATGGGTATTATTTAACGGTTACGGAGTTTCATGTGTATGAGGGGTAGAAGAGATTGCAGTGAAGGGCTTTAGTGTTCTCAAAATTATTTATCACATATTTTTCCATTTTCAGCGGACAAACCGGCGTTTTTGCTATTTATAGAGGTAAAGAAGTTCTTTGAAATGGATGAAGGCCATGTGTGGAAATAACGAAGCGAATAAAACAGCAGGGGACGGGAAAATCGCAAGGCAATTTAAAAGTTGCGGCTAAAATGGGAACGAATATTCCAAAAAAATTGTTCAATTTTTATACTAATTATTTGATAATTAATTTGTTATAATTTTTTGCATTCCTCCCCTGTTCCCCTTTTGTAAAGGGATTTTAGGGAGGGTAATGACCGTAATACTAACTGTGCTTGTTGTAGCCTATGGAACAGGTAACCACCGAGACCACAAAGAAAGGAAGCCATAAAGTGCAAGGAGAGTGAAAATGAATTTTCAAAAAATTTGTGCATATTTTGAATTAAATATCTATAAATCAACCAGTTATTAAATTTAGCGTTCCTCCCTCGTCCTCCTTTTTCCCCCGGGTGTGCCCGGGGTGGAAATTGGTAAGCTCTGTGTGATTAGTTTTGCACCATGCACGCGATAAAAAACATCATCTTCGACCTTGGCGGCGTTTTCCTGGACGTGGATTATTTTAAAACGCAGGACGCTTTTATTGCCTTAGGCGTTACACATTTTAACCGGCTTTATACGCAACAGCATGCCTCACCACTGTTTGAGTTGCTGGAAACAGGTAAAATAACCCCGGATGAGTTTTTCGGGCAGTTCAGGCAGGTATCAGGCGTTGCATTGAGCGATGACCAGATAAGGGGGGCGTGGAACGCTATGCTGGGCGAATTTTACACAGATGCCCTGCAGTGGCTGGAGGGTATTGCCAGGCGGTTTAACATTTTCCTGTTCAGCAATACCAACAAAATTCACGAAGATGCTTTTAAAGTAATATTGAAGGAACAGACCGGCTATGATAGCCTGGGCTCATTTTTCATCAAGGATTACTACTCGCATACGCTGGGGTTGAGAAAACCCTACGTGGAATCGTACAGGGCTATCCTGGAGGAGCAGCAGCTAAACCCCGCCGAAACCATGTTTATTGACGATTCACTAAAAAATGTAGAAGGCGCCATCGCCGCCGGGCTGCACGGGTTGTACCTTGAGCTGCCGCGGAGGGTGACAAGCATACAACTGTAAGGAGGTTAGTGTATCCGTCAACAGTAGTTATCAACCCGCTAACCAGCCACTTTATCGGTGTTCAAGGCTTTCCACAGCATATCTTTTAGTTCAACCAGCCCTTTGTTGGTTACAGACGAGATAAACACATAGGGAATACCAGGCGGCAGTTCTTTTTCAATGCCGGCTTTTAATTCATCGTCCAGCATATCGCTTTTGCTTATGGCGATAACAAATTCTTTCTGCAGCATTTCCGGGTTATATTCTTCCAGCTCATGCACCAATATTTCAAATTCCTTTTTATGGTCGGCGCTGTCAGCAGGAATCAAAAATAGCAATACGGCATTTCGTTCAATATGCCTTAAAAAGCGGTGGCCAAGCCCTTTGCCTTCGGCGGCGCCCTCAATAATACCCGGCAAATCCGCAATGCAAAACGATTTTCCATCCCTGTATTCTACTATCCCCAACTGCGGGGTTAATGTAGTAAAAGCATAGTCGGCAATTTTAGGCTTCGCGGCAGTAATTACTGAAAGCAGGGTTGATTTACCCGCGTTAGGAAAACCTACCAGCCCCACGTCTGCCAGTACTTTAAGTTCCAGTACTTTCCATCCTTCTACTCCGGGTTCACCGGGCTGCGCGTATTCAGGCACCTGGTTGGTGGCGGTGGCAAAATTGCTGTTACCCAGCCCACCGCGGCCGCCGGGCAACAATATTACTTCCTGCCCATCTTCCAGTATTTCAGCCTCAACCTCGCCGGTTTCTTCGTCGCGGGCAATGGTGCCAAGCGGTACTTCAATAATTATATCTTTACCCATCCGGCCCGTGCAGTTATTTTTGCCCCCGCTTTCGCCGTTCTCGGCAATTACGTTTTTATAATAGCGCAGGTGCAGCAGTGTCCATAACTGGGCATTGCCCTTTAAAATAATATGCGCGCCACGGCCGCCATCGCCGCCATCGGGGCCTGCCTGCGCATTGTATTTGGTGCGCATAAAATGCCGGCTGCCCGCCCCGCCATGCCCGCTGCGGCAATAAATGCGTATATAATCAATAAAGTTTGTCTTTTCCATAATTACAGCCGGCAAATATACGTTTGTTGTTTTTAACCCCTTTTATTACAAAAGCGGTAATGCTAACCTGTAACGGGCAAATAAACTTTGAGGTGTATGATAAGCAGTCTAATAAATTCACTTTTCTCTAAAAAGCCCAAAAGAAAAAGGCTTACTTATGAAGATTACATTATACGCAGCGCGCCTGATTTTAATAAGCTTTCCATAACAGCGGTAAATGACATTGAAATAATAAAAACTTTGCCGCTTGAAGAGCAATTATACGCACAAATAGCAGCTTTAATTAAGGAAGGGGATATTGAAGCAGTTAAAAACATGGCGATAGATGAAAACGTGCTTGAAGACCTTACCCTTGTAAGGTTTGTTAACCAGTTGGGCGAGCCTTATGCCGCAATTGTTTATGATAGCTACGAGGTTTGGCAGGAGCCGATTGTGGTGGAGGTGTTTAAACTGTAGCAAGCTTATAACTTCTCGTACAATGCCCTTAATTTCTCCCTCGTCATAATCTTTTCCCAATCCTTACCTAATGCGTTTTCCCACAAAGGTTTAAGGCTTAGTGATACATTCATCATGGTGTCAAAATCCGCGTCGGTAAGCCCTTTGCAAATACCCTGCGGTATATCAATGTTGTGCTTCTCCACCATGCGCTTAAATTCCGCAGCGCCCGCGGGGTAATATTCATCCAAATGGTTCATCACTATACAATTGCCGATACCATGTTTTGTACCCAGCAGGTAAGATAAACCATACCCCACCGCGTGCGCTACACCCACCTGGCTATAGGCAATGCTCATACCCCCGGCGTATGATGCCATCATCAGTTTGTCATCGCAGCTTTCGTCCCAGGCGTCTTTCTCCAAAAACACCTCGCGGCAAAGTTCCAGTGCTTTCTCGCCATAGCTTTTGCTAAACTCATTCAGGTAGGTGCCTTCCAGGCTTTCAATGCAATGTATATAGCAGTCCATGCCGGTATAAAATCGCTGGTTTACCGGCGCATTGGCAGTAAGCTCGGGGTCTAATACCACTTGGTCAAAAGGGGTAAAGTCTGAATTCATGCCCAGCTTCCTCACCGGGCCGGTCAGTACAGTAGTGCGGCTTACTTCCGCGCCGGTACCGCTTAACGTAGGTATGCCAGCCTTATAAACACCGGGTAATTTTACCAAATCCCATCCCTGGTAATCGGCAGACGAGCCCGGGTTGTTCATCATCAGCGAAACAGCTTTTGCCAAATCCATGGTTGAGCCGCCGCCAATGCCAATTATCCCGCTAATGGTGCCAAATTCGTCCTTTAATTGTTGCGCCAGCTTATCCACCTGCGTCGTTTTGGGTTCGTAGGTAACATCCGCAATTACAATTTTATCCTTTCCCCTCAATGGTATGCGGCCAAGCAACGGCTTCCCTTCAAAAAAGAAATCTACTAAAAAAATCATGGGCGCGTCGCCTTTGCGCTGCGGTGCTAATATCTCGTCCAACTGGTTAAAACTGCCTCTTCCATATACCACGTAACTTACCATTTTAAAATTGCGGAACTGGGCCATACAAAAAAATTTGCGCAAAGGTAAATAATAGAAAATAAGTGAATTGTTAATCAGCACATCGCGGCATGCCGGCAGTTAACCGAAAAAGCCAAAAAGCATAAGGTTATATGTGCGGAACACTATACCTTTAAGCCTGCCTTGCCGCAAGGCAGGGCCATGCTTAAGCAGGCAACAGGAACTAACGAAAACTTAAATTTGCTGCTATATGAACCGTAGAAAATTTGTACAACAATCTGCGCTTGGTGCGGGAAGTTTTTTAATTATGCAGGATTTATTTGCCAAAACCAAAGGTAAAACCTATGGTTACAATGGCATGGAATACACCCTGGACACCACATGGAGCAAAGCCAACCCTACCATGTACCCCGTGAATGACTGCCACGAAATGGTGCAGGATAAACACCACCGCATATTGTTGCTTACCAACGAAACAAAAAATAATATACTTATTTATAATACCAAAGGTAAGCTGCTGCAAAGCTGGGGGCACGAGTTTCCTGGCGGCCACGGCCTTACACTGCATGATGAAAACGGTACCGAGTTTTTATACATAACCGATATTGTTAAGCACGAGGTGTACAAAGCCACCATGGATGGCAAAATACTGATGACAATAACACCGCCCATGGATATTGGCATTTATAAAAAGAAGGAAGAGTTTGTGCCTACCGAAACCTGTATTGCGGAAAACGGCGATATTTTTATTGCAGATGGGTATGGCGCACAATACGTGCTGCAATACGACAGCACCGGAAAATTATTAAACCATTTTGCAGGCAGGGGCGACGGCGATATGCACCTTGATAACGCCCACGGTATTTGCTTTGACAGGCGTACACCCGGCAAGCTTACACTGATGATAACCGACAGGTCGCGCAACTGCTTTAAACGATTTACGCTTGGCGGCGAACTTTTGGAAGTAATTCACCTGCCGGGTGCCTGTGTATGCAGGCCCGTTATTCATGGTGACCATTTATATGCGGCAGTATTACGCTCACCCGACTTAAACGCGGTAGGCACCGGCTTTGTAACTATACTGGATAAAGACAATAAAGTAGTAAGCAATATTGGCGGGAGCGAGCCCCAATATATTGACGGCAAGCTGCAGCCCATGAGCCAAACGGATAAAATTTTTGTGCACCCGCATGATGTATGCGTAGACAGCGATTTAAATTTATACGTGGCCCAATGGGCATCGGGCAAAGTGTATCCCTACAAGTTAAAGCGGGTATAGAGCGTAACAAAACAAGCAATAAGGACACCCTTTAAAAAACAAGCGTTATTAATGAAGCTTAAGAATATTGCCGCGGCATCGCTGTTGCCGCTAAACGTTTTGCTTTTGTTCTTTTTGATTGTTTTTAACAGCCTTGCGGTTCCTTCGTGGCTGCAGGTATTTGGCCGCCTGCACCCGCTTATTCTCCACTTTCCTATTGTATTGATACTTGCCTATGCTGTTTTGCAGCTATTAACACCTGCACCTGTAAAAGCGCGGCAGGGGTACGCAACCCTGCTGGAAACATTGTTATTGGCCGCCGCATTTAGCGCAGTCACCACTGCATTAATGGGCATATTACTCGCCCGTGAGCCGGGTTATGATGCTGATTCAATCGCGTTGCATAAATATACCGGCGCATTTACCGCCTTTGCTTTATTTGGCTTATACCATTTTAACCGGCAATTGCAGCAGCGTGTAGTGTTATCAAAGCTGCTTGTAGCCTGCAGCGCGGCAACATTGTTGTGGGCCGGGCATTTGGGCGGAGATATTACCCACGGTGATAATTTTGTTTTAGGCCCTGTTACACCCGACCATAAAAAAGCGCCGGTAGCCTTTGAAGATGCTTACTTATATGCAGACCTTGTGCAGCCTGTGTTTGAGGAAAAATGTTATGGCTGCCACAACAGCAGTAAAGAGAAGGGTGGCCTGGTGATGGAAACGAAAGAGTTGTTATTAAAGGGTGGAAAAGACGGAAAGTTATGGGATACTACCCAGCCGGATATGGGGTTACTGATGAAACGTGTTCATTTACCGGAAGAAGAAAAAGAACACATGCCGCCATCCGGCAAGCCACAGCTTACTGACGAGGAAAAGGAGATTTTGTTTGCATGGATAAAGGAAGGCGCCAGCTTCGATAAAAAAATAACCGACCTTCCGCCTACTGATACCTTATTTGTTATCGCATCAAGAAAAATAAAGCAATCAGCAGACGAGCAGTTTGACTTTGCTGCCGCAGATGATAAAGAAATTCAAAAATTGAGTAACAATAACAGGGTAATTACGCCACTCGCCATTGGATCGCCAGCGTTAGCCGTAACTTTTTATAACAAGCCATTTTATAATAAGCAACAGTTGGAAGAGCTTAAAAGCCTCGGCAATAATATTACACAGCTTAACCTTGATAATATGCCGGTGAAAGACGAAGACCTGGCAGTTATTGGTGATTTCAGAAACCTGCGCAAGCTTAACCTTGACTTTACTGACATTACCGGCAAAACCCTGGGCGATTTAAAAAATCTTACGTCGTTAAAAACTATCTCACTTTCAGGCACCAAAATACAGGCTGAAAATTTAAGTGCCCTAACCGGCTTGCCAAAGCTTAAACATGTATACATCTGGAGTACGGATGTTACCGATGCCGCAGCAGCAAAACTCGCACAGCAGGATAAAAGTATTAGCTGGTTTACAGGCTTTAAAGGCGATACAGTAATACTAAAACTTACTCCCCCAATTTTACAGAACGACAATTTTGTAATTACACAGCCCCTGAAACTACAGTTAAAAACCTACCTGCGCGGGGTTAGCGTGCGTTATACCACTGATGGAAAAGACCCTGACAGTTTAAACTCCTCGCTATATGACACCAGCGTTGTACTGAATAATGAGGCTACCATAAAGGCAAAAGCTTTCAAGCCTGGGTGGATTAGCAGTGATGTAATACAACAGCATTTTTTTAAAAGCACATACGTGGCAGACAGCGCCGCCATGCTTACGCCGCTGGATGTAAAATACCGGGGCAACGGCGCTAAAAGCCTTATTGACCTTGATAAGAGCGACTTAAATTTTGCCAATGGCAAGTGGGTAGGCTACAGCAAAAATGATATGCTGGCAGTGATGTTCTTCAACAACCCCATAAAAGCAAGCAGTATTACGTTCAGTGCTCTGCAAAATACCGGGGCATCTATTTTTCCACCAGTTAAAATAACAATTTGGGGTGGGGCGAGTGAAGGAAACCTGAAGTTGCTGGGTACCATTACACCAACACCCCCAACCAAGGATATGATAGAAGTAAAAAACCTTGCCTTGCAATGCAATTTTAGCCCTACCGAACTGAAGGTTATAAAGTTCCAGGCAGTACCTGTAGCGAAGTTGCCTGCATGGCACCAGAACAAAGGCAAAAAAGGGTGGGTATTTATAGATGAAGTATTTGTGAACTAATAACCTGCTATAAAAACTGCTTTCAAAACCCCTTGTTATTCTGCGGGCAGGTAAATAAAAAAAGTTGCGCCTTTGTTGGGTTTGCCGGTTGCATGAATAACCCCTTTATGGTTCTCAACAATCTTTTTGCAAATGGTTAGCCCAACGCCTGAACCCGGGTAAACGCTTTTAGCATGTAACCGCTTAAATAGTTCAAAAATATGTTCTGCATATTTTTCATCAAAGCCAATACCGTTATCACTTACAGAAATTTTGTGCGCATTACCTTCACCGGGTAAAATGTTCCGGGCCGCCACAATTTCTGAGGTTATGGTAATGTGCGGCGTCTCACCAATCCTGCTATACTTTAGCGAGTTGCCGATAATGTTTACAAACAACTGGTGCAACTGCAGTTGCATGCCGTTAACCACGGGCATTTTATCAACTTCAATCACAGCTCGTTTGCCCTGTATCAATTCGTCAAGGTCAGCTTTAACTTCTTCAACTACAGTATTAAGGTCAACGCCGCTTAATTGCAGTTCTTCGTGGCTGGCTAATGAGTACTGTAAAAGGCCATTTATCATCAGCCGCATGCGGGTTACTTCATTATTAATGCGGTTATAATAACTAGCGCTGTCCTGCGTGATGGGGGTTGACTTAATTTGATCAATGAAAAATTTTATCTTTCGTAATGGCTCCTGCAAATCGTGGCTTGCTATATAAGTGAAAGATTCCAGCTCTTTGTTTTTTTGCTCCAGTTCTTCATGACTTGACTTTAGCTGGTTGGCAATATTAATTTGCTCGGTTATGTCTATTGAAATATTAATCACCTCCTCTACTTCCCCTTTGCTGTTACGGCTAAATATTGCCCCGTACGTTTGCATCCAGCGGTAATCACCGTCCGCGTGCTTAAGCCGGTATAAAAACTCAAAAATCTCTTCTTTCTGCGTATCAATGTAACTGTTGGCCTTTTTAAGCGCTTCGTCATTTTTAACGGTTAAGGCTGCTACATCTTCGGGGTGCATAATGGATAGAAAAAAAGGCACTCCCCCGTCTGTAACTTCTTTCTGGCGGTAGCCCAGCATAGTTTCAATTGCACGGTTAATAAACAGGTACTTACCTGTGTGTACATTGTATGCGGCAATTATTGAAGGTGTTAGATTGGCAATTTTTTGAATGATGGTTTGCTGTTCATCAATCTCATTTTCCATCAGTTTTTGCTGCGTTACATCCTGCAGGGTGCCAAACATACGGTAGGCCTCGCCCTTTTCATCAGTAAGCACACGCCCTTTTGCATGCAAGGTTTTTTCTCTCCTGTCGGGCAATACAATACGGTAATAAAAATCGTGAGGCTGCAGTGTTTTTCTCGAGCGGGCCATTTCGTCGCTTATCATCTGCGCATCGTCCGGGTGATTATACGCGGCAAGGTTATAAGTAATTTCATTTTGCGGTGTAAGTTCATAAATATTAAAAACTTCATCAGACCAGGTTATTTTATCTTTCACCAAATCCCAAACCCAGTTACCTACCTGTGCAAGTTGCTGCGTTTGCCTGTATAAATCCTGTTGTATTGCTACCAGTAGTTTCAGGGCGCGTGTGTCCATCTCCGTGGTAAAAATGTCCATCTCCTCCTGTATCTTAATACACAGTTGCGGGTCTTTACTGTAAAGCGGCAAAAAACTTCTGAACATTTTTCTCCGTACAAAATTTATAAGGGTAATGTCCTCCGGCTGTATCTTGTCCCTTGATATCAGCGGAAGCTGGTCATCCATCCATGACTTTAAGGAAGTATTGATGTGTTCTTCAGCCCTATTATCTGCAAGTGTTTGTAAAAAACTTGCCATTCGCATGCGGCCCCTTTCCAGTAATTCATTTTCAGGTATGCCAGACACATATTTCAATATAGGTATATCAAGCTCCCGCAGCAATTGTAATTGCTCTTCTGCTAATTGGGAAACAACATTTTGCAAGAGAAACCGGGCATATTCGGGCAGGTAAGTAAACAGGAGATGTTTGTTTTGTTTAACCAAAAACCCATCAAGATTAGTCATTACAAAAAATGGGTCTTCCTTTCCAGCCATACTAATTTTATATTTGAAGAGATAAATGAAAAGCTATTGTAAAATACAGTATTTTTAAGCCATAGTACCTTAAATTATTAAAAAACAATATGGAATACATCAGGATATTTCTTGCTGATGATGATGCTGACGACCGCTTTTTTTTAAAGCAGGCATTTTCAAAAGCAAAAATTCCGGCCAAATTAACTGAAGTGGAAGACGGGCAGCAGCTTACTGATTTGCTTGATGGCATAAGCGACCCCCCGCCACCGGATATTATTTTTCTTGATATAAACATGCCTTGTAAAAATGGTATTACATGCCTGCGGGAAATAAGGAAGAGCCAGAAGTATGATGCGATACCGGTGGTAATGTTCTCAACATCATTGCATCAAAAAGATATCCAGGAAACGTATGATTACGGTGCAAGCAGGTATATTGACAAAACAACTTTTTTTGGTGAGCAGGAAGTAATGCTTAACAAATTATTTTCCCGGGGATGGCAAACCTCGTTGCTAAACCCTGCGAAAGATCAATATGTTTTAAAAACAGTGTAAAATTTATTGCAGGGCTTTTACAACGTCTTCGTTCACCTTTACCACGTATTTCTTTTTTAACTCTTTCAGCCAATTTTCTTCCAGCACCTGCTGGTAATCGTTAATTACCATGCCTTTGGCATCATCAAAGCTTCTTTGCGATTGTTGCGGAAACACCTGGAATACATACATAAAGGTATAAGAATCTCCTCCATCATTTTTTTCGGGCGTTGATAAAAAGCCCTTCTGCATAGGAATATTCTGTGTAACAGGGTATTGGCCGGTTTCATAACGGCTGCTGTCCGCGGTGGCTAAAGTACCTGTAATATTACGCCAGTCGGCAGGGTTGGCTTTTATTAACAAGGCGATGCTATCGAGTAAGGTCTTGTCAGCCGAAGTAACTACCAATGCGCTGATGCCGGGCTGCCAAATGTAATTGGCTTTATGCTGGTTGTAATAATTTAATAACGCAGCAGTATCCTGGCTTGCTTTACCCCACACATGCTCATCCATAACAGCGAATAAAAGATTGGCCTCATTAAACTCTCTCATTTGCCCGCTGATTGACGGGTTATAGTCTTCAATGTGGTCATGATAATAATCACTGCTGCTTTGCCGGGTAAATTCTTTCATTAATACGGGGTAAGGCTTTTGTAAATCTTTTCCCTGCTGCTGAAACTGCAGGTAAGTAAGCCAGTTGCTTACTGTAACATTTTGTTTGGCAAAAGAAAAAAGTACTGTTTGGGTAGTAATGCCGTTGTAAGAAACTTTGTTTTTAGTGGCTAATGCGCTGTCAGTGTAACGCCAAAGATCCTTCTCATTATAAGCGGCCTTTTTATATTTTGTAAGCGTCATCCACTGGTTTACCAGGTTGCTTTTTGCTGTTGCCAGCCGGTCATCGCTTTCAACGCGTTGTTGCAGGGCGGCAGTATTAACAACATCATTTTCATTAGTTACAACCGGCTCAATGGTCAGCAGTTTAATAATATGGTAACCGTACCCGGTTTCAAATGGCCGGGTTATTTCACCGGGTTTGGACAGGCTGTATACTTTGTCTTCAAAATCATTGCTGTACATGCCCACGCCCACGGTTGACATACCCATGCTTTGCATGCCTTCGCCGGGGCTTGAAAACTGCAATACCATGTTGTCGAAAGAAGCTCCTTTAAGTATTAACTGGTAAATTGAATCAGCTTTTTCTTTAACCGCATTTTTTTCCTGGCTGGTAAAGGCAGCAGTTACCGGCAGTAATATTTGCTGAATTTTTCGTTTGCCTGCGGCAGGCCTTTCCGAAACATTTTTAAATATGTGGTAGCCAACTGCACTATGGTATATTGCGGAATATTCGCCGGTCTTTAATGCGTATACAATATTTTCAACATCATAAGGCAGGGTAAAAACGGTTATATACCCCATATTGCCTTTGTTCTGTTTTAAACTCTCATCTGTTGAATAAGCGGCTGTTACTTCATCAAAACTTTTACCCGACTTCAATGCATTTAATGCGTCGTTTATTTTTTTGTACGGTGCCGCAGTATCGTTGCCCGGCGCTACAAAAACTTCTGCCAGCAAAATATCTTTTTGGCTCCTGTTAAAAGCTTCATGAACAAGCTGGTTAATATTTGCCTGTTCATTTATATAATTCTCGGTAAGCTGTTTCTTAAAATTGTTGCTCTCATCTTTAAACTCCTCCTTATTTTCAAGCTTTTCGTCGTATGCCTGCTGTAACTTAAGTTTAAAGTTTATATACATGTTAAGGTAATCGTGCATTTCCCGGCTGCGGTTACCAGAGGTATCGGGGTTTTTATTAAACGCCTTCAAAAACTCCTGCTTGCTTACAGGTTTGCTATTAACAGTAAACAGCGTTTGTGCATGGGTAAAACGTGTGGCAGCAACAAAAAAACCAACAGCTATAATAAAATGTTTATAAGGCATGTTATTTACCGGCATTGGAGTTTTTTAGTTTCGTATCAATAATACCGTCAAACTGCTCCAGGCTAAGGCGGTTTGCAATAATATGTTTATTGGCATCAAGCAGGTACATAGTGGGTGTTTGAAATACGTTATACAACTGCCTGAAGTTTGGCCGCTGGGCTTTTGTGTCCGCCTCATGTTCTTCTTTTGTTTGCCAGGCATGCACCCATCCGGTTAAATGATGCTCTTTAATAAAGCTCTTCCATTCCCCTTCCGTGGCTTCGTTAACATTTACGGCAAAAACCTTCACTCCTTCTGCCTTCCATTTTGCCTCATACATACTATCTACCTCCGGTACCTGCTCCTTACAATGGCTGCAGGTGGGGTCCCAGAATACTACGAATGTAAAGGGCGCCTTAACATTATACAAGCTAACCGGCTTGCCGGCAGTATCTACAAGGTCAAGGGCAGGCGCGGGGTCGCCAATAAGCGCGGAAACCTGGCTGTAATATTGATCAAACACGTATTTACGCTGCGCTGCATTAAGCCATAAAGTATCGCCCTTGGCAAAATAATTTTGAAAAAGCAGGATAAACACTTTGTTCTGCCCCATTATTTCGGGGTTAATATATTTGTCGGTAAACCTGCCTAATAAGTAATGAAACATTTCTTTACCTGTTCTCGCATACAGCAACATGTAGTTGATTTCATTGAAAATTGAATCAGGGTTCGGCGAAACATAATACTTAAGGTAGTTTTCAAGTTTAGAAAGCTGCGGATTGGAGTTATCAAAAACGGGTGTATGCAAAATCCGGTCGTCATTAAATGCCACATCATCCCAGTAATGTTCTTTCATATACCTGCCAATATAGCTGGAGTCCGGCTTGCCATTTATCAAAGGCAGCTTTGTGGGTGGCGCCGGCATACGCATAAGGTTAAATATTGTAGCCATGATAGAACTGGGATGCGTCTTCACAATGTTCAGCCGGTAATCAGACAATTGTTTATTGTAAACCGCCAATTGGGACTTTATTCCATCCGCACGCTCTTTTGTAAGATTCGGGTCCTTTAGCTGAACATCCAGCTCATTCATTTTCGGCCCTATTTCAGAAAGATATTTTGTATAATCCAGGAAGATGGCATTCTCCGCCGAGCCTGTAATTGACTTTGGCTCACCCTGTGCACTGTCGCCAATAACGGTAAAATGCTGCGGCGCATCAACCAAAAAATCAAAAAGCCTTGTATGCGCGGGTGTTACAAAAAAGTAAATGCCCTGGGTAAGTTTGTTTTTGCCGGTAAAATTGCCGCTGCTTTGGCCGTTTACCTGGGCTGAGTCAACCAGTATAAAGTTTTTGCCAAAATAGGTGCCAAGGTACAGCTTGCAGTTTTTTAAAGGTGTAAGTGTAAAAGCAATATTATAGCCAGCAGAGGCGCCTGCGCTATTTTGTGGCGCAGCTTTTTTTACCGGTGTTTGGGCAAATAACGTAAAAGCAACCAGGGTACAGGATGCCAATAAAAATATCCTCTTCATGAACAGCATATTGTTTAGGGCGTAAATTTAACTCAATCAGGTATTACGTTTGTTAATCATGTGTAAAAGAAAAGTAATTTAAAGCAGAAATTAATTGCCCTGCGGCAATAGTTATCAAACCTTTTAAGCTGCACAATATGCCACTATTTAGGCTTCCTGCAGCCCAAAAAGCCCATCCATTGCCTAAGGCAATTACCTTTGCCGGGTGAAAAACAGGAAAAAGACCGTTATACTGGAAAAAATAACCGTTGAAGACTACGCCGCTGAAGGAAAATCTCTCGCCCGGGTAGATGGAAAAGTGATTTTTATTGAAAATGCCGTTCCCGGCGATGTGGTGGATGTAAGGCTGCTGAAAAATAAAAAAGACTGGGCCGAAGCAGTACCCGTGAATTTCCAGGCATTCTCCCCAAACAGGGTAACACCCTTTTGCACCCATTTCGGCGTTTGCGGGGGCTGCCAGTGGCAGATGCTGCCCTATGAGCAGCAACTGGTTTTTAAACAAAAGCAGGTTGCCGATAACCTGCAGCGTATTGGTAAAATACCGCTGCCTGCTATAATGCCCATTATTGGTTGTAATGAAACCACAGGCTACCGTAACAAAATGGAATATACCTTCAGCAATAAGCGTTTTATACCTGCCGAAGAGTTCAGGCGTATGCTGCAGGAAGAAAACGGGCAGCAACCATTGCACCAGGGTTTTGCCGGTTTTCATGCAAAAGGGGTTTTTGATAAAGTAGTTGAAATTGATATTTGCCATTTACAAAACGAGCCTACCAATCAAATAAGAAAAGCCATTGCTGCTTTTGCATTGCAAAATAATGTGCAATTTTACGATGCAAGACTGCATACCGGCTGGTTGCGTAATGTGCTGATACGGATGTCAACAACGGGAGAGCTGATGGTGAATATTGTTTTGGGATACGAGGATGAAGATTTGCGAAACAAGTTGCTGGAAGAAATATTGCGGCAATTTACAGGCATCACCACACTGCTGTACACCATAAATACCAAGAAAAACGACAGCTATTTTGACCTTGAGCCCCAGGTGTATTTTGGAAAAGGATACATTTTGGACAAGCTGGAAGATTTTATTTTTAAAATAAGCCCCAAATCTTTTTTTCAAACCAATACACGCCAGGCAGAAAAGCTGTACCAGGTTGCCAGGGATTTTGCCGGATTAACAGGTGAGCAGGTTTTGTATGATTTATATTGCGGCACTGGCAGTATTGGTATTTTTGCAAGCAGAGGGACCAAAAAAGTGGTTGGAGTGGATGTTGTGGCGGAGGCAATTGCAGACGCAGGCGAAAATGCGGCGTTAAACAACCTGCTGCAGGCGCATTTTTTTGCGGGCGATGTAATTGACATTTGCGACGACGCCTTTTTTGCCCAAAACGGCAAACCGGATGTGGTGATAACAGACCCACCCCGCGCCGGGATGCATGAAAAGCTGGTAACAAAGCTGCTGGATATAGCGGCTCCGGTAGTGGTGTACGTTAGTTGTAACCCGGCTACGCAGGCGAGAGACCTGGCATTGCTGGGCGAAAAATATTCTGTAGAGAAAATTCAGCCGGTGGATATGTTTCCACACACGCACCATATAGAAAATGTAGTGCAGTTAAAAATAAAATCGTAATTTATCAATTAGTTAATATAAAAGAACAATGACAGAATTCAGGCCGGGACGTTTCCAGATATTGCCGACGATTATAAAAAACCTTATTATAATAAATGTGCTTGTTTTTGCCGCGCAGGAAACCATTGGCAAAAGCGGCGCTTTTAATTTTGATGATGCTTTTGCTTTGCATACATGGCAAAGCAGCCTGTTTAAACCCTGGCAGTTTGTTACCTATATGTTTTTGCACGGCAGCATAGGGCACATTTTTGGTAATATGTTCGCTTTGTGGATGTTTGGCGCAACGCTGGAAAACCTTTGGGGCCCAAAAAGATTTTTAACCTTTTACCTGGTTTGCGGCCTTGGCGCAGCCCTTTGCCACATGGTAGTACTGTATTTTGAAAATCAACACCTGGTTAATTTATATAACTCATGGAGCCCAATGGAACAGCAAGCTAACTACCAGGCCTTGCAGGAAATATTAAATGTGCCAACCCTTGGAGCATCTGGCGCGGTATTTGGCTGTTTAGCTGCATTCGGGTATTTATTTGCCAATGAGTATATCTACCTGTATTTTTTTATTCCTATAAAAGCAAAATGGTTTGTTCTCGCGTATATCGGAGGTGAGTTAATGTTGCAGATAGAAAATTCAGCAGGTGATACTGTTGCGCACATGGCGCACCTTGGCGGTGCACTGATTGGCTTTTTAATGGTGTATTTTTGGAAAAATAATAACCGGCGAAATTTTTATTAACAAAACGTAAAAGTTTTTTAGCAGCAATTTTGCTATACCGATACAAACCTATATGAAAAACACACTTAAGTCGAACTCGTTATGGCGGTAAAGCATCAAAACCAGAAAAACAATATCCTGCTGGGGCAGAACGATAATGCACTAACCTGGCTTATCATAGTAAACATTGTGGCTTTCGTAATAATTTACTTTGTAAAAGTGCTTTATAACTTCTCTTACCAGGATGACCATGTTAAAGCGGGGCTTATGTTCCAGCAAAATGTACTTGGCTGGCTTACATTGCCCGCCAGCTTTGATAAATTTATAACAAGGCCATGGACGATAGTAACTTTCATGTTCACACACGATGGTATATTGCAATTAATCAGCACAGTGCTCTGGTTGTGGGGGTTTGGGTACATTTTGCAGGACCTTGCAGGCAACAGCAAGCTTATACCTATTTACTTGTACGGCGGTATTGCAGGCGGCATCTTCTTTTTACTGGCGGTGCATTTACTGCCGGCCTATAGCCACCAATTGCAAAATGTATTACCGTTTATCTCCGGCAGCGCTTCTGTTATGGCCGTTGCGGTGGCCACAACGGTATTGTCGCCTAATTATAAGATATTCCCCATGATAAATGGCGGCATACCTTTGTGGATACTTACTTCCATTTTTGTTGTTGTACAATTTGCTTCTATCGCCATTGCAAACGGGGGGTTTGCTATAGGCCATTTGGGCAGTGCGCTGCTTGGCTTTTTGTTTATTTACCAGCTACGCCGGGGCCGCGATTGGGGCGCGTGGATGGGAAGTTTTGTAGGTTGGGTGGATGACCTGTTTAACCCTGAAAAAAAGTTATCGAGGGAGGATGCGAGGCAAAAACTTTTTTATAAGGCTGTTAAAAAACCGTTTGTTAAAAAAACGGTGGTTACGCAGCAAAGGGTGGATGACCTGCTGGATAAAATAAATCAAAAAGGCTATCATCTTTTAACAGATGAGGAAAAAGAATTTTTAAAAAAGGCCAGCGAAGAAGACTTATAATAATATAATGAGAAGAATTTTGAGGACAACCTGGCTGTTGATAGGCATTGCCGTAATAGCCACTTACCTGCTTTCCTGCCTTTCATCTTACATCCGTCCTTCCCAACTCTCTTTTATAAGCCTGTTGGCGTTATCGTTTCCATATCTTTTTATAATGGCTGTTTTTTGTACGTGTACCGTTTTTTTTATCAAAAAACAAGCGGCATTCATCGCTTTGCTGTTAGTTATTCTGGCAGGTATAAAAAATATCAGCAACTCATTCGCCTTTCATACAGCAGGGTGGGATATGCAAAAAAAAGATACCAATTTAAGAATAATGACATGGAATATTGAAGGGTTTAGTTCTTTATCTCCGGCCAAAAGGCAGGGAATACTCAATACAATAAACAAATATAAGCCTGATATTTTGTGCCTGCAGGAAGTAACAAATATTGAAAATGTCAAAGGAAGATTATCATTCAGGCGCGAATTAGACTCAATGGATTTTAAATATTCAATCTTTTCAAATGATTCGGTTAAATTTATTGGAAAAAAAAGCAAGTAACTGTTACAAACGGAGTCGCTATTTTTTCACGCCTGCCAATAGTTGACAGCGCCAGGGTTCATTTAAATAACTGGCAAATAAATAAAAACTTTATTTATGCAGATGTATTTTTTAATCAAAACCAGCTACGTATTTACACAGCCCATCTTTCCTCTTACATTTACACTGTAAAGGAGGATGAAGGTAGTTATGTGGGCGAAGGAGGATATAAAATACCTAATACGAAAAAGCAAGTGACGCTTTATACGATAACAGAAACTGAAGCGCAACATGAAAAGGAAGTAGCCGTTATACGAAATCAAATTGATAAAAGTCCTTATGCCGGTATTTACTGCGGCGATATTAATGCTACTCCCGCTTCATATACCTATAATAAGTTAAAAGCCAATATGCAGGACGCTTTTTTGCAAAAAGGAGCCGGCTTTGGTGCTACTTATTATGGGTTTTTGTATACTTTGCGTATAGATGTTTGCCTGGTGGCAGCCCAACTTAAAACCATGCAGTGCACAATACCGAGAGTAAGATTGTCTGACCACTTCCCGGTGGTAACCGATGTAAGCTGGAGATAGAAGGTTGTGCTTTACCTAATGGGGATAAGCAGTTGCAATGATTATTTACAATACCTCTTTTACCACATCTCTTATTACCCGCGGTTTGCCCAGTGTATAATAGTGTAATACTGGTACCCCGTACGCCTTTAACTCTTTAGATTGCTGTATAAGCCATTCCGCGCCTACCTTTTCGCAATCTTCGTCCGTTTTGCATTTCATTATTTCGTCGTTCAATTCAGACGGTATATCCACATTAAACACCCTTGGCAAAACAGATAATTGTTTTTTGCTGGTAATAGGTTTTAACCCCGGAATTACAGGCACGTTAATGCCTCTTTTACGGCATTGTTCAACAAAGCTGAAGAACTTCTTATTGTCAAAAAACATTTGGGTCATTATATATTCTGCGCCGGCATCCACTTTATCCTTCAGCCGCTGTAAATCAACTTCAAGGTTAGGGGCCTCAAAATGCTTTTCGGGGTATCCTGCCACGCCTATGCAAAATTTCGTTTTGCCGCCGTCGCGTATATCGTCATCAACATAAATACCATTGTTAAGGTTTGCCACTTGTTTCAAAAGGTCAATGGCGTAATGGTGGCCTTCGGGCTCCGACTCAAAAGACGCTTCGTTTTTACCAGCGTCGCCCCGTAACACAAGCACGTTATCAATCCCCAAAAAGTTAAGGTCAATCAATGCGTCTTCCGTTTCACGCACGGTAAAACCCCCGCAAATAATATGCGGCACCGCATCTACCTTGTAATGGTTCATTATAGCCGCGCAAATGCCTACCGTGCCGGGGCGCTTGCGTACCTCAACTTTTTCAAAGCCGCCATCCTTCCTCTTTTTGAACGCGGTTTCGCTGCGGTGATAGGTAACATTTATCCACGACGGGTTAAACTCCATCAGTGGATTAAGGTGGTTGTAAATGGAGGTTATATCCTTGCCTTTAAGGGGAGGAAGTATTTCAAAAGAAACAAGCGTTTTTTCTGCCTGTTTTATGTGGTCGGTTACTTTCATTGTAATAAAATGGCTGCAATATACACCAGCAACAGTATATAAAAACATGTGTTAAGAAGCGTGGTAAAAAGCGTATATTGTTTCAGTTACTCTATTTTTGCCCAAACGCATACTGTTGAGCATTACAATACATACTACTAACCTGGTAAAAACCTACGGCAGCCGTACGGTGGTTAACAATGTTTCTGTTGAAGTAAAACAGGGCGAAATTGTCGGCCTGCTTGGCCCTAATGGTGCAGGCAAAACCACCACATTTTATATGGTGGTAGGTTTAATTAAGCCGGACGAAGGAACTGTTTACTTAAACAACGAGGAAATTACCCGCAAGCCTATGTACAAACGGGCCCAAATGGGTATTGGCTACCTGCCGCAGGAAGCAAGCGTTTTCCGCAAGCTCAGCGTGGAAGACAACCTGATGGCTGTACTGGAGATGACGAAATTATCTAAACAGCAGCGCAGGAATAAAGTGGAAGAACTGCTGGAAGAATTTAACCTTAAGCACGTACGCAAAAACAACGGCGACAGCCTTAGCGGCGGCGAACGCAGGCGTACCGAAATAGCCCGTGCGCTTGCAGTTGACCCCAAATTTATTCTGCTGGATGAACCTTTTGCCGGTGTTGACCCCATTGCAGTAGAAGATATTCAAACGGTGGTGGCAAGGCTTAAATACAGGAACATTGGCATACTGATAACCGATCATAATGTAAACGAAACGCTTTCTATTTGCGACCGTGCTTATTTACTTATAGAGGGTAAAATATTTAAACACGGCACCGCTGAACAACTTGCTGAAAACGAGCAGGTAAGGCGCCTGTACCTGGGTACAAATTTTGAGTTGAGACGCAAAGACTGGATAATTGAGATGGGAAAGAGCCATGCAATTAAACCCCAGCCAGCGGAGGGTAATACTGAATAAACTTCTGTAATAACGTGAATCATATTTTTTTTCCCGGAAAATTTCTTATTTTGCCAGTGAAGGCATGAAGATATTATCCCCCGCTATATCACGATTGGCCCGCTTGCGATATGCTTCCATCGATTTATGGGTACAGGACCCTGTGGCTGCACAACGCGAGGTGTTGCAGGATTTGGTAACGCATGCCCAGCACACAGAGATGGGGCGCAAATATGGATTTCATGACCTGTTTCGCGTACGCTCCTTTAAACAAACAGTACCTATTCACGAATATGAAGACCTGAAGCCTTGCATTGAAAGGCTTATGAGTGGCGAACAGCACTTGCTGTGGAATACGCCTGTGTACTGGTTTGCCAAAAGCAGCGGTACAACCAGCGACAAAAGCAAGTTTATACCCATAACGGACGAAAGCCTGCATGATTGCCATTACCAGGCAGCAAAGGATGTGCTTACCATGTATTATAACTTTAACCCCGATAGCGACCTGCTTACAGGCAAGGGTTTGGTAATAGGTGGCAGCCACCAGGTAAGCCCTATAAACGATGATTCTTTTTATGGCGACCTGAGTGCTGTTTTGCTTGAAAATGCGCCCTTTTGGGGTCAGTGGATACGTACACCTGAGCTTTCTATTGCATTGATGGATGAATGGGAAGGCAAGATTGAAAGGCTGGCTCAGTCAACCATAAACGAAAATGTTACCAGCATAAGCGGCGTGCCTACCTGGACGATGGTGCTTATAAAACGCATATTGCAAATAACCGGTAAGGCAACTTTAAAAGAAGTATGGCCTAACCTTGAATTGTATATACACGGAGGGGTGTCGTTCGTACCATACCGTGAGCAGTTTAAAAAACTTGTTGGCGAGCCGATACATTACCTTGAGATGTATAATGCGAGCGAGGGCTTTTTTGCCGCGCAGGATAGCCCCGATGCAGACGGTATGCTGCTTTTTTTACAGCATGGCATTTTTTACGAGTTTATGCCCGCCGAAGAATACGGCAAAACAAACCCACGTACCATTGGGCTTGATAAAGTGGAAACAGGTAAGAATTATGCTATGGTAATTTCCACCAACGGTGGTTTGTGGCGGTACCTGCTGGGCGATACCATTCAATTTACAACACTTTACCCTTTCAGGATAAAAGTAAGCGGCCGCCTGAAACATTTTATTAATGCATTTGGAGAAGAGCTGATAGTGGATAACAGTGACAAGGCTATTGCTATGGCCTGCGAAAAAACAAATGCCATTGTAAATGATTATACCGCGGCCCCCGTTTATTTTAGCGAACACAGCAACGGCGCGCATGAATGGCTGGTGGAGTTTGAAAAGGCCCCCGCCAATATATACGAGTTTGCCTATGAGCTTGACTGTGCATTAAAATTGGTAAACAGCGACTATGAAGCGAAGCGCCATAAAGACATCGCCTTGCGTATGCCGGTTGTACACAGTTTGCATAAAGGCATATTTACTGAATGGCTTCGCCGCAAAGGCAGTCTTGGTGGCCAGCACAAAATACCGCGCCTGAGCAATGAAAGGAAATATATTGAAGAGATAAAATCCTTCATTAAATAAGCGGTGTTTACGTATCTTTCCCCAACTATCATTTCATTGATTAATTAAGTCCTATGGCTATAACAACTTCTATTGCTCCATGGCTTTCTATAAAAAATGCCGGTAAAGCGGTAGCATTCTATAAAACAGCTTTTGGCGCCGAAGAAACCTACCGCATGGAAGAGGGAGGCCTGGTTGTACGCCTGTCAGTAAATGGGGCGGAGTTTTGGGTGAGCGGTGACTTAAACGCCGATGATGCTATTCTTGCAAATATTGGCAGCGAACATATACGAATGATATTGACAGTTGCCGACCCTGATAGTTTATTTAGCCAGGCATTATGGGCAGGCGCTACTGAAATATTCCCGGTGGGAGAAGAATATGGCTGGCGTCTCGGGCGCCTGGTTGACCCATTTGGCCTGCATTGGGAAATAGGGCATGAACTTTAGGTAACAGGCACCAATTACCGCTCTTTTTATGTCACTCTCTTAGGTGGTAAATCCACAAAGCAGCATTATTACCGCTCCGTGCGGGAACGGCAAGAAAAAGGATTTTTTCCGCAGGTACCCACAAGCTGGTACGGGCGCCATCACTGGTTTCCAGGTGATTGATAAGCTGGTAATTATTGGCGTTTATTATATCAATGTATCCCTGCCCGCATGATATGAAAATAAGCCCTTTTTCCGCGTCATAAAAATATCATCCGCATCGCCCGAACAGCCTGTTGTAACAATAAGTTTACCGTTGGACAGGTCAAAGACTTTTAGTTGTGCAGGATGGCGGTACACCACAAATAACCTGTTGAGCTTTGAATCAGCAGCCATTGGAAAATTGCCTGAGGCACCGGAATTTTTCCATGTAGCCGTTACGGATGCGGTTTCAATATTGGCTATAGCTATTTCATGCGCATCCGGCACGTTGATATACAGCTTCTTGCCGCTACTGTCCAACTGAAATGATTCGGGGTGCCCGTTAACTGGTATTGAAACCGTTTGCTGCATACTCGCGGCATCAATTACTGCAATACCGCCATCCCCGTAACCGGCATAAACCTTACCGGCAGATGCATCGTACCGCAGGTTATCGGCATCATCATTCAAGGGTATATGTTTAATGGGTTTAAATGTATTGCAGTCAAAAAAAATACAGTCGCCGTTACCCCCGTTAGCAACAACAAGCCTGTTTACAGCAGGCAGATAACAGACGCCTTGCGGTTCGTGCAGGTCACTTATTGTATGCACGTGTGCCCCTGTTAGTGTATTAACCACCTCAATGGTATTGTTGCCAAGTGCTGCTATAAAAGCCAGGTGGTGTGCAGTATCATAAGCTATGTGGTCAATTCTACCGCTTACACCGGGCAGATCAATCTTATTGGTTAGTACCAGCACATCTTTTTGCAGGGCGGTTGTATCAATATTGTTGTTGCAGCTTGTTGCTGGTGTGCCTGTGAAAATAAAAGCCAGCGGGCAAATTAACTTTAACAAATTTTGATGTATCACAGTAAAATGTTTGTTTTTACTTATGCTGCCGCCTGTATTTGTAACGGGAATGATTACGGCCATTGGCTTTACCGCGAATCAATGATTCTGTGCTCTTCAAGAGCTACTGCTAAAAATACACCTTTTACCACAACCCGAGTATCTTGCACGTGTAATACGTCATAACTAATTGCGCCAAAGATTCTATTCCACAATTCTTAACCTTGCATAGTTCAGCATTATCTTTTTCTCTCCATTCAGTTCAAATTTAACGGTAGCTATCGGGTTGTGGCCGCTGCCTTCCATTTTTGTTACCACGCCAAAACCGAATTTTTGGTGCTCTACCTTTTGGCCTGCCTGCAGGTTACTCGTGTCGCTTGGCACAAAATCGGGTGACGGGGTGTGCGAAACAGGTTGCTGTTTCGGGGCAGCAGGCATATAGGCGGGCTTTGTACTGCCAGGGGCAGGTTTACGGGTATCATTGTACTGAATGCTGCTTTCGTTGCCAAAACCGCGGTGCATACGCTCAAATGCGCTGCCCATATTTACGCCGCTTTGGTTGCGGGCGCCGCCACCTGCATAACTCTTATCAATAAAATTAGCAGGCAATTCCTCCAAAAACCGGCTGGGGTCATTTTGTACAAGATTGCCAAACCGGTACCGTGCGTTCGCGTAGCTGAGCCACAGCCTTTTTTTGGCTCTTGTAACAGCCACGTAAAAAAGGCGGCGTTCTTCTTCCAGTTCCTCCCGTGTATTAATGCTCAATGCGCTGGGGAACAATGTTTCTTCCACGCCACCCACAAATACTACTTCAAATTCAAGCCCTTTGGCGGCATGTATGGTCATCATCTTAACGGCATCGGCGTTTCCTTTATCATCATCCGCATCAGTCAGCAATGTTATCTGCTGCAGGTAGGCGCCGAGTGAAGCGGTGCCAACAGGTGGCTGGCCATTTTCCAGCGCGCCTTCGCTAACAATCCCATCATCATCAATCAACGCCTGGTTATTGCGGTCGTCCACCCACTCTTTAACGGAGTTCAGTAACTCCTGCACATTCTCATACCTGGCAAGCCCTTCAGAGGTCTTGTCGCTGAAAAGTTCCTTTACAAGATTAGTATGCTTGCCTACCTGTACAGCTACATCATAAGCGTTCTTTGTTTCCAGCATGCTTTTAAAATATCCTATCATGGTAACAAAGTTCTGCACGGATTCCAGCGCGCCTGCTTTAAAGCCAAATTCACCAGCCCTTGTCAGTACATCCCACAGTGTTATGTTTTGGCTGTTGGCAATGGTCACGGCTTTTTCAATCGTCGTTTTGCCAATACCGCGCACGGGATAATTGATTATCCTTTTCAGCGCTTCCTCATCCCTTGTATTTACAATTACCCGCAGGTAGGCAATCATGTCTTTAATTTCCTTACGCTGGTAAAAGCTTAAACCACCGTAAATACGGTAAGGTATACCCATACGGCGCAGGCTTTCTTCAAAGCTGCGGCTTTGCGCGTTGGTGCGGTATAATATGGCAAAATCGCGGTTGTGATAATGGTTACGCAGCTTTTGTTCCTGTATGGTATCGGCTACAAAGCGGCCTTCATCGTTATCAGTCATCGTGCGCACCAGGCGAATTTTTTCACCGCCTTCATTTTCCGTCCAAAGCGCTTTTGGTATCTGTCCTTTATTATTTTTTATTACCTCGTTGGCAACATTTAAAATGCTCTGGGTGCTGCGGTAATTCTGTTCAAGTTTAATAATTTTTACATCATCATAATCCTTCTCAAACTGCAATATGTTTTCAATGGTAGCCCCGCGAAAGCTGTATATACTCTGCGCATCATCACCCACCACGCAAATATTTTCATGTACCGCCGCCAGCAATTTTGTTATTTGGTACTGCACAGGGTTAGTGTCCTGGTACTCATCAATCATAATATATTTAAACTTGTGCTGGTATTTATATAATACTTCAGGAAAATCCTTCAGCAACTCGTACATTTTTAACAGCAGGTCGTCAAAATCCATCGCGCCATTCTTAAAACAACGCGCAGTATATGCCTGGTACACCTGCGCAATAGCCGGCCTGTTGCTGCGTATATCTTCCTGCTGAATATAATAATCAGTTGCATACTCCGCCGGGCCAACAAGGGCATTTTTTGCCTGGCTTATACGGTTGTGCACTACGTTGGGTTTATAATGCTTATCATCAAGGTTAAGCTCGTTAATAACCGTTTTTAAAACTGAGCGGCTATCATCAGTATCGTATATGGTAAAATTATTGGGAAAGCCAATCTTGTGCGCTTCGGCACGTAACAATCTTGCAAATACGCTGTGAAATGTGCCTATATATAAATTACGTGCTTCAGTATTGCCTAAAATCCTCTCCACGCGCTCTTTCATTTCGGCCGCAGCCTTGTTGGTAAAGGTGAGGGCGAGTATATTAAATGAATCGACGCCATTTGCCATTAAATGCGCAATACGCGTGGTAAGCACCTTGGTTTTGCCGCTGCCTGCGCCCGCTACTATCATTAAAGGCCCGTTAATATGTGTAACCGCCTCACGCTGGGGTTCGTTCAATCCGCTCAAATAATCCTGCATGGGTGCAAGTTAAGCTGATTTGCGGGATGGCAGGATAACAGTGTGGATAAAATGTAGGCATTATTTCAACGTATAGCCGCGCAAATAACGCCGCAAGTTTTTTGTTACAAATTATCTATAACACCCCTGTACGCCCTGCCAACGGGGATGGATGTTCCGTTAACTTCCACCATTTCTGCTGTGTATGATTCGATTTTACTTACCGAGACTATAAAAGACCGGTGAATGCGCCTGAATAAGCTTGCAGGCAAAACGGCCTCAATTTCATGAGTGCCCATTTTAGAAATATACTCCGCTTTTGTGGTAACAACTTTTATGTACTCACGCTGACTTTCTATATAAACAATTTCTGAAAATGATATTTTTACTTTCTTTTTTTGCACGCTTAAAAACAGGTAATCTTTTATTGGCTGTTCGTCAACGCTTTTTTGTTTATCGTTACGGGCTTTTTTAACCTTATTTACCGCGGTAAGAAATCGCTCAAACTCAATCGGTTTCAGCAGGTAATCTGTTACATTCAAATTAAACCCTTCAACAGCGTATTGGTGATACGCGGTGGTAATTATTACGGCCGGCGGATTTACCAGGGTTTTTAAAAAGGCCAGCCCTTTTAGTTTGGGCAGATGTATATCCAGGAAAATAAGGTCGGTGTCATTATTACGCAAAAATTCTGTTGCCTGTATGGCATCCTTAAATGTTTGCTGCAATACAAGAAAGGGCACATCTGCAACATAATCTGATAAAATCTTTGTTGCCAAAGGTTCATCCTCCACTATAATGCATTTTATTTCAGACATGGCTTGCAAGATTGATTTTTAATGTTGCTACAAATTCATATTGCTGTTGCTGCACGGAGAGGTTGTAATCAGTATAAAGCAATTCTAACTGCCGCCGCAGGTTTGAAAGGCCAATATTCTCTTTCACTTTTCCTTCGCCGGCGGGCTCCCCGGCTGAGTTTTTTACATACAAAGCGAGTTGCCTGTTTTTAACTGACAGATGAATATCAACATACGGCCGGCCTCTTGTTTCAGATGCGCCGTGCTTAAACGCATTTTCAACAAGTGGTATCAGCAACAACGGCGGTAAAGCCTGCTTCATGTCTTCCACATCGTAGTTAAAGTTAATGCGTAGCAATTCATCGTACCGCAATTTTTCAAGACCGATATAGTCAGTGATGATCTTCAGTTCCTGCTCAATGGCGATGTATTCGCCGCCTGCCTCATACAGCATATACCGCAATATTTTTGACAGGCGCAAAATTGAATCTGGTGCAAGATCAGACTTGTCCCTTGCGAGCGAATAAATGTTGTTTAAAGTATTAAATAAAAAATGCGGGTTGGTTTGCGACTTTAAATAATTCAGTTCAGCCTGCTGCTTTTCAATTTTTAATTGCTGTGCCGCCTGTTTTAACTGTCGGTGGTTAAATATGTGCCGTACAATGGCAAAGAAAATCACCGAACCAACGCTGTAGCCAAACGCCTCGCTGCACTCGCCGGAGGATTTGCCTTTGGGCGGCGGTATTGCAGTAAACACATGTACAAGTTTGCCGATACTATTCCATAAACATAAGCCACCGGAGTACAACAAAATATACCCGAAAATAAGCGCCACAGAATACCAAAAATGCTTGCGGCTTAGCTTGGGTAAGGTACGCTCAAACAAAAAATAGTTAACGGTGAGTATGTATATTACCTGCCAAACATCGTTAAGACTGCGCTGGTGTACAGTTTGTGGGTACATGCTTATATTGCCCAATACGCCTATCACCAAATACCCCAGGCCCATCCACAGGTAAAAGGTAAAACGCTTTATGTTAAATATCTTTTTCATACTGCAGTTTGGCGTGATAAATATCGGTAAATCTTTTCCTTTTTATTTTCCCGTCTATAGAATTGGCATACCGGTAAACGAACGGCTAAAAAAAGTCAATTAAGTGCAGCCGTTATGGAATTTCGCTAAACGGCGGCTGCGAATTCCGGGGACTTTAAACGGGCATTGTTGACGCATTTGCGGCGTATGTGTACCAGGAAATGTTGTTTGTTGACAGGGCATTTCACCGTTTTGTTTAATTATCTATTGTTGTGGCGCAAATACATAAAGAGCGCATCAAAGAAGGTTATTTGCAGGCTTTTCAACCAATTTATGCAACCAAAAAAAATAAACCATGAGTAATTTGATACAATTCGGCGAAAATGTACAAGGGTATAACATTCGTGTTTTAAATGAGCGGGAAATAAGGGCTTCAGCGGGCATACTGTTTTTAGCTACGTTTACCTCGCTGATGCTTATACTCTTCAAAAACAATTTTGTGCCCATAAAGTATGTCATTACGCTTTTCTTTACCGATTTTATTATTCGTGTTTTTATCAGCCCAAAATTTTCTCCTACCCTTATCATGGGCAGGTTAATTGTACGCAACCAGGTACCTGAATATGTGGGTGCAAAGCAAAAAAAGTTTGCATGGATAATAGGGGTTATGCTTTCCGCAATCATGTTTATCTTCCTTGTAATCGTCAACTCGTACAGCCCTATAACCGGGATTGTTTGTCTTGTTTGCCTCGTGTTTCTCTTCTTCGAATCGGCATTTGGTATTTGCCTGGGTTGTAAATTTTATTCATTGTTTTATAAGCAAAAAGCGCAGTATTGTCCCGGGGAAGTTTGCGATATAAAATCAAAACAGGATATTCAAAAAATATCCGCAGCCCAGGTACTTATCATAGCCGCTTTCATCGCCTTTATTTTTCTCACGGCCGCTTTATTTAACGGTGAGTTTAGTAAGAAGCCATATGACCTGTTTGGTGTATTCAGTTCCGCCCAACCTAAATAACCCTGTTGCATGACTACCGCGCAAAATAGCACGTTGGAAAATTTCTTTGCACCATTCTGCAAAAATATCATCGGCCGCAGGCAGACCTTTGAATCGCCTTTCGGCAGAAAGGAAATAGTTTATGCAGACTGGACGGCGAGTGGCAGGGCTTATAAGCCCATTGAAGAATTTATGCAAAAGGAAATATTGCCCTTTGCAGCAAACACTCACACTGAAACTACTGTTACGGGGTCGCTCATGTCAACGGCTTATGAAAAAGCCCGTGCAATTATTAAACAGCATATAGGCGCAAGTAATGAAGATGCACTGGTTTTTTGCGGCAGCGGGATGACCAGCGCTGTAAACAAGCTGCAAAGGATATTAGGGTTGAGATTGCCGGAAAGAATACTGGATTACGTGAAAAAAGAGGGCCTGCAAAAACTGCCCACACCAATGGGCGTTGCAGGAAATGTACAAGAGACATTAAATGAATACCTGCAATTAGATGAAGCGCTGAAGCCTGTTGTTTTTGTAACTCACATGGAGCATCACAGTAACCACACCTCGTGGCTGGAAACAATTGCTACTGTTGAAATAATAAAGCCTGGCAAAAACGGCAATGTTGATTTAAACCATTTAAGACGCCTGCTAAACTGTTATAAGCATCGAAAAAATAAAATAGCTGCCATAACTGCGTGTTCAAATGTAACGGGCATTCAAACACCTTACCACGCTATTGCAAAGCTGTTGCACGAATACAATGGTTTATGCTTTGTTGATTTTGCCTGCTGTGCCCCCTATGTAAATATTAATATGCACCCCGGAGAAAAAAGCGCATATTTAGACGCGGTTTATTTCTCCATGCATAAATTTTTGGGTGGCCCCGGCACACCGGGCATTCTTGTTTTTAATAAAAAATTGTATAAAAATGCAATCCCCGACCAACCTGGTGGTGGTACAGTTGTATATACCAACCCATGGAAGTTTCATGAATATACTGCAGGCATTGAACACAGGGAAGACGGTGGGACTCCTCCTTTTTTGCAGGCGATAAAAGCCGCATTGTGCGTTCGTTTGAAAGAAGAAATGGGTATTGAAAATATACTAAGCAGGGAGAAGGAAATATTGGAAAGAATGTTTGCCAGGTTTTCCAAAATGAAAAATGTAAAAGTGCTTGAAGGAAGAATAAAAGAAAGGCTGGGGGCTGTTTCATTTATTATAACCGGTGCGCATTATAACCTGGTCGTCAAAATCCTGAATGACAGGTTTGGCATACAATCACGGGGCGGTTGTTCCTGCGCGGGAACATACGGGCACTTTTTATTGTCAGTAAACAAACAAAAATCTCACCAGGTACTCAACTTCATTCGTGAAGGCAAAGCCTTGTGTAAACCCGGCTGGATAAGGCTTTCCATTCACCCAACCATGACTAACAATGAAATTGATTTTATAATGGATGCTGTTGAATCAACTGCCGCTCATTTCCATGAGTGGGCGAAAGACTATACCTGCAACCCGGCATCCGGCGAATATTCATACAGGGGATTCAAAAGTAACGAAGCGCGGATGGTTGAAAAATGGTTCACTATAAGCCTGCACAAAGATGTTGACTCAATAGAAAATAGGGTATAAAATCATTTTCCTCAAACCGTAAACGCCATTCCTGATACCGTAAGACATTAGAAGATGCGCAAAATACTTTTGCAACATTATGAGGAGAATATGTTTCGCGGGTATATCCGCATTATTTTTTTCGTGGGCGGGTGCACAATACACTACCAACGCGCAAAAATTAGTTACTAACGAAGATTCGTTAAATGCAGGAGCATCAAAAAATAAAACTGTTGTTTCCGGTTACGGAAGCGCTTTTTATCAAAGAAATTTTAATCAAAAACAATCAACCGTCACACTGGAGAGAGCGGTGCTGTTTGTAGGCCACCAGTTTAGCCCGAAAATATCTTTTTTTTCAGAGCTTGAAATTGAAAATGCAAAAGTAGAGGGCGGCGCTGAAAACGGGGCAGAGATTGCCATGGAGCAGGCCTATCTTAAATTTAATTTTAATCCGCGGCAATACCTTGTTGCAGGCTTATTTGTACCCCGCATAGGTATTTTAAATGAAAACCACCTGCCTGTAAATTTCAATGGCGTTGAAAGGCCGCTGGTAGAAACATTTATTATTCCCGCTACGTGGCGGGAGCTTGGCGTTGGCTTTTATGGCAGCGCCAACAGGCTGCCTGTAAACTATACTGTGGCGTTGCTTAACGGGCTTAACAGCGCGGATTTTGAACACGGTGATGGTATACGAAGCGGCAGGGCTGAAGGCAATCTCGCCAATGCCAATAACCTTGCAATCACTGCTTCTGTACAATATAACCCCGGTGATTTTAAATTCCAGGTATCAGGATATCTGAGCGGAACCGTAGGGCTATCGCCGCGCGGTGCGGACAGCCTCGGGCTTAACAGCGGAGCATTTGGTACGCCGGTATATTTAGGTGAGGCAGATATACAATATAACCATGGCGCATTTTCGGCAAAAGCGTTGGGAACATATATAAGCTATCCTGAAGCGGATAAAATAAACACAGCCTATGCAAAAAATATTGCCAGCGGTATGTACGGCGCTTATGTTGAGGCTGGTTATAACTGGTTGTACAGCAAAAATACAACGCAGCAGTTTATAACATTTGTTCGTGCTGAAGCATTGGATATGAATGCTTCCACACCCGCGCCGCCAAAAGCGATTTATGACGGCACCGAGAAACAAACGCACATTATTGCAGGCATAGGTTACCTGCCAATGCCTAACGTGGTAATTAAGGCAGATGTAAGGCTTATGCATACCGGGGCGCAAAACCCTGAACTGGTAATTAACCCTGCGCCGAATGCTTTGCCATATAAGCAATCAAATCAATTTTTGAATATTGGGATTGGCTATTCATTCTAAAAGCAATTTCTTGGTTCATCGGAGAACCTGTAGATATAATAGTGCAACTAAACTTATAATAATAATGTGGTGGTAATTCATTCCATAAATAATGAATTAATCACTATGAGCTGAATATGCAACGAAGAGAATTTTTAAAAGCATCGTGTAATATATGCATTCTTGGGGCAGCGGGCTTTATGCTGCCGCAGCTTACAGGCTGTAGCCCTGCCTCATCTTTAGCAGTGTATAATACCGCGGTTGTTGATAAGCAACTTCGTGTGCCGTTAAGCTTGTTTGCCAAATCGCCGGTGCAGGTTGTAAGACCTGCCGGCTGGTATTACGATATAGCAGTGGAGAAAAATGAAAACAACACTTATAAGGCCTTACTGATGCGGTGCACCCACCAGGATAACCAGCTAACTAAAACAGGCAACGGCTTTAGCTGCAGCCTGCATGGAAGCCAGTTTGATAAGAACGGCAACGTACGTAAAGGGCCAGCCGAAGACCCGTTAACACAATACCACGCTTATGAGAAAAATGATTTACTGATTATTGATATTGGAAAAACATCTTAACAAAACACCATAATATGAAAAAAATATTCCCGGCCGTTGCTATAACCTTTATTACTGGTTTTACCTCATGTCACAAAGCATCCCAGTCTCCCGGTGATACCGATGACCAGCCGGTGACTGAACAACAGGTATTAACTGATTTTACAAACAACGTGGCACTTTCATCTTACCTGAAATTAAGTATTGCAGCGGCATCATTAAATACCGCTATTCAAACGCTTGATAACACACCAACCGATGACAACCTTCAGGCTGCAAGGAATGACTGGAAAAGCATGCGGGAGATTTGGGAGCAAAGCGAAGGCTTTTTATTCGGCCCGGTGGAAGATAATGATTACGACCCTAATATGGATACCTGGCCCACAGACTATACTCAAATGGACTCTTTATTAGCCAGCAGCAACCCGCTGGAGGTATCTGATATTCAAAACCTCACACTTTCACTGCGGGGTTATCATCCTATTGAGTACATCATTTTTGGCGACCATGGCAGCCGCAAGGCGGCGGATATTACTGCGAGGCAAAAAAAATATATGATCAGCCTTTCGGCAGACCTTACCAATACCTGCAATGCCCTGTATTTAAGCTGGTCTTCAGCGCCGGTAAATTTTGCGCAGCAGGTAATAACGGCTGGTACCGGGAGCAGCAAGTACACAACGAGGCAGGATATTTTTATGGCGCTTGCCGGTGGCATGATTGATATATGTGATGAAGTAGGCGGCGGCAAAATGAAAGAGCCGTATAACGCGAAAGACCCGCAGTTAGTTGAGTCGCCCTATTCAGGCAACTCACTTATTGATTTTAAAAACAATATCATCGGCGCGCAGAATGTTTACCTCGGCGTTAACGGCGGTAAAGGAATAAAAGATATTGTAGCTGCAAAAAATAAGGCGCTTGACAATAAGTTGCAGGGATTGTTTACCGCGGCTATTAATTCTTTTGACGGAATAACGGTTACGTACGAGCAGGCCATATTGTCGCAGCGTGTGCAAAGCCAGCAAACAATGGATGCGGTAATAGCCTTGAAAGAGTCACTGGAAAGCGATTTAGTGCCGTTTATACAGCAGAATATTAAAGACTAAGTTTTCTACATGAAGAAATACATAATCACCGGCGTTTTGTTTATCATGGTATTTTCATTCAGTATGTGCCATAAAACCGGTGTATTTGACAGCGATGATTATGATGACAGGCTTAGCGGTGGTGCTGCAACGGTTTTTGATGCTACCTCAAAAGCTTTTACACATTCTGTTAACGGCTTAAGCACACGCGACCAGCATGTACATGACCTGGGTGACGGTGCTTTTGAGCAAACTTTTGTTGCCGCAGGCGCTGTACGTTTTGGTGGCCTTGGCCCGGTATTCAATAATGTTTCGTGTATTTCCTGCCATCATAATGATGGCAAGGGTACACCTACCGCTGGGTTTGCAACTTCTTCTTTGCTGTTTCGCCTCAGCCTTCCCGGTGTTGATGAGCATGGCGGCCCCGTAGCTGTACCCGGCTATGGCCTGCAGTTGCAGGACCAGGCGCTGTTTGGCGTGGCATGCGAGGCTAAGGTAAATATAACTTACACAGATGTACCTGTTACCTATCCTGACGGCTCAACGGTTATGCTGCGTAAACCCGCTTATATCTTAAGCGACCAGTACACACCAATGCCGGCAAATTACCTGCTGTCCCCCAGGCTGGCGCCACCGGTATTTGGCGTCGGTTTGCTGGAAAATGTTCCCGAAGAAGAAATATTATCGTTTGTTGATAACAAAGACATTAACGGAGACGGTATTACAGGCAAAGCCAATTATATATATAATCCGTACACGCAAAAAACTGAATTGGGCCGGTTTGGGTTGAAAGCAAATACATCCACTATACAATTACAGGTAGCTACAGCTTACCAGCAGGACATGGGGGTTACCAGCTATGTGCAGCCTAAAGAGAGTGTTTACGGCCAAACGCAGGATGATAAAAAGACAGACGACCCCGAACTGCCTGACAGTATTTTAAACGCTGTTACCTTTTATGTAAAAACACTTGCAGTGCCCGCACGCCGCAATACTACAGACCCTGACGTTAAAAGGGGCGAAGTGTTATTCAATCAGATTAATTGCAGCGGCTGCCACCGGCCCACATTGCAGACTGGTGTTAATGTAACACTGGCGCAAATAAGCAACCAGCGCATACACCCTTATACTGATTTGCTGGTACACGATATGGGTGCAGGCCTTGCCGATAACCGCCCTGATTTTTTGGCGGGCGGCAGCGAATGGCGTACTATGCCATTATGGGGCATTGGCCTTTTTGATAAAACAAATGGCATTCCCTATTACCTGCACGATGGAAGGGCGCGCACGCTGGAAGAAGCAATATTGTGGCATGACGGAGAAGCAAAAAATGCCAGACAGCAGTTTATGCAACTAAGCAAAGCCGACAGGGACAGGATTATTAAGTTCCTGCAATCTTTATAATCCTTATCGTCTTGTATTAATTTATAGTTCATCAAAAGCAATCTGCATCCAACTTGTTAACTTTGCAGCGAAAAACTGTTTGAGTATGGACAGTGGTAAGCCTTCATATATTTTAAGCGTGCTAAAGAACCGGTGCCCGCGGTGCCGCCAGGGAGATATTTATCTTACCCATAATGCCTACGCGCTAAAGCAAAGCAACTATATTAAAATGCACGAGCATTGCCCGGTTTGCGGCCAGCGTACCGAAATAGAAGTTGGTTTTTACTACGGCACATCGTATGTAAGTTATGCCCTTACCGTTGGGTTCTCCATCATAACCTGCGTTGCCTGGTGGTTACTGATTGGCTTTTCAATTAACGATAACCGCATATTCTGGTGGCTGGGCTTAAACTCCTTTGCCATGGTAATACTGCAGCCTTTATTTATGCGCCTTTCCAGGTCATTATGGCTTAGCTGGTTTGTAAAATACGACCCGGAGTGGAAAGAGCGCCCTGCTGAACAACCTGAACGTATTGTTGATGGGGAAATGAATAACTGGTAAGCACTTATAAAACAGGAGATTTGGCGGCTGCTTCCCTTACCCATGTACCATCTTCCCAGGCTTTAATTCTTGCAGCCATTCTTTCTTTGTTACAGGGGCCATTGCCGCCTATAACCTGGTAAAATTCGTCCCAGTTTATTTCGCCAAAATCGTAATGCCCGCGTGCTTCATTCCAGGCAAGCGTTTCATCCGGTAACGTTAGCCCTAACACTTTAACCTGTTCTGCGCATATATCCACAAATTTCTGCCGCAACTCATCATTACTCTGCCGTTTAATTTTCCACTCCATGCTTTGCGCGGTATGCGGCGAGGTTTCGTCCGGCGGGCCAAACATCATCAGGCTGGGCCACCACCAGCGGTTAATAGCATCCTGGGCCATATTGTGCTGCTCTTCTGTTCCCTTACTCAGCGTCAGTAATATGTCAAAGCCCTGCCGATGGTGAAAACTCTCTTCCCGGCAAATACGTACCATTGCCCTTGCGTAAGGGCCGTAGCTTGTGCGGCATAAGGGCACCTGGTTAATTATGGCTGCTCCATCTACCAGCCAGCCTATAGTCCCTATATCAGCCCAGGTTAATGTAGGATAATTAAATATAGAAGAATATTTTGCCTTGCCGGTATGTAACTGTTCAATCATTTCATCGCGCGTAATACCAAGTGTTTCCGCTGCCGAATATAAATACAGCCCATGACCTGCCTCATCCTGCACTTTAGCCAGTAAAATGGCCTTGCGCTTTAAGGAAGGGGCGCGTGTTATCCAGTTTCCTTCGGGTAACATGCCAACTATTTCGCTATGGGCATGCTGGCTCACCTGCCTTATTAATGTTTGCCGGTATTTACCGGGCATCCATTCTTTTGGCTCTACCTTTACTTCGGCATTTATTTTATCCTGGAAATATTTGGCCTGGTTTTCCAACTGTAATTATTGGTGATTAGTGTCAAAAATACTAAAAATGGCGGTTGCCGCTAACAAATGTTAGTATTGTTTTAACACAATCTCACCTAAATTTTTAAACAATCGTTAATGTATTTTTTGAAATTTGCATTTTAAACAGTTGCTGCCATTGCTTATGAACGGTAATTTGAAAACTTTACAACAGGGCATTTTTAATAACGAGGAAGAGGCTTTGGGCGAACTGTACCAGCTTTTTTACCCCAGGCTGCAGCAATTTGCAAAAGCGGTTGTACACAACCACGAAGCAGCGGAAGAAATAGTAGAAGATGTATTTGTGAAGTTATGGTGCAACCGTACCAACATTACCACCATTGACAATATTACCGTTTACCTGTATGTGGCCGTAAAAAACAGGTGCCTTAATTTTATTTCCCGCAAGGCAAAGGACATGATTTATGCGCCTTTTGATTTTATTGATATTGAAGTAACCGATGAAACATTAACCCCGCAGGATATATTAATTACCGCTGAAATGATGCAGGGTATGCATAAGGCTATTGAAGCCTTACCACCCCGCTGCAAAATGGTTTTTAAACTGGTGAGGGAAGACGGCCTTAAGTACAAAGAGGTAGCCCAAATTTTAAACATCTCTGTAAACACGGTTGATGTGCAAATGGCCATCGCGGTAAAACGCATCTGCACGGCGCTGGGCATTGTGAAAACAACGCGGTAGGATTTGCAGCCCAGACCCCAGCTATAGTTAGCTAATCACTTAAAAAAAATTTTTTCTTTTCTTTTAGTAGATACTGCCGTAATACCTGTCCTTATAGGTAACCGGAACGTATTGCATGCACCAATCTAACGAAATTTGGTATTTAATGGCCCGCTCGCTGAGCGGTGAAGCATCGCCTGAAGAAGAAAAGGCACTGCTGGCTGCCCTGCAGCAAAATCCCGTATTACAGCAGCAATACCTGGTACTTAAAAACTCGTGGGCAAACGGGCAGGTAGAAGACCATGGTACAGGTGCAGAGCATAAGAAAGTTTCCCGCATATTACAACTGGCAAAGGTGCAGGAGTTACTGCATAGCGCTGAAAGTGTACCGCGCATCCCCCACCTGCGCAGGAAAAGGCGTGTTATAATAAAAGTAATCATGTACACCTGCTTAACAGGTGCGGTTGCAGGCGGTACGTGGCTGTTGTTTAAAAGGGACAAAACCGAAACGGGCAATATTGCTGGTGCAGAGCAGCACCGGTATTCGCAGGTGATAGCTACGCAGAACGGCAGCCGCACACGAACAATGCTGCCGGATGGCACAACCGTATGGCTTAATGCAGGGTCGAAAATTTCTTATGATAGTGACTTTGCAGGCGCCACCCGTGATGTAAAGCTGGAAGGAGAGGCATATTTTGATGTTACCAAAAACCCTTTGCGGCCTTTTATTGTACATACCGCCGGTATAGACATAAAGGTTTTGGGTACTGTTTTCAATGTACGTTCATACCCGGAAGACAAAACGGTTGAAACGACTTTAATACGCGGCCTTGTACAGGTAACGCGGGATGACAACCCGCAGCAAAAGCCGGTTATATTACACCCTAATGAAAAATTGATTATTGAAAAAGGTATTGATAAACCGGGTAACCAAGCAGCAACACAACATATTAACGCGAAGCCCGAATTTAAACTTGACCGGCTGGATAGTTTAAGTAACGAAGAAGGCCGGCTTGAAACAGCATGGGTGTACAACAGGCTTGAATTCAGGGGCGACGATTTTGAAACCCTGGCGGCAAAACTGGAGCGCTGGTACAATGTGAGCATCGTTTTTGAGGACGAAAAGGTAAAGGAACTAACGTTTAACGGTTCATTTGAGAAAGAAACGGTTGAACAGGCTTTTGTGGCGCTGAAAACCGCGGCGCCTTTCAATTACGCTATTCACGGGCACGAAATAAAAATAAAAAGCATTAATAAAAATTAACAGCAAAGCCAAAAACGATTGACAGACCAAAATGATTATGCATTATTTATTCCCCATTTTTTTAATAATTGGGGCAAACTGTACACAATGAAATATTTATTGATACACCAGGACAACCTTCATCCCAAATAAAAAAGGAAACGGAGAATGTTGGCGCATCCTCCGTTATAAGCAGGTTAATGCTTAAAAACCAGCCTTGGCGGGCTGGCATTTTATAACCTTCAATTTCTAAAGTATGAAAATTTCATTAACGGCTGAAAAAAAGCCGTTATTATCTAAAGCGTTGCTGATTATGAAGCTCTCCATCGTACTGCTTATATGTTTTACACTGCAGGCATCAGCAAAAGGGTTTGGCCAAAAAAAACTGGACCTCCAGTTTCAAAAAACAGAGATAGCCACCATCTTATCAACCATTGAAAAATCTACTAACTACCGTTTTTTGTATGACAATAATTTGAAAGGGCTAAAGCTGAAGATAAACCTGAGTGTTAAGGATGCCGATGTTAAGCAGGTACTTGACCAAATGTTTCAAAACACCGGGCTTAGTTACCAGTTTATGGATAATAACCTTATTGTAATAAAATCAGCCGATGACCCCGGCAGCGAGGTGCAAACGGTTATTACGGGTAAGGTTTTGGGCGATAATAATGTGCCGCTCGCGGGTGTATCTGTACAGGTAAAAGGCACTACCAAAGGCACTACAACCAATACGGAGGGTGTTTATTCAATAAACGCCTCAGACAGTGATGTGTTGGTGTTTTCTTATGTTGGATATGAGTCGCAGGAACTGCCGGTTGCAGGCAAAACAGAAATTGATGTTACATTGGTCCTGTCTACGCAGTCACTTGCCCAGGTCGTTGTAATAGGGTACGGTACGCAAAAGAAAAGAGACCTTACCGGTTCAATAGCAGTAATAAGCGGTGACGACGTAGCAAAATTACCGGCATCAAACCCCGTAGCATCATTACAGGGTAAGGTTGCGGGATTGACAATAGTTAATTCAGGGCAGGCCGGCTCTTCGCCCACGGTAAGAATACGCGGGGTAAATTCCACCAATAACGCCGATCCCCTGTATGTTGTAGACGGAATATTGCAAACCAATATTGATTACCTGAACCCCGCAGATGTTGAAACTATTGAAGTTTTAAAAGACCCTTCTTCCATAGCTATTTATGGTTTGCAGGGTGGTAATGGTGTAATTATAATAACAACAAAACGCGCAAAAAGGGGTGAAACAAATATCAGCTTCACCACTAATATTGGTGTGCAGCAGGTAAATAACAAAATAAAGGTTGCAGATGCAGCAGGGTTTAAAAAACTGTACTCAGAGCAGCTTGCCAATATAGGCGCGGCGCCATTTGATTTCAGCAATTACAACGCTAACACCAACTGGCAGGATGAAATATACCGCTCTGCTATACTGGATAACAACAGCCTGAGTATTTCAAACAGCACAGATAAAAGTACAACCTACTTAAACCTTGGTTACTCAGACCAGCAGGGTGTTGAAAAATATGACCACTACCAAAAATATATAGGCCGCCTGAATGAAGAGATACGCATTACTAAAAACATAAAAGTGGGTGCTGACCTCACCGGTTTTTACTGGAAACAAAACCCACCCGTAGGCGGCATTGAAAATGAGGCTTTGTGGGCTGCGCCGATTGTACCGGTGCAGGCAGGCCCTGGCTTGTACTACGCGATGCCATCCTTTCAGCGGGCACAGGTAATAAACCCGCTTGCGGCGATAGACCAGGCCAACGGCAACACTATTAATAATGGTTATCGCGTAACAGGCAATGTATATGCCGAAATAAAATTCCTGAAAAACTTTACGTGGAAATCCACTTTCTATACTGACCTTGGCTTTAATCAATCACGCGGGTACCAGCCATTACCTTTCCACTATTTAAACGTGCATGAAGATGGTACGCCGGGCGCGGACACCAGCTATGCCGTAAACCCGCATACTTCAGTTAACCAGTCACAAACTGTATATAAAACCTACCAGCAGGACCACACGCTCACCTTTGACAAAACACTGAATGGCGGGCATCACCTTACTGTGTTGGCGGGCTTTAGCACTTTGTACCACTACAACGAATTTATCAACGGCAACAGGACTGATACTTCGCTGTACATACCGGATAATTCCATGTTCTGGTACCTTAATATCGCGCAGCAATCAAATCCCGGCAATTTTGCCGGCGGCGCTGCTGAAGATGCCTCTATGTCGTTTCTCGGCAGGGTTAACTATTCTTATAAAAACAGGTACCTGCTTAATGTTAGCTACCGCAGGGATGGTACCTCCAAATTCTCACCTTCTCACCAATGGGGTGATTTTGGTAGCGTAGGTGCTGGCTGGGTAATGACCGACGAGAATTTTATGCGCGATATTCAGTGGCTTGACTTCTTAAAAATTAAAGCCTCATGGGGAACCGTTGGTAACGGCCTTAACATAGGCAACTACCTTTCCTACCCCGGCCTTAACAACTCCAACGTAGGCATTTTTGGCAATAATATCTACCCTTCAGTAACAGCGGCGTATGTGCCTGACCCCAACCTGCATTGGGAAGTGGTGGAAGGTAAAGACGCTGGCTTTGAATCAAGGATGTTGAGGAACAGGCTTTCACTGGACGTTGATTTTTATGACCGTAAAACACATGATATCTTAACATCTATAACATTGCCGGGTGCATCAGGCAACACTACTTATTTTACCAATCTTGGTTCCATTGATAACAAAGGTATAGAAGTTACCGCGGGCTGGGGTGATAAGATAGGCAGAGATTTCAGTTATTCAATCAACGGTAACTTCAGCATTAATAAGAATAATGTTGAGTCAATTGGTAACGACATCAATTTCCAGATTACCAACGGTGTTAACCTTACAGAATCAGGCTACCCGATAGGTTTCTTCTACGGGTATGAACAGGCAGGCATTTATCAAACTACAGCGCAAATTGACAAAACACCGCACATGGCCTCTGCCGCTCCAGGCGACATTATATTTAAAGATGTAAATGGTGATGGCAAAATTGATCAGAATGACCGTACGTATCTTGGTTCTCCTTTTCCCAAATACAACTTTGGCGCAGATATTTCGCTGCGGTATAAAGGCTTTGACCTGTTAGTGGAAGCGCAGGGTGTGGCAGGCAATAAAATATATGTACAACGGCGTACATATACTTTTGCAACGCTTAACTACGAGGTTAACCGCTTAAATGCATGGACAGGCCCCGGTACAACCAATATTGAACCTATACTGGATAATACACGTTCAAACAATTTCCTGTTCTCTAACTACTGGCTTGAGCCGGGAGATTATTTCCGTTTACGCACGCTACAGTTGGGATATACATTTAATACCGCCACCACGCTTAAGAACAGCGGCATTAAAACACTGCGTATATATCTTAACGCGCAAAATGTCGCGACGTTTACGCATGCCACAGGGTATACGCCGGAAGTACCTATTGGAAACCCGACAACCGCAGGTGCTGACAATGGTGTTTATCCCGTACCTGCTATTTACTCTTTTGGCGTAAACCTTACTTTTTAGTTCTAATTAAAAACATTCTTATTATGCTACATCTAACTAAAAACGCGGCTGTGATGTCAGGTTTATTTGCGTTGCTTATGGTGGCGACCACATTGCCGGGTTGTAAAAAAGATTTTTTAGACAGGCAGCCCCTGGGCCAATATACAACAGACAACTATCCTTATCCTGCCGGTGGCGGCCCTTACGACCAATATATTTATGCTGCTTACGCGCAAATGCGTACCTGGGAGGTATCGGTATTTGGCTTTATCGGGGCAACCAGCATCAGGAGTGACGACGCAGACAAAGGCAGCACCCCTGATGATGCACCTACTGAAAAAGAAATGGATGATTTTCCTGTCACTCCAACCAATAGCCTTACCAATGATTTGTGGACCGGGTATTACTCGCTGATTAACAAATGCAACGTAGTATTAAACCAGGTGGCAACAGACAGCACCAATACCCCGGAATCAGCCAAAGTTTCTGCCATGGCTGAAGCGCGGTTTTTAAGGGGGTACAGCTATTTTATGCTGGTGCGCCTTTTTGGTAATGTACCGCTGGTTGATTCTGTAGTTACTGTATCAGGCTCAAATATTTCGCAGTCAGACCCGTCGGTTATTTATCCTTTCATTGAGCAAGATTTGCAATATGCTGCAGCTAACCTGCCTGCACAATGGCCTGCAAAATTTATTGGCAGGGCAACAAGCGGGGCGGCTAACGGTATGCTGGCAAAGGTGTATTTAACGGAGAAAAAATGGCCACAGGCTATGAGTTCTGCTTCGCTGGTAATTAATTCAGGCATGTATGACCTGAATACCCCGTATAACAAAATTTTTACGGAAGACGGGGAGAACAGCAGCGAATCGGTTTTTGAAATACAGGCTTATGCAGACGCAAATCATAAAGAAGATTCTTATGGCTGCCAGTATGCGAATGTGCAGGGAGTGAGAGGCGTTGACTGGAACAACCTTGGATGGGGCTTCAACGTGCCTTCGCAGCAGCTTGAGGACGCTTATGAGAAAGGAGACCCGAGAGAAGACGCAACCATACTTTTCTGCCCAAGCCCAACGCCTACTATGTATGGAGAGGTATTTCCGGCAGAGCCTAATCCCCGTTATAACAAAAAAGTATATACTAACCCTGCCGTTAGAAATACCGTAGGAGACCAGTTTGGCTGGTGGACAAATGTGAGAATATTAAGATATGCCGATGTTGTGCTGATGTACGCAGAAGCCGCCAACGAAACCGGCAACACAGCAGAAGCGCTGCAAAAACTGGAATGGGTAAGAGCGCGGGCGCGCAATGGCGATAACACAATATTACCTGTTGTAACAACAACAGACCAGGGCGCGCTAAGAACAGCGATACAACATGAACGCAGGATAGAACTTGCTATGGAACATGACAGGTTTTTTGACCTGGTACGCTGGGGCCTTGCAACAAGTGTATTGCATGCAGCCGGTAAAACAAATTACCTGGATAGCAGGGATAAATTGCTGCCCATACCGCAGGCACAGATTGACCTTTCGAAAGGTATTTTACATCAAAACCCAGGCTATTAATTTATTTATGTTACTAAACAAAAACGAAGTGTATGAAAATTGAATATAAAAACCTGCTGCGATTGTTGTATGCGGCAGTAATTGTGCCCGGCGCGCTGGCATCGTGTACTAAGGAAAATCCCAACCACCTGCCGTCTGTGTCACCCAGTGATTTTAGCGGCAAAATAGAGGGGTTTGACAGTTCCGGTGAAATTGCGCCCGACCATCTTATCGCTTACTGGAGTTTTGACGGAACTGAAGCCGAAAATATTTCCGGCATAACACCGTCAACTACCTCCAACGACTCCTACATAGATAACGGCGTAAGAGGGAAAGCCCTTAAATTAAACAGTGGTTATCTTTATTATCCCACACAAATTCCGGCTTTTCAAACATTATCCGGCAGCTTTACCGTAAGTGAATGGGTGCAGATTTTAAACAACGGCTCTACACCTACCCTCACATTCACATTGGCGCGGCCGGGGCAGTTTTGGGGTAACATTAATTTTCTTCTTGAAACAGGGCAGCATCCCGCTTCAGATACCAGCGACCTTGTAGTGCACCCTGACTATGCAGATGTTAACGGCGGCACACAGGATAACCTTAACGCAAGCTGGAACCCTGACGGTGATGGTACGTATAAATCCCCGACCATCGGCGCGAATAAATGGGTAAACCTGATGATAACATACGACTCCGCATCTGTTATTTTCCAGGTGTATGCCAATGGCCAGCGTATTGGTACTACTTCTTACCAGCAGAGAGGGACTGCATATTTTAAAAATACTGTTCCTAACGAAGTAATTATTGGCGGGTGGTATAACAACATTCCCGGCAAGCAGCTTACTGCAGATACGTGGACGGTACCAATGGTTGGAAATATAGATGAAATAAGGGTATATAATACAGTACTGGGTGCAGCCGATATTAAAGCCTTATATGAATTGGGTGCAGCGGGAAAATAAACCTTTGATTTGAATTTTTTGTTATAAAAGCCAGGACTGCATAAAACAGTTTTGGCTTTTTACTTGCTTTACAATTATTAAATGTGGTTATGGGCAGAAGCAGATTTATTTTATACATTATTATTTTGGCGACGTTTAATTGCAGTAAAACAAATACCCCTTCTGCCCCTTCTGTATACAGCCTTAGTTTTACGGTTAATGGCGCTTATAATGGCCTCACCTATACCGGCGTTACTGAAAAGCCGGACATAAAATTTGTATTCACTTCTCCTGTTACGCAAAGCGGTATACAATCAGGTATTTCTTTTACCGATAATAGTGGTAATGCTGTTAATTATACCACCACTATGCAGAATAATAACACCATTGCTATTTTGCAGCCATCACCTGCGCTTAAAGGGCTTAACAAATACACGTTGAGCGTTTCTTCATCATTACAATCGTCGGCAGGCGGTACGCTTGTTAATCCTGTATCTATAAATCTTTTAACGGGAATTGATTCAACCGACAAATACCCGCAAATATCAGACAGCGCTTTGCTTACACTTGTGGAGCAACAAACCTTCAAATATTTTTGGGACTTTGGTCACCCTGTTTCCGGTATGGCGCGTGAAAGGAATACCAGCGGGGATGTGGTAACAACAGGCGGTACGGGTTTTGGCATAATGGCCATGCTGGCAGCCGCAAGCCGCAATTTTGTTTCGCACGCTGATGCACTTGCCCGCATAACCACTATTGTAAATTTTTTAAATACTAAATGTACTACTTATCACGGTGCGTTTTCACACTGGATAAATGGCGCAACTGGTGCTACTGTACCCTTTAGCCCGCAGGATAACGGCGGAGACATTGTTGAAACAGCCAATATGATGCAGGGCCTGCTTTGTGCGAGGCAATATTTTAACAGCGCAACAGATGCCACCGAAATAACCCTTCGTGATAACATAAATACTTTGTGGAATGCCGTTGACTGGAATTGGTACAGGAACAATAATCAAAATGTGTTGTACTGGAACTGGAGCCCGGACCAGGGGTTTGTGGTGAATGTGCAGGTAAACGGGTGGGATGAAGCACTCATAACTTACGTACTTGCCGCTTCGTCAAACAACAACGCCATCCCCGCTGCTGTTTATACGGGTGGCTGGGCGCAAAATGGCAATATGCGCAACGGCAAAACATTTTATGGTATAAAACTGCCATTAGGGCCGGATTATGGAGGCCCATTATTCTTTGCCCATTATTCTTTTCTTGGCATAAACCCTCATGGCCTTTCCGACGCGTATGCTAATTACTGGACACAGGATACAGCCCACACCAAAATAAATTACAGTTATTGTGTTGCTAATCCCAATAAATATGCGGGATATAGTACTGCTTGCTGGGGACTTACCGCAAGTGATATTGACGGTGGTTACACCGCCAGTTCGCCCACCAACGACCAGGGATATATTGCGCCAACTGCTGCAATATCATCACTGCCATACGCGCCTGCAGAAGCGATGCGCGCTATAAAGTTTTTTTATTATAAGCTGGGTGACAAAATTTGGGGACAATATGGCTTTACGGACGCGTTTAATGTAAACAACCTTTGGTTCGCAAACTCTTACCTTGCCATAGACCAGGGCCCGGAGGTAGTAATGATTGAAAACTATCGTACGGGACTTTTATGGAAGCTTTTTATGAGTTGCCCTGAAGTAAAAGCAGGTATGCAAAAATTAGGCTTTTCAAGCCCGTATTTTTGATATCAGCTCCATTCAAAAAGGTTTACAATTTCTTCCAGGTATTGCCGGTCGGTTTCATCAAACTCATTTAAAGCCGCGCTGTCAGCATCAAGCACTGCTACAACTTCACTGTTTTTTATAACAGGCACAACTATTTCCGACCTGGATAAACTGCTGCAGGTAATGTGGCCGGGAAACTGTTCCACATCCGGAACAATTAATGTTTTTGCTTCAGCCCAGCTTGTGCCGCAAACACCCTTGCCTTTTTTTATGCGTGTACATGCCACCGGCCCCTGGAATGGCCCCAGTACCAGTTCATCCTGTTTTACTATATAAAATCCAATCCATAACCAGCCAAACTGTTCTTTAAGCGCACCCGTAATATTTGCCAGGTTGGCAATTAGGTCAGGTTCGCCCTCCAGCAACCCCTTTATTTGCGGCAAAAGCGACCGGTATTGCTCTTCTTTTGTACCCTTGGTAATGTGTAAATCTTCACTCATGATGTAGAATCCTGCATTATAAAAACGCAAAATTGAGATAACGTGTTGAATTTTTAAGAATATTTTTTATACAGAAAAAGGTCTAACAATCAAAAACTTAGGCTTAAGTTTCCCTACTGTTATGCCAACATGCAATTATTACGCAGCGTTCACGGTACAGAATTTGTCTGAAAAAAGAAAACAAGTTTTTGACCTATGTTACGCACGTCCATCCAACTGATGCTCCTGGTTTTTATCCTCGTTTACGGCAAACGCATTGCCGAAAGGCTGAGATACGATGAATTTGGTTACGGCGGATAGCTTGCCGGGCCAGTTAATAAAAAAGCCTCCCGTGAAGAAGGCTTTATAAAAAAGTATCTCTCTTTTGTTAACCGTTCATGCTCGCCAAAAATTCCTCGTTGCTCTTTGTACCACGCATGCGTTTAAGTAATTCGGTCATCGCTTCCTCCGGCTTCATGTCGTTAATGTACAATCGCAGAATATTCATTCTTGACAGCACTTCTCTTTCAAGCAGTAAATCTTCACGGCGGGTAGATGAAGCTACCAGGTCAATTGCCGGGTAAATGCGCTTGTTTGCCAGGCGGCGGTCAAGCTGCAACTCCATATTACCGGTACCCTTAAATTCTTCAAATATCACTTCATCCATTTTGCTGCCTGTTTCTATCAGCGCCGTAGCCAATATGGTTAATGAGCCACCGTGTTCAATTTTACGGGCTGCACCAAAAAACTGTTTTGGTTTTTGCATGGCATTTGCTTCAACACCTCCGCTTAATACCTTGCCGCTTGCAGGCGCCACCGTGTTGTGCGCACGCGCTAAACGTGTAATTGAATCAAGCAGTATCACTACGTCGTGGCCGCATTCAACAAGGCGTTTTGCCTTTTGCAATGCTATGGTTGACACCTTTACATGCTTTTCAGCAGGCTCGTCAAACGTTGATGCAATAACTTCTGCTTTTACGCTGCGCTCCATATCTGTAACTTCCTCGGGGCGCTCATCAATAAGCACCACCATCAGGTAACATTCGGGATGATTTGCTGCTATAGCGTTCGCTACTTCTTTCAACAGCATTGTTTTACCAACTTTGGGCTGCGCAACAATAAGGCCGCGTTGCCCCTTGCCTATAGGTGTAAAAAGGTCAATTATACGTGTGCTGTAGTTTGAAGGGCTGGTAAATAAGTTCAGCTTCTCGTACGGAAACAACGGTGTAAGGTAGTCAAAAGGCACACGGTCACGTACTTCGTCGGGGTTTTTGCCGTTAATTGTTTCAACCTTCAGCAACGCAAAATATTTCTCGCCGTCTTTTGGAGGGCGTACTGCGCCGTACACCGTATCCCCGGTTTTTAAGCCGAACAGTTTTATTTGTGACGGAGAAACATATACATCGTCAGGGGATGAAAGATAATTATAATCGGACGAGCGCAAAAAGCCATAACCGTCAGGCATCATTTCAAGCACACCTTCTGACTGGATAATACCATCAAATTCAATATTAAAAGCGGGCTCTTTACGATGCTGGTGCTTTTGCTGGGTGTAACCTTCGGACGAGCTGCGGTTATCATCCTCATCGTCTAAATCATCATCGTCATCATCCAGGTTCAGCGGTTCATCATTTGCGAGAAGACTTAATAACGCACTGGGTATTTCAGGTATTGAATTATCCTCTTCTTCTTTTTCTTCGGCCTGTTTAGGCTCTTCTGCTATGGGTGCAGGTGCTGTGTCTTCTTTCTCTTTTGGTTTGCGCCCTCTTTTCTTAACGGTTTCTTTTGCAGGCTCTGCTTCAACCACGGGTGCCTTTTCTTCAGTTTTCTTAACCTGTTTTTCTACTTTAACCGGCGCAGGTTCATTCATCACCTCTGCCTCTTCGGTTGTATTGGCAGTTGTTGCTTTAATAATTCGTTTGCGTCTGGGTTTTTCCATTCCGTTTTGTTTTACTTCACTGGCGTTAACTGCCTGTTTATCAAGAATCTTGTAAACAAGTTCCTGTTTATCTAATTTTTTTGCGTTGTGTATATTTAGCTGCTCGGCAATATCCAGTAATTCCGGAACCAGCATGTCGTTCAGTTGTAAGATGTCGTACATAAAATGTTCTAAAAAGAAATAATGTTTTTAATCGTTAAAATCCAGCCTTGCTTGATTGAAGAAAAATATTATTGGTTGATTACAAAGAAAACAGGTGAGCTGAGAGGATTGGTAAAGACTAATCAGCTTGTTTCCGTTGCAATGTTACGGCAAAATATTTAAAAACAAAATAATTTTTGATGAATGAAGCCGGTTACGCGGCCTGCCTATATTATATTCCACGCAAATTACATACCGCAAATTAAACCGTTATTTATTGGCGCTGTTTCGCCACAGCCGCCGTAGTTTGGCGTATTTAAGCATTGAGCCGTATGCTACAGACCTGGCGATAATAAAACCGTCGTAGCCGTCCAGGAAGCCAAGCTTAATAAAATATCCCACCACAAATGCTGACAATGAACTGAGGTACAGCTTAACGTAACCTGGTTTTTTGTTTGCCGCAAACATAGCTTCAGCCTGTATGGTAGTAAAACGGTTTGTTTGTGCTACCAGTTCTTCAATTGTATAGTAGGTATAATGCAAAATATCACCTTTAAGCCGGCACAAGCTGCTTTTGGGCTGCATAATAATTTTATCGTGCGGGTTAATGCCGCCCCATTGCGCTTTTTGCCTGTTTATAAGCCGCAATTTTCTGTCCGGGTACCATGTGCCGTGCCTAATCCACCTGCCACAAAAAAAATTGCTCCGGTTCATTTCATATCCATCAAAGGCAAAGCCTTTTTGTTTTTCAGCCATTATATTTTGCAGAAGTACGCTGTCCACGGCTTCATCTGCATCAAGCGAGAGTACATAGTCGTTGGCGGCCTGCGCCAGGGCAAAATTTTTTTGCTCAATATATCCTTCAAAGGCATGTTCAATAAAACGAACATTATGCGCGATGCAAATTTTTTTGGTGTTATCGGTTGAATATGAGTCTACAACAACAATTTCGTCGGCAAACCTTTCCACGCTCTGCAGGCATTTTTCAATATTTTTTTCTTCGTTATATGTAATAATTACGACAGAGCATTTTTTCATGCCGGGGGGTTATGACTTGCAAAGATAACTACAGAATGCGGCAACTTTTTTATAAAGCCGTTAACCGCTTACATTTGCAGGCAAGATTATGATAAATTTTGTTCCCATATTTCCGTTGGGTATTGTTGTTTACCCGGGCGAAGCACTTAACCTTCACATATTTGAGGAGCGCTACAAGCAATTGGTAAACCAATGTTACCTGGAAAAAAAGGCGTTTGGCATACCCGCAGTATTAAACGAGAAAATAAGTGATACCGGCACATTGGTAAATATTGCAGAAATTGTAAAGGTGTATGATGACGGGCGGATGGACATAACTACGCGCGGCGGCGACGTTTTTAAAATACTGGAAGTGATAAAAACTGTTCCTGACAGGCTATACAGCGGCGCCATTGTAAATTACCCCGCAAACAATAAAGCTAAAAATACTGTTATGATGCTGCGTATACTGGAAGATATACGGGCATTGCACACCTTGCTTAAGGTTAATAAAGAATTTAATAAGCCTGATGAAGAACTGGTTAGCTACGATGTGGCACACCACGCCGGGTTATCGCTTGAAGAAGAGCATGAGTTGCTGGGGCTGATGTACGAAAGCCAGCGGCTGGAGTACCTGAAAAGGCACCTCAAGAAAATAATACCTGTAATTAAAGGCGCGGAATATTTGAAGGAGAAGGTTCAGTTAAACGGGCATTTTAAGGAGTTAAAGGGCTTTGACCTGGATATATAAAACAATTTTCTGTTTAAGTATACCAATTTATAGCTGCATGCAAACAACTTTATGTTTTGATTTTGGTAACACCAGGCTTAAATATGCCGTATTCGACAATGGCATTTTTAAGGAGGCTGCAGTAATGGAAAACGATGATGCGCAAGCTGTTGAAAGGCTGGTACAGCAGTTTAAGCCGGCCAAAAGCATACTATCCTCTGTAATAAACCACAACACCGCTGTTGAGGAAGTTTTATCGGCACACACAAAGTTTCATAAACTTGGGGCCGGCAGCAAGTTGCCGTTTACAACACCGGTTAACAAACCCGAAACCATTGGCGCAGACAGGCTTGCACTTGTTGCAGCGGCTGTTAATGTGTACCCGGGCACGCATACACTGGTTATAGGCCTGGGCAGTTGTATAACCTATAATTTTGTAAATAAATTTCATGAATTTTTAGGCGGCGCTATTTCACCCGGGCTTGAAATGCGTTTTAAAGCTATGCACGAGTACACAGCAAAATTGCCATTGGTGGCGCCTGACAGCAATATTCCGCTTATCGGCTATGATACACGCACCAATATGCTAAGCGGCGTTATACTTGGAATCAGCAGGGAAATGGATGGAATTATTGAAGAATATGAGTTGAGATACAGCAACTTTAACGTGCTTTTAACCGGGGGAGATATGGCCTTTTTTGTGCCGCACCTCAAAAAGAAGATATTTGCAGACCCTTATCTAATCTATAAAGGCTTATATGCTATCAGTGAAGTTAACAATGTACCGTAGTATTTTTATCGCGTTTATACTTCTGTCTTTTGTGCCTGCTATGGCGCAGGAAAACTCACCTTTTTCAAGATATGGATTAGGAGACTTATACCCGCAGCAACCTGTGGCAACAAGGGCTATGGGCGGTGTTTCAGCCGCTTACTCAAACCCACAGGCTATTAATACCATAAACCCGGCCAGCTATGGCAACATACCCATAGTAACTTTTGATGTTGGTATTACTATTGACCAACGTACACTTAAAAGCAGCACACCGCCATCAACATATAATTCTGCTAATTTTCTACCCTCCTACGTAGTATTTGCGGTGCCCTTAAACCGGGCAAAAGGGTGGGGCGGCGCTTTTGGTGTAAAACCTGCAGCAAGAATAAACTATAGTGTTGAGAACATAAGCCGCACCAGTGTTGACAGCCTGCAAAAGCTTTACCAGGGCAACGGAGGCCTTACACAAGGTTTTATAGGCGTTGGTAAAAGATGGGGAAGAATTAACGGCACCAACTTTAGCCTGGGGCTTAACGTAGGGTACGAATTTGGCCGGCGTGAAACAAACAACATTATAAACTATGTTGATTCTACCACCCCTTACGTAAAATCAAATTACGGTACTACTACGGCATACAGCGGTTTTTTCTTTAACCCCGGCGCACAGTTAAGCATTAACCTGGGTACACAAACTGACAAAGTAACCAAAATCAGGCAATCGTACGTGTTGCACCTGGGCGCAGCGGCAACGCTTAAACACGAGCTTACAGGCAGCATGAACACCATAATTGAAACATTTGATTATGACGTTAATGGTGCAATGGTGCCTATAGATACAATATCAATGCAGAACAGCCTTTCCGGCAAAATAAAAATGCCCCTTAATTATGTAGCAGGCTTTATGCTGTCAAATATGTTAACCGACTATACCCTTAACAAATGGTCAATAGCCGCAGATTATTCCGCCGGCAAATGGAGTGAATACCGCTTTTACGGGCAGCAAGACCAGGTAATGGATAACTGGATGGTACATGCCGGCGCAGAGTTTGTTCCTGACCCTTTTTCTTCCGGTTTATGGAGCCGCTCTACTTATCACCTTGGATTTTATACGGGTAAGGATTATATAAATGCGGACGGTAACGGCTATAACGTAAAAGCAATTACTTTTGGCCTTGGCTTTGCATTAAAAAGATACCGCGGCCAATACGATAACCAGCAAACATTAATTAATACTTCTTTTGAAATTGGTAAAAGAGGGTCGTCAATAAATAACATTACGGAAAACTTTTTTAAATTTTCAGTGGGATTCTCATTAAGCGACATTTGGTTCATTAAGCGCAAATATGATTAAAGCCAATAAACATATTTTTACTGCAAAAGCGGCCATTATTGCAGGCTGCTTTTTTGTTTGGGGCTGCTCAAACGACTTTCAGCAGGTGCGCGACCTTGGCCGGAAAAAAGAGGGCAGGGATGAAGCCTATACCATTACGGCTTATATGAGCGAAGGCGCAAAACCGAAAGCGAAGCTTACTGCACCTGTGATGACACAGTCAGAAAACGATACCGCAAGAATGATTTTCCCCAAAACACTACATGTAGAATTTTATGATGACAGTGCTAAAGCTGAAAGCTGGCTTTTTGCAAAATATGCCATACACTATATTAACCTTGGTAAAGTATTACTGCGCGACAGTGTTGTGGTATATAATGTTAAAGGAGATACGCTGCATACAGATGAACTTTGGTGGGACCGTAACAAGCAAATGTTTTACACTGACAAAAATGTGCATGTATTAGAGAACGGTACAGACCTTCATGGCACAGGCCTGACTTCTGACCAGGCATTTAAGGATATTAAAATATTCCATCCTACCGGACCGCTAACTGTGCAGGATAGCACCATGACTGCCCAATAGTGTTGTTTTAGTAATAATATCCACTTATCAATTCAATTTTGCCGGATAATAATCGGTTTTGCTGTGTAACAGCTTTTGTACTAAATTCGGTCTATGGCTCATTTGTCCAACCTCATATATATAGGTATTACTCTTTTGCTTATTACCTTTTTTGCGGGTATTCAAATTGCATTTATTAGTGCAAACAGGCTGAATATTGAACTTAGGAAAAAGAAAGGAAAAAGAAGCGGGGCTTTACTTTCCCAATACATGGATACTCCGTCGGGTTTTTTGGGGTCTACCGTTACGGGGCTTACCGTTTGTTTGGTAGCCTATGGTTTACTGGTTACCGATTCGTTAAAAATGCTGAATATAACTATTGAATGGTTAAAGCTCATTATTGATATTGTAATTGCATTTATTGTTGTTTCTCTTTTCGCAGAATTTTTACCTAATACAATTTTTCGCAAAAAAACTGATTCGCTGCTTATTTTCTTTGCGCCCCTGAGCAAGTTTTTTTATGATATATTTTATCCTGTTTCAACATTCTTTGTAAATATTTCTGAGTCGTTGCTGAAGTATCTTTTTAATACGAGGATAAGAGATAAAAATGAAACTTTTACAGCCATAGACCTGGTGCATATTGACCCTCAATCAAAAGAAGAAGATGATACGCTGCAGGAAATGAGCACTGAACTTATTGAAAATGCCCTTTCGCTGCCAACTGTAAAGATAAGGCAGTGCCTTGTGCCACGTACAGAAATAGAAGCAGTGGATATACGTATGAGCATTGCGCAGGTAAGGCAAAAATTTATTGAAAGCAAGCTTAGCAAGCTTGTTGTTTACAGCGAAAACATGGATAATATACTCGGTTATATACACCAGCTTGACCTTTTTAAGAAACCACTTGAAATAAAGTCAGTATTGCTGCCGATACCTGTTGTGCCCGAAAGCATGAGCGCTACAGACCTGATTAATAAGTTTACCAGAGAGCGCAAAAGCATTGCCTGGGTTGTTGATGAATTTGGCGGTACGGCGGGCATTGTAACTATGGAAGATGTACTGGAAGAAATTTTTGGAGACATTAAAGATGAGTATGATACGGAAGAATTTATAGAAAAGCAGATTTCAGAAAACGAGTACATTTTTTCAGGACGGCTGGAGCTGGATTACCTGAATGAAAAGTACCATTTTGATTTTCCATCAAACGGCTCAGAAACACTTTCAGGCTACATTATTAACCAGCACGAAACAATACCCGGCTATAAAGAGAGGATTATAATAGATAAATATGAATTTGATATTTCAAATGTTAGCGACACCCGCATTGAAATGGTAAAAATGAAAATATTGCGTTGATTTTATTAATTTTCTTATTTTCACTTTTTGCACAGTAGTAACAACAGATTGCTTTAATATTGAAAACCAAAAAATCTAATAACCAAAGAAGTCCCCTGCAATGGCTCAACAAGTAAGAATTTTACTGGCTGATGATGATGAAAAGGAAAGGGAAAGGTTGGAGGGTATTCTTGGGGCTCAGGACTTTGTTGTAAAAACATCGCGTAACGGAAAGCTTGCATTATTTGATGCCATTGAATTTCACCCGCATGTAATTATCATCAATACGTCGCTGCCCAAGATGGATGGTTATGAGGTACTTGGCCATATACGAAGCAACCCCCTTCTGCAAAATATCCCAGTGGTTGTTTATACTGCCCAGTCTGGCAATGCGCGTAAAGCGATGGACCTGGGCGCTGACGATATTTTATTTAAGCCATTTACCGATAAGGAGTTTCTCCGGTCAGTGAAAACAAGGTTAGAGCGATATCAAAAACAAAATTCTGCCTACCCGCAAAAAGCTCACGAGGTAGATACGGATGTATTTGCCAGCTATTACCATGAATTTAATACGCTGCTTCATGGCATATTAGGGGGTACCAACCTGCTTATAAATTCCAACGGAAAATACAGCCAGCAGCAAACACAGGAGTTATTGTTTTCAGTATTAAAGTCTGGTTTAAGACTAAATCATTCTCTTTCAAACCTGCTGATGCTGGAAGAAATAAAGCGTGCCGATTTAAACCCGCAGCTTATTACTATGTTTACAAACGGGTTAAGCGAAAAAGGGTGGAAAAATAAATTAACAGGTGAACTTCGGCATATGGCGCTGGAAATGTACAACAGGCCGGGCGACCTTGAAATAAACCTGCTGGATATTGCCGTACGCATTAAATACGAGTACCTGCTGCGCATATTTATTGAGATAACAGACAATGCCCTTAAGTTTTCACGGCCGGGGCAAAAAGTGGAAATAACAGGTGATGTTGAAGGGGAAAATTATGTTATTACTATTAAAGACAACGGGAAGGGATTTCCCCCGGCAACGCTTGATGAGGTATCGCCTTACAGGCAGTTCAGCCCCAAAAAATACGACCATTCGGGCCTTGGTATCGGCTTGTATATAGCTAAGCGCCTGGTAATATTTAATTTTGGCGAAATTGCTGTTGTGCCAAATGAAGGCGGCGGTTCAATATTTACGGTAAACCTGCCGCTGTTAAAGTTTGCTTAGCTAAAAAGAAGTTTGCTACTTTCACAAATCAATAACATTATTACTGTTGTACCCTTTACCTTTGCACCCATAATTAATTTTATAACATAACGATGGCGGAAGGTTTATTTAACAGGTTGCGCGGAAGAAGAAAGGAAATGTCTTTTGTTGATCATCTTGAAGAGCTTCGCTGGCATATCATCCGCGCTGTACTTTCAATTTTAGTTTTTGCCGTTATTATTTTCATATACATGCATTGGGTGTTCGACCACATTATTACCGGCCCTTTGCATTCTGATTTTGTAAGTTACCGCGCTTTTTGCTCCTTCAGCCACATGCTTGGCCTGGGTAACAGCCTTTGTTTGCAGGCCCCGGTAATAAGCATGCAAACCACTGAAATGACAGGCCAGTTTTTAGGGGCTATCAACGTTGCCTTTGTAGGCGGCCTTATAGCAGCCTTCCCATACATATTCTGGGAATTCTGGCGCTTTGTAAAACCGGCATTAAAACCCAAAGAAATAAGGGGAACGCGGTTTGTAATTTTCTGGGTATCTTTTTTCTTTTTTCTTGGTGCAGCATTTGGCTATATGGTATTGGGGCCCTTTACTTTTAGCTTCCTGCTGAATTACCATGTGAGTGCCCAGTCAGATTTTGTAAAAACCATCCCGACATTTAACGACTATCTTGACAATCTTACTACCATAATACTGGGTTGCGGCCTGGCATTTGAAATGCCGGTACTTTCTTATGCGCTAACCCGTATAGGTATAATTACCCCTTCATTTTTAACACGTTCACGTAAGTATGCTATAGTGGTTATTTTAGTTATAGCAGCCTTTATTACACCAAGCCCCGACTGGTACAGCCAAACAATTGTGTTTGTTCCGCTTATGTCGTTGTACGAGTTTAGTGTATTTGTATCTAAAAGAGCATACAAAGTAATGGCTAAAAAAGATTTGGAAGAATGGAGTTAATGGCCAACCCTTAACTGGCTGACCGTTGCCATTTATCCAATAAACAACAGTTACTATTGTTTATTATGTAGCATTGCTGTTGTATTTCTGAAACTATAAATAACACACATGAGAAAATTACTGGTGCCGTTAGCAATACTGTTAACAGCGGGCGCCGAAGCGCAAACAAACAGCAAGGCGCAAAAATTTGCCGGCAACATTACGGCTAAAGACCTTAAAGCCAAACTTACAGTTATTGCCAGTGCCCAGATGGAAGGCCGCGAAACAGCAACGCCGGGGCAAAAGAGGGCCGCAGCTTATATTGAAAACTTTTTTAAAAGCATCGGGTTACAGCCCGCCACGCCGGAAGGCTACCAGTTAAAATATCCTGTTTACCAGGACTCGCTCAGCAGCGTGTCACTTAATATTAATGGCACTGCGCTGACGCTGGATAAAGACTTTAACATAAGCCCGCAGTCATTTATTTCAGGCTCATGGAAGGCTGGTGAAATAATTTTTGCACAGTATGGCATGACAGATTCAACCAATAATGACTACAGCGGCCTTGATGTGAAAGATAAGTGGGTAATGGTACTTGACGGCACGCCGGCAGACGGAGAAAGGCCCAATTTTCGCGCTGCACGCGCAAAGCTAATGGCCCTTATTTCAAAAGGCGCAAAGGGAATTATCATTATATCAAAAGATTACCCAAAAGTCAAAACCGCCTCACTTAAGGGCAGCATGTATGTAACCAAGCGCAACGGTTTATCTACGCCAGTAATAACCGTCTCAGTTAATGAAGCGGCGGCTATAGTGGGAAAACCCGGCAGCAGCTTTAATGATTTGAAAAAGGCTGTAAGAGGGGTGTACGACGCAACACTGTCGCTTGATATTAATACAACGACCAATACACTTGAAAGCAGTGATGTTATTGGTGTACTGCCCGGCACGGATAAAAAAGATGAGTATGTGCTTGTTACCGGCCATTATGACCACTTAGGCAAGCGTGACAGCGTTATTTATTACGGCGCAGATGATGATGGCAGCGGTACTACCAGCGTTTTGGAAATTGCACAAACTTTTGCAAAAGCCAAAGCAAAAGGCCAGGGCCCGCGCCGGACTATGATATTTATGACGGTGTCAGGCGAGGAGGAAGGCTTGTGGGGAAGTGATTATTATACGACACACCCTGTATTTCCGCTGGAAAAAACTTCCGTTGATTTAAATACAGATATGGTGGGAAGAATTGACCCGAATTATAAAGGAGACTCTTTAAATTATATATACGTTATTGGTGAAGACAAGTTGAGCAGCGATTTGATGAAAATATCTGACAGCGTAAATAACAGCACGATGCACCTTGAACTTGACAGGCGCTTTAATGACCCGAAAGACCCTAACCGTTTTTACTATCGCAGCGACCATTACAATTTTGCAAAACACGGCGTACCCGTAATTTTTTATTTTAACGGCACGCATAAAGATTACCACCGCCCTACCGACACAGTTGATAAAATTAATTTTGACCTGATGGCAAAACGGGTAAAACTTGTTTTTTACACGGCCTGGGCAATGGCCAACAGGGATAACATGCTGGTTAGAGATATACCGCTGAAGTAAGAAATTAAATATTCGCCATAGTTAAGAGCAGGGACACATCTCTGCTCTTTTTATTTGCAGCGTCAGTAGTATCCATTTATCTCTTATATTATTTTCCTAAATCGTGCATGTTTACTACATTTATTACTGTAACCTTTAAAACCTGCTGTATGAAAAAAAGGCTACTGGTAATTAATTTCCTGGCGCTTGCTTTAACCATCGCCGTATTTACGCCACTGCTAACGCCGCCGGGCATGTACAGGCCCGAGTTGCTTGGGTTACCATATACCTTGTGGATGGGCGTGCTGGTAACCATCATATTCATAATACTTACATGGCAGGCCGCCATAGCTTACAGGAAAGTTGAGGAGGATGAGCAGCCATGACAATGTGGGCTATAACCTTTGGCGCCATATACATTGCATTGCTTTGTTATGCAGCCTATAAAACCTTTGTAAAACACAAGTCTGCCGACGAGTTTATGCTGGCTGGCAAAAGCATCGGCCCGGTGTTGGGATTGCTGACTTTTTCTGCAGCGCTTTTCAGCAGTTTTACTTTTTTAGGCATGCCTGATTTTTTTCGTGTTCATGGTGTGGGGGCATGGGTGTTTCTTGGCGTGTCGGACGGCGCGATGGTGTTTATGATATTGTGGTTTGGTTTCAGGGTGCGTAAAAAGGTAAAGCAGCTTGGCTTTAAAGGCATGGCAGGCTTACTAACAACAGTGTATCAAAATAAATGGGCGGGATACGTGTTGTTTGCGGGCGCATTTATTTTTCTTGTACCGTATGCAGCTATACAGGTAAAAGGCATGGCTATATTTATGAGCGCGGCATTCCCGGCGCTGCTCCCGCTTTGGGCCTGGGCTTTAATAACCATAATTCTTATTCTTATCTACTCTCAAATCGGCGGCTTTAAAGCGCTTGTGTATAGTGATGTTATACAGGGCATGTTGCTGCTGCTCACCATCTGGCTTATATGTATAGGATGCCTTAGCAAAGTGGGCGGTTTTACAGGGGCGGTTGAAAAAGTGCAGCACATTAATGATAAACTGCTTTCTGTCCCCGGGCCCAATGGTTTGTTTAATAAACAGTTCCTCATCACATCATTAATAGCGGTGGTGATGATACCTGTTACCCAGCCCCAAATGTCAACGCGTATCGTGGTATTAAAAAATTCCGCCTCACTGCACAGGATGGCAGTGGCGGTGGGCATTTTTGCTGTGCTGGTAATTTTTCCCACTGCTTTTATTGGGTTTTACGGCGCCATATTTTATGCGTCTTCAACAACACAGGATTTTCTGGGTAAGGCATTGTTGTCTGACCAGGCGGGCATAGTTGCGGGGTTAGCCATTATTGGTTTATTTGCTTGTGTACTGTCTGCAACAAACTCAAAAATATTCGCGCTGGGCTCCGAGCTGCGGTCACTGCTCAGCGGTACAGACAAAGGTGTGATGATAAAGGTTAAATTTTCACTGGTTTTATTTGCCTCGATTACTTTTTTTACAGCTATTACCGTTTCAGACCAGTTAGCACTGCTTTCTAAAACCAGCTTTACCGGCACAGCTATGATGGCGCCCATGGTAATCACGGCAGTATTATGTAAACGCAAACCAGGCGGTGAAATAATTTTATTTACTGCGGCCGCCCTTGCCATATTTCTTTTGTCGCTGGCGGGTAAAATACCTCCGAAATTTGAAGGGCTTAATATTGAATTGTGGTTATTTATCAGTCTTGTGTTATTAAGCCTTGTATCGGGCATAGCCCGGGGCATTATGCGCCCGCAGCAACTAAGCGCTGTTACCGTTTCAAAAAATGAAGCTGAATAATTTTTATGGTCATCAATAATACATTAACTCCGCAATCACTAAGCACTAAGCTGCAGCGCTTTTGGCAACTGTCGGCCAAAAAAATTGCTGGTATAGATAAGAACTACAATACTGCGAAAGGCTCACCTGTTTTTACAGTGCAGGGCAAATACACTACCCGGGGCTGGACAGAGTGGACACAGGGCTTCCAGTACGGCTCGGCTATACTGCAATATGATGCAACCGGGGACGATTATTTTTTACAAAGCGCGAAAAAAAGCGTGGTTAAAGTAATGTCGCCCCACATTAGTCACACAGGCGTGCATGACCATGGGTTTAACAATGTAAGCACCTATGGTAACCTGCTGCGTTTAATGGTGGAAGGCAAGACGCCGCATAATGAATGGGAGAAACATTTTTATGAACTGGCTTTAAAAATATCGGGCTGCGTACAGGCCGCACGCTGGACAAAAACGGCTGATGGCGGTGGGTTTATTTATTCGTTTAACGGCCCGCATTCGTTGTTTGTTGACACCATCCGTTCGTGCCGCAGCCTTATGGTTAGTTACAGGCTCGGCCAGGTTTTCCAGGCAGAGAATGATAAAAAGATAAACCTGCTTGAAAGGGCGCTGCTGCACATAAAGGCTACAGCAAAATACGCTGTGTTTTATGGAGAAGGGAGAGACATGTATGATATATGGGGGCGCACAGCGCATGAAAGTATTTTTAATACCAATGACGGAAACTTCCGTTGCCCAAATTCGCAACAAGGATATACGGGTTTTACTACATGGACACGGGGATTAAGCTGGGCCATGTGCGGTTTTGCAGAGGAACTGGAATTTTTAGAGACTTTGCCGGACGCAGCATTGACTGAGTTTAATGGCAGAAGCGAAGTCACAGCTATATTTTTAAAGGCGGCAAAAGCTACCTGCGATTTTTTTATCAGCAACACACCGGTTGACGGTGTTCCTTACTGGGATACAGGCGCACCCAACCTGTATAAGCTGGGTGATTATTTAGGTCGTAATGCAGACCCGTTTAATGAATATGAGCCTGTTGACAGTTCGGCGGCGGCTATTGGCGCACAAGGCTTGCTGCGGTTGGGAAGTTACGTGGTAAAAAAAGGCGACGAAGAAAGTGGCAAAAAATACTGGCAGGCTGGCCTTACTGTGTTAAACACGCTGCTTGATGAACCCTATTTAAGCACTGGCGAAGAACACCAGGGCTTATTGCTGCACACTATTTATCACCAGCCCAATGGGTGGGATTATGTGCACCCAGGGCAAAAAGTGGCAAACGGCGAATCGTGTATGTGGGGGGATTATCATATACGTGAAGCAGCGTTGTATATGCAGCGTATAATTGACAAAGGAAAATATTACGTGTTTTATAATTGCATTGAATGAATTGACACCCGCTTATTATCAAAGGGAAAATTGCCAAAAGAAATTTATGCCGCAGGAGATAAAAGACCTTTCAAGATTATGCATACATACGCAAACCAACAGACCGTGGAACTTACTGGAATGCGCGGAGAGCTATCGTAGTAACGGGGTACCCGCCATTACTGTATGGCGCAACGCGCTTGAAGGGATGAGCCTGGCAGATGCAAAAAAAATACTGGACGATAATGGCATGCAGGTAGTGTCGTTATGCAGGGGAGGTTTTTTTCCGTCGGTTGATGCAACGCAGCGGCAGGCCTCAATTGATGATAACTTACTGGCTATTGAACAGGCCGCAGCTATTGGCGCCCCTTTAATCGTTTTGGTGTGTGGCGCGGATGGAAGGCAACCGCTTGAAACGTCGCGTGAACAAATAATGGAAGGCATTCATAAAATTTTACCGGTTGCAAAAGCTGCCAATATTACATTAGCTATCGAGCCGTTGCACCCCATGTATGCGGGGGACCGCAGCGCTGTAAATACGCTGCAGCAGGCAAACGATATGGCGGAAGAAATTAATTCCCCGTATGTGGGTGTAGCCGTTGATGTGTATCATTTATGGTGGGATGACCATTTAGAAAAAGAAGTAAAACGGTGCGGAAACAACGGGCATTTGTTCGCGTTTCATATTTGCGACTGGAAATTGCCAACTACTGATATGTTGCTTGACAGGGGACTGATGGGGGAAGGAAGTATAAACGTTCCGCAAATAAGAGGATGGGTGGAAGAAGCAGGTTTTACAGGTTTTAACGAAGTGGAGATATTTTCATCCCACTACTGGCAGCAGGACCAGCAGTTGTTTTTAAAGCAGGTCATCAACGCATATTTACATCATTCATAACTTTAAAACATTATTATGGGCAGCGCAGCTATACACAAGGTTGGCATTATAATGAACGGTGTTACCGGCAGAATGGGCACCAACCAGCATCTTTTGCGCAGCATTGCTGAAATAATAAAACAGGGTGGCGTGCAGGTGGGGCCGGGCGAGTTTATTATGCCGGACCCGGTATTGGTAGGGCGCAATGAAATAAAGTTGGAAAAGCTTGCAAAAATGGCCGGCGTAGAAAAGTACACGACTGATTTGGGCAGCGTAATAAATAACCCTGCATACCATGTATATTTTGACGCGCAAACAACCGGCAGAAGGTTTGAGGCTGTAAAGCAGGCAGCTAAGGCAGGCAAGCATGTATACTGTGAAAAACCTGTTGCTACAAGCACCGCAGCAGCCCTGGAATTATACAAGGTTTGTGAAGCGGCGGGTGTAAAACACGGTGTAGTGCAGGACAAACTGTGGCTACCCGGCCTGTTAAAGCTAAAGCGCTTAATGGAAAATGATTTTTTTGGAAAGATATTATCTGTGCGGGGCGAATTTGGGTACTGGGTGTTTGAAGGACATACCGTACCTGCACAACGGCCAAGCTGGAACTACCGCAAAGAAGATGACGGCGGCATTATTGTTGACATGCTGTGCCACTGGCGCTACGTGCTGGATAATTTATTTGGTGCAGTAAAAGGCGTGTTTTGCCTTGGCGCCACTCATATACCGGAACGGGTTGATGAACAGGGCAAGCCGTACAAAGCAACTGCCGACGATGCGGCTTATGCTGTTTTTGAACTGGATGGAGGCGTGATAGCGCAATTTAATTCGTCGTGGGCAACCAGGGTGCGGCGCGATGATTTGCTTACGCTGCAGGTGGATGGTACCAAAGGCTCTGCTGTTGCGGGACTGCGCGAATGCTGGACACAGCACTACGGCAATACACCAAAACCTGTTTGGAACCCGGACATAAAACAACCTATTGATTTTTATGAAGGATGGAGCAAGGTGCCTGAGCAGGAAATTTTTGACAACGCTTTTAAAGCGCAGTGGGAACTGTTTTTAAAACACGTGGTAAAAGATACCCCCTTCAGGTGGAATTTACTGGAAGGGGCAAAAGGGGTTCAATTAGCGGAGAAAGGATTAGAGAGCTGGGAGAAAAAAGCATGGGTAACAATTGATGATTTGAAGGTTTAGCTATGAAACAGGTAGCGTTCATAACAGGCGGCACAAGGGGCATCGGGCTTGGTATAGCCAAAGAGTTGGCAAAGGTGGGCTTCAACATTGCTGTAAACGGCGTTCGCGGTAAAGAAACAGTTGAGCCCGTTTTGGCTGAACTTGCTGCGTATGGCGTTACTGTTGATTATGTGCAGGGGGATGTTTCCAATAAACAGGACAGGGAAAAAATGCTGGGCGAAGTATTGGCTAAATCCGGCCGGTTAAATGTGCTGGTGAACAATGCAGGTATTGCCCCAAAAGAGCGGAAAGATATACTGGAGGCTTCGGAAGAAAGTTTTGACCATCTTATAAGCGTTAACCTGAAAGGCCCGTACTTTCTTACACAGCAGGTTGCCAATTATTTTGTGCAGCAAAAAAAGCAGGATACGCAATTTCCCTGCTGTATTATTAATATCTCATCCATATCAGCAACGGTAGCCTCGGTAAACCGCGGTGAATACTGCATTTCAAAAGCGGGTATTGCTATGGCAACAAAACTGTGGGCGTCAAGGCTGGGTGAATATAATATACCTGTGTACGAAGTGCAGCCCGGCATTATAAAAACTGATATGACTGCTGGTGTTATTGAAAAATATGATAAGCTGTTTGCTGCGGGCCTTGCCATACAAAGCCGCTGGGGGTTGCCAGAAGATGTGGGCAAAGCGGTTAAAGCATTGGCCTGCGGCGATTTTCCTTATTCCACCGGGCAGGTTATAATGGTAGATGGCGGGCAAACGATAGGGAGGTTATAATTCACCCTCCGCTGCAATTTCCTGTTTTGTTTTACAGCGCTCAATATCCGCCTGGTAATCCTTTATTTTATCGTTATTAAAGCAGTGCAAAATGGCATGCCGGTAATTTTTTATGGCGGCTTCATATTGGCCGTCAATCTCTTCTATCATGCCATAACGGTAATACACCCATGCCTTGTCGATGGAAGGTATTTTAAGGCATTTGGCGAGGTGCTTTTTTAAATCATCATATTTCTCTAAATCTGCGTATAGGGCTGCAAGGTGAAAATAAGGATGCGGGTAAGCCGGGTCTGCCTTAATGGCCGCTACAAAATGCATTTTTGCCTTCTCGTAATTATCAAACTGGGTTTTGTAAATCCACCCCATTGAGTTATGCGCCGGGGCATATCCCGGTTCTTCGTACAATATGCTTTCGTATTTTAAAAAGGCGTCGTGGTAGCTGCTGTTACGTATATCTGCTTCTGCTTCCAAATACAATTCTTCAAACCTGTTCGTCATGGCTTCAAATTTTAATAATACCAGTAATCTCCTGAAGCGGCAAATGTTTGGTTGCAGGCGCTACGCGCCTCATAAACAAAAATACGAAAATTAATAACGCACTCGGGTAGCACCACCCGCCGGGTCGGTCTTATTAATATAACGCAGGTACTCCTCTAATGTAAACCTCTTTTTAAATGTAAACGCATAAGGTGTTTCACCATGCTTTCGTATATAGTCAAGCCTGTCAACCGTATCAATAGCGGCAGGCATTTTATCTGCAGGTATATACCAAAGGCACATGTGCATATCGCTCATTTTTTCAAACCACTCCCTGCGGCGCTTAAATACTTCCGTGTGGCTGCTTCGATAAGTAAAGGCAAACAGGCTTTCCACATCCTGCCATACGCTCATATTTACTATAATAAAATCATCATCGTACACTTTTATATCTGTGGCGTTATTGCCTTCCGTTTTCAAGCGCCATCTAAAGCCATCACTTGCTTCTGCCAATGAATTTATTTTGTCTAAATTGGCAACAAAATCAGCCATAACGGGGCTATCAACAGGGGCAAGCATTTTAGCTATATTTACCTGGGCAACGTAATAGTTCATCAAGATTTTTTGTAAAACTAATAATGCGGATATGACAAAACAAGAGGTAACGAAAAGGTTACCGGTTAAAAGAACGCAGGACGAAAAAAAGATTTACCGGTGCGCAGTTATTGCAACGCTGAAATTATTTGCAACAAAATGGAAACCCTGTATACTCTGCTACCTGGCTGAAACGCCTATGCGGTATAACGACCTTTACCGCATTATTCATAACATAAGCCGCAAGATGCTTTCGGAGCACTTGAATGAGCTGGAGAATGCGGGGCTTGTTGTACGCACGCAGCATGATGCAAAACTGCAACGGGTAGACTATAGCCTGTCAGAAAAGGGCAGGTCATTATTACCTCTTATTTACCAATTGCAGGATTGGGGGATGCAGCATATTGACAATGTACTGTCTATTAAGCAAATGATTAACGTAACCATGAATTAAAAAACGCCGGAATAACCGGCGTTCATTATAATGCTGTTTACTTTCTTTATTAATCAACCAACCCCTACCAACCCAGCAAATAAGCAAATATCAGCGGCACTACTATAGTGGCATCGCTTTCTACAATAAATTTTGGCGTATCAATGCCCAGCTTACCCCAGGTGATTTTTTCGTTTGGCACCGCGCCTGAATAGGAACCATACGACGTTGTTGAATCGCTCACCTGGCAGAAGTAACCCCAAAAAGGCACATCGTGCCATTCTAAATCCTGGTACATCATAGGCACAACGCAGATAGGGAAATCACCTGCGATACCGCCGCCTATTTGAAAAAATCCTACACCTTTGCCGCCGCTGTTATGGCGGTACCAGTCAGCCAGCCAAACCATGTATTCAATACCGCTTTTCATGGTGGTGGCTTTCATTTGATTTTTTATAACATAGCTGGCAAAAATATTACCCATGGTGCTGTCTTCCCAGCCGCCTACCACAATCGGCAGGTTCTTTTGTGCTGCGGCAAGCATCCAGCTATCTTTCGGGTCAATCTCGTAGTACTGCTCCAGCACACCGCTCAGCAGCATTTTGTACATAAACTCGTGCGGAAAATACCGCTCCCCGGCATCATCTGCTTCTTTCCATAATTTGTGTATGTGTTTCTGCAACCGCCTGAAAGCTTCTTCTTCCGGTATGCAGGTATCGGTAACACGGTTATAATGATTCTCCAGCAAATCCCACTCTTCCTGCGGGCTTAAATCGCGGTAGTTGGGCACGCGTTTATAGTGGCTGTGCGCCACAAGGTTCATAATATCTTCTTCAAGGTTGGCGCCTGTACAGCTAATAATATGCACTTTGTCCTGGCGGATCATTTCCGCTAACGACAATCCAAGTTCAGCAGTACTCATAGCACCCGCAAGGGTAACCATCATTTTACCGCCTTCCAGTAAATGTGTTTCATATCCTTTGGCAGCATCAATTAACGCCGCGGCGTTAAAATGCCGGTAGTGGTGCAAAATGTATTGTGATACAGGCCCTTTTTCCATTGCTAAAAAATTTTAGGGCACAAATGTAGTTTTTTTAAGATGGATTGGAAAGGAACACCCGAAATGGTAATATTTCCCATTACTGTGAAGGGACTTTTTGAGCCAGGTTTTGCACTTTGTTAAACACGCTAATAAACTGTTGCCTGCTGCTGTCCGGGCAAAATTTTTGGTATTGTTCAGGCATATAATACGATAGCCGCAATACTTTGGAAGGAGACGCCATGAGCAGGTAAGAGGTGGCGCCATCGCTCACCTGCATATTGCAGGTTTCATGGTTGTCCCGGCTGCGCCATAAGGCCTGGTTGTTTAATAAAGCCAATATACTGTCAGCGGCTTTTTTGTTTGTGGCAGGCATTTCAGTAAACAGGGTTTGTTTTTTGGCAAAAGTGCCGCTTATGCTGTACAGGTAACTTTTCCACAAGCCGCCCTTGTTTGTTAGTATGGTGTAGTCAAAGTGCACACCCCACGACATGTTTTGGGTATATGCAGCTATAACCACATCATTTTCCTGCTGTAAACGGTGCAGAACTGTGTCAGTTAACTGCTCTTCTTTACCATAAGTATCAGCAAATGCGGGCAATTGTGCTGCAGCCCGCCTGCTTGCAGAACATGAGACGATTACACCCATTGTAACGATAGCCGTAAAAATAAAAAGCTGTTTCATAGTAAGTATGATGCCTGACCACTTACAAATTACATATTGTTTATGTTAAAGCTATGCTTAAATGCGCGGTTAAATTTTGACCGGTAAGTTATAGCCGCGTTTTTTACCTTTGCAGCTTAAACAAACATGTAAGTTATGCCAGGGTTTGAATTTTTTGGGGATGAAGAAAGAAAAGAAGTGAACGATGTGCTGGAAACAGGCATTATGATGCGTTATGGTTTTGACGGCCCGCGTAAGGGCGTTTGGAAAGCGGTTGAACTGGAAAAGGCGATAACAGAGACCTTTGGCTGCAAATATGCCCAATTAGTAAGCAGCGGAACAGCAGCCTTAACCACTGCGATGGCGGCTTTAGGTATTGGCGCAGGGGATGAAGTTATAATGCCCAGCTTTACTTTTGTGGCCAGTTTTGAGGCAGTATTAAGCGTGGGCGCTGTGCCGGTGCTGGTGGATATTGATGAAACGCTTACGCTGAACCCGGAAGCAGTGCGCAAAGCAATTACACCTAAAACAAAATGTATAATGCCCGTACACATGTGCGGCAGCATGGCTGACCTTGACGCGTTGAAACAAATTTGCGCGGAACATAGCCTGCTATTGCTGGAAGACGCCTGCCAGAGCATTGGCGCAACCTATAAAGGCAAATCACTTGGAACAATTGGTGATGCCGGCACGTTCTCCTTCGACTTTGTAAAAACAATCACCTGTGCAGAAGGGGGCGCGGTGCTTACCAACAACGAAGAAACTTATATAAAATGCGATGGCTACAGCGACCATGGCCATGACCATAAGGGTGTTGACCGCGGCGCGGACCTGCACCCGTTTATCGGCTACAATTTCCGTATAAGTGAACTGCATGCTGCTGTTGGGCTTGCGCAAATACGCAAGCTGTCAAAATTTCTTGCCATACAAAGAAAAAACCATGCGCAGTTAAAGGCAATTCTTGCTGAAATACCCGAAGTATCGTTTCGTGCTGTACCGGACGAAAGCGGCGATAGCTGTACTTTTTTAAGCTGGTTTTTACCCTCGGAAGAAATAATGCGCGAAGTGGTGGCTGAATTAAAAGCCCAAAATATATACGCGGGAAATTTTTACTGGTTTGACAACAACTGGCATTATATACGCAAATGGCAGCACCTTAAAAATGTGGCTTCACTTGGTGCACTTAATAACAGCCAGGCAGCAGCCCTGCAAAAACTGGCTGAAACTGACTTCAGCGCCAGTGATGCGGTGATGGGCAGGTGTATTTCAACCGCCATAAGCCTTGCATGGAGTGAAGAGCAAATAAATGACAAAGGCAATAAAATAGCCGCAGCCATAAAGTTTGTGCTGGAGAAGAAATTACAGGAAGCATAGCATTACGCAGGCAGCTATAACGGGTGGCTTAACGGCAGCCTGTTCTTTCGTATTTTTTCGTAAAGCTCGTTTGGTTCAAATGGCTTGGTAACATAATCAATCATACCCACCTCAAAAGCTTTATCCCGTATATTAAGCATAGCTGAAGCGGTAAGGGCAATAACAGGCAGTTTGGGTTTTATCTGCATTATTTGTTTGCATGCTTCGTACCCGTTCATTTCGGGCATGTGCAAATCCATTAAAATAATGTGGTAAGTATTTTCCCGTATTTTTTCCAGTGCTACCTTACCGTTATCGGCAGTGTCAACAATAGTATTCCACCGCTTTAAGAATGTAGTTGCAACAAGTGTGTTAACATTATTGTCTTCTACCAGCAATACCCGCGTGCCGGCAAGGTCGGGGTCGGCAGAGGCTAATTTATCGCTGTCAGGCGAATATTGCTCTGCTTCATCGGCATAAGGGACGTTAAGGATAAAGCTGAATACTGAACCCTTGCCCGGCGTACTTTCAAGCGAAACATGGCTGTGCATTATTTCGAGCAGGCCGTTACAAATGGCAAGGCCCAGGCCGGAGCCGCCATATTGCCTTGTGGTTGAGTCTGACGCCTGGGTAAATATTTCAAATATCTTTTTCTGGTTTTCAGGTTCAATGCCTATACCATTGTCCTTAACCGAAATTTGAATTTCTATATTATCATGCGTTTGCTTTAACAGCATGGCCTCAATTATCACAATGCCGTTATGTGTAAACTTAACCGCGTTTGATACAAGGTTATTTATTACCTGCCCTATACGCAGCGGGTCGCCCTTTACCAGCGTTGGTATCTGGGTATCAAACATTACCCGAATGTTGTTACCGTTATCCTGTGCCTTTGTAAAATTGGTATTACGTATCTGGTTAATAAGCTTGGGCAGATTAAAGGATGTTTTTTCCAGCGATACTTTGCCGGATTCAATTTTATTGAAATCCAGTATGTCATTAATAAGTGCCAGCAGGTTTTCAGCGGAAAATTTCAGCAGGTTTAGCTGTTCTTCCTGTTCCGGCAAAAACCGGCCCTGTAATAAAAGATAGGTAAACCCAACTACGGCATTGAGCGGCGTTCTAATTTCGTGGCTCATCATAGAAAGAAATTCAGAACGCGCCATCGCGGCCTTTTCCGCCACTTCTTTTGCTGCTTTCATTTCAAGCTCCGCCTGCCTTCTCTTTTCTATCTGAATCTTCAGATAATCAATTATCTCTTCCAGGTCGTGGCCGCTTAATTCCTTAAAATCAGATGAGTGTTCAATAGAGCGGATAGTATCAATCAGCTTGGTTACAGACCGCTTTCTTAAATCAATCTCCTCCCGCAGCTTTGCGTTAATGTCAGCATATTCATTTTCGCTGATAGCGAATGCGTGCTCACTCAGTTCTTTATCCCGTTCAAAATTTTGGTACGACTCGTTTACTACGCTCAAAAATTTTTGAAGTGCTACGTTATCTTCTGCGTTTCCGTTGAGGTGTTTCTTTATCTGTTTATCGAGTAGGGTGTGATACATAGGTTTATATTTCAGCAAGGGTAGTGATAGTCATTGTTTGATTATGTAATTCGCAGGAGCCTGTTTGCTTGAGCGGTGAAATTTCACCGTATGAATAAAAGCCTGTTACGGCAGGGCTTGCAGGAAAAATGTCAGCCGCGGCTTCCACCTCTTCTTCAATTCTTCTGCCCAATACCAATTTTCTGCCCACACAGCTAATCAGCAATACCAGTTGGGGCGCTGTTTCATTCATAAGACCGTTGGCTAATGTGGCTGCTTCACCGGCGCTGTAAATAAGCTGGTCAAAGTTTGCCTTCATAAGGCGTACGGCAGCACCTTCCGGTACATTACCCGCAAAGGTCATGGTTTGCTTGTCTTCGTCAATCGTCAATATCGTTCTAACCACCGTTGTTTCGTCGTTACCGGTTTTAATGGCGAGCGGAAAAAGCAATGCCGAACCCGGCAATTCTGACGCGTATTTGCCCAGGTATTTTTTATATAGCTGCAGGGCATTCTGGTGGTCAATTTCGTACAGCACGTTTTGGTCAGACTTTGTAATAACCCTTTCTGGCCCAAAAACTTCCCATCCCCCGTTTAAGCCATAGCCTATTTTAAGATGTTCACCATAAAAACCTACCAGTACCACTGCGCCTTCATTTATATCTTCATTAAGGCCAACCAGCGTTTTTTCAAAACGGGCGCCGTCCCCGGCAAGGCCACCTGTAACTATTACATTTTCGCCCAGGGTTTCATTAATGGCACTCACCAATTCTGAACCATTTACCTTACCGCCATTGGAAATTACCAGCACATATTTAAGGTCTTCTGCCGGTAGCTGCGATGCAACATTTTCGCCCAGTTGGCGGGAATTGGTAAAATTTGCTGCGTTAGCATTGGCAAATTGAAGGGCCGTATTATCAAAATGGATTGCGGTGGCCACAAGCGAGTTGTCATGCACCTGCCTGCCGCTAATTTCACCGGAGGTGGAACAACTTACGATAGTTGCGCCCGGAAAAGTTTGTTTAATTGTGGCAATATGGCCTTTATCTTCCAGCAAAAAGCGGTCGGCAAAAACAAGTACTAACTGATAGTCTGCTGCGGCCAGTGCCGCATTATCAAGATTTTGCCACTTGTTTTCATATAAAAAGCACGTATGGGTTTGCATAATTTATAGGATTGGAGGAAAATGCAAAAAGCGGTACAAGGTAGCAAATAAAAAAATATTTTTTTGCCGTTAAATTTTTAAACTGCGCTTTTAATGCTATTTTATAGCCCTGCAAGTTTTGTATGGTATAATTTCAGGCTTTATTAAGGTGATAACTGCAATGTGTGATTAGCAGGATAAACATAATTAACAGGTAACAGGATGACTGCAGAACAACAACGTTTAAAAGTTAACGCGTCAAAAAAAATACCACTTGAACAATGGGGCCCATATTTGCCCGAGCGCCAGTGGGGAACAGTAAGAGAAGACTACAGCGAGAACAGTGATGCCTGGAATTATTTTCCCTTTGCACACGCGCACAGCCGGGCTTATATATGGGGTGACGACGGGCTTGCGGGGCTGACGGATTTTTTTCAAAACCTTTGCTTTTCCATTGCTTTATGGAATGGTAAGGACGAAATATTAAAAGAACGCCTGTTTGGTTTAGGCAACTACCAGGGCAACCACGGGGAGGACGTAAAGGAACTGTATTATTACCTGGATAACCTGCCATCGCATTACTACATGCAGATGTTGTATAAATACCCCCAGCAGGCTTTTCCCTACAAAGAACTGGCAGAAGAAAATAAAAAGCGCAGCAAGCTGCAGCCGGAATACGAGATACTGGATACCGGTGTTTTTGATGACGACCGTTATTTTGACGTGTTAATTACCTACGCAAAATACAATAAGCGCGATATAGGTATTAAAATAGAAATTACCAACCGGGGCAAGGCAACTGCACCTATTACTGTTTTACCAACGTTATGGTTTTATAACCGGTGGCAGTTTAAAGGGGTTGATAAAAAACCGCTTATTAAAGAGATTAATGATTGCACGGTTAAAGCTACCCATGAGAGGCTGGGCTCCTATTACCTGTATTTTCAAAAAACAAACGACAGGTTTTTTACGGAGAATGAAACCAATACCGAAAAGTTGTTTGGCAAACCAAATACTGCGGGCATTTTTGTAAAAGACGCGATAAATGATGCAGTTATATTAGGTAAAAATGCCGATGCGCTGCGTAATAAAAAGAACGGTACAAAGTTTTCCCCGGTATATAATTATAAAATACCTGCCGGCGCCACCAAAACATTATACCTGCGTTTAAGCGATGTGTTGACGGACTCACCCTTTTCTTCAGGCTTTGATAAGATATTTCAGCAGCGTAAGAATGAAGCCGACGAATTTTACGAGGAAACACTGCCGCAAAATTTACCTGCAGAACTAAAAGCCATACAGCGGCAGGCCCTTGCCGGCCTGCTGTGGAGCAAACAATATTACCATTATGATATTGAGCGATGGATTAGTGGCAACGACGGTATTGCAAACAAGAACGGCCACCGTTTACATGGCCGCAACCACGACTGGCCGCACTTAAAGAACCAGGACATTATTTTGATGCCCGATAAATGGGAGTACCCCTGGTATGCCGCATGGGACCTTGCCTTTCACTGTATACCTATGGCCATGATTGACCCTACGTTTGCCAAACACCAGCTAATACTGGTTATGCGTGAGTGGTATATGAAGCCCGACGGCCAGTTGCCTGCTTACGAATGGAATTTTGGCGATGTAAACCCGCCGGTACATGCCTGGGCTGCACTGCAGGTGTACCATATTGAAAAGAGAAAAACCGGCAAAGGCGATATTGATTTTTTGAAAAGAATATTTCAAAAGCTTATCATCAATTTTACATGGTGGATAAACCGTAAAGACCCCAGTGGCAAAAACATGTTCCAGGGCGGATTTTTGGGGCTGGACAATATTGGTGTGTTTAACCGCAGCATACAACTGCACAGCGAAATGAAACTGGAGCAGGCTGACGGTACAAGCTGGATGGGTATGTACGCGCTTAACCTTATGGATATGGCCATTGAAATTGCCATGCAGGATATTGCTTTTGAAGATACGGCCACCAAATTTTTTGAACATTTTGTTTTAATTGCAGAAGCACTTAACGAACTTGGCCTGTGGAATGAAGAAGACAAATTTTATTATGATATGCTGGTGCCTGCCGGCGGGGCGCCTATGCAACTGCGCATACAAAGCATAGTGGGGCTTACATCTTTATTTGCAGTGTCAATTATTGATAAAGAAGTGCTGCATAAGCTGGATGATTTCAGGAAACGTATAAGCTGGTTTGAAAGCTACCGCAAAAAAAATAACAAATACTGGCCCAATGAAGAGAGGGCCGAAGAAGAAAAAACATTATTATCATTAATACCAAAAGAAAGGCTTACCGCCCTGTTGCAACGCATGCTGAGCGAAACAGAGTTTTTATCAGAGGGTGGTATAAGGGCGCTGAGCAAGTACCATGAAGAAAACCCGTATTCAGTGAACATAAAAGGGGTGAATTACTACATTCAGTATGACCCCGGGGACAGTACCTCAGACTTTTTTGGCGGTAACAGCAACTGGCGCGGCCCTGTGTGGATGCCTATTAATTTCCTTATCATTCAAAGTATAAAAAAATTCGGCGAGTTTTACGACGGAACGCTTACCGTGGAATACCCCACCGGCTCGGGCAAGTTTATTGAACTGAATGATGTAGCCATAGAGCTGACAAAAAGAGTGACCACGCTTTTTACAACCGACGAAAATGGCCACCGGCGCCTGCACGGCGATCAAAACTGGTTTTACAGCAAACCCGAAAACCAGCACCTTGTATTGTTTTATGAATACTTTCATGGCGATACTGGCCGCGGGCTGGGCGCAAGCCACCAAAGCGGGTGGACGGCGCTGATAGCCGAATTAATTAACGAACTGGGATATAGTGAAGAAGCCGAATGGCATGTGTAGCAAGCAGCACAGTACCCACTTTTTACAGTAAAAACACCCGAAAAAAACGGGTAAATACCCCTGTATTAAAAATTTGGCGGTTATTAACTTGCATTAGTAAAAAAAATTTGGTAGTATTGTTGGCTGTGCTGAAACCGACTGCTGCGCTTGTTTTCTGTCTTGTGTCATCCATATAATTTTTTGTGAAAGTGTGTACTGCATAGTTTGCTTATGCAAGCTTGTAACCCTATGCTAACCATACCCGGTTTGCCGAAAACGGGCATTTGCAGAGTAGGCGCTAAAATGGCTGATTATGTTTAACTCACCCATTCTTGATGTAGCGATAACATTATCGTTTACCTATTTTATGCTTAGCCTTATGGTGTCAGCATTTAACGAGTTTGTTTATTCATTATTTTCCAAACGGGGCAACATGCTTAAACAGGCTATTTGCGACCTTTTGTTTGATACAGGTGAATGGAAAACATTTGTTACGGATAAAATTTATGCTTCCCCCCAAATAAAAAGCCTGCAAAAAAACGCCGATAAATTTCCCTCGTATATACCGGCTAAAAATTTTGCGATAGCGGTAATTGATTCCATGCGAAAAGACAACCAGTTGATGGACATGGATACTATACGAACAGCGTTACTGGACAGCACAAATACTGTTTTACCCGTCGAATTAAAGAAGGCATTATTGCCTATGTTTGAAAGGGCGCAGGGCGACCTGGAGAAGTTTCAATCGCAGATTGAAACCTTTTACAATACTGCCATGGACAGGGTAACAGGCTGGTACAAACGGGAAACCGGCAAAGTAATTTTTGCCATTGCCCTTGCCGTGTGTGCCATTTGCAACATAGACAGTATTAATATAGTAAAGAAACTGTGGAGTGACCCGAATTTATCGGCAAAGACTGATAAAATAGCAGGCATAGCAAAGAATATGAAATACGATACTGCTGCAAAAACATTTAACCTTGACAGCACTATTACCGGGGTGAGCAGCAGTTATGAAGTAACGCAGTTTGACAGCGCCACCAGCACACAAAAGAAAATATCTGTTAACCTTGACAATGCAGCAGGCGCCGCGAAAACTTTGGCCAGCACGGGCATACCGTACGGCTGGCCCGGTAACGGAATAGACGGAACATGCTGGCATTGGGTGCTATCGCTCTTAATTAAAATTGGCGGCTGGCTTATAACAGCCTTCGCGGTAATGCTTGGCGCGCCTTTTTGGTTTGACCTGATGAATAAATTTATCAACCTGCGCGGCTCTGGTAAAAAGCCGGATGATGGTACTAAAAAAAGCAATGCTTAACATTGGCAATTAGCCACAATAATATTACCTAAACCCGGGCCGCCGAAAACGGGTATTACAGAGTAGGCAGATAAATTATTAAATATGAAAAGGGCTTTAACTGTAATTTTCTTATCTATTTCTGTAGCAGCATGGACACAATCAAAAAAAACAGTCACAATCAGTATTGCGGACATTGGGACAGACACAATTTCAGCGTTACAAAAAAACAGCGATAACAGGTTAAGGGTTTTGGCAATTCCTGTAATAATTACTTTACCTGACAAAAAGCCTTTGGCACATACCAAGATTAGTTTTCAAGTTTCATTATTAGACTACAATTATACCAAGTCTCAGCCAAGCTTAGCAACTACAGAAGCAACCCTGATTAAATATTTAGCGCCTGCAACAATGACTGATTCCACCAAATGGCTGGGTGAGGCAACATGCGTGGTAGAATTAACAGAAGTTACAGACACAGCTGAAGTTTTTTATATAGTGAAAGCCGGCGAACCAATGCCTGTGCACAGGGTAGCTATAGTGCCACAGCCACAGCCAACAGCACAGGCAGGTCAAAATGTTACGGCCCACCCCGGCACTATTGATTCGCAAAAAACAGGGACGACAGATACCGCTGGCAGCAAGAGCCTGGCGACAACTGCCAATACCCCAAAGAAAGACACTTCAGCAAAGCAACCAATCTGCAACATTTTTCTTGATGACTCCACCACACGAATTTTGCCAAATTATTCAAAAGGAACAATCAGGCTGGATACTATATTCGTTTGGGTTTTCAGAAAAACCAAGCCGGAAGCAAACAAGAATGATACTATCAATTTTGTTATCAATAAAGGGCTGTTTCCTTTTGAAATAAAGATGCACAGTAAAACGCCGGTAATTATAGGTAGTTGGGACGTATCCAACGACACAATTAAAAAAAGATTACCACTTGTTATAGAAAACCCGGGCATAAGCGACACGCTTAAAAAAACCAGCCCATCAGCCTATATTAAAATTGATTGTGACAGCAGCAGCACGGCGCATGGTATAGTTCTTGAACCGAAGCCCAAAACTTCCAGCTACATTTCTGATGTGCCCTTTTGGGCAGAAGTAGGAACTAATTTTGACCTTGTTGATAAAGTGCAGGCACAAAATGTATCGGCCGGTATTTTTATGTTTGAAAAGGACATGTTTAAGTGGAATAAAAAATCCACTTCAAAAAACATGAGTTTTACTGGCGGCGTTTATGAAAGTAAATCTACCAGCCTGACCTCTACTTCTGACAGCGGCATAATTTACAGGGATGGCAGGTCGTTTATTAAAACAAATCAAGGGTATCCTTATTTTCGTGATACAGGTTCTGTTAAAACTACCAGTTCAGTAACAAGTATCGGCGTTTTCCTGTCGCCCCATTTACGGCTGAATAACCTGGCCGCCGACAGTAACGGTTTTCATATATTCCTGTCTTTATACCTGGAAATGTTATGGCAAAGGGTTCATTCTTCTTTTGATTATTCGTCAACCGGGCACGATACCACTTACTATGCGCAATCAGCGGCTGACATAAACCACTATTATTATAAAGAGAATGCGGTTGACATGGACTACCGCTCACATTATTTCGGGATTGGGTTGCCTATTTATATAAAAGACTTTGATCCGAAAAACAGGTGGAGATTCAGCTTATATATCAATGAAGCTATTGGTTTCAGCACGCAGAAGTTTATTGCATTGCAAACGCCCTTAGACTCATCTTATAAGGAGTTCCAGCTAAGCGGACTGATGCATGATAATCCTCTCGAAAATACATTTGGAACACCCCGCAATTATTGGAACCCATTTTATTTATTTCAATTCAGGTTAAACGAAGAGAAAATTGGGGTTGCATTCACCGGGGAGGTAAGGGGTTTTTTAATGAGGAACACAAAGCCTATAATATCTCTTTCGCTAACGAAAAAATTTGATTTTGGTTCATTTTATAATTCTATTGTAAAGTCGCCAACAGCAAGTTCTGAAAGTAACAACCAATAAATTAGTTATCTCCCATGCTCAAAACTTATTAAACCAAAATTTACCATGGACGCAGTGACAAATAATTTAACTACGCTGAAAAATAGCGTTGATGAAAGCGCCGTTAATTGGGTTAGCCAAAACACCGCGGTGCTTGTTGTACACGGCATAGGTAACCAACTGCCTCTTGAAACATTGGATAGTTTTGGCAGGGGTTTGATAAAGCAGTACAAAATGGCTGATTACGAGCTATCAGTTACACATGAACTTGTTACAAAGCCGGCAGGAGAAGGAAAAGACGCCTGGTTTGACAATACACTGCGCCTTAAAATAGCAGGCTCTCCTTATTACATTGACTTGTATGAGTATTATTGGGCGAATTATACTGAAGACAAGGCTGACTCAGACGATATTGCAAAATGGCTTAACGGGGTTGTAAAAGGCGCATCATCATTTTACAGCGAACAAAAAAATGCTGAACTGGGAAAGCGGTATAAAGATGAAAGCCCTTTTTTTAGCAAGAAGGGTACTTTAAATCGCCGCAGGTACAAATTATTCCTGTTTTCAACACGGCATTTTTTTACGTTTATCCGCACTTTATATAAAGGTTTATTACGGCTTATAGGGCTAATACCAGTGGTAGGCAATTGGGCTAAAAGTGTTATTGAAGACATAGAAAAAAGTGAAGAGGCAAATTTTAATAATATCATTGGCGATATAGTTGTTTACAATGTTACCGACCCAAAATGCAAATATTATTCTGTACGGAGGGACATACTTGACAGTGGCGTAAAAGCCCTTAAATATTTAATTGAAACAGGTGAGCAAAGCGGCCTTCCTTTGTACCCGTCTGTCATTGTTGCCGGGCACTCATTGGGTACACAGGTGTCGTATGATGTTATTAACAAAATTAATTTGATGATTAATAAAGGGCAGATAAGTAATTATTCCAACGATGGCTGCCACAAAATAAGTAAGAAGCCCATCTCATCCCAATTAAACGGCTTTATAACTTTTGGAAGCCCGTTAGATAAAATAGCATTTTTTTTGAGAGAGGTTGTTCCCGACGAAAATTACCTGCGCCAACAAATGCTTGACGATTATCATGGGTTTAAACAACAAGACTGGAGCCTGAATAACAAAAACATCAATTATACAAAAGTCCGTAACACATTAGCCCGATTTTTAGATGGGATATTGTGGCGAAATTATTTTGACGGGCATGACCCTGTTAGCGGCGCTTTAGACTATTATAAAAACCTTACCAATATAGATTGCAGGTTTAAAGCGAAGGCAGGAAGGCTAAGCTTTACTCACAGCGACTACTGGAATTGCGATGATTTTTACCGCGATATTATTTCACACTTTTTTAGGTAACAAAGCACGATTCCTTACAAAGGCTTATCCACGGTAGCCTCCTCTGCAAGCTTAGCATCATCGGGAGCCTTTTGCAGGTCGCGGTCAAGTTCATAAAGCGCGCCACGGTCTGCATGTTCGCCACCGGCTACTTTCATTTTGTCAAGCAAGCTAAGGGCCAAAGTTTCTTCTTCTGTCTGCTCTTTTACAAACCACTGCATAAAATGCCAGGTTGCCCAATCTTGCTCATCAAAGCTTTGTTTTACAATTTTATATATGGCGGTTGTGTTGCCCACTTCCTGCGTAAATACTTTTTCAAAGCAGTCGTTTACACTTTTGGGGTTGTCGCCCGGCACCGGTATTGCTTCCACGGTAACTTCAGCGCCCCGTTCCAGTATATATTCCAAAAATTTCATCATGTGGTTTCGTTCTTCCTGCGCATGGCGAAATAAAAAATTGGCAATTCCGTCATATCCCTGTGCCGCTGCCCAGGCGGCATAAGCTATATAAATTTGAGATGCGTGAGCTTCTTTTGTCATTTGAGCGTTAAGTGAGGCGGCCATAGCAGCCGAAAGCCGGTTTGTATTCATGGTTATGTTTTTACAGGTTTTGAAACATAAAGGCACAAAAAATCATGCCATGTGGAAAGAATACAGGCAATAGTTGAACATAGCCGCTAAATAACCGGTACTAAAGCCCTTGCGCGACAAAAAGCGGTGTATCATGCAGCCTAGCTGAATTGCCGCCCTTACTTCTTTATTGAATAATTTCCACAAAATATGGGCAGAATTTTGAATTTTAATGCGGACAGAATAGCGGTTTTGCTATTTATAGGTAGCTCTTTGATTTATGAAAACAGTGCTTTTAAAAGCGGAGTGAATTTAGTGAAAAAATAAATATTTTTTACTTAAATAATTGATAATCAATAAAATAATTAATTTTGCGTTCCTCCCTCGTCCAACTGTATCATCCTTTTCCACGGGAAAAGGATGAGCAGCGTAGCCTGTGATGCAGATTATTTTAAAACACCTACCTGTATATTGGATGGGTGTTCATTGTCATGGTAAATGCGTATAGTGGACTTTTGAAAGTCACTTCGCTTTGCTGTAGGAATATCGGTGAACTTTTGGGGGTTAAGGTCAACCAACGGAAACCAGGAGCTCTGCACCTGTATCATTATTTTATGGCCTTTTAAAAAGGTATGAGCCGTTGAATTGAGTACGAGGGTAACGGGTGTTATTTTACCGGCAACAAATGGTTCGGGCTTTTCAAAACTGTTCCTGAACTTACCGCGCAAAACCTCGGCGCGCACTAATTGCTGGGTGCTGCTGCCATCAGGCAGCACATCAATAACCTTTACAATAAAGTCAGCATCAGTGCCCGTCATGCTTACAAAAAGGTTAGCGGTTATCGGCCCGGCAATGGTGACGTCATTGGTTAAAACATCGCTGGTATAGTACAGTACATCAGGACGTTCCGACGCAAAAGTTTGGTCTGCCGCCATGTACTCGTTTAATCGGTCGTCTGACTTTTTATTAAGGTACGGAACAGGATTGGCAGGGTCTGAAACGTATTCATCAGCACCGGTAACATTGCCTTTTTGCAACAGCAGCAAGTGGTTGGCGTTTAGCCACCAGGTGGTATTAAGCGCTTCTTTCGGCGGCCACTGTGTAAATGTTTTCCACTGGTTACTGCCGGTAATAAATACCGTAGCCTCCCCGGCGTTAAAACTACCTTTCCCTTTCAGGTAATAGTTAAAAAAGTCAAACTCCATGTGCTGCAGGTATTCACTGGTATTGCTGCCGAACGTATAGCCGGCAAACTTTGTCCAGTTGGCGCTTTCCCAGCCACCATGCGTCCAGGGGCCCATTACCAGCCTGTTGTTGTTATTGGGAGATTGTTTTTCAATGGCCTCGTAGGTTTTCAGCGCGCCAAACATATCTTCCGCGTCAAACCAGCCGCCTACAACCAGCACGGCAGGCTTTATGTTTTTGAGGTGAGGACGAATGTCGCGCGCCTGCCAGTAGTAGTCCTTTGTGTCATGCTGCAGGTATTCGTTCCATATTTTGCTGGTGCCGTGAAAATATTCACTGTCGAGTGTACTGATGGGTTCATGCGCCGCGTAAAAATCGTTCACATCTTTAATGCGAACATCAGCGCTTACCGGCGGGTTTTGTTCGCGTGGCCCGGTACGCGGTGCGTCAAAAAAGTTGTCGAATGAAAAGTTGTCCATAACGTAAAAGGCGCCGCGGTGGTAGGCATCATCGCCTTCAAACTCATCCGTTACAGGCGCCTGCGGCGATACCGCCTTTATGGCAGGATGCGCGTTTGGCAGGGATGCGGATGCATAAAAGCCGGGGTATGAAATGCCGTAAATGCCTACTTTACCATTGTTGTTTGGAATGTTTTTCAACAGCCATTCAACAGCATCGTAGGTGTCGCTGCTTTCATCAACATCGGTGTTAGACTTCTTATGATCAATAGCAGGCGTCATTTCGTGAAACTGGCCTTCACTCATGTGGCGGCCGCGAACATCCTGGTACACGAAAATGTATTTTTCGGCAGGAAACAGTCCGTTTGGCCCGAGCCTGCCGCGGTAGTTATTTTCACCGTACGGCGCACAGGAATATGGTGTACGCTGCATGAGGATGGGGTATTTTTCGCTGCTGTCTTTAGGGATATAGATAGAGGTAAATAACTTAACGCCATCGCGCATGGGTATCATACGCTCAATCTTAGTGTAGTTACTTCTTATGTCAGCGGTGTTACCTCTTTGGGCGCGTGTGGTTACCAGGATAAAAGCGAGCAGGATAAAACAGGCAGATGCTTTCATATATTGAATGTTGGCTGTAAATGTAATAAAGATTGGTAATGCGGAAATACAACAATGAAGAGTGGCCTAAATACCCAGCTCCTTTGCCGGGTCCCAAAAATGCTTTTCAAAGTTTACAATAGTATCATCCACCACCTTTATTTTCTCCTTCTCCAGCAGTTGCTGCATGAGTTCAGGCGGCGTAAAATGCGCTTTACCGCTAAGCATGCCATTACGGTTTACCACGCGGTGTGCGGGCACCCCGGGCGCTGCGCTGCCGGCGCCATTCATAGCCCAGCCAACCATGCGTGCAGAGAGCCTTGTACCAAGATACCTTGCAATAGCACCGTAAGAGGTTACCCTGCCCCTTGGTATTTGGCGGGCAACATCCCACACATCCTCAAAAAATGAATGTTTGTTGATGTTGTCTTTAATGTGCGTTTTTGGTGTGTTTTTTATAGCAGCCTTTTTCATATACTCAAGATATGTATAATGCTTAAGTGTGTTGCCGGTTCTCCCTCAGTTCACTTCTTCGCGGCTCAGGAACAGCCTCGTAATTATAAGGGCAGTGTTTGCAGCCATTGCCGCAGCAATAACCGCGGTCAAGCAGATACTTTTCGGTCAATACCATTAAGCCATCTTTGTTAAAATAGTAGTCAATATTTTCAACCAGCGTCTTGCTCACGAAACATATCTTTTAGGTCATCGTCTTTATCTGCGTCCAAACCGCTGCCGAGTGTAAAACTAAGATAATGCACTTTGTTGCTGCCGGCAATATCAAGCGATTCGTAATGGGTTTTAATTTTCAGCTCCGGTGTTATTTGAGAAGACGCATGTATATCATCCATATCCGTTATCAACTCCAGGCCATACAATTGTATAACCGCTTTGGTGAAATTGTAAAGACGAGGGCTGTCGGTTTTTAAATGCACTATACCGGCCGGTTGCAAAAACTGCCGGTATAGGCGCAGAAACTTTGGGTGTGTTAACCGCTTTTTGATTTTTGATAAACGCAGTTGCGGGTCAGGAAAAGTTATCCATATCTCCTGCACTTCGCTGGCGGCAAAGTATTCGGTTATCCTGTCCATTTGCGTGCGCAGAAAGGCTACGTTATTAAGCCCTTCCTGCAAGGCGGTTTTAGCGCCCTTCCATATACGGTTGCCCTTAACATCAACCCCTATAAAATTTCGCCGGGGGTACATTCGCCCCAAACCAACGGCGTACTCGCCTTTGCCGCAGGCAAGCTCCAGTGTTATTGGATTGGTATTGTTGAAAAAAGCCGCCCACTTGCCTTTTATATCCCCGGGGTATTGCAATACGTTGGCGAAGGTTTCAATTTCAGCAAAGCGTATTAACTTTTTTTGCGCCATAGCCTGCAAATGTAAACAGAGTTACATAAATATGGTTTCGTACAGGTAACCGCCTTTTGCCTTGCACTAAAAACTATACCTTTGCATACCATGAAGAGGTTGCAGGCATTGCTGGTTTTATTGCTTATAGCTGTTGCCGCAAATGCGCAGCAAATAACAGGCAAGGTGGTTGATGCACTAACCAATAAGCCTTTAGGCTATGCCACCATCATTTTTAACCACCAGCGTAACATACAGTACACAGATTCCAGCGGTTATTTTTCCCTTCCGAAGGATTCTCTTCATGCCGGCGACAGCATGTACATAGACTACCTGGGATATAAAAAACTGCCTGTTGCAGTTAACAGGCTTACAGCAGAAAACTTTTTCAGGCTGGGCCCTGAATCGCAGGAGCTTGCACCGGTAACGGTTGCCAATTGCAGGCAATACAGGGATGTTGACGTGAATAAAAGGGTGGGGAGGATAGTTGAATACATTGGCCCCGGCCCTGAAACAAAATTTATTATTATAGGCCGGTACACCGACCGGAAAAACATGGGTGATGGCTATATAAAAACGCTGGAAATATATGCAGGCCGGTTTAATGAGTCAGTACACGTGCCGGTAAGGATACACTGGTATGAATGGGATAGTGTGCGTGGGTTGCCTGGCAAGGAACTAACGCCGGGAAATATTATTGTGTATCCATACAGGAAGGGATGGAACAAATTTGCATTGCCTTATAACACCATTTACTTTGAACACGGAAGTATTGTTTTAGGCATAGAATTTATTTATCCCGTAGAGTATGTACGGCAATATAATGCAATAACAAATGTTGATGATAAAGCCAAATGGCTGATGGATATGACAAACCGCTGGAGCCTTGGTATACAAACCACCAAATACGAAGATGAAGCCGGCTTTTATTTAATTAATAACCTGCCCATACAAAAATATAACAGCCGCGGAAGAGACCTTTATATTAAGCCCGCTATACGTTTTACCGTGGCTGAATGCGCGGAGTAAGAGAAGTAACTACAGCAAAAAAGGCAATTGTATAGATGTGAAGCAAATCAGGCAAACTCTTTTGCCAGCACCGCTTTCTGTTTGTTGGCTCCTGGCTTTAATTCCCTGGCTGTTTGTACGGCATGTTGAACTATATCGTAAGTAGAATGGGTGAGTTCAAGCTTCTTCGGAATGGGGGCATTAAGCCAGTTTTCAACAATAGAATTAAAGTTATCGCCAATAGCAGGTATTACGGGAACATTAAACCTTGCAAGCGCAGCGGCGTTACATAATTGCTCATACTGCCCCCTTATGGGCAGGCATAATAACTTTTTGCCCATGTACAATACTTCGGCCGGTGTTTCAAAACCCGCGCCGGTTATCATGCCGTGGCAGTTTATCATGCTTTTATTAAAGGCTTTATTGCTTACAGGAATAAAGGTGATATTGCCGTCAATTGTTATACCCTTTACCTTTTTGGAGAAAACATGAAACTGCATGCCGTTAACCTTTTTCAAGCTTGCTGCTACCAATTCGTCGCCGTAGTGCGAAAGGTAAACAGTTATATGCCCGTCATCTTTTGGGGTTGCTGAAAGAATATCCTGCTTTATGATGGGGTTGAAAATAAAATCGTCATAGCGCTCAAAATGCAGCCCCACATAAGCGGTAGCCGGCGCATAATTTCTTAAAATTGTCTCTCCAAGCCAATCTCGTTTTGAACTTAGTGGTGTGTTTTTGGAATAGAAGCTTGCCTGGTGGCCAAAATTAACAGAGGGAACGTGTTTTATCCTGCATGCTAATGAAGTGATGCTCTCAAAATCGTTTAATACGATATCGTAATCTTCAACAGGCAGCGCTTTAGCTTCTTTCCACATGCGGAGAAAGCTAAACTCCCGGTAGATTTTCTTATAGTCAAGGCTGCCCCTCTTTCCATAAAATAAACTAACCCCCCTGCTGCGGTATTTAACGGGAAGGTCAAAAGCAAGGTTGCTGTTGCTGCCGCTTAAAAAAACGTCCACATCGCCATACTGCTGCAGGTAAGGCATTATTTCGCCCGCACGGGCAATGTGCCCGTTACCTGTTGCCTGTATGCTGTATAATATCCTCATAGTTTATTTAAGCGCCTGCTGCCTTTTTAAGCAATGTTGCCAAAGGCATGCGTTTGGCATTTTTTAGCGCGCTGAACATCATCACCTCATCTGTCACCACGTTTAACTCCGGCAGCTTCTTCTCCATCTCTTCGGCAGGTGCCATTGCAAACTGCTTTTCGTCATAATGGTATATGCTCCACTCGTTGTTGTTATACTCCAGGCTTGTAAGGTTCTCAATCCAGTCCCCGCTGTTTAAATAAGTAACACTGCCGTTTTTTGTTTCGATAATCCTTTTTTGCGGCTGGTGTATGTGGCCGCATATTACGTAGTCGTACTTTTTTTCTATTGCCAGTTCTGCTGCGGTTTGTTCAAAATCGCCAATCCAGGCCACCGCTTTTTTAACGCTGTTTTTCACTTTTTTGCTAAAGCTCATTTTTTCTTTGCCCATTACTTTAAGGCACCAGTTAATAAAGCTGTTCAGCAGTATCAGCAGGTCGTAACCGTGGCCGCCAAGCTTTGCAAGCAGTTTCGCGCTGCCTTTGGTAGTGGCATCAAATACATCCCCGTGAAATATCCATGTCATCTTGCCGTTAATCTCCATCACCATCTTGTCTGTCAACTGAAAATTGCCTATCTGTATATCACTGTAGCGGCGTAACATTTCATCATGGTTGCCGGTAATGTATATAACGCGGCTTCCCTTACTAAGCAGGCTCATAATTTCTTTAATAACCTGCATGTGTGATACGGGAAAATATCTTTTGCTAAACTGCCATCCGTCAATAACGTCACCGTTAAGCACAAGCACCTGTGGCATTATGCTGCGGAGGTATTTTACTATTTCTTTGGCGTGGCACCCATACGTACCTAAATGCAGGTCACTCATCACCACCACGTCAATTTTTCTTCGTTCCATATTAAGTGGGTTTTGCAAAGTTCCATTTGGTATGTTACCTGCATATTAAGGGGGTATGAAGGAATTGTGAAAGTGAGCATAGTTTTAAACACTATTTAAGCCATTGTTAATTAACGTGTAACATATATGCAGGTTATGCACAGGTGGGAAATAAATTTATTAAAACAAAAAGGCAGTGCGTAAAAGCGCTGCCTTTGTATATGCTATAGTAAAAAGAGTGGACTTTCGCTACTCCGTTCTGAGGCTTTTTGTTGGGTTTGCCATAGCGGCTTTTATGGCTTTGAAGCTCACGGTAAACAGGGCAATTGCCACTGTAATACCTGCGGCAATGGCAAACACCCACCACTGAAGCCCTGTACGGTAAGCAAAATTTTGCAGCCAGTTGTTCATTACGGTATATGCAACAGGAATGGCGATTAATGCTGCAATAAGCACCGGTTTCAGCAAATCTTTTGAAAGGAGGAGTATAATATTTTGTACAGACGAGCCTAACACCTTTCTTACCCCAATCTCCTTTGTGCGCTTTGCGGCGGTGAACGATGCAAGGCCAAATAACCCGAGGCAGGCTATTACTATAGCAAGCGCGGAAAATATGCTGAGTATGTTTTGCTGTTTCAGGTCCTTTTTATACATCTCCCCAAACTTCTGGTCTAAAAAGGTATATTCAAACGGGTATGCGGGCGCCGCCCTTGTATAAGCGGTTTTTACCGCAGCAATTTCACTTTGCAGGGCGCCTGCTTTTAACCTTACCACTGCAACCCTGCGGTCCATGGCAGGGGAGATTACCAGCGGTTCAACATTTTCTTTTAACGAGGTATAGTTAAAATCGGCAACTACGCCAATAATATACCTTCTTGCACTGTCGCGTACAGTATTTCTTACCCATTTGCCTATAGCTTGTTGCGGTGTAAAGCCCAGGCTTGCTGCCGCGGTGCTGTTTATAAGTACCGCCGACGTGGTATCAGTAGGATGCATCGGGGAAAAATCCCTGCCGGCAATAATTTTTAAGCCCAGGGTTTTTACAAATTCAAAGTCTGCAAACTCTGTTCTTGATTTCCATATCCTGTTGTCCTGTCCCTCCGCTTCAAATGTGTGTTCGTCAAAAAAGCCACCCGGCTCACCCGACATCATTGAAACCCCGGTAACATTGCTGTTGCTTTGCAACCCGGTTTTAAAATCGTTCATGTGATTGTATATGTCGTTATTGTCAAGCGGTATAATTAATGTTTGCTCCTTATTATATCCCAGCGCTTTATTTTTTACATAGCTCATTTGTTTGTTAATAATAATAGTGCCGGTAATAAGAAACACCGTGATGCTGAACTGAACAACAACAAGCGCCTGGCGAAACAGCGAACCGCCCTTGCCAAGTTTTAATTTGCCTTTCAGCGCCTCTATAGGCGAAAAGCGGGAAAGTATCAGCGCCGGGTAGCAGCCTGCCAGCAAACCAACTACCACGATAATGCCACCGAGAAATGCATATAAATACCAGTTAGCATAAGGAACAGGTATGGTATAGCCAAGTAAGCTGTTATATACAGGCATTAACAACTGCAGCAGGCCGATGGATAATATACAAGAAATAATGGTAAGTAAAACAGATTCGCCCATAAACTGCCAAACAAGGTTATTACGCAACGCGCCCATTACTTTACGCAGGCCCACTTCTTTACTGCGCTCGGCGGCGCGTATGGTGGAAAGGTTCATAAAGTTTATACAGGCTATCAGCAAAATAAGTGCTGCAATGGAAAGAAATATATATACAACCTTTTTGTCGCCGTGGCGAACAGGATCAAAAGAGGAGGCTGATTCAAAATAAATATCCTTTAGCGGGGTAAGCGTTAATACAAAACGGGACCCGAGCCTTTGCATATCCGTCCCCATGTATTTTTGCATAAACTGCGGAAAGCGCTTTTCAAGCGACGCTTTATTGGCATGCTCATCCAGCAATACGTACGTAAAGTTGTCGTTGTTTATCCAAACTTTAAAAAAGGGCATTTTGGCATAATATGAAATAGGCGTAACAAAATCAAAATCCAGGTGTGAATTGGAGGGAACATCTTTCGCTACACCCGTAACTTTTAACTCGCGCTTTTGATCCATCTCAATTATCTTACCCATGGGGTCTTCATTGCCAAAATATTTTTTAGCGGTGCTTTCTGTCAGCACAATACTATTGGGATTTTCCAGCGCTGTAGCAGGGTTGCCTTTAATAAGCGGGAAGGTAAAAACCTTAAAAAAATTGCTGTCTGCCAGGTAAACTTTTTTTTCGTTGAACGACCTGTTTTTGTAAACCACGAGGTCATTAGAAGGTAATACCCTCACTGCCTGTTTTATTTCGCCGGGAAAGTCATTCAGTAATGCCGGCGCGTATGGCCCGGATAAATAGGGGGCCGGGGGCTTTGATGGATCATAGCTGCGCATTACCCGGTAAATGTTTTTGCCGTTAACATGAAAATCATCCACGCTAAACTCGTGCATTACGTAAAGAAAAATCATCATACAAACTGTAATGCCGGTGGTAAGCCCAAAAATGTTGATGAAAGAAAAGACTTTGCTTTTCATCAGGTTTCTCCATGCAATTGTCAAATAGTTTTTTATCATATAACAGGTTTTGTGATATACAGGCGCTTATTTTATTAAAAGCGATACAACACGGGAATACTAATCCAAAAAAGTACCATTATTATTGGATGTTGATAATCAAGGAATAATAAGAATTGGCTGACCTGAATTTTGTGCGCTTTTGATACACCGGCTGCACGCTTTTGCTTCAAAAGGGTAATTAGCCACCGTGCACCTTCTAATTTATACTTCTAACGTTTCTTTACATGCAGGTTGCAAGTTTCTGCCTATTTTAGCAATATGCAAATTGAGTTAAAGCAGTTGGTTCCTGTTCCCTTAAAAGATAAATTCAGCCAGCGTGCATCTGATGTATGGAATAAAGATATTGTGTGCCGCCAGGCTGAATGGATTAAAATAAAAGCACCCAGCGGCACCGGCAAAACAACGCTCATTCATATTTTATATAAGCTTCGCCACGATTATGAGGGTGCAGTATTGTGGGACGATAAAAACCTGCGGAATATTGACGAAACAGCGTTAGCCCAAATGCGTCAAAACCGGGTGAGTATAATCTTCCAGGACCTGCGCCTGTTTGCCAACCTTACCGCCAGGGAAAATATTGAATTAAAAAGGGTAATGCAAAAGCCTGTTTACGAAAGCACGGAAATTGATGCTATGGCGGAACAACTTGGGGTAGCGCATGTATTAAACCAGCGTGCCGGTTTATGCAGTTACGGTGAGCAGCAACGGGTTGCCATAATACGCAGTTTGATGCAGCCTTTTAGCTGGCTGGTAATGGACGAGCCCTTCAGCCACCTTGACCAGGAAAATATGCGCAGGGCGGCGGCGTTAATTGCCAGTGAATGTAAAAAGCGGGATGCCGGATTTATTTTAACGGATTTGGACGAGGATAATCACTTTGATTATTCAAGGGTGCTGAATTTGTGAGGATTACAAAAAACGACCACTACTTTATGCTGAATATACTTTTAAAAAAGCTTATTAAAACCAGTGCAGGCCGTACCCGCTTTATTATGGCCGTGGTTGGCTTAAGCATCGCCATGCTGCTGATACTTTGCGCGGTGCAGGTAGAAATGAATTATAACGATATGCTTAACAGCAGTAATAACCGCGACAGCCTGGCTAATTTTTTGGTGATAAATAAGGAAGTAACCGGGGAGAATACCACTACACTGAGCGACGCGGAAATTGCGGATTTAAAGAAGCAGCCATTTGTAGATGCAACAGGGCTGCTTACCCCAAGCCGTTTTAAAGTATCTGCCCAAAGCGTTAGCAACCGCATACCTTTTTACACCGATTTCTTTTTTGAGAGTGTGCCAAACGAATTTATTGATGTGCAAAGTGCGGACTGGAAATGGGACGATAACTCCCAGTACATACCTATGATAGTACCCAATATGTTTTTAACCATGTATAATTTTGGCTTTGCGCCGTCGCAGGGGCTGCCGCAGCTTTCCCCAGAACTGGTAAAAAGCCTGCTTATACAAATAAACATTACGGGGCCGGCCGGTAAGGTTAGTTATTATGGTAAAGTGGTTGGTTTTAGCGACAGGATATCGTCTGTGCTGGTACCCCAGGCTTTTATGGATTGGGCTAATGCTAAATATGGAGAGGCGCAAAGTGAAAAACCGTCACGCATCATCATTAAAACAAAGGACCCCGGCAACCCCATACTGGTGGATTATTTAAAAAAGCATGGCTTAACCACGGACAGCGATAAAACACGGTTTAGCAAAATAAGGCAGGTGGTAAATATTGTGGTGAGTTTTTCGTGGATAACCGGGGCTGTTATGCTGTTATTTGCGCTGCTTGTGTTTGCCCTGTTTATACAACTAACAATAGCATCCGCCAAAAACGAAATTTATTTACTAATAACGCTTGGCGCGGGCCCACGGCAATTGCAGCGCTTTTTAATGAAACAGTTTTTCCCGCCAAATATCATTATCACCGCAATAGTGCTGTGTATTATTGCGGGCTTACAGGTGTGGCTGCAGCATGTGCTGCAAATGCAGAACATTTATGTAAACCCTGTAATATCTGTGTACACGATAGCCGCCGGTATTTTGGTGCTGCTGGTGTTATGGCTGGTTAATTTAAATACGATAAGGAAGTATATAAGGCAGGAGTAGTTGAACCCGCTCCGGGGTTCTGTGTATCATTTCCATTGTTACCCCGATTTTCAACCGGGGCTATTCATATTCATCCGCGAAGCGGATAGGTGACATTGTGCTAAGTCTCCCCCCGGCACAGCAATAAAAATGAGGCCGTCTCAGAAGTAAAAGCTGAGGCGGTTTTTTATTTTGTTTATAAAGTGGTTTTGCGAGAGTTATTTTTTGGCAAGAATAAAAATGAGGGCAAAGGAGGCCTTGTTAAGCTGCTTTTTTGCGCAGGTTATGCGCTAAA